>NZ_BAMW01000015.1 GCF_000963945.1 Acetobacter indonesiensis | reverse complement strand
TCTGGCTCTGGCTCTGGCTCTGGCTCTGGCTCTGGCTCTGGCTCTGGCGTGCTGTGTCCGGCTTCACTTGGCAAGGAGGAAATTGTGGACTCCGCCACATCCTGTGCCTCTTTTTCCTGTGGAGGCACTCCGGGAACGTCGTGAGCCTGATGTTCTGATGCTTCTTCAGGGTGATCAGTCGAGGATGAGTCGCCAGCAGACCCGGCACTGTCTTCTAACGTCGGCGGAGCTTCTGGTTGCTGCGTGGGGTGTGCGGAGCTTGCCTTGAAAGCCTCCACAACCGGCATGGAGTCATCCTCCTCTGCCGGCAGTTGCACGCGCCATTTAACACCGCAGGCAGAACATTTCAGCGTCTGGCGTTTGGCCAGAAGTGCCGCAGGAACCTGATAGGCAACGCCACATGAGGGGCAAACTATTCTCATCAGTACTCTCTGTCATGCCGCGGCTAGTCATAGCTCGCACTGTTCTGCCGTTCAGGCGCTAACCCACACGAAAAGCAGCTTTTATATAGCCTCTTTAATACAAGAGGCTGGGCTCCAGACCAGAGGGGATTTTGAACATGACTATTTTAAGTCATCTTCGCTGCCTCAACCTGGTGGCTTATCATCGACAGCCAACCGTGCTGTCCGCTACAGTTACGTTATGTCTCAAGCTGTCCTGACCATGCCGCATTTTTGCGCACCGCCTGCGTTTTTCTCATGATCCGTCTGCAGAATGTGTCATGGCGGCGGGAGAGGAAGAACGGCACGCCCGTTCTGTCAAACCTCACGCTCACTGTTCCGCAAGGCGGCTTTCGCTGGCTTCTTGGCCCCTCTGGAGCCGGGAAGACCAGCCTGCTCAGCCTGCTGCATGTTGAAAGCCTGCCGTCTGATGGCAGTCTGGAAATTCTGAACAAGACCGTCAGCGTCGATACGCCACGCGCCACCCTGATGCGCCTTCGGCAGCGAATCGGCATGGTGCATCAGAACTATCGGCTTATGCCCGGCCTGTCGGTGGCGGATAACGTCGCCCTTCCCCTCCGTCTTCAGCATCGCCCCGAAGATGAAATTACGGATGAGGTGCAGGCCATTCTAAAATGGGTTGGCTTGGGCGAGCGTGTGAATGTGCAAGCTTCACGCCTGTCTGGGGGCGAGCAGCAGCGTACAGCCATCGCCCGTGCCATTGTGCATCGCCCCGGTCTTATTCTGGCTGACGAACCCACCAATGCCCTTGAAGAACCACAGGCGCACAAACTGCTCGACCTGTTTGGTGAACTAAGCAGCATGGGCACGACGGTTATTGTCGCCACCCATAATGAAGCCCTGATACGCCGCCTGCCGCGCCCTTCCCTGTATGTTGAGCGTGGCCGTCTTGTGCGGGAGGATGACTGACCCATGGTTCTCCCGTTTTCAGGCCGTAAGGATGGTCTTTCCCTTTCCGAAGCATTGCCAGACAGAAGTCTGTTCATTCTTGTCGCGATGATGAGTTTTCTGGCAGCCCTGACGCTCACCGGCGCGACCGGCGCGCGTGCGCTATCGGCCCGTTGGGCTGGCGGGGCCGCACAGTTGCTGACCATTCAGGTCTCTGCCCCCGATCAGCCTGCCCCTTCGACAGCGCCAAACCCGTCCGCCACCAGCACGGCAAAGCAGAAATCGGACGCTGCTGCGCACCAAACCCGGGCAGATGCCGTTCTCGCCCTGCTGGCCAGCCTGCCAGACGGAACGCAAACTCATAAGCTTAGCAAGGAAGAACTGGCGCATCTGCTGACCCCTTGGCTGGGCGATGCCAGCAACAGTGCGCTGCCTCTGCCTGCGGTTATAGAAGTTCGATTGCCGCAAGGAACTGAACCCCCGCCTGATCTTGAACAAACGCTGAATGCCCAGATACCCGGCACAGTGGTTGAGCATAATGCCGAATGGAGCACCCGGCTCCGTGCTCTGGCAGACAGCCTGCTTGCCTGTGCAGCCCTCGCTTTGGTGACGGTCGGTGGGATTGCCGCCATGATAACGGGGCTAGCCACCCGAACCGGCCTGTCCACCCGGCGGGATATTATTGAAATCCTGCACGGACTGGGGGCAACTGACAGCTACATTGCAGGCCGCTTTGCGGGCCGTACTGGTGGCCTGGCACTAGGGGGCGGTATATTGGGCACATTGCTGGCGATTGCTCCGTTGGTTCTGCTGTTCAGAATGGCCGCCCCGTTTGCCGTGTCTTCCCTGCAAAGCACGGCTATTACAATGCCGGACTGGCGCACCCTGCCTGACATTTTGCCTAAAGACCTGCTGATCGGCCTCGTCGCGCTGCCAGTTGTGGCTGCGTTTATCGGATGGGCCACAACGCAGATCATGGTTCGTATCTGGTTGCGCCGTATGCCATGAAGCCGTCTTCTTCACACCGCTCTGCTGTTGGTAAACCTCGGTCACGACTGGTGCGGCTGGTCCGTTTCTGTTTGCGCCTAGGCAGTCTGAGCTTCCTTGTCCTCGCGCTGGTATTTGGGTGGTTTGTGTATGACGCTCTGAAACCAGCAAGGACTGTTCCGCATACTGACGGCATTGTTGTACTGACAGGCGGTCAGGGACGGATCGACACATCGCTGCGGCTATTGAAGCAAGATCAGGCCGATAAACTGCTTATTTCCGGGGTGGACCCACAGGCAGGGCGCAATGACCTGTTACCCCCCATGCCTGCTGCTTTGAAAAACCGTATCACGCTGGGGTATCAGGCGCGCTCAACCATAGAAAATGCTGCTGAAACAGCCGCTTGGGTTGCTGATAATCGGATTCATACCCTGACTGTCGTGACCGCTGGCTACCATATGCGCCGTGCCATGTTAGAACTTGGGCGCACACTCCCCGGCGTAACGCTTTACCCCTACCCCGTAATACCCCCAGCACTTGAACAACCATTCAAAAGCAATACGTTACACCTGCTTCTGACAGAATATATAAAATGGCTGGGGGCTTTGGCCGGGTTTGTTCACAACCCGTCGCGGACGTCCTGAAAAAGCTGTGAATTTTTATAAATCAGGATCTTACGGCGCTTCTTTGCTCATTTTTTGAGTTTATCACAGCCCTTTCAGAATAGCAGCGTGGTGCTGAAGATGGTCCGCTGCAAAACTCTGCACAAACCAGTAGGAGTGGTCGTAACCTTCATGCTCACGAAGTCGCAGTTCCTGCCCGGCATTTTCCGCTGCTTTTTTCAGATGCCACGGTTGAAGTTCACGCTCTAGAAACTGGTCCCCCATTCCCTGATCAACCAGCAGGGCGGAAGAATGGGTTTTTCCATCTTCGAGTAAACAGACAGCATCATACTGCCGCCATAGCGCCTGATCAGTTCCCAGATAATGACTAAACGCTTTCTGGCCCCACGGCACAGCAGTTGGATGAACAATCGGCGCAAACGCTGAAACCGATTTCCAGACTGACGGGTTCCGCAGACCGTGGACCAAGGCACCATGTCCTCCCATGGAATGCCCCATAATACCCCGCCGCGTTCCATCCAGCGGGAATAAGGCTTCCGTCAAAGCGGGCAGTTCCTGCGCTATGTAACTGCCCATACGGTAATGGCTGGCCCATGGCTGTTGGACGGCATCCAGATAAAAACCTGCGCCTGTCCCAAAATCCCAATCCTGATCTTCTCCGGCAATACCCGCCCCACGGGGGGATGTGTCCGTTGCGACCAGCGCAAGCCCCAGCTTTGCTGCTTCGGCCAGAGCGCCAGCTTTGATGAAAAATGTTTCTTCCGTGCAGGTCAGCCCGGCCAACACATGCACCACAGGCACTTTGTTTTGCGCACTGGCACTTGGCGGAACAAAAACAGCAAAGCGCGCAGGCAGCCCAAGAACGTCTGACTGATGTTCATAAAACCCAAGACGCCCACCATGACACACATGGTCTGACCGCGTTGTGAGTGCTGCTTTTTTCATTCCCGCCCCGTGCTGCTGTTTGAAGGATAAACTGGTTTATAGTCTCAATAGGCCTAGAAATATTTTCTCATGCAGCAGCACCCCTGCCCATAGGTTTTTCAACCTTTTGAAGCATGGGCGTAAACGCTGCTTAGTCTTCACCCGCAGACCATACGCCAAACCCGTTCCGTCACTTTGGGTCGCATTGGCTGTCAGGCTGCATGACAATTTTGCTTTTGAAGAGAATAACAGGGTGCACGGGCAACCCGGTGCATCCTATGATGTTAAAGTTTCTTTTATAACTGCAACAACAAGAACGGAGAGACTCTGGATGATCGTTGACCAAAGGGTCGGCCTGCGCATTATAGGCAAGGAAATTCTAGGCGTCGTTTTACTGATGGCTGCGTGGGATTTCATTGTGGTTATCCTGTTTCAGATCTTCCATCAGGAATGGATGGAGCAGCCCAGCCTGCCGACATCGCTTATCGGGTCAGCCCTTGCACTGTTCATGGGGTTCCGGAGCAACAGCGCCTATGCCCGTTGGTGGGAGGCAAGAACCCTGTGGGGGGCCATTACCAACAACTGCCGCTCCTTCAGCCGTCAGGCTGGCACATTGCTCGGTGACCGTCCGGACCTTATGTTTGGTATTGCAGCCTACCCGCATGCTTTACGCGGCGCGTTAGGCAATGTGGATGTTTCAGCCGACGTCAAACGTCTGCTGCCGCCCGCCATGGCAAAAGGTATTGAAGGATGGCGCAACCAGCCCAACGCCATTCTTTATCAGTTGGGCCTTGGCGTGAGCGAGGAAGTTGCCAAAAAAGGCATAGATGGTGCAGTGCACGGCCAGATTGACCGTATTCTGTCTGACCTTGCCAATGCTCAGGGCGGGCTTGAGCGTATTCGCAACACGCCTCTGCCCATGCAGTTTTCTGCCTTGCCGCGTACTTTGGTCAATATCTTCTGTATCGTCCTGCCGCTCTCCATGGTGCAGACGCTTGAATGGATTACCCCGCTGGGGTCATCACTGGTCGGACTATTGTTCCTTGTGCTTGATAAAAGCGCCAATGACCTTCAGGAACCCTTTGCCAGCACCCCCCATGCGCTGCCTATGGCCACAATGGCCCGCACCATTGAAATTGACGTTGTGCAGCCGACAGGCCACTCCTCTCCGCCACCACTCGGCACGGTGAACGGCTTGCAGGCCTGAACCCTTCAGGTGTGCATCTGCGCAAACGGCCCTTCTTCCGTTGTGGAAGACAGGGCCGTGATTTTATGCTATAACTTCCAGTCATGAGCACATTCAGAAGCACCCCCAAAGGCGGCGTGACAGACGCAATGGCACGCACCGCCGCAGCGACTACGGCTGCCCAGGCCAAAACAAAAATCAAAGATGACGACCCCTTTCAGGAAGGCGACGCCATTGTGTATGCCGCACATGGTGTTGGCCGCGTTGACAGAATTGGTGTGGATGAGATTGCCGGAACAAAGCTGGAAGTGATCCAGATTTCCTTCCCCGGCAACCAGATGACACTCCGTATTCCGCTGACAAAAGCCCGTAAGGCTGGTCTGCGTAAAATTGTGTCGCGTGAAATTGTTGATAAAGCCATGGCCATTATCAAAGGCAAGCCGCATGTCAGCAAAGGCATGTGGGCACGCCGTGCCGTGGCTTATCAGGAAAAAATTAACTCTGGTGACCTTGTGCAGATTGCAGAAGTTCTGCGTGACCTGCGCCGAAATGTTGACAGCCTTGATGGTAGTTTCAGTGAGCGCAAGCTGTTTGAAGCAGCACAGGAACGGTTTGTTGCGGAAGTTGCGGTTCTTGAAAACAAAGACCCAACCGAAGTTCTGACGTCCCTGACCGAGGTTATGAAGGCAGCGTAACCCGCGTTCCCTTCTGGCACGATCAAAAAAACTCGGTAGCCCGTTGTGGGCACCGGGTTTTTTCTTGGCCTCTCCTGTTTTTCTTTCCAGCGCTGCACAGGGGCGATAAGAAAGAGAATCATGACGCGCACCGCTTCTGCCCCCACGCAGCCCACACCAGATCAGACCACGCTCCGGCGTGCGCTGACCGAAATCCAGGCAGGGAATTACGAACCCGTTCTTGCGGTTCTGACCCCTTATGCAAAGCTGGATGATCCGCAAATTCAAACGCTTTTGGGGCTGTGTCACGCTGGTCTGTATCAGTATGACCAAGCGGCCAAACTGCTGTGTGCGGTTGCAACAAAAAGCCCGACAGCACAGCATCCCCTGCAAGATTTGTCAGACATCATGGTCCCGCAAGACCGACGGGCAGATATTCTGGCTGTCTGTCGTGCGGCGCTGAAACTGACACCGCAGGACGCCCGTGTGCATGACGCCATGGGGGGTATTCTGGGCCAGCTTGGTCAGTTTGATGAAGCAATAGAAATCTTACGGCAGTCAGTCGCCCTCCGCCCCAATAGCACGTTGTCGGCCAATCTGCTGGCAATGGTTCTGGCCGAAAAAGGCAATATGGATGAAGCACTTGACGTTCTGAATGCCACACTTGCGGCACACCCGGATCACGCAGGCACACTCTCCAACATCGGGTGTGTTCTATCTGGCATGGGGCGACTGGAGGAAGCGCTTGATCTGTACCGGAAGGCCATTGCTTACCGCCCAAGCAATGCCCAGATCAGACTGAACCACTCCATCACCCTGCTGAAAGCCGGTCGTTACGCGCAAGGGTGGGCCGAGCATGAATGGCGTTTTCAGTTACCCGGCCACAGCAATCTGCCCTCCAAACTTCTGATGCCATCGCTTGGGCCTGATACTGATATCCGCGGCAAACGGGTTCTCATCACGCAGGAAGAAGGGTTGGGCGATACCCTGATGTATCTGCGGTATATTGAACCGCTGGCCCGTCGGGGGGCTATTCCGCATCTATGGGTGCCGGATAGTCTGGGCGATTTATGCCGCCGGGTCACTGGCGCAGCCGTTGTCCAGGTTGGTGGAGAAACGCCAGAGTTTGACTGGCATTGCCCCTTTATCAGCCTGCCGCGTGTCTTTGCCGCCACCGAAGATGCTATGGGCGCACCAGTCCCCTATCTGAAAGCTGATGCCCGTAAGGTTAAGGAATTCGCGTCTCTAGTGCCGCAAAACGGCAAGCTGAATGTTGGTCTGGTCTGGGGTGGCTCTCCGCGCCCCAATCTGGTTGGCCCGCATATGGTTGACCGGCGGCGGTCCATGAACCTACAGACATTGGCGCCTCTGGCGCATGTGCCGGGCATTAACCTCATCAGCCTGCAAAAAGGCCCGTATGCAGACCAGATGCTGGACCCGCCTGAAGACATGATTCTGTATGACCCAACGGATGATCTTCAGTCGATGGACGATACCGCAGCCCTGATCATGTCTCTGGATGTTGTCGTGTCAGTCGATACATCCTGCGTGCATCTGGCTGGTGGATTAGGCAAACCTGTTCTGCTGATGGACCGATACGATAATTGCTGGCGCTGGCTCCATGGGCAGTCCAACAGCCCGTGGTATCCAACCCTACGCATTTTACGTCAGACAACCCCGCGCAAGTGGGATGATGTTGTCCACAAAGTCGCATTGGGCCTAACAGATATGGCCAAACATAAACAGAAGACAAAGCGGTAAGCACAAAAAAAGGCGGCTCTGATTTCAGAAGCCGCCTTTTCCAAGCCTTAGAAAAAAGTCTGTGTTGTTTTTAGCCTGAAACACCCGTCTTCAGGCTGGATGGCGCAACCAGCTTTGCGCTGCTGCCCCCACCAATCACTTCAAATACACCCAACGCCCGACGCGTACGGCCATTTGGCTGGAGTGTGAACGGACCGTCCACACCGGCAAACCCTTCGCTACGGGTCAGAACGTCTGCCGGGTAGCCATTCGGGGCAACCTGCGACACTGTTTTTGCCACCATAGCGGCATCATAAGACAGATCAGCCAAAGGGCGAGGCATGTGGTGATTACGGGCCAAAAAGCGGCTGACAAAGGCCTGACGGGAAGACGGGTCAGGTGCGGCATACCATGCCCCCTTCAACGCCCCCAGTTTGGTGGCGAAGGCTGACCACAGACCCGGCCCCATGACCCGAACCGCAGTCGGAGAAACCTGACTGTCGTTCATGGCAAGGATAACATTTTTCAGGTTAAGCCCTGTATCACCCAGCAGCAGCGCATCAAATGGCGGAGCAGCAAGTTTTGGGGTAGCATTTTGACTGGACGCCGCATCAGACCCGTCAGATTTCAGCGCAGCAGCCAGATCAGACGGCAGAGCTTTGTCAGTAGATGCAGTATCGGTCGGGGGTGTTGCAGGAACAGGCGTTACGGGTGCATCCGTAACCTGTGTTGCCTTGGCGTCGCTCAGGCGTGAATCATAAGACGAAAGCTGGCGCATCATTTGGTTGATGCTGGCAGCAGACCCCGTATGATACAGAATAGCAGGTGCATTCAGCCCCTGATCCTGACAGGAGGCAATGAGCCCATTGCCCAGAGCATGGCCCAAGGGGTTATCCGGCAACAAAGCTGCAAACCGGTGACGTCCTTCTTTACGCGCCAGCGCGACCAGTCGCTCGACCTGATCTTCAGGCGTAATGCCCATAACCCACACGCCTGCACGGGCCTGTGACACATCACTGGTAAACGCCAGAACAGGCACACCCGCAGTCTGCGCCGCCGGGGCTGCCGCTGCGGTATCACCCGCCGTTAACGGGCCAAGCAAAATCCCATCACCAGCGGCCAGCGCAGCGGAGGCTGCGGCTGCGGCCCCACCGGCACCGGCAGTGTCATGCACATCCATGGTGGGCGCACCTGCGGCTGGCACAGCGGCGGCACCTGTTGCTGTTGTCTCACCCAAGGCAAGCTGCGCACCAGATAACAATTCACGCCCAAGCCCTGCGTTCGGGCCGCTTAACGGCAGTAGAACACCAACTTTGTGGCTGGCTTTCGGGGGCTGGACGCTGGTGCTACCTGTGCCTGACTGGTCTGCACAGCCTGCCAGCAAAAGCCCAACCGTGCCCAAAACCGCTATTCCGGTCTTGCGCGCCGCGCGGTTTGCCGCCAGACCACCCGTGGGTGCTCCTGACAGGAAAGAATAGGCGCGTGACATCATCCAGTTCGTCCTCCGAAAACAACCGGTCTGATGCACAGTGCGACCGGGACAGCTTTCTCCATAGCGAAGGAAAGCCCGTAAGTCATGTTCCGCGTGCATTTAACCTAACACTTGTTGCAACACCCATTGGTAATCTGGGCGACTTCAGCCCGCGTGCTGCCCGCGCCCTTGCCGAGGCTGATCTGGTTTTATGTGAAGATACACGCACCACCGCCCGCCTTCTGTCTGAAAACAGCATTTCCGTCCGCACCGAGGCGTTGCATGAACATAATGAACGCCAGCGCGTTCCGGCCCTGATTGAACGCCTGCAAAACGGGGCTCATATCGCGCTGGTTTCTGATGCGGGTATGCCCCTGCTTTCCGACCCCGGATACCGACTGGTCCGGGCCGCTATTGATGCAGATATCCCCCTGACAGTCGTCCCTGGCCCTAACGCTGCGCTGACCGCCCTTGTGCTTTCTGGCCTGCCGCCGCATCCGTTCATGTTTGTCGGCTTCCCTCCCCCCCGGTCTGCTGCCCGGAAGGAGGCCTTTGCCCAACTGCGTGCCGCTGAACGGGCCGGATTAGCAGCGACCCTCATCTGGCATGAAGCGCCTCATCGTCTGGCAGAAACACTGGCTGACATGGCAGAAGTTTTCGGCCCGGACCGAGCCTGTGCTGTGGCAAGAGAACTGACCAAACGCTTTGAGGAAGTCAAAAGGGCATCCGTGGCAGATTTAGCGGCTTTTTACGCGGAAACACCTCCACGGGGGGAAATCACGGTGCTCCTTGGCCCGGCCGAAGCCGAGGAAACCAGCGCTGATGATCTGGATACGACCCTCCGCACATTGCTGGAAACACATTCGGTAAAAGACGCTGCTTCTCTTGCCGCAACAGCGGCAGGGCTCCCACGCCGCACAGTCTATGCCCGCGCACTTGAACTTGCCGCAGAACGAAAAGCCTGATGGACGGCACTGAGAACTGAACCCGTCTTGGTAGCCGCCAGCTTTTCTGCCCCGCAGGTCGCTACTGTATCAAAATCTGGGAACGGGATGCCTTATCAGGCCGAGCCTAGAGCCTGACCAACTGCGTGCCCACTGGCCCATGCCCAGTGAAAATTGTAACCGCCGAGCCAGCCCGTTACATCTACGGCTTCGCCAATAACATATAGGCCCGGCACACGTTCGGCTTCCATCGTCTTGGAAGATAAAGCCCGCGTATCCACCCCGCCACGTGTCACTTCGGCTTTCGCAAATCCTTCGGTTCCGGTGGGGTGCATGTCCATACGGTGAATATGCTCCGCCAAGGCGCGGATGGTTTTATCCGACCATTCCACAACAGGCCGGTCAGACGTGAACTGCCGTGCCAGCTCCTGTGCCAGACGTTGCGGTAACCATCGATGCAGCGCAGCAGCACCCTTCATTTTGCCCTTAGCGGCTTTCAAGGCGGCCAGATGCTGCCCAATATCCTGCCCCGGCAGCAGATCCAGCCGCACTGGTTGCCCTGACCGCCAATATGACGATATCTGCAACAAAGCAGGGCCAGAAAGGCCGCGATGCGTAAAGAGCAGCGCTTCTTCAAACGCAATTTTACCGCAGCTTGCTTTGACTGGCAGAGACACCCCGGCCAGTTCCCTCACCCAGCTTTCTTCCTCGCGCCCGAAGACGAGCGGTACCAGAGCGGGTTCTGGGTTAATGATGGGAAGACCAAAACGGCGGGCAACATCGTAGCTGAAACTGGTGGCCCCCAGCTTGGGAATGGACAAGCCACCCGTCGCCAGCACCAGGGCAGGGCTTGAAAACTCCCCGGCAGAAGTTTGCACGCGAAAATGCTCGGCGCGGCTTACATCCGTAATGCGCACATCAAGCAGAAGATGCACGCCAGATGCCTCACACTCCGCCAACAGCATGCGTACAATGTCCTGTGCTGAATTGTCGCAAAACAACTGGCCTAGTTTTTTCTCATGCCACGCTATTTTATGCGCGGCCAATAACGCCAGAAAATCAGCAGGTTTGTAGCGGCTTAAAGCAGAGCGGGCAAAATGCTTATTTTGCGATAAAAAGCACTCTGGCTTGATGTCTTTATTGGTGAAATTGCACCGTCCACCACCCGAAATCAGGATTTTCCGTCCTGCTTCCGGCGCGTGGTCCAGCACCACAACCTTTTTACCGCGCCGGGCGGCGGTCATTGCAGCCATCAGCCCTGCGGCACCGGCACCAATAATCAGCACATCGGGCGTACGCACCCCTACGCCACGAATGCTCATGTCAGGCCTTTATATCAGAAGTCGAGATTGGCGTAGTAATCAGGCGGCGTAATACCGGAAACACGATCAGACAGCAGTGGCCGGAAACAGGGGCGTGACTTCATGCGGGCATACCAGTCACGCACAGCCGGAACACGTGACCAATCAATATCACCAATAAAATCCAGACAGGACAGATGTGCTGCCGCCGCGAAATCTGCCAGCGACAGGAAGTTACCTGCCAGCCATGTCCGGTTTTCTGCCAGATGGTTCACATATTTCAGGTTCGGCTTCATGGCGGCATAGCCTTCACGCAGCACGGTGCCATCCGGGTTGCCACGTCCACTCAACCGCTTCATCACGCGTTCACCAATAAAGCGGTTGGTGACTTCGTCTGCAAAATGGCCGTCAAACCACGCGACCAGACGGCGTACTTCAACACGTTCTGCCAACGTGCGGCCCAGAAGGGGCGTGTCAGAATACGCTTCTTCCAGATATTCGCAGATAACGTGTGAATCAGGCACAATCAGGCCGTTATCTTCAACCAGAACAGGCACTTCACCCGCCGGGTTCATGGCGAGAAATTCCGGGCGTTCTTCCCACACCCGTTCAACAATTGCTTCAAACGGCAGGCGCTTTTCACCCAATACAAGACGGATCTTGCGGCAATAGGGCGAAATCGGGAGATGAAAAAGGGTACGCATGTCGCAGATTTATGACATTGTCTGCTTCGGCACCAGAGGATAAATTGCGGAAACATGCATCAAATCTGCGCGGCTAACCTGTTTGTGCGTCATATGCTCGACAGACAAGCCTTCGGGCTATACCACTGCATCATTCCATCTGACCTTACCCAGTGAGACCACGCTCCCTTGTCTGGCAAGCCACCTTCCCCTCCCCGTATTCGTCTTTCCGGCCGGTCTTTTCTGGCATTAACCCTCACGCCAGAGGCTCCACTTGAAGACTGGCTACAGGCACTTGACCAGCAGCTGGCACGTTCTGCCGGTTTTTTTGCAGGCAAACCCATTATTCTTGACCTCAGCCTGCTTGATGAACACACACCGAACCTGACCTACCTGAAAAGCGCGCTTGAAGAACGCGGCGTGCGTATTATCGGCATTGAAGGCGGAAACCGCGCATGGCCTGCCGTTGCTGACTGGGACTGGCCGGAAAGTTTTGTCGGCGGCCGCGCATCGGGTGAGATGGAAGCCCCCGAAGAAGACGTGCCCCCCCCGCCCGGCCCCAGCACCCTGCTGCTAGAAGAACCCGTGCGGTCTGGCCAGCATATTGTTTGGCCAGATGGGGATGTTGTCATTCTGGGGTCAGTCGCCTCGGGCGCTGAAGTTTCAGCCGGAGGGTCCATTCACGTTTATGGTGCCCTACGTGGGCGCGCCATTGCCGGAATTGGGGGGCATGCCAACGCCCGGATTTTTACCCGCCATCTGGAAGCAGAACTGGTAGCCATAGACGGGTTTTACGCCACGGCTGAAGAAATGGATGCAGAACGAAACGGAAAACCCACACAGGTCATACTGGCAGGGGAAACACTGACTTTCGTTCCAATGGCTTAATTGCGGCATTTTTTTCAAAAAGAATGTAGATTTGTTAAATATTCTGCATTCCCTTTTCGGCCACAGATTGTAATCTTGCTGCAAACACAGCCGTCACATCCTGATGATGGCGAGAGCAGACTAAGACAAAGAGGAATAAGATAAATGTCAAAGGTTCTGGTCGTCACGTCAGGCAAAGGTGGGGTGGGTAAAACCACAACAACCGCAGCCCTGGGCGCCGCGCTGGCCAAAGCAGGTCAGTCTGTTGTGCTTGTGGATTTTGACGTCGGCCTGCGTAACCTTGATCTGGTTATGGGTGCTGAACGCCGCGTGGTGTTTGACCTTATCAACGTCATTCAGGGTGATGCCAATCTGGCGCAGGCGCTTATCAAGGACAAACGGGTTGATAACCTGTCCCTGCTTCCGGCCTCCCAAACGCGCGACAAGGACGCCCTGACGTCTGAAGGTGTGGCAAAGGTTATTGCCGACCTGCGCAAGAAGTTTGACTGGGTTATCTGCGACAGCCCGGCTGGCATTGAGCGCGGTGCCCAGATGGCCATGTATCATGCCGATGTTGCCGTGATTGTCACAAACCCGGAAGTGTCTTCCGTGCGTGATAGTGACCGCATTATCGGCATGCTCGACAGCACGACAGAAAAGGCCAAAAAGGGCGAGAAGATTGACAAACATCTTCTCATTACCCGGTATGACCCGCAGCGCGCCGCCAAGGGTGACATGCTGGGCACTGACGACGTGCTTGATATTCTTTCCATTCCGCTGCTGGGTATCATCCCTGAAAGTGGAGATGTTTTGCGGGCGTCAAACGTGGGAGCTCCCGTTACCATTGCCGAACCAGACAGCGCCCCTGCCCGCGCCTACGGCGATGCAGCCCGCCGCCTGAACGGTGAAAAACTGGAAGTTACCATTCCCACGGAACGTAAAGGCCTCTTTGACTGGCTGTTCAAACGGAGAGTCGCATGAGCTCTTTTCTTTCCGGCATCTTCAAGCGCCGCTCCTCTGCCCCGGTTGCGCGTGATCGCCTTCAGATTCTGCTGGCCCATGAACGTATTTCCGTTGGGGACGGCAAGGACGACCTGCTGGCCCAGCTTCACCGGGAGATCATGGAAGTCATCAAACGCCATGTTGCGGTGGATCAGGACAAAGTGCAGATCAAACTGGACCGTGGGGCCCATTGCTCCACGCTGGAAATTGATGTGGAAGTTCCCGGCCTGACAGACGGCAAGCCAGCGCTTAGCACCAAAGCGGATGCAGAGAAGGCAAAATCAAAAACGGCCTGATGTTTCGCATCAGACCAAGCCATTAAAAAAGCCTGCCAAGACGATCCTTGGCAGGCTTTTTTAGTCAAAGACCGCAAGGAACGCCCTTAGCCGTTGCCACACAAAGGCCATTACGATGGCAGCAGCGGTTCCAACCAGGATTGAGCCTGCGCAAAATCCCGGCGCATCGCTTCTGCTGCTTTTGTCGCATCGTGCAGGCGAAAGGCTTCCAGCAGTTTGAGATGGGGATGATTAGGGTCAGCCGGGCTGATATCTGGCAGACCATTTGCCGCGGCATAAATTGGCCCGATGCGGGTCCATAACCCGTGCATAAACCCTGCTGTCAGGGTCAAGGTTGAAAAATCAGCCACAGCGCTATGAAAGGCCGCATTGGCTACCGCTGTACCATGGGAGTCTTCCGCTTCATAAGCGCGGATGAACGCGTTGTGACACTCCTCAAGCACGGCAATCTGCTCTGGCTTGATATGCTCGGCAACATTGCGGGCCAGACGTTCTTCAATATCAGCGCGCAGCGCGTGGATTTCTACAAAAATGGCGCGCGAAATGGCGGGCACGCGCGCCGTATTCCGTTCATCCAGTTCCAGCGCCTGTTCAGACACCAAACGCAGCAGGGCTTCACGCACGGGTGTCGGACTTAGCTTGAGCGAGGCCGCCAGCGGGCGCAGCACCAGCCGTTCCCCACCCCGATAATGACTGTGGATCAGCCGTTCGCGTATCTGCTGATAGGCAAAGGCGGCAAGCGCGCCACGCCCGGCAGGACGGTCCGTAAGGGCGGTAAGGTCTTCATCCTGCAATGTCATGCGTGTGTTACCTGCTTGCTCAGAAAATACTTGTAAGGGCCGTCCTGCTGTTCAAGCTGGGCGGGAGGACCATCCTCCACAATCCTGCCATCCTGCATCACAACAATTCTATCAAAGTTCCGCAATGTGGAAAGCCGATGCGCGACAGCAATCACAGTCCGCCCTACCATTAGCCGCTCAAGCGCCCGCTGCACATGCTCTTCGCTTTCTGTGTCCAGAGCACTGGTTGCTTCATCCAGAATAAGAATAGGCGCGTTGCGCAGAAAAGCACGGGCAATGGCAATACGCTGCCGTTGGCCACCCGACAGCTTAACACCACGGTCGCCCACAATCGTCTGAAACCCTTCTGGCATGGCATCAATAAACCCGGCACACCCGGCTGCCAGCGCGGCGGCCCTTACCTGTTCATCTGTAGCATCCGGGCGACCATACCGGATATTTTCCAACACCGAGCGATGCAGAAGCGAGACATCCTGCGGCACAATAGAAAGACAGGCGCGCAAAGCGTCATCCGTCAGGCCCCGGATATCCTGCCCATCGATCAGGATTTTACCGGCCTGCACGAAGCGTAACCGCTGCAAAAGTGCCAGAACCGTGCTTTTGCCTGACCCAGAACGGCCGACCAGCCCAACCCGGCTACCAGCCGTAATATGCAGATCAAAATCAGACAGGACAGGCGCACCACCGGGATAGGAGAAATCGACATCCCGAAAGGCCACGTCTCCTTTTACTGGGCCGGCAATGTCAGTGGCGTCTTCCGCATCTGGCATGTCGTGCGGCACCAGAAGCGCCGTCAACACTTCTGAAAGGCGGGCATTATGCTGAATTGTTTCTACCAGAGACATCGCCAAGTCACGTGTACCGTGCAAAATGGCAAACCCAAGGGTTATGACCATAACCACCTGCCCCACGGTCGCCTGCTGCCACTGCCACAACAGCACGGCCCAGATCAGCAATGCTGTTGTCAGCACTGCTGTCAGGGCGGCATGCACCATCCGCAGCCGCTCCATATAGCGCAGGGATTTCAGACGTTGCCCCATTTCGTTCTGCGCCAATGCATTGAAACGCTGGCGTTCACGCCACCGCATACCAAAGGCCCGCACCAGTGCAATGTTCCCCATGACATCCAGCGTTTCACCTTCCAGCCCGGCTGCGGCTTCGGCATATAATCCATGCAGGGAGCGCCCACGCACGGCAAGACGAAACATCAGAAAACAGAGGGCAGCCGCCGTAATCACTGTCGCCCCGCCCATCACCCAACTGACAGAGAGCATCAGCGTCACGGACAACACGACATTCAGGGCTGGAGGCAGCACGTTCCACGCCAGCATGTTTTCAATAATAAAGCTGACATTTCCGGCAGTTGCGATACGCGTGGCCAGAGAAGTCGGCATACGGTCAGCAAAATAGGCTGGGGAATGGCCTGTCAGAAAGCGGAACAAATCCTGCCGGATGTCACCCGTCACAGCCACAAAGGTACCGGACGCAAACCAGCCTGCCACGCGCCATGACAGGTTATCGGCAATAATCAACCCGATCAGCAACCCGACAGCGCCCCAGACGGGAGAAGACGATGAGCCCTGCGGCGTGGCTGTCATGATATCGACCAGATGCCGTATTCCGTACGAGGACAGAACCGAACACCCTATCGCGCCCCCAACCGCACCAAACACCATGCAATGCGCGAAAGCCCTATGCCGCATATACCGCAGCAAAAACTTGATAGGGTGGCCTGCATACGCATGCAGTTCCTTATCCGGCACCGTAATGGCGAGTTGTTCTGTCATACTGTCAGGCTTTGCGTGTTGATGACGGGCAAGTGGCAGGACGTTGTTCCTACCGGTATCTGACAGCACATTTTAACCTTTCGGGGTAGTATCATGCAGACGGAAAACCCGCATAGGCTTCTTCTCTCCCGCCTGATCTGGGCTGGATGATGGCACAGGTTCCACAAAAGCCAGAAAAATGAAAAATTTTGCCTTGAACAGAAGCTGAACCCTTGCGTAGCGCCGTGAAGACTGCTTGCTCCTTATCCTATGCAGCCCTCATCCTCTAAAACCGGTTGGTTCCCCATTGTTCTTCGGCTTGACGGAGAACGTGTGCTTGTTATTGGCGGCGGCAACGTGGCGGCCAACAAGGTGCAACTGCTTGTGCCCACGGGTGCCCGCGTTGAAGTCCTGTCCCCGGCACTTAGCCCGGAGCTTCAGACTTTGGCTGAAGACGGTGTCATCACCCACGTGCAGATAGATGTAACAGAAGCGGATGTAACTGCCAGACTGCCGGGTTGCCGCCTTGTTTACATTGCCACGAATGACAACGCCCTGAACCGCAGCCTTGCCGCAGTCTGTCAGGCTGCAAATGTGCCCGTCTGCGCGGTAGATGATCCGGGTGTTTCAAGCTTCATTACCCCAGCTCTGACGACCCGCGGCGAGGTTCAGGTGGCCGTCTCGACAGGCGGGGCAGCCCCGGTTCTTGCCCGCAGATTGCGCGCCAAAATTGAGGAAATTCTGCCAGCCGGTCTGCATAAGCTGGCAGACTTCATGCAGACCATGCGTCTACCGTTGCGGGCAAAGCTACCCAATCCGTCGGACAGACGGCAAGTATGGGAACGCTTTCTGGATGGTCGCGGCAGCCATCTGGCCCTTAGCGGCGATACCGCCGGGGCCGAACGGGAACTTGACCGCCTTCTGAACGACCATTCCCTGCAAGGCGAGGTCTGGCTGGTTGGCGCTGGCCCCGGTGACCCCAACCTGCTGACACTGGCCGCCCTGCGGCTGATGCAAGATGCCGACACCGTTCTGTATGACAACCTGATTGGCCCAGACATTCTTAACTATGTGCGCCGCGATGCTGAACGCATTTTTGTGGGCAAACGTCGCAACCGCCATACCCTGCCGCAGGAAGGCATCAACGATGAACTGGTGCGCCGGGCAAAAGCCGGAGAGCGCGTGCTGCGGTTAAAAGGCGGAGACCCCTTTATTTTTGGCCGTGGCGGGGAAGAAATGGAGGCCCTGATGGAAGCAGGTATTCCTTTCCGCATCGTGCCAGGTATTTCCGCCGCCAATGGCTGCGCAGCCTATGCGGGCATTCCCCTGACTCACCGGGATTGCGCACAGGCCTGCCTGTTCATTACCGGCCACGCCCGCGCAGATGGCACGCTTGAACTGGCGTGGGAAACCATAGCACTGCGTCGCCAGACTGTGGTTATCTATATGGGGCTCAATATGCTGCCGTTTTTATGCACCCAGTTGAAGACACACGGCCTGCCGGGAACGTGGCCTGCCGCTTTGGTTGAGCGAGGCACAACGCCACAGCAACGGGTCTTTACCGGCACACTTGATACGCTGCCCGATCTGGCAACCCAGCATGATGTCGTCAGCCCAACGCTGGTCATTATTGGCGAAGTTGTGAACCACCGCGTGCAGCCCACACAGGAAGTTCAATAAAAACTCCGTGATAATAGGCTGTCCCATACAACCATGTCAGGCGGATGCACCACGTCAAATGCAGTCATAAACGCCTGACAATCCGTATTCTGCACATATCTCCTCTTCATTACTGTAATAATTGGATGTTCATTCGCTCTTCATTTTGAATTTGTTATAACGTTTTTTGACCGCAACAGCCTGCATATATCATACTGTTTCTAAACGTTTTTTATAATAATTATGAGCACCCCCTCGTTTCTTCCCTCTGATTAATGCTGCGGATACACAGTCCTGCCATGCGAATGGGCTGCCCATTTAGCCGCAGGAATATGCAGTAGAATCGAGTGGTTAGATGCCTATACAGCCCTCACATCAGGGTGTTGACGGCCCCTACCCGCTTCTTCCACAGAGTAAATCTTATTCCAAGGAGCGGATATTCATGGCGTCGAAGAAGCACGCACTTTTTGCCTCTATTCTTGCGGCCTCTGCCTGCGCGTCCTGTTTTGATGCCCCCGCTGCTTTTGCCGATGATTATAGCGACCTGCTGGATGTGTTGCGGGCAAAGGGTAGCTTGACCCAGCACGAATATGACACCTTGCTGGCAAAGCACCTGCACCATAGTGCCTCCCCGTCCCAGCGAAGCGGCCCTGCTCGCGCTATCCGTACCTCAAGCACTCCCTCATTATCCGGGGCCCAGCATGCCACGCCGCATGTGACGCACGCCATTCATGGTGGCTATGAAGATGGCATCCGTTTTGATCCGGGGGCAGAGGACAGTGCCAGCATGCGCGCCCAACAGGCTGCTGACCGGGCCGAAGCCAGTGCCCGATCCGCACAGGAAGCCATGCTTTCCACCCAAAATGCCCTGAACAGCAACAGCATTGTCCGCGTGGCCAAATACGTGCCCGGCAAGGGGCTGACGTTCAAAGCGGGGCCTGTTGATATCAACCTATCCGGCTTCATTAACGGCTTTTATACCTACAACAGCCCGGCTGGCGGCCGCCCGGTGGCAGGGGGTGTTTCAACGGGGTCCAGCGGGTTTGACTCTTCCGCTGTGCGTAACGGCCTGCTGCCTGCCGGGTTTATTCTGAAACTCAGCACCACGCAGTCTGGCATTGATATGTCCGCAGTGGTCGGCATGTATCCCGGCATCAATAATGCCAAAAACGGTGCGTTTAACGCCAATACCGGCGGCAGCCCCGTTGGCCTGGGCACGGCTGGCATTGATCTGCGACAGGTTTACGTCACGTTTGGGAACAAGGATGTCGGCACATTCAAGGTTGGCCGTGATCTGGCTATTTTCGGCAGCGACGCCATCCTGAACGACGCCACATTGTTAAGTGTTGGCTCAACAGGCAGTAACGCAGCCCCCGGCAACACCTCGCTCGGTCGTATTGGTGTGGGCTATGTCTATGCGGACTGGATACCGCAAATCTCCTACGTCTCCCCCACCATTCACGGCTTTCAGGGCTCTGTTGGGGTGTTTCAGCCGCTTGATGAATTCAATTTTGCAGGTCAAGGCCTATCGGCTGAATCAACCCAGCATTCCTCGCCCATGGTGCAGGGCAAAGGCACGTATGATTTCAAGATTGGCGGCGTGCAGACCCGTATCTGGGCCAGCTTCCTTGTGCAGCACCAGCAGGCACTCACCAGTTCGCTGCTGACCGAGGAAGGAAGCGGTCGTCGGGGTGCCATGGCTGAAGCCGGAGAAATTGGTGCCAAACTCACCTATCGCGGCTTTCAGGGTGTGGCCTATTATTATCGCGGTAGCGGGCTGGGCACTACGGGACTGTTTTTTGATGGCATAGCGGCCAATGGCCGTAAGCGTGCGTCTGAAGGCTATTATGTTCAGGCCATGTATAACTTTACCAAGAAGTTCAAACTTGTTGGCAGTTATGGCGTCAGCAACCTCTATCAGGCCCCCGGCGAAAGTGACTCACTTCTTGTGCGTCGCAATCAGTCGGAAGTTGGTGCAGCCTATTATAGCCTGACCGACTGGCTCAATCTGGTTGCTGAATTCGCCCATACGGAATCCGCTGCCCATAATAGCAACCGCAATAGCGACAACTCAGGCTCCGCCGGGGTTATTCTGCTGTTCTGATTAGCCTTTTTCGGAACATTTCTGCACCTGTCGCGTTTGAAGTCTGATGATGTCGGCCTGCTGCCTGATAAGGCGGCGGGGTCCGCTTTTGCCCATTTCAGAAGGTTTCAGACGCATGCCCACAGCCCCGCTTCTCACCCTGAACGATGGCCATAAAATTCCCGCCGTAGGGTTTGGCACCTACCCCATGAAAGATCAGGAAGTTGAAACCGCCGTGCAGGCTGCACTGCTGACAGGGTATCGACTGATTGACACGGCTGCCAGTTACGAAAACGAAACTGGCGTAGGCAATGCCCTTCAGAACTCTGAAATTGAACGCAGTAATATTTTTCTGACCACAAAGCTTCGTGGCGCAGACCAAGGGTATGATGCCGCGCTGGCCGGGCTTGATGCCAGCTTGCAGCGTTTGAACGTCGATTACGTTGATCTTTACATTATCCACTGGCCGCTTCCGAAACTGGATAAATATATCGAAAGCTGGAAGGCCATGATTGTCGCCCAGAAAGACGGTAAAATCCGCTCTATCGGTGTTTCAAACTTTAAGCCGCACCATCTTGACCGTCTTATTCAGGAAACGGGTGTTGTGCCTGTGGTCAACCAGATTGAAATTCATGCTGATTTTCCCCAGACGGATATGTGCGCCTTCAACGCACAGCATAATATCCTAACCGAAGCATGGAGCCCGCTGGGCAAAGACCTGATGGACAACCCGACCATCAAGGCGCTCGCAGAAAAGCATAATCGCAACCCGGCCCAGATCATGCTCCGGTGGGAAACCCAGCTGAACATTATTCCCATCCCCAAATCCAGCAACCCGGACCGGATGCGCGCCAATCTTGAAATTTTTGACTTCACGCTGGACGAGGATGATCTGGCCGCCATTGCCAAATTGGACACCAACAACCGTATTGGCGGCGACCCTGACACTTACGAGGAGTTCTGATCAGACCTCGCACCAATCGTTCTTTCCTGTGGCGCAGAGTCTCTGCGCCAAGTCTAAAATTTATTTTTTGTGTCCTTTTCTCCGGTCAGCGCCACGGTAAAGCCGCATCTGACCGGTAGAAGCCTCCCCTTCTTGCGCATCTTCCTGATCAGGGGGTGTTGCCCTTGCGTCAGGAGGGGGTAGATAAGGCACATGACCGCCCGCTCATTTTCATCATGGCTGAAGGCCCGCGTTCCCACATTGGACCGCTATGTCTTTCATCAGCTTCTGGTTGCCCTGCTGGCAACAACCGGCGGTCTGGCGGCTTTGATCTGGCTTATGCAGTCTCTCCGCTTCGTGTCACTGGTTGTGGACCGTGGCCTTTCGCTGCGTGTGTTCATTGAACTCACCAGCCTGCTTATTCCCTCATTTGTGGCGGTTGTGCTGCCAATCACCACGTTTGTTGTCAGCCTGTTTGTTTACCAACGGCTGGCCGGGGATCGCGAATTAACTGTCATGCGGGCTGCCGGGTTATCCCCCCTTGCATTGGCACGGCCGGGGCTGGCCTGCGCCATTATGGCAACGCTTATGGGGTTTATGCTCAATCTGTGGATTGTGCCCACATCTTACCACGCGTTCCGTCAGTATGAATTTCAGATCAGAAATAAGATGGCCGCCTTCATGTTGCAGGAAGGTGTGTTTACCAAGGTTTCTGACGTGATGACGGTCTATATCCGCTCGCGCAGCCATGATGGTACGCTGCATGGTATTGTGGTGCAGGACGACCGCCAGCCAGACAGACGTGCCACCATTCTGGCCAATCACGGCACCATGATGATTGTAAACGACACTCCGCGCGTCATTCTCTACGATGGGTCACGTCAGGTTATCGACCACAAGACCTGGCGGCTGGATATGCTGGTGTTTGAGCAGGATTCCATGGATATGTCCTCCACCCATCAGGAGGACGCCCGCTTTCGCGATGCTGCTGAAATGTCTTTGAACGAACTGCTACATCCAGACCCCAAAGAGGTTTCACCACGCGATACCGGCAAGTTCAAAGTGGAAGGATGGCGTAGGCTGACATCGCCCCTCACCTGCTTTTCTTTCGCAATGGTGGGGCTGTTTGCTGTGCTTCGCGGGGTCTTTTCCCGTCATGGGAATATTAAGCGCCCCTTGGCAGCGGTGCTGACTGTTGTCGGGCTGCTGGCGGTCAACCTGCTATTGCAGAACCTCGCCAGCCGCAACATGACGCTCATTCCCCTTATCCCGCTTATTGCCCTGCTGCCCGGTATTATCTGTTCGGTCATCCTGTTTGGGCCAGAGCTTAAGGCTGCGCGCGCCCAGCCGCGTTCGGTTTAAGGGATTAGCGCGCCACCATGGTTGTTTCCGTTACGCTCTCCCTCTACATCGCGCGTCAGTTCGTTTTTTCCGTGCTGGCCATGATTGCGTCTCTGACAGGGATTGTCTGTCTGTTTGACTTCATTGACCTGCTGCGGCGCGTGGCCACCAAACCAGATGTTTCGACCAATGTCGTGACCGAAATTGCCGCGCTGCACGTTCCCTATTTCGGGATTGAGATCCTCCCGTTTGGTATTCTGCTTGGCGGTATTGTGTGCTTCTGGCGGCTGACTCGTTCGTCAGAACTGATTGTGGCTCGTGCGGCTGGGATTTCCGCCTGGCAGTTTCTGGCTGGCCCGCTGGCCTGCGCCATGCTGATTGGTGCTGTCGCCACCGGGATTATTTCTCCCGTCTCCTCCTCCATGTATCGGCGGGCCGAGGAACTGGATCAGCAATATCTGCGCACCGGCGGTGGCCCGCTTAGTCTTTCCAGCGGCTCGCTGTGGCTGCGGCAGTCAGATACGCAATATGACCCGCACGGTGTGGCCATTCTGCATGCGCGCGGCGTCCAGTTGGGTAAGGATAATGTCATTCGCATCAAGGAAATCAGTGTGTTCCGTCTGGACCATAACGACAAACTGATGCTGCGAATCGAATCTCCTGAAGGATATCTGGGGAACCAGAACTGGGTGTTGGAACACGCGCAGACCGTGCGCCCCTACGATGTTCTGCGCTCAGTCGGACAATTTAATTTACCGACCGATCTGACCGTCGGCCGTGTGCAAGAAAGTTTTTCCTCGCCAGAAACATTGTCCATCTGGGCGCTCCCCAGCTTTATCAAACTGCTGGATCGCTCGGGTTTTTCCTCCATCCGGCACCGGATTCATTTCCAGTCGCTGCTAGCACTGCCTATGCTGGCTGGCACAATGGCGCTGGTTGCGGCCGGTTTTTCCATGCGCCCAACCAGACGTGGCGGCGTGGCACAGATGATCGGGTCTGGCGTTGCAGCCGGTTTTCTGCTTTTCACAATATCGAAAGTCGCAGAGCAATTCGGTAATTCAGGTGCGTTGCCGCCGGTTCTGGCCGCATGGGCACCCACTGTAGCCGGGTTGTGCCTTGCTATTTCGTTGTTGCTTCATCTGGAGGATGGCTGATTGACCGTGGCCTATCGGCCTTCCCGCATCCGGCTGTTACGCCGTAGGCACGCTCTGGCCGCCGCAACGGCTTTGGGCAGTGTGGCGGCTTATGCCGTTCTGGAGCCACCACGCGTGGCACATGCCCAGTTCCGCCCACAGCCGATGCACCTGAATATGGGCAGCACAACCTCATCTGACGATCCGGCAACCTTTCAGGCAGATAAGGTTGACTATGATGACAACGAGCACACTGTAACCTGGAGCGGCAACGTTCAGGTCTGGCAGGGTGACCATGTGATGCGGGCAGACAAAATTGTCTATGACCGTGATACAGGGGTTGTTGCAGCCCGTGGTCATGTTGCCACTGTTCAACCCGATGGGTCAGTCATATACGCCCACTACGCAGAACTGACCGGCAGCATGAAAGATGGCATCATGCTGCACGTTAATGCCGTTCTGCCAGAAAATGCCAAACTGGCAGCGAACGGCATGCGTCGCACGGGCGGTAAGGTCAATGACATGAGCCGCGCTGTGTACACAGCGTGCGAAATCTGTGCAAAAGACAAGACACGCGCGCCCTTCTGGCAGTTCCGCGCTTATGAC
Organism: Acetobacter indonesiensis; assembly: GCF_000963945.1. GTDB lineage: Bacteria > Pseudomonadota > Alphaproteobacteria > Acetobacterales > Acetobacteraceae > Acetobacter > Acetobacter indonesiensis. Next base: position 296,356 of record NZ_BAMW01000015.1, on the reverse strand, counting down.
GCCACGCAGGATCTGGAACATCAGCGCATTGATTTCCGCGATGCCTATCTGGATATTCTGGGCATACCGGTGCTGTACCTGCCCTATTTCTCCATGACAGACCCATCGGCCAAACGGCACAGTGGCTTCCTGATGCCCGGCATCACGCCGCATGACCGTTATCTGGGCACATACTTCACCATCCCCTATTACTGGGTAATTGATGACCAGTCAGACGTTACCGTGCAGGGGCTGTTCTCAACTAAGACAGGGCCACAGATCAGCGCGCAGTATCGCAACCGGTTTAATTTCGGGTCTTTGAACATTCAGGGTGGTCTGGCGTATGACACCCACCGCGCTGATTCCTATACCAACGATTTCGGTAACCATGTTGAAGGCGGTGGCGGCCACGGTGTGCAGGGCTATATTTTTGCCAATGCGCAGATTGCCATCAACAAATACTGGCGCGCTGGTGCCAATGTAAATCTGGCAACATCTGCTGACTATATGCGCGATTACCGTATTCAGGGGTACGGGTCTGATACGCTGAACTCAAACGCTTATCTGGAAGGCTTTGGTACGGGCTCTTACAGCCGTCTTGATGGTCAGTTCTATCAGGGGCTGAACCAGGGTGTTATCCGTAACTCTGACCTGCCATTTGTCTTGCCCCGTTACGAATATAGCTTCCTTAGTCAGCCAGATGCCTGGGGCGGTCGTTTCAGCATGAACACCAACGACTTTAACGTCAGACGAACCAACGGAACGTCAGACCAACGTGGCCAGCTGGCAATGAACTGGGATCGGCCATTCCGAAACCGGTTGGGGCAACAGTTCCTGCTGACGTTGCATCTTGATTCAATGGTGTATCGTGCGCGCAAACTCTATCAGCAGCCAAACTATTACCAGAACAACAAAACCGTCACCAGCGGTCAGGTTCTGCCTACCATCGCGCTAAAAACCAACTGGCCCTTTGTCAGAACATTTGAACACGGGCGCGGCACGCAGATTGTAGAACCGATTGTGCAGGGTATCTACGCGCCCAACACAGGTACTGGCGCGAACGATTACATCCCCAATGAAGACAGTATGGCGTATGAGTTTACGGATTCCACGCTGTTTTCACTCAACCGCTACCAGGGAACCGACCGGCTTGATGGCGGCCTGCGCGGCAACGTGGGCATTCACGCTAACTGGACGTGGGATGGCCATGAAGTTGACCTTCTTGCAGGGGAAAGCTTTCAGGAACACATCACGCATGATCGCATTCCCTATTCCGGGCTTGATCATCATGCGTCCGATGTCGTGATGCGGGCGCGCGTTTCACCCAACCAGTATTTTGACTTCAACGCCCGTATGCGGCTTGACCCCTATACAACCAAGGTCAATTTTGGCGATGCGCTGTTCAGCGCGGGTGTGCCGCATTTCCGTATCCGCGGCGGGTATATTTATGAACCTGTGACGCCATACTATTATTACGCCACCAACTATCGTGATTACAGCCCGCCATCGATATACTACGTCAAAACCAGCGAACTCAGTGGTGGCTTCTCAACCGACTGGGCAAACTGGCATCTGTCAGGCTTTGCACGACGCAGCCTTTCCCGGAAGGAATTCGTGTCACTGGGTGGGGATATTGGATACAATAATGACTGCTTCGGCATTGATTTCATGTATCTCAAACAATACACCTCGATTGGTGGCCAGCAGCGTAACTCCACCTACCTGTTTACAGTCAGCCTTAAAACGCTTGGTGCCTTCGGCCTGAAGTAAGAACTGCTTCAAAAACCGTGCTGGCTCCGCTATCAGAAACTATGCTCCTTTTCCGGCAGAAAGCTGAAAGACTGTCCCGAATGCGTCTGCGCTCTCTTACTCTGGCGTGCTCTCTGGCTGCGCTAACTGTTTCTTCTTCTGGCACTCTGGCGTTGGCTGCTCCGCACCATACGCATTCTGCCCAGGGCAAGACCGCAGCCCCACAGGCAACGCAGCCAGAACCGGATGATATGATCCTCAAGATCGTCAATGGCGTGCCGTTGACCAAGCGTGATGTGGATAATCGTGGAAAGCTATTTGCTCTTTCCACCGGCCTGCCCGTCAACCCGGAACTGATGGCCCGTCTGCGCCCGCAGATTGTGCGGCAGTTGGTTGATGAACGTCTGCGCACGCAGGAAATTCTCAGCCGCCATATTAACGTCCCGCCTGAACAGATTGCCGCGGCCATTGCTGGTATTGAAAAACGTAATGGTATGCCGGAAAACGCCCTGCGCAATAAACTGGCAGAAGACGGCGTGTCCCTGACCACTCTGATTGACCAGATCCGTGTGCAGATTGGCTGGGTGCAGGTGTTGCGTCAGGAACTGGGGGCACGTGGCCGCGTCAGCGCCAAGGAGATCGCCCAGCGTGAAGAAGCGCTAAAGCGTGAAGATGGACGCACAGAATACAACCTGAGCGAAATTTTCGTAAAGGTCGAAGACCCACGTCATTCTGAAGAAGAACTTGCCTTCACCAACACCATTATTCAGGAACTGCGCAAGGGCGCGCCCTTCCCGATTGTCGCCGCCCAGTTTTCGGAAAGCCAGACGGCGCTTGATGGTGGCTCCATGGGATGGGTGCAGGAGGACGAACTTGATCCTGCTGTGGTCAATATGGTCAAGCAGATGCCTGTTGGCGCTGGTGCTATTTCCAACCCCATTATGGTGCCGGGCGGCTTTGTCATTGTAACGGTCAACGCCAAACGCGTTATCGGGCATCAGCCAGGGCATGTTGCTTCCATCCGTCAGGCTTTCCTGCCGTTTGATGCACCACTCAACCCGGCACAGGTCACGCCACAGCAGCAGCAGACCCTGCAAAAGGCCGTTCATCTTGCACAGACACTGTCCTCCTGTGACGAAGTGGCTGCCGTCAACAAACAGTACGGTGAAAAACGCCCGACGGACCCCGGCGAATTGCAGCTGGAACGCTTGAACCCGCAGATGCGTGATCTGCTGCTCTCTCTGCCGCTGAACAAACTATCCCGCCCTCTGGTCTCCACAGACGGCATCGACATGATCATGGTCTGCGCCAAGAAGGAAAAGAACTTCGCGGATCGCGCCCCCAGCGAAATTGCTGACCAGTTGATGAACGAACGAGTGGAACAGACGGCCCGCCAGCTTGATAGCGATCTGCATCGCCGCGCCATGATTGTGGACGTTCATGCCAGCAAACATAAGGGAGTCTGAGGCACTGCTTCCTGCTCTTGAAAGCCTGCGGGATGTCATTAGCCGGCATGGGCTGGACGCCCGCAAGGCACTTGGCCAGCACTTCCTGCTTGACCCGGATATCACTGCGCGCATTGCTGCGCTGGCTGGTAAACTTGAAGGCCGTCATGTTGTTGAGGTCGGCCCCGGCCCCGGTGGGCTAACCCGCGCCCTTCTGGCCACTCCTGCCGCATCCGTCACAGCGGTAGAACTTGATACGCGTGCGGTTGGGATCATTACCGAGCTTGCTGCTCATTTTCCTGGCAGGCTATCGGTCGTTGAAGCAGATGCCCTGACGCAGGATTTAACGACACTTTGCCCTGCTCCGCGCCATATCGTGGCCAATTTGCCGTATAACGTCGCGACCCCTCTACTTATCGGCTGGCTTCGGCAAGGAAACGCTTGGGAACGCCTGACGCTGATGTTCCAGCTTGAAGTCGCTGAACGCATTTGCGCTGCCCCCGATAGCCCCCATTACGGACGTCTGGGCGTTCTGGCCCAATGGTGTGCGCAATGCGCCATTGTCATGAAGCTGCCACCCGGGGCATTCACCCCGCCACCAGCTGTCTGGTCTGCTGTGGCCAGCATTATTCCGCACGCCACACAGCCAGAACCTGCTTTGTTCAAGGCAATGGAGCGCGTTACAGCAGCCGCCTTCGGGCAACGGCGCAAGATGCTGCGTGGGTCTTTGAAAAGCCTGAAAGGTGAACAGCTTTTGGCTGAAACAGGCATTGATGGTACCCGCCGTGCGGAAACGCTCAGCGTTGCTGAATTTGATTGTCTGGCAAAAGCACATTTGGCGCTGTCACGCGCCTCCTGATCTATCGCACACGGAGATGCGGCAGATAACAGCGGACACTCTCTTCAATTCAACTTAATCATCTGTCCTGACCATCTGCATCATATTCTAAGGGACTGATCTGCCGCATGACGCAACATGCAATAGATCAGTTTCCCTGTCTTTTTTCTGACTTAAGAAACTGGGCCTTCAGCTTCAACCATATAGTCGCGTGTCAGCGGGACTGCTTCGATAGCCGGAGAGAGTTGAATCTGGAAATTCATATGACCCTGCACACGGAATGAAAGTTCCGCAGCGTCCAGATAGAATTCAAACATCCGGGCAAAGCGTTCATCATATAAAGCCACGGCCCGCGCCCGGTTGGCCGCAAAGCGTTCCCGCCAGATCGCTATGGTTTTGGCATAGTGCAGACGCAAAATCTCACAATCCGTCACCCACAGGCCGGATTTTTCAACAGCCGTTAACACTTCGCTGAGCGATGGAGAATACCCACCGGGGAAAATGTATTTATTGATCCATGGATTGGTTGTGCCCGGCCCGTCATTTCGGCCGATGGAATGAATGAGTGCAACCCCATCATCCACCAGACTGTTTTTCACAATATCGAAAAACTCACCGTAATGCCGCACGCCAACATGTTCGAACATGCCAACGGACACGATACGGTCAAAGCGCCGCCGCAGGTTGCGGTAGTCAAGCATTTCAAAGCGGACACGCCCCTCCAGCCCCTCATCACGGGCACGCTGGCGAGCAATGGTCAGTTGTTCTTCCGAAAGAGTGATACCCGTGACAATAGCACCATAATCACGCGCCAAGGTCAGGCCCATCCCCCCCCAGCCGCAGCCGATATCCAGAACTTCCATTCCCGGTTTTAGCAGAAGTTTTGCGGCAATATGTTTCTTTTTAGCACTCTGCGCATCATCCAGCGTTTCATCCCCACGCCGAAAATATGCGCAGGAATACTGGCGGTCTTTATCCAGAAACAGATCATACAACCGGCTATCAAGATCGTAATGATGCGCCACATTCTGGCGTGACCGTTTGATGGGGTTGAACTGAATCCAGCTACGGCAGGCATAACGGAAACTGGCGGCAATCTGCTCGGGCAAATGACCGGGAGACATCGCGTTGAGCATCAGCAGATCAAGTAGCTGATACAGTGTGCAGTCTTTAGGCTCGATGCCACCGTTCATGTAGCCTTCACCAAAGGCCAGACCGGGGTTCAGGGACAGCGCCCTGACACTTGCTGCATCTTTCAGCACCATTGCTGCCTCTGGCCCCGTCGCGGCACCTTCATAGACGGTTTGTGCGCCATCCGGCCACGTCACGTGTAGTCGTCCTGAAGAAATGAAATGCCGTAAAATGCGGTCCAGAAGATGATTCATCTGCAATGGCTCCATCATGCCTTATGGTGTCGGCACAATAGGCCAAAAAAAAGGGTCCGGAAATTACTTCCGAACCCTCTTTTTGCTTAGCAGGTAGAAAAAGGACGATTAGGCAACCGCGTCTTTTTCTGCCGTAGCAGCACCTTCAGCGTCGTCAGCAACGATTTCGCCTTCAACAAGCAGATCGTCGCCAGCGGCTTCAGCTTCTTCTTCCGGGCTAACAGCTTCGCCCAGTGCCTGACGTTCAGCTTCTTCAGCAGAACGCGCCACGTTGACGATAACCGGCACGGAAACTTCCGGGTGCAGCGCAACTGTCACTTCATACAGACCAAGAGACTTGATCGGATGAGACAGAGAAACCTGCTGACGGGACACGGTAAAACCGGCTTCCGTCACGGCTTCAGACACATCACGCGGAGAAACGGAGCCATAGAGGCTACCGCTGTCGCCAGCCTGACGGATCAGGATGACAGCCAGACCTTCCATACGTTCGGAAAGACGCTCAGCTTCTTCACGACGTTTGATGTTCTGCGCTTCAAGCTGGGCGCGTTCACGGTCGAAACGTGAACGGTTGGCTTCGTTTGCACGAATAGCCTTGCCCTGCGGCAGCAGGAAGTTACGGGCATAACCCGGACGAACCTTCACAACATCGCCCATCTGACCCAGATGTTCGACGCGCTGAAGCAGAATGACTTCTGTAACGGCCATGATCTTCCCTCTCAGCTCATCACGTAGGGAAGCAGGGCGAGGAAGCGGGCACGCTTGATAGCCTGTGCCAGCTCACGCTGCTTCTTTGCAGACACCGCCGTGATACGGCTTGGCACGATCTTGCCACGTTCGGACAGGAAACGGCTCAGCAGACGCACGTCCTTGTAGTCGATCTTCGGCGCGTTGGGGCCAGAGAACGGGCAGGACTTGCGACGACGGTAAAACGGACGACGTGCGCCTACGGCAGGACGGCGTGCGGCGGGATTGATTTCTGTTGTGTCAGACATGCTGCATCACTCCGCTTCGTTGTCAGCCAGATCGGCTGGCTTGTCATCACGGGCGCGATATTCTTCACGGTCTTCGGAAGAACGACGGCCACGGCCGCTTTCAAAGCGTCCAGCAGGCTTGGGACCACGGAAACCACCGCGTTCACCACGATCATCGCCCTTGCGGGACAGAACCGGAGACGGTGCTTCATCAATTTCGTCAACACGCAGCGTCAGCAGACGCAGGATGTCTTCATTGATGGACAGCTGACGCTCAACTTCCTTAAGCGTGTCAGACTTCGTGTCCAGACCGAGCAGCACATAGTGGCCCTTACGGTTCTTCTTGATCCGATAAGACAGCGTACGCAGGCCCCAGTATTCGCGCTTCTGCACGCTACCGCCATCGGCTTCAATCTGAGCGACAATACCATCAACGATGGCGTCAACCTGCTGCTGGGAAATGTCATTCCGCGCAATAAGCACGGTTTCATAAAGCGGCATTGTTTCTCCCTTCGGATAAGGTCAACCCGTCTGCGCCGAACCATTTCGACTGGCAGTGCTTCACAGGGAAGCAATGGGTATAGCCGGGGCGATGCCACGCACCCAGCAGGGAAGATGGCGTGTCAACCACATTTCAGGTCAAAACACAAGGGAATTAGACAATAAATCTCCGCGGAATAGGTATTCCCAGCCGCTGAGGCACATCCCAGACCTCCTCAACAGCGCGCACGGGCTCAAACCCCATATCCCGATACAATGGCAGAGCACGCGGATGGTCGGCGTTGCAGGTATTCACACGCAGGAATTCGGGTTTATGCGCCCACGCAATGCGGATAACGGCATCAAGGAATGCCCTGCCCGCTCCCTGCCCAACGGCATCCGGAAAAAGCCCGAAATACGACAGGTTGATATCTTGCGGGTTAGCCAGATCAAGCTCAAAGAACCCACGAATGGCATCACCTTCACGCAAAAGGCCTATCTGAATGGGCGCGCTGGCCAGAAAAGCCTGAAGGGACGCATCAGACGCAGCCTGTCGCATCCACCAACAATAGGCACGCCCCACACGGTCTTGCAGCATGCGATAGTCAGAAACGGTGGGCGAAAAACTGTCCTGAATGAACCAACCCTCCGGCAGGGAAAGAGGCTTCCCCTGCGGAGGGCTGTTCATCTGCATGAAGGTTACAACAACCTTCATGCGGGTAACCGGTTCTAACGGCGTAATTTTAATATCAGTTATCATCCAGGAATGACCGCAGTTTACGGCTGCGGCTCGGGTGTTTGAGTTTACGCAGGGCCTTGGCTTCAATCTGACGAATACGCTCACGCGTCACGTTAAACTGCTGCCCGACTTCTTCCAGCGTGTGGTCGGTGTTCATGCCAATACCAAAGCGCATACGCAGCACACGTTCTTCACGTGGCGTCAGCGAGGCCAGAACACGGGTTGTGGCTTCACGCAGGTTGGTCTGAATTGCGGCATCAAGCGGAATGATGGCCGTCTTATCTTCAATAAAATCACCCAGATGGCTGTCTTCTTCATCCCCGATCGGGGTTTCAAGAGAGATCGGCTCTTTGGCGATTTTCAAAACCTTACGCACTTTTTCAAGCGGCATCCCCAGCTTTTCAGCCAGTTCTTCCGGTGCCGGTTCACGACCAATTTCATGCAACATCTGGCGAGACGTACGCACCAGTTTGTTGATGGTTTCAATCATATGCACCGGAATACGGATGGTGCGCGCCTGATCCGCAATAGAGCGGGTGATAGCCTGACGAATCCACCACGTTGCATAGGTCGAGAACTTATACCCACGGCGATATTCAAACTTATCCACCGCCTTCATCAGACCGATATTGCCTTCCTGAATCAGGTCGAGGAACTGAAGGCCACGGTTGGTATATTTTTTGGCAATGGAGATCACCAACCGCAGGTTGGCTTCAATCATTTCCTTTTTGGCGCGTGCGGAATCACGTTCACCACGCGCTACGGTTGCATAGACACGACGGAATTCACCAATCGGCAGGCCAGTGTCCTGTGCCAGAGCCGCAACCTGGTTTCGCAGGTCAACAACCGTGTCGCTGTGCTTGGCAACAAAGTTTTTCCATGACTTACCAGGCAGCGCGGAAATCATGTCCATCCATGACGGATCAAGTTCGCGACCACGATATTTCAGCAGGAAGTCATCGCGTGACACGCGGCAGCTTTCAGCCAGACGCAGCATACGGCCTTCCAGCACGTTCAGGCTGCGGAACATTTCCTTCAACTGCATCACCAGATCTTCAATCCGGTTGTTATGCAGATGAACCTGCTCAACCTTGCCAACCAGCTCATCACGCAGCTTGGCGTATTCTTCTTCCGACTGATCCTGAACTTCGGCACCGGCCGTCAGCACATCAATACGCTGCACCTGCAACTGACGCAGTTTTTCGTACAGCGGCTCAATTTCTTCAAGATGGGCCAGAATTTCAGGCTTCAGCTTTTCTTCCAGCGCGGAAAGTGACAGGCCGCTGCCTTCACCTTCAACACCTTCGGCTTCCCCTTCAGACTCGGAATCAGACTCGTCTGACTCCTCGGCCTCGTCACCTTCAAAACCTTCGCCGCCTTCACCCGGCGGGTTACCGCCAGCCTGCATGGCTTCCAGGTCAACAATGTCACGCAACAGCATTTCGTTGTTACGGATCATTTCATGCCAGGAGATAATGGCGCGGAACGTCAGCGGGCTTTCACACAGGCCGCCAATCATTTCATCGCGGCCAGCCTCAATACGCTTGGCAATTGCGATTTCGCCTTCGCGTGACAGCAGCTCAACGGTGCCCATCTCGCGCAGGTACATGCGCACCGGGTCGTCAGTGCGGCCCAGATTTTCAGTATTGACGTTGCCAGAAGGTGTTTCAGATTCCTCGGCTTCTTCCTCGGACGCTTCTTCGCCGTCAGCGTTTTCGCTTTTGGCGTTTTCCGCGTCGTCACCTTCTTCGCTTTCAACCACCTGAATGCCCATTTCGGACAGCATGGCCATGATGTCTTCAATCTGTTCTGAAGACATCTTGTCCTGCGGGAGAACAGCATTCAGCTCATCAAACGTGATGCACCCATGCTCACGCCCTTTCGCGATCAGCTTTTTGACCGCGGCAGACTGCGTATCCAGCAGGGTGGTGTCACCATCCTGCTCTGCCTGTGCTACGTTACCTGATGCTGTTTTTGTCGCCATGCCAGACCTGCTCCCTCCCCGCCTGCATCCCCAACAGAATGCAGAACGACCAGTTCACCATACATACTGTTTAGTTTTTCAGGGCGGGCAGGACGTGGGATATCCTGCCTCCGAAGTCAAGAGGAACGCTCCCTGAACGCTTCCAACGCCTACAGCCCATGTTCTTCCATTTCGCCGCGTTTGAGGCGCGCTAACGCTTCCAGACGTGGCTGTAACCGCTTCCATTCTGCCGAATCTCCCCCATTCTGCCAGAAGCGCGCCACCTCGTGCTCAACCTGCTGCTGGAACTGAGAAAAATTTAGTAATCCGTAAAAATGCCACCACTGTGTTCTAACGGCCACAGCCAGAGATGAGTCTTTTTCTTCAAAAGATAAGGGCAACGCGCCGCCGGTCAGAACCCGTTGTACCAGCATCTCCTCATCCTGTCCGGCCAGTGCAGACAGCAGGGCATCGCCCGTTTCAGGCAACGCCCCCTCCGCCGAGAGGTCAAGCAGAATCCCCCTGACGTCTGAAAACGCATCAGACAAATTCAGGCGGCACAGTGCCTCCTCCACTTCTGGCACCATTTCCGGGTAGTGAAGCAGTAACGCCAGCAGAATACGCTGCCGTTCCTGCACGGCGTCCAACTGTATGGGGGCTGCTTCGACAACGCTGGAACGGGACGGGAAAGAGCCACCCGAGCCATTCCCTTTCCCCTTTTTTCGCCTGAAAGTCTCAAAAAAGCGATCAAGCAGCGTTGAACGATATTCTGACGCCAGCGCCTTGTCAGGGATAAGGGCCGCGGTCTCGACCAGTTTGTGGCGCAGTGCCGCCCGTTCTTCCGGCCCCGGATTACTGACACCACCCGCCAGCAGGTCAAACAGAACGTCAGCCAGAGGGCTGGCCGTAGCAAACATTTCCCCCACCACCTGCGCCCCACGGGACCGAACGAGACTATCCGGGTCCTCCCCTTCGGGCAGCAAGCATAAACGCAGGGAGTGATCGGCTTTCAGCAAAGGGAGTGCGACTTCCGCCGCACGCGCAGCAGCCCTCCGGCCTGCGCCATCTCCGTCAAAACAGAGGATGGGCGCACGATCAACCTGCCAGAGAACCTCAAGCTGTTCAGGCGTCAAAGCTGTCCCTAGTGGTGCCACAGCGCCCCGAAACCCGGCCTGATGCAGGGCAATGACGTCCATATAACCTTCAACCACCACCAGATCAGTCACAGGCGCGCCTTTGGGGCGTGGCGCACGCACTGCGGCGCGTGCCTTATCCAATCCGAACAGCAGCCGGCGTTTGGAAAATAACGCAGTTTCTGGGCCGTTGAGGTATTTGGGCTGACCATCCCCCAAAATACGCCCGCCAAATGACACCAGACGGCCCTTGCGGTCGCGTATGGGAAAGGTCACGCGGCCCCAGAACAATTCCCCTTTCGGGCGGCCTTCGTCGTCCAGACGCATCAGACCTGCTTCCGCCATCATCTGCGGAGTGATGTTTTTTGCCGCAAGAGCATTTGTTAGCCCGCCGCGCCCATCACCGGCCCAGCCCAAGCCAAATTCTTCAATCGTCTGGCGGGTCAGCCCACGACCCAGCAGATACTCCAGCCCGGCGCGGCCCGCGGGCGTGTATAGCGCCTGAGACCACACGGATTGTGTCTGCGCCAGAACATCTTCCAGAGACTGGCTATGGGCAACTTCCTCGTGCGTGCGGCGGGTATCTTTTGGCACCGCCATTCCCGCAGAAGTCGCCAGTTCTTCCACTGCTTCAGGGAAGTTTTTACCTTCCATTTGCATGACAAAAGAGATGACATCGCCATGCACGCCACAACCGAAACAGTGGAAGTGATCGTCATACACATAAAATGATGGTGTTTTTTCACCATGGAAGGGGCAGCATCCCTTCCAGTTACGGCCAGACCGCACCAGCTTGACACGCCGCCCGATAACCGATGCCAAAGGTGTGCGGGCACGCAGTTCGTCCAGAAAGCCCGACTCAATACCCATGATGTGCCAGCCCTCCTTTCCCGCCTGTCCGCACTGTTATTATGCGCCTTACTTAGCTTAAGCGGGCTTTTACGGTGCCATTGGCGCGACCCATATCAAGCTCGGCGCCAAATTTGGCTTTCAGGGCCGCCATCACCTTGCCCATGTCTTTCATGGAAGCAGCACCCGTGGCAGCAATCGCTTCGTCCACAGCGGCAGCAAGAGCCGCATCATCCATTTCAGCAGGAAGATAGGCACGGATAACGGCAATTTCACCGTCTTCCTTTTCCGCCAGTTCTGGGCGGCCAGCGTCACGATACATGGTGGCGGATTCGGTGCGGGACTTCACCATGCCGCGCAGGGCGGAAATCGCTTCGTCTTCGTTCAGACCTTCCGCACCCTTGGCACGGCCAGCAATTTCAACATCCTTCAGTTTTGCAGTGATCATGCGGATGGTCGAGACACGCCCGCTTTCTCCGGCTTTCATTGCCGTTTTCAGATCAGCCATCAGGCGTTCACGTAAAGACATGATCCCTCATTCTCCTTTAATTATTCCGTAACGCGATACCACGCTGGACCGTGGCAAAAACTCATCATGCGGGAAAAAACTTCCCACCCATCCAGAGAAAGCCCTTTGCCAAGTGGGAAATTTCTTCCCACCTTGCTTACAGACTGCTAGATGATGTGCCACGGGAGGAACAACTAAGCCATGCCCATGTCAATCGATACCATCATTGCCCGACTAGGTGGCCCCGAAGCAACAGCCCGTCTGACCGGCGTTGGCACGGAAGCCATTCGCAAATGGCGGCAGGCGCAGGCCATTCCTTCCCGCCACTGGCCCATTATTGCACAAACCGCAGGCCTTTCCCTGGCTGACCTTCAGCCCTCAGAGTCCACGCTTCCAGACAAATCCTCCCCGACGGGAGGCAGCATAACAGGATCATCCATGCCCGATGCCCGCCCGGATGGCGCAACAGCCGCCCTTGTTCTTGCAGACGGAACCATTCTGTGGGGCAAAGGCTTTGGTGCCTTCACCCAGCAGCCCAGCATTGGGGAAATCTGCTTTTCCACCAGCATGACCGGGTATCAGGAAACCCTGACTGACCCATCCTTTGCCGGGCAGATTATTACCTTCACGTTTCCACATATCGGCAATGTGGGCACCACTGGCGAAGATGACGAAGCTGATAAAGTTGCGGCCCGCGGTCTGGTGGTCAAGGAAGACATTACAGACCCAGCCAACTGGCGTTCAACCGCCAGCCTGGATGCGTGGCTGAAAAAGCGTGACGTGCCGGGTATCGCCGGGATTGATACCCGCACCCTGACCCTGAAAATTCGTGATCAGGGCGCGCAGAATGCAGCCCTGTTCTTCCCGGAAAATGGCAAGTTTGACCTGCCCGCGCTTGAGGCCGCCGCCAAGGCGTGGCCAAGCCTTGAAGGCATGGACCTTGCAAAGGAAGTCACGTGCAAGGCCCCCTACACATGGGCTGACAGCGTGTGGGAATGGCCTGCTGGCACGCGCCCGGTCTCTGGCCCGCGCCGCAAGGTTGTGGCTGTTGATTACGGCGCCAAACGCAACATTCTGCGCTGCCTTGTTGCCGCCGGATGTGATGTCACGGTTGTGCCTGCCACCACCAGCGCAGAAGAAATTCTGGCCCTGAAGCCGGAAGGCGTGTTCCTTTCCAACGGTCCGGGTGACCCGGCTGCAACGGCCACTTACGCCGTACCTGCCATCAAGGGTGTGCTTGACGCCGGTATCCCGCTGTTTGGTATCTGCCTTGGGCACCAGCTTCTGGCGCAAGCGCTGGGTGGCAAGACCTACAAGCTGGACCGTGGGCACCGTGGGGCCAACCAGCCGGTAAAAGACCTGTCAACTGGGCGTGTGGAAATCACCAGCCAGAACCATGGCTTTGCGGTTGATGCAGACAGCCTGCCTGCTGATGCACACGTGACCCATGTCAGCCTGTTTGATGGATCAAACGAAGGTCTGGCCTCTGACCGCTACGCCGCATTTTCCGTGCAGTATCACCCCGAAGCCAGTCCTGGCCCGTCTGACAGCTTTTATCTGTTTGAACGGTTTGTGGCGATGATTGATGCCCATGCTGGCAAAAACTGATCTGACCCAGCCAGCCATGTGCCCGCACATGGTTACGGCCGATCTTACCCCGTCTTTTTCCCGCTTTTTCAGCCCCTTGCGGGCTACCTGTCAGGACTGAACGCATCATGCCCAAACGGACAGATATTCGCTCCATCCTTATCATTGGCGCTGGCCCCATCGTAATCGGTCAGGCTTGCGAGTTCGATTATTCCGGTGCGCAGGCCTGTAAAGCCCTGCGGGAAGAAGGCTACCGGGTTATTCTGGTTAACTCCAATCCTGCCACCATCATGACTGACCCCGGTCTGGCGGACGCAACGTATGTCGAGCCGATTACCCCGGAATGTGTTGAACGCATCATCCTGAAAGAAAAGCCGGATGCCGTGCTGCCAACCATGGGTGGACAGACCGCGCTGAACACCGCCATGGCACTTGATGCCTCCGGCTTTCTGAAGAAGCACGGGGTCGAACTGATTGGCGCAGATGCGGAAGTGATTGACCGTGCGGAAGACCGTCAGAAATTCCGTGAAGCCATGGATGCCATCGGCATTGAAAGCCCCCGCAGCTTCATTGCCCACACCATGGCCGAAGCACAGGAAGCACTGAAGAAGATCGGCTTCCCCACAATTATCCGCCCCTCTTTCACCATGGGTGGTTCTGGCGGCGGTATTGCCTACAACCGTGAAGAATTTGAACAGATTGTCACATCGGGTCTGGATGCCTCCCCCACCACAGAAGTGCTGATTGAAGAATCTCTTCTGGGCTGGAAAGAGTACGAAATGGAAGTTGTGCGCGACAAAGCGGACAACTGCATTATTGTCTGCTCCATTGAAAATATTGACCCAATGGGCATCCACACGGGTGACTCCATTACGGTTGCCCCGGCGCTAACGCTGACAGACAAAGAATATCAGCGCATGCGTGATGCGTCGCTGGCCTGTCTGCGTGCCATTGGCGTGGAAACAGGTGGGTCAAACGTGCAGTTTGGCGTCAACCCGGCAGATGGCCGCATGGTGGTTATTGAAATGAACCCCCGTGTGTCCCGCTCCTCGGCGCTGGCATCAAAAGCCACCGGCTTCCCGATTGCGAAAATCGCGGCAAAGCTGGCTGTTGGCTACACGCTGGACGAACTGAAGAACGACATCACCACAACTACTCCGGCATCGTTCGAGCCGACGATTGATTACGTTGTGGTAAAGATTCCGCGCTTCACGTTTGAAAAATTCCCCGGTGCGCCAGCCCTGCTCTCCACCTCCATGAAATCTGTGGGCGAAGCCATGGCCATTGGCCGCTCCTTCCCGGAAGCGCTGCAAAAAGGTCTGCGCTCCATGGAAACAGGGCTGCATGGGCTCGATCCGGTCGAAGTGCCGGGTGATGGCGGCGAAGATGCGTTCCGCGCAGCACTGTCCCAGCCGCGCCCGGAACGTATTCTTATGGCGGCACAGGCGCTGCGTGCTGGCCTTTCGGTTGAAGACATCAATGAAGCCTGCCGTTTTGAGCCGTGGTTCCTGCGCCAGCTTGAAAAGCTTGTTCATGCCGAACGTCAGATTGAAAATCACGGCTTGCCGCGCGATGCACAGAGCCTGCGCCGCCTGAAAGCCCTCGGCTTTTCCGATGTGCAGCTTGCCCGCCTTTCCGGCCTTCAGGCTGATGAAGTAGCCAAACTGCGCACGGAAGCTGGCGTTACCCCGGTTTATAAACGCATTGATACCTGCGCGGGCGAATTCGCATCCAGCACGCCTTACATGTATTCCACCTATGAAGGCATGTTCGCGCCTCCAACCTGTGAATCTGACCCAACCGATCGGGAAAAGATTGTCATTCTGGGTGGCGGCCCTAACCGGATTGGGCAGGGGATTGAATTCGATTACTGCTGTGTGCATGCAGCCTACGCCCTGCGTGAAGCTGGTTTTGAAACCATCATGGTCAACTGCAACCCGGAAACGGTTTCAACTGACTATGACACGTCTGACCGCCTGTATTTTGAACCCCTGACGGAAGAAGACGTCATTGCGCTGATCCGTCGTGAGCAGGTCAAGGGTAAGGTCAAAGGCTGCATCGTGCAGTATGGTGGCCAGACACCCCTGAAACTGTCCCATGCGCTTGAAAAAGCCGGTATCCCGCTGCTGGGCACCCCGGCTGACGCCATTGACCGTGCAGAAGACCGTGAACGCTTCCAGTCCATGCTGCACACGCTTGGCCTGCGCCAGCCTGCCAACGGCATTGCCCGCTCCCCTCAGGAAGCGGAAGATGTGGCCGAACGCATTGGTTACCCGGTTGTTGTGCGTCCGTCCTACGTTCTGGGCGGTCGGGCCATGGAAATTGTGTATGACCGCACATCCCTGCAACGCTACATGCGCGTGGCACTGCAACTGGCCGGGCATGAAATCGCATCTGGCCCCGTGCTGATTGACCGTTACCTGAACGAAGCCATTGAAGCCGATGTTGACTGCATTTCAGACGGCACAGAAGTCTATGTGGCTGGCGTGATGGAGCATATTGAAGAAGCGGGCATCCATTCTGGTGACAGTGCCTGCGCCCTGCCACCCTACACACTCTCCCCCGCCATTGTAACGGAACTGAAAGCCCAGACCGAGGCCATGGCACGCGAACTGGGCATTGTTGGCCTGATGAACGTGCAGTACGCCATTAAGGATCAGGAAATTTTCGTTCTGGAAGTTAATCCGCGTGCCTCGCGCACCGTGCCGTTTGTGGCCAAGGCCACAGGCGTTCCGGTTGCCAAGATTGGCGCACGGGTGATGGCTGGTGAAAAACTGAGCGACTTCAATCTGGATGACCGCGCGGTAACCCCGCACGTGGCAGTCAAGGAAGCCGTCTTCCCCTTCAACCGCTTTGCGGAAGTTGACACCATTCTTGGCCCGGAAATGCGCTCAACCGGCGAAGTGATGGGTCTGGATACATCGTTCGAGCGTGCATTTGCCAAATCCCAGCTTGGGGCTGGTGTACGCCTGCCGACAGAAGGCACGGTATTCCTGTCCGTGCGCGAAAGCGACAAGCCGCACCTGCCAGCCCTTGGCCGCCAGTTGATCAAAATGGGGCTGAAAATTCTGGCCACACGCGGCACAGCCAAAAAGCTGCGTGACGCTGGTATTGAAGTCTCACTGGTCAATAAAGTGCTGGAAGGCCGCCCGCATTGTGTGGACGCCATTCGGTCAGGCGATGTGCAGATGGTCATCAACACGGCGCAGGGCGCACAGTCCGTTGCCGACAGTTTTGACATCCGCCGTTCGGCTCTGGTGTTGGGTATTCCGCACTACACAACAATGGCTGGAGCACGTGCTGCAATTCATGCAATTGCCGCCATGCGGGAAGGACCGCTTGATGTTGCGCCACTTCAGTCATACTTTAGCGGCACATTCTGATCAGAACGGGCAGGTCTAACAGCCTGCCCGCCCTGCTCCGGACGGGTGGCTGCCCGCTTTTTAGCGGTGCGGTGCGTGCCCGCTTGTTTGTGTAACTTTAATGCCAGCCTACGTGCTGGCCAAATCACTTTGGGGATACGCCTTGCAGAAAACTCCGATGACGGGCAAGGGCTTGCAGCGGCTTGAAGACGAACTGCGCAGACTCAAATCCGTTGAGCGTCCTGCCATTATCCGCGCCATTGCGGAAGCCCGCAGCCATGGCGACCTGTCAGAAAACGCGGAATACCACGCTGCGCGTGAACGTCAGTCCTTTACCGAAGGGCGCGTGCTGGAGCTGGAAGAAATCATCTCGACCGCCGAAGTGATCGACCCCACCACGCTGTCTGGTGACCAGGTGAAGTTTGGGGCCACCGTTACCGTAGTTGATGAAGACACGGATAAAGAAGCCACCTACCAGATTGTTGGCATGCATGAAGCTGACATCAAACAGAACCTTCTGTCCATTTCCTCGCCGCTCGCCAAAGCCCTGATCGGCAAGCATGAGGGTGACAGCGTTTCCGTTCCGGCACCGGGCGGTGACAGGACGTATGAAATCCTGTCTGTGAAATTTATCTGATATGATCTCGTTTGAGGACATCACGGCCGCGGCGGAGCGGATCAAGGGCAATGTTATCCGCACGCCCACGATTTCCTCTCACGCGCTCTCAAAAGCGACCGGCGCTGACATTACCCTGAAGCTTGAAAACCTTCAGGCCGTTGGCTCATTCAAGGAACGTGGGGCGGCAAACAAGCTGGCCCTGCTGACACCGGAAGAACGCCAGCGCGGCGTGATTGCCGTCTCGGCCGGGAATCATGCACAGGGTGTGGCGCGTCACGCCAGTCTGCTGGGCATTGACGCTGTTATTGTCATGCCCAAGTTCACACCCGCGGGTAAAGTTGTACGCACCCGCAACTGGGGTGCGCGCGTGGTGCTGGAGGGTGAAAGCTTTGCCGAAGCCCTGCTGTTCGCGCAGGATCTTCAGGCCCGGGAAGGCCGCACTTTCATTCACCCGTATGATGACCCCGCCGTCATGGCTGGGCAGGGCACCTGCGCGCTTGAGCTGCTGGAAGATGCAGGCCCGCTTGATATGCTCGTCTCCCCCATTGGCGGCGGCGGCCTGTTAAGCGGTTGCGCCGTTGCAACCCGTGCCCTGCGCCCGGATGTGGAACTGATTGGCGTGCAGGTTGAGGGGTATGATTCCCTGTCGGCGTTTCCCGGTCCGGCAACACACCCCAATGGTGGCTCCACCATTGCGGAGGGCATTGCTGTTCTTCAGATTGGCAAAGCGCCTGACGAAGTCATCAGAAAACTGGCCTCCAAGGTTCTGGTGGTGCCAGAATGTGCGGTGGAAACCGCCATTACCCTGCTGGCGGAAGGCGCAAAACAGATCAGCGAAGGGGCTGGGGCTGCGGCTCTGGCCGCTGTGCTGACCTACCCGGATCTGTTCCGGGGCCGCAAAGTCGCGCTGCCTGTTTCTGGTGGCAATATTGACAGCCGTATTCTGGCTAATACCCTGCTGCGCGCCATGCTGCGTGATGGCCGTATCCTGCGGCTGGTGATGGAAATTCCTGACCGCCCCGGCGTGCTGGCTGATATTTCCAAAACCATTGGGGAAGCTGGCGGCAACATTATCGAAGTGTCCCATCAGCGCCTGTTTGCTGCCCCGTCGGTTCAGGCAGCAGAACTGGAAGTCATGATTGAAGCCCGTGACCCTGAACATGCAGCCCTGATTACCAAGGCGCTCGGTCATTCCTACATCGTGCGTCGCGCCTGACGGATTTTGCACGGATAAAGTCGGTCCCGATTGATCGGCTTTATCCGTGCTTCCTCGTTCTGGTAGGATCGCCTAACACTTGCCCTATTTTTTGCGGGTTGTTTGTATACGTCTCATCAATATCGGGACAGCATCCAGCGCGAAGAAACCTACTTGCAAAAATTATACCGCTCCATGCAAAAAATGCAGCACTTCGTGGCGTAACGCGCCTGACCTGCATCTCTTCAAGACGGAAATCTGCTGTTTCCCCAAGCATTTTCGTTTTTTCTTATCTTCCCGACTAAAGCCGTGAAGCTCTGTTTCAGGCAACGCTCCCTCACCGGAAAAAACGCCTTATAGACTTGGTGACAGAGCCACTTTGGTGGCATGATCTTCCCAACAAAAAAACATAAGAAGGCATGCCCCCGTGAGCGCATCATCCGCCCAGCAGAACCACCGCCCTGTTATGCTCGTCATTCTTGACGGCTTCGGCTGGCGGGAAGACTCCTCTGACAACGCCGTGCAGCTTGCACATACCCCTATTTTTGACGGCCTGTGGGAAACAGCGCCGCGCAGCTTTCTGCGCACCTGCGGTGAGGACGTTGGCCTGCCAGAAGGGCAGATGGGCAATTCGGAAGTCGGGCATCTGAACATTGGGGCCGGACGCGTGGTCATGCAGGAACTCCCGCGCATTTTCACGGCCCTGCGTGATGGCTCGGTTGCCCGTGGTGCCCCCATGCAGGATTTCCTCGCCACGCTGAAAAAAACGGGCGGCACCTGTCATCTGATGGGCCTCGTCTCCCCCGGTGGTGTCCATGCGCATCAGGATCATGCAGTCTATCTGGCACGCATTGTGGCAGACGCTGGTATTCCTGTTGCCTTCCACGTCTTTACAGATGGCCGCGATACTCCTCCGCGCTCCGCACCGGATTACCTGAAAAAACTTCAGGCCGACCTACCTGCAGGTGTGACACTCGCCACGGTTTCCGGCCGCTACTACGCCATGGATCGCGACAAACGTTGGGACCGTGTTGAAAAAGCTTATGACGCAATTGTCAGCGCCAAAGGCCCGGAAGCGGCATCCGCGCAGGATGTCATTGCCAATGCTTATAAGGCCGACATTTCGGATGAGTTCATTCTCCCGACTGTTCTGAGCGGTTACACCGGCATGAAGGATGGAGACGGTGTTCTTTGCTTCAACTTCCGTGCCGACCGTATCCGCCAGTTGCTGGATGCCATGGTAGAACCGGATTTTGATGGCTTTGCACGCAGTACAATCGTCAAATTCTCAACCGTTCTGGGCATGACCCATTACAGCGACACACTGGTGGAACGGATTTCCATCCTCTTTCCGCCTGAAACACTCACCAACATTCTGGGTGAAGTGGTCTCCCGCGCAGGACGCACGCAGTTGCGTATGGCAGAAACGGAAAAATATCCGCACGTCACCTATTTTCTGAACGGCGGCCGGGAAATGCTGTTTGAAGGGGAAGACCGCATCATGGTGCCGTCCCCCAAAGTGGCGACCTACGATTTGCAGCCTGAAATGTCAGCCCCGGAACTGACAGACAAAGCCGTGCACGCCATTGAAAGCGGCAAATACGATCTGATTGTCCTGAACTTCGCCAACCCGGACATGGTAGGCCACACCGGAGTGCTGAAAGCGGCAATCAAAGCGGTTGAAACGGTCGATACCGGCGTAGGCCGTATTCTCGAAGCCCTGAAAAAACAGAACGGTTCTCTGCTGGTGACGGCTGATCACGGTAACTGCGAAACCATGAAAGACCCCGATACCGGGGTGCCGCACACAGCCCACACCCTGAACGTGGTACCGCTGGTGGCCTTCAATGTCGGTTCAAAAAAACTGAAAGACGGCAGGCTGGCTGATCTCGCCCCTACTTTGCTGGACATGATGGGCCTGCCCAAACCGGATGACATGACCGGCACTTCCCTGTTAACCGACTGAATGCCTTTCACCCTGCCTCATCCTTTATCTGCTCGCCCGCATGGCTCCACCCGGATGTGGCGTTGCGGGCTTGCTGCCTTGATGCTGGCAGGGGGAACCGTATTAAGCGACGGCACTTGGGCTGCTGACCATAAAAACAGTGCGCACAAGCCGTCTGCCCAAAGGCACACAAATACGCGCAACAGTAAAAAAACGTCCCCTCACCATACGATAGGCCATAGCGGCAGCTCAGGGGCGGCCAGCAGCGGCAAGGCCAGTACGCCCTCCACCAAAGCCGAACTTCAAGCCGAACAATCGGTCAAACAGGCCCGTGAAGCCCTGCAAACCACGCAGGCACAACGGGACACTGTAAACAGGCAGAAAGCGGCACAAGCAGCGGCTGTCGAGGCGTCCCGTGCAAAAAATGAAGCGGCACAAACACTGGCAATTCAAAGTGCTGCCAAAGCCGCAGCCCTCTCCACAGCCACAGTTGCGGCAACATCCCAGCTTCAAACAACGGAACAGCAGATAGCAGACCTCGATTCCCGGATTACGGAAATCAGAAAAGAACAGGCCAGCCTACGCGCCGCGCTGGAGGAAGACGCCAAGGCTCTGTCTCCGGTTTTACCATTGGCTGAACGTCTATCGCTGTATCCGTCAGATACCCTACTGGCTGCGCCCGTGCCGCAGGGTGAAGCCGTTACGGGTTTTCTTGTCTTACGGGGGCTTTCGCGTGAGCTGGAGCATCAGGCCGAAGACATGCGCACACGGCAGGAAAAACTGACGGCTCTCGATACAGAACTGACCACCCATCTGACCCAGCTTGGCAGTTTGCAAAAAACGCAAACCAAACAGCGTGATGTTGTAAAACAACAGGCGCTAAAAGCCCGTGATGCCCAGCGGCAGGCTAATGCGGCTGCCCGTGCCGCTTCCCTGCGGCTGGAAGACGCCACACGGAAGGCATCCAGCCTGCAAGATGCTGTCTCCAGACTGGATGCCTTGCAGGCCAATGCGGAAGCCGCCCTGCAAAAAGAAGTCGCTGCCGCTGAAAAAGCCCACAAAGCTGCACGCGATGAAGCCGCACGCCGCGCGGCAGAAGAACGGGCTGCCACAGCACGCCGCAAAATACAGGCCATGCAGGCCGCCGCAGGCCCCGGCCTGAGCGAACATACAACACACCCACCCACCAGCAGCACTGACGACAACAGCGGCAGCGGGCCTAGCGGCGGAGGCACACGCCCCGTGGCCGGATCATTGGTCTCAACTTGGGGCTCGGCCACCGAATCTGGTCCGGCCACAGGCATAACCTATCGCACACCTGCCGGGGCCAGCGTGCGCACGCCGTGTTCGGGCCGTGTTGATTTTGCTGGGCCATTCAGAACCTACGGGCAGATGATTATTCTGAATTGTGGTCAGCATTACCGATTTGTCATGGCGGGACTGGGCGGATTGGACGTTGAAACGGGGCAAAGCCTGACAAAAGGCGCACCGATTGGCCATATGGGTGGGTCTGGCACGTTGTTCATTCAGCTTCGACACGGCCAGAAAGCTGTCAACCCGGCCCCATTCCTGTAAGGAAAAACAGACAGGCAGTTTGCTACAGCGGCAGAAGCCGCTAATCTCTCTTGCCGCATGGTAGGCAGAAAGGGTGAGCGATGCCTGACCGGCACTGACCACCCCGCCGTGCGCAACACGACGACAGTACAGGATACGACCGCACGGGCCACGCCCGGCGACAGGAGACGAGATCGCATGAAGTTCCGCACAGGTCTGATGCTCGGCGCTACCTTCCTGGCAGGCCTTGCCGTGGCCTCCCACTCTGGGGCGCTTTCTGGCGCAGGCATGCTCGCCTCCCCCGCTCTGGCTGAAAAAGCGCCTGATGCTTCCCCCACCACAAATCATGCAGAAACCTACCGTCTGCTGACCCTGTTTGGCACCGTGCTTGATCTGGTCCGGGCTGACTATGTTGAGCCTGTTTCTGACAAAGACCTGATTACCAATGCCCTGAACGGCATGCTGACCGGGCTTGACCCCCACAGCTCCTACATGACCGAAAAACAATATGCGGACATGATGGTGCAGATGAAGGGCGAATTCGGCGGTCTGGGGCTGGAGCTACAGCAGCAGGACGGCCATATCCGTGTTGTCTCCCCCGTTGATGGGACGCCGGGGTTCCGGGCCGGTATCAAACCGGGTGATTACATTATTG
The DNA here is from genome assembly GCF_000963945.1 of Acetobacter indonesiensis. Lineage (GTDB taxonomy): Bacteria > Pseudomonadota > Alphaproteobacteria > Acetobacterales > Acetobacteraceae > Acetobacter > Acetobacter indonesiensis. The sequence continues at coordinate 273,397 of NZ_BAMW01000015.1, read as the reverse complement.
CGGTTGATGGCCACCCCGTGGACGGCACCCCGCTGGATGAAGCCGTGAAGAAAATGCGCGGCAAACCCAACACCAAAATTACGCTGACACTGGTCCGTGAAAAAACACCCAAACCGATTATCGTCACCTTAACGCGTGAGATCATTCATATCGAAGTGATCAAATCCGCGCTGTATGACCGCATCGGGTACATCCGCATTGCCCAGTTCAATGAGGAAACGGAAAAAGGCCTGATGAAGGCTTACAACCAGTTGAAGCAACAGGCTGGTGGCAAGTTGGCCGGTCTGGTGCTTGACCTGCGGAATGATCCGGGTGGCCTGCTGAATCAGGCAATTGACGTGTCCTCCAGCTTTATCCGGTCTGGTGAAATTGTCTCGACCCGCGCGCGCCACCCCAAAGACAGCCAGCGTTGGGACGCCCACGGCACCGATATTACCGACGGTCTACCTATTGTCGTGTTGATCAACGGCGGTTCGGCCTCCGCGTCTGAAATTGTCTCCGGCGCGTTGCAGGATCATCGGCGGGCGGTTCTGGTCGGCACCAAATCGTTCGGTAAAGGCTCTGTGCAGTCCATCATGCCCATTCCGGGTAATGGTGCCATCCGTCTGACCACCGCACGCTACTATACGCCGTCAGGTCGTTCCATTCAGGGATTGGGCATCACGCCCGATATTGCTGTGAAGGAAACACGCGAAGACCCCGGCTTCAGCCTGCATGAAGCCGATCTGGAGCATATTCTGAAAAATCAGGGCGGGAACCAGACCAAGGCGGCCCCGCGCACGGATCTGCCCGCCATTGCCAAAGATATTGCGGGTGAACCGCCTGCTAACTGGCCAGAATTTGACTACACCAAACCGAAGACTGACTTCCAGCTTCAGCAGGGTTTGCGCGTCGTGCGGTCAATGGCTGGCCTGCCCGCGCCAGACCCGGCAGCATCCCTGCCGCCAGCAAAGGTTGTGACCAAGGAAGAAGCACCCCACCACTAACGCGCGAAACAGGATAACCGTTATGCACAGCACGTCCCTATGGCAGCAGATGCCGTCTTCCGGTCGGGCCTTTGTTCGCTTCTGGGGCGGCACAGCCGCCGCTGCGGGCGTGCTTGCAATCGCGCTTCAGGTCATGGGGCCGCCACGGGGTGAGGTCGCCGGGCAGGATATCGACGTTCCGTCTGGGGACGCTGGGGCTGCACAAGTGGCCAAAACCGATATTCCCCCACCACAGGTTGATCTGCTTGAACGCAAAGCGGGCGCAAACGGGTATGCGCTGCCACAGCGCGGCGCAAATGGCCGCGTTGCCCGACAGGTTTATGCCGCCCCTGTTGTCGATGTTCCCGCAGGCACAGCGCAGGTTGCCCTCCTGATTGATGGCGTTGGCGAGTCACAGGCCCTGACGCAGGAAGCAATGACCTCCCTTCCCGGCCCTGTTTCACTGGCTATTTCGCCCTATGTGTCTGGTGTGGAAGACCTGATGCAGCAGGCGCGTGATCATAAACACGAAACACTGCTGTCGCTTCCCATGCAGGATGGCAAGGCAGGAACTGACCCTAAAGCCCCGTCAAATGCTGGGCCGAATGCTCTTGGCGCATCATTATCTGCCTCCCAGAACATGCAGAATTACCAGTGGGCGCTTTCAAGTCTTGCCGGATATGTGGGTGTCACCAACGCTTTTTCCGGCCAGAATGGGGGTGAATTTGCACATTCTGCGGCCTTTACGCCTATTCTGACGGACATGGATAAACGCGGCCTGCTGTATCTAAACGCCAACCCGGCAGCCAGTATCCAGGGTGGCCCCACCACAGCAACAGCCGATGTTGCCATCAATACCGACACCGACATTGTCAATATCGACATCCAGCTTCTGAAACTTCAACAGGCGGCGCGGCATAACGGACGCGCCATTGGCATTATGGGGCCGCTGCGCCCCGTGGCACTGGCCTGCCTGCGGGCGTGGATTCCACATCTGAAAGATGTTGGCATTACGTTGGTGCCTGTCAGCATGCTGGTTGCACCGGCCCCAGCGTCGGCCGTGGCTCCCTCCGGCCCGACAAAGCCGAGCGGTGACATGCATGTGCACCTCAGCTCACCTAACTGGAACAACAAGAACTCGCTTCAGTCTGGTTTCTGATGATGACGACATCTGACATTACGACCTTGCCCTATCGCCCCAATGTGGGGGCCGTTATTTTCAGGGCAGACGGTAAAATTCTGATTGCACGGCGCACCGATATGCCCGGCGTTGGCGGCTCCTTATCAGAAGGTGTGTGGCAATGCCCCCAAGGGGGCATGGATGATGGAGAAACACCGCGAGAAGCCGTGCTGCGCGAAGTTCAGGAAGAAATCGGTACCGATAAACTGCATATTCTGCACGAACATCCTGATTGGATTGCTTACGATCTTCCGCAGCATCTGATTGGCAAAGCACTGGGGGGCCGTTTTCGGGGCCAGACCCAGAAATGGTTTGCAATTGCGTTCACCGGCACAGATGACGATATCAATCTGGCCGCGCAGAACCCGCCAGAGTTTGATGCCTTTCAATGGGTTGACCTTGATAGCCTGCCAGAACGGAATGTCGGTTTTAAAAAACCGATTTATGAAAAACTGGTTCAGGATTTTGCTTCTTTTTCAAAAGCGACACAAAACTAATTCCTTGCTCCACCACGGCTAATACGCGCACATCTTATCTGGCAAGGATTTTCCAAAGCACAGAGCAGGATCAACGCACCATGAAGCGCACTGCTGATCTTCCGCTCAACCCGCCCCCAGTGGTCGGCTTTTCCGATTATTATGCAGGTGGCTTTGTTGATCGCTTTCACACGCATAATCGCGGGCAATTATCGATTTTTCAGGCTGGCACCGTAACCGTTAATACCCACAACAGCAGCTTTGTTCTTTCGCCCGGCCAAGGCATGTGGCTGCCAGCCCATACACTGCACGAAGCCATCTGCCGCACCGACCTGAGGTTTCAGGTCGTATATGTTGACCCTACCCTGATGCAGACCGAACTGCCCTGCAAAATGTTTGATGTCTCCTCCCTCATGCAGGGGTTGGTCGATGAAGTCATCGCGATGCAATACGACTTCGCCATGGACAGCCGCATGTCTGCTATTGCTCACCTTCTGGTTGAGGAAATAAGCCGCGCGCCACGCATTGCAGAACGGCTTTTACTGCCTGCTGACCAAAGATTACGCCGCGTGTGTGACGCCATTATCGCGCAACCGGGCGACACGCATGATATTGATTTTTGGGCCAAAGAAGCCGGGATGGCGCGTCGTACCTTCACCCGTCTTTTTCAGCAGGAAATAGGTATGGGCTTCGCGCTATGGCGTCGCCGCTTGCGCGTTCTAGAAGCCGCATCACGCATTACCGCAGGCCAGCCCATTGCCCAGGTCGCGTTTGATCTGGGTTACGACAGCGCAAGCAGCTTCAGTGCCATGTTTCATCGCACATTTGGGGCTGCCCCCAGCACACTTCGTACACAGGCATAGCCTCCCTCATCTTCCTGAAAAGCACTTCCCTATTTGGGTGCTTCATAGGGTTTGATGATCAAAAATTGTGTCTAAACGCACAAGAAACCTGAAACGTTTCAACTAACTGCCTGAAAGAGAGTAGCGTTCAGGCAGAATTTCATCGCGTTTGGGCCAACCCGCTTCCTATCGCTTGATACGACTTTCAAACATCGTTATGCGCGCAACTAAGTCTTATTCTTAACACCAGCACGTAGCACCTCCATCTGCGGGAGACGCTGGTCACGAAATGAGTTCGATATGCAGCGCAGCAGACTCCTCTACACGGCCGTTTTCTCTCTGGCTCTGTCCTATATGACGTTGGCTGATACCGCATTGGCAGCCGATCAGGAAAAACGGGCTGATAACCAGAAAGAAACCGCACGCGCCGTTTCTGGCAAAGTCACGAAGACCAATGCACCTAAAAAGCACATGGCCGAAAGTGAACACGTGGAAGTGCGCGGGCACAAGGCATCAACCATTGCCTCAGCCGCCACCAAGACCAACACACCTTTGGTCGAAACAGCGCAATCCGTCAGCGTCATTACGCGTGAAGACATGGATGTGCGCGGTGTGCTGACCCTTAATCAGGCTGTGCGCTATTCTGCCGGTATCACCGCTGACACCCGCGGCGGTGAAGGCACGCGCTATGACCTGTTTACGTTGCGGGGTTTTACCGTACCGACGTTTCTTGACGGCCTGAAAATTCAAGACAGCCCAACAGGGTTTGCTGTTGCCCAGACCGATACATTCCGACTTGACCGTGTTGAACTCCTGAAAGGTCCAGCGTCTTCACTGTATGGGCAGTCCAGCCCCGGTGGTCTGACTGCGCTTTCCAGCAAGCTACCGACCGACCAACGCTTTTATGGGGGCGTGAACACAACTGGTGGCATGTTTGATCTGTACCGTGTCGATGCCGATGTCGGCGGTTATGCCACGGACAATGGCCTTGTGCGCTATCGTGTATATGGAACAGTCAACGGCCAGCATACACAGCTTAGTAAAACCGGCAGCAGGCGTTTTAGCATCAGTCCATCCTTTACTTTTGGCGGGGACGGCCCCACGACCCTGACGCTGCTGGGCAACTATCAATATGACCCCGAAAATGGATCATATGGGGGTTTGCCTCTTATTGGCTCGCTTAAACGCGCATCATACGGTTATCTGCCGCGTAATTTTTATGACGGCGATGTCCCATCAGAAAAATTCAACCGCCGACAGGGTGCGATCACCTACATCTTCAACCATCGCTTCAACGATGACTGGAGCTTTACCACCCGCGGTCGTTATGATGATATCCGCACAATATATCGTAGCGTTTACAATAACGGCTATTACGACAGTGACGACGGCACCAGTGGTCAGATGCTGTCACGCTCCGCTTATGGCACGCAAGAACACACTTATAACCTGGCTTTTGACAGCCAGTTCAAAGGGCACGTCAATACGGGGCCGCTGCGTCATACAATGATGTTTGGCTTTGATTATATGCAGCAGAAGGCCAAAGATTCAGAAGCCTACGCTGATGCTCCTGATCTGGATGTACTGCACCCTGACTATCATATGGTTATCCCTGACCTGACGCCGTCATCAAAATACCTTACGGACTCCCATCAGATCGGGGCCTACGGTCAGGATGAAGTTCGGTGGAAACGCTTCATTGTAACAGGCAGTATCCGAAATGACTGGTATCGGTCTCACCAGATCGAATATCTTTCAGCCTCTGATACGCGGCAGAACAGCAGCCAGATTACATGGCGGGCCTCCGGTTTGTATCATTTTGATTTCGGCCTTGCGCCATACATCAGTTATTCAACATCTTTCCAGCCTCAGTCAGGCATTGTGTCAAACGACAGCGGCAGCAGCTTCCATCAAGCCAGTCCGTCAATCGGGAAACAGCTTGAAGGTGGCCTGAAATATCAAATTCCTGGAACCTCGCTTCTGCTGTCAGCGGCAGGGTTCCATATTGAACAAAGCAATGTCCTCGTTTCCGTGGCGAATACGGGCTATAATATACAAAGCGGGCTGGTACATTCAGACGGGTTTGAATTTGAAGCCCACGCAGAACCGTTCCACAACCTTATGCTGACAGCCGCAGTCGGGTTCCAGAAAGTCAAAGACGATTCAACGGGAAAGCCACTTATTCAGTCCAGCAAAGGCAACGCCACGCTGTTTGCGTTCTACACACTGCCTTCCGGCCGACTGAAAGGGTTTGGTTTCGGTGGCGGCATGCGGTATTCGGCCAAGGTCTATGGGGGTGAAGCAACCTATGGAAGCGTATGGCTGCCGCAATATGCCCTATTTGACGGATCTATCAGTTACGACCTATCAAACCTGTCATCATCATTGCATGGCTGGAAAGCATCAGCCAGCGTCCGCAATCTTTTTGACAAACACTATGTTGCCAACTGCTTTGCCTACGGCTCGGACGGACAATATTGCTATTATGGTGAGCGCCGAAACGCGCAAGCCAGCATAGGCTTTAGCTGGTAATCATTTGCCATCACAAAAAAGGGTGCCTCGCCGGGCACCCTTTTTGCTGTTTATAGCGGCATGAAATCAAAGATCGTTAATTTTGCCCTTAACGGTGCCTTTGACCTGCTCCGCCTTGCCTTTTAGCTGCTGGGCCTTGCCTTCAACTTCAAGTTCTTTGTCGTTGGTCATTTTACCAACGCCTTCCTTGACGGAACCGACAACTTTGTCAGCAGCACCTTTGACTTTATCAGTAAATTCACCCATCTGAATTCTCCTAAGCCATGTTTGGGCCGATTAACCGGGCCCTTGTTTCTATAACGCGGCTTTGTGCTTCGGGTTCATTTAGTGCTGCAATTGGGCATACCCGCATCTGTAATCGCTCGGCTCGGCAACGTTACTTCACACGGCGCAACTGCCAATAGCTCGCCAAGGCACATCTGCATGGCACCTGTATCTCGCATTATGTGCAGGATGTTATGGCAGGAAACTCCCGCTTTTAATTTTCCTCAGCAGACACTCCCTTGCCTGCATCCGCCTGATAAGTTGTGACTGCACCTGAATCACCAGACACATCCTTCGCCCTATTTGGCTCCACCATTCACGAATGATGCTGAATCACACAAAAAAAGCCCTGCCGCAGAAAAATCTGCCGTCAGGGCTTTTTGTTGCACGTCAAGGCCAAACGGCTAATGCGCGCCAGTCGCCTTTCCGTTGCCACTAATGGGCGAGAACAGGAAGCAGAAAGGAACGCACAGAAACGCGCCTATTTCCAAAATCAAGAAAACCTCGTTATAGGTCAGCATCGCAATCTGGCGGCTGAATTCCAGATATTGCACATGCTGCGCTATTGCTTCTGCCGTATGTTCCGGCGCGCCGCGTGCCTGCGCAACCGTTTTAGCCTGTGCCAGATAGTCATTAAACGGTTGATGGTACGGTGTCATCCAGTGCACCATATGTGCCTGATGCGCCTGCTTCCGTTCCATCAACAACGCTGTAGCGCCAGAAATTGCCAAAGACCCCAGCACGTTACGCGACATACTGAACAGGGCTGATGCATCCGCATTCAACCGTTCCGGGATGGTCGAATACGCAATGGTTGAAAGCGGCACGAACAGGAAGGCAAGACAGGCTGTCTGGCTCATACGGAAAATGACCAGATGCTTGAAGTCCAGCAACGGCACCAGATTGGCCGAGAAAAACAGCGCAAAGCCCATCAATGTGAAGCCAAGGGCAATAACGCTGCGTACACTCATCAACGTCATCAGTTTTCCCACAATGGGGATGAGGATGATAACTGCAATCCCCCCCGGCGAGAGGATCAAGCCTGACAGCGTTGCGGTATAGCCCATAACCTGCTGCGCAAACTGCGGGACAATAATGGCGGATGCATAAAGCAGCGCCCCCATTGCCCCCATAAGCGCCGTGCCCACCGCAAAATTACGGTCCTTGAACACACGCAGGTCAACAGCCGGGCGGTCTGTGTGCAGCAGCCACAATACGGCCCCAACCAGCCCCAGAACAGCCAACACACCCATGACGCGAATAAAGGTGGAACCGAACCAGTCTGCGTCCTCCCCTCGGTCAACCATGACTTCAAGGCAACTGAATCCAAGCGTGATCAGACTGATCCCGATAACATCAACTGGCGCTTTGCGTTTTCTGGCCCACGGTGGGTCTTCCACCATGGTGGCAACACCCAGTGTCGTCAGAAAACCGAACGGTACGTTGATGAAGAAAATCCACCGCCATGAAAAGTTATCGGTAATCCACCCACCCAGCGTCGGGCCAATAACTGGCCCCACAACAGCAGCAATTGCTGTCAGACCAAACGCCGCAGCACGTTTTTCAGGAGGAAAGCTATCAAGAATAATGGATTGCTGGTTGGGCTGTAGCCCGCCACCGAAAAAGCCCTGCATCATGCGGAACAGAATAAGTTCGACCAGACTGGTAGCCATACCGCACAGAAACGAAGACACCGTGAACATCACGATGCAGATCATGAAATATTGCTTGCGGCCAAAGACCTTGCCTAACCACCCCGAGATGGTGAGCACGATACCATTGGCCACCAGATAAGCTGTCAACGTCCAGGTTGAATCATCATACGTGCTTGAAAGACTGCCAGCGATATGCGGCAGGGAGACGTTGACAATGGTGGTATCCAGAATTTCCATGAACGCCGCCATTGTCACCACAAAGGCGACGGCCCACGGGTTATGGCGCGGCTTCCACCCCGCCGCGGCTGCGTCGGGCTGATCGCTCATTGCACGGCTGTCTCATGCACTGGTGTCGCAGCCGGGGCGGTGTTGCGTGGTGCGGCATCCGGGTGCCCATCGGTATCAACATGCACCACGGGCACAACGGACAGGCCAAGGGCCAACTGGCGGTCTGGGTCAAGCCCATCATCAATCAGAATTTTAACCGGCACACGCTGCACAATTTTCACGTAGTTCCCTGTGGCATTTTCAGGCGGGAATGCGCTGAAGGTCGCCCCCGTTCCCTTCTGGATTGAGTCGATATGACCATGCAGCTTGATGGAAGAATACGCATCCACTGCGATATCAACCTTTTGGCCGGGACGCATACGGGTAATCTGGGTTTCCTTATAGTTGGCCACAACCCAGACTTCTGGCTCCACAATGGAGAAAATATGCTGACCAGCCGAAACGTAGTTGCCTTGCTCGACATTACGCTGTGAAATCCAGCCATCATGTGGGGCGCGGATTTCAGTCCATTCAAGGTTCAGGTTGGCGTTATCCAGATCGGCCTGAGCCCCTTTGACCTGCCCTTCCTGCTGGCTGACCTGAATACGGGTATTTTCAACATTCGGCTTAACCGGCGTGGCGCGTTCAACCGCACCCTGTGCTTCCATCACTTTGGCTTTGGCGGCATCAAGGGCTGCACGTGCGTAGTCGATATCCTGCTGCGATGTCGCGGCCCGCTCGACCGAACGCTGACGCTTGTAGTCAGACTCTGCCTTCACAAGCTGGGCTTTTGCTTCAGCCAGTGTGCCTTGCGCCTGCGTCAATCGGCCAGGGAACTCCAGTGTCGCAACCTGCGCCAGCATATCGTATCCCTGCGCCGCAGCTTTGGCCTGAATAAGGGACGCATCAGCTTTATCGCGGGCGGCTTTCCAGTCACGCGGGTCGATCCGGGCCAGAAGCTGGCCTTTGCGCACAAACTGGTTGTCGTTGACCAGCAGTTCAGTCACGTAGCCTGCCACATGCGGCGCAACCGAAATTGACCGGCCAGCGGTAAACGCATCATCCGTTTCAACTTCATTGCGCGTCAGGAACCAGTACACCCCTGCGGCCACAGCAAGCACCACAATGACAATGGTCAGAATGATCTTGCCACGGGCACTCTTCTTCTTCGGGGCAGGCTGATTCTGAGTGTCAGAGGCTGCATCAGACTGTTGGTTGTGGTCTTCGGCCATCCTGTTCCTCGTCTTTATAACGCTTAACTGCATCCATTATCGGCCAAAGCTGTGCGGCTTGAACGGCTGACCGATCGGTTCGGTCAGTATGTGACACGATCATGAGACCGCATCAAGCAGGCATCACGCTTCCCGCGCCTGTTTTTCCAGACGCAGGCCGGTTTGCGACAATAAAAAAGCCAGACAGCCAACAGACTTACCCGGCTTTTATAAAAAACTTTTCTATAAAACGACGCCTAGCGGTCCAGACCCTGTGTGCGCACCAACCGGGCATAAAGTCCATCCTGCGCCATAAGCTCGTCATGGGATCCGCACTCAACCGCACACCCTTCACGCATAACCACCACCAGATCGGCTGACCGTACTGTGGACAGACGATGCGCCACAATAATGGTGGTGCGGGTATGCCGCATCTGGGCCAATGCATCCTGCACTGCGGCTTCGTTCTCGCTATCCAGCGCACTGGTTGCTTCATCCAGCAGCAGCAGGCGTGGGTCACGCACCAACGCCCGAGCCAGCGCCACACGCTGCCGTTGACCACCTGAAAGACGCTGCCCGCCGGGTCCTACAACTGTCTGATACCCATCAGGCAGGGCTTCGATAAAGGCCTCGGCTGCGGCAGCACGGGCGGCCTGCTGCACATCATCCTGCGATGCGCCTGGTTTGCCAATCTGAATGTTGTCCCACACTGAATAATCAAACAGCAAAGGGTCCTGACTGACATAGGCGATCGCATCCCGCAGGCTTTCCAGCGTCAGGTGTCGCAGATCCTCCCCATCCAGCAGAATACGACCGGATGTAACATCATGCAGGCGCGGAATGAGCGACAAAGCAGTCGATTTTCCAGCGCCGGATAGGCCGACAAGGGCCACGGTCTGTCCGGGTGAGACTTCGAAACTCAACCCATTTAGTCCAACCCGCCCATCTGGGTAAACAAAGCCGACATTTTCAAACACCAGATGCCCATGGCCCGGTGGCAATGGCACAGCATTGGCTTGCTCTGTTACAGCCGGTTTTTCATCAATCACATCAAACACGCGCACAAGGCCAGCCAGACCTTCCTGCAACGCTGCGTTCAACGCCCCCAAGGCTCGCAAGGGCCTTGCCGCAAGTAAAAGGGCCGCCACAAAGCCGGAAAAATCGCCCAACGTCGCGCCACCCATGGCCGCACGCCATCCGGCAAAACCAAGCACGGCAGCCACCGCAGACCCACCCAAAGCTTCAAGCAACGGGTCAACGCGCGCGCGGCCACGAGTAATGCGCAACATGGCGCTGTAAAGATGATCAAACGACAGGGATGCCCGTGCTTTTTCACGGTCTTCCATACGGTACACGCGCACGGTCCGCGCCTGTGCAAAACTTTCCGTCAGGAACGCAGCCGTTTCCCCGATTCTTTCCTGCATACCGCCAGACGCACGGCGCACACGCTTGCCCAACTTCTGAATTGGCACGGCGGCAATCGGGTATAACAGACCCGCAATCAGGCTAAGTTCCCAATCCATATAGAACATGGAGGCAATCAGTCCCACAACAGTCACAACATCCCCTAAGGAATTGACCGCGCGGATCATGGCTTCGCGGATGGAGACTGCGTCCGTGGTAAATCGGGCTGCCAGTTTGGCAGGCGGTTCACGTTCAATGCGGGTGATATCCGTCTGCACCAGATGATCAAACATCTCACCTTGCAAACCACGAATGACCACCAGAACCAGCCCTTGTGATGCAAGCGTCTGCGCGTATTGAGACAACGCCTTGGCGACCGTAATCAACACCACCAGCAGCGGCACCTGATACAGAATGCGCGAATCATGGGCCGAGAACATATCCAGCGCCCGCTGAATAACCAGAGGATACAGGGCTGTCAGGGCAGCGGTCAGAACGGTCAACGCAATAACAGCCGTAATCCGCCCCGGATGCAGCCGCACCTGATCACGCCACAAACGGGTCAACAGGACGCGGGTATCATCAGGCAGCAGGGTCTTCTGCTTCTTCCCTTTCACTGGCGCGGACACCGCCGCTTCTTCCGGCCGTACGGCAGCAGACGCTGGCGGCGCGGACTTTACGGTAGCAGAAGTCGGGTCAGAAGAAGCCTGTGCAGGCTGGGGGCGAGCCGGATGAGAAGACGTCATGCCCGTCCCTCTACCAGTCTCACGCCGCGCCGTAAAAGAGAGGCTCTGTTTTTTCTACTCTAAATTTTCACTTAAAGCCGCGGAAAGCTGTGCAAGGCACGCATCGCGGCTGGCCGTGCAGCCATTTTGCATCCACCAGTCCTGGACTTTCTGAAGCACTTTCCCAACGTCAGGTCCGGAGGGGTGACCTGCGGCCAGAACATCCCGCCCTGCCAACGGAAACACTGGCCGCGGCATGGCCGCCAGTCTGGCCCGGAGTGCCTCGTACCCGGTAGTATCATCACCTTCCGGCGTATCTGCCGCATTTATGTTTTTGCCAGTTCTATCTGCACCCCTATCAGCCTGCGCCAGCCAGACACGGCCTATCAGACTTTCTGCGGGTTCCTGTGCAAGCAGGCGACGCAGGGCATCATCCGTTGCTTCCACCGACGGAACACTCCCGCTGGAGACCGCGACCAAAAATGCTTCTTCGGCTTTTGACAGTTTGAGACGACGGGCCAAGATGGTCTTGTTTCCGCGAGCCAAAGCCGCCAAACGTAACGGCGCATTGGCAGGCGCACCGGCCTGCACCAACGATGTAAACCGTTGAACATCCGCGCCCTCTGGCAACAGACGGCTCAAGACGCCGCACTGGTCCATCAGCACAATCTGGCTAATCGCGCTCGGCCCGGTCAGAATACGTTGCAGTTCTGACCAGACACGCTCAACCGATAATAGCGTCAGCAGATCACCATGCCGGGTGATCGCCTGCATGGCCTGACTGTCTGGCATCCCTGCGCCATAGCGCCCCTGAAAGCGAAAAAAGCGCAGAATGCGTAACGCGTCTTCTTCTATCCGGGTTGTAGCGTCCCCAACAAAGCGGACCAGCCCCTGCGTCAGATCATTCTGTCCCCCGAAATAATCGTGCAGACCACCATCCTTGTCGCGTGACATGGCGTTGATGGTGAAATCCCGGCGGGCGGCATCTTCACGCCAGTCCGTAGTCCAACTGACAACAGCATGGCGACCATCTGTTTCCGTATCGCGCCGCAAGGTCGTGATTTCATACGGTGCCGAGGCAATAACAGCCGTAATCGTACCATGTGACAGCCCGGTGGGCACAGCTTTCACTCCTGCCTGCACCAGCAAGTCAAGCACGCGTTCTGGCGGTTCCGGGGTGGCGAGGTCAACATCCGCCACAGGGCGCTGCATCAGCAGGTCACGCACCACACCGCCCACCAGTCTGGCTTCGGGGAAGATGCTCCATATTTGGTCAAGCGCCTGTCTCTGCGCTGCCGTCAGCCCTTTGCTCCCTTTGTTCTGGAAGAGCGTATTGTCAGCTTTCACGCAATTTTGCTTTCAGCACACAATCGCGCCAGCGGAAAAAAACAGTCACAACTCCACACCCCCATGCACGGCACGCCGTTGCACGAACCGGGTTCCGCCAGAGCCGCCAGTTCATACCAGACAGAACGGGAAAGACGCGCTTCCACCGGGTAGGAGCCATCTCCCTGCCTGACCAGCAGATAGGGCGGGCAGCCTCCGTCACCACAGGCATCGGGCGGTACGTCCCAGATTGCGCGAATCGGGTGTTCACGGCTGGCAACAACGGGTTCGTCCACATTTGTGCGGAAACACAGGCGCTGCATACGGCCGCACCCCTTCCAGTCCAACTCTACTGCCAGAAAAGGCACGTCCTCAACCTCAATATACCCGGTCTCAAACGGTGTGCGCAGCAGATAACCGCCGTTTTTGTCTCTGGTCAGCATGGAGCTAAACAGACACATCATGGTTTTACGGTTTATCGGCGTACCCCGATACAGCCACACACCATCCCGACGGATTAAAAATGGCAGTTTTCTGGGCTCTCCGTCACCATGGGCGGTCTCCGCACTGGCGGAAGGGCATGGAAACGCGCTTTCGTGGAGTGGGCCTTCATCATGCACTGACAGATAATCCTGTTATGACTGTTTCACTGCGTGGAGAATGATATAGGGATCATACCCCGCTTGATGTAAGCCCTGTATCTGCACAGACTGGACCCATGACCGCATCAGACACACAGCCCCAGCCCGCCCTGACCCAGCCCGATGTGCGCGAAGCCGACCGGCTTTGTGAGCACCTGCAGGCCGTGCAGCAGGAAACATCCCGCATTATTTTTGGGCAGGGCAAGGTAATCAACCAGACCCTGACCGCCATTCTGGCAGGCGGCCATGCCCTGCTGGTGGGCGCACCCGGTCTGGGTAAAACACTGCTGGTCACAACACTTGGCACCGTGTTGGGGCTTGATGCCCGCCGCGTGCAGTTTACCCCGGACCTGATGCCGTCTGATATCACGGGTAGCGAAATCCTAGATGAAGACACGACCGGCCGCCGCAGCTTCCGCTTTGTGCCCGGCCCGGTTTTCTGTCAGTTGCTTATGGCCGATGAAATCAACCGTGCCAGCCCCCGCACCCAGTCTGCCCTGCTTCAGGCCATGCAGGAACGCCGGGTGGCCGTAGCGGGTGCGGACCATGAACTGCCACACCCGTTCCATGTTCTGGCAACGCAGAACCCGCTTGAGCAGGAAGGCACATACCCCCTGCCTGAAGCGCAGCTTGACCGCTTCATGCTTCAGATCCCCCTCACCTTCCCCGATGCTGAAGCCGAACGCACCATGCTGCTGGCCACAACGGGTGCAGACCAGTCTGCCCCGCAGCAGATCATGACGGCTGAAAACCTGATTGCCGCACAAGCACTGGTACGCACCCTGCCGGTTGGTGAAAAAATTGTGGACGCCATTCTGGCGCTTGTGCGGGCCGCACGCCCTGAAACAACGCCAGATAAAACACTGGCCAATCAGATTGCCTGGGGCCCTGGTCCGCGCGCGGCACAGGCGCTTATGCTGGCAACCCGTGCCCGTGCGTTGCTGGATGGGCGGCTGTCACCCAGTCTGGACGATGTTGTAGCGCTTGCCCGGCCTGTTCTTGCCCACCGTATGGCATTGACGTTCTCGGCCCGTGCAGAAGGTGTGCATCTGGAAGACGTGATCACCCGGCTGATCAATCGGCTAGGCTAGACGCCTTGGCTCGGTCTGCCTTTTCACCCTCCGCCCTGCTGCATCGCCTGACCAGACGGTCTAGTCCTGCTCATGATCGCGCCCCCAGCCAAAGCGCTTCGGCTTTTGCTTTTGGGCAGCAAGAAGAACAAGCGGGACCTTCCTCCCTGACCGCTGCCCATCAGGCTGCATCGCTGGTCGCACGCCTGCCGGAATTGGTGGTGCAGGCAGACCATATCGCGGCGACGCTTTATGCGGGGCAGCATGGCCAACGCCGCGCCGGGTGGGGTGATACATTCTGGCAATACAGGCAAGCCCAGCCGGGTGAGCCCTCCAACCACATAGACTGGCGGCAGTCAGCCCGAAGCACCCATGCTTATGTGCGCGAGACAGAGGCCGAATCAGCCCAGACCATTGTGCTCTGGTGCGATCTTTCGCCCTCAATGAACTGGCGTTCCTCTTCCGCGCTTCCATTCAAGCAGGAACGGGCCATCTTGTTGCTGCTCAGTATGGCTGGGCTGTTTCTGCGTAACGGCGAACGGGTGCGTCTGCTCACCCCCTCCGGGATGGCAGCTCTCCCCAGCAACTGCACCCGGCTTGAACGTCTGGCTCTTGGTTTTGCGCATCTTGCGGCATCCCCCACCGCAGCAGATGGTACCACGACAGAGTTTCAGCCCCTTCCTCCCGCTGAACTGGTTCCGCGCCGTGCGCACCTGCTGATAGCCAGTGATTTTCTGTGCCCTGATCAGACACTTACGACCTGCCTCAACCATCTTGCCGGACGCCCTGTAAGGGCGCATCTCATTCAGGTAGCTGATCCGGCAGAACGTGCGTTGCCCTATAACGGGCGCGTGGCATTTGAGGGATTGGAGCACGAAAGCCCCATCGACCTGCCGCATGTGCAGACATTGCGACCAGATTATGAAGCCCTTGTGGCTGGCCGCGACAGCTTTCTGGCAAGTCAGGCTGCGCAGCATGGTCATGACCTGACCTTGCATTGCACGCAGGATGCACCGTTACCAACGCTGCTCAACCTGCACGAAAAAATAGGTGGGAAGCTTGGCCCCCTGCACAGGGGCATACGCATATGATCATTTTTCTAACCCCGCTGGCATTGCTCGGCCTGCTGACGCTGCCTCTGGTCTGGTGGCTTCTGAAAGCCACGCCGCCTGCTGCCCGCCCCCAGCGCTTCCCCCCTATCCAGATTTTGCGTCAGCTTCGGGCTCGCGAAAGCGATGTTGCGCGCTCGCCTCTTTGGCTGCTTCTTGTGCGGCTGGCTGCTGTCTGCCTTCTGGTTCTGGGCCTTGCCCACCCGGTGTTGCCCGGTGACCGTGTTCAAAGCACCGATCACGGCACAATGCTGCTGGTTGTTGATGATGATATGCTTGCGGCCTCAAGCTGGGCCCAACGCATGGCAACCGCCCGCAGTATTGTGGAAGATGCGGCCCATGCTCATCGGCGGATAATCCTGCTTCGCACCGCTGCTGTGGGTGAAACGGCTATCGATCAGAATACGCTGACCCCGCGTGATACCAACGCTGTCCTGCAAGATCTTACCGCTTTGCATCCCCAACCCTGGGGAACTGACCGAGCCGCCACAGCACAGCGACTGGAAGCCCATCCCCCTGCTGATATCGGGTCTGTGTTCTATCTGGCCAACGGAGTAGCATCGTCTGGGGATGCCGCATTTGCCACAGCATTACGACGCTTTGGCAAAGTGCAGGAAATCCGTTTTACGGAAAACCCGGTTGCCGCACTGGTGCCCGCGCCGCCGCATAGCGGTTCCATTCTGGCGCGCCTTGTCGCATTGCCTGACCCCACATCTCCCCGCGCCTTTACCGTCCGGGTCCATACGCAGGATGGGGGAACACTAGCGGTTGTACCCGTCACGCTGCCTGCTGGTGCAAGCAGTGCCGACGTGCCAGTTGATCTGCCTAACACAGTGCGAAACCGGATTGACCAGATTGCTCTGACATCACCCTCTGGCCCTGCAGCGACCGTGTCGCTTGACGAGGGCGATCGCCTGCGCCCTGTTGGATTAATGACATCAGGCGCGGCAGATACCCCCCTTATTGGACCGCTATTTTATCTGCGGCGGGCTCTGGCACCTACGGCTGATCTGCATGAAGGCACAGGGGCTGCCCTGCTGGCGCAACCCCTTTCAATTATTATTGCGCCAGATGGTACCCTCACCGACCCCGCCCTCCGCAAAAAAATAACGGAATGGGTCAAAAATGGTGGCACGTTGATCCGCTTTGCCGGCCCTGCTCTGGCAGGTGCACATCACGACACGACTGATGCACAGGCAACAACGCAGGAACAGACGGACCAATCAACGCCGTCAGACCCAACAGATAACCTGCTACCGGTGGCCCTGCTGGATGGCTCGCGTCAACTTGGCGGCACCATGACGTGGGGAGCCCCCCAGAAGCTGGCTCCGTTTGACACCAACTCTCCCTTCCACGGCCTTCCCATTCCGGCTGACGTCACCATTTCCCGGCAGGTTCTGGCCAGTCCGGCAGCAAACCTTGCCGACCATAGCTGGGCCAAACTGGCAGATGGCACACCGCTTGTTACTCACTCTTCCTTGGGGAAAGGGGATATCGTGCTGTTTCACATCAGCAGCACAGCTGACTGGTCTAATCTTCCCCTGTCGGGGCTATTTGTGGCCATGCTGCAAAGGCTGACAGACCACGCGAATGGTGTGAGCATCCCTGCCGATGACAGCATGCTTATACCGGTCATGACGCTGGATGGTGAAGGCGTGCTTGGCCCGCCCCCGCCTTCTGCACGTGGGCTGAAAGCCAGCGCATTTGCTAATACGCCTGTTTCCCCCGCTCACCCTCCCGGTCTGTATGGCCCACGGGCCGCACGGCGCGCCCTGAACGCTGGCACGCAACTCAACCATATGGCTCCTGCCGTCCCTGTTGGCACGCTGACAAACCCCGCTGGGCGCAGGCCGGATACACCACTTGGTCGCTACTGCCTGATTGCGGCTGCTATGCTGCTGTTGCTGGATGCTGCGCTGGTTTTGCTTATGCGGTCTGGATTTTCATTTGGGAAAAGCCAGCACAGACCCAAGCAGGCACTGTCCATCGCTCTCCTGCTCTCGTCCACGTTGGCCGCCGGTTACGTGCACGCCGAGCCCGAGCAGCACGGCCCATCCGCTAAGATTGGGCAGCAAACTATGCCTTCAACAGGCAATCAGCCCGCCAGTACGGTCACGCCACCAGCCCCAACCACCTCCGCAGCCGCACCATCTGTGCCCGGCGCTGCGTTAGAGACACGGTTGGCTTATGTGCTGACGGGCCATGACGACGTTGATGCCGTATCCCGTCAGGGCTTGCAGGGATTGTCTGACTACGCCAACGCCCGGACATCGGCCAAACTGGGCCACCCTGATGGGGTCAGGCCGGGTCAGGACGACCTTAGCTACTACCCCCTGCTTTACTGGCCCATTACGCCCGATGCCAGCCCAACCGCTGCACAGACAGCGGCACTGACTGGCTTTATGGCACATGGGGGTATTCTGCTGATTGATACGCAGGGGCAGGATTCAGCCAGCCAGCAAGACGAAAACGCTAACGGCAGTTTTGCTGGCGATGCACCCGGCACCCGTTCAGCCTTACGCCGCGTCACCAGCGGTTTGCCTATTCCTCCCCTTGCCCCCATGACAGACCATCATCTGCTGGCCCACACCTTTTACATGCTGCACGATTTTCCCGGCCGCTATGCAGGCCAGCCTGTCTGGGTGGCGCGTGAAGGCGAAGCGGAAAATGACGATGTCAGTCCGGTTATTATCGGTTCGGCAGACTGGGCGCACGCCTGGGCGGTTGATGACAGCGGCAACACGCCGTTCGCCGTTATTCCTGAAGGAGCGGACCAACGGCAACTGGCCTATCGGTTTGGTGTCAATGCCGTGATTTATGCTCTGACAGGGAATTACAAAGCAGATCAGGTGCATGTGCCCATGTTGCTGAAGCGGCTGGGGGAATAATGCCCATGCTAACCCATATATCGCAGGCCTTTGGCTTTGCTCCGCTTGTTCCGCTCTGGCTTCTGGCACTGCTTGGCCTTGTGGCGGTTGGCCTTTGTGTTCTGGCGCTCCTTCGTCGCACGAAGGGGGCCATCTTCAGGTTGCTGGCACTTGCGTCCTTACTGGTATGGCTCTCTGGCCCGCAACGGCTGCATGAAAGCTGGCATGTTCTGCCGGAAACAGCACTCCTGCTGGTTGATCAATCTCCCTCCATGACCATTGGCCAACGCGCAGACATCGCCCGGCAAGCCACGCACGCTATCGAGCAAGCCCATACCGATGGACTGAACCTGCGCACCGTCACCGTGCGTAATTCCGGGCATAATGGCACGCGACTGTTTGAAGCACTTGATCAGGCTGCCGCAGACATTCCGCCAGACCAGTTTGCGGGGGCCGTCATGCTCACGGACGGGCAGATAGCTGATATCCCAACAGATGTCCCTGAACGACTGACCCCAACGGCACAAAATGACGGCAAGGCACATCTGCCCCTGCATGTATTGCTGACAGCAAAAGGGGAAGAAACCGACCGGCAACTACGCATTCTGCAAGCACCGCCCTATGCCATTGTGGGGCAACCGGCCAAATTACGGGTGCAAATTGATGATTCCGGCCCCGGAACCCGCGCAGGCACCCATGCGGACGTGACTTTGCGCGTGAATGGTGATGAGCCTGTCTCCATTCCGGTAACGACAGGTGCGCCGCAGGATATCTCACTGCCTGTCTCTCACCCCGGGCAAATGCTGGTCAGCCTGGCTGTCTCACCGCTTGAAGGTGAAGTTTCACAACTGAACAACCAGACCATTACCCGCATGACGGGCATTCGCGACCGTCTGCGTGTGTTGCTGATTTCCGGCACCCCGAATCAAGGTGAACGAGTGTGGCGGCGTCTGCTTAAGGCTGACCCGTCCGTAGACCTGATTCACTTCACCATTTTGCGGCCACCGGACAAAGACGACGGCACCCCGCTGTCTGATCTGGCGCTGATTGCCTTCCCTGTGCGGGAATTGTTTCAGGAAAAAATCAATCAGTTTGATCTGATCATTCTGGATGGATTTGAAAACCAGAATATTCTGCCGCATGCCTATCTGAACAATATTGCCAATTTTGTGCGCAAAGGTGGCGGCCTTCTGCTGACCGCCGGGCCAGAATTTGTCGGCCCCGGCACCCTGCAGGATACGCCGGTGGGGGACATTCTGCCCGCCCATGTACCGCTTGAAAACGGTATGATTGAGCAGCGCTTTCGTCCACACCTGACTGCGGAGGGACGTCGGCACCCTGTAACTGCGGCCCTTCCGGGCGCACCACAAACGGGAGCGGATACCAATGCCCTGACCGTACCCGGACAATGGGGCCCATGGTACCGTGCCCTGAAGCCCGACACCACACACGGCAATACGTTAATGAGCGGCCCTGACAACGCCCCGCTGCTGGTGCTTGATCATGTTGAGCAGGGCCGTGTGGCATTACTGCTGTCAGACCAGATTTGGCTTTGGTCTCGTGGGGAAGGTGGCGGAGGACCGCAGGCTGAATTGCTGCGCCGTATTTCACATTGGTTGATGAAAGAACCAGAACTGGAAGATGAACAGCTCAATGCCGCAATTTCCGGCGGGGAGCTGACCGTTACACGTCGCAGTACGGCGTCAGAAGCGCCGCGCACCGTAACCGTTACAGCACCTGACGGCAAAACCACATCGCTGCCCCTTCATACGGTTGCTTCAACACAGC
Organism: Acetobacter indonesiensis; assembly: GCF_000963945.1. GTDB lineage: Bacteria > Pseudomonadota > Alphaproteobacteria > Acetobacterales > Acetobacteraceae > Acetobacter > Acetobacter indonesiensis. The sequence goes on along the minus strand of NZ_BAMW01000015.1, from coordinate 253,075 downwards.
CTGAAGGAAAAGACCGACCAGCCACTGCTCCACAAACAGATGATAGCCAGACCGGCATGACAACCGCCCGCATGGCAGCCGAGCAGCCCGGTATCTGGCAGGTGGATGATGGGACACACAAAGCCTTCGCGGCCCCAACGCCACCAAACCCGCAGGAATTCAGTGATGTGCGGGCCACAGCCAGTAAAGTGGATGCAATCGTAACGGCTACTGGCGGCGGTATTCTGTGGGCGGGTGACACGCCCTCCGCCCCTTCTGTGCCCAAGCTTCAGTTAGCGGATGGAAACACCCTGCACGGTGCAAACTGGTTTGCATTCCCACATAGAAATGCGCATGTCGTGACGGGCCGCAGCGCAACGCCGCTTCTGCCTGTATGGGCCATGCTCTGCCTGTCTCTGGCCCTGCTATTTGCCGGATGGTGGAGAGAAGGACGAAGCTGACCGGGTTGTCCTTCCCGCAACCCCGCCAGTATGGTAATTTGTACGTGACGTTTCCTGTATGGACAGAACATGACCCGTTTGTTCCGCATTATTCCGGCTGCCATGGCATGCAGCAGTTTTCTGGCTCTTGCCTATCCGGCCACAAGCTGGGCCCAGTCTGCGCGTGAGCAGGAAGCTCAGGCCGAAGCTGAAGAAGCGGCACAAAAAGCGCAGGCCGCCAAGGATGCCAAGCGCGCGGCCCCTCCGGCTGCGGTGCCGGGTGCCAATGGCATAGAAGATGACGATGGCGAACATGCCAACACGGATATGGAGCCAACGGCAGCCCTGTTTGAAGCCATTAACCGCGGTAGCATCAGTGCTGCCAAGGAATCGGTAAACCGTGGCGCTGATCTGAACAGCCGGAACGTTCTGGGCCAGACGCCGCTGGAAATGTCCATTGACCTAAACCGTAATCCGATCACGTTCCTTCTGCTGTCGCTCCGAGGCGCGGACGATCGTCCCCGCACGGATGTTGCGACTGAAACCCGCAGCATGAAAATGGAAAACGGCAGCGGCCACCTGACAATCGGCGGCAGCGCGGGGCGTCACGGCAAAAACAGCGTTACGCGTGACAGCCGGTATGACACCAGTGGTGGCAGACCTCAGCCTGAAGTTGGCTTTCTGGGCTTTGGCGGCGGCTGACCTAACAGCCCTCCGCTGTCAAACCAGTTCACTATGCCATAAAAAAAGCCGCCCTCATCAGGCGGCTTTTTTCGTTAGGCCTTTGACTTAAAACTCACCCAACCGCAGCAGCTTTGGTCACTGTCTCCGGCACAATATTTTTCGCGCGCTCCAGGCTTTCCTGCCGCAACACATCAAGCGGCAGCAATTCGCCATTGCGTTCAAAATGCCAGAAGGTCCATCCGTTGCATGATGGCGCATTCGTCAACTGCGCACCCAGTTTGTGAATAGAGCCGCGCTTCGAGCCACTGACCAACGTTCCGTCTGGTGAGACTGTCGCATTGACCCGCTGTTTTTTGTCACACAATGCCGTGCCGACCGGCAGCAACCCTTGCTCAACCAGACTGCCAAACGGCACACGAGGCGCTTCCCGTTTATCCTGCGTCGTAACAACAGCATCATCCGCCAGCGGTGTTTCGCTTGCGACACGCTTCAAGGCCGCCTCCACATAATCCGGATGACGCTCAATCCCGATAAAGCGGCGACGCAGTCTGCGGGCCATAGCCGGTGTGGTACCGGAACCGGTGAAGGGATCGAGAACCACATCGTCCACAGTAGTAGATGCCAGCAGAACGCGGTGCAGCAGGCTTTCAGGCTTCTGCGTTGGGTGCAGTTTCAGACCATGTTCATTACGCAGACGCTCATTGCCTGTGCACAGCGGCAAATACCAGTCAGACCGCATCTGAACATCATCATTCAGCGCCTTCATGGCCTGATAGTTAAAGCGGTAGCGGCTATCTTCGCTTCGGGCGGCCCAGATCAGGGTTTCATGCGCATTGGTAAAGCGCCGACCGCGAAAATTCGGCATCGGGTTTGACTTGCGCCAGACAATATCATTCAAAATCCAGAAGCCAAGTTCCTGCAGAATAGCCCCGATACGAAAAATATTGTGGTACGAACCAATAACCCAGATGGTCCCATCTTTGTGCAGCACACGCCGCGCCTCTGTCAGCCACGCACGGGTAAAGCGGTCATATTCCTGAAGGTCAGAAAACTTATCCCAATCATCATCCACGCCATCCACCAAAGAATCATCCGGGCGGCGCAGTTCCCCACGCAACTGTAGATTGTATGGCGGGTCAGCAAACACGCAATCAACGGAACCTGACGGCAGGGTGCGCATTGTTTCTACACATTCGCCACGCAGAATCTGGTCCAGAGGCAGTTCCATGCTCATTGATTTTGCGCCGCTCATGCCCGGCCCTCCGTATAGAAATGTTCAATTTGCCGGCGCACAGTGCCGAAGGTTTTGCGATGGTGTGGGGTAATCCCCGTTGTAGTCAGCGCCAGTCGATGGGCAGCGGTGCCGTAGCCCGCATTTTTCTCCCACCCATAGGCAGGCCAGCGTGTATCAAGTCGGGCCATGATGCGGTCACGCACCACTTTGGCGACGATGGAGGCCGCGGCAATAGACAGGCTTAACCTGTCACCGCCCACGACGGCATCGGTGCGACACCCGAAATCAGGCTTCTTGTTCCCGTCCACCAGCACATGGTCTGGCAGACGCGGCAAGCGCGCCACGGCGCGCTGCATGGCCAGATGGGCCGCGTGATGGATATTCAGGGAATCAATTTCAGCCGTTGAGGCCGCACCCAGACCAATTTCAATGCCGGGCACGGTGGGCAGGCGGGCAGCAATTGCCTCACGCACTGCGGACTTCAATTTTTTGGAATCATCAATAACGGCAGCCAGATCTGCCGGCACACCGGCAGCAAACACAACAGCGGCTGCAACGACAGGACCAGCCAGTGGGCCACGCCCCACTTCATCTACACCGGCGACACGTCCGCCCAGTTGCTGTTCCCGCGTAAAATCCGGCATTGCCCCTCTTTCCATCGATTTGGTGCGACTCGGTTAAAATTACCGAGTCGCACCAACTGCGACTCCGTGGGGCAAGGAGAATCACTTTTCACCGCTTAACGCAAGAGTCGCGGTGAATGATTTTTCAGGAACGCTTGCCGCGCGGGAACACCAGCCAGCCGACCAGCAGCCCAAATACGGAAACAATTCCCAACGAAAGCAAGGGCTTATCACGCACAAACGTGACAGCTTTTTCAACGACGCCTTCACCTTCTTCATACAGATCAGCAAATTCCTGCTGCGCCATACCAGAGAACTGATCGAACTTGCCTTCAGCCTGCAGACCCAGATCCCCTGTCAGACCACCAGCCGCATCTTTCAGACGGCCCTTGGCTTCATCTGCAATGCCTTCAACCTTGTTTGCCACTGTCTTCAGTTTATCGTCAGCCATTGGGCTTTCTCCTTTATTTTTGACCGTAGCCGCTCCTTTCGTCGTCATGAAAAGAGCATCCTGAACACGGTCTTCTGTTGCATCAGAACGCAAAAACTCGTCTCTGGCTAGCATGCCGTCTGTCAGTCGCGTCCACCTTACCGCCCTCATCGTTGCCTCCATGCTGTTCATGGAGCAGCTTGATGGCACCATCCTTTCAACTGCACTGCCGTCTATTGCTAACAGTTTGCAGGTGGATACGGTTGCAACGTCCGTTGCATTAACGTCCTATATTATAGGATTAGCCATATTTATCCCCGCTTCCGGGGCTTTGGCCGACAGGTTGGGCAGCCGCACGGTTCTTACCGGGGCCATTATCATGTTTGTCACATGCTCGGTGGCATGCGCTTCCGCCCATAGCCTTCTGTTTCTGGCTTGTATGCGCACTTTGCAAGGCATTGGTGGCGCATTGATGGTGCCGGTAGGCCGTCTGGTGGTTCTGCGCAGCACCCCGCGTGAAGAACTGGTCCGCACCATGACGTGGATGATGCTGCCAGCAACGCTCGGTCCCTTGCTCGGGCCAGTCGTGGGTGGGCTGATTACCACCTATCTGTCTTGGCGCTGGAATTTCTACCTGAACATTCCGGTGGGCATTATCGGGTTAATCCTGACGCGCCGCTTCATCCCTGAAGTTAAAATGGAGCACCCGCCCCCGTTCGACCTCAAAGGCCTCCTGCTGGCGGGCAGCGGCTTGGCTTTTCTGTCAATCGCGGCTGAACTGATTAGCCATAACGAGGGCACAACGACCCTTCTGCTCGTGCTTCTGGGCGCAGGTGGCAGCCTGATGGGCGGATATGGACGTCACGCCAGCAGCCTCAGCACGCCTCTGCTTGACTTCAGGCTGTTGGCCACCCCCACCTTTCGCATTTCCGTAATGGGCGGCGCGGCATCCCGTATTGCTGTGGGGGCATTCCCTTTCCTTATCCCCACGTTTCTGCAAATTGGTGCGGGGCTAACGGCCGCACAAAGCGGTATGATTACTTTTGCAGCACCTGTGGGGGCCATTGCCATGCGCCCCTGGGTTCCGGCTTTGCTTAAACGCTGGGGGTTCCGAAAAGTACTCATGGCCAATGGTGGGTCAGCCGCCATTCTAGCGTCCATTATCGCACTGTTTCAGCACGGCCAGACACTCTGGCCGCTCTATCCTATTCTGTTTGCAGCAGGCATGGCACAGGCCACCCAGTTTTCGGCCTACAACACCATTGCCTACGCTGACATCCCGGCAACACGCATGAGTGCGGCCACCAGCTTCTATTCCACTATGCAACAGCTTATGCTCTCGCTCGGCATTTGCATTGCTGCGGGAAGCCTGACGGTAAGCTGCCTGTTGCATAAACATGCCGAACCACGAGGGGCCGACTTCACAGCGGCCTTTTTGACTGTAGGGCTTATTTCCCTGCTTGCTGTACCTGCGGCGGCAGCTCTTTCCCCGACAGCCGGGGCCACATTAAGTGGAAAAAAAGACTGATATTCAGCCGCCTACAGACATCAAGGCACAAAGAAGGCCAAGTTTTTTAAGTTTTTATTTATACTCATACTCTGCCTGCATAATCCTTGGACGCTCCCTGTATTCTGGTATAGGCTGACCTTCGTTCTGTTGCCTGTCTGCGGCTAATTTTGTCTTAAGTTGTTTCTTAATGGCATTGAATCTGGCAGAGATACCCGCAGAGCTACCGCTCCGTTTTCTGGCTGGCGCGGGTGCATTACGCCCCGTCGGCTTTCAACACTCTCTTAGGTGAACGACCCGCGCGCCCCATGGATAATCACCCTACGGACCCTCGATCCGATTCACCCCAGCCTCCTCGCACATCAACCAGAAAAAAACGTCTGATCTGGAGCGGCGTTGCCGTTGCCGGTGTGTGCGTGCTGGCATTTGCATTCCTGCGCCCGCATGGTGGTCAGGATACGGGGTCGGGCAAACATCGTCATCGCCACGCCACACAACAGCAGGCTCCGGGGGCCGCTGGTGGTACTGATGTTCAGCCTGTTGCGGTTGAGGTTGTCAAAACAGGTCAGATGCCTGTTGTCCTGACCGAACTTGGCACGGTGGTGCCGATTACCAACGTGACGGTCCAGACCCGCGTTGAAGGGTATCTGATGGATGTGCTGTTCAAGGAAGGACAGCATGTTCACAAAGGTGACCTACTGGCTCTGATTGATACGCGCCCATACGAAGTGCAGCTCGCTCAGTATGAAGGCCAGTTACAGCAGGCCAAGGCGCAGTTGGCACAGGCACGTGTTGACAACGCCCGGTATCAGCGCCTGATCAAACAGGACAGTATCGACGCAAAAACGGCGCGTGATCAGGAATTTACCGTCGAACAGATGGAAGGCACGGTTAAATCTGATCAGGCTCTGGTCGATAACCAGAAACTTCAGATTATCTACTGTCACATCATCGCCCCGGTTGATGGTCGCATTGGTATCCGTGCGGTTGATAAAGGGAACTACGTCACGGCAGGGCAATCAGGCGGTCTGGCCGTCTTGACCCAGATGCAGCCTATTTCCGTTATTTTCACGCTACCGCAAGATCAGCTTCCGCAGGTTGCCGAGCAGCTTCGCGCCAATGGCTCGCTTCAGGTTGAAGCGTGGGATAGCTCCAACACCCACAAAATTGCAGACGGCACAGTCAGCACGCTTGATAGCCAGATTGACACCGCAACGGGCACCGTGCGCCTGCGCGCCATCTATCCCAACACGGATGAACATCTGTTCCCCAACCAGTTCGTTAATGCTCGGCTGTTGGTGAAGACGCTGCAAGATGTCATCCTTGTTCCGGCTACGTCTTTGCAAACCGGCCCGTCCGGCCAGTTTGTGTATGTGGTGAAATCGGATAACACCGTGGAAGTGCGCCCCGTTACGGTTGGCATTTCTGATGGCAACCGCACGGTTGTCAGCGGCGGCCTGAAAACGGGTGATCGCGTTGTGACAGATGGCACGGACCATCTGCGGGCTGGCACCAAAGTCAGCATCCCCGCGGCAGAACCTGCCTCTGACAAATCAGACCCAGCGAAACCCTCAGCAGGTACACCGACCCCGTGAACCCATCAGGTCTCTTTATCCGCAGGCCGGTTGCCACCACCCTGCTGATGTTCGCCATTCTGATGGCGGGCCTGCTGGGATACCACTTCCTGCCCGTGTCGGCCCTGCCGCAGGTCGATTACCCAACCATTACGGTTGAAACATTCTACCCCGGTGCCGGGCCAGACGTCATGGCAACGTCCGTCACTGCCCCGCTGGAAACGCAGTTTGGCCAGATGCCGGGTCTGGACCAGATGACGTCTCGCTCATCGGGCGGGGCATCCGTCATTACGCTGCGTTTCAGCCTGACCATGTCGATGGATGTGGCAGAACAGGAAGTGCAGGCCGCCATCAATCAGGCTAACTCCCTGCTGCCAACTGACCTGCCCGCCCCGCCAATCTACGCCAAGGTCAACCCGGCCGACACACCCGTTCTGACACTAGGTATTACGTCCTCAACCATTCCGCTGCCTGAAGTTGAAGACTATGTTGATACACGGCTGGCACAGAAAATCAGTCAGATTTCAGGCGTCGGGCTTGTCACCCTGTCGGGCGGCAACCGCAAAGCCATTCGCGTGCGGGTCAATATTCCCAAGCTGACATCCTACGGCATAGACCTTGATACGCTGCGCACCACCATTGGCAACGTCAACGTCAACTCCCCCACAGGTACGTTTGACGGCGCAACCCGTGCGGCAACATTGCGGGTCGATGGGCAGATTACATCCATTGATACGCTGCTGAATCAGGTCATTGCCTATCAGAACAGTGGACCTATTCGTGTGCGCGATGTGGCAACTGTTGTAATTGGTGCGGAAAATACACAGCTTGCAGCATGGTCCAATCTGACCCCTGCACTGATTATGAACGTGCAGCGTCAGCCCGGTGCCAACGTGATTGCCGTGGTGGACAACATCAAGGCAGAGCTTCCCATCCTGCGTAAGTCTTTGCCGCCGGGCATTGATATTGTGCCGCTGACAGACCGCACCACCACCATTCGCGCCTCCGTGGCCGATGTGGAGTTTGAGCTGTTTCTGGCGCTGGTTCTGGTTGTTGCGGTTATCTTTGTTTTTCTGCGCAACGTGCCTGCCACCATTATTCCCAGCCTGTCCGTGCCGCTGTCCATTATCGGCACGCTGGCCATCATGTATCTGCTTGATTTCTCGCTCGATAACCTGTCGCTGATGGCGCTGACCATCGCCACCGGCTTTGTGGTGGACGATGCGATCGTGATGATCGAGAACATCTCGCGCTATGTTGAAGCTGGTGAAGACCGGATGTCTGCCTCGATAAAGGGCGCAGGTGAAATCGGCTTCACCATTATCTCGCTGACAATTTCGCTTATTGCGGTGCTTATCCCGCTGCTGTTCATGGGTGACGTTGTGGGACGCCTGTTCCACGAATTTGCCATGACGCTGTCAATCACCATCGTGCTCTCGGCCGTTGTGTCGCTGACGCTAGTGCCCATGATGTGCGCCCGCATGCTGACCGAACGCCCGCATGATGAAGCCAGCGCCACAACAGCGTTTCAACGCTGGTCTGCCCGGGTGGAAATCGCGACTGAAAAGCTGATTGCCGCCTATGACCGGGCGCTGGATGTCGTGCTGGCACACCGCGTTCTGACGCTGATGGTTGCCATTGGCACATTGGTGCTGACCGGCGTGTTGGCTTTCGTTATTCCCAAAGGCTTCTTCCCTGAACAGGATACAGGCGTCATTCAGGGGATTTCTGTCGCCGCGCAGTCAATCTCGTTCGACAGCATGAAGGACCATCAGCAGGAACTGGCCAAGGTCATTCTGAAAGACCCGGACGTTGTCTCCCTGTCCTCCTTCATTGGTGTGGACGGGCAGAATGCGACGCTGAATCAGGGCCGTTTTCTGATCAACCTGAAAGACCATGATGCGCGCTCCAGCAGTGCTGCGGCCATTGCTCGCCGACTGTCGCAGGAAACGGCGCAGGTAACCGGCATCAAGCTGTATATGCAGCCCATTCAGGATCTGTCCCTGGATACGACGGTAACGGCAACGCAGTATCAGTTCCTGCTTGAAAACCCGGATTACGATGCCTTCAAAACCTGGGTGCCCAAGCTGCTCGAAAAACTGCGGGCACAACCTGCCCTGTCTGATGTGACCTCTGACCTTCAGGCGCAAGGACTGGTGGCAAAAGTCACGCTCGACCGGACAACGGGTGCGCGCTACTCCATCACGCCCCAGACCATTGATAACGTGCTGTATGACAGCTTTGGCCAGCGTCAGATTTCAACCATCTACACTCAGTCAAACCAGTATCGCGTTATTCTGGAAGCTGACCCACGCTTCCAAAGCAGCCTGTATTCGCTGAACCAGCTTTATCTGCCGGGTATCAGCGGTAATTCGGGTGAAAGTTCGTCTGGGCCAACGCGCTCCCCAACGTCAGGCCTGGTGCCATTGGCTGCTGTAACGACTGTTACGCATGAAACGGCCCCGCTGCTCATCACGCATTTCGGTCAGTTCCCGGCAACCACAATCTCCTTCAATCTGGCACCCGGCTATTCTCTAGGTGACGCCACGGATGCCATCCGTAAGGTAGAAGAAGAAATCGGCCTACCAGCGTCATTCCAGACATCGTTTCAGGGCACAGCCGCAGCATTTGAAGGCTCGCTCAGTAACGAGCTGTTCCTGGTCGCTGCGGCGTTGATTGCTGTGTATATCGTGCTGGGTATTCTGTACGAAAGCTTCATTCACCCTGTTACCATTCTCTCCACCCTGCCCTCCGCCGCTATTGGTGCCCTGTTAACCCTGTGGGTTGCTGGGGCCGGGCTGGATGTCATGGGCATTATCGGCATTGTTCTGCTGATTGGCATTGTGAAGAAAAACGCCATCATGATGATCGACTTTGCACTGGAGGCAGAGCGTGAGCATGGCATGGACTCCCTGCAATCTATCCGTCAGGCGGCAACCCTGCGTTTCCGGCCTATTCTCATGACAACTCTGGCAGCCATGCTGGGCGCTGTGCCTATGGTCATTTCACAGGGCACCGGGTCTGAACTGCGCTACCCGCTAGGACTGGCGATTATTGGTGGTCTGGCACTGTCACAGTTGCTAACGCTGTTTACCACACCGGTGATCTACTACACGCTTGATACGTGGGCACACCGCTGGAACACATGGCGGCAGCGCGGACATGGCACTTCTCCATCCGAGCAGACAGCGCCGTGAACATCAGCCGGATCTTCATTGACCGGCCTGTTGCCACCATCCTAATGACCGTGGCGCTTCTGATTGCAGGGGCGCTGGGTTACAGGAGCCTGCCGGTAGCAGATCTGCCGAACGTCGATTTCCCGGTTATTCAGGTGCAGGCCCGCCAGCCCGGCGGGTCACCTGAAGAAATTGCCAGCGCCGTTGCCGCCCCGCTAGAACGTCATTTGGGTCAGATTGCCGACCTTACGGAAATGACGTCGCAATCTTCACAGAACACCACACGCATCACGCTTCAGTTTGCGCTGTCACGCGATATCAATGGTGCAGCGCGAGATGTCGAAGCGGCCCTTCAGGCCGCCCATGCTGACCTGCCGTCGTCCCTGCGGCAGAACCCCAGCTATTCAAAAGCCAACCCCAATGGCGCGCCTATTCTCATTCTGGCGCTGACATCTGACACGCACACCCCTGCACAGCTTTACGATTATGCAACCAATGTTCTGGTGCAGCATCTTTCACAAATTCGGGGTGTTGGGCAGGTTGAAATTGGCGGCAGTTCCCTGCCCGCCGTACGTGTGGAAATCAACCCACTGCCTTTGTACCAATATGGCATTGGTTTTGAAGATGTCCGTGCCGCTCTGGCGTCCGCAAATGCGCATGGTCCAAAAGGGATTATTGACCAGAACGGCACGCGCTTCACGCTTGATACTAATGATCAGGCCCGCAGCGCCCAATCATACCGTGATCTGATTATTGCCTGGCGCAACAGCCGCCCCGTCCGGCTGGCAGATGTGGCCGTTGTAAATGATAGCGTTGAAGATTTACGCAATGCGGGTTTCTTCAATAGTTCACGCTCTGTCATTGCCATCGTCTTTCCGCAGGCGGGTGCAAATGTCATCCAGACGGTTGATGAAATCAACGCGAAGCTGCCCATGTTGCGTGCCGCACTGCCGGGCGGTGTTGACCTTCATATCGGGCTAGACCGCTCCCTCACCATCCGCGCGTCTCTGGCCGATACACAACTGACACTTGTTATCTCGGTCATATTGGTGGTGCTGGTTGTGCTGGCGTTTCTGCACTCCGTCCGCATGACATTAATTCCCGCAATCGTGGTACCGACATCCATTATCGCCACGTTCGGCGTTATGCGGTTGCTGGGCTATTCGCTCGATAATATGTCCCTCATGGCTCTGACGGTTTCCACCGGGTTTGTGGTCGATGACGCCATTGTGGTGATGGAAAACATTGCCCGCTACATCGAAGAAGGCTTCTCCCCACGTGACGCGGCGCTTAAAGGCAGTAGTGAGGTCGCATTTACGGTTATTTCAATTTCAATTTCACTGATTGCTGTTTTTTTACCCATTCTGTTACTCGGCGGTCTGGCCGGACGATTGTTCCATGAATTCGCAATGACAGTCTCCATCACCATTCTTATTTCAATGGTGCTGTCACTGACCCTTACGCCCATGATGGCGGCACAGCTTCTGAAGCCAGAAGACCTTCATAAAAAATCGTCTGGTATTGCTGCGGTTTTGACTGCGTTCATGACCCGACAGATTGACGGCCTTCAGTCAGCATATGCGCGGTCACTGGAAGTGGCTTTAAAATACCGCAAGCTGGTGCTGCTTTCCCTGCCCCTAACGCTGGTCATGATTGTCACCCTGTTTATCAGCATGCAGAAAGGGTTTTTCCCAACCGAAGACACTGGCATGCTGATGGGCCACGTACGCGGTGACCAAAGTATTTCCTTTCAGTCTCTTTCTAAAAAGCTGATTGAAATTCAGGATGTCATTAAAAAAGACCCTGATGTGCAAAGTGTTGCCAGCTTCATGGGGGGGCGTGGTTCTTCCAATTCAGCCAATATGTTCCTTCAACTGAAGGACAAGAGCGAACGTCACGATACCCCGACGGAATTAATTGAACGCATTGAAAAGAAGTTTGCCAACATGGTTGGGGCTCAGTTCTTTCTGATGCAGCCCGGCGCAGTACGGGCTGGGGCGCGCCAAAGCAATGCGGCCTATCAATATACCCTTGAAGGGGAAGATGCATCCGAACTGTATCACTGGACAGACGCGCTGCTTGCCGCACTTGGCAAACATCCTGAACTGACCGAACTCTCTTCCGATGTGCAGCAGGGTGGATCGGCCGTTGATGTTGATATCGACCGTGACACATCCTCTCGTGTCAGCATCACGCCACAGCTTCTGTCTAACACGCTGTATGATGCTTTCGGCCAGCGCGCTGCTTCTGTCATTTACAATTCGCTGAACCAATACCGCGTTGTTATGGAAGCAGACCCGAACTACTGGTCTAACCCAAACAGCCTGATGCAGGTCTGGGTCAGTGTCTCAGGTGGTTCTGCCGGCGGCGGCACAAAGTCCAATACCGTGCGTGTACGCAATACAACGGGGCGGAATTCCTCTGGCAACAGTTCGGCTGCGTCTCTTAGCAGCCAGTCTTTCAAAAACCAGATTGCCAACGCTTTGGCTGGCGGTAATGGGGCGTCAAACGGATCAGCTGTTTCTACATCGTCCTCTTCCATGGTGCCCCTGTCTCTGGTCTCGCAGATCAAGCCAACCAATACCCCCCTTTCCGTTAATCATCAGGGGCAGTCGGTCGCCACCACCATCTCCTTTAATCTGGCCAGCGGTGTGTCACTTGGGGCCGCAACGCAGATTATTCAGGCCGAACAGGTGGCACTCCACATGCCATCAAACATTCACGGCAGTTTTGCTGGTAACGCCGCGCAGTTTCAGAAAACCGTGAATAACGAACCACTGCTTATTCTGGCCGCACTGGTTGCCGTGTATGTCACGCTGGGTGTGCTATATGAAAGCTACATTCACCCGCTGACCATTCTTTCCACGCTGCCATCGGCTGGTGTCGGTGCGTTACTGGCGCTGCAATTAGCCGGTGAGGAATTTTCCCTCATTGCCATGATTGGCGTCATCCTGCTGATCGGGATTGTGAAAAAAAACGCAATTATGCTTGTCGATTTTGCAATCGCGGCTGAACGCGAAAACAACCTTTCCCCGCTAGAGGCCATTCGCACAGCCTGCCTGCTGCGCTTCCGCCCCATCATGATGACATCCATTGCCGCGGCCTTGGGCGCTGCGCCCTTGATTGTTGCCAATGGGTATGGGGCTGAACTGCGCCGCCCGTTGGGTATTGCCATTGTAGGGGGGCTATTCGTCAGTCAGGCGCTTACCCTCTATACAACGCCCGTTATTTACCTGATGCTGGATACCCTCCGCCTGCGGTTGCAACAGGTGAAATTCCGGCCCCTCTTTTTCTCCCGTAACACGCAAGATACCTGAAGAATACAGATGACGCTTTTTCCCTCCCGTCCGTTTTCACGCCGTCTGGGTATCCTGCTGGCACCGCTTGTTCTGACAGGCTGCATGGTTGGTCCGTCTTATAAACGGCCTACGGCTATCGTTTCACCCAAGTTCAAGGAACTGCGCCCCGCCCCCGGTTGGAACTACGCCAACCCCGCGCTGGCAGAACTGCCCAAAGGCTCATGGTGGACCATTTATAATGATCCCATCCTGAACCAGCTTGAAGCGCAGGTTGAACTGAATAACCAGAACGTTAAGGAATACGAGGCCCGCTATAGCAATGCACGGGCAACCATCAACTCGGTGCGGGCGCAGCTTTATCCGACCTTAAGCGGCTCTCTGTCCTTTAACCGCCAGAGTACGGGCCGTGGTTCACGCTCAAGTGGCACCATTGTCAATTACGGCACAACGGACGCCTCAACAGGCTATACGCCATCAAACTCCACCGAAAACACTTATGGCATGGGCCCCACCGCATCGTGGGATCTTGATCTATGGGGTAAAATCCGCCGTCAGATTCAGGCGCAGGTGACGGAAACACAGGCCAGTGCAGCAGATCTTGCCAATGCACGGCTTTCCTATCAGGCTCAGCTAGCAACCGCCTATTTCAATATGCGGTATCAGGACAGCCTGTATGATCTGCTACAGCGAAATGTAAAATTCTACGAACGCTCTTATCAGATTACGCGCAACCAGTACGAAGCTGGCACAGCCGACCCAACAACCCTGCTACAAGCCCAAACCCAGCTAGAGCAGACACGGGCACAGGCGACAGCCACTCAGGCCAACCGTGCGGTCTATGAACATGCCATTGCCGTTCTGATTGGTAAAGCCCCGGCTGATCTGTCTCTGGCCCCCGGTCAACTGCCACGCACTATCCCTGCCATTCCGGTTTCTGTACCCGCACAGTTGCTGGAGCGCAGGCCGGATGTTGCGGCGGCTGAACGACGCATGGAAGAATACAACGCCCAGATTGGTGCAGCGATTGCTGCCTTCTACCCCGAAGTCAAACTCACAGCATCGTACTCCTACAGTGGGGACCCTGTCGGCACATTGGTTCAGGTTGCCAACCGTATCTGGTCTCTGGGCGCATCTGCTACCGAAACGCTGTTTTCAGGTGGCAGCCGTACAGCCGCGGTGCATGAAGCAGATGCCAATTATGATTACTACGTTGCCACCTATCGGCAGACCGTCCTGACCGCCCTGCAAGGTGTAGAAGATCAGCTTTCAAACCTGCGTATTCTGGCCCAGCAGGCCGACCAGCAGCAGGTGGCTGTTCAGGCTGCAAACCGTGCGGTTACAGTGGCCCTGAACCAGTATCTGGCAGGCACACAGATTTATACCACGGTCATTACGTCAGAAGTGACAGCCCTTTCAAACGCTGAAACGGCCCTGCAAATTCAGCAAAACCGTATTCTTGATTCTGTCACGCTTATTCAAAATCTGGGTGGTGGCTGGAATGTTTCCGAACTTCCCAGCAAAAACTCCATGCAGAAAGACAATCCGTTCCTGCCGTCTTTTATCCAAAAAGACAAAAACTTCCTGCCCAGCAACAGAAAATAAGTCCAGCAGAGCGGAGATTAGATTTTGTAAAAAGACCCACCTGCATGGGGCTTTTTTATTAGCCCCTAAAAAACAAAAAAAGACCCCGGCTTTTTCAAACCGGGGTCTTTCGTTTAATAAAAATTATGTTCGGTTATCGCGTTATCGCTCGCCCGGCCAGCAGAGCGACCACCAGGAAGACAACAAACAGAACAATCGCAATAAAGAACAGAATTTTTGCCATACCAGCGGCTGCGGAAGAAATCCCCCCGAAGCCGAAAAGACCGGCGATAATGGAGATTACCAGAAAAAATAAGGCCCATTTCAGCATGTCACATACTCCCTAAACACAGCAGAACCGTAAAAATACTGGATAGAACTCAGACTTTTCGCGCCAGCACAGCACCAAGCACAAACCCGATAAAACCAGCTACAGCAACTGACACAACCGGCTGATCAACCACACAATCGCGCACGGCATCTAACGCAGCGCAGCCTTTGTTGCAGGCCAGATCATCTACCGTGTCAGACACTTTATGGCGTAGGCTGTCCACACCGTCCTGTACACGGCCAACATTTTCTTCCAGTTTGTGCTGAATGTCGTTTTCTTCACTCATCACATGACTCCTTCCAATAATCTCTGCTAACGCGTTCGCATGCACAGAGATGCATTGGCAAGCCAAATTTCTTTCCGAAAAATCTTATATTTCAGCCGAGTGCCAATAAGCCGCGCCACCCGGATCAGGTTCTCCGGCAATCATGGCGCGCAGACGCGTGGCATACATTTTGAATGCAGGTGATTGGGGATCTTTCTGCCCCTCGCCCACCAACAGTTCGCCCGTGATGCCTGCCGGTGCACCGGCCAGCACAACAATACGGGTCGCCAGCTTTAGGGCTTCTTCAATATCATGCGTTACAAACAGAACCGTTTTGTGCGTCTGCTGCCATATCTTAAGCAGTTCATCCTGAAGGCTGCTGCGCGTAATGGGGTCAAGCGCCCCAAAGGGTTCATCCATCAGTAATAAATCCGGATCAACTGTCAACGCACGGGCAACGCCCACACGCTGGCGCTGCCCACCGGAAAGCCGACGCGGCCACCTGTCAGCAGCTTCCTCCAAGCCTACCAGCCGCAGTGCTGCCATGGCCCGATCATGTTTTTCCTGCCGGGACAACGCCAGTCCTTCAAGCCCAAACATCACATTACGCAACACGCTACGCCACGGCATCAACCGGGCATCTTGAAACACCATTGCCTGTGCACGGCGCTTACCTGCTTCACGCTGTCCGGCTTTGGCTCCGGCCGCACTTTCACTGGCTTGTGTCACAGTGCCTTCTGTCGGATTACTTAGGCCCATAAAAACACGCAACAAGGTCGATTTACCGACACCGGACGGACCAAGTAGCGCTACGAACTCGCCTTTTTGCAAAGACAGACTGACATTCCGTAAAATAAAACTCTGGCCACCGTCGTGGGACAGGCCAACATCGTCAAGGCAGGCCACTGCATCATCACTCATGGCTGCCACCGCAGAATATAGGTTCTCACAAATCCAAACAGGAAGTCTGTCAGCGCGTACAGTAGCGCCATTGTCAGCATGTAAACCACGACCACATCCGTCGCCAACAGACTGGAAGCCTGCATCATGCGTGCGCCAATACCGGGCACGCCAAACAGTTCAGCCGCCACGACAGACATCCACCCCTGCCCCAAGCCAGTTCTCAACCCTGCCATCAGGCCCGGAGCCGACGCTGGAAGCACTACTTTGAACAACCGCCCCCAAAATCCGCCATGGCCAAACGCAGCAGCCAGTTCGTAAAATTCAGGGTCAACGCCCCGGACCGCAGCATAAGCGGCGTAGAAATTGATCCAGAAAACGGAAATAGCAATGACAAAGGTTGCGCCCGCCGTATTCAGGCCAAACCACAAAATGGCAAACGGCACCCAAGCCAGACCGGGCACGGGGCGAAGAAGCCTGACAACGCCTTCCAGCAGGCCGTCCACAACAGCCACCATACCGCAAAGAAGCCCGAGCAGAGCACCAAGAACAGACCCAACCAGTAGGCCCAGACAATAGTGGCTTAGGCTATCGAGAATGGATTGCTGCCAGAAGCCACCATGCACTTCGTCCCGCCATGCCTGCCACAAAGAGCTTGGCGCCGGCACCATACCAGACGGCAAAAGCCCCGACTGAACCGAGGCTTCCCATGCACCGAAAAAAATCACCAGCCCGACTGCTGAAAGAAGCAGCCGGGTACGCTTTGTCAAAGTCTGCATTACTGTTTCAGTTGCCGCCACAAATCCAAGTCGAACAGATCATCAACCGGTTGTG
This sequence comes from Acetobacter indonesiensis, assembly GCF_000963945.1. GTDB lineage: Bacteria > Pseudomonadota > Alphaproteobacteria > Acetobacterales > Acetobacteraceae > Acetobacter > Acetobacter indonesiensis. Next base: position 236,218 of record NZ_BAMW01000015.1, on the reverse strand, counting down.
CCTTACGGAGCAAGCCCTGCTCGACCTCAAAGTCCTGCAACTGCTTCACGCCCTCGACAATACGGGTCGGGTCGCTGACAAAACGCGATGCTGAACGCTCCAGCGCTTTCTTCATGACGTCTTCATTCAGAATACCACCACCCAAGGCTTTGGTGACAAAAGGCGCTGCTTCATCAGGATGATTGGCCAGCAAGGTTGTCGCCCTGACAAACAGGCCAGCCAAAGGCTTTGCCCAAGCCTGATGTTCAGGCGCTTCCGGCTTTACAATCGCCAATACGGACCCCGGCTGGTCGGGCAACAGATCATGACCCGTAGCGAGTGTACGGGCTTCTGGCACACGCGCCCGCACGACAGTCAATGCTGGCTCACGCAAAACGGCGGCATCGACAGCCCCGGCAAGAAAGGCCTGCTGGGCGGCATCAATATCGACCCCCACAATGCTGACAGAGTCTGCAACGGCTGCAAGACCGACTTTCTTCTGGAGCCAGTAGCGAAGCAGGCTGTCGGGAACCGATCCGGCTGGCTGCGCAGCAAGCCGAGGCAGATGAGACTGCGTTTTCTTGTAGTCTGCAAAAAAGCCCTTCACAGCGTCAGCCGAGAAACCGCCTTCCTGTCCCTTCGGTAATTCTGCGGCCAGCGCGCCGCGTGTCACAACTTCCAGCTCCTCAACAGAAGCGGCCGTAACCACTTTCACATCAGAACCATGCGCACGCGCCTGCAACAGGGGAAGAACGCCCGCCACATATGCGTCAATCCGCCCGGAAACCAGCGCCTGAATAGCCTGTGGGCCAGAGGTAAACCGGACCAGTTGCAGGTCAAGCCCTGCCTCTTTAGCCCAGCCTTCGCCATCCACAACGAACAGGGCTGAAGACCCAAGCACCGGAATATAACCCACCCTTACGGGGGTTCCCGCGTGTGCGGGTAATGTGACCGCAGCGAACGCAACGGCACCCAACAGAAAAAGCTTTGAAAAAAAGCGTCGCATTTCGGCCCCAGCTAGAGAGATATTTTTAATACTCAAATAGCATAGTGTTAAAATTCCGGTCCGTGTCAATATTACAAAGCAGACTGGGCATTATGAGCATTTACCCCGATAGAGACCGAGTAAATCAAACAAAAAACGCGCAAGGCTGAGACAACCTTGCGCGTTCTTCTCGTATGCTATGTCAGCCGAAAAAGTAGCGTAAAACTTACTGGTTCCCGACTGCATGCATGGCGGCTTCTTTCTCCAACTGAGATTCAGCGCGTTCCGTTTGCCGGATATAGGCTTTTGCTTCAGGCGAGACAGTGATCAGAACCGTCAGCAGCGCAGACACCACGTATAGACCGCTGAAAATCCAGATAACTCCTTCCACACCATGCCAGGCTTCAAACCATGTCACGATTGCCGGGCCAACCCATGTGCTGGCACCCGCGCCAAGCCCAAGAATGGAAAGTGCAGCCGCTTTTTCTTTCGGGCATACCTGTGGCATCAAGCCTGACAGGGGCACAAAGGCTGCCAGAGAAGCGCCATACAATACACCCATGGCCGCTGCGATTGGGAAGTTATGCGGCATAGATAGCGGCACATAATAAAAAAGAGGCACAGATATAGCAGCCCCTAAACCGCCACCAACAGCAACAACTGTCCGCGGGCCAAGACGGTCAGCCAAAATACCAGACAGTAGATTGAAAATGATGTTGCTAAGGAAAACGATGGAAAGCAGTTGCAACCACTGTTCCAGCGAGAAGCCCACCAGTTTTGTAAACACACCAGGCATAATGACCAGAAAGGCGTATTCTGAAGACGTATTGATGGTACGGACGATGCCCGCAATCATTGTCTTTGGTTCACGCCAGATAATGCTGATGGACCCAAACATGGCCTGACGCAGTGTGACGTCCGGCGCACTGAGACGCTGCGACCCTTTGGGTTCACGCGTAAACAGGAGGGCAACAAAGCCCCCGACCATCACCAGAGCCAGAGACGACCAGAATGTGCCCATTTCCCCAATACGTGGGATAGCAAAGCTGGCAAATAGCGAGCCAAGAGTGGGCAGCCCGCCCGAGAACGCAAACCAGAACCACCCGGCAGCAGACCCAAGCTGCCGCGCAGGTGTAGCCGCCGCAATCCAGACCAGAAAGCCGTAAGCAAAAAGCGGATACCCAAGACCACGGGCCGTATAGGCCAGCATCATCATCTTGTAGTTATTCGGCTGGAGGCCAAGCACAAGAAACAGGATTTCAAAAACACCCCAGATCCACAGCCCTAGCCACATGACCTTTTTAGGGCCCCACATGTCTGACAGTGGGCCAGAAAGCCATGATGAAATTGAAACAGCAACGCCATAGACAGTAAACAGCAGCGCAACGCGAGTTGAGGATTGTCCTTGGCTTTCAAGAAACGGTGCCAGATATCCGGCTTCCACCCCGTCCCCGATCATGAAAAGCAAAAGGCCGACAAAGCCCCAAACCAAAGGACGTGGAATACCTATTCGGTCTAAAAGATTCTGCGATTCCTGCTGAGTTGCTGTCTGCATCTACATGCTCTCCTTACATGCGATGACGGCACATATATCCTACGCCTCATTGCGCGGGCTTTGGGCTCATCATCACGAACCATGGCGGGAGTGCTCACCCGGTCCGTCAGAAAAAGATTTTTGTTTGGGGCACTACCAGAAGGCAGATTAGACAGGTCTTAAAAGACCTCACCCACACAACACGGGACGGAGCCAAACTCGACATCCAATGTTGTCTCAATCATTCACAGGGGTGAATGACATGCCTGAAAAGGCAAAGGGAGCCGTCTCCGGCCCCCTACAAAACCGTCAGCTTTAACTTAAGCTGCCAGATCGTGCTCTTCCGTCACTTCCGGACGGGGACCGCTGTCCTGGCCCTTCGCGCTTACGTCGCGATCAACCAGTTCAATCACAGCCATGTCTGCTGCATCACCATAACGCATGCCAGCGCGCATAACGCGGGCATAACCACCCGTGCGGCCTTTGTAACGTTCTGCAATGGCAGAAAACAGCTTCTTCACGATCACATCGTCACGCAGCAGAGAGAATGCCTGACGACGAGCGTGCAGATCACCACGCTTGCCCAGCGTGATCAGCTTTTCCACAACCGGACGAAGTTCTTTAGCCTTCGGCAGCGTGGTGGTGATCTGCTCGTGCTTGAGCAGTGCAACAGCCATGTTACGGAACATGGCAGCGCGGTGGGAAGAGGTAACGCCGAGCTTACGGCCGGCAATACGGTGACGCATAGTTCAGTTCCTAGTCAAGAAGAGGGCTTAGAACGGCTCATCAAGCCGTTTAGCCAGATCTTCAATATTTTCCGGCGGCCACGCCGGCACATTCATACCGAGAGAAAGCCCCATGGAGGTCAGGACTTCCTTGATCTCATTCAGAGACTTACGGCCAAAGTTCGGAGTCCGCAGCATTTCCTGCTCGCTCTTCTGGACCAGGTCCCCAATATAGATGATATTGTCGTTCTTCAGGCAGTTTGCACTACGAACGGACAATTCAAGCTCATCAACCTTACGCAACAGGTTACGGTTGAAGGGCAGGTCATCCTGCGGTTCTTCAGCCTGAACAGGGCGAGGTTCATCAAAGTTGATGAATAGCTGTAGCTGATCCTGCAGGATTCGTGCAGCCAGTGCAACTGCATCTTCCGGCGTGATCGCGCCATTGGTTTCAACCGTCAGCAGCAGCTTATCATAATCGGTCACCTGACCCACACGGGTTGGCTCTACCTTGTATGATACGCGCTTTACCGGAGAATAGATGGCATCAACCGGAATAAGGCCGATCGGTGCATCTTCTGGGCGGTTAGCAGCAGCAGCTACGTAGCCTTTGCCCATACCCACCACAAATTCCATGCCCAGCTTCACACCGTCATCCAGTGTGCAGATAACCAGATCTGGGTTCATGATTTCAATGTCATGACCTGTCTGGATCTGGCCTGCGCGAACTTCACCCGGACCAGTTGCCGTCAGCACCATGCGCTTCGGGCCTTCGCCATGCATACGCAGCGCAAGCTGTTTGATGTTCAGAACAATGTCCGTAACATCTTCACGCACACCTGCAACAGAAGAGAATTCATGCAGAACGCCGTCGATCTGCACTGCGGTAACGGCTGCTCCCTGAAGGGAAGACAGAAGTACGCGGCGCAGGGCGTTACCCAGGGTCATCCCGAAACCACGTTCCAGCGGCTCAGCAACAACCGTTGCAATACGTGTCGGCTCCACTCCGGATTCGACTTCAAGCTTTTCGGGCTTGATCAGAGATTGCCAGTTTTTCTGAAGGACCAAGGTGCCGGCCTTTCAATACGAAAAACCACTGCTCTGCAGCGATTTCTCTGAACATTAACAAACAAACCGAAAGACTGCGGCTACGAGTGTAGCCGCACACTTTCAATCCTTAGACGCGACGACGCTTACGCGGGCGGCAGCCGTTGTGCGGAACCGGTGTCATGTCACGGATAGAGGTAATGGAGAAGCCAACTGCCTGCAGAGCACGCAGCGCGCTTTCACGACCTGACCCAGGACCGGAAACTTCGATTTCCAGCGTTTCCATGCCGTGTTCGCGTGCCTTGCGGCCAGCATCTTCAGCAGCGACCTGTGCCGCATACGGCGTAGACTTACGGGATCCCTTAAACCCCTGAGCACCAGCTGAAGACCAGGAGATAGCATTCCCCTGAGCGTCAGAAATGGTGATCATGGTGTTGTTAAACGTGGACAGAACGTGTGCCACGCCAGAGATAATGTTCTTGCGCTCTTTTTTACGAATACGCGGTGTTGCGGCTTTCGCCATAGTTTTTCTACCTCAGTCCCTGCCCAGAAGCCCGCTAAAGCCATCCGGAATTGTTCAGCAAATCGGATTAGCGTGTAGCTTTTTTCTTACCAGCAATCGCAACAGCCTTACCCTTACGGGTACGGGCGTTGGTATGCGTCCGCTGACCATGCACAGGCAGGCCACGACGGTGACGCAGACCGCGGTAGCAGCCCAGATCCATCAGACGTTTGATGTTCATCGCAACTTCACGACGCAGATCGCCTTCAACGCGATACTGGGTATCAATCAGCTCACGCAGCTTCATGATTTCGTCGTCGCTCAGTTCGTTCACGCGCTTCGCTTCAGGGATACCAGCAGATTTACAAATCTGGTCAGCCTTGGTTGCGCCAATCCCGTAGATATACTGAAGCCCGATAACAACCCGTTTGTTTGTCGGGACATTCACGCCGGCAATACGTGCCACGCCTTACACTCCTGTCGTTCTACCCAGAATGGGCAGACACTCATAGCTTCCATCACCGGAAGCAGATTTCACTCAGTGGCCGCGAAATATACCGGCCACCCGCACAAGTCAACGAAAACAGATCACTTTTTCGTGATCGATCACTGTCCAGCCATAACTGCTTCAATCTGCGCCGTAACTTCGGCGGTCGACAGCATGCCGTTAATTTTATGAAGACGGCCCGTTTTTTCATAAAATGGCAGAATCGGGGCAGTCAGCTTCCGGTATTCTTTCAGCCGTTCCACAACGGTTTCACGCTTGTCATCAGCCCGACGTTTGAATTCGTGGCTGCCACATGCGTCACAAACGCCTTCCTGCTTGGGCGGATTTGAAACTTCGTTATACGTCGCACCACATTTGGCACAGGTGAACCGTCCAGATATTCTGTCAGCCAGAATATCTTCGTCCACATCCAGAAACAGAACGACGTCGATTTTTTTCTTATCCGCTGTCAGCATCGTATCAAGGGCTTCAGCCTGCCCTGTCGTGCGCGGGAATCCATCCAGGATAAATCCCTTTGCACAATCAGGCTGCTCAATACGAGATTTCAGCATGGCGATAATCAGCTCATCCGGCACCAGACGACCGGAATCCATCAGGCTTTTGGCTTGATTCCCGACGTCTGACCCACGCGCCACTTCGGCCCGCAGCATATCGCCAGTAGAAATCTGAACCAGTCCGTAGCGTTCTTCCAAACGCTTGGACTGCGTTCCCTTCCCGGCACCAGGCGGTCCCAGAAAAATAATGTTCATCTGCGGATGATCCTTTGTTTTTTACCACCCCGCGAACGACGCATCAGCCCCTGATACTGGTGCGCAACAAGGTGAGACTGCACCTGCGTGACCGTATCAATCGTCACCGAGACGATAATAATCAGGCTGGTACCACCAAAATAGAACGGCACATTATAACGGCTGATAAGGATCTGAGGCAGCAGACAGACCAAGACCATATAAGCAGCGCCGATTGTGGTCAGACGCGTCAGAATACGATCAAAATATGTCGCCGTAGCTGCACCAGGACGAATCCCGGGAATAAAGCCACCCTGCTTTCTCAGATTGTCCGCTGTTTCCGTGGGGTTAAACGTAACGGCCGCATAAAAATACGAAAAGAAGACAATCATGGCTGCATAAAACAGCATATAGAGCGGCTGTCCCTGCCCTAATTCCTCACCCAAAAAGGAAAGCCATCCAGGCATGGATTTGCCGTTCATGAAACCGGAGATCGTGACCGGGATCAACAAAACGGAAGACGCAAAAATAGGTGGGATAACACCCGCCGTATTAACCTTCAGAGGCATATGGGTGGAGTCACCACCAAACATTCTCTGCCCCATCTGACGCTTCGGATATTGGATCACAACGCGGCGCTGCGCTTGCTCCATAAAGACAATGAACGTGATGGTAATGGCCGCAAGAACCAGAAACACCAGAACAAAGAAGGGAGAAAGTGCACCCGTGTAGCCAAGCTGAAAAAGACTTGCGAGGGCATGAGGCAGGTTCGCCACAATACCAGCAAAGATAATCAGCGAAATCCCGTTACCCACGCCGCGTGACGTAATCTGTTCACCCAGCCACATCAGGAACATGGTGCCCCCGACCAGAGTGATTACGCATGACGCAAGGAAGAAAACGCCAGGATTTACAACCGCCGCACCCGCTGCGCTATGCATACTTTCAAGGCCGACTGCAATGCCATAAGCCTGAAATAACGCAATAAAAACAGTAAGGTAGCGGGTATACTGATTAAGCTTTTTACGCCCCTGTTCGCCTTCTTTTTTCAAAGCTTCCAGAGAGGGAACTGCCGTAGACATCAACTGCACGATAATAGAGGCAGAGATGTAAGGCATAATATTAAGGGCAAAAACGGTCATACGCCCCAGCGCGCCACCCGTGAACATGTTGAACATGCCCAGAATGCCACCCTGATGCTGTGCCAATAACTGGCCCATCACCGTTGCATCTACGCCAGGAACAGGAATGTAGGTACCGAGGCGATAAATAATCAGTGCACCCAGTGTGAACCAAATGCGCTTCTTGAGTTCTGTCGCCTTGGCCAAGGAGCCTACATTAAAGTTGGCAGCCAGCTGTTCGGCCGCGGAAGCCATGCATCCGTCCTTTCACACAAACAGCGTCACCACAGACTGCGGTGACGCTGGCATGATAGTCTAAGAGTTAACCCAGAAGAATTCTGGAAACACAGACCAGGTGAGAGCAGCTATGACCCTGCCCTCACCTATTCGCATCAGGATGCGCTGGCTTCAGCCGCTTTCGGCGCAAGGATCTTTACAGAACCTCCAGCCTTTTCGACTGCTGCCACTGCAGAAGCAGAAGCACCAGAAACTTCGAACGTGACAGCGCGTGTCAGTTCGCCTTCGCCCAGAATGCGCACGCCAGCATATTTGCCTGTACCAACCAGACCAGCCTGTTTCAGCAGATCTTCTGTTACAGCCGCACCAGCGTTCAGCTTACCGTCAGCAAAAGCTTTTTCAACTGCACCAAGGTTAACTGGCGCATACACCTTACGGAAGATGTTTTTGAAGCCACGCTTTGGCAAACGACGGTAGATAGGCAGCTGACCACCTTCAAAGCCGTTCAGGGACACACCTTCACGTGCTTTCTGCCCCTTAACACCTTTACCGGATGTCTTGCCTTTGCCTGAGCCGATACCACGACCCAGCCGCTTTTTACGATAACGAGAACCCTCGTTATCGCGAAGCTCGTTCAGATTCATATCAATCCTCCACCTTCACAAGGTGGGCCACTTTGCGGACCATACCCCGTGTGGACGGTGTATCTTCAAGAACCCGTTCCCGACCGATTTTATTCAGACCGAGACCAATCAGGGTTTCTTTCTGCCCAGGCTTGCGTCCATTAGCGGACGCAATCTGGATAACCTTGAAGGTTTTTGTTTCAGGCATCTACACCCTCCCCGGCTGAAGCAGCCTGATCGCGCTTACCGAAGATTTCAGCAACTTTCTTGCCGCGACGGTTTGCAACAGAACGTGGGCTGGCACAATTGGACAGAGCGTCAAACGTCGCCTTGACCATGTTGTGCGGGTTACGTGTGCCAAGTGACTTGGCAACAACGTCGTTAATACCCAGGCTTTCAAAAACTGCACGCATCGGACCACCAGCGATGATCCCGGTCCCTGCTTCTGCTGAACGCAGAACAACTTTACCAGCACCAAAGTGACCAGCAACATCATGATGCAGTGTGCGGCCTTCTTTCATCGGCACACGGATCATGCCGCGTTTGGCACGTTCCGTAGCTTTCCGAATAGCTTCAGGCACTTCACGGGCTTTACCAGCGCCGTAACCGACGCGGCCCTTCTGGTCGCCAACAACAACCAGCGCTGCAAAAGCAAAACGCCGACCGCCCTTAACAACTTTAGCAACGCGGTTGATGGTAACCAGCTTATCGACCAGTTCATCACCTTCGCGTTCGCGATCACGGCCGCCTCGACCGCCTTCTCTTGGTTCACGAGCCATTACGTGATCCTTTCCTCAGAAGGAGAGACCGCCCTCGCGGGCAGCCTCCGCCAGCGCCTTCACGCGCCCATGATAAAGATATGCCCCACGATCGAACACAACCTGAGAAACACCAGCGGCAACAGCGCGCTGTGCTACCAACTTACCAACAGCGTTAGCGCTGTCTTTGTTGGCACCTGTCTTCAGGCCTTCACGCAGTTCTTTATCCAGGCTGGAAGCAGCGGCGAGGGTACGCCCTGCAACGTCATCAATGACCTGCGCATAAATGTTCTTGCCAGACCGGAAGACCGACAGACGCGGACGACCACCAGCCTTGCGACGGAGCTGAAAACGGAGGCGATCGCGCCGCCGATTCCGCAGTTCCTGCTGAGTGCTCATTATTTCTTCTTGCCTTCCTTGCGGCGAATGGTTTCCGTCTCATAACGCACACCCTTGCCTTTGTAAGGCTCTGGTTTGCGATAGCTGCGAATATCAAGAGCAACCTGCCCTACGCGCTGCTTGTCGATACCTTCGACAACGATAGCGGTCGGACGCGGCGTGGAGATCTTGATACCCTGCGGAATCGGATAGACCACGTCGTGAGAGAAACCGAGGTTCATCACAAGGTTGGAACCCTGAACAGCAGCACGATACCCCGTGCCGTTGATTTCCAGAGTTTTAGAGAACCCTTCAGAGACGCCCTTAACAGCCGTAGCAATCAAGGCACGCGTCGTGCCCCACATCATGCGAGCCTGAGAGGCATCGTTCACGGGGCGAACCGCAACCTTACCATCTGCAATCTCAGCTTCGATATGAGAGGAAAGCGGAAGAGAAAGCTCACCCAGCTTGCCTTTTGCCTTAAAAACACCGTCTGCAATCGAGACAGTCACTCCCGCGGGTACATCAACGGGATATTTGCCTACACGTGACATGTATCCCTCCTCAGAACACGCGACAGAGGACTTCACCGCCAACATTGGCAGCGCGAGCCTCGACATCGGAAAGAACACCACGCGGTGTGGACAGGATGGAAACACCCAGACCGGCACGCACACGCGGCAATTCTTTAATTTTAGAATACACACGGCGACCAGGACGGGACACACGGTGAATTTCTTTGATAACCGGTTCGCCTTCAGCGTATTTCAGCTCGATATGCAGCTGAACGATGCCCTTGCGGACTTCTTCACGCTTGTAGCCACGGATGTAGCCTTCACGCTGAAGTGCATCAAGAACGTTTGAACGCAGATTAGAAGCCGGAGACACACAGGCGGTATGACGCGCACGCTGTGCGTTACGGATGCGGGTGAGCATATCACCCAGCGGATCAGAAAGTGACATTGTGCGCCCTTACCAGCTAGCTTTAACCAAGCCCGGAATCTGGCCGGTAGAAGCCAGATCACGCAGTGCAATACGGCACAGCTCAAACTTGCGGTAGTTACCACGAGAACGGCCCGTAAGCTTGCAACGGAGACGCACGCGAACGCGCGAACCATTACGAGGCAGTTCAGCCAGCTTCAAAGACGCATCAAACCGATCTTCTACAGGAAGCGAGCGGTCCATCACGATGTTTTTCAGCGCCGCACGCTTTTCCTTGTCACGCGTTGCCATGCGAGCACGCTTGGCATTACGCGTGATGGCAGAAGTCTTAGCCATATATTTTTATCCTCCGGAACCCTTCGAAAACCTTCGATGGTTTTCCAAGACAACAACACCTGGTGACAGGTAGACGATTTTCCTCAGGCTGCAAAGGGAAGATCGAATGCTTTAAGAAGCGCTTTTGCTTCAGCATCCGTCTTTGCACTGGTCACGAACACAACGTCCATACCACGGATTTCGTCAACTTTATCGTAGTCGATTTCCGGGAAAACGATCTGTTCTTTCAGACCAAGCGCAAAATTGCCACGCCCGTCAAAACCCTTGTTAGCCGGCAGACCACGGAAGTCGCGAATACGCGGCATCGCAATCGTAACCAGACGATCAAGGAATTCGTACATCTGCGCACGGCGCAGTGTCACTTTACAACCAATTGGCAGACCTTCACGAATCTTAAACCCAGCGATTGCTTTCTTTGCCACTGTTTTAACTGGTTTCTGACCAGCAATCAGTGTCATTTCAGCAAAAGCAGCATCAAGCTTCTTCTGGTCACCCGCAGCTTCACCAACGCCCATATTCAGGACGATTTTTTCCAGCCGCGGAACCTGCATGATATTTTTGTAACCGAACTGCTCACGCAGCTTGGCACGCAATTCGCTTTCATAGCGTTCCTGAAAACGAGGAACGGAACGAACGTTCTTAGAGTCACTCATTCTCGCCCCCTCAGCCTTCAATGACTTCGCCGGTTGCTTTAGCAACACGAACTTTGCGCCCATCTTCCAATACACGGAAGCCAACACGAGTTGGCTTCTTGGAAGCTGGATCAACCAGCTTCAGATTGGAAAGGTGAACCGGGGCTTCACGAGAAATAATGCCACCTTCTTCACCCATACGGGTCGCTTTCTGGTGACGCTTCACAACAGCAACACCACGCACAATGGCGCGATTTTCTGCCGGACGCACAGAAAGAACTTCACCTTCGATTCCCTTTGAGGAACCGCTGATGACAACGACTGTATCGCCTTTTTTAATACGCGCAGCCATTTATAGCACCTCCGGCGCCAGAGAAATGATCTTCATGAACTTGCGCGCACGCAGTTCACGAACAACCGGTCCGAAAATACGGGTGCCGATCGGCTCCTGCTGCTTGTTGATCAGCACAGCTGCGTTCTTATCAAAACGGATTGCACTGCCGTCAGGGCGGCGAACCGGATAAGACGTACGGACGATAACAGCTTGGTGGACGTCGCCTTTTTTCACCTTCCCACGGGGGATGGCTTCTTTGACAGACACGACGATCACGTCGCCGACCGAGGCAGACTTCCGCTTGGAACCGCCCAGCACCTTGATGCACTGCACCTGACGCGCACCGGAGTTATCGGCAACGTCGAGGTTGGTCTCGGGATGGATCATGTTTCGATATCCTTACCTTACGCCGAAACGCCAGCAGCGGAGGCGTCTACGACCTCGCCATTGCGAGAAACAACAGCCCACGTCTTCCGGCGGGAAATCGGAGTGCACTCGATAATGCGCACCGTATCGCCCATCTTGCAGACATTTTCTTCATCGTGCGCTGCATATTTCTTAGAGCGACGGATGAACTTCTTATACAGCGGATGCATGACGCGACGTTCGACAAGAACCGTAACGGTCTTGTCCATTTTGTCGCTGGTCACACGTCCGGTAAGGACGCGCCTTGGCATCGTCCAACTCCCTTCAGGAAATGGCAGCAGATGTTTTCGCACCTGCCGCAGTCTTCTCATTTTGCGCCACAATCGTCTTGATGCGCGCAATTTCACGACGGATCACCCGAACGCGGCTCTGCCCTTCGGTCTGCCCGGTTGCCTGCTGGAAACGCAGATTAAGCTGTTCACGCTTCAGCTCAAGCAGAAGCGCGTTCAGTTCGTCTGACGTCTTGGCACGCAGATCAGCTGGCTTTGTTGCCTTTGCCATCTCACGCATCTCCAATTCGGGTCACAAACTTTGTCTTGATCGGCAGCTTCGCTGCACCGAGAGCCAACGCTTCACGCGCAACTTCAGGCGGCACGCCTTCGATTTCAAACAAAATACGACCAGGCCTCACGCGGGCCACCCAGTATTCAGGTGATCCCTTGCCGGAGCCCATACGCACTTCTGCAGGCTTTGTCGAGACCGGAAGGTCAGGAAAAATACGAATCCACACGCGACCGGCACGTTTCATGGCGCGCGTGATGGCGCGACGTGACGCTTCGATCTGACGTGCAGTGATACGTTCGGGCTGAAGAGCCTTCAGACCGAACGTGCCAAAGTTAAGCGTGGTGCCGCTTTTGGCGAGGCCGTGAATACGACCTTTATGCGCCTTGCGGAATTTAGTACGCTTTGGAGAAAGCATTGTCTTCTATCCTTCGCCTCAGCGCTGAGGGGCCTGTTCGGCCGCCCGGCGGTCCTGAGCCAGTGGGTCATGCGCCAGGATTTCACCTTTGAAGATCCAAACCTTAACACCGCAGGTGCCGTAGGTGGTCTTCGCTGTGGCTGTTCCGTAATCGATGTCGGCGCGCAGAGTGTGAAGCGGCACGCGGCCTTCACGATACCACTCGATACGAGCGATTTCCGCACCACCAAGACGACCGGAGCAGTTGATCCGGATACCCTGTGCGCCAAGACGCATAGCAGACTGGACTGCACGCTTCATGGCACGACGGAATGCAACGCGGCGTTCAAGCTGCTGTGCAATGTTGTCAGCAACCAGTGTCGCGTCGATTTCCGGCTTGCGGATCTCAACGATGTTGAGAGCCACTTCTGTGCCAGCCATACGGGTCAGCTCTTTACGCAGAGCGTCAATGTCCTGACCCTTCTTGCCGATAACCACGCCAGGACGTGCTGCGTAGATCGTCACGCGCGGCTTCTTGGCCGGACGTTCGATAACAACGCGAGACACACCAGCGCCAGAAAGCTTGCGACGCAGGAATGCGCGCAGCTTCAGGTCTTCATGCAGCAGGCGAGAATAGTCGCCATCAGCATACCAGCGGCTATCCCAGGTGCGATTGATACCGAGCCGAAGCCCGATCGGATTGACTTTGTGTCCCATACCTCAGGCCGCCTTCTGCTCAGTAGAAGCTGCTTCTGGCTCAGGAGCCCGTTCAGCAACAACGATCTTCAGATGGCTGAAGAATTTTTCAACACGGGCAGAACGACCACGACCACGCGCATGGAAGCGACGCATCACGATGGACTTCCCAACTTCAGCCGTCTTAACCACCAGCTGGTCAACATCCAGCTGATGATTGTTCTCTGCATTTGCAATCGCGCTTTCCAGAGTCTTTTTGACCTGCTGCGCAATGCGGCGCTTGGAGAACGTAAGAGTGGCTACTGCCTGAGACGCAGACTTGTTGCGGATAAGACCAGCAACAAGGTTCAACTTGCGGGGACTAACCCGAATGTTGCGCGTAACGGCCTGCGCTTCTGTTTCCGCGAGCGTGCGCGGCTGTTTCGGCTTGCTCATTTTAGCCCCGCTTCGACTTCTTATCAGCCCCGTGCCCGTGGAACGTACGGGTGGGAGAAAATTCACCGAACTTGTGTCCGACCATATTCTCCGTCACCTGCACAGGCAGGAACTTGTGACCATTGTAAACACCGAACGTCAGTCCAACGAACTGCGGAAGGATCGTGGAACGACGTGACCAGATCTTGATCACTTCGTTACGACCCGACGCACGGGACGCTTCAGCTTTGCTCAGCAGATACCCGTCGACGAACGGGCCTTTCCAGACGGAACGTGCCATCTTCTATTGCCCCTTACTTGCCGGTCTTGCGACGACGGATAATCAGACTGTCCGTACGCTTATTGACCCGAGTTTTGTAACCTTTGGTGGGCTTGCCCCACGGCGTAACCGGATGACGACCACCAGATGTGCGGCCTTCACCACCACCATGTGGATGGTCAACCGGGTTCATCACAACGCCGCGGTTGTGCGGACGACGACCCAACCAACGGGCACGACCGGCTTTACCCAGATGCTGGTTCATGTTGTCCGGATTGGACACAGCCCCAACAGTTGCCATGCATTCACCACGCACAACACGAAGTTCACCAGACTGCAGTTTGATCTGCGCGTAACCGGAGTCCTTACCAACGAGCTGGGCATAGGTGCCTGCAGAACGGGCCAGCTTACCACCAGCTCCCTGCTTCAGTTCGATGTTGTGCACAATGGTGCCGACCGGGATAGAGGCCAGCGGCATTGCGTTCCCTGGCTTAATGTCAACGCGCGTGCCAGCGATGACATTGTCACCCACTTTCAGACGCTGCGGAGCCAGAATGTAAGCCAGTTCGCCATCTTCATACTTCACCAGCGCGATGAAGGCGGTACGGTTGGGGTCATATTCCAGACGCTCAACCGTGCCCAGCACGTCAAATTTGCGACGCTTGAAGTCGACATAACGGTAAGACTGCTTGTGACCACCACCACGGAAACGCGACGTGGTACGACCGTTATTGTTACGGCCGCCAGTCTTGTTCTTACCTTCGGTCAGCTGCTTGACCGGCTTGCCTTTCCACAGATCGGCGCGATCAATCAGAACCGTGCCGCGAAGGCTCGGCGTGACGGGATTAAAGTGCTTCAGTGCCATTTGTTCCTACCCCACGTCACGCCAGTTTGGCGGTCAGGTCAATTGACTGACCTTCCGCAAGCTGGACGAACGCCTTCTTGATGTCAGAACGCTGCCCCATACGCCCTTTGAAGCGCTTGGTCTTGCCCTTCTGGACAAGGGTGTTCACACCAACAACCTTGACGCCGAACAGTGTTTCCACTGCAACCTTGATTTCAGGCTTGGTTGCCGTAATGGCAACTTTGAAAACAACCTGATTTTTTTCAGAAAGCGCAGTTGCCTTTTCCGTCACCAGCGGTGCACGAACAATGTCGTACATCGCTTCACGGGAAAGACGCTCGGCTTTCTTGCGCAGAGCAAGAATGTTGGTCATGCCAGGCGCTCCTTCAGACCTTCGAGACCTGCCTGGGTGATGGCCAGAACCTCGTGGTTAAGAATATCATACACGTTGGCGCCGATCGTAGGCAGAACGTCGATCTTCGGCAGGTTGCGCGCAGCGCGAACGAAGCCTTCATCAACAGCAGCGTCAACAATAAGGGCGGATTTCAGGCCGAGGTTTTTCAGCTTGACTGCCAGTTCGCTTGTGCGGGCAACGCCAGAAGCAGACTGCAGAACAATCAGCTTGCCGTCCTGTGCTTTCTGGGAAAGCGCAGAGATCAAACCCAGACGACGCACTTTCTTGGGCAGGTCGTAGCCATGATCACGGGAAACCGGGCCATGAACCACACCACCAGTGCGATACTGAGGTGCACGCAAAGAGCCCTGACGAGCACTACCCGTGCCCTTCTGCTTGTACGGCTTCTTTGTTGTACCAGACACAGCGCCCATGCCTTTTACAGCATGCGTACCAGCACGGCGTTTTGCCAGCTGCCAGTGAACAACACGCGCCATGATGTCTGCGCGCGGGGCAACAGCAAAAAGTTCGTCCGGAAGAGTAGCGGAACCTGCAGTGCCGTTATCAAGCGTTTTGATTTCGATTTCCATGACCTCAGCCCTCCGCCGTCACGAGAGCTGCCGGATATGGCGCGTCGACATGGCGGGCTTTTTTGATCGCATCGCGAACCAGAACGACCCCGTTTTTGGCTCCAGGAACGGAACCACGGATCATGATCAGGTTCTTTTCCGGATCAATCGCAGCGATTTCAAGATTCAGAGTAGTAATTCGCTCATCACCAAGATGACCAGCCATCTTCTTGTTCTTGAAGGTTTTACCAGGATCCTGACGGTTACCGGTAGAACCATGAGAACGGTGAGAGATGGACACACCGTGGGAGGCTTCCAGACCAGCGAAGTTCCAGCGCTTCATTGCGCCTGCAAACCCCTTACCTTTGCTGGTGCCTGTCACGTCCACTTTCTGGCCAACAACAAAGTGAGCAGCAGAAAGAGAAGCGCCAGCTTCCAGCGTAGCATCGTCAGCTACACGGAATTCAACCAGCTTCTTTTTTGGCTCAACCTTGGTGCGGGCAAAATGGCCGCGGTTCGGCTTGGTGACATTTTTTACCTTGGCGTTGCTCATACCAAGCTGAACAGCTGTATAGCCGTCCCGCTCCTGGGTACGAACATCAACCACCTGCACGGCATCAACATGCAGGACGGTAACAGGCACATGCGTGCCATCTTCCTTGAACAGTCGGGACATGCCCAACTTCTTTGCGATTAATCCGGTGCGCATCGTCTGGACCTTAAAGTTTGATCTCGACATCCACGCCAGCGGCGAGGTCGAGTTTCATGAGAGCGTCCACGGTCTGCGGAGTTGGCTCGACAATATCGAGCAGGCGGCGATGAGTCCGAATTTCGAACTGTTCGCGGCTCTTCTTATCCACGTGGGGAGAGCGGTTTACAGTAAACCGTTCGATATGCGTCGGCAGCGGGATAGGACCCCGAACCCGCGCACCCGTACGCTTCGCCGTGTTTACGATCTCTTTTGTGCTGTTGTCCAGCACGCGGTGATCGTACGCCTTTAGGCGAATGCGGATGTTCTGGTTGTCCATTGTTTCTTAGTCCAACACTTTACTTGTCCGGGGAAACCCGGCCGCCAAGTAAGACCCCGGCTGATTGACTCAGCCGGGGCCATACAGTCCTAGGCTACTATCCGAATTATTCGGTGATAGAAGCCACAACACCTGCACCAACGGTGCGGCCACCTTCGCGAATAGCGAAGCGGAGACCTTCATCCATGGCGATCGGTGCAATCAGTTCAACATCCATGGCGCAGTTATCGCCAGGCATAACCATTTCCGTGCCTTCCGGCAGGTGCACAACACCCGTTACGTCAGTCGTACGGAAGTAGAACTGCGGACGATAGTTGGTGAAGAACGGCGTATGACGGCCACCTTCTTCCTTCGTCAGGATGTAAGCTTCTGCCTTGAACTTCTTGTGCGGGGTGATTGAACCCGGCTTTGCAAGAACCTGACCACGCTCAACGTCTTCACGCTTCGTGCCACGAACCAGCGCACCAATGTTGTCACCAGCTTCACCGCGATCAAGCAGCTTACGGAACATTTCAACACCGGTAACAGTTGTCTTCACGGTGTCTTTCAGACCCACGATTTCAACTTCGTCACCAACGTTCACAACGCCACGCTCAACACGACCGGTCACAACAGTACCACGACCAGAGATGGAGAACACGTCTTCGATCGGCATCAGGAACGGACGATCAACAGGGCGTTCCGGCTGCGGGATGTAGGAGTCAACCGCATCCATCAGGTCACGCACGCGGTTTTCACCGATTTCCGGGTCACCATCTTCCAGCGTTACCAGAGCAGAACCCTTGATGATGGGGATATCGTCGCCAGGGAACTGATAAGAAGACAGAAGCTCACGAACTTCCATTTCAACCAGTTCAAGCAGTTCCGGATCGTCAACTTGGTCAACCTTGTTCAGGAAGACAACCAGCGCAGGCACACCAACCTGACGAGCAAGCAGGATGTGCTCACGAGTCTGAGGCATTGGGCCGTCAGCTGCAGACACAACCAGGATCGCGCCGTCCATCTGCGCTGCACCCGTGATCATGTTCTTCACGTAGTCAGCATGTCCAGGGCAGTCGACGTGTGCGTAATGACGGTTCGCGGTTTCGTATTCCACGTGTGCGGTGGAAATGGTGATACCACGAGCGCGTTCTTCAGGAGCCGCATCGATCTGGTCGTATGCCTTGAATTCGGCACCACCAGCCTTAGCCAGCGTCTTAGTGATTGCAGCGGTCAGAGACGTCTTGCCATGATCAACGTGGCCGATCGTACCGATGTTGCAGTGCGGTTTATTCCGCTCAAATTTAGCCTTAGCCATTTCTCTACTCCATGCCCCACGAATTTATCGGGATGCAGTTTCTAATAAGTGTGCTCTCACTCACCAGAGAGTGAACGCCATACCCCTGAGAAGATTACCAGCGATAGTGACTGAATGCTTTGTTTGCTTCAGCCATACGATGGGTATCTTCACGCTTCTTTACAGCAGCGCCACGGTTATTCACGGCGTCCATCAGTTCGTTGGACAGCCGGTCCTGCATGGTGTTTTCACCCCGCTTACGGGAGGCATCAATCACCCAGCGGATAGCAAGCGCCTGACGACGTTCTGCACGAACTTCAACAGGAACCTGATACGTCGCACCACCAACACGGCGGGAACGAACCTCTACAGCAGGCTTAACATTATCCAGAGCATTGTGGAACAACGCTACCGGATCAGCTGAAGCCCCACTCCGACGCACCAGCGCCTCGAGAGCTCCATATACAATCCCTTCCGCAGTGGATTTCTTGCCATCGTACATCAGGGCGTTCATGAAACGCGTGATAACGATGTCTCCAAACTTCGGATCAGGAAGAATCTCACGCTTAACAGCGCGGTGACGGCGGCTCATACCTTAACCTTCCCTTACTTCGGACGCTTAGCGCCATAAAGCGAACGCCGCTGGCGACGCTTAGCGATACCCTGGGTATCGAGTACACCGCGAAGGATATGGTAACGCACACCCGGAAGATCCTTTACGCGACCGCCACGGATTAGCACGACACTATGTTCCTGAAGGTTATGGCCTTCACCCGGAATATAGCTAACCACCTCATAACCGTTCGTCAGACGCACCTTGGCAACTTTACGCAGTGCGGAGTTCGGCTTTTTGGGCGTCGTCGTATAAACACGGGTGCAAACACCACGTTTCTGGGGGCAGCCCTGCAGTGCAGGCACCTTGTTGCGCTTAACCGCAGGCTTGCGCCCCTTGGCAATGAGCTGGTTGATGGTCGGCATGCGCCTTTCCCGATCCTTACACAGTTCGGCCGGCTAACCTTTTTATCGGCTGCCGACTGTCATTTAAAAATCCCACCGAGCAACAACACCCGTGTGGGGCTATCTTTACATCCGGCGTTACTTCCTGCCGGAAGCCTACCGCATGCTTAAACAGAGAATTAGATTTGCCCCTGCCCCTGCAATGGAGCGGAGCTGAGGGCTGCTACCTAACCCCGCACCCGCATGAAGTCAAGCATGGATGCGCGATTCTCTAAGGTTAGAGCCAATAAGACCAAAAAAGAAAAGGGACCAAGGCGTTAGCCCGGTCCCCCTTCGTTCTCATTAATAGTCTAGAAGACTATTTTATTCAGCAGCTGAAGACCGGCCAACACGCTGACGATCCTGAGACGCTGCAATCGCACGCAGACGGTTCATGACGCTACCTGTTCCGGCAGGGATCAGGCGACCGACAATCACGTTCTCTTTCAGGCCGTTCAGGGTATCAACCTTGCCGGCCGTCGCTGCTTCCGTCAGAACACGCGTGGTTTCCTGGAAGGAGGCAGCAGAGATGAAGGACTGCGTCTGCAAGGAAGCTTTGGTAATACCCTGCAGAACCGGCATGGCGAGAGCAGGACGCTCACCCGCATTCAGGCACTTCGTGTTTTCGATATCCAGCTCAATCCGATCAACGGTTTCGCCAATCAGGTAAGTCGTGTCACCAGGCTCCAGAATTTCCACTTTCTGAAGCATCTGGCGAACGATAACCTCAATATGCTTATCGTTAATCTTCACACCCTGCAGACGGTAGACATCCTGAATTTCATTAACGAGGTAATCGGACAGAGCCTCTACCCCCATGACCTTCAGAATATCGTGTGGCACGCGGGGACCGTCGACCAGCGGATCGCCTTTTTCTACAAAGTCGCCTTCCTGAACGGAAACGTGCTTGCCTTTCGGAATCAGATATTCAGTCTCTTCACCCGTTTCATCGTTTTTCACGATAATGCGGCGTTTGGACTTGTAATCTTTCCCGAACTCAACACGGCCTTCCATTTCAGCAATGATGGCGTGGTCTTTCGGACGACGTGCTTCGAACAGTTCTGCCACACGTGGCAGACCACCCGTAATATCACGCGTCTTGGACCCTTCACGCGGCAGACGTGCCAGCACGTCACCAGCATGCACCTCTGCACCATTTTCAATGGACAACAGCGTTTCAGGAGACAGGAAGTAACGGGCATCGCTGCCGTTATCCAGTTTCACAACTTCGCCGTTCGGACCTTTAAGCTGGAGACGTGGCCGTAGGTCAACGCCCTTACCTGCCTGCTTGTAGTCCACCACCACTTTTGAGGTCAGGCCTGTGACTTCGTCCATACGCTCAACAAGCGTGATGGAATCAATCAGGTCAAGATACTCAATCTTACCGGCTTTTTCGGTAATGATAGGCAGTGTGTATGGGTCCCACTCGGCCAGCTTCTGACCACGGACAACAGATGCGCCTTCGGTCGTGAGCAGACGCGCACCATACGGCACACGGTAGCGTGCTTTTTCCACACCAGCATCGTCGGTAAGTAGAATTTCACAGTTACGGGCCATGACAATCGGCACGTTCTGAGAGTTCTGCACAACGTTGCGATTACGGATAACCACTTTACCGTCTCGCAGGGCTTCAATCATGGACTGCTCAGCACCACGCTGCGCTGCACCACCAATATGGAAGGTACGCATTGTCAGCTGCGTGCCCGGTTCACCGATTGACTGTGCAGCAATAACGCCAACAGCTTCACCAATGTTGACCGGCGTGCCGCGTGCAAGGTCACGGCCGTAACAGTGGCCACAAACACCAACACGGCTATCGCATGTCAGCACTGAGCGAATGAAGACCGATTCGATGCCCGCATTTTCAATGCGCTCTGCATCAGCTTCTTCAATCAGCTTATTGCGTGGCAGCAGCACTTCCCCTGAAGCAGGGTCAATAATGTCAGCCGCAGCGGTACGTCCCAGAATACGTTCAGACAGAGACGCAACAACTTCACCGGCATCCAGAACTGCACGCACCGTCAGACCGCGTTCCGTACCGCAATCTTCCTCGATGATGATGCTATCCTGCGCCACGTCAACCAGACGACGGGTCAGATAACCAGAGTTAGCAGTCTTCAGAGCAGTATCGGCCAGCCCCTTACGTGCACCATGGGTAGACGTAAAGTAATCGAGAACCGACAGACCTTCTTTAAAGTTGGCGATAATCGGCTGTTCGATAATTTCACCAGACGGCTTGGCCATAAGACCACGCATACCGGCAAGCTGCTTCATCTGTGCCGGTGACCCACGAGCACCGGAGTGGCTCATCATCCAGACAGAATTGATCGGCTTACCAATTTCCTGACGAGAAATTTCCTTGGTCATAGCGGCCTGGACTTCGTCCGTGCAGCGTGACCAAGCGTCAACCACCTTGTTGTAGCGTTCGCCAGCCGTAATCAGACCATCCTGATACTGCTGTTCAAACTCTTTCACTTCAGCAGCCGTACGATCAACCAGCACTTTCTTTTCAGCCGGGATGATCATGTCATCCTTACCGAAGGAAATACCGGCTTTAGCTGCGTGACGGAAACCAAGAGCCATCAAGCGGTCACAGAAGATAACCGCTTCTTTCTGACCACAGTGACGGTAAACCGTATCAATCACGTCAGAAACAGCTTTTTTGGTCAGCTGCTTGTTGATGAGAGAGAACGGAATAGCATCGCTCTTCGGCAGGATCTGCGCGATCAGAACACGACCTGGAGTAGTGACGATGGTTTCGTAAACTTTCTGACCATCCTTTTTCACGCTTTCAAGGCGTGCACGGATTTTGTCATGCAGTTTAAGCGCACCGGCATTTAGAGCGTATTCAACTTCCCCGATGGAGGAGAAGGAAGGAGCACCTTCTTTAACCAGCAGACCTGTTGTTTCGTCATATTCGCTACGATCAGGCGTCGCGGCAAATTCTGGCAGTTCAAGGCTGAGGTAATAAAGCCCGAGAACAATATCCTGAGACGGCACAATAATCGGCTTACCGTTTGCCGGGCTCAGAATGTTGTTGGTGGACATCATCAGCACGCGTGCTTCGAGCTGAGCTTCAAGGCTCAGAGGCACGTGCACAGCCATCTGGTCACCATCAAAGTCCGCATTAAACGCGGTACAAACGAGCGGATGAAGCTGAATAGCTTTTCCTTCAACCAGCACCGGTTCGAAGGCCTGAATACCAAGACGGTGAAGTGTTGGCGCGCGGTTTAGCATCACCGGATGCTCGCGGATCACTTCTTCCAAGATATCCCAGACTTCTGGACGCTCTTTTTCCACCATACGCTTTGCAGCTTTGATGGTTGTAGCGTGACCGTATTTTTCCAGCTTGGAATAAATGAACGGCTTGAACAGTTCCAGAGCCATCTTCTTCGGCAAGCCACACTGATGCAGCTTGAGTTCCGGCCCAACCACGATGACCGAACGGCCAGAGTAGTCAACGCGCTTACCCAGAAGGTTCTGACGGAAACGGCCCTGCTTGCCTTTCAGCATGTCAGACAGCGACTTCAGTGGACGCTTGTTCGCACCTGTAATGGCACGACCGCGACGACCGTTATCAAACAGCGCGTCAACCGCTTCCTGAAGCATACGCTTTTCGTTACGCACGATGATATCGGGCGCACGCAGTTCCATCAGGCGCTTGAGACGGTTGTTACGGTTGATAACACGACGATAAAGATCGTTCAGGTCAGACGTTGCAAAACGGCCACCATCAAGCGGAACCAGCGGACGCAGTTCTGGCGGGATAACCGGCACCAGATCCAGAATCATCCATTCCGGACGAGAACCACTCTCAGCAAAAGCTTCAATAAGCTTAAGCCGCTTGACCAGCTTTTTACGCTTGGCTTCAGAGGTGGTTTCTTTCAGTTCCTGACGCAGCTCTACCTTTTCGGCATCACAGTCAATGCGTTCAAGAACCTTTTTGATGGCTTCAGCGCCGATGCCGACTTCAACGCCTTCTTCGCTGTATTCGTCCATGGCATCGAGGTACTGTTCCTCGGTCAGGAGAGAATACTGCTTCAGCGGCGACGTACCGGGTTCAAGAACCAGATAGTTCTCAAAATAGAGAACTTTTTCCAGATCTTTCAGCGTCATATCGACCATCAGGCCGATACGGCTTGGCAGCGACTTCAGGAACCAGATGTGCGCAACCGGGCTAGCAAGCTGAATATGGCCCATACGTTCACGACGCACTTTGGCCAAGGTTACTTCCACGCCGCACTTTTCACAGACAATACCGCGGAATTTCATCCGCTTGTATTTACCGCAAAGGCATTCGTAGTCTTTGATCGGGCCAAAGATACGGGCGCAGAACAGACCGTCACGCTCCGGCTTGAATGTCCGGTAGTTGATTGTCTCGGGCTTCTTGATTTCACCGAACGACCATGACCGGATCTGCTCTGGCGACGCCAACTGGATCTTGATCTGATCGAAGGTCATCGCCTGGCCGGTCTGGCCAAGAATTTTCATGAGTTCATTCATGTGCCGAAGCCCCCAGCGGGAAGTGGGGCGCCGAAATCGTCATTTCGGCTGCCCCTTCAAAATTAGAACGGAAAATGGTGCGGGTGCTCACCTTTATTCGGCCCCCTGCTCCAGCTCAACATTCAGACCAAGAGACTTCAGTTCCTTGATCAGAACGTTAAAGCTTTCCGGAATACCGGCTTCGAAATCATCCTGCTCACGCACAATGGCTTCATAAACCTTGGTTCGACCGGACACGTCATCCGATTTCACCGTCAGCATTTCCTGCAGCGTATAGGCAGCACCATAAGCTTCAAGCGCCCAGACTTCCATTTCACCGAAACGCTGGCCACCAAACTGCGCCTTACCACCCAGCGGCTGCTGCGTAACAAGCGAGTATGGCCCAATGGAACGTGCATGGATCTTGTCATCAACAAGGTGATGCAGTTTGAGCATATAGATGTAACCAACCGTGGTCTTACGTTCAAACGGTTCGCCCGTCCGACCATCGATCAACTGAGACTGACCAGATTTATCCACGCCAGCCTTTTCAAGCATAGCTTCGATATCCGGAATGGAAGCCCCATCGAACACTGGCGTGGCAATAGGCACGCCTTTGCGCAGGTTATTGGCAAGTTCTACCAGTTCGTCATTGCTCATGTTGGCAATATCGTCTTCGTAGATCTTGTCGCCGTAAACGTCTTTCAGACGATCAAGCAGTTCCTGACGCTTCTCACCGTTGCGCTGGTAGTCATCTACCAGATCACCGATGCCACGACCCAGATTTGCACAGGCCCAGCCAAGATGCGTTTCAAGAATCTGCCCCACGTTCATACGTGACGGGACACCAAGCGGGTTCAGCACGATGTCAACTGACGTGCCATCTTCAAGGAAAGGCATGTCTTCAACAGGAACCACGCGGGAGACAACACCCTTGTTCCCGTGACGACCAGCCATTTTGTCACCCGGCTGAAGCTTACGCTTCACGGCCACAAACACCTTGACCATTTTCATCACGCCAGGTGGCAGTTCATCACCACGCTGAAGCTTTTCAACCTTGCTGTCGAAACGGGCCTGAATTTTCTGCACGGAGGCATCAAATTCGCGACGCAGCGTTTCAAGCTCAGCCATGACTGCGTCAGACGCGACAACAATGTTCCGCCAAGCACCGCGAGGATGCTCGTCCAGCACTTCGTCTGTGATTTCCGTACCGGAGCGGATACCCTTAAACCCAGCACCAGCAACCTGACCCAGCAGTTTTTCACGCAGACGGCTGTAGAAAGAACGTTCCTGAATACCGCGTTCGTCATCACGGTCTTTGGACAGACGTTCAATTTCGGCCCGTTCAATGGCCATTGCTCGTTCGTCTTTATCAACACCACGACGAGAGAACACACGCACGTCAACAATTGTTCCGGTCGTGCCAGGGGGCAGACGCAGAGACGTATCACGCACGTCAGATGCTTTTTCACCAAAGATGGCACGCAGAAGTTTTTCTTCCGGCGTCATCGGGCTTTCGCCTTTTGGTGTCACCTTACCGATAAGAATATCGCCCGGATTCACTTCAGCGCCGACATATACAATGCCTGCTTCGTCCAGATTACGCAGTGCTTCTTCCCCAACATTGGGAATATCACGCGTAATTTCTTCCTGACCCAACTTGGTATCACGGGCCATGACTTCAAATTCCTCGATATGGATCGAGGTGAAGACGTCATCTTTCGCAATACGTTCGGAGATCAGGATAGAATCTTCGAAGTTGTAACCGTTCCAGGGCATGAACGCGACCAGCACGTTACGACCCAGCGCCAGTTCACCCAGCTCCGTTGATGGACCATCCGCAATGATGTCACCAGCACGCACCTGATTACCAACATGCACCAGCGGGCGCTGGTTGATGCAGGTTGACTGGTTGGAACGTGAATATTTACGCAAACGGTAAATATCAACGCCCTGCGTGGACCCATTGGCATCCGTTGCACGAACAACGATACGGGCACCATCAATCTGGTCAACAATACCGTCACGTTTGGCAACGATGGTTGCACCGGAGTCATGAGCAACAGCAGCTTCCATGCCCGTGCCAACCAGCGGCGCATCAGAGCGCACCAGCGGCACAGCCTGACGCTGCATGTTTGAACCCATCAGTGCACGGTTCGCGTCATCGTTTTCAAGGAACGGAATGAGCGCCGCAGCAACAGACACAAGCTGCTTTGGTGACACGTCACAAGCCGTCACTTCAGTCGGCGGCACAAGACGGAAGTCACCCCCACGACGGACAGAAACCAGATCGTCGGTCAGTGCACCATCAGAACTTTGCTTCGCGTCAGCCTGAGCAACGATCAGCTTTTCTTCTTCCATGGCGGAAAGATACTTCCAGCCATCCTGAAGAACGCCATCTTTCACCAGACGGTACGGCGTTTCAATGAAGCCGTATTTGTTCACCTTGGCATAGGTGGCCAGAGAGTTGATCAGACCGATGTTCGGGCCTTCAGGCGTTTCAATCGGGCAGATACGACCATAATGGGTCGGGTGAACGTCTCGGACTTCAAAGCCCGCGCGCTCACGGGTCAAACCGCCCGGACCAAGCGCTGAAAGACGACGCTTATGCGTGACTTCAGACAGCGGATTGGTCTGATCCATGAACTGGCTCAGCTGCGAAGAACCAAAAAATTCACGCACAGCAGCAGCGGCAGGTTTTGCGTTGATCAGGTCATGCGGCATGACCGTATCAATATCAACAGACCCCATACGTTCGCGGATGGCGCGCTCCATACGTAGCAGACCAACGCGATACTGGTTTTCCATCAATTCGCCCACAGAGCGAACACGACGGTTACCAAGGTTATCGATATCGTCGATCTGGCCGCGACCATCTTTCAGTTCACACATCACTTTGATAGTGCGCAGAATGTCTTCTTTACGCAGAACACGCATGGTGTCGGGAGCATCAAGATCCAGACGCATGTTCATCTTCACACGACCAACAGAAGACAGGTCGTAGCGATCTGCGTCAAAGAACAGACCATGGAACATGGCGTCTGCTGTTTCAGCCGTCGGCGGTTCACCCGGACGCATGACACGATAGATATCGATCAGCGCTTCATCACGAGAGCTGTTTTTATCAACCGTCAGCGTATTGCGGATCCACGGACCATTTGCACCGTCGATAGCCAGCAGCGGCAGCTCGGTAACCCCAGCTTCTTCCAGAGCCGTCAGGCGTGCTTCGGTGATTTCTTCACCTGCTTCGCCGTAGATTTCGCCGGTATCATAATTAACGATATCATGCGCAATGAAACGGCCCAGCAGGTCGATATCACCAACCAGCACTTCACGGGTTTTTTCTGCGATCTTACGCACAGCGCGGGCGGTCAGCTTGGCTTCTGCCTCAGCAACCACTTCGCCTGTTTCAGCATCAACCAGCGGAGCCAGCAGCTTCAGACCACGGAAAGAGTCCGCATCGAACGGACGCGCCCACCCTTTCTGGGTTTTGACGAACTTAACCGTGCCATAGAAGTAGGCGAGGATTTCATTATCATCCATGCCTTTGATGTCGAGCGCATCGACATCACCACCTTCGGCTGCTTTCGCTTTGCGGGCAGCTTCAGAAGCAGCACCTTCAAGCGCATACAGCAGAGTGGTGACTGGCAGTTTACGCTTACGGTCGATACGGACGTAAATCAGATCTTTGGCGTCAAATTCAAAATCGAGCCATGATCCACGATACGGAATAACACGCGCAGCAAAGAGATATTTGCCGGATGAATGGGTTTTACCCTTATCGTGATCAAAGAAGACACCCGGTGAACGGTGCATCTGGCTGACGATAACGCGCTCTGTACCATTGATGATAAAGGTACCGTTATCCGTCATCAGGGGCATGTCGCCCATGTAAACCGGCTGCTCTTTAATATCACGGATCGAGCGCGAGCCCGTATCTTCGTCAACATCCCACACGATGAGACGCAGAATAACCTTCAGCGGCGCAGAGAACGTCAGGCCACGCTGAATGCATTCTTCAACATCATATTTCGGCTCTTCGAATTCGTAACTAACGAACTCAAGCCGTCCCCGACCTGCAAAATCGTTAATGGGGAATACAGACCGGAAAACCTCCTGCAAACCCGTTGGCGTGCGCGCATCAGGCGCAACATTCGCCTGAAGAAACGTCTCGTAAGACGCGCGCTGCACATCAATCAGGTTCGGCATCGGAGCGATTTCGGGAATCCGCCCGAAACTCTTGCGAATCCGCTTCCGTCCTGTGAACGATTTGGTGATTGCGTTCATCGTCGCTCCTGCCCCGCCCTTGTCTCGGACCATCAGGCCTGCCGTTATCCCGCAAGCCTGATGGTCCGATCTCTTGATCTTCGGTCTTAACTCAACCGGGAAACCCGGCTTTTAACCCTGCTTCGAAACAGAACCCGAAACAGGCAAACGGGCAGAGGCAAACATACCTCCACCCGAAAACCTTTTCCACTACCCTGCCAAAGGCAGGATGATGGGTAACTTATTTAATTTCGACGCTTGCGCCGTTGTCTTCAAGAAGCTTCTTGATTTTTTCGGCTTCGTCTTTGTTAACGCCTTCTTTAACGGTCTTCGGTGCACCTTCGACCAGGTCCTTGGCTTCTTTCAGGCCCAGACCGGTGATGCCACGGATTTCTTTGATGACGTTGATTTTCTTGTCACCAGCCTTAGCCAGGATGACGTCGAATTCGGTCTTTTCTTCAGCCGGAGCAGCAGCGGCAGCAGCTGGACCAGCAGCGACAGCAACCGGAGCAGCAGCAGAAACGCCCCACTTTTCTTCCAGCAGCTTGGAGAGTTCAGCAGCTTCGAGAACGGTCAGAGCAGACAGTTCGTCAACGAGCTTGTTCAGATCAGCCATGATTAGACTTCCTAATATAAACACTGGTTTGCAAAGTGCAACCTCCCAGATGAAAGGCCGCACCAGAATGGAATCACGCTTTCTTGTGAGAGCGTGAGTTTAGGCGGCTTCCGCCTCACCCGTTTTGGCATAGGCCCCAAAAACCCGAGCAAGCTGGCCTGCCGGTGCCTGAACGACACCTGCGATACGCGTAGCCGGTGTGGAGATAAGCCCCACGAGCTGTGCGCGCAGCACGTCCAGAGACGGCAGTTCGGCAAGAGCCTTGATTCCGCTGGCGTCAAGCACCTGCGAACCAAGAGAACCACCGACAACTACTAGCTTGTCATTGGTTTTGGCGAACTCGACGATCACCTTCGCCACTGCCACAGGGTCCGCTGCCCACGCAAGCGCGGTCGGCCCCTTCAGCATTGGCGCAATGCCGTCGAACTGGGTCCCATCCAGGGCGAGAGTTGCCAGCCGGTTTTTCGCGACTTTATAGGTCGCTCCCGCTGCACGCACTTTGCGGCGCAGATCCGTCACATCAGCCACGGTCAGCCCGTCATTACGGGTAACCACAACCATGGACGTTTCGGCAAACACGGCGGCAAGGGAAGCTACAAAGTCCCGCTTTTCCGTACGGTTCAAATCCCGTCTCCGTCTTGTTCTTTCCGGCCAAAAGCCAGTTAGAACGGGTTGCCCTTAGAGCATCATGAAATCACGATGCTCTGCTCGCCTGTCCTGCAAACGGAATACCCGGAGCACGCCACAATACTGTAACCCGCAACCAGCATCCCCGTCTTACCACCCGCTGACCCAGAAAGGTCAATTACGGTCACACCGCGTGTGGTCTCGGACAGGTTCGGAAGAACGAACCAAAGATCATTCTTCCTATGGTATCACACCAGAACAGACCCGGCGTGACAGCATTTCTTACTCAGCCAGCGAAAGCTGAGACGTCCAGCTGAACGCCCGGACCCATGGTGGAAGATAGCGCAGCCTTTTTCAGGTAAACGCCTTTCGCACCAGATGGACGAGCCTTCTGCACTGCATCAATGAATGCGCGTGCATTTTCTTCCAGCTTGGCAGCATCAAAAGATGCCTTACCGATACCAGCATGAACGATACCGGCTTTTTCTGCACGGTATTCAACCTGACCGGACTTAGCTGCTTCGATAGCACCCTTAACGTCCATGGTCACGGTGCCCAGCTTCGGGTTCGGCATCAGACCACGCGGACCGAGGATCTTACCAAGACGACCCACCAGAGCCATCATGTCCGGAGTTGCAATGCAGCGGTCGAAGTTGATTTCGCCAGCCTGCACTTTTTCCATCAGGTCTTCAGCGCCGACAACGTCTGCACCAGCAGCCTGAGCTTCTTCAGCCTTGGCACCACGTGCAAACACACCAACGCGCAGCGTCTTACCCGTGCCGTTTGGCAGGGAAACGAAACCACGAACCATCTGGTCAGCATGACGCGGGTCGATACCCAGGTTGAGGCAGATTTCAACCGTTTCGTCGAATTTGGCGGTTGCGTTGCTCTTTACCAGAGCAATAGCAGCATCCAGCCCATAAGCCTGACCACGCGTCACTTTTGCCTGCGCAGCGGCAATACGCTTATTGTTGGCCATACTCTCAGCCCTCCACCGTCAGACCCATGGCACGAGCGGAGCCGATCAGCATCCGAACTGCACCATCGATGTCGTTGGCGTTCATGTCTTTGAACTTCTGCTCAGCGATTTCACGCAACTGAGCCATGTTCACCTTACCCACAGCGGCGCTTTTACCAACTGTTGGGCTACCCTTGGAAATCTTGGCAGCCTTCAGCAGGAAATACGTGTTCGGCGGGGTTTTGGTGATGAAGCTGAACGTACGGTCTGCATAAGCGGTGATGACGACCGGAATCGGCATACCTGGCTCAAGACCCTGGGTCTTGGCGTTAAATTCTTTACAGAACTGCATGATGTTCAGACCACGCTGACCGAGCGCGGGACCAACTGGCGGCGAAGGATTCGCTTTACCAGCCGGAATCTGAAGCTTGATGTAGCCAACAACTTTTTTGGCCATATCCGGGACTCCTCTTGTTGAACCCGAACCGCGGTTCTTTCGACCTCGTCCTTGCCATGGTTATGGCGCAGAAAAAGCCTCCCGCGTTCCGATAGGAAAGGCGCGCTTACCGGTGCGCTGACGGTCTGTCAAGTGGCTGACCTGTTTTTGATGCGGCATCAGTCGCGCCAGTCAGGTCAGATGCAGCAGGGTCAGCCTCGGTATCAATCCCCGCCAAAGGCTTGGCATGCCGCAGATTGCCATACTGAAGCGGATGGAACGGCATGATCTGGTCAGGCTTGGGCAATTCAGCCCGCGACCAACCGCCGCCCAGCGCCCGCACAAGCTGCACACGCGCATCGACCGCGCGTGTCTGGACCTGCACCAGCGCAATACGGGCCTGCAAGGCTGCAACCTGCGCCACAACAACATCCAGATAGTTGGTCAGGCCGCCGGTATACAACGCCATGGTCATGCTTTGTGTGCGCAAGGCTGCGTCAACTGCACTGCTTTGCTGCGAGGCTTCTGTTTTTAACCGGGTGGTGCGGGTCAGATTGTCCTCGACCTCCTGAAACGCATCCAGCACCGTTCCACGATACAAATCTTCTTCCTGCCGATACTGGGACCAGTTGCGCTGCAACTCAGCACGCCGCAAACCGCCCTGAAACAGTGGCATCAGAGCCTGCACCCCAAACTGGTACATGGAGTTTGAGAGCGATGCGAGATCAAACCCGTTATCCATGAAGCCCGTCATGGCGTTGAACGTAACGTGCGGATAAAACGCAGCACGCGACACACCAATGGCTCGGTTAGCCTGCGCCATACGACGTTCTGCTGCCGCAATATCGGGCCTACGCTCCAGCAGCGTTGTTGGCAGCGCCACGGGTGGCTGGGCGTCAGCAAAGTTCAGATGAGTGGTGGGCGCAATGTGAAAGGAAGCCGGCGCCTGATTGACCAGAACGGCGATGGCATGCTCCATCACCTCGCGCTGGGTTTCAATCTCGGTTTCCTGCGCCTGCGTGGTATAAAGCTGCGCTTCAGCGCGCGAGACATCCATACCGGGCGCAATAGCGCCCGCCAGCCGCATTTTGGTTACCTGCACGGCTGTCTGATAATAGCGGATTGAATCCTTATACACTGCCGCCTGCGCGTCCAGACCACGCAACAGCACATAGTCGCTTGCCAGTTCAGCCTGAAGGCTAAGACGAGCCAAGGCGTATTCGGCTGCGGCTTCCTGCGTGCGCTGCTTGGTCATGCGCACTTTATTGCGAATGGCAGACCAGAAATCAGGCTCCCATGAGGCCGTGGCCGAATATTGCTCGGACGACATATACATCGGCCCCTGCGAGCCTGCACCGCGCCACAGCCGATGCTGCGAGCCTTTGTATTTGTTGCCTGACGCAGCCCCATTCAGTTGGGGATAGAGGTGTGACTTCGCCTCCATGGCGACGTCACGCGCCTGCATGAAGGCTTCAGCCTGCGCCTGCAAATCCGGGTTCAGGCGCATGGCCTGATCTTCCAGCCTGTTCAGTTCCGGGTCACCCAGCATGGTCCACCAATCAGAACGGATGGCGGCGTCATTCGGGTTTGCAGAACGCAATACGCCGGTCTGTCCCCAGCTTTCCGGCAGCTTTAGCGGCGTTGGTTTATAACGGGGTGCCATATCGCACCCCGACAGCATGGTTGCCAGAGACAAGCCCAGCAGAAACCCACCCTGCCTGATTTTGCGAGAGGAGACGCTCCGGGTCATTGACGCCCTCCGGCCTCTGGGCCCGGGCGATCATCTTCCGGCATGGCGCGCGTGTCGTTCTTGCTGGCGTCGTCCTGTGCTTCTGGCTTGGATGCAGGCTTTTTGGGCGGGACATTGTAACCCGGTGTACCCTTCACAATACGAACTTCCTGCCCGTCCAGCAGCCCGGCGGATGGGTTGTTAATCACCCGGTCAGTTTTCTTCACACCACGCAAAATCTGGAGTGTTGTGCCCAGATTGGTCCCCACCGTCACGTTCACCAGATGCACATGGTTGGTGTCATCCACCAGTGCGACCTGTGTGCCCTCCGCACGGAAAACCAGCGCGCCTTCTGGCAGAATAAGCATATCCGGATCACCCGGAGCCCGGAAATGCGCAGTGGCATACGAATTCGGCCAAAGTTCACCCGATTTATTGTCGAGCGTCAGTTCCGTTGTCACTGTTCGCGTGGACGCATTGAATGCGGTTGCAGTAGCCAGAAACTTGGCCTTGAACGTGCGGTCCGGATATTGCGGGATGCTGAGATCAGCCTCCAGACGGGGCGAAATGATATCCGCATAATCCTGCGGCACGGCCACGAACACACGCATGGCGTGTACGTCAGCTACGCTGAACAGTTCCGTCGCATTGCCGTGGGCATCAACGTCGCCGCGGCCTGCGTTCACATAGTCGCCTACGTCTGCAAAACGGGATGTCACCACCCCATCAAACGGTGCGACAATTTTCTTGAAGCCTTCAAGGGCAGCAAACCGCTCAACATCATGCTCGGCCGCTTCCACCTGCGCTTTCTGCGCCTCGGCGTTTGCAGCCTGAACATCGACCTCCTGCTGCGACACAGCCTGTGTGCCTTGCAGCGCCTTCCAGCGTTTGGCGGTAATCTGTGCCAGTTTATAACGCGCCTGCGCCACGTTCAGATTGGCTTTGGCCGCGGCATACTGCGCATCCAGTCCCGGCGTATCAATTTCAGCCAGAACATCGCCCGTTTTGACGACGGCCCCAAAGTCTTTGTACCACATTTTCACGTAGCCAGAGACCTGCGCGTAAATAGGGGCCTGATACCAGGCGGCAATGTTGGCAGGCAGCGAAAGCTTGCGTTCGGTCGGGCCCGGTTGCGGGTAAATGACCTGAACCGCAGGAATCGCATCCTTCGCGGTTTCCTGTGCCAGGTTCATGTAGTGCGAATGACGCTCCACAATCCCCACAACCGCAAGGATAACGGCAACCCCACCCACAACAGCAATCCCCAGCTTGCGACGGGATGAGGAAGGCACGTTCTGGCTGTCATGACGCTCAGTGTGATCATGACCGCCTTCGTTCTGCGCGCTCATGCGCTTTCTCCCTCTTCAGTCGTAACCGGCTTTTTCCGATTATGCAGCATTGCGAACACGCAGGGCACGAACAGCAGCGTTGCCACCGTTGCCACCAGCAGACCGCCCATAACGGCCTTACCCAGCGGTGCGTTTTGTGAATTACTCAAGGACATCGGCAACATACCGATAATCATGGCAGAGGCCGTCATCAGCACCGGGCGAATACGTTCAAACCCGGCTTCAATGGCGGCCAGTATGGCATCGCCATGCTCTTCCAAGCGCTCCCGCGCGAAGGAGACCACGAGGATGGCGTTTGCCGTTGCTGTTCCCATGCACATGATGGCCCCTGTCAACGCCGGCACAGACAATGTTGTGTGCGTCAGGAACAGGCTCCAGGAAATACCAGCCAATGCACCGGGCAGAGCCGTAATGATAATGAACGGATCAAGCCAGGACTGAAAATTAACAACAATCAGCAGGTAAACCAGCAGCACGGACATCGCGAGACCACCGAGCAACTGCACGTAGGCACTGTTCATGGTCACAGCCTGCCCACGCACATCCATGGTTGAGCCGCGGGGCAGATCGGCCCGCAACTCATCCACAATGCGGCTGACTTCACGGGAGACCGTACCAAGGTCAATGCCTTCGTTCGATGCGTAAATATCAAACACCGGCATGATGTTATAGTGCGCGACCTCGCCGGGGGTACCAGTCTGCTCAATATGGCTCAGACCACCCAGAATCTGTGGGTTCTGACCGGATGGGTTCCCATCCCCTTTATCAATGGGGGTAATTTCCAGATCGTTAAGCGTTTGCAGGAAGGTTGCTGGTGTCTGGATATCAATCAGATGCGACACACCCGTTTTTGTATCCAGCCAGTAAACCTGCCCGACCTGAGAACTACCAGACAGAGACACCAATGCGTTATTAGCGACGTCTGATTCCGTAATCCCTGTTCCCAGCGCGTAGGTTCTGCGCGCATTAACGCGCAGCGTTGGCGTGGTCATGGGCTGCTGCACGGAAATATCGGTCAGGCCTGTAACATGCCGCAACCGTTCGGCCAGCCGGTTTGCAAAGCGGAAGTTGTCCGCCAGATTACGCCCAACCACCTGCACATCGATAGGAGACGGCAGGCCGAAGTTCAGAATCTTAGCGGTCAGGTCACCCGGCAGGAAGGAGATCTGGGTGCCGGGAAACTTTTCTTTCAGGTTACGCCGCAGCTTCTTGCGGTAATCCGCCACGGGTGAGTTCGGATCTTTCAGCGAGACTGTCAGATCGCAATCCTGCGTGCCAACGGTTGGGGTCGGGATAAAAGCCTGATTGAGCGGACTGAACGGCAAGCCACAGTTGTCAACAATGCTTTCAACCTGCCCCGGCAGCGTGCGTTCAATTTCATCGTTCACCAACTGCGAAATTTTGCCCGATTCAGACAGCTTGGTGCCCAGCGGTGCCCGCATATGAATGGCCATGGTGTCGGAGTTGATTTCTGGGAAAAAATCCTGCCCGACGAAGAACAGCAGTCCCAGCGACCCGATGGAGCACAGCACAAACACCGGCACAAATGTGGTGCGGATGGACACAAGATGCTTCAGCAGATCCTGATATCCATGCCGGAACTGCTCAAACCGGCGCTCAAACCCTTTCTGGAACCGGCCAAAAATGGTCTTCGGCTGTTGTGGCCCATGGGCATGCGCCGCAACCTGTGCGGCCAGCATGTATTTCGCCATGGTCGGCACCAGTGTCCGGGACAGAATGAAGGAGGCAAGCATGGCGAAAATAATGGCTTCCGCCATGGGCATGAACAGCCAGCCTGCAACCCCGGTCAACTGGAACAGCGGCATCCACACAATACAAATGCAGAGCGTGGAGACAAAAGTCGGGATAACAATCTGGTTGGCCGCATCAATAATCGCGGTTTCCAGATCCTTATCCATCTCAAGGTGAGCATCGATATTTTCGATCATCACCGTGGCGTCATCCACCAGAATACCAACGGCCAGCGCAAGACCACCAAGCGTCATGACGTTAATGGTCTGACCAACCCAGCCAAGCCCGATAATGGAGCACAGCATAGCCAGCGGGATGGATGTGGCGATAATAACCGTTGACCGCCATGAACCAAGGAACAGCAGCACCACAAGGCCGGTCAGACAGGCTGCGGTGAACATTTCACGCAGCACGTCCTCCACTGATTCCTTCACGAAGGTGGAGGCATCATTCAACACCTTGATGCTAACCCCCGGCGGCAGGGTCTGGGTAATGCCGGGCAGCAGCTTTTTCACGCCTGCCACAACATCCAACGTAGAGGCATCGCCGCTTTTCATCACGACAATCAGCACGCCCTGCTGGCCTTTGACCAACACAAGGTTTGTCTGCGGTGGCCCACCCTGATGTACCCACGCAACGTCTTGCAGGCGCACCACCGCCCCGCCCACCTGTTTGATGGGCAGCATGTTCAATTCATCAAGGGTGCGGGGGGAAGCGTTGGTCTGCACCATCCAGTCAAACGTGCCGATCCGCTGGTCACCTGCTGGCAGCACAATGTTCTGACTGTTCAAAGCCTTTGACACATCGACCGGAGACATCTTGTGCGCCAGCAACTTGATGGGATCGAGATCAACCATCACGTTACCGGGCTGACCGCCATATGGATTAGGAATAGCCGCCCCCGCAACCGATACCAGCGCCGGGCGGATCAGGTTGGAGGACATGTCATAAATCTGGGATGCCGTCATGGACGTAGACGACACCTGCAACGTGATAACCGGCACTGAGGACGCATTGTAGGTCAGAACCAACGGGGGGGTGGAACCCGTTGGCATCTGCTTGATCACGGTCTGCGAAACGGAGGTGATCTGCGTCTGTGCAACTGCCGTATCCGTTCCGGGCTGGAAGAAGATTTTTACAATCCCGCGCCCGTAGTAAGACTGACTTTCAATGTGTTCGATATTATTAACTGTCGCCGTCAAAGCACGTTCGTAATAATAGACCACACGGCCCGACATATCTTCCGGCATCAGGCCGGTATAGGTCCAGACAACCGCCACAACCGGAATTTTGATGCTGGGGAAAACGTCTGTGGGTGTCGTGAACACTCCCCTGATGCCAAACACCAGAATGAGAATGGAAAGAACCACAAACGTATATGGCTTCTTGAGCGCCGTAACGACAATCTCATTCATGCGCAGTACCTCCGGTAACCACGCACAAACGGGTGCATCCAGATGAATCAGTCATAATCTATCTGAGATACAGATATCCCCCTTACACGCCAATAAAAATGCTTTTAATTAGACAGAGTATCCGTCTTTGTCATTGAAATGTAATGCGAAAACAGGTGCCGCGCCCGTCAGGTCCTTCCTCTACCGCAACGGATGCCTCATGCAGGTGCGCTATTGCCGATACCAGGCTAAGCCCCAGCCCGTTACCCGGTACGTGCCTGCTTTTGTCTGACCGATAGAAACGCGACAGAACAGCCTCACGCTCCTCCCGCGCTATACCAATACCGGTATCAGCCACTGTCAGCACCGCCCCACCCGCCGGACGACGCAACACGGCAACAGTGACCTGACCACCCTCCGGCGTGAATTTGA
The DNA here is from genome assembly GCF_000963945.1 of Acetobacter indonesiensis. Classification (GTDB taxonomy): domain Bacteria; phylum Pseudomonadota; class Alphaproteobacteria; order Acetobacterales; family Acetobacteraceae; genus Acetobacter; species Acetobacter indonesiensis. Next base: position 198,987 of record NZ_BAMW01000015.1, on the reverse strand, counting down.
TGGCATTATCAACAAGATTGGCCAGCAGTTCGATCAACAGATGTCGGTCTCCGTCAATCGTAACAGCCGATGGGCCACGCTGGGTCAGCAGATGGATGCCTTCTGTTTCGGCAATGGGTTCGTATAGATCCACAACGTCAGCAACCAATTCTCCCAGATCAAGCACGGCGAAGCCTGCCCGCCTGCGGCTGCTTTCAATTTCGGCTATACGAAGAAGTGCTGTGATAATGGCAAGGCATTGGTCGAGATCATCCACCGCACGGGCAACAGCCCCCTCCAGAGCCTCTTGCTGGCTGCCGGTTGAGAGTGCCCGCTCTAGCTTGGCCCGAACACGAGAGAGCGGTGTGCGCAAATCATGGGCGATATCGTTCCCGACTTCACGCATACCGTCCATCAGGCGTTCCAGCCGATCAAGCATGCGATTCACGCTTCCTGCCAGACGCTCCAGATCATCCCGCTCCTTACCGGCGGGCAAGCGTTCATGAATATCGCCAGCCATGATCAGGTCTATTGCTTCGTGCATGTCTTTCACACGCGACAAAGCACGATGGCTGAGCACCATCCCCAACAGCAACGCGAACAGAAGCGTGGGCACCGCAGCCAACACGGTAGCATGCCGCAACATCAGTTTCTGCTCTGCCAGCAAATGGAAGCTACGTCCCAACACCAGAATATTGCCGTCCGTCAGCGTAACGGCCAGCAACCGCATAGGGTAAGGTGCCCCTTCTTCGGGGTAGATTTCAATATTGTGGGGTTTACCGTCCGCCTTCAGGCCACGGGGCCATGATCGGAGGTCCCCGGTAATAACGGCATGGCCAGAATCAAACAAACCGGCGCTGCTGATCACCAGCCGCATATCATCCGTCGCACGTTTACGAATAACGTATTCCAGATGCTCCGGGGTCATTTCAGACAGAAGCCGCGCTTCGCCCCGCAGCAACTCGGTCGAGCGGTGAGATTCCACCGCCTCCATCTGCGTGTAAACCAAGGCAAACTGCATCACCATGACGCCTGCCATGGCGGCAACAGCCATCAGTGTCAGGCGAAAGGCGGCAGTGCGGAAAAGTTCAGTCAGGAACACGTAGCAGGAATCCGGTACCGCGAATGCTCCTGATCAGCGGCTCTTCACCGGGGGCATCAACCTTACGGCGCAATTTGCCAATATGCACATCCACCAGATTGGTGCGCGGAATGAAGCGATACTGCCACACATCTTCCAGCAGCATGGAGCGCGTCAGCACCTGATCCGGTCGGCGCATCAGATATTCCAGCAACCGGAACTCACGCGGCAGCAACTCTATTTCACGCCCGTCGCGCCACACCCGACGCTCAATCAGGTCCATCTCCAGCGGCCCGACACGCAGCCGTGTGTTGCGGGTATCGTCCGGACGTCGCATCAGGGCTTCGACACGGGCCAGAAGTTCTTCCATTGCAAAGGGCTTGCTGAGGTAGTCATCCCCACCCGCTTTCAGCCCTGTGACACGGTCATCAACCGCTGACAAAGCTGAAAGAACCAGAACGGGTGTGCGGATACCCCGCTGGCGCATGGTTTCAATAACCGTCAGCCCATCCATTCCGGGCAGAAGGCGGTCAACCACCATCACATCCACCCCGCCCGCCAGCGCAGCCGCAAGCCCGGCATCGCCCGTGGCGCGATGCTGGACGTCAAAACCATGGCCGCTGAGTTCGGCAACGATTTCTTCTGCAATCGTGCTGTCATCTTCAATCAGAAGAACGGCACCGCGTGGCAGAGTATCATGCCCCGTATCGTGCCCAGCGTGTGCTGTTTCCAGTGCTGTTTCGTCTGTCATGTCTCTTCTGATGCTGCCTTCTGGTGTGTCATGCCAGTAAATTCCATTTCAGAATGCGGCATGTTGGCCTGAAACGGTGTCTGCCGGTCAGGCTGCGTGGGGGAAGCATGATCGACCTGAGGCTGATCAGCCAGACTTTCCTCTGGCCCATCAAGCTCTTTCAGACGGCGGCTGACAACCCGCGTACGCCGACGGGCTTCCTCAATGGAAGAGGACATGGCCTGCGCATTGCGTGACAGCTTTTCAAGCACACCATCCATCTTGATCATCTCCTGTCGGGTAGAACCCAACAGACGGGCGATGGTTTCGGTACGGTCTTCCAGCGCCAGCGTCACGTAACCCAGATGCACAGTCCGCAACATGGCGGGCATAAGGGCTGGCCCCATGATCATGACACGGCAGGTACGGCTGATTTCATCAAACAGACCGGGAATACGGGCGGCTTCTGCATACAGGCCATCCGTTGGCAGATACAGCACGGCAAATTCAACCGTTTTGGGAGGCTGAATATATTTCGCAGCAATTTTTCGGGCTTCGAGCCTGACAGTATTTTCCAATGCCTTTCTGGCCACTTTTTCGCCAGCGACATCGCCATCTTCCGCTGCGTTCAGCAGGCGCTCATAAGCTTCCGTCGGAAATTTGCTATCCACGGGCAAGACAGGCGGCGTTGCGGCCCGCACAGGCATTCGTATGGCAAACTCCACCACGTCATTCCCCGGTCCCAGACGCACGTTGGACTGATAAGCGCCCTCAGGCAGCACATCGTCCAGAATGGCCTTCAGTTGCGCCTCACCCCACCCACCGCGGGTTTTGACGTTACTAAACAGGCGCTTGAGGTCGCTGATCTGGGCTGTCATGGCCCGCACTTCCCCCATTGCTTTCTGCATCGCGCTAAACTGCTCAAGCACACGCTGGAAGGAGGTCTGCATCTGGCGTTCAACCGCTTCATGCAGTTGTTCCGTCACTGCGGTGCGGATAGCCCCAAGCTGGCGTGCCGACGTTTCCGCCATTTCGCGCAAGGCTTCGGCCTGTGCTGCACGGGCTTCAGCCTGCTCGCGCCCCATACTGCCAGCAATCTGGCCCAACCGTTCAGCCATTTCAGCGCGCATCTGCTCAATGCGCCCCACCATACTGCGCTCCATCTCGGCAAGACTGCCTCTTTGATGGGCGGTTTCTGAGCGCGTGGTCGCTGCTTCACGCTCCATCAGCACATACAGTCGCGCCAGTAGGTCACTGTCTGCACTCTCTTTTTGGGCTGGACGCAGCAGGCGCGTGATCACACCACCGAGTACCAGGCACACCACCGCAACGCCAAGCAGAAGCAATGCATTATCCATGGGCTGTTTTCCTTAGCGTCTGCTTAAAAAAGAGGCTTGCATGCAACAGTTGAACACCCATCACTTTCCATTATCACGACAATGCAATGACACCGCGTAAAAATAGGTGTTAAGCTTTTTACCGCGCAGATAACGTCTTTATAAGAATAACGAACAAAACAGGAAACCTTCCGCGTGTCCCTGCCTAGCCCGACCCATTCCTCGTCCCGTCATAAATCCTTGTATCTTCAGGTTATTGTTGCCGTTGTTACAGGCGTTTTGGTTGGCTATTTCTTCCCCAATATCGGTGCGTCCCTCCGCCCCCTGGGCGATGGTTTTGTCAAACTGATCAAGATGGTCATTGCCCCGGTCATTTTCCTGACAGTGTGCACTGGCATTGCAGGCATGGCCGACCTGAAACAGACAGGACGTGTGGCCGGTAAGGCCATGACCTATTTTCTGTTCTTCTCTACCCTTGCGCTGATTTTAGGCATGATTGTCGCCAATGTGGTGCGGCCGGGTGCGGGTCTGCACATCAAGCGGGAATCTCTGGATTCAGGGGCTGTTGCATCCTTTGTGACAGAAGCCCATTCGCATTCGTTCACCGAATTCCTTATGCGCATCATCCCGTCCACAACGGCGGGAGCCTTCACATCGGGTGAGATTTTGCAGGTGCTGCTGGTGGCCATTCTGTTTGGCATCAGTCTGGCACAAATGGGCACTGCGGGGGAAAAAGTCCTAGACCTGTTCCGTAGCCTGACGTCGCTGGTGTTTGGCGTGGTGCGCCTGGTTATGTATGCAGCCCCGATCGGCGCATTCGGTGCCATGGCCTTTACTGTTGGTAAGTTTGGTGTGGCGTCTATCGGCCACCTGTTTGAACTGGTGCTTGCCTTCTACGTCACGGCCATTCTGTTTGTCTGTGTCATTCTGGGCACCATCACGCGCCTGATGGGCTTCAGCATTCTGCGACTGCTCAGCTACCTGAAGGAAGAACTTCTGATTGTTCTGGGCACAAGTTCTTCTGAATCTGCCCTGCCCGGCCTGATCACCAAACTTGAAAATGCAGGCTGTCCACAAGGTGTGGTGGGGCTGGTTGTTCCCATGGGCTACTCCTTCAATCTGGATGGCACCAATATTTACATGACGTTGGCCGCCCTGTTCATTGCACAGGCAACTGACGTGCATCTTAGCCTAGGTGAACAGGTTGCCCTGTTGCTGGTAGCGATGGTGAGTTCAAAAGGGGCAGCCGGTGTTACCGGCGCAGGCTTTATTACGCTTGCGGCCACGCTTTCCGTTGTGCCGAGTGTTCCGGTAGCGGGTATGGCGCTTATTCTGGGTATTGACCGCTTTATGTCTGAATGCCGGTCACTGACCAATCTGGTTGGGAATGCCGTAGCCGCCATTGTTGTCTCGCGCTGGGAAAACTCGCTTGATACGGTTCAGCTTCATGCGGCGCTTGATAAAAAATCGTCGGTAGAAAGCTGAGCCTTCACATAAAAATCATCCCTGAAACTTCTGCGCCAGAAGCCGCTTAAGCATTCAAAATAACAGGAGAACCGGAATGACCACGGCGCAGCGTCTTCGTGGTATTCTGGCAGGATCTGCCGGAAACCTGCTGGAATATTATGACTGGTATGTTTACTCATCTTTCACCATTTATTTCGCGCATGCTTTTTTTCCCCGTGGCAATGAAACCGCAGAACTTCTGAACGCTGCTGCCATTTTTGCTGTTGGCTTTTTCATGCGGCCCATTGGCGGGTGGCTTCTTGGCGCTGCCGCAGACCGTTATGGCCGCCGTGCCGCACTGACCATTTCCGTTACCGCCATGTGTCTGGGGTCTCTGGCCATTGCGGTCTGCCCGACCTATTCGCAAATTGGATTACTGGCACCTGCCGTGCTGCTGTTAGCCCGTCTTGTGCAAGGATTAAGTCTGGGCGGCGAATATGGGGCCTCTGCCACCTATCTGGCTGAAATGTCAGACCCGCATAATCGTGGTTTCTGGTCAGGGTTTCTGTACGTCACACTGGTGATGGGGCAGTTGCTGGCACTGGTTATCCTGCTGCTGATGCAATATGTCTTCCTGACCCCACAGCAGATTGAGTCATGGGGCTGGCGTGTGCCCTTCCTGCTGGGCGCGCTGGGGGCCGTGCTGATTTTCTGGCTCCGTCGACAGATGCAGGAAAGCGAACGCTTTGAACGCAGCCACGAAAAACAGGAAAAAGGCGGTCTGGCTGTTCTGCTTCAGCATAAACGCTCGGTCCTGACCGTTTGCGGCATGACGCTGGGTGGCACCGTGGTGTTCTACACCTACACCATTTATATGCAGAAATACCTTGCTAACACGCTGGGCTTTCCCAAAGACACCGCAACGCTCGTGTCCTCTGCTTCTCTGCTGGCCTTTGCCCTGATGCAGCCTGCATTTGGTGCGTTGTCTGACCGCATTGGACGCAAGCCACTGCTGCTATATTTTGGGGTTCTGGCATCTTTGGGCACAGTGCCTTTGCTGACCATGCTGTCAGGTGTCAGTTCCCCATGGGCCGCATTTGGGTTGATAACCGGGGCACTGTTTATTGCCTCGGGTTACACTTCCATTAACGCCATTGTGAAAGCAGAACTATTCCCCACGCAGGTGCGGGCGCTGGGGGTCGCATTGCCCTATGCCGTCACCGTCTCGATTTTCGGCGGCACGACCGAATATATTGCGCTGTGGTGCCGTCAGGCCGGGCACGATATCTGGTTTGCCTATTATGTTTCGGCTTGTGCGGCTGTCACCCTGATTACGGTTCTAACCCTGCGTAAAACCGATAAAATCAGTGAAGAAAACAACGTATCCGCCCAATAAAACATTACGATTATTTTAGGAAAAGGCCAAAAAGGCCCACAATGGGCCTTGAAATTGCCATGAGCAGGTTCGTTACTTGAAGTCATAGAAGCGGGGTGCTTCGACACTCCCTTCCTGTTTTAAGGAGGCATGTATCATGCGCCGTATGACTAAACTTCTTCTTGCTCTGCCTATTATCGCTGGTACGGCGCTGGCAACTGTTCCAGCAGCTGAAGCACACCCCGGCCCCCACTGGGGTGGTGGGCCGCATTGGGGTGGCCCGCCCGGACCGCGCGGCGGTTACTGGGGCGGTGGGCCACGCCACTGGCATAGAGGCGGTAATGGTGGTGCCATAGCGGGTGCCCTGATTGGCGGCCTGGCTGTTGGGGCTCTGGCAGGTGCCGCCGTGGGTGGTTACGCAGCCCCGCCCCCTGTCGCTTATGCGCCGCCACCCCCGCCCCCACCGCCGGTTTATGCGGTTCCGGCGGTACCAGTGGCCCCGGCACCAGGTTATTACTATAGCGCACCTGGAGCCTATTATTCTGGCTGGTAACGCGCGCTGATTAGTCTGCTTAGCGTCACAAAAGGCAAACCCCGCTTCACGGCGGGGTTTGTTTTATTGGTGTTATAGTTTCTGGGTGGCTTCAAGCACGGCCTCAATATGCCCTGGCACTTTGACCTTATGCCAGATGCGGGCAATCTTGCCGTCAGCGCCTACCAGAAAGGTTGTGCGGTCAATGCCCATATAGGTTTTACCGTAGAGCGATTTTTCACCCCACACACCGTACGCCTCCGTCACGGCACCGGTATCGTCAGAGGCAAGCGGAAAAGTCAGATCATATTTATCAGCAAAGGCATCCAGTTTTTTAACCGGATCACGGGAGACGCCGATAACGGTTAACCCGGCCCCTTCAAACTGTTTCAATGACTCATTAAATCCGCAGGCTTCCTTGGTGCAGCCCGGTGTATCCGCCTTCGGGTAGAAATACAGCACGAAGGGCTTTCCCTTCAGATCAGTCAGGCTGACATGACGGTCCCGACTGGCGGGCATTGAAAAATCCGGGGCGACATCGCCTTCCTGCAAAACCTGTTTTTCAGCCATGCTTTAAGCTCCCTTCTGTAAAATCAAACAAAAACTGCCATTAACCGTAGCCGCGCAGAACTGTGACCGGAAGACACAAAGAGGCCATTCGTCCACTGACCATGTACCCATGATCCCGCAGTCACGCGTCCTATCTTGAAACGCGCAAGATCAACCTGCACGGCGTGTTTACGTGCTGTATGTTAAAGCATTCCATTGCTGGGTGTTTCCACCAGCACTTCTGCAAAAGCATCCCCTTCCGCTACCGGGCCAATCAGCCGTGTGAAACAGGCTCGCACGCCTTGGGCTAATGCAGACGTTCTAGTCAGCAACGTCGCCAGATTATCCATTTTCATGGCGCGCAGCAGAATCGTCAAAGCCGCAGGGGACAACTCTTTTTCCAGATCAAGCGGCGGCACTGGCCCACATAACAGGCGCAGCAAGCATTGCAGGCGTCGCCACAGGGCATCTGCCTCTAGCAAAAGGGCAACATCATCCTTTTGCAGCAGCTTTTCCTTGCCTAACCGGGCCAAAGCCTTGCGCGTGCAGGTATCACGTGCGGCTTTGTTGGCTGCCACCAGTTGCAGACTCTGCGCTATAAATTCGACCTCCATAAGGCCACCAACACGCCGTTTGATGTCCCACGGGCTAGAGGCTGGGAGATCTCGCGCCAGACGCGCCCGCATGATTCGGGCATCGTCAAGCAGGGTGGCAGCCGCAACTGGCAGCGCCAACATTTTGCCATCAAGAATACGCCCCAGATCATCCTGCAACGCACGCTTCAGGGTTGCTGGCGCACTGATAATGCGGGCACGCGTTAAGGCCATGCGTTCCCACGTCCAGGCCGCCTCGGTGTGATATTTCAGGAAGGCACGCCGCGCTACAGCAACCGGACCCGCCGCGCCAGAAGGACGAAGTCGCATATCAACAGCATACAACGGCCCTTCTGGGCCAGGGGCCGTCAGAGCGCCAATAAAGGCATGTGCCAACCGGGTATAATATTGTGCCACGGCAACCGACCGCGCAGCGGGTAACGGGAAGCCCTCCGGTGTTCGGGCGGGTGGGGTTTGCGGAACAACACTTGCCTGCACCTCTTCCGGGTGGTCGAACACCAGCAGCAGATCAAGGTCTGATCCGGGCATCATTTCCCGTGACCCAGCCTTACCCATGGCAACAACGGCCATACCGCCGCCCGGTACGCGGCCATACCGCCGTATATGATCTTTCTCAACCGCCAGCTTCAGCACCATCATGATGGTATCGGCCAAGGCTGTTCTGGCCCGTTCGGCTTCGTCCTCGCCCATGCGCGCTTCAAGCACGGCAACGGACAACCGAAACTCCTCACCTCGCAGCAAGGGACGGAGGGCTGTTACCAGTTGCTCCGTGCTTTCAGCCTCGGCGGCCAACTGGCGCAGGCGGGCTTGAACGTTGCGGCCTTCTTCGGGTTCGGGCTCTAGCAAGCCTTCAAGGGCCGAGGGTTTGTCCGCCAGATGATCAGCCAGAAACGCCGAGGCATCAAACAGAGCCGCAATACGGTCAATCAGCGCCGGGTTACGTTCAAACAGCGACAAAAGCTGCACACCTGCATGCTGGCGCGCAAGCAGGGCATCAAAGCGGCGCAAACACGCCAGAGGATGACTGCGCGCCGCAAAACTGGCCAGCAACGCAGGCAACAATACCCGCAACAATGCGTGTGCGCGTTCGGACCGCAAAGCCCGGAGACTATGTCCCTGCCAGCGGGCCAGAACCTGCGCTGCCTCAACAGCCTGTTCTGCCGGAAAGCCAAGGTTTTGAAGGAGTGCTGGCGAATTGTCATCGTCAGGGGCTACGGCAAGCAGTGCAGTTTCTGCGTCTTCCGTGGCTTGAGGCTGACTGACAAAGTGACGCTCAAAAATCCGCCGTGCCTCCCGCATACGCGGCAGAAGATCAAGCGCCAGTGCCTCACCATCGGCGTAATTCATGAACACGGCAAAGGCATGAAATGCCTCCGCCTGATCTGGCAGAGAATGGGTCTGGTGGTCTGCCCGCATCTGTAAACGGTGTTCGGCATCACGCAGCAGCCGATAAGTGCGCGCCAGAATCTCCGCTTCCTCACGCGGGATATAAGCGGAACCCACCAGTTTTTTCAGCGCGCCAAACGTCGTTTTTTCACGCAAGGCGGGTACCCGGCCGCCCCACACCAACTGCATGGCCTGGGCAATGAATTCAATTTCCCGAATACCACCCTGCCCCAGTTTCAGATTATGGCCCAACAGCCACTGCATACTGGCCTGCGGGTCTGCCAGCACACTATCAGGCATATCGGCCAACCCGGTACGGCCGACATTTCGGTAGCGGTCAATCCGCGCCTTCATGGTGTGGATATCGTCAATCAGGGCAAAATCGAGGTGCCGCCGCCACACAAACGGGCGGATAGCTGCTAGAAAATCACGCCCGACCTTCAGGTCTCCCGCCACAGGGCGCGCCTTGATCATGGCGGCGCGTTCCCACGTCTGGCCTAGGCTTTCATAATACAGAATTGCGGCCTGAACGGACACGGCGGCGGGGGTTGACGATGGGTCTGGCCGTAGCCGCAGATCCGTTCGGAAAACGTAGCCATTCGCATCCCGCGCTTCCATGAGGCTCACAAGATCGCTAGTCATACGAATGAACACACGCCGCACAGCGTCTGGCTGCTTGTGAACCGACGGGTCATATAGCACCATCAGATCAATATCGGAGGAGAAATTCAGTTCCCGTGCCCCGAGCTTTCCCATTGCCAGAACAAAAAAACCACTGCCGTATGTCGGGCGTTTGGGGTCACGTAACTGAAGCTGACCGGATTGATGGGCGACCCATAACAGATGCCTGACTGCGACCTCCAACGCGCTTTCAGCCAAACGGCTGAGAGCCTGCGTTACGTCCTCCAGCGGCCAGAAACCGCCCAGATCAGCCACGGCGCACAGCAGGGCCACGTTTTTTTTGGCCTGCCGCAGGGTGGCGGCAACATAGTCTCGCCCAGATGTAATGTCACACTCGGCCAACGCCGCAAACGCGTCTTTGGCGCAGGCCTCGGGCCCCTTCTGCAACAACGCGGCAAAGGAACACGGATCTTGCCGCGCCAGATCACACAGATACGGGCTGTTACCACCAAGACAATCGACCAGCCCCATGGCCCCCGGCAGATCAAGCACCGCCTGAAGCCCCACCCCACAGAGGGCCTGCTTTATATCCTCCTCAAAATTACGCGCCGCCTGCGTGTCGGCCGCCACCGGCCAACAGGCATCGGGCCAGACACGCGTGCGACGGCCACCCCGAGGCTCACGAACATCTTTGAACAGAGATTGAATAACAGGCGTCATGGTTTGACCATCATGGTGAAGGACGAAGGGTTGCTGCGTTGACTTCCACAGGTCAAGACCTGCCGCGCCCGCTGCATAAGCGGGCGTTACGTATTTTGACAGTTCTGGCGTTTGCGGTGCTGCTTGTGCCCATGCTGTGCGTTGCCGCCCTGCTGGTGCGCATGATGTTTGGCCCCGTCAATATTATGCCTCTGGCCCGGCCGTTTCTGCCCGTAACCGTCATGCAGGGCGCAAAAGGACAGCCACCAGCAGCGCAGTTGACGCTCGGCAGGGCCGAACTCCGCTGGAACGGTCTGCGGGACGGGTTAAGCACGCCCGTCATGCTTGATTTGCATGATCTGCGTATCCTCAAACCCGCGGCATCCGCACCCGATACCATTCGGCAGGCCCGCGTTACGCTTGACCCACTGGCGCTGGCGCACGGCACTCTTTCCCTGCACACGGTTGAACTTGAAGGGGCGCATCTGGCCCTGCGCCGCCGAAAAGATGGCAGCATCGGATTAGATACCGATGCAACGTCCCCCAAACATCAAGACACCAGTAAGGAAGGGCTTGATACCCTCGGCCTACAGCGTCTGCGCATCCACAATGCCGAAGTCACGGTCAATGACCAACTCACTGGCACGCAATGGGTCGCCTCGCCGTTTGAAGGCAATCTGAATCTGGTGCCCCTGGCGGGCAAGAACGGTTTTACGGGTTCAGTCGTGCTCAGTATTGTTGGCACACAAAGTGACGCCGCGCGGCTGGACCTGAAAGCCGAAGGGACGCAAACCCCAAACAATACCGTAACGTGGCATCTTGCCGTAGCCCCTACTCAACCGGCAGCTTTTGGCAGTCTGGCACCTGCACTAAAACCGATAACCAACATTATCAGTTTACAGACTGATACAGTCTTTGCGCCTGCCAGCCATAGCGGCTGGCTTTTGCCACAAGGGATGGACCTTCTGGCCGATATTGGGAAGGGAGCGTTTGATGCTGCCGGGTCACACTATCTCCTGAACCACGGCACGGCTGGTGTGCATCTTGACCTGAATCATGCCTCCGCCACGCATATTCCCGCGACCATTACGCTCAAAACTCTGCAACTTGATCTGCTTGACCCAGACCAGCCTGATACGCCGTCTGCCGGAATAACCGTTCAGGCCAGTGGCAGCCTGCATGCGTCTGACCTGTTCAGCCCACAGGCTCTTTCCGGTCAGGCCAGTGTGGATATTCCGCAGGTCGATTTTGCCAATATCAGTCAGTTCTGGCCTGAAAAAGCAGCCAAAGGCGGACGGAAGTGGGTCAAAACCAACATCACGGAAGGGATTGCCCACGGGCTGCATGTTGGTGTCACAGCGCACAGCAGCACAGGCTGGAATGGCATTCAGGTTACGGGGGCCACAGGCGGGGTCGATGCCACGGGCCTGACCGTGCATTGGTTGCGCCCGGTCTCCCCCTTGCATGGGCTTGATGCCCATCTGGGAATAGATGGGCTGGATACGCTCACCATCACATTTGACCACGGTTACCAACTGGTTGACCGTGCGGACAAGAACGTGGGGGCAACTGGCACGGGCCGCATTGAGGCTGGCCCCGGCTCCATGCTGATTACGGGCCTAAGCAAGAAAGATCAGGACGGGACAATCAAGACAGCCCTGCGCGGTAACCTGCGCGATGTTCTGGCTTTACTGGCAGAACCACGGCTTCATTTGCTGTCACGCCACCCTATCAGCTTCACCAAGCCATCAGGCAATGCAGTGCTTGATCTCTCCCTGACATTACCTCTGGAAAGTGATGTCACCACGGATCAGATGACCATCAATGCCCATGCAGATTTAACGCGCACCTATCTGGGCAATGTTGTCATGGGGCGCGCTATTACGGATGGCCGGATTCAAATAGACGCCACGACACAGAACCTGAACGTGAAGGGCCATGCCCTGCTTAGCGGTCTGTCCTCTGACGTGACATATTTTATGGATTTCCGGTCTCTGGCCCCGACGCAGGTGGCTGAAAAAGCCCACGTTCTGACGCATATTACCCCGGCATCGGCTACTGCCGCCGGGTTTGCGGTGGGTGACCATTTCTACGGCAGCGCAGACCTTCAGACTGACTATACCCGTCTGGCCAACAATCAGGGCAATGTTGACCTCAACCTGAACCTGACGCCTGCCAAAATTCTTATCCCGCTTTGGCACAAGGCGGCGGGGCGGCCCGCACAGGTGTCTGCTCAACTAGCCATGCAGGACGGGCACATTACCGCCGTAAACAAAATTCTGGCGACAGGCCCCAATCTGGACGTCCGGGGACAAGCCCAGATACGCCCTAACCGGCCGCCTGAACTGGTGATATCCTCGTTCCGTATTGATCGGTCTTCCGGCCATGCCAACCTTATCCTGCCTTATGCCGCCAAGGACAAAACCATCCGCGTCGGTGTTTATGCCGATACACTTGATTTAGCTCCCTTGATGGAAGGCGACCCGACAGCCCCCAAAAAGCCAGCCAGTGCCGGGTACCATGTGCCAGAGGCCGCAACAGGCACCATTCATGGACCACCCGGGAACGCATGGGTTATTGATCTGGAGGCGAATGATCTTTTCTACAGCCAGACCAAACAGCCCCTGAGTGCGGTGCGTGCCCATTTTGAACATAACGGCATGCGGTTGGAGCGGATGCATTTTACCATGCGTGGTCCATCCCCTGTTGCCATGCAGCTTTCGCCAAATGGCAGCAAACGCAGCCTGCACGTCACTATCCCTGACATGGGGGGCTTTCTGTCTGCGCTGAATATTCTACCCAATGTTGATGGCGGGCAAGCAACCCTACAGGGTGCATTTGATGACACACAGGCCTCGGCCCCGTTTAAGGGTGTTCTGGCTGTCAGCCCGTTCGTGCTGAAGAAAACCCCCAACACGGTGCTGATCGCGCGAAATCTGTCACTTTATGGCTGGATAAACGCCCGCAAAGCCCCCGAATTTGAGATCACCCATTTGCAGATGCCCGTCACGTTTGCAGACGGTGTTCTGGCAATTCAGGACGGACGCGCTGGGAATGATGCATTGGGCGCAACGCTTGAAGGCAAGATTGATCTTGACCACAGCAAGCTTGATCTGAACGGAACGGTTGTGCCTGCCTTTGCGCTAAACCGCCTGCCCGGCAGACTGCCCGGCATCGGGCGGCTGTTCAGCCCCGAAAAAGATGGGGGACTGGTCGCTATGAAATTCGGGCTTTCCGGCAAGCTGGAAAACCCTGAATTGCATGTAAACCCGTTTTCCATTTTCCTGCCGGGCGTGCTGCGCAAACTGTTCTGACACACAACGCCTGCACCGTGATTTACAAGAATTACGGACGATCGGGCGTGTGAGTGTCTGAACCGCGGACCCCGGCATCGGGGATATCCGCATCGCTTTCCGTCAGGTAAACCGTGTCATGCAGCGGGGCCTGCACATGGGCGGTAATGATCCCGGCCTTAACCGCAGCCCGGAAGCCACTTTCATCATCCTCAAACCCGCTATCCAGCCCGTTTCCGCTCACGTCGCCCACCGGCTGAAACGTGACTGTGGGCTGTGGCTGCACGGGGTTCACAAGCCAATGCCGGGTGCGGGACACCACCGTTGAGGCATCTGCCATGCCGCAAGGCTGCATCTCGGTCAGCGTTACGGTTTCTGTGGTCACAAATCCTTCGGCCTGCGCTGGCTGCTTTCGTCCGTTAGCCGGGCTATGCGCCACAAAAATGGTGCCGGAAGGGATAACCATCAGGGTATCCGGTTTATCCTGCGGGCGATGCGCAAAGCAGATGGCAACACCGCCCTGCCCATCCAAGGACGGAGCAACGTCCTGCACCCCTCCACTCGCGGGACCGGATGGCGATGGGCCCGCTGGTTGAGCATATGCGTCCCATCCCGTCGCGCCGGTTGCTGTCACCAAGACCACCGCCAAAGTGCTAATGGTTGTTCTGGCGTTGCGCCGCGCCATGCCGTTCTCCTCTTCTCATGGAGGATACGGGCGGCATTATGGTGTGGCTGGTGCTTCCGTTTTCAGCCCTGCGGGGACAGCAAACACGCTATCCGGCTGGGCCGTGCGGCTGACAGTCAAGGCCCGAACCGTAATCTGGCCACCCTGTGCAACCTGTAACAAAATGCCATCTGCCGTATAACACACATCACTTGAATGCCCGTCCGCATCCTTTGTGCGCCACAATGTGCATTGTTCACCCGCCACTACGGAACCACCCAAACGCGCATAGGTGCCCGTCATGGCTGGTTTACCCGGTGGCGTCAGTCCCTGACTGGGGGCGGGCATCACGCTTTCCCGTTTCCTGCCTTCATCCACCACTGTCAGGGTATGATCAGGCCAGGATGTAATCATGAAAACAGGCGAATTTTCCGGATCAAGACGCTGACGCAGCGAAGATACCTGCCAGCGCATCCTCTGTTTCATAACGGCATCTCCGGTCGGAGAGGTCACTTCGTACAGGACATCTGTATCAGCCGATGGCGTGATGAAAGGCGCATCCTGTGCCTGTGCTGGCGCCACTGTTACACCGCACCAAACCAACAGGCCGGCAATGAGAGCTCCCCCCGAGACGCAAAGCGCATGCACTGCTCTGCTTCTCTTGGGCTGCGATAAGCCGGTTTTATCGGCCTGTGCCAGCCTCACCCTATGGCGTCTCATTGTGTAGCATCATCCTGTGCGGGACGCGATGCAGCCGCAGAGGGCACCTGCGTTGTCGGGCCAACACCGGGAATAACACTGCCAGATGGCCCCGAACCCTGATCCGTTTTGGCCGGCCCCATTTCAGGATTGGCCGAACCATGCGGTGAATGGGGTGTAATTTCCTGATACCCGGCAGGCGGCATGAACGCGCTGGCCGGAACATCATCATAGGAAATATGTGTCGCTTTCAGGTGTCCATTCAGACCATCTACGTCCACACCATCCTGCTCAAGCACAAAGCCATCATCGGTGACACATGCCGAACCTGTTCCTGCGTTCGACTGGACGCTCCAGATTGTGCAGGGCTGCCCTATGACCTGAGACTGCCCCTTGCGCGCAAACTGCATGGACATATCAAGCAGGAACGGACTGCGCGCCACTTCCTGCTGCACCAGACGGGTGTAGATTTTCCGGTCATCCAGAATAATCAGCACTTCCTGCGCGGCACGGTTAATAATGACAGAACCACGACTGTCATCCCCTTCCATGCTTTTCATGTAACGGATGCGCAGCAGACCGCCATCGCCTGAAAACAGAACCTGCACATGGCGTTCTGGCAACGGACCAGCCGGTATTTTCCCTGCCTGCACCAGATCAGCCGGGGGTTTGGGCTGGAACACATAATCAATCACGGCATCGCGCGATGGCGTCAGGCGCGGATGGTCAGGTTGGGCAGGCGCACAGAACGCAGATGGCGCAGCAATGCTACCCAAAGCCAGCGGGGAGGCCACCATCGTCAGGCAGCACAGGGTCAGCAGGCGGGTTTTCTTCTGGCCCGGCTGTCTTATCGTCATACTTGTCTCTCTTCCCACTGTCTTATCGTCAGGCTGCTTCATTCCTACAGGCTTCATGCCAGAGTGCCAGCCTTTGTTTATCTGTCAGGCCCGTTGTCAGGCTGTCTGAAAAATCTTTTAACTGCCGCTTCGCATAGTGCGAATTTCAGCCTCAAGCACATCAGGGGCCACTGTGCCATGCCAACATGGCAGCATATGGACAGCGCGCTCCAATGTTGACTTGTAGTCCGCTGCCGGGATTTCCACCCCGCCAAACCTAGTCAAATGGTCTGTGCCAAACTGTGTATCCAGCACCAGAAACCCAGACAGTCGCAAGCGGGCAACCAGATGCACCAACGCCACCTTGGAGGCATCGGTCACACGGCTGAACATACTTTCCCCAAAAAATGCACCCCCAAGTGCTACGCCATACAGGCCGCCAACCAGTTCACCATTCTGCCGACATTCCACACTATGGGCGTATCCTTTGTCATGCAGGGCGCAGAAAAGCCGGAATATCTCACTATTGATCCATGTCTGCTCGCGGCCCGGTGCCGGGGCGGCACATCCCTTCATCACACCGGCAAAATCCTGATCGACCGTCACATCAAACCGGCCCGACAGCACCGTACGCCGCAACCGGCGCGGAAGATGAAACGCCTCAAGCGGCAGCACACCGCGGGGGTCTGGGTCATACCATTGCAGATCCTCATCCTCGGCATCGGCGGCCATGGGAAACAACCCTATGGCGTACGCCCCCAGCATGAGTTCTGGCGTCAGTCCCTGTTCAGACATCTGGTGTCACTGCCCCCTGATACGTGCGGGTCTGCTGAATGCGGCAGTCACTGAAATGTTTACAGGCAAACACAACCGACCCCTTTCTTTTCCGTTGGCTGCACCACATGGTTTTCCATCCGGTTCATGCTACTGTGCTGGCACGGAAACTCAATCTTGTCTCATCAGCAAGGGCTGTCCATATGTCTGCCGCCAAACCCCGCATCCTTCGCTCCGTCCGCCTGCTGAATGCGGCTGAAAAACGAATTGAGGCCGATTTCACCGCCCCGCCAGCCCCGGCCGAACCTCTTGACACAGCGGCCATCCTGAAACTTGCCCACGAATTTCAGCCTGTTGCCATTCTGGTCACGCACCATGCGCCCCTGAAAGGGGCTGACATTGCGGCCCTGCCAGACAGCGTAAAGCTGATTGCCACAGTCAGCGTCGGGCTTGATCATCTGGATGTTCCGGCCTTGCTGGCACGCGGCATAGCTGTTTCCAACACGCCTGATGTGCTGACAGACTGTAACGCAGATCTAGCCATGATGCTGATTATTGCCGCATCCCGTCGTGCTGCCGAGTATTACACCCTGATGAAAAAGGGGTGGGGCCACACGTTGGGCATGGATGAAATGCTGGGCCACCGTGTCACGGGCAAAACACTGGGCATTATTGGCATGGGCCGTATTGGGCAGGCAGTGGCCCGTCGGGCGCGTGGGTTTGAGATGAACGTCATCTATCACAACCGCCGCAGACTGGATGCCGCGCAGGAAGAAGGAGCAACCTATTATGCAACGCTGGAAGACATGCTGCCCAAGTGCAACATCCTTAGCTTGCACCTGCCCGCGGCACCCTCTGGTGGGCCGTTGATGACAGCCCGCACACTGGCACTGTTACCGCGTGGGAGTGTGCTGGTAAACGCCGCCCGTGGTGCCTTAATTGATGAAACGGCCCTGATTGACGCGCTACGATCCGGCCATCTGTTCGGTGCCGGGCTGGATGTGTTTCAGAACGAACCGAACCCGGACCCAAGGCTAATCAGCCTGCCGAACGTCTTCGCCACGCCGCATGTGGGTAGCGCCACGGTTGAAACCCGCACGGCCATGTGCATGCTGGCCCTTGATAACGTGGCTGCTCTTGTTGCTGGCCAACCGCTCCCTACCCCCGTGACTGCTTGAGGAGACCTGATTTTATGCCAATGACCCTCCGCCTTGCCTGTCTGATTGGGATTGGCGTGTGTGCGCTGCTTGACCTGATTGCGCCCCATTATCACCTGACGGCAGAACTGATCGGTGGTGGGCTGCTGGTGATTGCCGTGGTGGCTACACTCATCATGGATGAAACACCTCCAGCCCCCAAACCCCGCGTTGCACGGGAAGAAAGCTGAACAAACCAGCCTCGGCAACCTATGTTCCGCTTTAATTTTGGGCAAAAAAAGGGCGGCCAGATTATCTCTGGTCGCCCTTTCGTCTGTCTTGGATTGTCTTGGCGTTTATTCGGCGTTTGCCCGTGCAACCACCTGTTCACGCAACGCAACGGCCGTATCACGCACAACGGGACCATGCTCACGCTCTAACCGGCGAATGGTAAAGTGCGCCCGTGCCAGCGCCCGGTAATGATTAAGAAACGCAGTGTTCAGTGACGCACCACACAGCGCCCCCGCCACTGGCATAAGCTGAAGGGACACTTTCTGCCCCAATGCCAGACCATAGTGCGAAGCCACTTCCGCAATCAGCATGACAACGGGCCGGCCACGCAACAGGGCACGGGCCGAGAAGTAGCCCAGTTCGCTTTCATCCGTCTGACGCACGTTGGGGAAGGCGCGAAGGGCGAAAACCTCAAGACAGGCGCGCCGTGCATCCGGGTCAGACAAATCCTCCCCTTCTTCGCGCGCAATGCGGCCGATTTCACGCATGATGGTTAGCGTCGTGAAGCCAATATCAGGGGCAAGACCAGCAAGACCGGCAAACCCGCCAACAGCCCCGGATAGGGCAACGGCTGCTTGCAGGGCTGGTGTGCGCCAACGCTTGATATCGGCTGATGCATCCTCGCCAGACCGCAGGCCCAGAATGGCAACGTCAAACGCGCGCGCAATCGATGCCTCTGCCAGCCCTTTCAGCTTGTCTTCAATGCCCGGAGCCATACCCAGCCCGCGCATACCCAGCCGTGCAGCGTGCCCAACAGCCCCCCCCATCAGGTCTGCAAGCCTGACGAGCACCCCTTTGCCGGACTCAACCTGCGCCAGAGCCTGCTCAAGTTCGCCCAGATCCTGCCCGGTGAGCTTAAGCGGGACGATACCATTGCCCGTCATATCTACAGTGCTCATCTGTGCCCTTTCTGCTGTCTGAAAACCCTGCCTGAAAGAGATGCAGGGCCTTGGCGCACATCTGCGCCCATAATCAGTAACTTATGAGGAGCATAATAATCATAGCGGCCATGAAAAGCGACATGACCGGCGTGCAGCCGTGCTTGCCTCACGTATCTGCTAGTCAAAAAGCCTGAACGGCGCAGAAGTTGCCCACACAGCGCAAAACACAGCGTTGTAACAGCAGCCTGAAAGACCTACAGACAACGGCATTCACATCCCGCCTGCGCACTGACTGCGCCATAAGGAGTCGAGCAATGTCTGTCAGGGTCTGTTCTCCCTCGCGTTCTTCCCGTTTTTCACGGCTGCGGTCGGTCGCGGGACTTGCCACCGTTCTTGCTACCCTTGGCCTGACGGCCTGCGCACAGGAAACGCCCGAGCAGAAAGCCTATCAGCAGGCGCTGCAAACCGCGCAGACTGACCCCGATTTCTGCTATTCAAACCGCTATGATGGGGTACTGGCACAGGCGTGGCAGCGGGCACATGATGCCAATGCTGACACCCAGCAGGATAAAGCTACGGGCACCACAACGCCCACACCGTCAGTTGTGGTCACTGGGGCAACGGTCATGCCGGAACTCAGCGTGCCGCCGTATAGCCAACGCTCCTGCCGCCTAAGCGTAAAGGTTGGCGATGCCGCGCCTGAAACGGGCTTTCTGACCTTCACCTATCTGGTGCGCAATGCCGTAACCGAGTCCGCTCTGGCCGAATGGCATCCGGATAAAGAAGTCGTACAGAAATATGACGCCACGATGCAGCAGATTAAATCAGGTCTGGACATGAACGACCCTGACCTGAAAGCCTGCATTGCGCGCTACCCAGCCCTGCAACCCAACACAACAGACCCAATGGTGCAGAAGGCCGCCTTTGACGTGCGTGCACATCTGGTTCGCCGGTGTCTGGCCAATAAAGCAGCCCTGAAAAACCTGTATTCAGACCTGTATTTCATTCATCGCTAAAAATACGGTCTGACCTTCATGATCCGGCCCTGCCAAGCGTAAAAGGCAGGGTTCACTTCATTCTCCCACAAGGAGCCTCCTCACATGACCACCTATCGCAGCCTGTCTTCTGACTTTGTTGTCGCCCCGCAGATTACCACGGCCGATGTTGCCGCTATTAAAGATGCAGGCTTCAAGACCATTATCTGCACCCGTCCGGATGCTGAAGACCCCGGCCAGCCCTCGGCTGAAAGCATTGGGGAAGCTGCCCGCGCTGCCGGTCTGTCTTTCATTTCCATCCCGGTAAACGCAGGTCAGGCTCCATCGTCCGACGCTGTGATTGAGATGCAGGAAGCCCTGAACACGCTCCCCGGCCCAGTCTTCGCTTATTGCCGTTCAGGCAATCGGGCTGGTCAGTTATGGACGCTGGCCACACAGGGCTGAACTCGGCGTCATCGAAAGAACAAAAGGCGGCTCATCTTGAGCCGCCTTTTGTGTATTTACAGAGCATGTCTCATGACCACAGCACCCTGCCTCTTACGGCAGCTCCCCCCGAGGCCAGCACCCTTATTACGGGCTAGCGCACAGGTTCTTTCCACCCACCCATCCTGCAGAGAATATCCCAATGGTCGGCAGAAACCGGGCAGACTGACAGACGGGATTGCCGCACCAGCGCCAGATCTTCCAGTTCTGCACTCTGCTTGATCTCAGCAAGGGTGACAGGTTGTGGCATTGGGCCAACAGCTTTTACATCGACACACACCCATTGTCCTGTTTCTGCCGTTGGGTCCGGGTAGGCTTCACGCACAACTTCCACCACCCCAACAATGGCCCGCTGCACGTTTGAATGGTAGAAAAAGGCCCTATCGCCGTTTTTCATAGCAGCAAGGTTTTTCTTGGCCTGATGGTTCCGCACACCGGTCCATGGTTCGACACCATTGGCCACTTGCTCGTCCCAACTGAAGGCGTCGGGTTCGCTTTTTATCAGCCAGAACGCCATGATTATTCTACCAATGCGCCGTCACGGAATACGGTACGCAGCGGGCGGACCACCACACTTTCAAACAGGTTCACGTGTGCATACGGATCTGCCGCAGCAAATCCTTCAGCTTCTGCGCGATCCTGCACGTCTATCAGCACCAGGCTGCCGCAGGGTTTGCCGTTCACATCCAGTTGAGGGCCTGCAAACTGAATTGCAGCCTTATACTGTTCCAGAAACGCCAGATGCTTTTCACGCGTGGCAAGCCGTGTTTCCAGCGCGCCCGGACGGTCTGTGCAGATGATGGCAAACAGCATGTCTTTACTCCGTTGTGTTGTGTGGGCAGGACGCCCATGAACAACTGCCTCGTGTCAAGAGGCATATAATGATATAGGACAGAGCGCGAGCACACTTATCCGCGCCCCCCACCATAGCCGGATGATGTTGCGGCTCTTCTGGTTGTGACACACGAAACGGACTGACATTTGAGCGCCTCACCGACCCTTGTCGCGCGTACCGGCAGTTTTTTCCACCGGTATGCCAATCCCGGCCGGTTTCTGAAGCTGGGCGCACGCATCCAGCCCTGGCTGACATGGACCGCACTTCTTTTCACTCTGGCTGGCCTTGGGTGGGGATTGTTCTATTCCCCCGCTGACTGGCAACAGGGCGATTCCGTCCGCATCATGTATGTGCACGTGCCCGCAGCCATTCTGGCGTCAGGCGGCTATGCGGCATTGGCTGTGTGCGGGCTGTTATCGCTGGTGTGGCGTCACCCGCTGGCTGACCTTGCCGCAGTTGAAATCGGGCCAGTTGGTGCGTGCATCACTGCTCTGTGTCTGGCCACCGGCTCGCTATGGGGTAAGCCCATGTGGGGCACATGGTGGGTGTGGGATGCACGGCTGACGTCCGTTCTGGTGCTGTTTTTCCTTTATCTGGGTCATATCGCCCTGATCCGCGCTTTTGATGACCCCCAACGTGGCTATCGTGCGGCTGCCATTCTGGCTCTTGCCGGGGCGGTTGATCTGCCAATTATCAAATTCAGTGTTCAGTGGTGGAACACACTGCACCAACCAGACAGCATTACGCTGACAGGTGCCCCCACCATGTCCAGCAGCATGTTGTGGCCACTGGCTCTCTCCATGGTTGGTATCTCTCTGGGGTTTGCCGCTATTGTCGTTGCCCGCCTGCGTGCCGCCGTGATGGAAAGCCGTATTCGCAGTATTCTCTCCAGCCCACGCCGCCGGGGGGGCTCCGCATGACCCACCTTCCGTATATTTTGGCCAGTTACGGCCTTTTTACCGGTATCGCGCTGGTACTGGGCTGTGGCGCTGCCTTCCGCCTGAAAAAGGCACGCACCCGTCTGGCGGCACTTGACCGCACTTCACCCCGGCCATCAGGAGCCGCCCCCTCTCCATGACCCGCAAGTCCCGCCGTCTCTGGCTGATTATCGCCTGTATTGCCTGCCTTGGGGCCGCCGCAGCCCTTATGTTGCGCGCTTTTTCCTCTGATATTGTGTTTTTCGTGACACCATCGCAGGTCGAAACCAAGCCGCCCCCGGCTGATCGCACGGTAAGGCTGGGTGGCATGGTGGTTGCGGGGTCCGTCAAGCGTGAAAAACATGGGGAAACCCCGGTTGCCCGCTTTGACGTAACCGACGGGCAAGCCGCCGTTACAGTCCGCTACGAGGGCATTCTGCCCGACCTGTTCCGTGAGGGACAAAGCGTTGTTGCCGTTGGCAGCATGCAGAAAGATGGTTTTGTCGCCAGTGAAGTACTGGCCAAGCATGATGAAACCTACATGCCCAAGGAAGTGGCCGAAGCCCTGAAAAAATCTGGCAAGTGGGACCCACGCTTCGGGCCGCCCCCCAGTGCTGCAAGCTGGAACAGCATGACCGTGCAGGACGCGAAAAAAGACCTGTCCGGCAAAAATTCTGCGGCTTCCAACCCAGCCCAGACACCAGCTTCCGCACCGGCTCCTGCCGCAAACTGACCCTGTAATATCGTTACCCTGCTACCGGGAGGCACCCCCCTGATATGCTGAGCCCCGAACTCGGACATTATGCTCTGGCACTTGCCTGTATTTTTGCTGCTGCCCAGGGCATCCTGCCTTTGATTGGCGCTCATCGCCGGGACAGACGCGTGATGATGTTGGCCCCAGGCCTTGCTCTGGGGCAGCTTTTTGCGCTGGCCATTTCCTTCCTCTGCCTTGTTTACGCGGCCGTCACGGATGACTTTTCCGTCCAGAACGTGGCAGCCAACAGTGCGGTCACCAAGCCGCTGCTTTATAAAATCACTGGTGTGTGGGGCAATCACGAAGGCTCCGTTCTGCTCTGGGCGCTTATTCTGGGCATTTGTGGCGCAGCCGTCGCCGCCTTTGGCCGCAATCTGCCATCTGCCTTACGGGCGCGTGTCATTGCCGTTCTGGGCGCTGTCGCTGCCGGGTTTGAACTGTTCTGCCTGACAACGTCAGACCCCTTTGCCCGCGTGTGGCCTGCCCCCATGGATGGCCAAGGCATGAACCCCCTGTTGCAGGACCCGGGTTTGGCCTTTCATCCGCCCATTCTCTACACAGGCTATGTCGGGTTTGCCGTCCCCTTCGCGTTTGCCATAGCGGCCCTTATGGAAGGGCGGGTTGATGCAGCATGGGGGCGCTGGGTACGCCCTTGGGCCGTGGCCGCATGGTGTTTTCTGACATGCGGTATCGCGCTGGGGTCATGGTGGTCTTACTATGTGCTGGGCTGGGGCGGATACTGGTTCTGGGACCCGGTTGAAAACGCATCGCTTATTCCGTGGCTGACAGGCACCGCGCTGATCCATTCCGCCATTGTGGTTGAAAAGCGCGAAGGGCTGAAAATATGGACAGTGCTTCTGGCCATTGCCACTTTCTCGTTCTCGTTGTCTGGCACGTTTCTGGTGCGTTCGGGTATTCTGAACTCCGTCCATGCCTTCGCCAATGACCCAGCCCGCGGCATTTTCATTCTGGGGCTTTTGGGGGTTGTTATTGGTGGCTCTCTGGCTTTGTTTGCCTATCGCGCCCCCGCGCTAACGGCAGGTGGGTTGTTTGCCCCGGTATCACGCGAGGGCGCGCTGGTGCTGAACAACATTCTGCTGTGCTCCATTTGCGCAGTCGTGGTGACGGGCACCATGTATCCCCCTTTCATGTCCCTGCTGTTTGACCGCACGATTTCCGTGGGCAAACCATTTTTTGATGCCACCACCATTCCTCTGGCGCTGCCGTTGTTCGTGTTCATGGGGTTTGGCCCCATGTTGCCATGGAAACGCGCACAGCTATGGCCGGTGCTTCAGCGCCTGTGGTTAGCCGCTATTGTTACTGCTATTGCTTTTCTGGTGGCCGCATTTGGCGTTTCAGGTGTGTTGCCTGTGCTGTCTTGTGGTGTGGCTGTCTGGATTATTGCCGCAAGTATTACGGATATTACAGAACGTGTGCGGCTGTTCCGCATGCCCTTGGCTGGCAGTCTGCAACGCGCCCGTATGCTGCCGCGCTCCGTTTTTGGTACTGCTCTGGCGCATGCCGGGGTGGGCGTCACCGTTCTGGGGCTGGCCGCCATGTCACAGGCACAGCATAAAATTGTGGAAGTGCCGGTGGGCACAACCGAGCATCTGGCAGGATACGACTGGACCCTGACCAACGTAACACAGGAACCGGGCCCCAATTATTCCGCGTTAGTCGCAACCATCGAAATTCATCATAACGGCAGATTGGTGACGGTGATGCACCCGTCAAAACGCAGCTTCAACAGCCAGAACCAGACCACAACGGAAGTTTCCATCCATACCAATCTGCTGGCTGACCTTTACGGCGTTCTGGGGGACAAACACGGCACGGACGCGGCACCCACCTATGTTCTGCGTCTGCACTATAATCCGCTGGCTCCATGGATGTGGCTTGGCGCACTGATTATGGCCATTGGCGGTGCCTTGTCCCTGTCAGACCGCCGCATGCGTGTGGGCGCACCGCGCCGCGCCAAACTTTCATCAGAAACGGTAACAGCAGCATGAGCACCTCTCCTGACAACGAGAACCTCACCCGCCGACGGCTGATGATGGGTCTTCCCTTGGCCGGGGCTGCTGTTCTGGGTGTTGGTTTCTGGAAAATGCTGGCGGGCATGCAGCGCGGGTCTTTCAATCCGCATGATATTAACGCCCCGGTGCTTAACCGCCCTGTGCCGGAATTTACGGTGCCAGATCAGGCTCCGGGTCAAGGCTTTTCAGCGCAGGATCTACGCGGCCTGACCAAACCCGTTCTGGTCAATTTCTTTGCGTCATGGTGCATTCCGTGTCTGGCAGAAATGCCTACATTGATGAGCCTGAAAGACGACCTGACCTTATGGGGCATTGCCTACAAGGACAGACCTGAAAACGCGGCAAACTTTCTGAAACACTCCGGCAATCCCTTCACCCGGCTGGGAAGCGACCATGATGGCCGTATTGGTATGGAGTGGGGCATTTCAGGCGTGCCCGAAACTTTTCTGGTCGGCCCCGGTGGCATTATCCGCTGGCACACCGCCACACCATTGGATGTCGATACCATTCGCAACACGCTGATACCGTTGCTTGAAAAGCTGAAAGCATCATGATGCCTCTGCTTACCCCCTTGCGCCGACTGCGGCGCATGTTGCCTGCCCTGCTTGTGGGCGTGAGCATTCTGCTGGCACCCGTCCTTGTTCTGGCAGTGGATGACCCGTCTGAAATGCTGCCAGACCCCAAGCAGGAAGCACGCGCTGAAGCCATAGGCTCCCAGTTGCGGTGTCTCGTGTGTCAGAATGAATCGATTGAAGATAGCGGAGCCGGTCTGGCGCGTGACCTGCGCAAAGTTGTGCGAGAACACGTCGCAAAAGGCGAAACTGACAAACAGATTATGGACTGGATGGTTGACCGTTATGGCAACTTCATCCGCCTTAGCCCGCCCCTTTCGGTTGGCACGTTGTTGCTGTGGAGCATGCCTGTGCTTGCCCTACTTCTTGGTCTGACAACGGCATTTTTCGCTTATCGCAGACGCGCTGCCGCCCCGGCAGCCCCCCCGCCACTTTCAGACGATGAAAAAGCGCGTCTTGCCAAGCTGACAAAGGACTGAGCACATGATCTGGCTCTCCATTGCCCTGTTAAGCCTGCTGGCTCTTGCTCCAGCTGCCATTCCGCTCTGGCGGCGCACCCGGCAGATCCGGGATGAACGCAGTGCGGCTCTAGCACTTCATGAAGCCCAATTGTCTGAAATTGACCGTGATCTGGCTATTGGTCTGATTGCCCCGGCCGAGCACGATATTGCGCGTCTTGAAATACAACGGCGGATTCTGGTGGCAGATACCGCTCCGGCTGAAGCGGCTGATGCCATTTCCCCGCTGTTTGTCTGGGGCGCGCTAGGGCTTATTCCCGCTGCGGCCATTGGTCTGTATCTGACCAACGGGGTGCCCTCCATGCCAGCCATGCCTCTGGGCCCAAGGTTGGTCGCACAGCATGAGCAAAATACGAAAAATGATGCGGTGTTAAGCCGCCTCCGTCAGACATTGGCCCAATTACCAGCGACTGACCCCAATCTGCGGCAAGGATATTTGCTACTTGGTCAGGCAGAAGCATCCCGCGACCATTACGCAGAAGCTGCGGATGCCTGGAAACATGCTCTTGATCTTAGCTTTGACGCAGAAGTTGCGGCCCGCGCAGCAGAAGCCATTACCCGCGCTAACAGCCATGTGACGCCAGAAGCCCTGACCCTGTTCCGCAAAGCGCTGGATGCCGCCCCCAAAGACGCACCATGGCGCGGACCAGTGCAAGCCCGCATTGCCGAAGGTGAGCACGATCAGGATAATCCGTAATCTTCTGATGCCGACTTGATCAGGATACAGAAACCGGAAGCCCCTAGCGGTCTTCCGGTTTTTTATTGGTTACACAGAAAATAAGTTCGTCCCGACTTCCCGCAGATGGGGGGCGCGTGCCCAGATATCTTCACGCTGCCGGGCTTTGGGGGGGCGGCTTTGGCAGGAAATCAGATACAAGCCCACAACAAACACAATATTTGACAGTGCGTTAAACCACATGGCGGTCGAGAACGGGGCTGGTGTGGTGTAAGCCTGATACAGCACATAAAGTGTAAAGGGGATGGAAACCAGCCGAACCCCTTGCAACATATACCGAAACGGATTGGGCTGACCCGGCTTTACCAAAACCCGCATGCGGCTGAGGCCAATAAAAAAGGTCACGCAAAGACACCATACCAACACGTTAAACGCCATATTGGTAAAGTCTGTCATGCCACCAAGCACGAACACGGCAATGATTGAGGCCGCCGAAAAGACAAGCGACCCAAGCTGAAAGCTCATCCCGACCTCAAGGGCGGGCAGGCGTTCAGGCAGACGGTCGGCTACGGGCTGGCACACTTCATCCAGTAGCCAGCTATCAATCCGCATAATGCGATCACCAAGACTCATGTCTGCACCATAACGGATTATGTGGAAAAACGCACCTCGAATTGCTCTGCGACGCAACGCTGGGCTTCGGAACGTTAAAACCGACTCACCATGAACGAGGACTATGTCCGCCGCAGCCGTATGAAATCTGGCGCGGATATTGCCGCGCCAGATCAGAAAAATCAGGCTTCTTTTGTTGGTGTTGCGGCAGGCAGTTCACCAGCTGGCGTGGTTTTGTCCACTGCTTCTGGCAGGTAATGAGCCAGCGTGCTCAGAACCGTATCGGCTGGCAGACCTGTGCGGGCCACCAGATTATGCACAATGTCGCTGCCCAGAATGTCGCGAATTTCATCCGTCGTGGCAGGCACGTTGTCACCATGTCCGATCCATGACCGCACTTTGTCACCCAACCCGGCCTGATCAGCCTGCGCCAGAATGGCTTGCAGGTTTTCTGGCTGAAGCAACTTCTGAAGCTGCTGCTGCAACGCGCCCTGCAAATCCACACCCAGCGCGCTTTCTACTTTACCAACCAGGTTAGAAAGGAAGTCAGACATCTAAAAGCTTCTCCGCTCGTCTGTTATTGGCACCCGTTTTACTGTATTGCCCCGCGCAACCAGCAACTGATTTCATCATGGACCAAATAGCTGACATATGCGAGAGCTATAACAATCCTGATAAGACCCTATGGCAGACCGTAATGGGCCGAGTGGCTGATATGCATCTGACACTACAAGGAAAATTTCGGGAATCGCGCTACTTTGCCCCATAGACACGCGTCCCACAGCCGTAGCCAGTAAAGTACCCGCTTTGCCAAGCCTTCCGCTCTTCCTTCTCGACCGTATTGGCCCGTTGCGTCATTTTCGCCCCTTGCGGCGGCCTGGCGAACAGCAGAGCACGCGCCTGCAATGGCTATTTGCGCCGTCCCTCCCCGCTGTCGGGTTTGCTGTTCGCACCACCATTGCGGCTCTGATCGCACTGGTCATTGCGCTCTGGATGGAACTTGATGACCCGCAATGGGCGGCAATGACCGTCTGGATTGTGGCGCAGGGGTCTCGAGGGGAAAGTCTTTCAAAAGCCCGCTGGCGTCTGGTCGGGACCGTTGTGGGGGTGGTTATGTCCATCACCCTGATATCCGCCTTCATTCAACAGGCATGGCTGTTCTTCCCCGCGCTCGCCATCTGGGTTGGCCTCTGCTGCGGGCTGGCAACGGTGGTCCGTAATTTCCGGTCTTATGCGCTGGTGCTGGCGGGCTATACCTGCGCCATTATTGCCATTGGGGCCATTCCCAACCCGGAAAACGTGTTCATCACAGCCCTGTCACGTGCAACCTACATTGTACTCGGCATTGTCTGCGAAAGCGTTGTAGCCGGCATGTTCGCCCATAATCTGGCGGCAACAGCACGCAAGAACATGCGTGACAAACTGCGTACAGCACTGGGAAATGTTTCAAACTCGGTCGCCAGCCTGTTGTCAGGGGACGATGAAGCCCTTGTCCGGTCACGGGCAATGTTTGGCCCCATTCTGTCAATCAATGACCAGATTGAGTTTTCAGAAGTTGAAATGGGCCCCCACGGGCATGAAGGCGATCACGCCCGCGCTGCCTTGGCGGCGGTTTCTGTTTTGCTCTCACGCGGGCTGGGTATGGCCGTGCGGTTGCAATATGTTGATACCGACCAGCCCGCCTTCCGTGAAACGGCCATTCGGGTCAGCACCTTTCTGAATGGCCTCTCGCCCCAACTGGAAACAGACGAAACCGTACAGAACCTGCTGCGTGAGCTCCAGCTTCTGCGTGCTGAATGTCGCCAGCAGATTGTGGATGCGCTGACGTCAGAAATCAGTACTCCGTTTGCTGAAAGAGACTACGACAAGGTTCAGGCGCTGCTGGATGGCCGTATTCTGCACAATGCGCTTGATGAATTACTGGGCGAGCTTGAACAGGCCATTCGCGAATATGATGCCAGCCAGCATGTTATTCGTGGGGACCATTTTCACTTCCGCCTGCAATCTCACGTTGATAAACGCGAGGCCGCCTATAACGGCATCCGCGCCACTGTTGCCATTGCTGCCGCCGGTCTGGTGTGGGAAGTCACGGCGTGGTCTTCCGGTTTAGGGTTTATTACCTTTGTTGCCATTGTGTGCGGCCTGTTTGCGACCCGAGAAAATCCTGTTGTTGCTACAACGCAGTTCATGGTCGGTAGTCTTTGGGCTGCTCTGGTGTCTTTCTTTCTGGTATTTGTCGTGCTGCCAACGCAGGCCGACTATGAAATGCTGGTGGCATCCCTTGCACTCCCCATGATTGCAGGCGGCCTTGCTGCCCGTAATGCCGCGACCGCCCTTCATTCCGCCGCCTATACGCTGCTGCTACCCAATTTTGTGCATCCCCTGAACCAAGGGAGACAGAACGAAATTGGGTGGTTCAACTCCACCGCCGCCGTGCTGTTAGGCGTGGCATTTGCTGTCATTATGTTCCGCGCCATCCTGCCTTTCAGCAGTTCTGCCGAGCGCTGGCGCATGCGCCGTACGCTGCTGCGCGACCTGCGTACACTGGCATCGGCAGAACCAATGCCCCAGACACGCGACTGGATTGGCCGCAACATTGACCGGTTTGCACGGTTGATCCGCCATGCCGGGCCAACGCCTTCCCCCACTATCGAGGGCTGCTTGCAGGGCACATTGGCCGCCATGACTATTGGGCTGAACATTATTCGGCTGCGTGCGCTGCTTGAACGTGACCAGATACCGCCTTCTGCCCGCAGACCCATTGAAGTGGTAATGCAGCGAATGAGCCGCTTCACCGGTAAATATGGTCGCACAGCCCGTTCAGCCAGTCTGGCGACACAGACACTGCGCCGTATTGAAGCTGTTGAACCCAACATCACCATTCGCATCGAACTGACGCGAGCGATTGCCTATCTGATTGTTGTGTCTCACGAGCTTGAGGCCAACGCGGTGTTCCTGGATGCGACCAAGCCCTATCGCGCGGTATAACCCGTTATTAGCGTCGTGCGTGTTGCGGTGAGGCTGGCCGTGATTACCGCCTACCGCCACAGCTTATTTATACGGCAACACGGCATGGCAAGGGGTCAGACTAAAACTCTCTTTTCTGGCGAAATTGATATTCAGCCTGCGTCTTTTCAAACGATGCTGCTGAAGTCAAAACAATAACAGACTGCTTCAATCGGGTATTGTGTTCGTCTGAAGATCTATTTTCCTACTCAATTCTCGAAGTTTCAGACGGAACACTTCCTTATTTAGCATGCCAATTTTCAAATTCACAAAGTTAATACCCTGTATCGTTTCACCTAACTTTCTAAAATTTCCGGCCTGTACCAACTCGCATCCTTGCTTTCTTACAGCCCTGCTTTTTGCAACGTTCCGCCACTCTGCGAAAATAGATCGAAGCAGTTCTGCACAATCATTCTGAAAAACTATTTTAATATGCGTTCTACTCCCTCAATCGTGTTATAACATGATGAGGGAGAATGATCTGTCCGTGTTTGCTTTTTCACTTTCTGCTTATCTACCCGCCCGTGTGCGACAATGGGCCAGCCAAATAAGCGAACAACGAACAAGCCTGAACGAAACCACCCCATTTGCATGGCTATTTGCCCCCAGCCCAGCTAATCTGGGGTTTGCTCTACGAACCACATGCGCAGCCCTGCTGGCTTTGACCATTGCCTTGTGGATGGAAATGGATAGCCCTCAATGGGCCCCCATGACCGCCTGGATCGTCGCACAGAATTCGCGTGGGCAGAGTTTATCAAAAGCCAAATGGCGGTTAGCCGGTACCTTTATCGGGGCGGTTGCTGGCGTTGCCTATCTGGCTGCCTTTCCACAAAGCCCATGGCTATTATTCCCCGCTTTAGCCGTGGGGGCTGGTATCTGCTGCGGTTACGCCACTTTTTTAAGAAACTTCCGCTCATATGCATTAGTTTTAATTGCCTTTACCTGCACCATTATTGTGCTAAGCGCGGCCAATCAACCGGACAATGTGTTCATGATTGCCCTTTCACGAACCACCTATATTACGCTGGGTATTCTCTGTGAAAGCGGACTGGCCATGCTGTTTGCTCCACGGCTTGACCATGTTGCACAACAGGAAATACTGGGCCGCCTGCAAGATGCTCTGTGTGGTGCCTGCCGCGGTATGACGGACCTTCTACTGGGCCATCAGGATGGACTGTTCCGGTCACGGGCATTGTTAGGCAGCATTCCCTCACTCGCTGATCAAACTGAATTCAGTGATATCGAAATGGGCCCACACTCTCACGCAGGCGATCACGCACGTGCGTCTCTGGGGGCTATCTCAACATTTCTGGCACGCGGGTTAAGCCTGCATATTCATATGCGCGCCGCCGCTCCACTCCCTGAGGTTTTTCAAAATACGCTGCAAAAAATCTCCCTGCTGCTCAGTCAGGTTCCCAATCAACTGATGGGCGATCATCCGGTTGAAGCGGCAACATCCATCCGCCTGATGTTACAGCACCATCGTTCGGATTGCCTTCAACGTGCAGTTGATCATCTGGTGCGTTTTCAGAATCTCCGGCTAACCAATACGTCCCCAACACCAGAAATGCGGGATCTTCTGGAAAGCCGTATTCTGGAAGGTGCTCTGGCCAAACTCCTGCTGGAACTGGATGTCGCTCTGGCCCATTTCATTGCCACGCAGCATCCGCTTCCACATGATCACTTTCGGTTTGATCAACACCCCGAAAAAGATTTCACACTTGCGTTGAATAATGGTTTGCGGTCTGCCGTTGCAATCTGCATTGGCGGTTTATTGTGGGAAGTCACAGCATGGCCCGAGGGGGCGATTGTCGCCATGTTTGTTGCTGTTACCAGCACACGCTTTTCATCATTTGAAAATCCGGTGCAGGCATCAAACGGTTTTCTACGTGGGGCTGTCTGGGCAGCAATTGTATCCTTCTTTCTGGTTTTCTGGATTTTACCGCAACAGGCCAGTAACGAGACATTACTGGCGTCCCTGTTTTTTCCCATGCTGGTGGGCGGGTTGGCATTGCGTTCACCCGCGTTTGGAGGGACAGCAGCCCCCTACAACAATTTTCTCCCCTTCATGGTTGGCCCCGCAAACCATACGCGCATGGATGAAATTATGTGGTTGAACTCCACCCCGGCCGTGGTTCTGGGCATTGGTCTTGGTGTGTGGGTATTCAGATTAGTGTTGCCTTTTGATGCTGCTGCAGAGCGCTGGAGACTGCGCCGCAAACTGGTGCGTGACCTCCGCAATCTTGCATCCTCTCAAAAAGACTTTTCAACGTCAGACTGGATTGCGCTTTCCGGTGGCAGACTGGCACAGATTATCAGGCATGCAGGCACTTCGCCTGATCCGGTAACAGAAGCCTATCTGGCCGGCGCTATGGGGCTTATGACAATTGGTCTGGTGGTTTTGCGCCTTCAGCACGTTCTCACCTATGAAAACCTGCCGACAGAACAGGCCCAGAGTATTCAGCATGTTTTGAAAACTATTTCCCACATACATGGCTACTCTCTACAGCCAGCCCAGGCAGCGTCCCATGCGTTGGAAAAGGCGCTTCAAGCAGCTTTGAAAAAACATAACCTGTCCACACATCTTGAACTTGCACGTGCCGTTGGCAGTCTGGAAGTGCTGCGGCACGAGTTAGCCGAGAATGCGACGTTTCTTGATATGACACGCCGCTTTCATGTTCGGGCTCCGCAGAACAACCGTCCGTAGTCCCCCGTTAAACGGTAGGGTGGCCGTATCAAACAAGCACATGCTTTTTTTCTGCACCAACTTAACAAAAAAATATGACCCGGCGCAAAAAACTTAACTGAATGGCGCATAGAATTGGAAACCGTGCGCCGTAGGTCAATGTTCTTCAATATCGTGAAACCGCGTGTAATCGACCGCTATCCGTCCATCTGGGCGGGACGCAACAATATCCACAAAGCGATGATTATGCCGCACCTTGTCAAACCGATAGGCGGTCCGGGCAAAAACAGTCTGGCCCAATGCTTCATCCGTACCGGTTACGGTGACGACAATTTCGGCCTCTTCATGCTCCAGTTCAGCGACAGTCTTGCCATGCAATGGGCTATCCGGCCCAATCACATGCGCCATAACAAATGCAAATTTCAGAACCGGAACGTGGGACTGCACAACCAGAAGCTGGTCAAACTGACGCACAAGATGCCCGTTTTCAACCATAACCAGCCGCGACAGCGCGACCTCCACATCCACGGATAAAATCACGCTCATCCGTAAATTGGCTATGCGGATGCACAGTGCAGGCACACCGTTTTCGTTGCTGATTACGGCTGTATTACTGAACATGATCCGCGCACGTGGGCGCGCAAAACGGGCAAACACAACACCCGTGGCCAGCGCATTGATCATCATGCCAATCAGCACTTCAAACGTGACCACTATGTTTGAGTACAGCCCGACCGGCACCATGCCGCCATAGCCAACAGTGGACAGGGTCTGCACACTGAAGAAGAAAAGCGAGAGCAACGTGTGCTTGCTGTCACCCGTCACCTGATCCGGTGCCAGCCAGTACAGCAGGGCAAAAAACAGATTAACCAGAAAATAAGACAGCACAGCGGTGTAAGCGAAGGCAGGCCAGCTTGCTGTCAGCGCGTGGTGGTATAAATCTGTCCACACACTATCGCGCAGCCCCACACGCACGACGTCGCGGTGGCTTTTTTCTTCAACCAGCGCGTGCGCCCTAAAGCGCTTGACGGCATCCTTTGTGCTCAGCCGGGGTTTGCGCGGCTTACCGGGTTCCCCCTCTTGCGGGGGCAGTTCATCCAGCTTGGTGTATCGCGCTGCCTTCTGATCTTCACGCTTTTCCCTGACCCGCCGCCATAAGCTTTTCATGTCTGCCTCTTTTCTGCCGAAGCCGCCATGAAACCCACCATGGCTGTGCCGGGATGCGGTGATACACCCGCAGCTTTTGTTCCGCGCTGCTCAATTGCGCATGGAACCGTTGCGCAAACCCGCGTAACAAGGCCGAGAGTACCCCTTGCATCATCAGGAGCCACCATGTCTGCCACAGCCCGTCACGCCGCCCTGCGCGGATGCGTTGTCACGTTTCGTGCCAATCCATTTGTGACCGCCCCGCACGAGGCACTGTCTATTGAGGAAGACGGGCTGATCCTGATAACCGATGGGAAAATTACCCATTGTGGCCCTTACGACCAAACACGCGTATTTCTGCAAGATGGTGTTAACGTAAAGCACTATCCAAACAGACTGATCAGCGCTGGTTTTATTGACAGCCACGTTCATTACCCGCAGCTCCCCGTTATTGCGTCCTGGGGTGAGGAACTGCTGGCATGGCTGCAACAATACGTTTTCCCCGCCGAAGCGCGATTTGCTGATAAACAGGTAGCGCAAGCCATTGCTAAAACCTTCATGGCGGAATTGCTGCGCAACGGCACCACAACCGCCGCAGTCTATTGCACCGTGCACCCACACTCTGTTGATGCGTTTTTTGAAGAATCAGAGCGTATCGGCACCCGTATGATTGCCGGGAAAGTTTTGATGGACCGGCTCGCACCCGATAACCTGCGCGATACCGCACGTACCGGATATGAACAATCTAAGGCCCTGATTGAACGCTGGCATGGCAAGGGGCGGCAGCTTTACGCCGTCACCCCACGTTTTGCCATTACCAGCACCCCCGAACAGCTTGAACTGGCCGGAGACCTGTATCGCAGCCGGGATGGGCTGTTCATGCAGACGCATCTTTCTGAAAACCAGAAGGAAATTGAAGAAGTCGCGCGTCTGTTCCCCAACAGCACGTCTTATCTGGATGTGTATGAGCAAGCCGGGCTGGTTGGTCCGCGTGCCATTTTTGGTCATGGTATTCATCTGCATGAGCATGATTTCCAGCAATGCCATGATACCGGGTGCGCCCTTGCCCACTGCCCGACTTCCAACTTCTTTCTGGGCAGCGGGCTATTCCGTTTGTTTGATGCCAAAGCAGCCCATCGGCCTGTGCATGTTGGGCTAGGGACAGACGTAGGGGCTGGCACCAGCTTTTCGCTGCTGGCGACTATGGGTGAGGCCTATAAGGTTTCTCTTATGGCGGGCGCACAACGGTTGCACGCCATTCAGGCGTTCTGGCTTGCAACACGCGGCGGGGCAGAAGCTCTGCATCTGGAAGATAAAATTGGCACCATTGCGCCAGGGATGGAGGCCGATCTGTGCGTATTAAATCCGGAAGCAACACCCCTTCTGGCGGTCCGAGCACGCGAAAGCAAAGACGTGGCTGACCTACTGTTTGTTTTGATGACACTAGGTGACGACCGATGTGTCGAGGCCACATGGGTGAATGGCCAGTGCGTACACGAACGAACCGATGCCTCTCCGCGTTAATCTGCTGTCACACTATTTTAGCCAGTCGCTATAAGGAGTTTCCATGTCGGCTTTTTCGTCTCGTTATTGGGTATCTGCCAGACCTCTGGCGGCTGCGGCCTGTGTATTCGGTGTCATGACCGCGACACCGCCTGAAGCACACGCTGACGATATTCGGGCGCTAAGGCAATCGCCACCATGTGATACCAAATTTCTTACGGCCTTGCAGATCAGCGATCTGAAACAGCAACTCCGTCTGGCCTATAACCTGCCCGCTCCGTCTGAAGCGACTGGCAAGGATGATCTTGATCAGGCAACCATCGTGCTCTCCGTAGGAACACTTCGCCCCCAGCATCGGGATGTGGTTGCCTATATCCTTTCCAACTCTTTTTGCGGAACGGCAGGATGCGCAACCACCATTCTGGCCGATCGGGATGATAGAACGCTCGCTTACCCTGTGTTTCGTGTCATGACAGCGCGCACCGTTGTGCATCTGCCCATCACAAAGCTTCCTACGCAGCACAATGGCTGGCCAGATTTAACTGTGCAGATTGCAGGGGGCGGCATCCTGCAGGGCTATGCTGCGCCAGCATATTTCAATGGCACGACTTACACGGTTGACCAGTCAGTTCATCTCGGCGCAATCACAAACGGGCATTCCCCTAAACACGGCGTGCCTCTTCTGCGCGATGCGCCGCCGGCGGTTGGCCAGTGTTTGCTTCAGTAACAGACCGACAAGGCTGACTTTTACGCTGTCAGCTTTGCACGCTTCGCTGATGTTTGCTTACTTTTTGGCTGGGTCAGCAAAGGGGTGCAGTGACACGCCCCCAGCCAGTCTGGCCCACTGTGCTGCATCACTTTCAGCCGTGCGCGTGCCCCCTTTGAAGAACGCCCCATGCGCAACGGTGGTTGTGTCTGTGCTGGCGGCCTTATTGGCCTGCATGGCAGCACTCTGGGCAGCACGCGCCCACAATGCGGCAGCCTTCTGATGGTCGCCTGCCCTTTCGGTTGCCGTCGCAGCAAGCGCTAATGCCCGAGACATATCACGATAGGCTGCATCATCACGCCGCAGGTTTGCGGCTTTTTCAGCAAGCTCTGCAGCTTCAGCCGGGTTGTTCGCCATCAGGGTTCGTGCCGAAATTTCTGCTTTATCGGCCTCAACCGAACGGGAAAGTGGCGGCTTGATACCTTGCAAATAAGCATTCGCCTGCTGAAGGGCGGAGGCTTCTCCCGCCTCATCTGCCGCCAGCCCCAGAATCAGTGCAGCCCGCGCCGCCACCGCCGAATCATCGGCCGTCATAGCCTGCGACGCCAAGTGAACGGACTGGGGCAACTGCTTTAGTCGGTAATCGGCCGCGGCTTCCACCAGATCAAACGCCGCCTGCCCATTCTGCCCACGTAGCATTGCGGCCTGCCGGGCCGTTTGTATGGTGGCCACGGCATCAGCTGGTTGGTCAGCGGCCAGTTGCGCCACCGCCAGATTGTATCCAGCCTCGGCAGTGGCGGCACCATCGTCGCGCATTAACGCCAGTTCCGATGCTTTACGGAATTGGGTTATGGCAACGCTGTAACGGCCAAGATCAAAGGAATCCTGACCCGCTGTCATGGCCTGTTCCCACTGGGCATCATCCCGTGCAGACGGTGCTTCTGCCTTACCCCCACAGCCCGCAAGAAAAAGCGGGCCTAGCAGGAGGAGCGCATGAACGCGCCTCATGGCCGCACCTGCTTTGGTGCAAGTCGCGTTTTCTTATCGACCTTGGTGCCACCTAGCAGCCACATGCCGCGCAGCTGGTCCGTCAGTTTTTCAAGCCCATACAATGTGGTCTGCGCCTGCGCCAACAGGGCCGGAAGGTCCGCTGTGCTGGCTTCTACACTACCTGCAATAGCGGGTAGATGCGGGGTTGCACCTTTCAGATCATGAGATGCAGATTTCAGATTTCCCATTGTGGCATCAGTCTTGTTCATGATGCCGGAAACCTGCTGTTCAATCGGCTTCAGTCGTTCGATTACTGTATTGAGCGACACTGCGGCAGCCTGTGCCTGACGGATCAGATCATCATTGGTCATCAGTTGCCCGATAGACCCTTTGCCCGCATGCATATCGGTAATGGTGGCATCAAGCTGTGCCATCATATGCCGTGCGCTGGCCAAGGCGGGCATGATCTGGGCCTGAATGTCATTCAATGTGGCCGTTATCATATCCGCAGGGTTAGGCGCAGGCGTTGCATTGATGACGGCATACGCCCAATCCATAGCATCCCCATGACCCCGGTTCAGATCAAGATAGGCAGAGCCCGCCACAATAAACTGCTTGCGGATAACGGCCGTGCTGTCACGCCGAATGAACGGCTTGATCTGCGGGTCAAGGTCAACAACCGCATACATATCGCCTGACGGATTGAGTTTGATTGACCGAATAGTGCCCGCATGTGCGCCCAGAAGCTGCACATCCCCGCCCACGGTCAGGCCACCCACGCCCCCGGCGGGCAATGTGACGCGCAGCTTGGCTGGCGGCGTCAGCCAGTCGCGCAGAACACCGGCTTCTATTACCGCGCCGGCAAACAGCACCACGCTAAGAAGCACAAGGAAGCCGACCCATTCATCCGCATAGCGGAGAGAGACAAGCGGTTTAACTTTCTGTCGTAAGCGGATCTGGAACATTACCCCGTCCGTACTGCTACTAGCCCATCATCGGCAAGACGCCACATACTGGTTACACCCTGCCGGTACGCCTGCCATATGGCATTATTCCGTACCAGCCAGATAACCCCAGCCCCTTTATCCCGTGCATCGGTCATGGCCCCCAGAAACGGGTTTTCCAAATCGACGGGACTTGCCTCCAGCGGGTCTTCCAGAAGCAACAGGCGTGGGCGGCCCAGAAAAGCCCGTACACAGGCCGCCCGTAAAAGATCAGAATCCGAAAGCATGCTTGGCCGCAAGACGGGCAACCCCGGCAGACCAAACCATTCGCTTAACCGTGATGCCTCGGCAACCACCTCATCAAGCGGGCGGTTGGTGTGGTGCAACTGCTGAAGCGCAATGCCCAGATGCGTGCTTAAAAACTCAGGCCAGCTCGGCCTGCGGGTAATCCGGCCAATGCGCCCCCGCAGGGCGTTAATTTCCCGGTCTTTCAGGGTGGCCCAATCCAGCCCCATGAATTTTACCGACCCATCATCAAGCGGCACAAGCCCCGCACACATATCGGCAAACATAGTGGCGCGTGAGGCATCACGCGCTTCAACCACCACACACTCGCCGGGCATAATCCGCATGCTGAACGGCACAGGTGGCAGGCCGCTTTCTTCAAAAGACGGTACGGCCTTATTCAGTTCAAGCAGCGGGCCAACTGTTCGTGTGTCCATCTTACAGGTCCAGACTGAACAGAACGCTGACTGCCATGACAATCAGCAGCCCGCGCGAAAAACCACGAGGCAACAGCGTACGCAGATTATCTTCACTGGTGGCGGTCAACCCGGTCAGGCAGCCCCCCAACCCGACCACAAACCCCACGGTAATAAATTTTAGAGGAATGATCAGATAATCCATGTGCGACATGGCAACCACCACATCATAAAAAAACGTCCAGACCGGATTGGTAATAACACCCGATATCCGACTGATAACGTACCCTGTCAGCAGGGCCGCGAAAGAAAACAGAATACCCAGCGTAAACCCGCCAACCGTAAACGCCAGCGTGCGGGGCACAACCAGAAGCAGAAACGGATCAAGCCCCTGCGCCTGCATGGAGCGTATCTGCCCGCCCGTTGTCAGCAACCCAAGTTCCGTAACGGACAGCATCCCATTGCGGCCCAGCAGCATGATGCCAACCAGAATAGGCGCAATTTCACGCACCACAACATTGATCAGGATAGAGCCTGTCATTTTGGCCAAACCAGCAAAACCCAGCCAGTAAATGGTCTGCGACACCGCAGCCACACCAGTCAGGGTGCCAGTAAACAGCGTGGCAATCAGCCCCCCACCAATAACACTGTTCAGCGTAACGCCGAATTCATACCGGACCGTTCTGCGCCATGAGTGGGAGCGGAAACTTTCAAACACCACCCCCCAGCTTGCGCCAAGCATGATGAGCAGAAACCATGCCTGATGCCGTGTCAGCCTGCCCAACCATGCCAGCTTGACGCGTATCCATTCATGCAGAACAAAACGCTGGTGCACGTTTCGGCTGGCGGTATCGGCCTCCAGCACCGGGTCACGGTCTGCACCGGGTTCGCGCGGGGCGGCGCTCATCGTCGCGCTGCCAGAACGTAGGCACGCCCCAGCCCCAGATGTGGTGCAAAGAATGCCCCACGGCTGCGGAACAGATAACGGTCACGTAGCGCACTATAGACCCGCTCCGTCACCTGAATGGTGCCTGCGTCTGCTGCCCCCTGCGCCATCAGCTCGGCCAAAGAAACAGTCTGCCCCCACAGGTTGAACACTTTCGGGTCTTCCCCAACAGCGCCACCAAACGCAGCCCCGTAATCCAGCCCCATGGTAAACACGGGTTCAAGGTCGGCTGCGGCCAGCGCCGCCATGAAGGTTTCTCGCATCGTCAACGCGGCATCTGCCATGCGGATCACGGCTGTCGGGTCTTCATCTGGCGTGCAGCCTGCCATGCAGATCATCCTGTGACCGGCGACCTCAACCGCAAACAGTTTCCGCTCCTGCGCAACACGTTGCACTTCGGTGGCCAACTGATTGATCAAGGCCAGCAGACCCTCGGTCTCTTTCTCTCCATCCACAACGGGGTCAGAAAACGTAATGACCAGCACGGCAACAGCCGGGTAAATCCCCGATGAACTGACACCGCCCACTTCTGGCGCATGCATCAGCATATTATCAAAACGGGTTGCGGGCAGAGACGCTGCGTTTTGCAATGCAGCGTGGAATCCGCCGTCATCGCCTGATGCTTTTTCATCTTCCGGGGAAGAAACGCCCTGCAACGCCATTAGCCGCATACCGGCAATAGACGCCACAAGGTCAACAAAATAAACCAGATGCGGGGCCATGGTCGCATCCTCAAGCACCACAGCACCCAATACGCCGCCTGCACCATGAATGGGGTAAACCGCCAGAACATGCGTGCCAATTTCACGCATGACCAGCCGTTCAAACTGGGTTGTGCGGGCGTCTATCGCCGCATTGGGGAGCGTAAAGGCTTCACCATCCTCAACCGCTTTGAAAAACTCATCCAGTTCGGAACGCGACATTTCAAAACCGCCGGAATGGGCATCCTGCTTCTGATCATACGAATCTTCGCAGATCATGGCTGACCCATCGTGCAGAAACCGCCAGATGCTGGCGCGATGCGCATTGGTTATGTAGGCAAGTTGTTCAGTCAGCACCAAAGCGTCATTCGCCGGGTCAAACAATGCAGGCGTGGCCGCCACCTGCTGCACGGCAGAAGTTTCGTGGGCAATCTGTGTATCCTGCCGCTTGAGAAGCCGGGCACTCCGCTCTGACCGGCGAACCTGCCGGATAAGCAATGCGGCCAAGACCAGCGAAAAGGTAATGATAACGCCTGCAAACTGAAGGCTCTGCTGGCTGCTCTGTTTGGCAAAGCTGGCAAAATCACTTTCAGGGGCGGAAAGCAGCAATATCCACCCTTCAGTCGAATTGGGAAGCGGCGCAGCAATGGTAACATATTGCTTGCCATTAATGGTGAAGCTGCGCGGCCCCAGACCATGCACGCGGTAATGATCATACCCGCGCGCAAAAACCGGATGGGTTTTAGGGTCGAGCACCATCTTGTTCGGGTCCCACCCGGCAGATTCTGCAATCTGCATCAGATTACGGCCCGCCATCACCCGCCCCTGTTTATCAAGAACAATGGCGTTACCCGACTTCCCGACCTTGATATTGTCCAGAAAAGTACTGAGCGCGTTCAGAGAAATATTGGTTGCAAAAACCAGTGTATGACCATCCTGCCCTTTGAAGCGCAGCGAACTGGTCATGACAAACTGCTTATCCGTCGGAAACAGGAACGGCTGGGTCCATTTAATAGCGTCCGTGCCCTCGGTATTCTGATACCAGGCCCGTTTGCGCGGGTCATAGTCTTCGGGCGCAGGGTCATCTGCTTCGCCCACCTTTACGCCGTCGTCTGTGTAATAGTCGTGGTGAAAAACCTTACGACTATCATGCACTTGCAGCGTCGTGCGCTCCTGCTGTTTTCCGTCTTTTCCATGCCGGGTGATCAGAATGAAGTGACCCTGATCATCCGCCAGATAGAATGACTGCAACTGCGGGATGCTGCGTAGCATGGCTGCGCCATATGAATAGAACACACGTTCCTGCACACCGGCGGGCACATGCTCTATCATGCTGCTGGCAATAATGTTCCCGCCCAGAGCCGGCCTGATGTAGTCCGAGACTTCCTGCGCAATATAGTGCTGAACAGCCCCCAGCAGTTCATGCGTCAGTGTTTCCACACCGGCGCGGGTCGTGCGGTAGGAATGCACACCAATGAGGATAACCGCCACAATCCCCAACACCAGCGACAGCAGCGGCAAAACCAGATGCAACAGCACACGGCGCACGGAGACATCGTGCTGCAAGGTCGGGTCGATTATCTCATCAGAAGGCACGTGCTATTTTCCACTGACTACGGTCACGGATGCCCTTGTCCCGCAGGTCAAACACAACGTCATGCCTGAAACCAGACATCTGCCGGATTAGGTGTAGATTTTGTAATGGTGCCCAGAACAGACAGGCTTGTCCACCCCTAAGGGATGAACAAACCTTTGGTTTCCCTGCAAACCTGTTTCGCTAAAAAGAGGGGGCAACCAGCACTGAGTTAGGGCGTAACCAACTGTTCTGCTTCAACACGTGTCTGGACCTCAAGCGCCTGCCCCAAGCGGGTCAGCCCTCGGCCCACGCTTTCACCGCGCACGGCCACGCGAGAGGACCCGAGGCGCAGCACAAGTTCCCTGCCTTCCCATGTCAGGGCCGTGCCTTCAAGCAACACGTCCGTACCGCCTGAGACAGAATAAGCCAACCGAAGAGCCAGCCCCAGAACAACTGCCTGCTTCCACTGCTTTTCATCCAGCAGGGTTCTGGATGTTGACAGGAACTCGGCGTTCAGGTCAGCCGCGTAGCGAACCGCCAGTGCCAGAGACAGCCACGCACGGGCTTCATGGTCAAAGCCAACGCCCTGTAGGCGCAAAATACGCCAGTATGTCTGTTCAGCACGATATTCCGGGTGATCATGGCTACCCACATCTGACAGCCAGCAGGCAATGCGGCGCAAATGCGATTGATGCAGCGTTTCGTCCGCA
The DNA here is from genome assembly GCF_000963945.1 of Acetobacter indonesiensis. Classification (GTDB taxonomy): domain Bacteria; phylum Pseudomonadota; class Alphaproteobacteria; order Acetobacterales; family Acetobacteraceae; genus Acetobacter; species Acetobacter indonesiensis. The sequence goes on along the minus strand of NZ_BAMW01000015.1, from coordinate 156,054 downwards.
AACAGCCCGTTTGTCCAGTTCATCAGAACATCGGGCAGCGTATTGCTGCGGCCCAGACGGCTGCACATATCGTGCGCGACAACCTGCATCGGGTCCTGCGGCAGAAAATCCGGTGCAACATTCAGCATGTACCAGCCTTCACGCAGGCCATCGACGCAGAAAATCACCCGTTCAGGCTGAACCTTGCGCAGTAAGCGGCGCAGCACCGTGGCGGCAAACGGAATATCATCCAGCCGTTTTTTAGGAGCCCCCGGCAGGCGTTCAAGGCTACGGCGCGGCGCATGGAGCAACCAGCCCGTCATTTCTCGTGCCTCTTCAAGGCCAAGAGTGTAATAATGGACAATGTTTAGCGGGTATTGCATGCGGGCAATATGCAAACGCGCAAGCGCACGGAAGGCCCCGCCCACCAGATATAATGTACCGCCTTTTACCTGCGGCAACCAGTCCACCCCGCCAATATCCGCATCTGCCAGATTTTTGGCGACATTCAGATCGCCCTTCGCGCGGTCGCTCAGTCTGATAACACCCAGCGGCAGGGTATTGGCGTCGTGTCGGCCATTACTTGTCAGTCTGATCAGTTCAAGCGACCCACCGCCAACGTCCGCTACCAGCCCAGATGCTTCCGGGATGCCGCACATCACGCCAATGGCAGAATGATCAGCTTCTTCCTCACCCGAGAGAATACGGATAGGCACCCCCGGCATATTCTCGCGCAATGCTTTGACAAAATCCGGGCCATTGGTGGCGTCACGCACGGCAGCAGTAGCCAGAATCTCAAAGGGCTCGGCGTTCATGGCGCGGGCAATGGCGTGGAAGCGACTGAGCACTTCCATAGCCATGCTGACACCTTCTTCGTTCAGGCGGCCAGTGGCCGTCAGGCCCCGCCCAAGACGCAGAACGGCCTTTTCATTGAAAATAGGAACAGGGTTCCGCGATACACCTTCAAAAACCACAAGGCGAACCGAATTGGAGCCCAGATCAACAACGGCCGAACGGCGTGGTGTATCAGTTTGCATGCAGGCGTTTTACTCTGGAAAACACAGCGGGAAAACCCTGCACGGCTTCTGTTTGCAAACTCTTTTATTCATCAAACAGCATGTCCTTTGATGACGGCAGAGAAGCCGGAGCGCGGATAGGCCCTTCATGCGCGGCAGACCCACGGCCAGAAAGCGACGGATGCGTCATGAACCAGTCATGTGCCGAGAACGGGCGCGCACCCGGGCTAAGCCTGTGCCACGCGCCATTCTGTTCCAGCATCCAGGATTGCAGATTATCCTTCAGGTTTGACACCATAATCTGCCCTAGCATCTGGGCATGCACGGTCTGGTTTGTCACCGGCACCATGCTTTCGACGCGCCAGTCCATGTTTCTGGTCATCCAGTCAGCGGAAGACAGATAGACCTTTGCATAGCGTGACGGCAGGCGATGCCCATTACCAAACGCAAAAATACGCGAATGTTCCAGAAAACGCCCGACAATGGATTTGATACGGATGTTTTCAGACAAACCCGGCACACCGGGCCGCAAGCAGCAGATACCCCGGATAACCCCGACAATTTTTACCCCGGCGCAAGATGCCCGATAGAGCTGGTCAATCAGCGCCGGGTCAACCAGCGAGTTCATTTTCAGCCAGATTGTGCCCGGACGGCCCGCTTTGACATGGGCCATTTCTTCTTCAATCAGCTCAATCAACGTGCGCCGGATGGTGATGGGAGAGAACGAAATCGCTTCCATTTCCGCAGGCATGGCGTAGCCGGTCACGTAATTGAACAACCGCGCAGAATCCCGCGCCAGTTCTGGCTTGCAGGTAAAGAACGATAAATCCGTGTAAATCTTGGCGGTGATGGGGTGATAGTTTCCCGTGCCAAAATGCGCGTAAGACCGCACCTGTGCGCCCTCGCGCCGCACAACAAGACTGAGCTTGGCGTGGGTTTTCAGGTCCGCAAAGCCAAACACCACCTGCACGCCAGCCGCTTCAAGCGCACGCGCCAGACGGATGTTGGCTTCTTCATCAAACCGGGCCCGAAGCTCTACCATAGCCGTGACGGATTTCCCGGCCTCGGCCGCTTCAATCAGGGCTTTGACAATAGGTGAGTCGCGCGATGTGCGATACAGGGTCTGCTTGATAGCAATGACATTCGGATCAAGGGCCGCCTGCCGCAGAAACTGCACCACGACGTCAAAGCTTTCAAACGGATGATGGACCAACAGGTCCTTGGCCCGAATGGCGGCAAAGCAGTCACCATTGAAGTCCAGTATCCGTTCAGGAAAACGCGGCGTGTATGGGCTGAACAGCAGATCAGGGCGGTCATCCACAATCATCTGCTTCAGATCAACTACGCCAATCATGCCTGAATGCACGGCGATTTCTTCAGACGGCAGATCAAGGCCAGAGGCTATAGCCTCGGCCAGTTCGTCAGGTATCCGTTCTTCCATATCAAGATGAATGACGACCCCACGGCGGCGGCGCTTCAGGGCTGTTTCGTAGGAGCGAACCAGATCTTCGGCTTCGTCCTCAAACTCCACGTCCGTATCACGGACCACGCGCAGCATGCCGCTTTCGCCCACCGTCAGGCCGGGGAACAGCTTATCCATGCAGAGCGTAATCAAATCTTCCAACCGAATGAAACGGATGGTGCGGCTACCGGCTGCATCACCCTGCTCCGTCGGCAGACGGATAAAGCGCTCAACCTGTGATGGCAGCAGAATAAGGGCGTTCATGGCAAACGCACCGTTTTCAGCCGATAGTAGCCTCAGGCCTAGCGCCAGCCCCATATTCGGGATGAACGGCAACGGATGCGCCGGGTCAACCGCCAATGGCGTGAGCACGGGGAATACCCGATCCATGAAGCAAGTTTCCAGCCATGCGCGGTCTGTATCAGACAGATCAGACGGATCGCACAGAACCACCCCTGACTGCGCAAGCGCACCCCGCAGCTCTGTCCATATCCGCTGCTGTTCCCGCAGCAGGGTCGCACAGCGTTCGCGCACGGCTTCAAGCTGTTCAACAGGTGTCAGTCCATCTGGGGAAAGGGCAACCAGCCCTTCACGCACCTGCCCCACCAGACCGGCCACACGCACGGAATAAAATTCATCCAGATTGCTGGCGCTGATGGACAGGAAGCGCAGCCGCTCAAGCAGCGGATTACGCGTATTATCGGCCTCTTCAACCACCCGCTGGTTAAAATCCAGCCAAGAGAGTTCACGGTTGATGAACCGTTGTGGAGAGTCAAAGGTGATTTTGGGGGCAGCAGGTTTTTTACGCGGCGTCCGGGGCGTGCTGCGCGTGGCTGTCCGCCTGCGGGCGGGCGTCCTCGTGGCACTGGCGGATCTTGTTCCCTTTTTCCCCTGTGCCGTCACTGCTGCCGTCTCCCCTGTTCATCTTCGTTTTGTCCACACCAAGCCATGCGTGGTGCATCGTTTATTTTGCCCAAGCAAAGCATACTGCAAAGCGATTGCACAGGAGAAGCGGAGGATATGTTACGGTTTTGTGTCACCACACCCGTCACAAAACAGAAAGGCTCGCAGAGTTTCCCCTGCGAGCCTACTTACTTATAGACAGCGATAGACTGTAAAGGCGCGCTTAGGCAGCCAGATTACAGATGACCTTTCACTAGTTCGTCTGCCAGAGCCTGATTTTTGTAAACGGACTTCAGGGATTCCAGAATGGCGGCACTATCCACCGCTACGGCGCGGTTGGTGCTTTCATCATAATAGAAATCCCCACCCAGCGAGTGGATGTTACCGTCAAAAATCAGCCCGACAGCATGACCTTTTGCGTCAATAACCGGGGAGCCTGAATTACCGCCGATAATGTCATTAGTAGAGGCAAAATCGAACGGGGTTTTCATGTTCAGGTGGGGCTTGGCGTCCAGCCACGGCTTGGTCAGTTTGAACGGATCAGACCCGGTTGCCCGGTCATACAGACCAGAGAAATAGGTGAAGGGTTCAATCTGTTTTCCGTTTTCGTCCCAGCCTTTAACCTGACCGAAAGACAGACGCTGGGTGAATGTTGCATCCGGATAAGAGGACACGCCATCACGCGCAAAGCGAGCTTTTGCCATCGCTTCCGTTGCCTGACGGGACGGCGCAGCAACTTCATCATCCATCCGCTTACGCAGCGCACGGGCCAGAGGCTCAACCTTGCGGGCCAGAACAATCATGGGGTCCTGAGACGCTTCAATCGCCTTGGCCCCACCTTTCCACAGTGCCAGACGCACTTTGGGGTCTGCCAGCTTGCTGCCAGTGACCAGCGATACAGCCAGATCATCCGGGGCAGCCTTGCCCAGAACCATTTTCACAATCTCATCATCCGCGCCCAGAACCTGACGCAGTTTGGTGAGAGAGAAAGCAAGTTCGGTCTTTTCGAGGTCAGGATAAACCGGCGCTGTAGAACCAAGTTCCGCTTCAAGCGCAGGCAGACGGGCATCATGATACGCTGTCAGACGCTCGGCATCGGGTTTCTGACGTTCGTTGGCAGCACGCACCAGCAACTTGGCGTAGGAGAACAGTTCTCCCTGCAAACCCATTGAGCCTTCAAGCATGGCATAGGGTTTGAAAATCTGCTGTTTAACAGCCAGCGCCTTGGCATTTTTTGCCCACGGGTCGCCATAGATTTTCTTGCGAGAGTCGTCTGCGTTAATCCAGTCACGCAGGCTGGCTTCGCTTTTTGCCTTGGCATCCAGCAGCTTGGGGTCAGCCAGAACCGGCACCCGACCGCGATAGACTTTCAGGCTGTTTTCAATACCGAAAATCCGTTCCTGCGCTTCCTGATGGTGCGCAACGCTTTCACGGCTGTACTGCCACAAAGCCCCATCCAGCGCTGAATAGAGATCTATGACAAATGGCACTGTCATGTTTCTGGAAAACTCAAGGTCTGCCAGCGGCACTTCACGCTCGGTCGAACCGGGGTTACCAGACGTAAAGACCAGTTCACCCGCTTTGGGGCCTTCCGCGTCGAATGGCAGATACGCTGATACCTTGGCGGGTTTGCCGTCTTCATAAACCCGCAGGAACGCCATATCGAGGTCATAGCGCGGGAAATTGAAGTTATCCGGGTCGCCCCCAAAGAAAGCGGCGTTCTGGTCTGGTGCCATGACCATACGCACATCCTGATAACGCCGGTAGCGGTACAGGGCCGTACGACCACCATGATACAGGCTGATCACATCGCAGCGCCATGTCTTGGCGTCTGTGCCAGCACATTCTTTTTCAATAGCGCTTTCTTCAGCCTGACGCGCCTTGGTATAGGCCTCGCCTTCCTTGCCTTTCAGGGCAGCCTGCATCCGGTCTGTTACATCGGTAATGGAATCAAGCTGGTTGAGTTCCATTGCCGGGCAACGCTGTTCTTCAGTCTGGTTTTTAACGCTGTAACCATCCTGAAAATAGTTATGCCCTTTGCCTGAAAGCTGCTGAAGGCATTCATTCGCACAGTGATGATTGGTCATCACCAATCCATCGGCTGATACAAAAGACGCAGAACACCCCAAAGCCAGACGGGCTGAAGCCTTGGTAACGCGTTCAATCCACTCCTTTGACGGTGTGAACTGATAGCGTTCCTGCATCTGTTTTACGGGCAGGTTGTCCATTGTCCACATGCCTTCATCAGCATGGGCATAGGGTACAATAGCTGGCGCACAGGCCAGAATTGCCAGCGGCACAAGGGCACGCCCCAGAATTTTCGCCATTTTTAATACGCTCTCTGCAATAATGTTACACCGTAACATTCGGTAGGCAGACTGTGTATCAGTTCTGACATAAGAGCAAGTCAGCCATGAGAATCATACCACGGCGGTCAAAAGCATTCAGTGAGCTGGTGCCTGTGTCGTCAGGGTGCTCGGTAATACCATATCATCTTCATAGCGTGTTACAGGCTCACTCCTGCTCGGCCTCCTGCGCCAACAAGGTTTCCAGCACGGTACCGGCCAGAGCGCGCGTCACTTTCCCCCCTGCAGCCAAGGCAGCCTGATCTAGCAACGCCGCCATATCCCGGATGGCGCGTGCATTGCGGGGCAAGCGCCGTAACAGCCAGTCGGTTACGGGTTGCGCTACTACAATCTGCCGCTCTGCCAGCAGGCGAAGAAACAGGCGTCGCAATAATTCTTCTTCTGCCTGACCAATGGGCACGGAAGCCGTTGCCCGAACCCGGCTTGCAAGGTCTGGCAGACCGATGGGCCAGCGCGACGGTGCAGAGCGCGCTGCCATGAGCAACGTCATACGCTGTTCCCGGACCAGATTGATCAGATGCAGCAGATCATGCTCATCCCGCACATGGTCCGCATTATCAAGCGCGAGGGCACGGAACCCACCTTCGCTGAATAAATCTGCCACATCGTGGGCATTCAGACGGCTGCCTTCAATAACAGGGGCTCCATGCCGTGCCGCCCAGACCGAGAGCAGATGCGTCTTGCCCGTTCCGCTGTCCCCCCACAACACCATACGACCTTCGGGCCAGCGCCACAGGGCTTCAGCGTCCAACACCCACGCGCGGGCAGCGGCGTTTGACGGTGCAACAACAAAATCAGACCGTCCGAATCGGGGTCGATAGGCAAAGGGCAGTGCAATCTGTTCCGCACGCCCCTGTTCCGCCACACCCTGTGCGCCCGTATCAGAAACCTCTGCTTCTGGCGCATCTCCGTCCTGTCGGGTGCCCAAATCCGCCCCGAGAGCTTCATCTGGCGGGGGGAGGCTGCCAGATTTGGCCTGTTTCCGGGCGTGTGACGCCGTTTTTGTTCCTACAATCCGTTTCATGCCGCTTTGCGTGTCGCGTCTCCTGCCGTAAAGACTACCCGCAGGGAAGCTACCCTACCCTGCCCGATGCATCGACCCCTTATCAGACCAAGAGCACCCGTATGACGTCTCATTCTTCCAGCACTCCATCTTCCGGCCTCACATATCGTGACTCTGGCGTGGATATTGAAGCCGGAGAAGCTTTGATTGACGCCATTCGTCCCGCCGCCAAAGCAACAGACCGTCCCGGCACTATGGGTGGACTTGGCGGCTTTGGTGCCCTGTTTGATCTGAAAGCCGCCGGCTTCAAGGACCCCGTTCTGGTTTCCTGCACCGATGGCGTAGGCACTAAACTGACGCTGGCCATTGATACCAACCTGCATGAAACGGTTGGGATTGATCTGGTCGCCATGTGCGTGAACGACCTGATTGTGCAGGGCGCTGAACCGCTGTTCTTCCTAGATTACTTCGCTACAGGCCGTCTGTCAGTTGACAGTGCGGCAAAGGTTGTTCGGGGCATTGCCCAAGGCTGTGAACAGTCAGGCTGTGCGCTGGTCGGTGGGGAAACCGCTGAAATGCCGGGCATGTATGCCGATGGTCATTATGATCTGGCAGGCTTTTCCGTCGGTGCTGCTGAACGTGGGGCTCTGCTGCCAGCCAATATCTCGGAAGGGGATGCCCTGATTGCCCTGCCGTCTTCCGGCATTCATTCCAACGGGTTTTCTCTGGTGCGGCGTATTGTCGCCGATGCACATTTGGCATGGACTGACCCGGCTGCGTTCGCTCCCGGCAAAACATTGGGGGAAGCATTGCTTGCCCCCACCCGCCTATATGTTCACCCGGTTCTGAACCTGCACCGCGCAGGCCTTCTGCATGCAGCCGCCCACATTACCGGCGGCGGCCTGCCGGGCAATCTGCCGCGTATTCTGCCTAACGGGCTGGATGCCGTGATTGATGCCGAATGGCCCGTTCTGCCAGTGTTCAACTGGCTGGCCCGCACAGGGAACGTCGCTAATGAAGAAATGCTGCGTGTGTTCAACTGTAGCGTTGGCATGGTGCTGGTAACACACAAGCCGGAAGAAACGCTCGCTGCGCTGAAAGACATGGGCGAAGAAGCCACCCTGATCGGCCATATTGCCAAAGCCGCAGACAGCAGTGCAAAACCCGGTTTACGGATGACGGCCTGCCCGGATTTTCACGCAGCATGATGGGCAAAAAAACACCGGTCGCCCTGCTTCTTAGCGGCCGGGGCAGCAATGCCACAGCGTTGATTGAAGCCTGCAACGCGCCTGATTTTCCAGCCCGCATCTGTCTGGTGTTAAGCAACAACCCGGATGCGCCGGGGCTGGACATGGCGCGCAAGGCAGGCCTGCCGACCAAGGCGATTGATCATCGTCCATTCAAAAAAGATCGGACAGCACACGAACAGGCTATTCATGCCAGTCTGCTTGAAGCAGGTGCCGAAGCCGTCTGCCTTGCCGGATATATGCGGTTGCTCACGCCTTTTCTGACCACGGAATGGGCAGGCAAAATGCTGAATATCCACCCCAGCCTGCTGCCGTCTTTCCCCGGCCTGCATACGCATGAGCGGGCTTTGGACGCTGGTGTACGTATTCATGGTTGCACCGTGCATCTTGTCACAGAAGGTATGGATGAAGGCCCCATTCTGGGTCAGGCCGCAGTGCCTGTTCTACCCGGTGACACGGCAGACCTTCTGGCAGCCCGCGTTCTGCGGGAAGAACACCGGCTTTACCCCCGCGCCCTGCGCCATTTTCTGGACAAAGCCGCGCCTTCCTGCCAAGCCGAGACCGCGTTGCTGGTGGCCTGACCATCTGCGCGCCTTTTTTGACGTTACGCCAGACCCGATAGTGAGTTGATGACAGCAGAACCCCGCCCCCGCAAACCCAGACAGCGCGGCGCGTCCCGCCCGGGAAACGCCCCCCAGCCTGCTGACCCGACGCGGGATGTGGCCTTTGATATTCTGTGCGGTGTGGTTGAACACCGCCGCATGCTTGAAAACAGCCTGTCTCGCTCCGCCACGGAACATGACGCCCCGGCACGAGACCGCGCCGCCGCACACCGGCTGGCCGCAGCAACCCTTCGGCATATGGGAACGCTCCGCACGGTGCTGGAACCCTTTTTGCGGAAGGAGCCACCAGAACCCGTACGCGTGGCACTGATGATGGGCTGCGCACAACTTCTGTTTCTGGAAACACCGCCCCACGCCGCTGTCGGCACCACCGTTTCGCTTCTACGCCGCCGCAAGCTGGCCCCTTTTGCCGGACTGGCCAATGCAGTGCTGCGGAAAGTTGCTGACAAAGGCCCCGCATTGCTGGAAGGGCTGGATGAAGCCCGACTGGATATCCCGGCATGGCTCTGGAGTTCATGGAGTACTCTGGGCAAAGGAGTGCCACGCGCCATTGCACGCGGAATCAGTCAGGAAGCACCGCTTGACCTTACGCTCCGCCCCGGTGCAACCGCACCTGAAGGCGGTGAGGCGCTTCCTAATGGCTCTATCCGTCTGCCTGCTGGCACCCGCGTTACAGAACTTCCGGGATATGAAGACGGTGCGTTCTGGGTGCAGGATGCTGCGGCCACTCTGCCTGCGCGTCTGTTAAATGCCCAGCCGGGTGAGTTTGTCGCTGATCTCTGTGCGGCCCCCGGCGGCAAAACCGCGCAGCTTGCCGCAACTGGCGCAAACGTGACAGCCGTTGAACAGAACGCAAATCGTCTGACCCGCCTGCGCGAAAACATGGACCGCCTGTCCTACCCAGTTGAGATTGTACAGGCCGATGCGGCCACATGGACTCCCAAAGCCCCGCTTGATGCCATTCTGCTTGACGCCCCGTGTTCGGCCACAGGCACGGCACGTCGTCACCCAGATGTGTTGTGGGTCAAACGACCACGCGATCTGACAGCCCTTACTGCCGGGCAAGACCGCCTACTGGCAGCCGCTAAAGCGATGCTGAAACCGGGCGGACGCCTGATTTACGCCGTGTGTTCCTTGCAAGAGGAAGAAGGCCCGGCACGCGCCCGTGCGGCCTTGGCCCTTGGGCTGGAGCCATCGCCTTTCACTGCGGAAGAGCTCCCTTTCCTGCCAGAAGCCATCACGCCTGAAGGCTGGTTGCGCACACACCCCGGTATGTGGGCAGACGTTGGAGGAATGGATGGCTTCTTTGTTGCGCGCTTCACGGTGCCAAAGGCATAACAGGCGCACAACGCAGAAAAGCTGTTAAATACCGGAAAACACACCTGAACAGAGTTGCGCGTTGTCGCGGGATTGCGGATAACCAAAAGCATGACCACCGCAACGCGCCCTCTTATCGCCCCAAGTATTCTTGCCGCTGATTTCGCCCGTTTGGGAGAAGAAGTGGATGCCATTGTGCAGGCCGGGGCCGACTGGATTCATCTTGACGTCATGGATGGGCATTTTGTGCCCAACATTTCGTTCGGGCCACAGATTGTCAAAGCGTTGCGCCCCCGCACAAAACTACCGTTCGATGTGCATCTGATGATCGAACCGGCAGACCCGTATCTTGAGGCTTTTGCCAAAGCCGGGGCTGACCATATTCTGATCCATATCGAAGCCAGGCCACATGCGCACCGATCCCTGCAACAGATTCGCGCATTAGGGGCAAAGCCGGGCATTGTGCTGTGTCCTGCCACCCCACCAGAAGCCATTAGTGAAATTATGGATATGGTGGATGTCATTCTGGTCATGACGGTTAACCCCGGCTTTGGTGGCCAAAAGTTCCTTGCCAGTCAGTTGCCGAAAATTAGTCGCCTGCGCGACATGATTACCAAAAGCGGCCGTGATATCCGCCTGGCGGTTGATGGAGGCATTGATCCAGCCACCGCCCCGCAAGCCATTGCGGCAGGGGCGGATGTGTTGATAGCGGGCAGCGCCATTTACGCGCAGCCTGACTACAAAGCTGCCATAGAAGCCCTTCGGCCCACAGGCTGAAACACATGATTTTACCGAAACCATTTTCCAGTCTGCCACGTTACCTGTGATCGGCTTATCTGGTTGTTTCTTGTTTTCCTCTAGCCCCGGAGCACCCACCATCTGATGCCCCTGCGCCGCTGGACCCGTAATACCCGCCTTGCGCTTGCCATGCGCAACCCATTGGGTGGTTTTGGCCGTGTGCCTGCTGCACCGGCGCTGACATTACGTGACCCCTGGCCCGGAGACCCCATTGTGGGGGAACGGCTGGTGCGCAATCAGACGCTTTTCGAAGGCGAATTACGAAACCTTCAGCACAGGCAATGGGATAACCCGGCATGGCCTGACTCTTACCGTCGCTGGCTACAAAGTTTTGGCTGGCTGCGCGACCTGCGGGAACTGGGGGCGGACTCTGCGCGTATCAAGGCACGCAGTCTGGTCGCAACATGGATTACCATGCCGGCCGCTGAACGCCCTGTATCTGACCCGTCCATAACGGGCGCACGGCTTGCAGCGTGGCTGTCTTACTACGAATTTTTTGCCGCTGCGGCTGACGATAGTTTTCGCCAGTCCCTTATGGCCGCCCTTATCATGGAAGCGCGCTCCATCATGGCCCTGATGCCGGATGAAGCCGAGGGCTGGCATGCCCTGACAGCGCTGAAAGGTCTGCTGGCTGTTGCCGTTGCGGTTCCTGACCATCCTGAATTTCTATCCCGCTACCTCAAACTGATTGACGATGAGATTGAGGAACAGATCTTGCCTGATGGGGGGCATAAAACTCGCTGCCCCGAAGACCAGTTTCAGACAGTGCGCGAACTGGCAGAAATGTTGAGCATTCTGCAGACTGGTCGTCTGCCGCTGCCTACCACATTGATGGAAGCAGCAGATCGTGCTGCCCCCGTACTGCGCGCCATGCGGCATGGCGATGGTGGGTTAATGCTGTTCAATGGCAGCATGGAACGCAATGCGCAGTTGATTGAGCATGTGCTAAATCGTGCATCCCGCAGCCGTATTCTGTCAGCCAGCCTGCCAGAAACCGGATACAGCCGTCTGGCCAGTGGTCGCGCCCTGCTGATAGCAGATACCGGCACCTCTGCCCCCACTGGTTACGATAAAACTGCCCATGCAGGTATGCTGTCGTTTGAATTCTCATCTGGCCGTCAGCGGTTGATTGTAAATTGCGGGGCCAGCACGCAGCGGGGCTGGGCGCAGGCCCTGCGACAGGCAGCAGCCCATTCCGTGCTGGAATTTGCCGAGATTTCGCCCATCAGCATTGACCCCACAGGGGCCGTTACAAAACGGCCGAAGGTGACGCAGGCGCATGCCACGCAGGATGGGGCCCACTGGCTGTATATGACGCATGACGGCTACAAAGCCCAAGGTGGCGGCCTGTATGCGCGGCAGCTTTATCTGGGAAAAGATGGCCAGACACTGCGCGGCGAGGAAACGCTACAGGGCGGCAACCGCGCCGACTATCAGGTGCGCTTTCATCTGCACCCTGACGTCACAGTCGAGCAGGCGGAAAACGGATTTCTCCTCCACACGCAGGAGGAAAGTTGGCTCTTTCAGTCAGACGCACGAGCAAGCGTGGAAGAAAGCATTTATCTGGGGGGGCCGCAGCGCGTTCCCTCCTTGCAAATTGTTCTGACACCGACTGCTCCCCCAGAACCAGTGCCCGTTGCCGCAGAGGACATCCCAGAGACTGGCGAGCATATGGAACAGAACGGTCACCCCATAGCGGAACCCGAAGCGCCCATCGTGCAATCCGGTTATGAAGACCATCCTGACAACTTTTATCAGGATGCCACAGCTATCCATACTGTCGACACTCATGGTCAGCAGGACGATTACACACATTCTGGTGACGCCACTCTGCCTGCCACGAGCGAAGATCACCCAGTAGAGGCTTCTGTTTCAGCGCCAATCGTAGAACAACAGCCCCACGCCCCGACAGCGGAGGAAGATGATTACGCCCCCATTATGCGTGACCCTCCCCCAGCAGACAGCATTCCGTCGCTGCTAGGCGGGGTAACGCATCTGCACCGGGCTCCCGCCAAACAGCAGCCCAGCATGGCGGAGGCTCTTTTTGCCGAACAGCGGCGGGCACAGGCGGCGGCTGCGCGAGAAGCGCGGAAAGCCGAAGCCGCGCATGCTGCCGCAGAAACAGGCGTGCTGCCGCCACCTTTTGCAAAACAGAATGACCAACAGCCGTCATTCTGCCCGCCTATTCGCTGGGCGCTTTCTCTGGTGAGTGAATAAGTTTCTGGTCCGTGAAAATTCTTGAAATCACCAACGTCGATTTTTCATTAACTCATTTTCTTCTGCCTTTAATGCGCACATTGCGGGACGAAGGGCATGACGTTGTTGGCGTCTGCGCGGACGGCCCCCTTCTTAAAGTGCCGCAAGAGGAAGGCTTTCGGATAGAAACGCTGCCTTTTGCGCGGTCTTTTTCTCCCATCGCACAGGCTCGCGCCTTTTGGGCATTGCTCAAGCTGATACGGCGGGAAAAGCCGGATATTGTGCATGCCCATATGCCCATCAGTGGTATTCTTGCCCGCGTGGCTGCAAAATTATGTGGTGTGCCGCGCATTGCCTATACGTGCCACGGGTTTCTGTTCAATCAACCTGGGTCCCATGCGCGCCGTGCCTTGGCGCTTGTGCTTGAAAAACTGTGTGGCCATTTGACCGACGTTTTCCTAACCGTTTCGCAGGAAGAAGCAGAAGACGCGCGACGGTTACACATCCATGCCAACCCGATCGCCATTGGCAACGGAAGAGACAGTCGCATCTTCAAACCTGATTCCGAAGCCCGCGGGCGGATCAGGACGGAACTCGACACGCCTGAAAGCACACCCGTTATTATCGTAGTCTCCCGGTTGGTGCGGCACAAAGGCTACCCCGAACTCCTGGAAGCCATGCAAGCTGTACCGCATGCCGAACTCTGGGTAGTGGGGGAACGCCTGCCCTCCGACCATGGCAATATGCTGGATGACTGCTTTGACCGCGCACACGCAGCCCTCGGCCCACGCCTTAAATGCCTTGGGTATCGCACTGATATTCCTGCCTTGCTGGCCGCAGCCGATATCTTCACATTGCCTAGCCATTTTGAAGGGCTGCCAATGTCGATTATTGAAGCCATGCTGACAGCCCTCCCGATCGTAAGCACGGATATCAGCGGCCCGCGGGAACAGATTGTGCAGAATGAAACCGGGTTACTTGTGCCCGCAGGCACAGTCGCCCCATTAGCGGCGGCCCTTCGCACCCTAAGCCAGAACCCTGCCTTACGCACCCAAATGGGGTCAGCAGGGCGGCAACGGGCCCTTATGTTTTATGAAGAGCATAAAATTACCGAGCACACAGCCCGATTACTGACGGGCACCATGCCAAAATCGGCTTAGGGCCAAACGTCTGTCGGCTTGCAGAAAGTTGTCCTGCAAAGCGGCCGCGCTTTATAAAGTTCCACAATAGATACAGCTTCTCTCTCGGGAAGCTTCAGCTCTTTTGGAAAAGACTATAAGAAGTTCTGATTACTCTGCCCTAGTGTGGCCCGGTTTGATGAGAGAAAGCTTAACGGTTATTGCCTCCCGAAGCGGGTCACCGAAGACCTTCATCGCCAGCTTTCTTTAGACTATAATACTGGGAGTAACTCCCAACGTAACAGTAGAACGCTGCTTTAGAGTTATCGTTCTCTTAGCTTCAAAAGGTCAGACTCAACGCTTACGAACGTCTCTGCTTTCTGCGTGAAGCAACTACCCTGATAGAATTTCCTCTGGCCGCGAAAGTTTTTGTCATAAAAAAATACGCGCCGAACTTATTCGGACGCGCATTAAAATACTTTTTACTAACTATTTCAAAGCAACAGTCGGCTTATCGAGTGTCTACTCACGCAAGCAGGCAGAAATTTTAGCGTAATCAGGACGCCTTGTTTGCTGCCGGAACGCCCGTTGTGTCAGCCGCTTTTGGCTTTAGCAGGCGCACGGTCAGGCGGGAGGGAGACGCTGCGAACCGCGCACCACTGCGTGTGTAGTCCAGCCGGATCCGCACGCCGTTGTCATTTTCCATCAACTGACCGCTTACACCACGGCCCACGGTTGCTTCACCCGACAGCGCCCAGAATGTGCCTTCAAAATCTTCAATACGCTGAAGGTTATAAACCTTGCCTATACTGTCACCCGAAGAATAGCCGACAGCAGCCGCAGACGCGCCTTTGACAGAAAACGGATAAGTGCGACCGCCATAGGTCAGCACACCGCTGCCCCACGTATAACCAACCCCAAGATCAGCAGAGCGTGTGTGAAAAGAGACCTCACCCGTCACAGGCCCAAGCGGTGACTGGGCACATGCGGTAAGGGACCACGAGCCACACAGGGCCAAGGCGGCAACAACGCGAACAGATGCAGAACGCATCAAGAGGCTCCTTACGTCAAACTGGTGAGCCGCTAAAATTCCCCACGGGGTCCAGAGGCAGCTTTTGTCCGTTGTGCCATGTTTTGACGAAAGAAGAAACATGGCAGATTTAACAAATGACCACAGGGATAAAAACTTTTCCTGGAACCGTTACGAATTCCAAACAGGTTCACCCATTTTTGAAACAAAAGCCGTATGCACCGCCAACTCATCAGCCGTTGGCACAACGCGAACTACGCGCCGCTGTGCTGGGCCTTCATAGAATACGGATGGTGCCTGCTGGCCGTCTGCCACCAACCCCAGACCATGCTGACGGCCCCCCATAAGCTCCAAGTAAACGTCTGCCAGCAATTTGCAGTCAAGCAGCGCATTATGGGTAGTTCGGGCCGACAGATCGATGCCAAAGCGACGGCATAAGGCGTCAAGGCTGTTCGGCATACCGGGAAAACGCTCCCGCGCCATATCCAGCGTATCAACCATGCGGGCCATATCCAGCGGTTTGTAACCGGCCCGTTTCAGTTCAGCATTCAGAAAGCCAAAGTCGAAGCGCGCATTATGCGCAATCAGCGGGTCATCGCCAATAAAAGCCAGAAAGTCGTCCACGACTTCGGCAAATTTGGGTTTACCTTCAAGGTCAGCCGCCGTGAAACCGTGCACCCGTGATGCTTCTTCTGGCACGTCGCGTTCCGGGTCAATCAGCACACGGAAGTTTTTGCCGGTCGGCAGGTCCCCTACCAGTTCAACGGCTGCAATTTCAATCACCCTGTCACCTGTTGCGGGGTCAAGGCCCGTGGTTTCAGTATCAAACAGGATGGAACGTTTCATTGTTTCAATGCCTTGAGTAAGCAGCGCACCTGCCGCCGGGTTTCCGGCAACGCCACGCCAGTCTCTATCACGGTGTCTGCCAGACGTCTCTTTTTCGCATCCGGCATCTGTCTGGCAATCAGCTTGCGGGCTTCAGCCATGGGAAGTCCCCGTCTCCGGGCGACACGCTGGGCCTGTATACGCGCCGGGGCCGATACCACCAGAACATGATCACACATTTTCTGGCCATCCGTTTCAAACAGAAGGGGTACATCCAACACAACCCAGCGCGTTCCCCTCAAGCGGTGTGCTGCCAGAAAACGGTTTCGGGCCTCCCAGACCATGGGGTGCATGACCCGTTCAAGCTGCTTTAACATCTCCGGCCGTTCACTTACGCCTCTTCGCAGAACGGCACGGTCAAGATGCCCATTCTGCACCGCATCAGGCATGATCTGTGCTATAGCGGGCAGCGCCGGGCCATTATCGGCCTGTAACTGCCTGACCGTTGCATCCGAATCAAAAACTGGCAGACCAGCCTTTTGCAGCATGGCGGCGACCGTGCTCTTGCCCATCCCCATGCCGCCCGTCAGCCCAAGAACATGCATGCCTGTATGACGGCGCATTTCCGCCTCCGCTTTTACCTGCCTACTCATTTTTTATACTCAGGCCATGTTACACTGGCTTGGCACAGTTCCTCCGGCATCAAAGCGGCGCCTAAAACGTGGCGCGCACATAGGCTTCCAAATCAGCATCTACTTCAGGGTCTTGCCCAAACCATTCGCGGAAGCCAAGGCGGGCCTGATGCAGCAGCATTCCTAGGCCACCAAGCGTTTTCAGTCCCTGTTGCTCAGCTTCAGCCAGAAGCGGCGTCAGACGTGGCACATAGACAATATCCGCCACAACCAGATGATGGGCTGCGCGCTTTAGATTAGGGCGGAACATTGGGTCCGGGCCACCTTCCATACCCAGAGACGTTGTGTTGACCAGCACATCATACATGCCAAGCTGGGCCTCCCACTCGGCCCATGACACCACGTCCAGCCCCGGCAACGCATCAGCCAGCTTTTCTGCCCGTTCAACCGTGCGGTTGGTCACCGCAACATCCAGCCCCTGATCCTGCAAGGCGGCTGCAACAGACCGCGCAGCCCCACCTGCCCCCAGCAACAGAGCGCGTTTGCGCTCTGTTGCATGAGTATGCGGAAACAGGCCCTCCGCCTTCATGCTATCAACAAACCCGTCCCCATCGGTTGAGATACCACGGATCCGGCCATCTGGCTGAAACACCAGCGTATTAACCGCCCCCGCCCGCTGGGCTGAATGGTCCAGATCGTCCGTTAGGGCGTAGGCGGCTTCCTTATGTGGAATGGTCACATTCGCACCGCGAAACCCGGCAGCCTGTAATCCCCTGACGGCCTGTTCAAAATTATCAGGGTGCACAGGCAACGGCACATAAGCGCCATCAATACCGTACCGCGACAGCCAGTAATTATGCAGAACTGGCGAGCGGGAATGTGAAACCGGCCACCCAAGCACCCCTGCCAGACGTGCTTTGCCGGTTAAAATTTGACGAGGTAGCATCGGGGCTTGCGCAGACTCAGTCATGCTGCCGCTCCTTCCTTGCCTCGGTCGGGAACCACTGTATCTGATCCATACAGATTACAAAATTCGTTCCAGGCAACGGGCAGTAAGCGGGCCAGACGGTCTGCCCATTCTTCCTGACCGGAAGGCTGCTCAATCAGGTCTTGTCTTATTTCAATTTCAACGTGCGGAAGCTGCCGTTTCTCACCATGTGTGGGGATGGTGTAATCAGATGTGTCGGTCAGCGCGTAGGGCTGGTTATCGCCGACACACAGCCCCTCCTGCCGCAGGAGTTCCATCAGGATCACAGCCAGCCGCGAATCATGATTATGCAGCAGGCCTACCTGCCACGGCCGTTTTACGCCGCCCATTTCAGGGGTGAAGCTATGCAACGCAACAACCATGGTTGGGCGACCGGCCTGCAAGCGGGCATCAAGCTCCTGCGTAATGCGGGCGTGATACGGATGTAGGATGGTGTTTTCCCGGTGCGCAATCTGCTCCGGCTGCAAATCCTGATTGGCGGGTACGGGCGTGCCATCGCTGATTTTTACAACAGATGTTCGGTGGCCCGGAGCACGGTTGCAGTCGATAACAAGGCGGGAATAAATCTGTTCAACCAACACGGCTTTAAGCTTTCTTGCCAACGCCCTGCCAACGCCATCTATCCCGATATCCCAGCCAATATGGCGTGCACGATCAGCTTCGCTTACCCCCAGATCACCCAGTTCAGGGGGAATGGCGCGACCGGCATGGTCACTGACCAACACAAAGGGGCCGCCGCCATCCGTTCCATAGACTGCAAAACAGGGGGCTTCCTTCACATCCGTGCCAGTCATTCTGCCCATTTACTCCGTCTGGGTTGAGTTGAAATTCAAAATAGCTGCCCGAACTGAAAGTGTCAGAACGAGCAGCTTGGTCGCATAAAAAATCAGGGCAACAGCGTTACCCTGATGCTTGCGTCAGATCAGCTTACGGCCTTGGGTGATGACACGAACACACCCACTTCATCCGCGCTTTCACGCACCAGCCCAGCGTCATCACGCGCAAGACCTTCAGCATCCAGACCGGAGTCGTCCAGCGCATAGACCAGATAAACCGGGTCTGTGCCATTCAGCGATTCTTCACCGCCCTGCGCATAATCACGCACGGCCACGTAGTCAGCGCCGCGCATGCTGGTTTCCAGCCGACGCACGGCATCAATGGCGGTGGGTGCGCGCACTACTTCGAGCAGAATATTGGTGCCTGGATCAATAACGCCAAAGGTTTCCAGCTTTTTTGTATCAGTCATTATCAAGATGCTCCTGAAATTACGGTGTCTGTGCCGCATAAGGATAAAGGCAGCATTGGCGCACAAAAACCGTTGCGCACAACAGGGCAGCCCCGCCCCCATGACAGGCGTGAATTGCATCATGCCCTGCGTCTAGCGTTTGCGCCACAGGGCACGCATCAGTAGGGTGCGTGCTTTCGTATCAGGTTGAAGGACACGGGTTGGGGCATGACATGTCTCTGAGCAGCGAAAGCAAGACAGAAAACGCATCGCAGAAAGATGCCAACATGCAATGGGGCGGACGCTTTGCCGGTGGCCCTTCAGAGATCATGCAGGCCATCAACGCCTCCATCAGCTTTGATAAAGCCCTGTGGAAGCAGGATATTGCAGGGTCTTTGGCGCATGCCGCCATGCTGGCCCATGTCGGCATTATCTCGCAGGAAGATGAAGCGGCCATTCGCAAGGGTCTGACCAGCATCGGGCAGGAAATCGAAGCCGGACGCTTTGAGTTCTCTGAAGCGCTGGAAGATATTCATATGAATATCGAAGCGCGCCTGTCCGACCGTATTGGTGAACCCGGCAAGCGGCTGCACACAGCCCGTTCACGCAATGATCAGGTGGCAACAGATTTCCGCCTGTGGGTGCGCGATGCGCTTGATGGGCTCGACCAGCAGGTTGCGTCCCTGATGCGGGCGCTTGCCACACGGGCAGAAGAACATGCGGCAGACCCCATGCCCGGCTTCACCCATCTTCAGACAGCCCAGCCCGTCACCTTTGGCCACCATCTGATGGCCTATGTTGAAATGCTGGCGCGTGACCGGGGCCGTCTGGCTGATACCCGTAAACGACTGAATGAATGCCCGCTGGGTTCTGCCGCGCTGGCAGGTACGTCGTTCCCCATCGACCGGAAGATGACGGCTGGCCTGCTGGGGTTTGACCGGCCGACCGCCAATTCGCTGGATTCCGTGTCTGACCGTGATTTCGCGCTGGAATATCTTTCTGCGCTGTCCATCATGGCGATGCATCTGTCCCGTCTAGCGGAAGAAATTGTCATCTGGTGTTCGTCACCTTTTTCTTTCATTCGCCTGTCTGACGCGTTCACGACCGGCTCATCCATCATGCCGCAGAAGCGCAACCCGGATGCGGCTGAACTGGTGCGCGCCAAAACCGGCCGCATTACCGGTAGCCTTGTCAGCCTGCTGACTGTTATGAAGGGCCTTCCTCTGGCCTATGCAAAAGACATGCAGGAAGACAAGGAACCTGTTTTTGCGGCAACGGACGCCGCAGCGCTGTCCCTTGCCGCCTGTGACGGCATGATCCGTGATATGACGGCCAATACCAAACAGATGCGGGCACTGGCAGGATCGGGCTTCTCCACCGCCACAGATATTGCTGACTGGCTGGTACGGGTGTTGAAGGTGCCATTCCGCACTGCGCACCATGTGACAGGTCGCCTTGTGGCAAAAGCCGAGGAAAAGGGCGTTGATCTGGCAGCGCTTTCGCTTGCAGACATGCAGGCTGAAGAACCCGGCATTACGGAGGATATTTACTCCGTTCTGACGGTTGAAGCGTCAATTGCCTCCCGCACCAGCGAAGGTGGTACAGCGTCAGCCAATGTTTTGAAAGAAGCGCAGAAATGGCTGAAAGCGCTTTCACCGGAAGGCAAATCCGCATGACCCGCTATCTGTTGGGTTTTCTGGCCCTTGTGCTGCTGGCTCTGCCCCTGAGTGCCTGTGGCAAAAAAGGCTCCCCTCACCCACCGGGGCCGTCCGAGAGAGTTATCTACCCGCGGACCTATCCGCCAAACGACTGACAGACCACAAACATCTGCACCTGTGTCCGCTTTCACCGTGGGCAAGGGCGGGTGTTTCTGGCATGATCAGGGCTAGATTTTTCTACGCTTTTGCCCCCAGCGGCAAAGGCTGGCGGCATTCCAGTGCCGTTTTGCTGTTTCGCTCTGTGCCTTCTGATAACGAAGGTACGCTGTCTTTTATGTTTCCAAGGCTTCAGAGACCCAATGGCCGACGCACTTCCTTATACTGATGCAGACCCCACTGTTGCCGAACTTCTGGCCACGCATCCTCACCTGAAAATGGATGTGCAAAGCGGGCTTATGCTGGAAGATGTTCCGCTGAATGCCATTGCCGATGCCGTTGGCACCCCCTGTTGGGTTATTGGCGCGGGCACCCTTCGTGCCCGCATGCACCGCCTGCGCACGGCCATGCAGCAGGCAGGGCTGAACGTCGCCATTCATTACGCCGTCAAGGCGAACGATCATCTGGCTGTCCTCTCGCTGCTGCGGGCCGAGGGCTACGGGGCCGATATTGTCAGCGGTGGCGAACTGGCCCGTGCCATAAAAGCAGGCATGCCAGCCGACCGCATCGTCTTTTCAGGTGTTGGCAAGGCCGATGCCGAATTGGAGCAGGCTATCGGGTTAGGCGTTGGCCAGATCAATGTTGAAAGCGCTGAGGAACTGGATGTTATTTCCACCATTGCGCAGAAACTCGGGAAAACAGCCACTGTAACGCTGCGCGTAAACCCGGATGTTGACGCCAAAACCCACGCTAAGATCACCACCGGGCTGGCTGCCAATAAATTCGGTATTCCCTTTGATGATGCAGCATCTCTCTACGCGCACGCTAAAAGCCTGCCCGGCATTAACGCGGTTGGTTTTTCAACGCATATTGGCAGCCAGATCCTGTCTATGGCCCCATACCGTGCGGCCTATGCCCGCATGGCGGAACTTGTGCAGACTGTGCGCGCTGCCGGCCTGACTGTTGACGTCATTGACTGCGGTGGCGGCCTTGGCATTTCGTACCGTAATGAACCAGAAGGTCAGCCTGAAGCCTTGGCCGGAGCAATAAAGGCTGAACTGGGCCACCTGAATGTACGACTGGCCATTGAACCCGGCCGCTGGCCCATTGGCCCCGCTGGTGTGCTTCTGGGCAGCGTCATTCTGCACAAGGCCCGTGGCAATGAAGCCCCTTTTCTGGTGCTTGATGCTGCCATGAATGATCTACTGCGCCCCAGCATGTATGATGCGTGGCATGGTATTCTGCCCCTCAGTGCGCACGAAGCCGCTCTCCCGGCCACACATGCCCATGTTGTTGGCCCCGTATGCGAAAGCGGAGATACCTTTGCCCGCGACCGGCTGCTGCCCCCTATGAAACGCGGTTCACGCGTAGCCATTCTGGACACGGGCGCTTATGGTGCGGTTATGAGCTCCACTTACAATAGCCGCCCCTTTGCCACCGAAGTGTTGGTTGAAAACGGCACATGGCAGGTTATTCGCAAGCGGCAGACCATTGACGAACTATGGCAGGATGAAACTGTGCCCACCCACCTCGCCGAGACCGTATGAAGACAGGTGATCTGAAAAACGATCTCGCGTCTTCCACGGCGCAGGGCGGCTCTTTAGCCGCACGGCTGGCAACAGCCCGAAAAAACGCAGCCTTTGTGCTGCGCACAGAACGCCTGTGGCCTGCCCTGCAACCCACCACAGGTCTGTTGGGGCTTTATGTTCTGGCTGGGCTGGCCCGCCTGCCCCAACATCTGCCAGACGGGCTGCGTCTTGTAACCGTCGCAGGCTGGCTCAGCCTGTGCGGGTGGCGGCTACACCGTGACCTGTCAAACCTGCGGCCACCGTCCCGCCATGCCATAGACCGCCGCATTGAACAGGCTTCTGGGCTTTCCAACCATCCGCTCGCCACGCTGACTGACAAACCCGCCGGACAACCTGACGCGATCACAGCCTCTCTTTGGCAGGCCCATCAGCATCGGGTTCTGGCATCCCTTGGTCACTTACGGGCTGGTTGGCCCACTCTTTGGCCTGCAACACCCTTCCGGCGCGTAGCGGCTGGGGGGCTTGTAGTGGCTTTGA
The DNA here is from genome assembly GCF_000963945.1 of Acetobacter indonesiensis. GTDB lineage: Bacteria > Pseudomonadota > Alphaproteobacteria > Acetobacterales > Acetobacteraceae > Acetobacter > Acetobacter indonesiensis. The sequence continues at coordinate 133,446 of NZ_BAMW01000015.1, read as the reverse complement.
TTGCGGGATGCATTGCTGCAGGGTCATCAGCCCCCGGCCGTGTGCTGGCAGCGTTCATTCCCGGGCGGGACGACCCGGATGTTCCTCTGCCGCATGTTGAGGCCTGGATAACGCCCCCGGCCTATGCCCCGGATGCTCCTGTCTTTTTAAGCACCGGCACACCATCCCCATCCGTGCCCGAAGGGGCGCGCCTGACAGCCATTGTGACTGGGCTTGCCACACACCCGATTGTGCGCAGCGGCAACGGTATGGTGCTGACGGATGAAGCCCATCGGGCTCTTGATACAAAAAGCTGGAAGCTGGATGTCACACTTGGCCATACCGGCACAGTCCGCCTTGCCGCTCGCGGTCGCACATTGGCCCAATGGCCGGTCACCATACTGCCTGATGCAAAACCTACCGCCGCATGGGGGCCAAACCCGGGAGCAGGCAAAGGGGACTGGCGCACACGCCTGCCGTATGAAGCTGCCCACGCCTATGGTCTGGCATCCCTGACGGTTGAACTGCATCTGGTGCATCCCGGCAGAGGCCCTTCCCGCACGCTGACTGTTCCCCTGCCCCTGACCGGCCACCCAAAAACGGCAAAAGGGATCATCACGCCAGATCTGTCAGAAGACACATGGGCGGGTGAAGACGTTAAAGGCACGATTGTTGCCCGCTCTATTAGCGGCCACGAAGGCCGAAGCCAGACTGTCGCTTTCAGGCTCGGTGCACGGGTTTTTCACTCACCCGTAGCGCGGGCCGTGCTTGATCTCCGCAAACGCTACGCACTTGGGCGCGAAACGCGCAGTAGTGCGGCAACCGATCTGGCTGCCTTGGGCGAGACACCCGGTCCGATTAACGACCATACAGGCATGTTCCTGAACCTCACCAGTATTGTCGCCATGCTGGAAAACGAAGACTTGAGCGATGATGCCGCGCAGACGGGGGCCGTGGGCCTTCTCTGGGATCTGGCGCTGGACATTGAAGACCGACGCAATGGGGATGACGCCTCGGCTCAGGCGTCGATTGATGCACGGGCGGCGCAGGCGGCGGTTGCCCAACAACTGCGCCATATGCGTGAAGATGGTAAACAGGACCAGCAGTCCCGCGCCGAACTGGAAAACCGATTAAGCGCCCTGAAAGACGCCATTGCCCGTAAAATGCAGGCGCTTGCAGCACAGGCCATGCGCGAGCATACCGCCATTCCTGATCTTCCGGGCCTGTCCCGCGCTGGCGATAAGGCTTTTTCCAATCTGATGAAAAAATTGCAGAGTGACGCTGCCAACGGTCGCTCGGGCGATGCGCTTGAGCGTCTTCAGCAGATGGAAGACGCAACCGAACGGATGCGCAATGCCACACCACAAGATATGGCCGCCCTCGCCCGTCAGATGGTTGCGCAGCAGAAAGCGCAGGAACAGGCTGCCGCCCTGCGTGATCTGACTGGCAAACAGACATCGCTGCTTGATCATGCCCAATCACGTCTGGACGAGGTCTTGCGCGCACGCTCCCGCCAGCAGAACGCACTGGAAGACGATGGCGGCGATGGAGATCAGGACTACGGCGGTATGTCCACGTCTGAACTGCTACGCAGGCTTGGCCTGCCCCAGCAACCCTCGTCGGGTTCAGATCAGCAATTTGGGCCACCAGCCCCCGGAATGGACGCGTCGCCCCCAGCCGGTCAGGATGAACCATCCGCACAAACCATGATTGACCCGGCCAAAGCGGAACAACAGGCTGCCGCACGGCGGACAGACCGCGCTACCCAGCGTGCACTCGAACACGCGCTGGATGAACTGAAAGAGGAATTCAAGGAACTGACAGGCAAGACTCCTGCTGCGTTTACTGATGCGCAGAAAAGCATGAAAGACGCCCGCAAGGCCCTGAACGATGGAGAAGATGCCGCAGCCGCCACAGCGCAGGAAAAAGTGCTTGAAGCCCTGCGGAAAGGCCGCCAGCAAATGCAGGACGCCATGAAGGGCGACGGTAAAAGTTCGGCCCCCAGCTTTATCCCTGCTTTTGGCTCCAGTCAGGGCGATGGCAACGGACAGCAGGGTCAAGGCAATGCTGAAAACGGAGATGGCGGATCAAACCCGTCAGACGATTCTGACGAAAGTGACGAGCAGGATAAACAGCAGGGCAAGCGCGACCCGCTGGGACGTCGGCTGGGTGAAGGCGGTGATCAGGCACCCGATGATGGAACACATGTGCCCGATACGGTTGCCCGGCAGCGGGCCCGCGAAATTGAACAGGAACTGCGCCGTCGCGATTCAGATCGCACTCGTCCACAGCAGGAACTCGATTATCTTGATCGGCTGCTAAAGCCATTCTGAACCAGTGGTGCCTTGTCTCTGCGCCATAAAATACCTAAGGTTGAGCAGTTTTTATTCTAGCTGTGAGTACCATTATTTATGGCCCGTTTTCTTGTTACCGGTGGCGCCGGGTATGTTGGCAGCCACGTTGTTCTTGCCCTGCTGGATGATGGGCATGACGTTGTGGTGTTTGACAGCCTGCGCACCGGCCACCGGGCCGCAGTGCCTGAACAGGCAACATTTGTGCATGGGGACCTGGCCGATCTGGATTGCCTGAACAAGGTTCTGTCAGAAGGCCCGTGGGATGGTGTTCTGCATTTTGCTGCACTGTCTCTGGTGGGTGAAAGCATGCAGGACCCCATGCTTTATATGTCCGCCAATGCGGGCATCGGGTTTGGGTTGATTGATGCCTGCGTGCGTCATGGCATCAAACGTTTTGTGTTTTCCTCCACAGCGGCCCTGTTCGGCTCTGCCGGAGACGCACCGATTGATGAAGATACTCCCGTCGATCCGGGTTCTCCTTACGGGGAAAGCAAATATATGGTTGAGCGGGCCCTGTATTGGGCAGACCGCATTCACGGCCTGAAAAGCGCCTGCCTGCGCTACTTCAATGCCGCAGGGGCAGACCCCGCAGGCCGTGCGGGTGAAGACCACAGACCGGAAACCCATCTTATTCCGTTGGTTATTGACGCTGCCCTTGAACGCCGCCCGGCCTTGACCCTGTTCGGTCAGGATTACCCGACGGCAGATGGCACATGCGTTCGCGATTATGTGCATGTGACTGACCTTGCCCGTGCTCATCTGGCCGTTCTGCCGCTTCTTAACGAAAAGAGCGTAACTTTTAACGTTGGCACAGGGCGCGGCAATTCAAACCGGGAAATTATTGACAGCGTAGCGCGCGTGACCGGATTAGAAGTTCCTTGGAAAGCGGGTGACCGTCGCCCCGGTGACCCCCCGTGCCTTGTCGCCAGCCCCAAACGTCTGATGGAAGCAACCGGCTGGGCTCCTGAATTTACGGACATCGACCGGATTGTGGAGACCGCTTACGCTTGGCGTAAGGCGCACCCACAAGGTTATGGCGCGTAATTTTTTCTCCTTTTGGCCATCCTGCCATTTTCTTGGCAGGATGGTTTCTGGCGCTGCCGCCCTGCTTTTTACGTGCAGCGCCGTCCATGCGGAAGGGCCTGCCTATCGCACCCATCTGGCAGGCGTTGGGCAAAACGACCCCCGAACGCGTGTGGATGTTACCCAGATGCCGTGGTCAGCTATTGGCCGGGTGCAGACCGAGCTTGGCAGCCGCTGCACGGGATTTCTGATCAGCCCTGTTTTGGTTGAAACCGCTGGCCACTGCCTGTGGCTTTCCCAGACAAAACGCTTCATACGCCCATCAAGTGTTCACTTTTTGCTGGGCTACAGCGGGAACCATTTCGTGGCGCATGCCCGCGTCATTCGCACCATTCTACCGCCCGATTATGCGACGGATAAGGAAGCCGCAACAGCCGGGTTAGACCACGCAACATTGGTGCTTGATCACCCGATTGCGAAGCCCGAAAATGTTTTCCATGTTACAGCCTCAACTGCGGATATTGCACCCGGCACATCTGTGCTGCTTGGCGGGTACGAACAGAACCAGCCTGACATTATAACGGCTGATCTGAACTGCCATATTACTGGCCTGTCAGACGACCAGAACGGGCACCCATTATTCACGCACGATTGCGCTGGAACACATGGCAGCAGCGGTGCCCCTGTCCTCACCAAAACAGCGCAAGGCTGGCAGGTTCTTGGGGTGCAGGTTCAGGCCAATACTGCGGGGAATGGTGGTCGCGCCGTACCCTTGTTGAATACCGCGGTGCCATAATGCGCAAGATCAAGGACAGCACCCTCTGTTTGACAGAAACTGACCCAACTCTTTTTGTCTAGGGAAGGTCCGCATCCATGTTTGCAATGCGCCTGCACAAACCCGGCACTCCTCTACAATGGGAAGAACTCCCGGACCCCATACCTGGCCCCGGCGAAATTCGGGTAAAAGTGCTTGCCTGCGGTGTCTGCCGCACAGATCTGCATGTTGTGGATGGAGACCTGACGCACCCCCAGTTACCTGTTACACCCGGCCATGAAATTGTCGGGCGGATTGATGCGCTGGGCGTTGGCGTTTCCACTCTTGCCCTTGGGCAACGGGTCGGTATTCCCTGGTTGGGGCACACTTGCGGTCACTGCCCCTACTGCACCAGCCATCATGAAAATTTGTGTGACCATCCCGTTTTTACCGGATACACGCGTGACGGCGGGTATGCCACCATGGCCGTTGCTGACGCCCGGTTTGCCTTCCCTTTGGGTGAGGACGGATCAGATATCGATCTTGCCCCACTGCTATGTGCCGGGTTGATTGGCTGGCGGTCACTGGCCAAAACCGGGGATGCGCAAAAAGTCGGCCTCTATGGGTTTGGTGCGGCAGCGCATATCATAGCGCAGGTGCTGGTCTGGCAGAAAAAGGAAGTCTTCGCCTTCACCCGGCCCGGCGACACAAAAACACAAAATTTTGCCAAGACGTTGGGGGCAAAATGGACGGGTGGGTCTGACGAACAGCCGCCAGAGCCTCTGGATGCCGCCATTATTTTTGCGCCAACAGGCAGTCTGGTGCCTGCGGCTTTGAAAGTTCTGCGAAAAGGCGGAAAAGTTGTATGCGCGGGTATCCATATGAGCGAAATCCCGGCTTTTTCCTATGATACTCTGTGGGAAGAACGGGAAATCGTCTCGGTGGCGAACCTGACACGACAGGATGGGCTCGATTTTCTGTCTTTGGCACCAAAAATCGGTATTCGCACAACAACCACCCGTTATGCACTGAAAGATGCGAACCAGGCGCTGGATGATTTACGGCATGGGCGCTTTGATGGGGCCGCTGTTCTGGTGCCGTAATGCTCGTTTATCGTGGGACGTTTTCACACCCTTCAAGGGGCTCTTTTTCCACTGCCTTTAGAACAGCCTCCAGCAGCCCCGGAAAGCGGCTATTCAGTTCAGCATCACGCAGGCGGTTCATGTGCGTTGTTCCGATAATTTCCGTGTATACAACACCCGCTTTTCGTAACACCATAAAATGATGCGACGTTGAGGATTTGGGCCTTCCCCCTTGTAGCGGCGCGCACGGCTGGGGCTGGGCGATAGCCAGTTTGCGCACCACGGACAACCGATACGGATCAGCCAGTGCGTGCAGAACGGCTATCAGGTCAAAATCCTCAATCGGTGGGTGGTCATACTGCTTCATGATTTCTCTTTACCGCGAGGGGCTTGCAGAACTCAATAGTTCGACTATATTCGAACTATTGAGTTTTCAGAGTATCGCACAAAAAGAGAGTTATCATGTCAGGTCTTTTTCAGCCTTATACGCTTAAGGATATTACCCTGCGAAACCGCATCATGGTTGCGCCCATGTGCCAATACATGGCGCACGATGGTGTTCCCAATGACTGGCATGCCGTGCATTACGCATCCTTGGCCCGTGGTGGTTCGGGGCTTGTGGTGGCCGAAGCCACCGCCGTTTCCCCCGAAGGACGCATTACCCCAAACTGCCTTGGCCTGTGGAACGATGAACAAGCCGCAGCCTTCTCCCCTATTGTCGAAAGTATCCGCAAGGCCGGTGCGGTACCGGGTATTCAGATTGCCCATGCAGGCCGCAAGGCAAGCGCAAATATCCCGTGGGAGGGAGACGACCACATTCCCGCAACTGATGCGCGAAGCTGGCAGCCTATCGGCCCCTCCCCCATTGCATTTGGCGCCAACCTGCCCCGCACCCCGCAGGAAATGACCTTAGAGGACATTGCGCGCGTCCAAGCAGATTTTGTCAAAGCAGCGGAACGCGCCAGAGACGTTGGGTTTCAATGGCTGATGCTCCATTTTGCCCACGGCTATCTGGCACAGAGCTTCTTTTCCGAACATTCCAACCAGCGCACCGATCAATATGGCGGGTCAGCCGAAAATCGCGCCCGTTTTCTGATTGAAACGCTAGAAGCTGTTAAGAAAGTCTGGCCCGAAAACCTGCCCCTGACGGCGCGCTTCGGCGTGATAGAGTTTGATGGACGGGACGAAGAAACATTCAAGGATTCAATCAGCTTTTTGAAAAAACTTCGTGCATCCGGCCTCGATTTTCTGGATGTCAGCATCGGTTTTTCCACCCCGGAAGCCCAAATACCGTGGGGACCTGCATTCATGGGACCGTGGGCCAGCCAGGTCGGTAAGGAAACAGGGCTGCCCGTTTCAACGTCATGGTACATCAGCGAAGGCAGACAGGCAGACGCCTTAATCCGCACTGGCGGCCTTGATATGGTTTCAATCGGACGCCCCTTACTGGCCGATCCACATTGGCCCTACGTTGCGGCCCGTGCAGTCCATAATAAGGAAGCCGCCACTCTGCTGCCTAAACCCTACGGGTGGTGGCTGGCAAAATATCAGTAAAATACGCCTGATAATCGAAAAGCTGTTTAGCTGGCTTTCTTAACCAACACCCGGCAGCAACACGATCTTGCTGCCGGGTGTGCCTGCTTTCTTATGATTTTTTCGCTAAGCCGACACATTGGTCCGGCCCCGGAAACTCCCGGCTCCGCACGGCTGTTGCATAATCGGCAACGGCTTTATCTACCTCTGCTCCCAGATTGCCAAAACGCTTCACAAAACGCGGGGTAAAATCGGAGAAAAGACCCAGCATGTCTTCTCCCACCAACACCTGCCCCCCACAGGCCGGGGAAGCACCGATACCAATGGTAATCGCAGGCACGGCTTCAGTAATGGCCCGTGCCAAAGGCTCCATGGTACTTTCTATCACCATGGCAAACGCGCCAGCATCCGACACTGCTTTGGCGTCCTGCATAATCTGATCCGCTTCATCGCCACGCCCTACTGTTCTGAAGCCACCATGGGTATGCACGGCCTGTGGTTTCAACCCGATATGCCCAATGACCGGAATACCGCGCTGGGTCAGAAACCGGATGGTTTCAGCCATTTCGACCCCACCTTCCAGCTTGACGCATCCGGCCCCTGTGCGCGCCATAATATCGGCTGATGTTCTGAACGCCTGCTCCGGGCTTTCCTGATAACTGCCAAACGGCAGGTCGATAGCAACACAGGCCCGCTGACTGCCCCGTATAACAGCCTGACCATGGGCAATCATCATGTCAGTTGTCACGGCCAGCGTTGAGTCCATGCCATACACCACCATACCCAACGAATCCCCCACCAGCAGAAGATCACAATGGGGGTCCATCAGCTTTGCCATGGGGGCTGTGTACGCCGTCAAAGCAACAACCGGGGTCTCCAACGCGGCGAGAGAGCGCGGAGTATGCCGTTTGGTCGCACCATGTTTGCTCAAAAAAATATCTCCCGCTCAAGAATTCAGCACTGCCGCACCATCACCGAGAAGCCGACACTCTGTCCACCCGCTCAAGAGAATGTTTTTTCAAGAAACCGGAAAGAGAATGGAAACTGGGCATTGACAACAGCCACCCCGCCCGTTAGTTCACTGCTCAACAAGACGGAAGGGTGCCCGAGTGGCTAAAGGGGGCGGACTGTAAATCCGCTGGCGTACGCCTACGTTGGTTCGAATCCAACCCCTTCCACCATTTGTTACAATCCATAAAATTTATTATTGTCGTCGCGTTTATAGGCTTTTTCTGCCTGTATTTCGTGTGATCTGACACGTCTTTATTCTGCCTGATCAAATTACTTTACCGGCAGGTCTTTCCCTGATCCAATCAAGGTGCGTCAGATTTTCCTTATCGCAGGCTTATGTCTGGCCCAGATCCCCGCTGATAGGATACACGCCTTAGAAGGCCCCTTTTGGTCGTGACCTGATACAGTCTTTGCGGTGTGCGTGTGATTTCCAGCTTTCGTTTTCCGTCGCGTTCTTTTTTGCCGCTAGCAGTCGTTGCCCTGCTATCGGGCTGCGCTGCGCCAATTTCCATCAGCCAGCAATCGCTTAAGCACACATACATTGAGCGAAACCGTAGCGCGTTAAGTGGGTCTGCGCTTAGCAATACCACCCACACCATTCTTCAACGCCAAAATCTGCTCTCGCTCTGGCGGTCTCACCCTACGCAGGCGATTGCAGCCCTGCGCACAATGACCCAGAACCATTTTTATGCGCAAACACTCCCCGATCAGCTTTTTGCCCTTTCGGAACTGAGCTACCAGCGTGCGCGCAAACAGAATGACCGTGCATTGTTCATGGCCGCAGCCCTGTATGCGTATGCCTACCTGAACCCCACCGGCACGGAAGCTGACCGCCCCAGCCCTTATGATCGCCATTTCCGGCAAGCGTGCGATATTTACATGCTGGGTCTGACCGAAGCATTGGGGGCTCCCATTGTACTGACACCGCAGCAGTGGACGCTTCCTTTTGGTTCCCTGACGCTCTCTGAACCGTTCCCCCACTATCGCTGGTTTGGGCATGATCTGACTGATTTGCGTCCGCTGGCCCGGCTCAAGGTCTCGGGAATTCAGAATGTGTATAGCCATATGGGACTGGGCGAACCCGTGGCTGCCCTGCCTCATCTCACCGAACAGGAAGCAAAATCCTTTCAGGTTTCAGACAGGCTGCGTGTTCCGCTTAATCTCCTCCTGACATTTGACACACCCCGCCAGCAGGTTCTGAAAAACAGACTTCAGGCACAGTTAAAGCTTACTGCCATTGAAGAGACGAGTGCTGCACAAAACCAGACACCCCTCCAATATGACCAGACAGCCGCCCGTGCCCTTAGCCTGACGGAAGGCATGGATTGGTCCGCTGAGTATAAAGGCTTTTTAGATGGTCGGTTGTTTGACCAAAGCAGCAGACCGCAGCTCATTACCATTGAACCACACCGCAGCGGCCATCGCCCCGTTGTGCTGGTGCACGGAACAGCATCAAGCGCTGCGCGATGGGCGGATATGGTGAATGATCTGCTGGAAGACCCGAATATTCGCAACCATTACGAATTCTGGTTTTTTTCGTACGCAACGGGAAACCCTATTCCTTATTCTGCGCTCCAACTTCGTAAATCATTAGACGATGCCGTCAAACATTTTGGGGGTATGCAATCTGACCCTGCATTGGGCAAAATCACGTTGATTGGCCACAGTCAGGGTGGCTTACTGATAAAACTCCTCGCCGTTCATGCGCAGGACAAGCTGTGGAACGGCATGGTGTCTCGCCCGCTTGAAAGTTTGAATCTGTCCGCCCAAAACAAAACCCTATTGCAGGACGCGTTGTTTCCTGAACCCATGCCGTCCGTCAAAAGTGTCGTGTTCATTTCCACACCGCAACACGGCAGCTATATTGCCGGGTTTTCAATTGCGCATATGGTCGGACGAATGGTTACGTTTCCGCTGACCGTAACGGAAGTGACAAAAGCCGTTCTCACCAGTGACCCCACTATTCGCCGCCTGAACATGCGTCCATGGCGTGTCGGGAGTGTCTATGGCATGTCGCCTCGCAGTTCATTCATCAAATCGCTCGCCACAATCCCCGTAGCGCAAGATATTGACGCCCATTCCATTATCCCTGTGTTGGGCAACAATGCGTTGGCAAAAAGCGATGATGGCGTTGTGTCCTACAAAAGCGCACATATTGAGGACGTTAATTCGGAGCTTGTGGTACGGCACTCTTCCCACTCCACACAGTCCAACCCGATTACGATTTCTGAAGTCCGTCGTATTCTGCTGCAACAATTACACGATGACGACCACGCAACCCCTGATGATTTTGTTACTAAAAGGGACATTATGACTTTGGGGGGTGAATATATTCCTACCCAGCGCCCTTTCCATGACAAGCCAGAACCGCCAGCCTTGACCCCACTCAGTCCTGCCGGGGTCTCTGCTCCGGCACATGCCGGTGCCCAGACACCATGAAAACGGCGCATCGTAGCAGCCGCCTCCCTCACCGCTGGATGCGATGGGTTGCAGCGTTTGTTGTATTATGCGGCACAGCGTTTGCCACTGCGGCGTTTTATTACTCCACCCTTTTGCCAGACAGTTTGCGCTTAACGCTGACAGGGACTTTTCCGGTTCTGGTTCTCTGCGCAGTTTTTCTCATCAAAACACGCTTGAGAAAAAACCTGTCCCTTGCATTTTTATTTGGAGGTTTTCTGGTCTGGTATTGCACGGATGCCCCACGCAATGACCGAGACTGGGCTGGTGAATACGCCATCCCAGCAGATGCCATCCTTCAGGGCCGCATTGCCCACATTAAGCATGTAAGAAACTTTATTTACACAACGCCCGATACCTACACCCCGCAGTACTATGATGCTGATTATAATCTGGATGATCTGACATCACTTGATCTGATTACATCCTATTGGGCAGGTGACTCGATTGCGCATGTGTTCCTCAGCTTTGGCTTCCGGGACGGCAAACATCTGGCCATCTCCATTGAAACACGACGGCAGAAAAGATTTCCCTACTCCGCCATTGCCGGGTTTTTTCATCATTACGAACTCTTTTACGTTACGGCTGATGAAAGAGACCTGATTGGCGTCCGCACAGATATCCGTAAGGAACGCGTCTATCTGTACCAAGTCGCCCTTTCCGATGCGGCCAGAGAACGTCTTTTCCTTAGCTATCTGGCAGAAATTCACACTCTGGCCCGTCAGCCTGCATGGTACAATACCCTGACCGATAACTGCACCACGGGTATTCTGGCACGGGCACAGGCACGGTTTCGCTATCGGTTAGACTGGCGTGTGCTGTTAAGTGGCTACACGGCTTCTCTGGCATATGATCTGGGACTTTTGAAATCTGATGATATGGATTTCAAAACATTGAAACAGCATAGCCGTATTCAGCGACCACCTACCGCACTACCTGAAGAAAACTATTCGCAGGATATTCGGAAAGCGCTTTTGCCCTGAAAACCCTTGGTAGCCTGAAGCGTAGCAAAAATGCCGCGGTCAGCCAATACTCACATCCTTCTGAGAAAATGTGGACAGAAATTAATAATTAAGTCATGCATGTCAGCATATGGTGGGAATTCGCCCTGTGAGGCGGGCTCAATAATAAAACATCAAGAAATGAGTCATGACACAAAGCACCAGCAGCACCTGTTCCGGCCTTGCCTGTTCTGAAACCGTTACCACGGATGATACGCGGCATCTTTCTACCCCGCCCATGACCAAGCGTGAACGCATGAAAGCCGCAGCACAGGTTGCCAGTGGCAACATGCTGGAGATGTATGACTTCATGGTGTTTGGCTATTATGCCGCCGCCATTGGTCGCGCCTTCTTTCCGTCCACAGACCCCTATGCAGAACTCATGATGTCCTTCGCCACGTTCGGCGCAGGCTTTTTGATGCGCCCATTGGGTGCGCTTCTGCTTGGTGCCTATGTAGACCGTATTGGCCGCCGCAAAGGGCTGATCCTTACCCTCACCCTTATGTCTATCGGCACGCTGACATTGACGCTAACACCCGGTTATGCGGCCATTGGTATTCTAGCCCCCCTTATGGTGCTATCGGGGCGCTTGCTACAGGGGTTTTCGGCCGGGGTCGAACTGGGGTCAACGTCGGTCTATCTGGCTGAAATTGCCCAGCCGCATAACCGCGGTTTTATCGTCTCCTTTCAATCTGCATCGCAGCAGTTGGCGGTTATGGCAGCGGCAGCCATTGGCGTTGTGCTGGCATCTCTCATTTCCCCGCCAGATATGGTGGCATGGGGATGGCGTATTCCCCTGCTGATTGGCTGTCTGATTGTGCCTGTTCTATTTTTCCTGCGGCGTAACCTGCAGGAAACGGAATCCTTCGCCAACACGCACAAGCCCCCTCATTTTTCTGAAATCGTGCAGACCATTGTGCGCGAATGGCGCATTATTTCGACCGGCCTGCTTATGGTCCTGATGACCACAACCTCTTTCTACATCATTACGGCATACACGCCGTCCTTCGGCAGTTCTGTTCTGCATCTTTCAACAATAGACAGTCTGGTCGTGACATTATGTGTGGGCTTGGCAAACTTTTTGCTACTGCCTGTTTTTGGCGCACTCTCTGACCGTGTTGGCCGCAAAAAGCTGCTGATTACGTCAACTGTTCTGGCTATTCTTACGGCTTACCCGGCAATGAGCTGGCTGGTATCGGCCCCATCTTTCGGGCGGCTGCTGACCGTCGAACTGTGGCTGGCGATAATCTATAGCGCCTATAACGGAGCCGCTGTTGTGTATCTGACAGAAATTGTGCCCCCGCGTATCCGCACGACTGGCTTTTCCATGGCCTATAGTCTGGCAACCTGCGTGGGTGGTTTTACTCCTACCGTGTGCACCTGGCTTATTCACAGCACGGGCAATCGCGCCATTCCTGGCGCATGGCTTGCTCTGGCTGCCCTGTGCGGACTGGCTGCGACGTTAATGGCGCGCCCGTACGACAAAACCACCCCATGATCCCCACCCGCCGTGCGTTTTCACGCCTTGTAGCAGATACCTCCATGCGAAATCGCTTTACTCTTGGCATTGGTGTGCTTGGTCTTATGACACACACCACACACGCTTATGCTGCATCCTCTGACTCCGATGTGCAGCAACTGACACGCCTTGTAAAAATGCAGGCCCAGCAGATCCATGAACTGCAATCCCGTCTTTCAAATGTTGAAAAACGGACAGTGCATATTGCGGCAGCTACCAACGCCAATGCCGCCGCACAACAATCCACGCGCAAACCTTTTGTACGCAGTCCTGCGCTTTACCCCCGTGAGTCTGTCGCACGTGTCACGCCATCTTTGAAGTCTGGTCCGGTAGAAGACATCAAGTTTGCGGGCGACACGACACCAACACAAAACCCGCTGTTCATAGATACCGGGCACGCCAGCTACCCTCTGACTGCCGCTGCACCAGGGTCTTTCGGGGCTATTTCAAATATGCCATCTGGCTCCGCACCTGTTATGGGCGTGGCGTCACAAATCCCGACCTCTAACCGCACAACCACGGTCGGTGGGCTTGTGCTGAAATGGGGTAAGGGCCTGCCTGAAATCACAACCCCAGACAATGCTTACTCCTTCCGTATGCGCGGGCGTATTCTGGCTGATTATGGCTCAGGTTTTGGCTCCCGCTTTCCTGCACAGAATGTCTCTCGCACCACATTACGCGCCGCACGTCTGGGCGTTGAAGGCAACGCTCACCAACTTTCATGGGTGTTTGAAGGCGACTACTCTAACAATCAGCTCTCTGTTGTCAGCGCTTTCATGACATGGAGTGACAAGATGGCAGGTCATCTTGTTGAATATACGCTTGGGAACAAATTTAACGAAAGAAGCTTTGACGGCTCTACAGGGTCGGATCAGACAGTGTTTCTTGATCGTGACATTGTTGCCAACGCTCTTCTGCCAGTCAAAGGATGGTACGGTCTGGGCGGCGCATTCAAGATCTTTGGTGACAATTGGCATGTCGCCACACAAATTAGTGGAAATGACGTAAATAGCGCCAATGTCACCAACAATGTTCGCGATGACATGACTTACATGCTACGCGCGCATTATATCCCATGGCGCAACAAAAAAGCTCTTATCCATTTGGGTGCTTGGGGATTTTATGAGGACGTCAAACCTGCAACGACGTTCTCACAAAGTATTCGTCTGCTCGCCCGTACTGATGATGCCTTTAGTCTTCAGTTCGGCCCTATGGTACCTTTGGCTAACTCCATGGCTGGTGGCCTTGAACTGTTTGGTATTTACGGGTCAGCGTGGGCGCTGGCTGAATATGGCGCACGTCATATGCAACTGCGCGACACCGTTCCCGGCCTAACAGTCAGCAGACGCTATCTTGGTGCACAAGGCACGGAACAGGCTTTCAGTTTCCAGACCGGTGCATTCCTGACAGGGGAAACCCCCAACTACTTCGCCCATACCGGTCAGTGGGCCACACCGCGTATTTTGCACCCGTTGACAGAAGGTGGTTACGGTGGCTGGGAAGTTGCCGCACGATGGGACTGGATCGATGCGACATCCATCCCCACAGGTGGCCGTGCCTGGACAGCAACCATTGGTGTGAACTGGTATCTGCTAAGCTTCGCCCGCCTGATGTTTAACTACACCCACGCAGACGTCACCAACAAAACCGGCAATTACATTGGCCCCAACAGCGGCAATATTGTTGGTATGCGCTCCGCCGTTACATTCTGAAATACAAAAAAGGGAGGCCAGTTACCCCGGCCTCCCTTTTTCTCTTTTTGCCGCAAATTTTCACGCAGAACCGATACGGTTCACACAGACCTCATTTGTCAGATGGCTGTTGCGCGGCCAGATATTTCTTCTGTCCCTTCCGACCCTTTTTCAAAAGCACCGGCAAAACCAGCCGCCACACGCGAGGCATCATCAGCATAAGTTGCGCCAGAACCCCATCCGAACTTGGGCAGAACACTTCCGCCCGGGGGACGCGCAAAAGCTTTTGTACAATGGCAGCAATTTCATCAGCCGTGGCAGGCGCTGTTACAAAATTCAGAGGAGACCCACCCGCATCAATTTCCCGCCGCAGCATGGGCGTATCAACAGCACCCGGAAAAACGGACGATACATGGATGCCACGTTTCTGAACATCCTGCGCCAGAGACAGGGCAAAGCCACGTAAACCGAATTTGCTGGCGGTATAAATGCTGCTGCCTTCAAGCGGCACCAGAGCCGCCATGGAATTGATGAATACAATATGCGCACCCGCAGGGAGCAAGGGGAGTGCCAGCATGGTCAGTAAGATGGGTGCTTCAAGATTAACCATCAACTGTGCTGACACACAGGCTGTATTGGTCGTGCCCATGCGCTGCGGGGTTATCACCCCGGCGCAATGGACAATGGCCTGCAAGTTTATTTTCTTGGCGGCAAGATCTGCCACAGCAGCTTCAATCTGTGCAGGCTGTGTCAGATCACACGCTATGGAGGTGACAAAGGGTTGCTGGGCCGTATCTGCTTTCCGGCTGAACGCCAGCACATGGTAGCCCTGTGCAACCAGCCGGGTAACAAGCCTGCCCCCGATGCCACCAGCAGCCCCGGTCACAAGAGCTATCGGGCGCGAATTAGTCTCTGGAAAGCGTGAAGAAGACATAACAGTTACAGGCCACTCATTTCATTAGCCCCAACATTCACTGCTTTGCCTTCTCACGCAAGAGACGCTTTCTCATCAGCCGCCAAGAACGCGCCCAGCAACCACTTTCAGCTTGCTGATCAAGGCCGGGTCACGTGCTTCTGGTGCGGTAATGATGGCGTGTTCAAGCGCACGGTCACACCCTGCGAAGCACAAACCACGCGGTTTACCCAGCGCGGGAATAACCGCTTTGACAAGAGCCTTGGCCTTGGCTGAATTGCCCTGCATGATTTTCACAACACTATCGACCGTCACGTTGTCATGCTCGGTGTGCCAGCAATCGTAGTCCGTCACCATGGCGACTGTGGCGTAGCAGATTTCCGCTTCACGGGCCAAAGTGGCTTCCGGCATGTTGGTCATACCAATAACCGAGCATCCCCATGTGCGATACAATTCACTTTCCGCACGGGTTGAAAACTGGGGGCCTTCC
Source organism: Acetobacter indonesiensis (assembly GCF_000963945.1). Taxonomy (GTDB): domain Bacteria; phylum Pseudomonadota; class Alphaproteobacteria; order Acetobacterales; family Acetobacteraceae; genus Acetobacter; species Acetobacter indonesiensis. The sequence continues at coordinate 117,639 of NZ_BAMW01000015.1, read as the reverse complement.
ATCACCAGATAAGTGCCGCCACGTGTGGCTTCAATTCCCAGCGCCTTGGTCTGGGCTTCAAGCACATCCCCTATACGGGCGCATAGTGGGTCAGCCATAGAAATATGGGCAACGCAGCCGGTATCGAAAAAGCTTTTTTCACGCCAGATCGTGCGGTCGATAAACTGATCGACAATGACAAAATGTCCGGGGGGCAGTTCTTCTTTCAAAGACCCGACAGCGGAGAGAGACACAATATCCGTAACGCCAGACATTTTCAGCGCCGCAATATTGGCCCGATAGTTCAGACGAGAGGGCGGTATAGGATGACCACGCCCATGACGGGGCAGAAACACGCAGCGCACACCGTCCAGACGCCCGAACAGAAGCTGGTCCGACGGACTGCCCCATGGCGTTTCAACCGTGCGCCATTCCTTGTCTTCCAGACCATCAATATCATACAGGCCAGAGCCACCAATAAGGCCGATTACAGGTTCCACAACATTATCTTCGGACATCAGACCAGATTCTCCGCTTCAGGATGACAAGTAGAATTGCGAGAAAACACAGATAAAGCGTCACGCCAACACCCAGCCTGCGCTTGCTGTCTGCATGCGGGTTTGAAACCCACGCCAGGAAGGTCGTAACATCACGGGCTTCCTGCTCAACTGTAGGGGGTGTGCCGTCGCTATAAGCCACAGCGGCAGGTCGCAAGGGTGGCGGCATCGCTGTCCGGTGCCCAATGGCATAGCGATTGGCAAAACCACCAGCGTCATGGTCTGCGGTCTTTTCTGCTTTTGCTTCAATCAGGTTTCCGCTGTTACCGGCCGCTCCTGGCACGGAAGTGTGCGCGGATACCGTATAGCCTGTCAGTAAAGCGAATACCCGATCAGCCCCACCTGGGTACACCTGCGTAATACGGGAAAGGTCTGGCGGTACGGCACCCCGATTAGCAGCCCGTGCAGCCTGCGCGTTAGGATACGGTGCAGGAAGCGCATCATCAGGGGAAGCCTTGCGATGTTTTAAGCGCCCGTCTGTATCTAGCCCATCCGCCACCTGCCATGCCGCAGCCAGAGCACTGACTTGTTCGGATGTTAAGCCTGTCTCCGTCAGATCTGAAAAATGCAATTCGGACAGACCGTGGCAAGAGGCACAAACGCCAGCAAAAACAGCGTAGCCACGTTGCACTGCGGCAAGGTCAAAATGGCCCAGTGGCCCTTTGAAAGACCAGTTCTGTTCCGGCGCATGCGCCGGGGCAAGCGACTGCGCGGCTGCGGAGCCAATGCCTGCCAGACTGACAGCGCCAAGACCGACACCAAGAACAAGAAAGGACGACAGCCTAGAAAGCATTTTCATGCGTCCTCTCCTCGCCTGCCGAGGCGCGCATAAAACGGTAGAAAGGCAAGGAAGTAAGCATAATATCCCAGCGTGGCGATGCGCCCGGCCAACAACCAAGGTCCTTGCACATGATGCCGTCCAGCCAACCCAGCTACGATAAAAGACACAACCAAAACACCCAAGGCCACACGGGCCAGCCAGCGGCGTCCTGCCCACGGCAACTGGCTGGCTGCCCCTTTATCAAGCCACGGCACACAAAACAGAATGACGACAGCCCCGGCGGAAACCACCAGCCCTCCGAATTTTGACGGCACAGCCTGCAACATGCCGTAGAAAGGCAGAAAGTACCATTCTGGCTCGATATCTGCGGGTGTGTGCAGGGGGTTAGCGGGCCGATAATTCGCGCTTTCCGTTATCAGTCCGGGCCAGAAACACATTACCAACGTAAACAGCAGGGCCATGAGAACAACGCCCAGCGTGTCCTTGATAGTAAAATAAGGATAAAAAGGCAGCTTACGGTCAGGCCGCTCGCCAATTCGACCCGATGGGCTACTGCTCCCCTTCGCATGCAGAACGGCCACATGCAGAATTACGGCCCCGACAATGCTGAACGCCAACGTAAAATGCAGCACGAACATACGATGCAACGTTGCCGTGCCGGGGGCATCCCCACCCAGAAAAACACGCTCAAGGAAGGGGCCTACAACCGGCACAGCCCCGACAGCTTTCCCGGCGACGTCAGCCCCCCAGTAAGACATCTGGCCCCATGGCAACACATATCCGGCAAAAGCCGTGACCATGACCATAACCAGCAAAGCCGTGCCAATCAGCCACAGCCCACGGCGGGGTGCACGGTAAGACCCATAACACAGCCCGCGGAAAACATGCAGATACAGGGCTGCCATAAAAAAGCTGGCACCCGTCATGTGCAGGCTGCGTAACAACCAGCCTGCTGGCAGACGACGCTCCAGCGCCTCAACCGAATGGAAGGCCAGTGTGGCGTCCGGCGTATATGACAGCGCAAGGCTCAGGCCGCTCATGACCATCAGGGCCAGAACGGCCAGCAACATGGCACCCACTGTCCACAGGATGTTCAGATCACGCGGCAACAGAAAGCCCATATACTCTTTTACAAAAGCAGACACACCCACGGATGATCCGGTGGGTGGGTGCTGCTTTTGATAAGACGGGGTGCCTGCCATCTGCTGTATCCTGCCCTGCTTTACCGAAGGGACAATAGCCCTTCAGCCATCATTCTGCCTGCTGTACCTGCCGCAACAGTCGCTTCACGCGCAGATGGCACAGGGACTGCATGTGCTTCTTCTGCCAGAGTTTCTGGCGCAGCTGTCTTTACAGCGCCCCTGTGTTTAGCGATGAAAAGGCTGATCTTGCAATGATCGCCAAGAAAGCGCACCCCTTACGAAACGAATGGCAGGGGGTGCTCCCTGCGCGTAAAGGACACACGACCCGGCATGATACCCACAAAAGCTGATTCCGTTCCGGCCCATACCGCACTGAAGGCTGACGCACGTGCCTGGTTTGAATCCCTGCGTGATAAAATCTGCGCTGCTTTTGAACAGATTGAAGATGAAGGTGCGCAGAACAATAGCCCCATTCTGGCAGGGCACGAGCAGGCAGGCCGGTTTGAGCGCAAAAGCTGGGACCGTCCGAATGATGATGGCTCACCCGGTGGCGGCGGTATCATGAGCGTGATGCGAGGCCGCGTTTTTGAAAAAGTCGGGGTCAACGTCTCTACCGTAGAAGGCACATTCAGCCCTGAATTTGCCGCCACCATCCCCGGTGCATCAGAAGATCCACGCTTTTTCGCCACAGGCATTAGCCTTGTCGCCCATATGTGCAGCCCGCTGGTGCCAGCCGCACATTTTAACACACGCATGATTATTACCACCAAAGGCTGGTTTGGCGGTGGCGGCGATATTACCCCCATGTTCCCCGCATCTGAAGAAGCGATTGACGATGCCGCCCGCTTCCACGCCGGGTTTGAACAGGCCTGCGCCAAACACAACCCGGAGTATTATCCGCGTTTCAAGGCGTGGTGTGACAAATACTTCTTTCTGCCACATCGCAATGAACCGCGTGGTCTGGGCGGTATTTTCTATGACCGTCTGGATAGCGGAGACATTGCAGAAGATTTTGCCTTTACCAAAGATGTCGGGCTGGCCTTTCTGGAAACTTACCCGGAAATTATTCGCGGCCGCATGATGGAGCCATGGACACCAGAACAACGCGAAGCCCAACTGGTGCGCCGTGGCCGCTATGTGGAGTTTAATCTGCTCCATGACCGTGGTACGTTGTTTGGCCTGAAAACGGGCGGGCACACGGAAGCTATTTTGATGAGTATGCCGCCGGAAGTTAAATGGCCGTAATGCAAACGCCGTGATTTTGCCGCGATGAATTTTTAATTGTGTGTTGGTGTGCTGAAGGTTTTCTCCCTGATCCGCGCACCCCGGCCCACTGAGGACAACAAAAGCAAAGTAAGACCAAGGGGGATTCTACAGAGTGCCGCGCCGAAAGCAGATAGATCAAACACCCAGACCACCAGCACTTCTCTCACGCCGTATGGCGCTGGGGTGCGCGCTTTCTGGTCTGTATTCCCTTTCTGCCGCGCGGGCCGCACCCGGCCTGCGCTACGATATTGCGGCCAATCTACCCGGTGACGGCCAATCCCCTGCCCCACTTATTGTTGCTGGCATTGCGGATAGCCAATGTGGGCACTGGGCCTCCGTCCTTGCCCCTCTGCTTGCCGATGCGCTTCAGTATGTCGCGCCTTTTACACTGACCACGACAACCGGATGGGATGGTGTAACGGGTGCCAATCTATTTGACATTCAGCAGGAACAGGCTGTTCCGCCATCAGGCATCATTGCGCCCGGCACAGTGGTTCTTGCGGCGCTGACAGGGGATTCCCGCGTCCATTATGATTATCTGCGCTGGGTACCAACCTTCATAAGCCAGCAGCCAACGGTCGCAGTCGGCAAAGCCGCGTTACACCGCTCTTTCGCAGGGTTTTTGAAGGGCCAGCCGTTGCGTGTCGGGGTCTCACGTTATGGCGGTGCAGAACTGCCGACTGTTCTGGCGCTTGATCTGCTTTCTCTCCGACCGTTACCCATCACCGGGTTTGCCACGCCTGACGCCGCAATCGATGCATTGCGTGCCGGTACAGTTGATGTCATCCAGCTTCCGTTTGATGCTGATTACAGTAACCGGATCGCTGCGTTGCAGGACGATGACTTCCTGCCGCTTTTTGCCAATGCACCGACCCACAGTGCGTTCCAAAATCACGGCCTGCCACTTGATTTCGCCACCGTGTATCGGCAGGAGCGGCATCGCGTTCCCGCCGGGTTGCTCTATAATGCATGGGCGGCGACGGCAGCCGCAATCAGCATGAAGGCCGGATTGATGCTTCCCATTCTGTCACCGCCAGCCACGGTCGCCCGTTGGCGGCATGCGTGTCAGGCGGCTGCCGCAGCACAGGAAGCCCGCGATCATGCGCGTGATGAAAACCAAACCATGCTGACGGGCGCAGCCTGCATTAGTGCTTATGCGGAAATGTCACCCGACATTAGTGTCATTATGGCATTGCGGCGCTGGATAGCGCTCAACGTGCCGCGCTGGCGTGATGCCGCAGCACGCCGATCAAGCCCTGCGGCGGCGCAACAGAACCCGAACTGACCCCTTGTTCCCCCCATGCGGGTAAGACAGCCCCAGAACACGGTGCCGGATTTCGGGTCGTGCCAGCCAGTGCGGTAATTCACGCCGCAGAATGCCCCCTTCCTGCCCTGTGCCAAGGCCCGTGATGATTTCGACGCAGCGCAAGCCGCGCACATGGGCCACATCCATAAACTCCATCAGACGACGAAAGGCTTCCTGCGCAACCAGCCCGTGCAGGTCCAATCGTCGCTCAATGCGCATTTCCCCTTCTGAAAAAGTGCGCCAGCTATAGTTATCCACGCCGGGATAGCGCTTACCGATTGAATCGGTGGGATGGGGCGCATGCTGCACCTGCACCGTGGGCTTAACGGGGGGTACAAACCACGCGGCATCAACCGTGCGCAACCGTGCCCTGCGCCGGGGCATCCGGGCACCAGACGGACGCGGAGCCTCGGCAGGCACCTCGCCCGCCGAAGGGTCAGATGTTGTTTCTGTAACCGGAAGCGAGGGCTTTGCGTGGAACGGCACAACATCCCTCATGACGTGTTGCCACAGCGTCTTTTCCTCATCCCGTAAATGACGCCGCTTCACCAACGCTCAAGCCCCCTGCCGATCAGGCAATGTCCATAAAAAAACCCGTCTGCAAGCTTATCGCCTGCGGACGGGTCTGCTTTCAAGCGATGATACTAGCCTTACTGGGCCATATCAGCCAGTGAACGCCCCTGATACTTGCCCGTAAGGGTTTTCAGGAAGGCCACGATATCTGCCACATCCTGATCGGAAATGTTGGCATCAGGCGTCTGATAACGGGCCATTTTGCGCACGGCTTCATCCAGCGTTTTCACGCTGCCATCGTGGAAGTAAGGTGCTGTCTGGTCAATGTTGCGCAGGGTTGGCACCACAAAACGGAAGCGGTCAGCCTCGTTATGGGTCACGGTGTAACGTCCTTCATCCGCATCCGTTACCTTGCCACCACGGTCTTTGAAGTAATCCGCTTCCAGCCCCATGGCTTCATAGGCACCGCCGCCCAGCGCAATACCACTATGACAGCCCGAGCACCCGATGCTCTTGAATTTTTCATACCCACGCTTTGCCTGATCGCTGATGGCTGAAGCATTGCCCTTCAGATAATCATCAAACGGGCTGTCCGGGGTCAGCAGCGTTTTTTCAAATTCGCCAATCGCCGTGGTAATGGTGTTCTGATCAATGCTGGCATTCGGGCCAAATGCTGTCTGGAACAGATTGGTATATTCAGGGTTAGCCTGCAATTTTGCGGCAACCCCTGCCCAATCATGCGACCCCATTTCAACAGGGTTCATCACCGGACCGGCGGCCTGTTCAGCCAGATCAGCAGCGCGACCATTCCAGAACTGGGCAATTTTGAAATAGGCGTCATACACGGTCGGCACATTGATGGGGCCTTTCTGCCCGCCAATACCCGTTGCCGTGGTCAGATGGTCAACACCGCCGTGGTTCAGGTCATGGCAGCTTGCACAGTTCAACGTGCCATCGCCTGACAATGACTTATCAAAGAACAGTTGACGGCCCAGAACAACCTTGGCTGCATCAACCGGAACACTGGCTGGCACCGGACGGACAGGCTCACCCGCCATTTTGGCTGTAGCGCCCGTGTCGGCGTAATATTTGCGACGGGTTTCTTCTACCCAGTGCAGAACGGACTGACGTTCAGCATCAGACAGATGAGCATGCCAGTGCATCAGCAGATACATTGTTGGCGGCATACGGTTCTGGGTAATCACTTCCTCAATACGGGAAAGCTGTTCTTCTGAGGGTGGTGTGCCCTGCTTGAAGGCTTCAAGAACAGGTTCAATACGGAAGTGGCGCAGACCTTCATGCAGGTCTTTTTCCATCAACTGCTTGGCCAGTGGCAGCTTGAAGTAAAATGGCAGATCACGCCCCAGAGCATGACAGTAATCACACCGGGCTTCACCCAGCGTATTGAACGCCGCCAGCGCAACCGGGTCTTTCAGGGTAGGAGAAGACGCAGGAAGCCCCGGTGCCGTCGTGTGGTCAAAATGCGTCAGGAACGCAACTGTCCCGCCATAAGCAAGAACACCCACCCCAACCAGAGAAGCAATTAATCTACGCAACACCAAACTCCTGACGATCTTTTGATAACGTTCATTTACTTTTATTCATTCTCGTCAGGGTTGTGTTTGATACATATCAAACTGTCAAATAGATTATTTTCATAAAAATGATGAAGAAAATCGATTATCAACTATCGATTTCTTGCTGATCTTCCACCAAACGCCTGCGGGCAATGGCAACGTAATCAGCATCTATTTCTATTCCCACCCCACGACACCCCATGCGTTGGGCCGCCAGAAGCGTGGTGCCTGTCCCCATGAAGGGGTCAAGGATATCGGCATCCTTACGGCCATGCAGCAGAATACATTGCTCGGGCAAGGCAACTGGAAACGTGCCCGGATGATCAAACTTTTCTGACCGGCCCCGCACCGTTTCATAAGGAATAAACCAGGCATCGCCCCGGCATCGCCGGTCCTGTGCATGGCCACGGCGCGCGATGTTTGATTTATCCTTATACGGCACCCCAGCCGTCAGCCGATCAAGAATGACATCGCCTTCAAGCGTGAAATGGAACAGATGCTCATGCCCACGGTGCAGGTAGCGCTTGCTATTCATGGGCTTGAAATGGCCGAAGCTGTCATCCCCCACCGAAATGGATTTGACCCAAGTGATGTGATTTTGCAGCACAAATAGCGACCGCAAACGCACTGCAAGTTCAAACGGCAGCCAAGGCTGTGCTGATGAGCCGGAGATATTGAGAAAAAACGACCCATCAGGCCGCAACACACGGCGCAGACCAGCCGCGACCTCCATCATCCAGTCAAGATAATGGGCTTCTTCCTTCCGATCAGGATAGCTGCGGTAGGACAGGCCGATATTATACGGGGGAGAGGTGACAACCACGTCAACGGAGTCAGCCTGCATGCGTCTGAGCACACGCAAGCAATCACCCCTGACAATTTCCTGCCGCCCAACCTTGTAGCGCCGAGACCGAATCGGCGTTTCAGACGCAGGCCCTTTTGCTGCCTTCACGCACTACGTGCCGACGCCAGACGCCAGCTGCTGCCACCTGCACCTAGCAGGCGTTCAAACGTCCATAGATCAGAAAACTCGGTCACGGCGTCCATACCGCTGATCGGCTGACCATCACTGCCTAGCACAAGGCTGATCTGGTCAGAGACAATACGCACATCAACGGACGCACCTGTGCCAACCGCAAGCGGAGTCAGACGCACGTCTTCAATGCCTAAAGACCGAATCGCACGGATTTCTGTCCGCTGCTTTTCACCAGCAGCATCACGCGCCGTAATAGCCGCATCAAAAGACTGATAGACCGCCGGGGTCAGACGCGCCTGCAACGTGATGCGGTCCCCTTCAGCAAAGGCTTTCACAACCTGCCGGAAGGCCGTCTGCACACCTGACAGAAACTGCTGCGGGCTGAATGTCGGGTCCTGAGTGTGGATGTCAGCCAGCAATTGCCCAACACGGGTGCCGGGTGTTGGGATATCATAATCCGCAGCCTGTTCAGGCTGGGCGGCTTTACCGTCTATGACCTTGCCTGCGGCATCTGGCCGCGGCGGCACAGGCATGGGCGCAGGCTGAATGCCCACGCGCCGACCAAGCACGCTTCGCAGGCGCAGCGCCAGAAAGGCCGCAACCAGAGCAAAAAGAATCAGATCGACCGGGAAGTGGCCGAAAGAGAAATCCATCTTTCACATGTCCATTTTCTACGTGGCCGCCCCCTTGGGCACGACACACTCAGGAACTGGGCTTTCCTTACACATAGACAAGCCCCCTGCCTGTTACAATGCGGCAGACTGCATCAGATGCGACAAGATGCGGCATCCTCTTGCGAAAACTCCCGTCTTCTCCCTATTTCTAGGTATGATTATTCTGCGGCATTGCGAAAGCGAATTCAACCGGCTCTACACCCTGACAGGCCGAGACCCCGGCGTGGCAGACCCAAGTCTGTCACGGCAGGGACGCGACCATGCCCAACGGCTGGTGCAGGAACTCGCCGCTGAACCCATTACCCGCATTCTGGTCTCCCCTTTCACACGGGCACTGGAGACAGCCGCCCCCATAGCCAAGGCGCTGGATATTACACCAGAAATCACGCCATTAGTGCGCGAACGCGGCATGTATTCCTGCGATGAAGGCTCACCCGCCTCCGCCCTGTGCGCCGCGTGGCCGCGCCTTGATTTTGCAGGACTGGAGGAAGTCTGGTGGTCTGACCTGCCCGAAAGCGATCGCGCCCTGCAAAACCGTGTGCAACGTTTCCGATCCTTCATGACAGCCCAGCCAGAAGCAGGGCAAACCCTTGTGGTGTCACATTGGTGGTTTCTGCTTGGCCTGTGCGGTGACAGCTTGGAAAACGGAGACTGGCGGCACGAACATCCCTGATACCGGGTCACGGCTGCCTTTTGTCTTCGGGTTGCGCGCTTTTCCCCTTGCGCAGACCGGCAGGAAATGCCCTCTTTATCAGGCCAAAGGCCCTTCGGGTGGTTGGCGATGGGCAACCATCATGCTACCGCCGAACATATAGTATGACCTGACACGAAAGCTGTTTTTTTCCATGTCTGAAACTGACCAGTCTACGCCGCCCGCCCTCCCGCTGGCCATTAACCTGCAATACACACGCGACCTGTCATTTGAAGTGCCGGTTGGTGCAGAAATTTTCGCCACCCTGCGTTCTCAGCCAAACATTGCTGTGAACATCGACGTTCAGGCAAACCGCCTGCAGGATGACCAGTCCGTTTACGAAGTAACGCTGGCTATCAAGGCAGAAGCAAAAGAAGCGCCAGAAACCGAAGGCGGCACCCCCGGCCGTACCGTGTTCATTGCTGAACTGGCTTATGCAGCCGTTGTCACACTGACCAACCCGCCGCAGGATCTGATCGAGCCGATGCTGCTGGTTGAAGTGCCGCGTCTGATTTTCCCCTATGCTCGCAACATCATCAGCGATGTCACACGTGACGGCGGCTTCCCGCCCATCGTGCTTCAGCCGATCGATTTTGTTGCGCTGTGGCAGGCCAAACGCGCAGAATTTCCGCAGACAGCAGGCAATGCCTGATACGGTTTCTTTGCGCGCCTGATTTCAGGCCAAGAAGAATGAGCGAGGGATTTTTCCTACGCAAAAAAAGGGCTTTCAGGCTTCGGCTTGAAGGTCCTTTTTTATGAGGCTGTCGTACGTTGCCAATGTTTTGGACCTTAGCCAGCGAACGCCCTTAGTATTCTCTCAGCAACAAGGCCTCGGGCTTTTGCTGATTCCGTACTAATGGCTCGGATTTTGGCCTACGCACACCCAAGAAACGCAAAGGGGTGACAGACCTATTTGGGCTCACCCTGCACGCGCGTTCCCAACAAACCCAGTAAGTCCGCAGCGTTAGGGTGAGGCGCAACGCGAGTAGTTTGCCAGCCTGCTTTTTTCGCAACCTCGGCGGCGGCATCAGACATCACCAACGCCGTTGTCTGTGTCGCTTGTGCTCTCAGCGCAGCCGGTAGAGCACTGATCCAGCTTTTGGCGCTTTCAGCAGAAAAAAAGAGCGTATAATGCACGAGGCCCTCGGCCAGTGCCTGCTGCACATCTGGTGCAATATACCTGACGGGATGCGCCCGATATGCGACCCGCCGAACCACCGCAAACCCTACCTGTCGAAGCTGCGAGGCCAAGCTCATCCCCTGACCTGCGCCAGATAAAAGCAGCAAGGTGCCCTTAGTCGGCCCGAGATGGGAGATCACTAGCGCAGCAAGGGCCCTCGCATCTCCGCCCGCACTAAAGACTGTTTTGAACCCAGCATTTTTGGCGCGTGCAGCCGTGCGGTCGCCAACTGCGTAAACAGGCAGGTCAGCCGAAAATGCATCACGGGCTGCGGCAATAGCCTGTCCACTGGTCAGCAGAATAGCGGCCGGTGGCCTCCGCAACGGTGCCACTGCATGGGGGATAATTTCCAGCGCGGGTGAAGCGTAAGGGCTCCACCCGGCAGCCTTCAGGGCTTCCATTGTTTCAGAAAGCCCGGGCTCCGGGCGGGTTACCAGAACACCAAGCGGCGAACCGATTAGCCCGCCCGATGAAAAACCCGGAAAAGAAGCAGTTTTATTCTTCAAAAATATCGGCAGGGCTATCCAGCAGCAGGCTTTGCCCCAGTTCATGGCCCAGACGGGAGGCATCTTCCGGTGCACCGCTGATCGAGCGTTTCAGCAGGAACGAGCCATCTTCACGCGCGACAAGCCCTGTCAGATGCAGTTTGGGTTCCTCGCCCGCCACAACAGGAATAAGTTGGGCATAGCCCCCAATCGGCGTGCGGCATGACCCGTCAAGTTCGGCCAGCAAAGCGCGCTCAGCCGTGGCAACAGCGCGGGCTTCATAATCCTCAATGGCGGCAAGAAGTTCGCGCAGTTCAACATCGTCTTCACGCACGGTCACACCAACAATGCCTTGACCGGCAGCAGGCACCATAACCGTTGGGTCAAGCACGATATCTGCCCGCTCGGCCATACCCAGACGGCGAAGCCCCGCCAAGGCCAGCAGGGTGGCATCGCAATGATGCGCCGCCAGTTTATCGATTCGGGTTTGAACGTTGCCGCGCAGCAGGCCGAATTTCAGGTCAGGCCGTACATGCAGCATCTGCGCCTGACGACGCACAGACGCACACCCAACCAGCGCCCCATGCGGCAGCGCTGAATACGGATCATCCGGGTCTGTCTGGGCAAGGTCTGGCCCCAGAATAAGCGCATCACGCGCATCTTCACGCTTTAAGGTACAGGCCAGCACAAGACCGGGGGGTAGATCGGTCTCAAGGTCTTTCAGGCTATGAACAGCAAAGTCGATCCGCCCATCAGACAAGGCTTCATGTATTTCTTTGGCAAACAGGCCCTTACCGCCAATTTCCGCCAGGCGTCGGTTCTGCACCTGATCACCCGTGGTGTTGATCTGATGCTCCTGAAATGCGCCCATATCGCGCAGCACGGGGCAGAAGCGGGTCAACATGGTCAGGAACGCACGCGTCTGCACCAGCGCGAGCGGAGACCCACGGGTACCAACACGGAGTGGCAGATGACGGCGGGTTGAATGCCCTGCTGTCTTTTTCTGGCGAGCTGCCGCTTCAGCCGCAACTTTTTGCAGCGCGGGGGAAGGAGCAAGCGAGGAAGGGTAGGCTGAGTCCATAAGTTGTGTCTATTACCGGGAATGATGAAAGGACAAGCAGCCATGATGCCCGGCAGGTCTGAAAACTTTGCGCCCCCGGTGCCCACGCCGCCACGCCACGCACAATTCCGGGCGCGCAACGCTTTGTTCGTTCATTATACGCTACATCTGCACAATACGGGAGAGACCACCTTATGAACCCGGCCAGCAGCCCGCCATTTGGTGCAGCCCCATTGACCACGCCAAACCTGTCACCTTCCACAAAAATGGGAGAAAAATCAGGTTCTTACGGACTAATGGACACTCAGAACCCTGCCGCGACAGAACCCGCAGGCAGCAGCGTGTCCTTTGTCTCCGGGCCTGTGCTGGCCATAGAATCGTCTTGCGATGAAACAGCCTGCGCGATTCTGTCACCGACAGGAGAGTGCCTCGCCCAACGCGTTGTATCGCAGGACGGACATGCAGATTTCGGGGGGGTGGTGCCAGAAATTGCCGCACGCGCCCATCTGGCCCTTCTACCGGGACTCGTGCAGGCCACCTTGCAGGATGCTGGGTTAAAGCCGGAACAGCTTGGCCTGATTGCAGCCAGCACCGGGCCGGGGTTGATCGGCGGGCTGATTGTCGGCACTGGCTTTGCCAAAGGCATGGCGCTGGCGCTGGGGAAACCGTTTGTAGCCGTCAACCACGTTGAAGCGCATGCACTCACCGCCCGCCTGCCCGGTCTGGTGCCTGATGGCGCGGATTTTCCTTTCCTGCTGCTTCTGGTTTCAGGCGGCCATTGCCAGTGCATCGCTGTTGAAGGAGTCGGCCGTTACCGCAAGCTGGGTGGCACGATTGATGATGCCGCGGGCGAAGCCTTTGATAAGGTCGCCAAGATGCTGGGCTTGGGCTGGCCCGGCGGACCGGCACTGGAAAAACTGGCGCAGGAGGGTGATGCCTCCGCAATCCCCCTCCCTCGTCCGCTTATGGGCCGAGAGGGATGTGATTTCTCGTTCTCGGGGCTGAAAACAGCTATCTCCCAAAAACTGGCACCTTTCGGGCAAAATCCCCTCCCGCGTCAGTTTGCGGCTGATCTTGCTGCATCCTTCCAGCAGGCCGTGGCGGATGTTGTTGCCAACCGTATAGAACATGCCCTTGCCATGATGCCCGAAGCAAAACTGCTGGTTGCTGCCGGCGGCGTCGCCGCCAACAGTGTGCTTCGCGCCCGATTGCAAAAGGTTGCAGCACACCATCACCTCCGCTTTACAGCCCCGCCGCTGCGGCTCTGCACGGATAATGCTGTGATGGTGGCCTGGGCAGCACTGGAAACCTGCCGTGAAGCCGCAGAACGTGGTCTTCCCCACCCGGATGACAGCGCCATTCGTCCCCGTCCCCGCTGGCCATTGGAAGACATGGCCGCCCGCTTTACCCCGTTGGATACCTCCGTATGAACTACCGCCACGCCTACCACGCTGGAAACTTTGCAGACTGTATGAAGCATGCGCTTCTGGTGTCGCTGCTTGGCAGTTTTCTGCGCAAATCGACTCCTTTTATGGTGTTGGATACGCATGCTGGCATTGGCCGGTACGATCTGCATTGTGAAGAAGCGGAAAAAACGCAGGAATGGCGGAACGGGATTGGCCTTCTGATGGACGAAGGGCCTGACAGCCCCCTCGCTCCATGGCTTGATCTGGTCAGAAAAGCGGGTGGCCCGGATATTTATCCCGGTTCCCCCATGCTGGTTGCTATGATGCTGCGCGCGGAAGATCATCTGGTATGTTGCGAAAAACACCCGGACGATAAACGCAAGCTGTACGGCGTATTTTCCCGCAACCCCAACGTGGCCGTGCACGAACGCGATGGGTATGAAGCCCTGCGCGCTTTACTTCCGCCCGCAACGGCCAAACGTGGTCTGGTCTTGATTGACCCGCCTTTTGAAGAACCTGATGAATTTGGGCGGCTTATCACGGCTGTTCAGACCATTCAGGCGCGATTTCCGACTGGGATTATCGCTATCTGGTACCCCATCAAGCACCGCACACCAGTCCGGGCGTTTCATACAGCCCTGAAGGACGCAGGCGTGCGTGATGTGCTGGCGGCTGAATTTTTGATGCGCCCACCTGTTGACCCGGACCGCCTGAATGGGTCCGGCTTGCTGGCGATCAAACCACCTTACGGATTTGCCGCGCAGGCAGACGCGCAGCTAAAGCGCCTGAAAACGCTGCTGCATGCCCATGATTACTCCATCACCCAGATTGTGCCAGAATAGGAGTAACGTCCGGCAGCAGCTCAGGCTGCCTTCATGTGCTTCCAGATATCAATGGCAAACCCCTGCACCCCGGCTGCCAGAATCTGCACGCCAATGCACAGCAGCACCAACGCTGCCATACGGCTGACAATCCGCGTGCCGGTAACCCCCAAAAGGGACACCAGCTTTTCCGAACCCGAGTACGCGGCCCACACAATCAACACGACGCAAACAGCCGCAACGGTAATGCCCATTTCATAAGCCAGAAAAGACTCACCGGGCGGGCAACCAGACCCTAAGGCAATCGCCACCGCAATCGTGCCGGGGCCAACGGTAAACGGCATGGCCAGCGGAAAAAACGCAGCGTCAGACCAGTTAGGGGCCATAACGGTCTTGCCCCCTTGTGACGCCTGCTTCTGCTTCTGGGCTTCCATGGTTTCAGGGCTTTGCAGCAGGTTCCATGCCCGTATGGCCACGACCAGACCACCCGCGACCCGCAAGGCGCTGACAGTCACACCAAAAAACACCAGAACCTTACCGCCCAGCCAGATAGACACCAGCATGAGCATGAAGGAGTAAAAAGCGACCAGCTTGGCCAGTGCCAGAATCTCACGCCGGGAGCGCCCGCCCGTTACCTGCGCAAAAATCAGGGATGCGCCCAACGGGTTCACGATGGAGAACAGGGCCGGAAACGCCAGCAGAAAAGACGTTGTCGCAACAGGCAATGCGCCTTGGGTCAGGAACGAGACAGAAAAATGAGACACCATTCCTGAACCCAAAAATCACAGCCCAATAGAGCCGACGGTCAAAACCAGCTTACGATGACGAAACCTCGGGCTTCACATCGTCGCCCTTATAGGTCGCAACAAAACGGGATGCGAGCGCAATATCTTCTGCCGGATAGCAGAAATTCAGTTGCTCTGCCTCATCAAGCGGCCAGACGTTCAGGCCAATATCATCATAAATACGCAGAAAGGGCGTTCCAACATGCCAGAAGGCAGGTTTCAGACCTTCCTGCAAGGCAACGTCGCGCAGACGCCAGATAGCAGACACGCTATCATCCTCAGCCCCGGCAGGGTCACCTAACCCCACCAGAAAGCGATCCCGACGGCATAGCGGAATAACAGCTTCTCCGCCCTCACCCGTCACATAGCCTTCCGGCTTCATGGCCGCGATGTCAGGTAAAGCGTGCGGCAGAGTCAGATAACGGGTCAGCGCGTCGTTATCCCATGCTCGTACCGCAATACGCCCCGGCAGCATCAGACGGCCAATAACCAGCAGTGCCAGAACAACAGCCAACGCCACAGTCCACCGCGCAGAACCGGATGCCGGAAACACGAAGACCATCTGCCACCAACTGCCAACCCCGTGACGTGTGGCCAGCGCAATCACGCAGCCAAACAGCAACAGAAGGCTCAGCATGGTGGACATGGAGAGCGGTTCGCTCAGCAAGCGTGCGCGGCGGTAGTAACATGATCTGAACGGAGCGATCAGGAACGCTGACAGCCCCAGCATAACAGGCACGAAGATAGTGTTTCCCCGCAGAAACGTCATGGCGGCGGCGACAACCAGAAAAATCAGTGTTGCCCGCCATGCCAGCGTCACCCGTTGGGACAATCCGATACCCAGACCAATCAGAGCCACCCCCATAAGCGACAGCAGGTAATTGCTGATTGCCCCGACCCAGCCCAGAAACGGCCCCTGCACCACGGAGAATTTGGCAATCGGGTCAAGCAGCACCAGGCAGATGAGCATCACGCCGCATAGTGAGACCGTACCGGTCGAAACTGCCACAGAAAACCCGGCTTCACTTTCACGCACCAGTTGGCTTGGCCGTACCCGGCGGGGCTGACCGGCTTGGGCCTGTTTTTTACGTTTTTTGGCTGCCAGCGCGTCATCCCCACGCAAAAACAGTTCATGCGCGGCAAACATAAGACCCGCCATAAACAGCGGTACAATGTAGTAAAACAGCCGAAAAATCAGAACGACGCCCAGTATTTGCGGTGCGGGCATATACGGCCCCAACGCAAGCAACATGGCCCCGTCAAACACGCCCAGACCACCCGGTACACTGGCTACCAGCCCTGCGGTATAGGAGGCTATGTAAATTGCCAGAAAAGACCCGTAATCAATCCCGGCTTCGGGAGGCAGCAGCACGAAAGCAATAGCGGCAGTTGCAGCAACATCTGCGGCAGAAACCACAGTCTGCAACACACCCATGGTGGGGGATGGCAGAGAGATGGTCCATTTACGGAACGTGAATTCCCGCACCCGGAAGGCAAGCCCGATATAGGCCAGCACAATCAGCCACAGCACGATGCCGGTAGCCGTCAGTACCCACCCCGGCACATGCTTGCCTGCCATCGGGATAACCGATGGTTCCCACATCAACACGCCGCCAATCAGAACAGCGGCCCCCAACAGATAAGTGGCTGAACAGAAGGCTATAATCTGCGCAATGGCAAATGAACCTACACCCCAGTTCCGATACAGCCGGTACCGCACGGCAGCGCCTGAAACGGCAGAAAACCCTAAATTATGTGACAGAACGTAGGAACAAAAGGCCGCAAAAGCCGTGCGACGATAGGACAGATGGCCATAACCCACCTGCACCACGGCCAGACGGTCATAAAAAGAAAGAATGAAGTAGGACAGAAACGTGCAGCCTACCCCCAGCCACATCCGCCGGACCGGAATAGCTTCCATCGCCTGCCGGATATCAGCAAGACGCAGATGCCTTAATTCGTGCTGCACCACGGCTATGGCCGCGATCATCAACAGCAAACCAACAAGATGCGGCAGATGCTTCAACCAGCGTCGACACCCCTGCGGTTTCGGGGTGACATCCGCCTGCTGTTCATGTGGTGAGGGAGGAAGTGTCTTCACCATGGAAAAAAACCGCGGCTCAGCCCTGCTGCTCTCGCAGCAAAGCGGCTTCTATCAGGGCAACGGTTTCACGCACCCCATACAGCGCCACGAAGCCACCAAAACGTGGGCCTTCTTTCTGGCCCAAAAGCACTTCATACAGGCAGCCAAACCAGCTTCTTAGCGGTTCAAACTCATGCCGCTTGCCAATTTCAAACACCAGATTTTGCAAGGTCGAGGCATCGGCTGCCTCCCCTTCGTAACCGCGCAGCGCATCGGCCAGATCTACCAATGCAGCCCGTTCCTTGTCAGACGGTGCCCGGAAGGTTTTGGCGGGGCGTACAAAGTCAGCGTAGTAGGCAATCGCATGTTCCACCAGACACGCCAGCATGGGGTGCGTTTCAGGCGACACGGACGCATCATAGCGGCGGATAAAGCCCCACAGCACTTCCGGTGTTTCAGCGTTCGCCACACTGGCCAGATTCAGCAGCATCCCGAAAGACACGGGTGAGCCTGCGTTGTTCGCAATATCACCCTTGTTGATGAACCACGCCGGGTTGGCACGCAGGTCGTTCCCTTTCGGATCTGCCGCCTGCAACGTCTTGGCTTTTTCAACGTGCGTCAGATAGTCGTCCGCAGTTTTGGGAATCACGTCAAAATAGAGCCGCTTCGCGCGCTGCGGCTGATTGAACATGAACTGGCCCAGACTTTCCTGCGGAGCGTAACGCAGCCATTCTTCAACAGACAGACCGTTGCCTTTTGACTTGGAAATTTTCTGTCCGTTTTCGTCCAGAAAAAGTTCGTAGGTCAGACCGGCCGGGGGCTCACCACCCAGAATACGGCAGATACGGCCAGACAGGCGCACGCTATCAATCAGATCCTTGCCGGACATTTCGTAATCAACGCCCAGCGCATACCAGCGCATGGCCCAGTCGGCCTTCCACTGCATTTTGGCATGGCCACCCGTCACAGGCGTTTCAAATTTTTCGCCAGTCGCAGGGTCTGTCCACTGCACGGTGCCAGCCTGCGCGTTCACGGCATCCATTTTTACCTGCATCACCTCACCCGTGCGCGGGTGCAGCGGCAAAACAGGAGAATAGGTCGCCCGACGATCCGGCCCAAGCGTGGGAGCAATAACGCCCACAACCTCTTCATGCACTTCAAGCACGCGCTTCAGGGCCGCATCAAACCGGCCCCCCGTGTAATATTGGGTTGAAGACGCAAATTCATAATCAAAGCCGAAGCTATCCAGAAAGCTGCAGAGCCGCGCATTGTTATGGGCCGCAAACGACTCGTGCGTGCCAAACGGGTCGGGCACACGGGACAGCGGCTGCCCGATAAATTTTTCCAGCATATCCCGGTTGGGCACGTTGTCTGGCACTTTCCGCAACGCATCCATGTCATCAGAAAATGCCAGCAGACGGGACGGACGCCCGGTCAGGGCCGTATAGGCCTGACGCACCCAGGATGTACGCGCAACCTCGCCAAAAGTGCCGATATGCGGCAGGCCTGACGGGCCATAGCCCGTTTCAAGCAGTGCAGGCCGTGCGTCATCAGCCCCGGCTTTGGCCGTGCGGGCATCAACATGCGTGGCAAGTTTCTGCGCCTCTTCAAAAGGCCAGGCGCGAGGAAGGACGGGTGCGGAGGTTGTACGGCTGTCTGACATGGCGCGAAAGCTATGAACTGGACTGCCTTCGGTCAATCCATAAACGCGTTGTGCCGCATTCTGGTGTGTTTTTCTGGAGCATTGACCCCACCAACAGGGCGGGACATCCTGCCACCCTGACGTCTGGGCCCGACACCGGGCCAGCATTGAAAGGACTGGTTTTTCATGCGCCGCACCGCCGCCCTCATTCTGATAGGAAATGAAATCCTGTCTGGCCGCACGAGAGACGACAACATCCAGTTTCTGGCCACAAATCTGGGTGAACTCGGCATTCCGTTGCGGGAAATTCGCGTTATCCCCGACGTGCGTGAAACAATCGTGAAGACGGTTGTTGAACTGCGCGCCCGTTATGATGAGGTCTTTACTACGGGCGGCATTGGCCCCACGCATGATGATATTACCGGCCCCTGCGTGGCAGAAGCATTCGGCGTGCCGTGGGAATTTCATCGACCCACATTTGACATGCTGCAAGAACAGTTTGGTGCAGACTTCAATGCCGCCCGTCAGCGCATGGCAAAGCTGCCGCGCGGGGCTGTGCCCATTCCCAACCCTGTGTCCCGTGCGCCCGGATACAGCATAGGCAACGTGCATGTCATGGCTGGTGTGCCACGCATCATGCGGGCGATGTTTAATGAATTAGCCCCCAGCCTGAAACGCGGAGCCCCGGTCTTTTCCCGCACGTGGTACACAACTTCGCTGTTTGAAGGGACGATTGCGGACGGGCTTGAGGCCATTCAGACGCAGTTTCCTGACCTGGATATCGGGTCTTACCCTTTCCATCGTGATGATGGGCGGCGCGGTGTTGCCCTGGTGGCCAAAGGGCAGGACGTTCCTGATCTGGAAAAAGCGGCGCAGGCCATTCATGATCTGATCAAAGAAAAAGGCGGCGTTCCCGTTGAAGGAGAACCACCGCCCTGAGTCTGCTCCCCGGAAAATTCCGGGGAAAAGCATCTGTAAGAAAATCTGGCCGATCAGGTCAGATTTTCACGTCCCATAGCCAGAAACTTCTCGCGCCGCTGTTCTTTCAGGCGCGCTGATGTCAGTGGCGTCAATTCTTTCAGTTCTTCGCCAATAGCTTTCTTGACCGCTGCCAGAGCTTCTGACGGGTCACGCTGTGCGCCACCAATCGGTTCTGGAATAATCCGGTCAACCAGACCCAGCTTATACAAATCCTGCGCTGTCAGACGCAGGGTTTCAGCCGCTGTGCTGGCCTGCTTCGGGTCGCGCCACAAAATGGAAGCACAGGCCTCTGGGGAAATGACCGAGTAAATTGCGTGCTCGAGCATCATCACACGGTCGCCCGCGCCTAATGCGACGGCACCGCCTGATCCACCTTCGCCAATAACGGTTGCAATCACCGGCACCGGCGCGTCCAGACACACTTCAATCGACCGGGCGATGGCTTCAGCCTGCCCACGTTCCTCGGCATCAATACCGGGCCATGCGCCTGCGGTATCAATAAACGTCAGAATCGGCAGGTTGAATCGTCCGGCCAGCTTCATCAGACGCTGCGCTTTGCGATAGCCTTCCGGGCGGGCCATACCGAAATTATGTGCCAGACGAGTTTCAAGGTCTGACCCACGTTCGGTGCCAATTACAACCACGGGAGCACCATCAAAGCGGCCAATCCCGCCAACGATGGCTTTATCATCCGCATATAGACGGTCCCCGGCCAGCGGCGTGAACTCAGTCAGCAATGCGTTGATGTAATCCTGCGCATGGGGGCGCTGGGCATGACGGGCCACCTGCACTTTTTGCCAAGGCGTGAGCTTGGCATAGATCGTGCGCAGATGCTTTTCCGCCTTTTCCTGAAGGCGGGCCGTCTCTTCTGCAATATTGACCCCGTTCGGGTCGGTCATTTGCCGTAGTTCGTCGATCTTGTTCTCAAGTTCGGCGACGGGCTTTTCGAAATCCAGGAACTGACGCATGGGCAATGCGGATAGCACAGTCACACGTAAAACCAAGTCACTTCGTGCAACAGCCTGCACATGAAACGTCATTACCCCGCTTTTTCAGGCGTTTTGTCACCAGATGTTGCAAGGGGATGATACGTTTCGACCACCTGCCGCAGCCGTTCCGTCTGCACATGCGTGTAGATTTGTGTCGTAGCGATATCCGCATGCCCCAGCAGCATTTGCAGGGCACGAAGGTCCGCTCCATGCGCCAGCAGATGTGTTGCGAATGAATGCCGTAAGACGTGGGGCGAAAGGCGTGCTGGCTCTATGCCCGCCTGAAGGCCCACTTCATGCAATATTTTGTCAAAAGCCTGCCGCGTCAGCGCCCGCTTCGGGTCGCGCCCGGGGAAAAGCCACGGACTTTCGCGCCCGGCATCAACGGCCTGCAGCGCCAGCGCCGCGTCACGGGCACTTTCAGAAATTGGAACAAGCCGTTCACGGCCGCCTTTGCCACGAATAACCATCATGGGTTTATCGTTTTTCAGCGCATCGCGTGGCAGAGACAGAAGCTCTGAAATGCGCAACCCGGAAGCATAAAGCAGTTCTAGCGCTGCACGGGCCACCAACGCCCGTCTGATCTTGGCAGCAGAGGCATCAGGCGACGGAACACAGGCCTCAATCAGCGCCACCACTTCCGATTCGGATAGAAACCGCGGCAACGTCGCCTCGGGTTGTGGTGCGTCAAGGTTAGCGGCCGGATTGTCCTCACGGAGTCCTTCCCGCAGCAGAAAAAGATAGAACTGGCGTATGCAGGACAGACGACGCGCCACAGTGCGACGCGCCTGTCCCTCTGCCCCCAGATCGGACAACCAGTTGGCCAGATCGGCCGTTGAAGCTGCAACCAGCCCGCTTCCCTGTGCAGCAAGAAAACTGGCGCAGGTTTCGAGATCAGCCGCATAAGCCGCAAGCGTATTGGGGGCTGCGGCCCGTTCGGCCGCGAGCATTTCCAGAAAAAGCTCGGCCTCGCGGCTGGCAGGCATCAGTGATGCGGTGCCGTTGCCGGAACAGTAACCGTAGGTGCCACAGCAGGTGCCTGTGCTGGCGCTGCTGTGCCTGCTGGGGCGACAGCGGGCTGCTGAACAGGGGTAACAGGTGTTACAACCGGGGCTGGCGGCGGGGCCGGAATAGCCGCCATAGGGGCCGGGGCCGCAGCAGGAGGCGCAGACAAGGCAACATCACGATGCACAGCCTGGGGCGTGGGGGCATGTGCTGTCAGACCCAGCGCCGCAAAACCGCCCACCAAGGCAACGCAGACCACAGCCGCAACAATGAGAACCATGCGGTTCATAAGACTTTGCTCCATAACAACAGAGTAGGTGTGTTCTCCCTGCTCTATGTTAAGCTGCGTTTCATGTCATCACGTATCTCGTATCCACCCCACGATACGGCGGACCCTCCGCCGATTCCGCTTGATCTGGAAAGGGTCGGCAACCGGCAGAGCACCGGGCTGATCCCTTCCGGGCGCAGTATTGTTCTTGTTGGCCTGATGGGCGCTGGCAAAACAACCATTGGCCGCAGACTGGCCACACGGCTGGGCCTGCCGTTTGTTGACGCCGATGTGGAAATAGAACGCGCAGCCGGATGCTCCATTGCCGATGTGTTTCGCCTGTATGGCGAAGCCGCCTTCCGCGATGGGGAACGTCGCGTCATACGCCGTCTGCTTGAGGGGCCGCCCATGGTGCTGGCAACCGGCGGCGGGGCATACATGGATGCCAGCACACGAGCGCTGGTGCATGAGCGCGCCATTTCTATCTGGCTGCGGTGCCCCCTGCCCGTTCTGTTACGCCGGGTGCAGGGCCGCAATCATCGCCCGCTTCTGAATGAAGCCTCGCCCCGAGACGTGCTGGCCCGGCTTATGACCCTTCGCCACCCAGTCTATGCAGAAGCCGATATTATTGTTGATTGCGGAGACCACAACGTGGACCACAGCACTTCCCGCGTGATTGAGGCCATGGCGCTGTCGCGCCGCCCCGTGCGCCTGCCTATCCATCTGAGCCACACATCATACGACGTCGTGATCGGCACAGACCTGATAGCCCGCGCAGGGGCGTTACTTGCGCCCGTGCTGCCCCAGAAGCGCGTCATCATTATTACGGATGAAACCGTGGCAGCCCTTCATCTGGCCCGACTGGAAGAATCGCTGCGTGAAACAGCCATTGCGTTCCGCACGCTGGTCGTCAAACCGGGGGAGCAGTCTAAAAGTCTGGGCACTTATGAACGTCTGGTTGATGACATTCTGAAAGAGGGCGTGGAACGCAAAACAACCGTCATTGCATTCGGTGGCGGCGTGGTGGGGGATCTGGCCGGATTCGTCGCGGCTTCAACTCTGCGCGGCCTGCCCTTCGTGCAGATTCCGACCACGCTTCTGTCACAGGTCGATTCCTCCGTTGGTGGCAAAACTGGCATCAACACACGCTGGGGTAAGAATCTGTTGGGGGCGTTTCATCAACCCCTCGCCGTGCTTGCAGATGCCTCGGCATTGGCAACACTTCCCCGACGTGAGCTGGTTGCTGGTTACGCTGAAATTGTGAAAGCAGGCCTGATTGGCGACACTCCGCTCTTCGAATGGTGCGAAAAGCACGGAGAAGCCGTTCTTGCGTGTGATCCCCAAACCCTGACCGAGGCTGTCAGACAGGCATGCGCATTCAAGGCCCGCGTCGTCGCAGCCGATGAACGGGAACAGCAAAGCAGCGGCGGCCGCGCTCTGCTTAATCTGGGTCATACCTTCGGCCACGCGCTGGAAGCCGAGCTTGGATACGATGGCCGCTTGCTGCATGGGGAAGGAGTCTCCATCGGCCAGCGGCTGGCTTTCGCTTTGTCCGTAAAGCTGGGCGTGTGCCCCGAAAGTGATCTGGAGCGTGTGACCGCGCATCTAGACGCCCTTGGCATGCCTGCGCGAATTCGTGACCTGCCATACGCTTTTCGAGCAGCAGATTTGATGGCCCACATGCAGCGCGACAAGAAAATGCAGGACGGACAATTATCGTTTGTACTTGCAAACGGAATCGGTCAGGCGTTCACCAGCCGCAATGTGCCTGCCGATAGTGTGCGTGACGTGCTTCTGGAGGATGGCTGCTCCCCTTAGAAAACAGCCACTTGTTCCGAATACTGTGGCAAAGAAGTATCCACGCCTCAATTCCGCCTTATTCAGACGGGAGACAGGCGCTGCATTCGCTAATACGCAATGTTCAGAGCAGGATGGATAAAGCTGAATATTACTCATGCAGCACTTACATCTTGGGAAACCGAAATGAAGTGTTGCAAAGAAAACACGGTTATGGCTTCTAATCGCCCAGAGCATCACGCTTCGGGTTTCTATTTTGGAACCGATCGTTTTATACGGCTTTAGGCATCTTGCTGGGTCTGACCGCTGAATGGTTGGCGGCAGAGTCGAACAGATGAAATATTGAGGACGAAAAAATGCGTCTCCGCACGGCGTTACTTGCAACGACATTGATGGCAGCGGCTCCGGCGGCCGCATCTGCCACCACGATTACAGGCCCGTATGTAAATGTGGGCGGTGGTTACAACCTGGTGCAGAATCAGCACGCTCACATGTCCGGTTTTTCCGGCGGTGACAGCTACACCAACGGTAGCTCTTCTCAGTACCGTCACAACACCGGCTTCACTGGCTTTGGTGCATTCGGCTGGGGCTTCGGCAACGGTCTGCGCGCTGAAGTAGAAGGCGTGTACAACTACTCCAACATCGACCACCGTGGTGGTACGTCTGTTCCGGGCCATACCCGTGGCAGCGACCAGTCTTACGGCGGTTTCGTGAACGTGCTGTATGACATCGACCTGAAGCAGTTCGGTATCGATGCTCCTGTCACCCCGTTCGTTGGTGTTGGTGCTGGTTACCTGTGGCAGCACTACAACCCGACACAGACCAACTTCGTTAACCACAACACCAGCCGTCTTGGCGGCACGAACGGTGGCTTTGCTTACCAGGGCATCGTCGGTGCAGCGTATGATGTTGGCGTTCCGGGTCTGCAGTTGACCACCGAATACCGCATGATCGGCCAGCCTGGTTCCTTCACGGATGGTGCTTTCACCTCCACAGCGAACTATGCAAACGGTCACCGTGGTCGCGGCAACGTGAACTTCGATCACCGCTTCAACCACCAGTTCATCCTGGGTCTGCGTTATGCGTTCGATACGGCTCCGCCGCCGCCGCCGCCGGCTCCGGTTGTAGCAGCTCCGGCTCCGCTGCCGGCTCGCTCTTACCTGGTGTTCTTCGACTGGGATAAGTCTGTCCTGACGTCTCGCGCTCGCCAGATCGTTGCAGAAGCTGCTCAGGCTTCCACACACGTTCAGACGACCCGCATCGAAGTTAACGGTTACACCGATAACTCTGCTGCTCACCCTGGTCCCCGCGGTGAAAAGTACAACCTGGGCCTGTCCCTGCGTCGTGCTAACAGCGTGAAGGCTGAACTGATCCGTGACGGCGTTCCTGCCACTGCAATCGACATCCACGGTTATGGTGAATCCAAGCCGCTGGTGCCGACTGGCCCGAACACCCGCGAACCTCAGAACCGTCGCGTGGAAATCATCCTCCACTAATTCGGTCTGATCTTCGTGATCAAAGAAAGGGGCACCTTCGGGTGCCTCTTTTTTTGTCTTGTTTTTCTCCCCTCTTTTCGCGTAGCCCCATGGCGTGAATACAACTCCTTCCCTGCCGTTTGGCCTGACACACGCAAAAATTCTGCGGCTGCTGAAATTCGGCGTTGTTGGCGGATTAGGTTTTCTTTGGGATTCCGGTACCGTTTATGCGCTGCGGCCTTTTATCGGGCTGACTGCCGCAACATTGGTTGCCTATTTTGTCGCAGCTACCCTCAACTGGGTTCTTAACCGTATCTGGACATTCAAGGGCGCGGGCCTGCATGACCATCCATTTTTACAATGGTTGCGCTTTCTGACAGCAAACAGTCTGGGGTTTCTGCTGAATCGTGGCGCGGTTTATACACTGTTTTACACGGTTTCTCTGTGCGTTACCTATCCGGTGATTGCTCTGGCCGTGGGGGCTCTGGCAGGCATGTTTGCTAATTTCAATCTGAGCCAGAAAATGGTTTTCAAAGAAAAACCACCGCACTCCGCACTTGAATTAGCTGAACTTAGCCTTGATTTGCCAGCGTCACACAAAAACCCCACACCCAAGCCATAATTGCTGCGCTGTACGGGCCTGAACGCTAACCCCTTCCGATAATGCGCCGGGTGCGCTACATCTGGCTCCGGGTTAAAGGGAGCCTTCCTGCTTCCACCTGGCCGTGAGGACTTGTCTCTGGCCTGTTTTTTCAGACGCGCTTGAAAAAACAGGGGATGGGAGATCACGCGCCCAACCAGTTTCAGGACCGTCTGCCTCACGCCATGCTGACCACAAACGAAATTCGCACCACCTTTCTGGAGTATTTTGCCGGGAAAGGGCACCAGATTGTGCCTTCTTCTTCCCTGGTTCCACGGAATGACCCCACGCTGCTGTTTACCAACGCAGGCATGGTGCAGTTCAAGAACGTGTTCACCGGGCAGGAAACCCGTCCCTACTCCCGCGCCACAACGGCGCAGAAAGTCGTGCGTGCCGGTGGCAAGCATAATGATCTGGACAATGTAGGTTACACAGCCCGTCACCACACATTTTTTGAAATGATGGGCAATTTCTCCTTCGGGGATTATTTCAAACCCGAAGCCATTGAACTTGCCTGGACGCTGGTTACCAAAAATTTCGGCCTCCCCAAAGACAAGTTGCTGGTTACCGTCTTTGCTGAAGATGAAGATGCAGCTGGTCTATGGCGCAAGATTGCTGGTCTGGATGACAGCCGGATTATCCGTATCCCTACATCAGACAATTTCTGGCGTATGGGTGATACAGGCCCATGCGGCCCGTGTTCAGAAATTTTCTATGACCACGGACCTGATGTGCCCGGTGGCCCCCCAGGCTCGCCCGATGAAGATGGGGACCGATTTGTCGAAATCTGGAATCTGGTCTTCATGCAGTATTTTGAAGACCCACCGGGTGTTCGCTCTCCGCTGCCGCGTCCGTCTATTGATACCGGCCTTGGGTTGGAACGCTTTGCTGCCATTCTTCAGGGCAAACGCGACAACTATGACACAGACACCTTTGTTGCCCTGATTCAGGCCTCGGCTGATCTGACCGGGCAGAGCATTGAAGGGCCGTTCAAGGCAAGCCATCGCGTTGTCGCTGATCATCTGCGTTCAACCGCGTTTCTGATTGCGGATGGCGTTTTGCCGTCCAAGGATGGTCGTGGGTATGTTCTGCGCCGCATTATGCGTCGCGCCATGCGCCACCTGCATATGATGGGTACGCGTGAACCCGTCTTCTACAAGCTTCTGCCCGTCCTTATTCAACAGATGGGGCAGGCTTACCCGGAACTGGTGCAAAGCGAAGCGCTGATCCGTGAAAGCATGCGTGGCGAAGAAGAACGCTTCAAAGCCATGCTTGATCGCGGTCTTGGCCTGCTGGCAGACGAAACCGAAAAACTCACCCCTGGCTCTGCCCTGCCGGGGGATGTGGCCTTCCGTCTCTACGACACGTTCGGCTTCCCACTTGATCTGACACAGGATGCCCTGCGTGGCAGCGGCCACACGGTTGATGTTGACGGCTTTGATGCCGCTATGACCGTGCAACGCGAACGGGCTCGTGCTTCGTGGGTTGGGTCGGGCGATACGGCGCTCGAGACTGTATGGTTTGAAGCACGTGACAAATTCGGGGCATCCGAGTTTCTGGGCTACACTACCGAGCAGGCCGATGCTGAAGTTCAGGCCGTTGTTGTCGGCAATGGTTTTGTAAAAGAAGCCACCGTCGGTGCTGAAGTCGCGGTTATGCTGAACCAGACCCCATTCTATGGGGAAAGCGGTGGACAGGCTGGTGACACCGGCACACTGACGGCCAAAGGCCTGCGCGTTACCATTACAGACACGCAGAAAAAAGCTGGGGACCTGATTGTTCACTACGGCACGGTAACTGAAGGCACACTGCGTCCCGGGCTGGCTGTCACCGCAACAGTTGACCATGACCGACGCTCTGCCATTCGCGCGCATCATTCCGCCACACATCTGCTGCACGAAGCCCTGCGTCGTAAACTGGGAACGCATGTTGCCCAGAAAGGCAGCCTGAACACCCCAGACCGCCTGCGGTTTGACGTCAGTCAGCCACGCCCCATTACGGCAGAAGAACTTGCTGACGTTGAAGCCGAAGTAAACCGGCTGATCCGTGCAAACTCACAGGTTGTCACGCGGTCCATGACACCAGAAGAAGCTGTGGCAGAAGGTGCCATGGCTCTGTTCGGTGAAAAGTATGGTGACGAAGTACGTGTTGTCTCTATGGGTGGCCCGGACGGGAACAAGAGCGCATGGTCAATCGAACTCTGTGGTGGCACGCATGTTGGCCGCACCGGGGATATTGGGCTGTTCCGCATTACGTCTGAAAATGGGGTTTCAGCCGGGGTAAGGCGTATTGAAGCGGTTGCAGGTAAAGCGGCTGAAAGCCTCTCGATTGCAACAGAACAGCGCCTGAACCAGATGGCCGCCATGATGAAGGTAGGCGTGGCGGAAGCGCCGGAACGTCTGGCCCTTCTGTTGGAAGAACGCCGTACCATGGAACGGCAGATCTCCCAGCTTCAACGCCAGTTGGCAGCGGGAAATGTGGCCTCCGCCGGGGTAGAAACGGTGGCCGGTATCCGTCTGGCCACACGCAACGTGGGGGATACTGCGCCACGTGAACTGAAAGGTCTGGCCGAGACCATTCTGAAACAGGGCAATGCGGATGTTGTTGTTCTGATCTCCACTGCCGGAGACAAAGGCAGCGTGGTGGCTGGCGTTGCCCCTGATGCCGTTGAAAAAGTTGACGCCGTTGCCCTGGTTCGCACCGCCAGTGAAGCAATGGGCGGCAAAGGTGGCGGCGGCCGTCGCGATATGGCGCAGGCCGGTGGCCCCAATGCCGGTGCAGCAGATGCCGCACTCGCAGCCGTGCGTGACGCTCTGGCCGCATTAGCCTGAAGCATTCTGTAAACAGGGGAACGGTTGGCACCCTCCCCTGTTGTCTGTTCATGCCTTAGGCTTCACTTACAAGGACCCGCTTCATGTCCCTTCTTGCATCCCTTAAAATGGTTATGGCCCCTCCGCACCCGGAAGCCCGACCGTTTTTGCTAGCGTCTGGTGCCGCAACACTGGTCACGCGTTTTCTGGGTAAAAAACTCAACTGCCCCAAACTGAAACTGGTCGGCACTGCCAGCGGTCTGTTTTTCGGGTTCTGCCTGTATTTTTTCCGCGACCCTGAACGCACCACACCCGCACGCAGTGATGTTGCCGTTGCCCCGGCTGACGGACGCATTGTCTCCATCGAAAAAGTTGCTCCACCGGCTGAACTGGGCATGAGCCCCACCCCCGTCTGGCGTATTGCCACCTTTCTGTCCGTGCTGGATGTGCATGTGAACAGAATGCCGACAGCAGGCACCGTCACCCGCATTGCCTACCATCCCGGTCAGTTCCTGAACGCCAGTCTGGACAAGGCATCCGAACTGAATGAACGCAACGCCCTGAGCGTCACTCTGCCTGATGGCCGCATGGTTGCCGTGGTGCAGATTGCTGGTCTGGTTGCCCGCCGTATTGTGTGCAGCGTGACAGAAGGCATGCAGGTAGAAGCCGGTGAGCGTTTTGGCTTGATCCGCTTTGGTTCCCGCACGGATCTGTATCTGCCACCGGGTGTTGAACCTCTGGTTGCTGTTGGTCAGACCATGATTGGTGGCGAAACCATTATGGCGCGTCTCTGATCCCCGTGATAGATCAGTCTCCCTCTTCCATCCCATCCCCTGAAAACAATGGCCCCGGTGTCCCGGCATCTGGGCAACCCGGTGTGGCGGGAACAACTGCGTCAGACCACCTGACGCCCCGCATGTTACGCCGGAAGCGCCTGCGTAAGCGGGTGCGGAACAAGATTAAGGGACCATCCTTCAACAGGTTGATCCCGAATATTTTGACCATGCTGGGACTGTGTGCTGGCCTGACCGGCATGCGCTTTGCCGTGGATGGCCGCTTTCAGGCTGCTGCCATTGCGTTGCTGATTTCAGCTTTTATTGACGGGTTGGATGGACGCATTGCACGCCTGTTGCGTGGTTCCACACGCTTTGGGGCGGAATTTGACAGCCTGTCGGACTTTCTGTGTTTTGGGGTTGCCCCATCTTTCCTGCTGTATTTCTGGGCACTGAAAGAGGGCGGGCGCTACGCATTTCTGCCGTGTCTGATGTTTACCGTCTGTATGGCGCTGCGGCTGGCCCGCTTCAACGCCACACTGGAAGAATCGGAAGACAAACCCAAATACGCCAGTAACTTCTTTACGGGCGTGCCAGCCCCTGCCGGGGCAGGTCTTGCGCTCTTCCCGCTCTTTCTTGGGTTAGAAGCTGAAAAACTGGGCATCGACTGGCTTTATAAACTGACACGCCTGCCTTATCTGCCAAGCTTCACGCTTATCAGCACGGCGTTTCTGTTAGTTTCGACCCTGCCCGTCTGGTCTTTCAAAAACTTTAAGGTGCCAGCCCACTTTGTGCTGCCTGTCATGCTTGGCACAGGGGCCTATGCCGCCATTCTGGTAGCTGACCCTTGGGGTGCACTGGCTGCGGCGGGCATTATCTATATGGCATTGCTGCCACTCAGCCGTCTTAGCTTCTTCAAGCTAAAAAAGGCCGCCGAAGACCTTCAGGAAGACGTCGAAGAACCGGCTCCGTGATCTGCCGAGGTCTCGCCTTCCGGGCGTTTGCCGAACAGTGAGCACAAACCTTCCAGCACCTGCAACGGTGTTGGGGGGCAGCCGGGAATACGCAGATCTATCCGAACCTTGCGGTCCAGTCCGCCCATGGTCGTATAGTTTTCCGGGAAAAAGCCTCCATCTATTGCGCAATTCCCCACGCAGATAACGCCTTTCGGGGTAGGCATTGCCTGCCATGCGGCTTCAAGCACAGGGGCCATTGTCCGGGTCAGGGATCCGGTTATCAGCAATACGTCGGCAGCACGGGGCGATTGCACAAAGCCGAAGCCTGCGCCCTGCACGTCATAGGCCCCTGCGCCCAGAGCCTCCAGTTCCATTCCGCAACCACCACAACCGCCAGTATCGACATGAAACAGCAGAAGAGGCCAGCGTGGGCCAACAGGTTTCAGGCGCGTTCCACCCTGCCGAAACGCGGCGTCAAATACGGCACGTATCAGGCCCATGACTGTCTGTCTTTCTTCATTACAAGCGGCATGATTTACCCATCCAGCGCGGCTGCGTTGACACCTAGCGATGCCCGGATCAACCCGATATCCGCCACAGCCTGACCGGGGAGCGCCGCCTCGTAGGCCAGCAATGCAGATGCTGACGGGTCGCGCATAAAGACCTGATCAACACGCCCATTCTGCAATCTGACCCAGTAAAGAATAGTGCCCCATGGGCCTTCCGCCATGCCGACACCCTCACCGTCGGGGTAGGTCAGGTCAATACGGCCACCGGCTGTCAGGCCAAGGCGGGGGCCCAGTTCGGTCAACATGCGCAGGCTTTCGCCTATCTCATCCAGCAACACGGCGGCTCGGTCTTCTACGCTGCCATCATGGCGGCCTGCCGTAAAACGCCACAACCCATCATACATCCGCAAATCGCGTCGGCAGTCACAATCTCCTCCGCCTGCGCGGGCAACCGGACCATCCAGCCCTACCTGCTCCAATACAGCGCTATTCACCACACCGACACCAGCCATCCGCCCTGCAAGACCGGCATACCCTTGCCAGAGCTCCACCAGTGTCGGGTAAATTTCCTCGCCCAGTTCAGCAATGCGGGTGCAGAGCGTACCAATTTCAGTTGCAGCGCGCAGGTTCACACCACCCGGTACGCAATGGTCCATCAACAGACGAGACCCAATCACGGGCGCGGTTTCTGTCAGGATTTGTTCCCGAAACCACATGCAGCGGGAAGAGACCAACAGAGCCCCGGCTTCCCGCGCCAGCCCTCCCAAGGTGTAGAGATGCTGTAAGCAGCGCTCCAACTCCAGCAAGACAACGCGGAGTTGGGCGACTTCATGCCCTATGGTTTCACCGCATGCAGCCTCGACCGCCTGACAGAAGGCAACCTGATGCGCAGCAGAGCACCCAGCTACGACACGTCCGCTTAACCGACAGGCATCATCAACGCGGCTATTTTTCCACCGCTGCGTGAGTCCCCTATGGGCATAGCCGCTGAGTGTTTCAGCCCTTGTAATCGTCTCCCCATCAAGCACCAGGGCCGTGTGCAGCGGTGTTTCTCTGGCCCCCGTAGCGGGGCCAATTCCGGTCATGACGCCTACCGTCTCTGCGGCCCATGCGTCAGATGGCTGGAACGCTATCATCCCCTTATGGCCACCTGCCGGGCCGGGGGACGCTGCTAATGGGGTCGTGTTCGACCAGACCTCATGGTCAACCAGAGGTCGAACATCCGTGGCCCACATAGCCTCGGCCCCATACAGGTCAAATATCATGCGTTCATACAGGCTGGAGACTGCCCGTGCGGGTGACAAAGCCGGGTAACGCCCGTCCTCCAGTGCCAGCGTGGCAGCCAGAGGCTGAACCCCGTGGGGTAAAAACAAGGCGTGAACATCCACGCCGTCACACCACACCCCAACAAACGGCAGATGAGACTGCTTTAGCCCATCGACAAGATCGCGCCATGCCAGTTCATCCAGCCGGTAGCGCCACGGTGTTTCCGTTTCCGCGCCTGCGCGGATATGGGCTTCGGCATCCATCAGAATGCTCCCAACATCATGGCCAGCGGCACCAGAAATCCGGTCAAAACCAAAACGGAGCACGCCATACGGCCAGCAACATCATCCGGCCAGATATCCCGGCCAAAGCCACCAGCAGGGACTGCACGCACCACGGCACACAGAATCCCGGCAACCGTCAGCACGGTGAAAATCCATGACCAGTCGCTCATCATGGATAAAAGCAAAAGGCACCCCACAAAAGGCGCACCCGGCGGAAAGCAGGCCAACGCCCGCGCCGCCCAAGACCTACCAGAACGGCTGCCCCCTGCCAGACACCAGCCGCACAGGAACAGCAACGCCGCTACATCCGCCTGTGCCCCAACAGCAATCAGCGCCAGCGCCGAAGGGAACGTACGGAACAAGCGCATGCCATCATCTGAACGGCCAGCACAGGCAGTCAACCATACCGATGCCAAACCAGCGGCAACCAGCGCGTTATCGAACGCCTCACCACCATGTACGCGTAGCCGCATTGCGAGTAACAGTGCCGCACCGGCAAACGGGAGAAACAGGAAAGTATCGTTTTCTGCCCGCCAAGGCTGCCCAAACGGCGTCAAACCCGCCAGCATGACAATGCCACAGGCCATCATCAGCCCTGCGGAGGGTGAGCCAACGGGCAAAAGAAGCCCTGCCAGAACCAGAAAAATACCAACAGACCCCGTACGTACCAGCGCCCACCCTGCCCGCGCCTGCCCGGCGGGGCGGCTGAACACAAACACGCCGTAGGCGAGTGAGGCTTCAAGAATACCCAGACCGATAACAGGGTCTGGCGCAACACATGCCAGACCGGCCAGCGCCGTTGAAACATGTGGCAGCCCCCGAAGAAACCGGTCAGCCATATCCCGGCTTTCCAACACGGTCAGCAACAGGCCACAGGCCAGCATGACACGGCCCGCCCGTTGCACCGGGTCATCATCCCAACCCGTGGCGACCGCCCCGGTTGCGGGGAAAAGAAAAACCGCCAAAGCCAGAAGACAACCTATGCCTGCCATCCAGACAGCAACGTCGCGACTACGGGGTGTCGAGACGCTCATGACCACAGCGGCCCCAAGTAACGGCCACGCAAATGCTAAAGCAGCCAGAAAAACGGGAATGGTCATCAGGCCTCACTCTCGGCATCGGCTAGAGGCGGCTTTGGCACATAATCCGGACGAGGCGCACCCGTAGAACCCGTCTCAGATTGGGATGATTTGTGTTTTTTGCCTTTTTTCTTATCGCCATCGCGGCCAGGTGCCCGCACTACAGCAATACGGGGCATGACGCGATGCACACACATGCCACCCAACAGGGCAATGACGCACCCGGCCAGAGCCGTGACCCCAACCACCATAATCTGTTTTTCAACAACACCCGCCAGCATAATTCCGTTGATGCAGGTCAGCAGGCCCGCCCACTGCCACACCATGGCATGGCGGCACGTAACAGCCACCAGTCCGGCCAACACCACACAAAGGCCAGCCGGAAAGGCAGCCGAGCCCGAACGGGCACTGGCCAGCAGCAGTACAACCATCAGGCCAAGCGCCAGAAAGGGTACAGCGGGGCCACCCCGTTCCTGCACGCCGTCATGTTGATAATAGCTAAGAAACCACGCTGGCCCGATGGAAAACACCAACACCAAACCCGCGCCAACCTGTTGCAACGGCTCCAGACCATCAACCAAAATGGCAATGGCCGTCACCACGCCTAACGCAGGCAGAAACCCCATCCCACGGGCCACAACACACAAAGCCAGCAAAGGGGCCAGAATGGCAGCAAGTGTCACTGGGGTGTCCCTTCTTCTCCCAACGCAGGATCCTGAACCTGAATGGAGGCTGTTTTATCCTGTACTGCGGCAGGAGCAAGGCTTGGATAAGCCGCTTGCCACGCCAGCAACCCTAACAGAAACACAGACGCCAGACGGACACGGGCGCGGCGGGGCAACGGAAGCACCATTAACTGCGTAACCGCCAGAAGACTTGCCGCTACCACCAATTTCAGAAGCCATGCGCTGCCGCCTTGCAGGCATTCCATCAGCCACGTTTCAACCGTACCGTCAGACGGGAGCGCCAGACACCCAGCCCATGCCACATCGCCCGCCAGCGTGACCCAGCACAGCAACACGATATCTGTTGCCAGTAACCACAGGCCACGATCTGCCCCCGATAGAGGGCAGACCGAAGTTTCTCCCGCCTGCCGTCCGCGCCATGCGGCAGCGGCAAACAGGGCCACACCCATCAGCACAAATGGGGCCCCGCTGCCCAACGGCGACAGACTGCGCACATGCGCCAGAAAGGCTGAAAGGTCTTGCCCACCCACCATAACCAACACGGGCACCAGCGCTGGCAGCAACAGGCTTTCTGCCATAAGGGCCATATACGCGTTCTGCACCATATGCCGTCGCTGAACCAGCAAAGGCAGGCAAAGAAGCAGTGAGGCACCCACCAGCACAGCACAGACAAGCAACAACCCCGGTGCCGGGAACCCTGCAGGCAGCAACGCAAAAACAGGCACCATGCCCGCAGCCAGAACAGACAGAACAAACCCGCTGCGGCAGCCAAGGCTGCTGAGTCTGTCGCCTGCAACAAAATAGCCGGGCCGGACAAATTGATGCCGTATCTCCTGCCATCGGCCTGACGACCGATAGCGGTTCTGCCCTGTCAGGCGGCCACCCAATCGGTCAACCCACCCACTGAAGAACGGGGCTGTAGCCAGCATCAAAGCTGTTTGAAAAGCCAGCATCAGGATCGAAAGGCTAATCCATCCCCACGTCAGGGGCGTTGGTGTGGTTACGTGTGTCATTTGCCTGCAAACAGCCCCAGAAACAGTCCTGCCCCCAAAAAGAGCAGAATGAGAACCATTCCCTGTGCTTCACACCAGGCAACCCCTTTGAACAACAGACCTTGCAGGTAATGCCCTCCGGCCTGCGTTTTTTCGACCACCGGCCATTCGGCCAAGTTCTTACCATCAAGCCCAAGGAAAACCGTGAGCATCCTCCAAATCTGGGCTGATGACTCTTCTGTTTCAGCCACACTCTCACCCGCGCGTGTCAGAACCGGGGCGCCGTCACACCATTCCGCCCGCACAGCCGTGCCATGGCTGAACGGATACAGGCGGAGCACTCGCCCTACACCCACAACCGCCCCGACACACACACTCAGCGCCAAGACACAGAAAGCTGGGGTGAAGCTGACCGCGGTATCAACAAACCAGACGGTTGCGACTTTGGCCCACGTAAAATCACGCGAAGACGTGCCCACAAACAAATGGTCAACCAATGCCAGCCAGCCGCCGGGCAAAAGGGCAACGCCGGCGGCTACGGCCAGACACACGACGGAGGGCAACACCAGCATGGCATTTGCCGCCTGCGGCATAACACCATCGTCTTTCCGTGACGGAGCCAGAGCCTCCAGCCCAATCCGCATCAGGCCAAACAGGCCGAGCACCATAAGCAGGGCAGAGCAGACCAGAACCAGAATAGTGCACAAGGCCTGCACTGGCTGAGCCCCCACAGCCGCGAGTTCACCCGCAGTCAGCAGACACCATAAAACAGAAAAACCACCCAGCGGCGGCAAACCAGACAGCATCAGAAGCGCTGCCGACAACGCCATTCTTCCGGCAACAGAGGAAACAACCAGACTGCCGGATGAAAAAAACGGCTGGCCAGCCGTGTCCGTGTCAGTTGCTTCACTTTTGCACAACCAGAGCAATGCCAGCAGAGCCAGAAATGGTGCTCCCATACCCAGTAAGGTAGCCGTACGAAACTGTTCCGCGCCTTCCAAAGACGTAGAAAGAGCCAGTGTTAGCAGCAGCACCTGTGCGCCAAAGCCCGCACTTGTCAGGCCGCTGGCTACCCCACTGGCCGAGGATACTCGAAGCGCCTGCACACCGCCGCTTAATGCAACAACCCCACCACTGAGCAGCAGCAATCCCTGATCAATGGGAGAAAGAACGCCTACTTCTGCCAGCAACCGCCCCAGCAGAAACAGACCGATGCCAGCAGGCAGCAGCGCCTGCGGCCCCTTCTGGCTGGAAACCGCCCAGCCAAGCAGCAGCACCATAAAGCACAATGCAGGTGGAGAAAGCGGGCTGTCGGCAGGAATACAGGCGGGAATAATTGCGGCCGGAAGGCACACTCCCTGCCGTCCGTGATCTGCCAGCATGACCAGAGCCGTCCCGGACAACAGACCAAAAACCAATGGCGAAAGCGCTAGAAAAGCAAGACCAGTGAGAACACAAGCCAGCCCGCGATACCCTTTACCTATGACGCCGCCCGTAAAGGCCAGCAGAACAAGCATGGGAAGTGTCGGCCCATCCATGCCGAAGACTGGAAACCAACTCACACCGCCTTCGACACGCAAGCTGGCCCCGACAACAGCCAACAGGCCAATACCCCCCCATAGCACAGCCAGTATTTCTGGCCGCCAGGGAGCAACCTGTCGCAAAAGCCGATCGGGAAGCACAGACAGAACACCTGCACACACCAGTAACACCAGCAGGCTGCAAAGAAGAAAGGATGTAAGAATTGGCCCTGTCCTGCCTTACACAACATCCGCCCCCTGACTTTAAGCCCGGAGAAAGCGGTCTTTATTAAAAAACTGGCGGATAACACCATGCACGCCGCCGTGTGGCAACGCCCAACTTGCGCCTTTGCACGGACTTTGTGGCAGGAATACCGGCAGGCGGCAGAAAACGTCTAAAATTCCTGCGTGGCGACCACGGATTTACGAAACCATGAGCGCTTGGCCGTAACCGGTAGGGGTAATGCGGCATGAACGTCCTTAACCGCTTCAACCAACATCAGACTGCCGAGACCGGGGCAAAAGACTTTTCCGGCAATATCAGACGCCCGGCCGCGCTCCAATGTGCTGTACCCCCGTAAAACTGGCAGAAAACAGGCTTCGTCCCGTCTTTCCATATGCAGCATGGCCCGGCCCAGAACGGCTTTCAATCCGTTACGGGTAAACCGGGCATCGCGTGCAAAAGGTGTGTTTTTCTGGCGTAATCGCCCACCGATTTTGTTTGGGACAATCAGTAGAATACGTCCATCATCGCGCAACACACGGCTGGCAGCGCGTAGCAGAGTCACGGCCTGTTCCGCATTTTCAAGCGCATGAACCACCAGCACACGATCAAACATTTCGTCACAGAAAGGAAGATGCTGGGCATCGACCACGCAGCAGCGATCTTCCCTTGAAAAGACCGAAAAACCGTCCGACGCGGCGGTATCTTGCATTGGCATGATCTGGCTTGGCAGGATGGCCGATACGCACAGAGCGCCACGCCCGCGCCACGCGCTAAGATAAGGCTGCGCGAACCCAACCCCCAGCACCGACTGCCGCCGCAGATCTGGCCAGAACCATTGCAGCCGCTCACGAATCAACGCAGCGCAGACAGCGCCTTCATGGGAGTTATAAAAATCTGTGATATCGGGCTGCATGACAGTCTGCATATCTCCTGTCTATCATGACCTTCCCCCAAGATGCCATGTATCGGCATTACCTTAAAAAACGGGAGACCCCGCCCATGCCGCTTCATACCCGTGCCATTCCGGTTTTGTCAGACAACTACGCGTGGCTGTTGCGCGACGAAGAAACAGGCACCATTGCGGTCGTGGACCCCGGAGACGCAGCCCCTATTGAAGCAGTGATTGAGAAAGAAGGCGGCAGGCTTGATCTTATTCTGCTCACCCATCATCACGCTGACCATATCGGTGGCAGCACGGCTTTGCGGGCGCGCTATGGCGCAAAAGTTGCTGGCCCTGCTGCCGAACAGCACCGGATGCCTGATCTTGATATTCCCCTAAAAGACAATGACACACTGATGGTCGGAGCGTCCGTTGGCAACGTCATTGCCGTGCCCGGCCACACAAGCGGGCATATTGCGTTCTATTTTTCTGACCCGCCCACCTTATTCTGCGGAGATACCCTGTTCAGTCTGGGTTGCGGTCGCCTTTTTGAAGGCACAGCAGAACAAATGTTCCACACCCTGCATCGGTTCGACACGCTGCCAGACACAACTTTGGTGTATTGCGGGCATGAATATACCCAGTCAAACGCGGCATTTGCCCTGCATGCAACGCCAGACAACGCAGCCCTACAGAAACGTGCTGAAGACGTGCGTCATTTAAGAGCCAAAGGGATGCCTACCGTTCCTTCCTCGTTGGGACTAGAGCGCGCAACAAACCCGTTCCTGCGTGCTGGCACAGTCAAAGCCCTTGCAGCATTAAGGCTGGCAAAAGACACTTTCTAACTGCCCCATAGGCTAAGGATGTAGGGGAGCGAATTGGTCTCTCCCTCCTTTTTTCCTTGCACTATCATGCTGTGCAGATGCTTGGTTTTTTGAGGATTGGGCATCTCACGCGTGCGGTTACGGTGCAACTAGCCGAACCTCCTGGTGCGAGAGATTTATGAAGGCGTTATTGTTCAGAAATCTATCATCGCGTTGACGGGGTAGATGCAGGACAAGCGCGGTCAATAAAACAGGGCTGGAGCGTTCTGAGTAAGGCCATCTCACGGCGCGGGTGACGCACCCGACAGAGCCCTATCGCCCCGTTGAAAGACGGGAAATAGAGCCGAAGACGGCTGGCCTGATCGCAGAACCCCCAGCAATGCCGTTCCAGAGACACCACCCAGCATGATGCTACCCTTTCGGACCGGAAGCGGAAACGCAAATGGGCCATCAAATTGCGAAAATCTCTGAGACAGTTCGTCTGACAACCTGTTTAGAAACACCGTTTGTTGTGGAGTAAGTGTTTTATCATCTGCCAGCGTTTTCAGCAGCGTGCGCCAGTTGGTCAGGGTCAACCAGCTTTCGCCCGTCAGGCCTGTTTGTGCAGCCAGCAGGCGTGCCGACCACGAAAAATCAACCCCACGCCATCGGGCTGCTAATTTCTGCACCAGAATGGACGGAGGATTTACCTGTTTTTGTGTAACGGCGTCTGACTGGTCATCGACCTCCCCTTTATTATGCGCAAGATCAGGCAAGAGCACGGCACCCAACAATGCCATGACATTTGCTTGTGGAAATGGGCCGGGCACAGAAACTACCACTGAAACTTGGCTGAGGCTATCGGCCATAGGAGCCACTCTTGCCTGATCCGCAGATGCGCTGATCGCCAGAGCACTTGCCTGATCTGTAGCCCGCCTGTTCCAGACTATACGGCCAGACAGATTTTTGACCGTAACGGGGTAACGCGAGGCTATGCCCAGTTGCGCTTGAAAATGGGCAAAAGCCGACTGGAATTTTACGACACCCTGACCATTTTGCGATCCGAGCGGCAGAAAAAGACCAAAGGGGGCACCGTCGCGCTTGGCAAGCAGACGGAACGTATTATCTGACGCTGTCTGTCCTATCGACTGGCTCCCTTCCAGCCAGAGCCGCACTGATGCGGGAGCCCACGGAACACCCTCCACTCGCATCCTATCGGAGGCAAAGACCACGCGGGAGTTGGAACCAGCAGGGCATATCATCACGGGTAAAGAAAGCGTTAGACGAGCCGCGATTGGCCATCCGCCCTTGTGGTGGTGCTGGCTTGAAATCTGACAGCCGGTTTCGGCCTCAACCTTTGCCAGTCGCACGTCAAGATACCGGACGCCGCCCCACCAGCACGCAGTATCAAGAATCATTCCTCCAATTAAGCAGGCTATGGCGGGTTTCAGAACAGATCTGTCTAACTTAAAAACGACCCAGCCCCTTATAGCCCAGTTGCAATGCCAACCGTTGCGCAATACGGCGGGACCGGCTGGCAGGCAGTTTGCGAATAACAATATCGCAATACATATATTCTTGCAGGGCGAAGACCACCATTTCCCACCCGTATTTCAGCATGAATTCGTGGGCTGCCTGAATAACACCATAAGGGCCCCCGCCATCTGTCATGATGTAGTCATTCAGCACAATCAGCCCCGTATGCGGCTTAAGCTTGCGGCTGCATATTTCCAGCTCTCTTTCAACCGCTTCATATCGATGATCGGCATCCAGATACACGACATCCAGACTGTTATCTGGCAGTTGCTCCAGCATCGCCGCACTGTCACCGGGCAGAACATTCACGCGACCAGCCGCAATTTCCGCCGCAAAACGATGTTTATAGAAATCCAGATGAGTCTTGTTGGTGAAAAGATCGGCTGTCGGCTGCCCCCAGACCATGGGAAGATTATGGATGTCGAACAGATCCAGCGCGTAAAATGTCTTTGGCTGGCAAACTGTCAGGATTTTTTGGGAGAAATCCCCTGTCATGACACCAACTTCAGCAATAACAGCATGGCGGGGCAGAAGTGGCAGGATATCATCTCTGTTCGGCACAATACGCGCGTTGCGAAGCAGAAATTGCGGTAAAGGCACGGCTGGTGTCATCTGCGGCATCAAACAAAGCTCTGTTGAAGTTATCCCGAATATATTACCTGCTTTTCACGTTGTCTCAACGTCTGGAAGCCTGCTCTTTCAACGCATGGCCTGTGCAGTAGTTTTGAGCACACCTGTTTTTGTCCACAATAGTCTGATTGCCTACACTGGTTAGCAGACTCGTGGAAAATCCATGAAGTTTATAATATTCGTCACAAAAAATACATATTTTGATTTATAGAAACCCATTGTTATGCAATCAGTTTTTGAAATTCATCATGCGAAAAGCAAAAACAGATCGAACCATATGTGACAGTTCTGTTTAAATAACGCCTTAAATACGCGAGGCTTCAGGGCAAAGTATTTCACGCAAACTCTAAAAATCCACACACTTATCCACAGGAGAAACAGGGTATAAGCGCACTTTTACCCTGCTGATTTCTTGACCAACAGGATTAGAATTCAGTGAAACGTTTTTTCCAGATCCCGCCAGGCGCCCTCAATCCGCGGAAGCAGAACCTTGCGGTTGGGGGCGTCAATGGGGGTGCCAATTGCAATATGCAGCACGCCTGATCGCTTGAAAAACGCATTTCGCCCCCAGAACAGGCCAGAATTTGTCGCGACTGGTACCACAGGCAAGCCACTATGGGCTGCCATCGCAGCAATTCCGGGTTTCAGCGCAACGTGTTCTCCGGGTGCCGTGCGGGTGCCTTCCGGGAAGATGATAATCTGTTTGCCAGCCTGAACAGCAGTATCGGTTTCACGCAGCAAAAGACGCAATGCCTTTGCCCCGTCCGCACGGTCTATGGGCATCATGCCAGTTAAAATCAGCATTGGCCCCAGAAGAGGAATACGGCGCAATTCCCCCTTCATGACATAGGAAGGCTGCGGCACCAGCAGCATCCAGATCAGGGTATCAAAAGCCGACTGATGCTGGGAGGCTATCAGTTTCGGGCCAGCGCCCGCGACATGCTCCTGCCCCGTAATCCGTATTT
This sequence comes from Acetobacter indonesiensis, assembly GCF_000963945.1. Lineage (GTDB taxonomy): Bacteria > Pseudomonadota > Alphaproteobacteria > Acetobacterales > Acetobacteraceae > Acetobacter > Acetobacter indonesiensis. The sequence continues at coordinate 75,645 of NZ_BAMW01000015.1, read as the reverse complement.
CCACCCCACAGATGGCGCGAAACAGGTCAAGCACCAAGCGTGACCAAAGTTTTGCGTAAGGCAGGGCCAGACCATGCGCGAACCACCGCACCGGAAACGCCCCTACCCCCATAATCAGTGTGAGCAGAAACGCCAGAACATTGAACAGGACAGAACGAAACACAGCCATAACCGCGCCAGACCACCATATTTTCAGGTTCAGACTGCCCTGTGGAGACCAGAAAACCGCGCATCTTGCAACCCGCAGGCCAGCTTTAAGCACAAGACATGCGGGTTATATCTGGTCTGCACGGCCCCCTGTCTGTATATAAACGCTCGATTTCGACAGGAAGAACAGGACCGACATGAGCGACTACAAGGTTAAAGACCTCTCTCTGGCAGACTGGGGCCGCAAGGAAATTTCAATCGCAGAAGGCGAAATGCCGGGCCTGATGGCACTGCGTGAGGAATATGGTGCCAGCCAGCCGCTGAAGGGTGCGCGCATTGCAGGCTGCCTGCACATGACCATTCAGACCGCTGTTCTGATTGAAACGCTGGTTGCACTGGGCGCAACCGTGCGCTGGTCTTCCTGCAACATTTTCTCCACGCAGGATCACGCAGCGGCTGCCATTGCTGCTGCCGGTATTCCCGTGTTCGCCTGGAAGGGCCTGACGGAAGACGAATTCAACTGGTGCATTGAGCAGACCATTCAGGGCCCCGATGGCTGGACCCCGAACATGATTCTGGACGACGGTGGTGACCTGACGGTCATGATGCATGACCAGTATCCGGAACTGCTGAAGAACGTTAAGGGCCTGTCTGAAGAAACCACAACGGGCGTGCACCGCCTGTGGGAAATGCAGAAAAAAGGCACGCTGAAGGTTCCGGCCATCAACGTGAATGACAGCGTTACCAAATCCAAGTTCGACAACCTGTATGGCTGCCGCGAAAGTCTGGTTGACGCCATTCGCCGTGGCACAGACGTAATGATGGCCGGTAAAGTTGCCGTGGTTGCAGGTTATGGTGACGTGGGTAAAGGTTCTGCTGCTTCCCTGCGTAACGCTGGCTGCCGCGTTCTGGTTACGGAAGTTGACCCGATCTGCGCTCTTCAGGCCGCTATGGAAGGCTATGAAGTTGTCACCATGGAAGAAGCAGCCCCCCGCGGCGATATCTTCGTGACAGCAACCGGCAACGTGGACGTGATTACCGTTGACCACATGCGCGCCATGAAAAACCGCGCAATCGTGTGCAACATCGGCCACTTCGATTCTGAAATTCAGATTGGCGGCCTGCGCAACTTCACGTGGGACAACATCAAACCGCAGGTTGATGAAGTTGTCTTCCCTGATGGCAAGCGTCTGATCGTCCTGTCCGAAGGCCGTCTGGTGAACCTTGGTAACGCCACAGGCCACCCGTCTTTCGTGATGTCTGCTTCCTTCACCAACCAGACACTGGCCCAGATCGAACTGTGGACAGCGCCTGAAGGCAAGTATGACGTTAAAGTCTACACCCTGCCGAAGAAGCTGGACGAAAAGGTTGCCGCCCTGCATCTGGCCAAAGTTGGTGCTCAGTTGAGCAAGATGAGCCAGAAACAGGCTGACTACATTGACGTGCCGGTTAACGGCCCGTTCAAGCATGAAGAATACCGTTACTAAAATCTGACGCAGAGTTCTGGCAAACAGGGCTCTGCTAAAGTTTTTCAAAAAGGCGTTGGTTATGGTGCAGATGCATCGATAATCAGCGCCTTTTTTGTGCGTTGAAACGCGCCCTCTAGCCTTTACGGCTCTGTTTTAGGGTGCCCAGCTATGCGGCCTACTCCTGCATTTCAGAGTGCGCTCTCCGATTGATGGCGCAAATATGGTATTGGTTTGAAATCATCATGAAATAATGCTGGTTATTGATGTGTTCATGACATATTTCACAATGAAATTGATTAAAAAAAGTTAATTTTTTCATTTCAGCAAGCACTCTAGGCAACCTTCTCCCCTGTTGTATGCTTGCAGCGGTATAGGGACGGGCTTTTACAGCATTGTTTTCTTACAGTGCAGCCTGCCCACTATTGTAGAAGGAAACTTTAGCATGAGCATTTTCGGCTCCATTCTTTCCTCAATCTTTCACCATGCAAAAGCAGCCACGCCTGACACCACCGCTGGCGCTGCGTCTGCCACACCAGATGCCGCTGCTCCGGCCGCAGCCGCTGCTGCCCCGGCTACCCCGGTTGATGTTGACGCCGTCCTGACAGACATGGCTGCCAAGAACGGTCAGAACCTGAACTGGAAAGAATCCATTGTTGACCTGCTGAAGCTCCTCGGCCTCGACAGCTCACTGGATGCCCGCAAGAAGCTGGCTAGCGAACTGGGTTACACAGGTGACACCAATGACTCTGCCACCATGAACATCTGGCTGATCAAAGAAGTCCGTCAGAAGCTGGCTGAAAACGGCGGTAAGGTTCCTGCTGGTCTGTAATCAGCCCAAAGCGGAATAGCCTTTCCACCAAGGCAAGCTATTCCGTCTGGAACAAAAAAAGCGTGCCGGGTTCGCCCCGACACGCTTTTTCTTTAATAGCTATAATGTTCACCCGTCAGTTAGATGAACAGCCCCATCATTATCAAACGCTTTCAGCCACCCAGTTCTTCTTCTTTGTTGCCTGACCGATACCGGGGTTAAAGCAGTTGCACGGGTCAAGGCTGCGATAGTGGGCCAGCATATCATCAGGAGCCTGATACAGGTGGCCGACGTTATGTTCTGCCGGGTAACGTGCCCCACGCTGGTCAAGGCCAGGTAACATGCTGTGTTCAACTGCAATGGCGTTATAACCCTTCTTCACCACGTAATCCTGATGCATCACATGGCACAGGAAATGGCCGTAATAGAGTTTGACAATAATTTTGTCTTCAATGTCCTTGGGTAGTTTTTCAAACCACTCCCGGTCATTACGACGCAGCGCAACATCCAGCGCCACGATATCATCCGCTTCCTTATGATGAACGGCACGATAGCGGATTGCTGCACCAGCCGCAGCAAAACGATGCAGGAAGGCACGCGTGCCTTCGTCGGGTGTGCATTCGAAGAAGTCGCCTGATACTCTGCCAAAATATTCCGTCAGATAAGCCCGCATCGGGGCCGTAAGAGACGCGGAAACCTTGAGCATCAGATGATGTTCGAATTTATCACGGTAATCCAGCATCCGTTTGGGAAGCTGGGTTGGGATAAATACGCTCAGCGCCTGCATAATCCGGTCACTCAGATTTTCAGGCAGAAAGCCGAACTTCTTGGTGAAGATATCAAACCGGGATTTCATGGCAAACATCTTGGGCAGGAACGCCGTGCCAAATTTCCGGATAATTGCGAAAGTATCTTTGCCGTATTTCTCGGCAATATTGAAGGCGTCGCGATGGATATATTCACCAGCAATCGGCAGTTCATCAAACGCTGTCAGCACATGACGGCGCAGATCTTCCAGCTCATCCGTGCTGTTGGTGCCAATGTAGAAAACTGACGGGTTTTTATTTGCCGGAAACGTATCCAGACGCACAGCAAACACCACCAGTTTGCCCGCACACCCTGCGGCTTCATACCAGCGACCGGGGTCTGCATTATACCGTGCGGGAGTATCTGCATCCACTTCCCGGATATGGCTGATATAGTTGCCGTCATGGCCACGGCCGGCATCCCAGTTAATATCAGCGTCACTGAATGTACCAGCTTCCAGCTTACCCAGGATAGCTTCGGGGTCATCACCCAACTGAATACCCAGATGGTTGACCAAACGCAGAACGCCGTCTTCACCCACCTGCCCGAAGACCGCCATTTCGGTATAAGCAGGCCCACGCTGCACCAACGCCCCGCCGGAGTTATTGCTAATACCCCCCAGCACGGACGCCCCGATGCAGGAAGACCCAATAACGGAATGAGGTTCACGCCCTATGGCGGCAAGTTTGCTTTCCAGTTCATACAGCGTGGCACCCGGCAAACACACAACCTGCTTGCCTTCACCAATCAGATGAATACCGGTCAGACGCAAAGTGCTGATCAGCACAATCTCACGGTCATAATCATTGCCGTCGGGGGTGGAGCCCCCGGTCAGGCCCGTATTAGCCGCTTGCATGATGATAATCTTGCCAGCCTGCGCACAGGCCTGAGACACCCGCCAGAGTTCAACCAGACTGCCCGGCTGCACAACCGCCAGCACATTCCCTGCCCCAAAGCGGAAGCCGTGCCGAAACCGGTACGTTTCAGCCTCACTGGTCAGAACGTGGTGTGTGCCAACAATCGTCTTCAGGCTGGCCAGCAAAGACTGGTCACCTTGGGGCAGTGTTTGTGTCATGAAAAAAGAGTCTCCGCTTCAGGCATCGGCTGTTTCATTGTTGATTAATGTTATAACGCCTTGGCAGTACCGCGCCACCAACAGGACGGGATGCCTGATGCCAGCTTAGCGGAACTATGCCCCGCATACTGCACTCATCCCGCATTATTCACTTACACTAAAAGAAAATTTACCCGTTTCTGGCCGTCTTGTGCGTCACTGCTTTGGCATCTGCCGTATTGACGTTCATGACCTCGGGCATATCTGACGTATCAACCACCACCACAGCACTGCCAGCCAGAGAAGACGGGGTACGGTCTTTACGCAGCAGCGCACGGTAGCGAATATCAACAGCGGCAGCCTGTTCATATGCCGCATCAATCAAGCCGTGTTTGTCTATGAACACATTGAGCGAAGCTGGAATACGGATACATCCTTCAGACGCTGTGTGGCCCAGCCGGCTTTCAAGATAAACCGGGTCTGTCGCATGCATTTCAAGCCGGATCTGCCCTTTTTCGCGCGATGGTAGCCAGCCTTTTTCAGCCCACTGCCACCCGAAATCCCAAACCCGCATGCCTTTGACACCATTGCCCATGATGCCATTTTCATTCTTGGTGCCCAGCGCCCGGTATCCCAGAATATCAGCCGTGTTTTCAAAAACCCCCGTCGGCGTGATGTAATAGAATTTGCGGCCTGTTGTGCCGGTGGAAACTTTTGTGCTGCCAATAACCTGCCAGTCTGAACTGTTGGGGATGGCCAGCATCAGACACAGACGCTGCACGGCAGGGTTCCGATCAACCACAATAATGACCTGTGGGCGATCAAGCAGAAAAGACGCCTGCTCAAGCTGTTTTTGCGCCAGCGCAATCCACGCTTCTTTACGCACCGTCGGCACTTTCAGCGCAACAGGCACTTCATGCCGAAATGCACTGTTCAGACGGGTCGCTTCTTCACGGGCATCTGCTTCAGACAGCACGGGTAAAGGGGGATAATCAACGGGAACCGGCACAGAAACAGGCGGCAATGTTGGGGAAGGAGCACCTTCCTGATCAGCATTCGTAGCCGGTGGTTTAGGCTGTGCATCGGGGGGTGCGGTTGCCGTCACAGGCTGTGGGGCAGTCTCCTGCGCCGCAGCCCATGTGCTACCTGGCGTAAGGAGCAAACTGCCCGCCAGCAAAAACAGTGTCGGACGGTTTACTCCCTGCACGCCATAAGTCTCCTGTCGTTCATGCCAGAAGATTATGGCATTCCTTCAGGGAAGAAGGAAATCTTCAAATATTCAACGAACGACCATCCGCACCCAGCGCCGCTTCTTTAACAGCTTCGCTCAGTGTCGGGTGGGCGTGGCAAACGCGGCCAATATCTTCAGCAGATGCGCCAAATTCAATGGCCATTGTGGCTTCTGCAATCAGCTCACCCGCGCATGGGCCAATAATATGCACACCCAGAACACGATCTGTTTTCTTGCAGGCCAAGACCTTCACGAATCCATCTGTCATGCCCAGTGCACGAGCGCGACCATTTGCCATGAAAGGAAATTTACCGATTTTGTATTCGGTGCCTTTTTCTTTCAGTTGTTCTTCAGTGAAGCCAACAGACGCGACTTCTGGCCATGTATAAATCACGCCCGGAATGGCGTCATAGTTCACATGACCTGCCTGCCCTGCCAGAATTTCTGCCAGTGCCACGCCTTCTTCTTCCGCTTTGTGGGCCAGCATTGGGCCTGCGATAACATCCCCAATTGCGTAAACGCCGGGAACAGAGGTTGCAAAGTGGGCGTCCGTAACCACACGGCCACGTTTGTCCAGCTCAACCCCGGCTTCTTCCAGCCCCATGTTCTTGCTGGCGGCTGTACGCCCCACGGCAACCAGAACAACATCTGCTTCCAGCGTTTCAGCCTGCCCACCAGCAGAAGGCTCAACCGTCAGCACCACACCGCTCTTGGTTTTTTCAGCCTTGGTCACTTTATGACCCAGCTTCATCTTGAAGCCCTGCTTGGTCAGCAGTTTCTGGAACTGGGTTGCAACTTCGTTATCGGTACCCGGCACCAGACGGTCCAGGAATTCAACCACGGTCACATCCGCGCCCAGACGGCCCCAGACACTGCCCAGTTCCAGACCAATCACGCCGCCGCCAATAACAACAAGGCGCTTTGGCACAGCGGAAAGTTCAAGCGCACCTGTTGAGGTGACAATCACTTTCTCATCAATTTCAATGCCCGGCAGGTTTGCACTGTCACTCCCTGCGGCAATGATGATGTGCTTTGCCGTAACTGGCTTGCCATCAACCGTAAGGCGGCCTGTGCCTTCAACCTTTCCGTGGCCTTTCAGCCAGGTGATACCGTTTTTCTTAAAGAGGTATTCGACCCCTTTCACGTTGGCACCAACGATATCGGCCTTGCGCGCCTGCATTTTAGCAAGGTCAAGCTTCACGCTATCAATAATCACACCATGCGATGCAAAATCGTGGCCAGCAGCATGATAGTTTTCAGAAGACTGCAACAGCGCTTTTGATGGGATACACCCAACATTCAAACAGGTGCCGCCCAGTGTCGCACGTTTTTCAACGCAGGCAACCTTGAAACCAAGCTGTGCGGCCCGAATTGCGCACACATACCCGCCAGGGCCAGCACCGATGACAACAATATCATAATCCGTGTTGGCAGGAACATCAGCAGCCGGAGCAGCAGCTTTCGGAGCAGCCTTAGGCGCATCTTCTGGCTTTGCATCCGTTTTTGCAGCCGGCTTGGCCGGGGCTGCTTTGGCTGCGCCTGATTTGCCAGCCGCGCCTTTTTCAAGGGTTGCCAGCACTGCGCCAACATCCACTTCATCGCCTTCCGCAACGGCATGGTTTTCAAGACGCCCATCAGCCGGAGAAGGCACTTCTACACTGACCTTGTCAGTCTCAAGTTCAACAATCGGTTCATCCGCCTTGACCGCATCACCCGGCTGCTTCAGCCATTTCCCTACTGTGGCGGTGGTAACACTTTCTCCCAGAGAAGGAACTTTGATCTCAATCGGCATGAATTTCGTCTCGCTAGCGTTCAGGGTCAGATGAAAAAGAAGAGGCCGGACAACGCGCCCGGCCCGTTCCGTGCTCTCAGACGTCAATCAGAAGACGACGGGGGTCTTCGACATTCTGTTTGATCCGCACCAGGAAGCTGACCGCTTCCTTACCATCCACAATCCGATGGTCATAAGACAAGGCAATATACATCATGGGGCGAATAACGACCTGACCATTGACAGCCACCGGACGTTCCTGAATGGAGTGCATGCCCAGAATACCAGACTGCGGCGCATTCAGAATTGGTGTGGACAGCAGGGACCCATAGATCCCGCCGTTGGTGATAGAGAAGGTACCACCAGCCAGATCATCAATCTTCAGGGTGCCTTCACGGGCTGCCTTACCAAAACCTGCAATGGTTTTTTCAATTTCGGCATACCCCATTGTGTCGGCATTTTTGATAACCGGCACAACCAGACCGTTTGGCCCACCCACAGCAATACCAAGGTTTACGAAGTCACGATAAATGACATCATCACCATCAATTTCGGCATTGATCGCAGGGAATTCCTTCAGCGCGGCAATAACTGCGCGTGAGAAAATGGACATAAAGCCCAGCTTCACACCATGTTTCTTAACGAAGGATTCCTGATACTCCGCACGCATGGCCATAGCGCCAGACAGATCAACTTCATTGAACGTTGTCAGAATAGCAGCGGTGTTCTGCGCATCTTTCAGACGGCGTGCAATGGTGCGGCGCAGACGCGTCATCTTCACACGTTCTTCACGCGGGTCATCATTGCGTGCAGCTTTGGGGGCTGCAGCAGGCTGGGTCGCCTGTGGCTGTGACAGGAAGCCCAGAACGTCGCCCTTGGTGATACGACCATTCAGACCTGTGCCTGTACCAACCTGCTCGGCGCTCAGGTTGTTTTCAGTCATCAGCTTACGGGCGGCTGGCAGTGCAGCAGCAGCGTCAACTTCAGGGGCTGCCTGTTTTGCCGCTGGGGCCGGAGCCGTTGCCGGAGCAGCCTTCTTTTCGGCAGGCTTTTCAGCCGGGGCTGATTTGGCTGCAGATTTCGGAGCCCCCGCGCCGGGTTCAAGCGTGGTCAACAGTGCACCGACTTCCACTTCATCGCCTTCTTTCGCCACTTCGGCACCCAGCACACCGGCCTGTGGTGCAGACACTTCAACGCTGACCTTGTCTGTTTCAAGCTCAACAATCGGTTCATCCGCAGCAACAGTGTCACCGGCTTTTTTAAGCCATTTCGCGATGGTGGCTGTTGTTACGCTTTCGCCCAGTGTCGGCACCTTGATCTCGACTGACATCCTCTATCCCCATTTCCTTCAAACATGGCCCGGCAGAAACTCCCTTTATTGTTCTGCCGGTGTGTTCATGCCCACCCTCTCCGGGGCGGGCGGTCTGCTCAGACGGTGTGTTTCAGCCTGTTTTCTTCAAACCCAAGGCCCTTTCGACGAGATCAGCCTGCTCGGCCGCATGAATGCGGGCCAAGCCGGTTGCCGGGCTGGCGGCCGCGGCACGACCAACATACTGCGGACGACCCGCTTTATGATCTGCGGCCACCAGTGATTTTTCAATCCGGCGGTCTGCAAAATGCCAGGCCCCACCATTTTCCGTTTCTTCCTGACACCAGATAATCTGGGCATTCGGATAACGCTTCAATTCGGTAGCCAATGCGCTTTCAGGGAACGGGTAAAGCTGTTCAATGCGCAGAATGGCGACGTTAGTCAGCCCCTTGTCACGCCGTTCTGCCAGCAGGTCATAATAAACCTTGCCAGAACAGATCACCACACGGTCGATTTCTGCATCGGGTGCCAGAGCATCGACTTCACCCAGAACAGGCTGGAAGCGTGTGCCTGCTTCAAAATCAGCCAGATCAGAAACCGCAAGTTTATGACGCAGCAGAGATTTCGGCTCCATCAGGATAAGCGGCTTGCGGTAATCAAGCTTCAACTGGCGGCGTAGCGCGTGGAAGTAGTTTGCAGGCGTGGTAATGTTGCAGACAAACATATTGTCTTCTGCGCACAGTTGCAGATACCGCTCCAGACGGGCGGAAGAATGTTCCGGCCCCTGCCCTTCGTAACCATGCGGCAACAGCATGACCAGACCGGACATACGCAGCCACTTGGTTTCACCCGATGCAATAAACTGGTCGATAATAACCTGCGCACAGTTTGCGAAGTCACCAAACTGGGCTTCCCACAGAACCAGCGTTTTTGGATTACGCAGCGAATAACCGTACTCAAAACCCAGAACACCATATTCTGAAAGGAACGAGTTCCAGATTTCAATTTTCGCCTGTTCGTCCTGAATATGATTCAGCGGCGTGTATTGAGACTGGTTTGTCTGGTCAATCAGCGTGGCATGACGCTGGCTGAACGTGCCGCGCTGGCAGTCTTCGCCAGACAGACGCACACGATGATTTTCCAGCAGCAATGACCCGAAACCGAGCGCTTCACCAGTTGCCCAGTCAATGCCCTCGCCTGTTTCAAACATTTTGGCTTTGGCTTTAAGCTGACGGGCAATTTTGGAGTTTAGATCAAAATCATCCGGCACCTGTGAAATGGCAGCGCCAATTTTCTTCAGGGCCTCTGCCTGAATACCCGTTTCCGGATAAGCCGTCTCAACTTTACCTGTCGGGGCGGTCAGACCAGACCAGCCACCTTCAAGCCAATCGGCCTTGTTAACCTTGTAAGACTGTGCAGCCTTGAAGTCTTCATCCAGCTTATTGAAAAACTCATCCCATTGGGCTTTGACGTCATCTTCCGTCACAACGCCAGCAGCAATCAGGCGCTGGGAATAAAGCGTGTGCGGGGTTTCATGTTCCGCAATGGCTTTATACATGACCGGCTGTGTGAAAGCAGGTTCGTCTGTTTCGTTATGCCCGTGACGACGGTAGCAGACGATATCAAGGATAATATCGCTGGCAAAAGCCTGACGATAATCCTGTGCCAGACGGGACGCATAGATAACAGCTTCTGCGTCGTCACCATTGACGTGCAGCACCGGGGCTTCAATGGATTTGGCAATATCCGTGCCGTAAACGCCAGAATGGCCGTTTTCCGGGTTAGTGGTAAAACCAACCTGATTGTTCACCACCATATGAATGGTGCCACCGGTACGATAGCCCTTCAACTGCGACATGGAGAGCGTTTCATACACGATGCCCTGCCCGGCAAAGGCCGCGTCACCGTGAATGACAATCCCCATATGAGAAGACCGGCTTTCGGTATCGCCTGCGTCGTCCTGAATGGCGCGCACCTTGCCACAGACCACAGGATCAACTGCTTCAAGATGGGACGGGTTGGGCTGGAGCGAGATATGAACGGAGTGTCCGCCCACTTCTACGTCCGTTGAAGACCCGAGGTGGTATTTTACGTCACCCGAACCAGCAACATCATCCGGTTTGAAAGACCCGCCACCAAATTCGTTAAAAATGGCCACATAGGGCTTACGCACGACGTTGACCAACGTGTTCAGACGGCCACGATGCGCCATACCAATGGTAACGGACGAAACACCCTGTGAAGCCGCCTGATCAATAATGGCGTGCAGGGACGGAATGGAGATTTCGCCGCCTTCAAGCCCGAAGCGCTTTGCACCTACATAGCGTTTCTGGCAGAAGCTTTCAAAACCTTCTGCTTCCGTCAGGTTTTTCAGAATAGCTTTCTGTTCATCAACCGTTACATTGGCCTGCCAGTTATCGCCTTCAAGGCGCTGACGCAGCCAGTCACGCTGTTCATGGTTGCGGGCATACATGTATTCAGCACCAATGCTGTGACAATAAACGCCCCGCAGCGCGTCTACAATGTCACTGACTTTGGCTGATGGCCCATCAAGCAGCGGTGCCAGTAGCGAACCGATATAGACCGTGCGGCCCAGATCTTTTTCCGCAAACCCGTATGTTGCAGGATCAAGCTCTTCACGCGGTTTGGGTTCTTTCAAACCCAACGGGTCGAGTTTGGCTTCCAGATGCCCGTATTCACGGAAGGCACGCACCAGCCGGGCAATGGCCAGACTATCTTCTGCGGCCAGACCGCCCGCCGCACTGGCTTTGTCGCCTTTGGCAGGGGCAGGTTTTTCCTCACCCGTGATGATAGACGCCCGGGGTGCCCATGACGCTCCCACTGCATCTTTCAGAACAGCGGCTTCTTCATCTTCCAGCGAGCCAAAAAGTGTATCAAAGGATGGATCAACACTTTTGTGATCTTTGGCCCACTGGGCATACAGATCTGCCAGATAAGCGATGTTTGCGCCATTCAGCGCTGTGACAAGCACATCCGAAGCCGCCATGTCAGACTCCTCCCTGCTGCCGGGCAAACCCGCGTTGGCAGCCAGCTGTTGTGTCATTCCCGAACAAAACCCGGAACATTGTTTTTTTCATCCCACACCTGTGTGCAGGATGCCCTGCCTTCTTCCCGTGCCCAGACAGACCGAGGAGCACAACGGCGGTGTGCCCTATCCGTTCAGTCCTCATCCCTGTCCTCACATTCGTTTTCTGACCAATGGCTGCTAACCATCAGTCACACTGTGATTTTGCTAGACCGGGGCTGCGACCGGAACAAGAGAGCCGCCTGTCACGCTCTAGAGAGCCCATGCGCTGCCTGTGCCGCTTTTGCCCCTTGCTCCAGCCAGCTTTCACTACCCATTTCAGCAAGACGTGATGCTGTACGGGCAAATGCATCAGCCCCTTCACCCGTTGTAAACAACTGGTCAGGGGTTGCTGCTGCCGAGGCAAAAAGCAGATTTCCGTTGTCGTACAAGGCATCAATCAGGGTTATGAAGCGCCGTGCCAGGTTGGCTTCGTCCTGTCCCATCTGGGGAATGTCATCTATGATCAGCACGGTGAACTGCTTTGCAAGGGCCAGATAATCGTTCGGGCCACGGGGCTTTCCACACAAAGAGTTGAAATCAAAGCGGGCCACTGGGCCTGATGCCTGATCAACCTCAAAAGTCCGGCCGCTGAACTCCAGCGTGACGGGCGCTGGTTTTTCCGCCCCTGCATAGCGGGCAAAAATCTCATCAAGCCGTGCTTTGGCTTTCGCGTCGGCTGGCACCAGCCACGTTTCCCGGTCCTGCTGCCGCCCACGCCGATAATCCCGTGGCGAATCAAGCTCAACGGTATCCAGTTCACGCTTGATGATGGCAATGAACGGTTTGAAGGCGTCCGCCCCCGGTCTGTTCTGAAACAGTTCTCCCGGCTCGGTGTTCGATGTTGCGACAATCACGACACCAGCGGCAAACAGGGCTTCAAACAGACGGCCAAGAATCATGGCGTCTGCAATGTCATTCACCTGAAATTCGTCAAAGCATAGAAGATGGGCGCGGGCGGCCAGAGCCTTGGCAAGCGGCGGGATAGGGTCTGACATCCCCGGATTGGCTGCTTTCAGGGCGTGCAGCTTCTGGTGCACATCCTGCATGAAGCGCAGAAAATGAATCCGCTCTTTCAGTTTGACGGGCGCACAACCGAAAAACAGATCCATCACCATGGTTTTGCCGCGCCCCACGCGCCCGACAATATAAAGCCCCCGTGGGCAGTCGGGCGCAGGTGGGGGCTTGATACGGCGTGCAAGCCCAGCCAGCAGACCTTTTGCAGGCGGCGCAGGCGGCGTCATAGTCCGCAGTTCGCGCCAGAGCTGATCCAGTCGCTCAATCACCCGAGCCTGATCGGGGTCGCTTTTCAGGTCACCGGTCGCAATACGCTCCCGATAGACAGCCAGGGGCCCCTGCCCTGACGAAGCTGAGGCCCTGTTCATGCTCATATCATTCATACCTTACGCCGATAGCTGGGCCATGGTCTGGTCTGCAAGAGCCTACGGCTCTCCTAACCGTGTCGTGACAGACTCTGCCTGTCTGGGTGCATCCTCACCAGTGTTTTCACAACAGGCAGGAGCGCCTTGATCATGACCGACTGGAACGCCTATCGCGACAACCTGAAACAGAACGTCAAAGTGCTGGCAAAGCTTTCACCCAACACGCTCGATGGTTTGCAGACGCTGGAAAAAGTGGCCCCGGAACACAAACATCTGGACGCGAAAACGCGAGAACTGATTTCTCTGGCTGTGGCAGTCACCACACGCTGTGACGGCTGCATTGCCGTGCACACAGTTGCCGCAAAAAAAGCCGGTGCTTCGAAGGAAGAAATTGCTGAAGCCCTTGGCGTGGCTGTTGCGCTGAACGCAGGTGCTGCGCTGGTTTATTCCAGCCGTGCGCTTGAGGCTTTTGACAGCGTCAAGGAATAAGCGGACACGCAGGCGGGAAAGATGTTTCCCAGCCTGCGTCTGTTTAGCAAACGCAGAACTGTTCGGCTTGCGTTACCGTGAACTCTGTAGCTGACGAACAAGCCGCTGGGGCAGCAATCCTATTCTGACGGGGCTAAAGGCAGGTTGGGCAGACCATGGCCCCCGGGTTTCATGACCCATGGTCTCTCCCCCCGAAGGGCACGGTCTGTTATCACTGTCACAGTATCTTGAATGTTCTTCGGCCTGTTAGGCTCCTTAGAGCCAGACGTCAGAAACACGGCCTGTGCGCCATTCCGCCACGCGGAAAAGCGATCAAGCCTTACAGCCTTGGGGCACGATTCCCGCAAGGGTGCGGTACTGATCACCACATCCATTCCGTCACACAAATCGTCCGGCAAAGGCACAGTGCCGTCAGACGTATCGCGCACACGCAGCAACGCACTGTGCGCCCCCTTGGTGAAAATACAGATATCCGGGTCCGTTTCTTCCCCGCAACTCAAGCTGCCGTCCGGTGTGCTCGTGCCAGAGGGAAAGGGTTCCGCCTGCCGCGCAAATGCCTGCTCCCATGCTGGCTGTATGGAAAACGCATCGCGAGAATGCCCATTAACAAAGAGATGCCCGTTTGTATGGACAGCTATCATCCCGCCGTCAGGGCTAATCAGAATATCCGGTTGCGTCAGGAAAAACGGGGACGCCATACCCGCCCCAATCGCCATAAGCCCCCACAGCCGCCAACGTTGCCGCCAGAGGCAAAGCCAGCACAGGCCCAGCAGAACAGACAGTAATCCCCAGCCCGGCATAAAAGACACGGCCAGACGGGCAGCCGGCCAATGCGCCACGCAGCTGGCAAGATGCACCACCAGACTGATGCCCCACCCCATGGGCCGTAGCGCAAAAACCTCCAGATGCAGCGGCATGAGGGCCAGCGCCGCCATGCCCAGAGGCATGATCCACACCGCCATCAGCGGTACTGCCACCAGATTGGCCAGCACGAAAAACGGCTGCACGACGCCAAAATAAGCCATTGCAATAGGCAGCGTCGCAAGCCCTGCCAGCAGACTGGTCAGCGCCAAAACTGTGGCGTGATAAAGGAATGTGTGAACAGGTCCGTCAGCAGCAGCACGGAAACGCGCCACCCTTGCCCCCAGAACCTCATACCCCGCAACCAAAGCCATAACGGCGGCAAAAGACATCTGAAAAGCCACGCCCATTATGTCCTGCGGCTGCATCAGCACCAGCAGAGTGGCCGCAAGGGCCAGCCCCCGCATGGAAAATACCCGCCGCCCCACCGCAATACCCAGAACAGCCACCGCGGCCATGACCAAGCTACGTAGAACAGGCAAATGCAAGCCGGTCAGAACGGCGTAAGCAACGCCCCCAGCCAGCGCCGCCCCGGCAGAAAGTGCCTTGCAGGGCCACCGCAACGCTGCCCATTCCCACAGTGCAAATCCCAGACGCGCCGTGCCCATCAGCACGGCCATGACCAAACCCAGATGCAAGCCAGCAACAGCCAGAAGATGAGACAAACCTGACGCGGCAAAATCCTGCCTGACTATGCGCGGGATTGCTGTTGCCTCGCCCGTCAGCAATGTGGAGGCCACAGCTCCGGTCGCATCCGGCAATGCTGTTCGTATGCGGATATCCAGCCTTTCCCGCAGCCTTTCGATTTCACTGCCGATGCGGCCTTCACTGGTAGCACCTGTATTCAGCACCTCAATTCTGTCCAAGGCGCGACCAGACCCGGCAGAGCCCGCAAACCACGCTTCGCGCTGCACGTCTCTACCGCCCGGAAAAGCCGGAAATGATGGCGGCGCAAAAAGCGCTCGACTCCAGATTTCATCACCGAGAGCCAACTTTGTTGTGTCATCTGCTCTGATTTTAAGCCGCAGTGTACGACGAAGCGGTAACATTCCGGCATCCAGCGGTGTTTCAAAGCGTGCCCCAGTCAGTACGACAACCCGTGCCGGGGCAGCATCATCACGCCCAGCAAATGTGAGAATCGCCTGCACTGTGCCGGTCACATCCACGCCCCGGCGCGGCAGTTCAGGCATAGGGGGCTGACGGTGGGTTGCCCCCCAAGCCACCAGAAACCCGATGGACACCGCCATACAGGCCGCCCCGATGACCCGAGGCCACACAAACTGCCACCCCCACCACAGCAGAATGGCCGCGGCTCCCACCATCAGCACAGGGACGCCGCAAGCGTAAAAAACGGACGGTTCCTGCCTAAGATGAAAATAGAATAGCGCACCCAGCGCCAAGGCCACAGGCAGCCACAGCACCAGCCGACGCTGTTCAGCCAGCATCTGATTGGTCAGAACTACAGGCAATCCTGTCAGCAGTTTCAGCCGGACAAAGTGTGATTGGAGGTGAGGCACCCTTACGTGCGCACCAAGGGGGCGGATATGGCGGCATAGCATATGGCTCGACACGCGGACGCGTGATAAGGATGCGCCTCATGACGACAATCCGCACACGTTTTGCCCCGAGTCCGACAGGCCTGCTGCATATCGGCAACGCCCGCGCGGCCCTGTTCAATTTCCTCTTTGCCCGTCATCACGGCGGCGAGTTCCTCCTGCGTATTGAGGATACCGACCGTGAGCGTTCTACCCAACAGGCGGTAGACGTTATTTTTGATGGTCTGGCCTGGATGGGCATTACAGCGGATGAAGAACCGGTGTTTCAGTCCACCCGTCAGCCCCGCCACACGGAAGTAGCGCTTGAGCTGCTGGCAAAAGGACTGGCGTATAAATGCTACTGCACGCCAGAAGAACTGAAGCAGATGCGCGAAGACGCCATGGCAAATGGCAAACCGCCCCGTTACAACGGTATGTGGCGCGACCGTGACCCGTCAGAAGCGCCAGCTGGTGCTCCGTATGCCGTGCGCATCAAGGCCCCGCGTGAAGGCGAAACG
Organism: Acetobacter indonesiensis; assembly: GCF_000963945.1. Classification (GTDB taxonomy): domain Bacteria; phylum Pseudomonadota; class Alphaproteobacteria; order Acetobacterales; family Acetobacteraceae; genus Acetobacter; species Acetobacter indonesiensis. Next base: position 59,179 of record NZ_BAMW01000015.1, on the reverse strand, counting down.
GTTATCAATGATCTGGTGCAGGGCGAAGTCCGCGTCGCCAATGCGGAAATGGATGACATGATCATCCTGCGATCGGACGGCACACCTACCTATCAGCATGCCGTTGTGGTTGATGACCATGATATGGCCATTACCCATGTCATTCGTGGTGATGACCACCTGACCAATACATTCCGTCAGGCCATGATCTACCGCGCCATGGGGTGGGATCTGCCCCGCTTCGCGCATCTACCGCTGATCCATGGGCCGGATGGGGCTAAACTGTCCAAACGCCACGGGGCACAATCTGTGGTTGAATTCCGGGACGAAGGCTATCTGCCAGAAGCCCTGTGTAACTATCTGCTCAGACTCGGCTGGGGTCATGGCGATGCCGAAATCCTGTCGCGTGACGAGCAGATCAAGCTGTTTGACCTTGACGGTGTTGGCCGCTCTCCCTCCCGTATGGATTACGCCAAACTGCTGCATATCAACGCCGTATGGTTGCGGCAGGCGGATGATGACCGTCTGACCAATGACGTGCTGGACCGCCTGAAAAATGTTGAGGGCGTCAACACGGATGATACCACCCGTGCGCGTGTTCTGGCCCTGATGCCCGGCCTGAAAGAACGGGCCCGTACGTTGGTTGAACTTGCAGAAAGCGCAGCCTTCCTGGGCCGTCATGTTCCGCTGACATTCAACGCCAAGGCCGAAAAGCTGCTTACGCCTGAAGCCCGCACCATTCTGGACGGTCTGGCCCGCGAACTGGCGGCTGTGTCTGACTTCACACCCGAGGAAATTGACGCTGCCCTGCGCCGTTTTGCAGAACGCGAAGGCCATAAACTGGGTCAGGTTGCACAGCCCCTCCGCGCTGCGGTGACCGGATCAAACACATCACCGGGCATTGACGCGACGCTCTTTGCGCTTGGCAAAGATGAAACGCTGGCCCGTATCGGAGCCGTGCTCAATGGCTAGCTTTCCCGGCCGTCATACGCAGCATCTGCTTGGTCTTGAAGGCATGACGCCCAATCAGATTGAGCCGTTGCTCGATCAGGCCGAAAGCTATGCCTTGCTGAACCGATCCCGCAAGGTACCGCGGGACGTTCTGCGGGGCCGCACGCTGATTAACCTGTTTTTTGAAGACAGCACCCGCACCCGTACTTCCTTTGAACTGGCAGGAAAACGGCTGGGGGCAGACGTTATCAATATGTCGGTCGCGCAGTCTTCAGTGAACAAGGGCGAAACGCTGCTTGATACTGCGGCAACCCTGAACGCCATGCAGGCTGACCTGCTGGTTGTGCGTCACGCGCAATCTGGCGCACCTGCTCTGCTGGCACAGAAGGTTGAAGCCTGCGTGGTCAATGCGGGCGATGGTACGCACGAACACCCGACACAGGCTCTGCTTGATGCCCTGACTATCCGCCGCCATTGCGGGCAATTGGCCGGGTTGACTGTTGCCATTTGCGGCGACGTTGCCCATTCCCGCGTCGCACGCTCCAACATTCATCTGCTGACCACCATGGGCAGCAAGGTGCGTGTGGTGGGGCCACCAACGTTGGTACCCGGGGCCATTCGCCATCTGGGTGTTGATATCTTCCACACCATGGAGGAAGGCCTGCGCGATGTTGATGTGGTCATGATGCTGCGCCTTCAGCGTGAACGCATGTCTTCAGGCCTTATCCCCAGTGCGCGCGAATATTTCCGCTTCTATGGGCTGGATAACAGGCGGCTGGCGCTGGCCAAGCCCAAAGCCTTGGTCATGCATCCCGGCCCTATGAACCGTGGGGTGGAAATTGACAGTCAGGTGGCCGATTCAGACCAGAGCGTTATTCAGGAACAGGTTGAAATGGGCGTGGCCGTTCGCATGGCCGTGCTTGATCGGCTGACCCGCAGCAGGCATTCCGCATGAGCACCCTTCTTTTTGAAAACGTCCGCCTGCTTGACCCCGCATCAGGGCTGGATGAGCCCGGCCGCCTGCTGGTGCGCCATGGTAAGATTGAAGCAACCGATAAAGCCGGAACCGAAGGCACGCCCGATGGCGCGCAGATTATCAATGGTCAGGGTGCTGTGCTGTGCCCCGGTCTGGTGGATATGCGCGTCGAAATTGGCGAACCGGGCCACGAATACCGTGAGACTATAGCCTCCGCCGCCCGTGCCGCATCGGCTGGTGGCATCACGACCATTGCCATTCTGCCAACCTGTGAGCCCGCTATTGATAACCCGGCACTGGTGCGCCTGCTCCGCACCCGTGGTGAGGAAACGGGGGCCATCACCATTCTTCCCTACGGAGCCCTGACAAAAGGCTGCAAAGGGCAGGAACTGGCAGAAATCGGCCTATTGCATGAAGCCGGGGCCGTTGCCTTTACCGATGGTGCCCGTGCCATTGATCCTGCCAAACTGATGCGCCTTGCCCTATCTTATGCAGGTGGGTTTGGGGCCATGGTTGTGCAGCACCCCGAAGACCCCTCATTGGCAGGTTCAGGCTGTGCCACTGCCGGAGAACTGGCAACCCGTCTGGGCCTTCCCGGTATTCCGCCCGTAGCCGAAGCCATCATGATTGCGCGTGACATCCGGCTGGCCGAACTGACAGGGGGCCGTCTGCATTTCGGCCATGTTTCAACCGGCGAGGGTGTTGACCTTATTCGGCAGGCCAAAGCACGTGGGGTTGCAGTCACCTGCGACACGGCCCCCCCTTATTTTGATCTGAACGAAAACGCGATTGGTGACTTCCGCACTTACGCCAAATTCTCGCCACCGTTACGGGCTGAACAGGACCGGCTGGCAATCTGCGCCGCTCTGGCTGACGGTACAATAGACGCCATAGCCTCCGACCATCTGCCGCGTGATGCCGATGATAAAAGATTGCCGTTTGCACAGGCTGCAACCGGCGGCACCGGTATGGTTACGCTATTGGGCGTTACATTGGCCCGTGTGCATGACGGCACCCTCACCCTGCCGCAGGCCATTGCGCTCCTGACACACAAACCGGCAACCCTGCTTGGTGCGACAGCGGGCACACTTGCTAAAGGCGCAGCCGCTGACCTGTGCCTGTTCGCCCCCGAACAAAGCTGGCTGGTCCGGGCGGGGAAACTTCCGGGCAGAGCGCAGAACACGCCATTTGACGGCCGCCCCCTTGAAGGCCGTGTGCTGGGCACATGGAAAGCGGGCAAACGCGTTTATGAGGCAGACGCAGCATGATGGAGTCTCTGCCGTCTTATGCGCTGTGGCTGCTGGCTGCCATGGCCTTCCTTGGTTACGTGCTGGGAAGCGTGCCTTTTGGTCTTATCCTGACCAACCTTGCCGGTGCGGGTGATCTACGCAAAATCGGCTCCGGCAATATCGGTGCCACCAATGTGTTGCGTACTGGCCGCAAAGACCTTGCTGCGGCCACATTGGGGCTGGATGCCGCAAAGGGGCTGCTTGCAGTTCTGATCGCGTGGATCATGACACCGCCTGACTTTGCCGACCGTATTACGTCTGTTACGGCATTTGCTGTGGTGGTCGGGCATTGTTTCCCCATTTTTCTGGGGTTTCGTGGTGGCAAAGGCGTTGCCACCGGGCTTGGGGCCATGCTGGCTCTGTCCCCCCTGACGGGGCTTGCAGGCTGTGCCGCATGGCTTGGTGTTGCCAAACTGACGCGCATTTCCTCCGCCGGGGCAATCGCTGCGTTTATCGCCATGCCATTGGTTATTTGGGCTCTGTTTGGCTTCAGCTTTCAGACATCGCCCAAGCCTCTGGCCACGGTCCTGATCAGTGTGCTGGTGCTTGCGCGCCACCACGCCAATATCGGGCGGATTTTGAACGGCACCGAACCACGGGTCGCCCCAAAGCAGAAATGACCCAGCCTGAATGAGTTCTCTGGCCGCCTGCCTGCGTCTGGCTCGCACCGATTCGGTCGGGCCACGAACATGGCGGCGGCTGGTTGAACGCTATCACAGCCCAGAAGCCGCCCTTGAGGCTCTGCCCCATTTACCCGCAGGCAGAGGCCGCGACACACTTTGTCCTCCTCCGCTTGAGGCCATTCATCAGGAAATAGAGGCTACTCTGAAAATAGGGGGCCACTTCCTCACCCTAATGGATCCCGCCTACCCTCCGTTATTGCGTGACTGCCCGGACGCACCGCCCGTTTTGAGTGTGTTGGGAGATGCCAGTGCTCTTGCCAAACCGGGTATCGGGTTAGTGGGGGCCAGAAATGCATCCGCCCACGGGGTCAGGCTAGCCGAAAGTCTGGCAACCGAGATGGTCGAGGCTGGGCTGGCCGTTATTTCCGGGCTGGCCAGAGGCATAGACCGTGCAGCGCATCGTGGCGCGTTGCATCGGAAGGGCCTGACCATTGCGGCCATTGCCGGAGGGCTGGACTGCCCTTACCCGCGTGAAAATACGGACCTACAGGCCGAAATCGCTGAAAAAGGTGTGGTGGTGACTGAAGCCCCATTGGGCACATTACCAACCGCCCGCCATTTTCCGCGCCGCAACAGATTGATTGCCGGGCTAGGATTGGGGTGTGTTGTGGTCGAAGCCGCCATACATTCCGGCACCCTGATCACCGCAAAACTAGTGGTTGATTACGGGCGTGAACTGTTTGCGGTACCGGGTTCTCCGCTTGATTCGCGCTGCCGGGGAAGCAACAACCTGCTGCGTCAGGGCGCTATTCTGACGGAAAGTGTTGCGGATATTCTCCCCCATATTCACCTGGAAGCCGAAGACAGGGTTTTATTTTCTGCCCACTCATCAGCACAGCCTTCACTCTGGTCAGCACCAGCAGCAACGGGGCCTACAACGCACGCCCAGATTGCACAAAACCAGAACAAAACCGCCATTCAGGCAGCCTCTGTGCCCCATACGGAAGTTGTCACGCACACGCTGCCCAACCCCGACATGACGGGCCAGACCGTGCGGGAAAAATTGCTTGATCTGCTCTCCTTTACGCCCATACCGGTTGACGATCTGGTTAGGCACTGTCAGTTCTCAGCTTCCACTGTCTTGACTGTGCTAACGGAACTAGAGCTTTCAGGCAGCGTCTCCTCTCTACCCGGAGGGCGCGTTGTTCTTGCCCCACCGCACGGAAAAGACGGCTGATCAAGTGCTGCTTCCGGCAGGTCGGAGAGAGTATGACTGACGTTGTGGTGGTCGAATCGCCCGCAAAAGCGAAAACGATCAACAAATATCTTGGCGATGGCTACACCGTGCTGGCCTCATTCGGGCATGTGCGCGATCTACCACCCAAGGACGGGTCCGTGCGCCCGGACGAAGATTTTGCCATGTCATGGCAGTCTGATGAGCGTGGTGCCAAACAGGTTGCCGCGATTATCAAGGCGTTAAAAGGCGCCAAGCATCTCTATCTGGCCACCGACCCTGACCGCGAAGGTGAAGCCATTTCGTGGCATGTCCGGTCGATTCTGGAAGAAAAAAAGGCCCTGAAAGGGGTTGAGGTACAGCGCGTTACCTTTAACGAAATTACCAAAAGCGCCATCAAGACGGCGATGGCCCATCCGCGTGATCTCGATTTCCCGCTGATTGAGGCTTATCTGGCCCGCCGCGCGCTTGATTATCTGGTGGGCTTTACGCTGTCGCCGGTTTTGTGGCGCAAGCTTCCCGGTTCGCGCAGTGCAGGGCGCGTGCAGTCCGTTGCCCTGCGCCTGATCTGTGAGCGTGAAGCAGAAATTGAAGTTTTCCAGCCACGTGAATACTGGACGGTTATTGCCGCCCTTGCCACGCCATCTGGCGCGCCGTTCACTGCGCGGCTGACCCATCTGGACGGCAAGAAGCTTGAGCAGTTTGACCTCAACAATGCTGAACTGGCTGAGGCTGCCCGCCAGGCTGTTGAAAGCGAAGACCTGTCTGTCCGGTCTGTTGAACGCCGGAAGGTAAGGCGCAACCCTCAGCCACCATTCACTACATCCACACTCCAGCAGGAAGCATCGCGCAAGCTGGGCATGGGGGCGCAGGTCACCATGCGCACAGCACAGCAGTTATATGAAGGCATTGATGTTGGCGGCGAAACCGTCGGCCTGATTACCTATATGCGAACCGATGGCGTGCAGATGGCTGGCGAAGCCATCGGGGCCATTCGCGCCCATATTGGCAAACATATTGGCGAAGCGTACGTCCCGACCCAGCCCCGCCACTACACATCAAAAGCCAAGAACGCGCAGGAAGCACACGAAGCCATCCGCCCCACGGACGTTTTCCGTACGCCTGCTTCAGTCTCGGCCTATCTGACACAGGACCAGCGCCGCCTGTATGAACTGATCTGGAAGCGCGCTGTCGCCAGCCAGATGGAATCGGCAGCGCTTGACCAGGTTGCGGTGGATATTGGCGGCCCGTCTGGCAAGACCATTCTGCGGGCCAATGGCTCCATCATTACGTTTGACGGCTTCCTGCGACTTTATACAGAAGGCCGCGACGATAGTGACAAAGCGGCGGATGATGACTCCCGCATGTTGCCACCAATGCAGGAACGCGACCCGCTGAAGCGGGAGAAGGTGGAAGCCGAACAGCACTTTACCCAGCCACCACCCCGTTTTTCTGAAGCCTCGCTGGTCAAGAAGATGGAAGAAATCGGCATTGGCCGTCCTTCCACCTATGCGTCCATCCTGACCGTGCTGCGTGACCGCAATTATGTGCAGCTTGAAAATCGGCGCTTTATTCCGGAAGCGCGTGGTCGGCTGGTAACCGCGTTTCTTGTGTCGTTCTTTGAGCGATATGTGGACACCAAATTTACCGCCAGCCTTGAAGAACTGCTGGACGATATTTCTGACGGCCGCGCTGAATGGAAGCAGGTTCTGGCCTCTTTCTGGCACGATTTCTCAAAGGCGGTTGAGGGCACGAAGGAACTGACCATTACCGATGTGCTGAACGCACTCGATAAAGATCTGGGGCCTTTCTTCTTTCCTCCACGGCCAGATGGGTCTGACCCACGCCATTGCACCGCCTGCGGCACAGGCCGTCTGGGGCTGAAACTGGGCCGTTACGGGGCGTTTATCGGGTGCTCCAACTATCCAGACTGTCAGTTTACCCGCCGTCTTTCCGCGGAAAGTGCAGAAGATGGTGAGTCCAACGCATCGCTGAAAGACGGCATGCGCGTATTGGGTCAGCATCCTGATACGGGTGAGGACATCACTGTAAAGCAGGGGCCATGGGGCCTATATGTGCAGCAGGGCGAACCTGACCCTGAAGACAAGAAAGCCAAACCCAAGCGGGCGTCTCTGCCCAAAGGGGTAGAGGGCGATAAAATATCGCTGGAACAGGCAGTCGGTCTTCTCTCCTTGCCACGGCTTGTTGGGATTCATCCTGAAACGGGCGAACCGATTGAAGCCGGTCTGGGCCGTTTTGGACCCTATGTAAAAATGGGGGCCGTCTATGGTTCGCTGGACAAAGATGATGATGTTCTGACCATCGGCATCAACCGGGCGGTCGATGCGTTGGCCAAAAAACTGGCCTCCATCCGGACACTTGGCACCCATCCGAAAGATCAGGAGCCGGTTATGGTGCGCAAGGGCCGGTTTGGCCCCTATGTGCAGCATGGTCAGGTGGTCGCAACCCTGCCGCGAGGCACGGATATGGATACTGTCACACTGGATGAAGCTGTGGCGCTGCTGGCTGAAAAGGGGAAACCCCTGAAAGCCAAGGGTGGAGCAGCAAAGAAAAAGACGGCTGCAAAAAGCACCACCAAAACGGCCGCAAAAAAGACAACGACCAAGAAGGCTACTAAAGCCGCGGCTGACGGGGATACTCCCGCCAAAGAAAAGAAAGCTGCGACCAAGAAACCTCGCGCCACAACCACGCGCAAGAAAAAGGCGGAGTAACCCCAAATGCCCAAGGGCAACGGGGCCTCTGCCCTGCCCGGGCATGACGTTCTTCGCAGTTTTCTGGAATCAGACAGCACTCCCCTTGGGCCCACGGATATTCTGCGGGCTCTGGGGTTGCCCCCGCACCTGAAAGCAGCCCTCCGCACCACGCTGCATGACATGGCGTTAGCCGGTGATTTGGCGCGTCTGCCTGCCGGACGGCTGAAAGCCATCTCTGGCCTGCCGGAAACAGCCTATGCCAAGGTCACGCGCCTGAGATCAGACGGGCACGCCTACGCACAGTTGGTGGAGGACCCCAACGCCTCCCTACTGCTGGTCGCGACCCTGCCCGATGGCAGCCTTCTGTTACCGGACGACGTGGTTGTGGCGCGCCTACGGCCCCGGACGTCCTTACGCGCCCGACGAGAAGGTCGCCCCCTTCGGCTGGTCTCAGCAGCGCCCCGCCGTATCCCAGCCAGCATCGCGCCATCAGAGCCGCCCAGCGGCTTCCCGCCCACGCTCAGCCTTATCCCCTGTGATCGAAGGCTTGATCTTACCCTGACGGCACCCCCACCTTCTGATGGTGAGCTAGAAACCGGCACAGTGGTCTTGGCTGAAGTTCAGCCTTCGTCTCCCGGCACAGCGCCTCAGGCCCATATCTGTGCGCACCTTGGGGCGGCGGATGCACCGGGCATGGCCGCACAACTCAGCATCCTGACACACCCGATGCCGACCGCTTTCTCTGTGGCAGCGGAAGAACAGGCCCGCGTGGCCTCAGCCGAACCGGTTGTGCTGATAAATGCCACGCACCCTAACAGAACAAATACGCCGCCACGGAAAGACCTGCGACACCTGCCTCTCATCACTATTGATGATGTGACAGCGCAGGATTTCGATGATGCAATCTGGGCAGAAAGGACAGAAGACGGCTTCCATCTGGTTATCGCCATAGCCGATGTGGCGCATTACGTGCCCGAAGGGTCACCTCTTGATCTGGAAGCCCGAGAGCGTGGCAATTCCGTTTATCTGCCCGGTCATACGCTTCCCATGCTGCCTCTTAGCCTTTCAGCAGGAGCCTGCTCGCTCAAGCCGAATGAAGACCGGTTTTGTGTGTTTGTTGACTTCACACTTTCATCTGATGGCCGCATTCTCTCCGGCACACTGGGGCGAGGCATTCTACGCAGTGCTGCACGGCTGACCTATCAGACTGTGCAGACCGCTCTGGACGCTTCTCTGCCATTAAATGAATCTGACCTCGCCTCTTTACCGGCTGATCAGGCTGACGCGCTAAAGGCACTCCCTGCCGACCTACTACCCACCCTTCAGGCTACGGCTATCGCCTTGCAAACCAGCGCGACCACGCGCGAGGGTGATACAGGGACAGAAACAGAGCCTGTCGTCACATTTGATGATGCCGAAAACCCCACTGCCTTCACGCCACGCCAGCGCCTGCCCGCGCATGATCTGGTTGCCAGCTTCATGATCGCCGCCAACCGCTTTGCTGCTGAAGAACTGCATCGCCGCAGGGCTCCGGGTTTGTACCGAACCCACCCGGCCCCGACCAATACCGAGCCATCTGGCCGCCTGATGGCACGCTATTCAGCCAGTCCGGGTCAGCATTATGGCTTGGGGCTGGACTACTACACACACTTCACCAGCCCCATCCGGCGTTATGCGGATCTGGTGACACACCGTGCCCTGCTGGCAACAGGTGTGCCCGCGATAGGCAGCCCCCCTCCACAACCCGAGTCAGAACACGCGTCGCGCCCGGCGCTGCATGCGCTGGCAGAGCATCTGCACTTTACAGAACGCCGTGCTGCCTCGGCCACACAGGCTTGTCTGAACAGGCTTGCAGCAGTCTTTCTGCGCTCTTTTACCGGGCAAACGCTGCAAGCCACTGTGACCGCAACAACACGGTCTGGCATTGCACTGACATTGACGAAAACCGGAACTCCGTCTTTCCTTTTCCGTAGCGCCTTGCCGGATGATTCAGGGATGTATGACGACTCGCACCACGCACGCACACGCATGCCGTCCGAAGCTATGCTTCGGGCTGGGACGGTGTTGTCTGTTGTCCTGACAACAACAAACCCTGCACAAGGCACGCTTGGACTGGCTATTGCCCCCAATGCGCGCTGAATCCGCCCTGCGCCTTGTGCCGCCCCTCAGGCGGGCGCTCCCCTATATTCTGGTTGCCACAGTATTATGCTGCCAGCCGGTTGCCCTGAAGGCTCAGTCTGCCGCGCGCTCAACACCCGATGTTGTGCCTGTTGCCCCGCCTGAACCAAAAGCGGCCGTAAAAACGGCAGATGCTGCGGCTGACAAAAACACGGCACCCAAAGCACCTTCGCCGATTGCCACACCTGCGGCCGAAGCAGTGCCCCCACCACCTGCATCATCGGCGACGCAGGCTGTTACTGCACCCGTCGCCACTGCCCCTGCCGCGCTTGCTGCCACAAATAATGCCGCAGCCCCGGCAGATGCGCCTTCTGGGGGGCAGGAAAAGCCTGCGTCGCCCGGCCCAGTGGTGGACATGCCCCTTGTGCATTCCGTTATTGCTACGGCTCTCGAGTTTCTGGGCCCGCGCACCCTTGAACATCATACCAGCCGCGAATTTGTGCTGTGGGGACTTGGGGCACTGACGGCCCTGGACCCAACCCTGACCCTTGATTCGCGTGGTGCCGATATCCGACTGCTTTCTGGCCAGACATCCCTGTTATCCCGTTCAGCCCCACCGGCTGAAAATGATGAAGGCTGGGCACAACTGGCGGTCGATTTCATTTCCGCCGCGCGAGATCACTCCGACGGTGTGCGCGCTGCCTCACGGGAAGATCTGGTTCAGGCGTTTTTTGACGAACTGTTTAATCACCTTGACCCCTACTCCCGCTATATCGGGCCGTCTTCTGCCAGCACAGACCGTCAGGCCCGTGTGGGTGGGGAAGCGGACGCGGGCCTGACGCTTGCGCGCAAAGGCCGCGATATTGTGGTTTCTGCCGTCAATGCAAACGGCCCGGCTTGGTCTGTTACCGTTGACACGGGAGACAAGCTGCTTGCCGTCAACAACCGTCTGACCGCCGGTCAATCCCTGAAAACAGTGACTGAATGGTTACAGGGGGATGAAGGCTCTCGGGTTACGCTCCGCTTGCTGACACCCGGCCAGCGCCGTGGTCATACTGTGGTCATTAACCGTGCCAAAGTGCCACCTGAAACCGTTTTTGCTTTTGCCAGTGGGTCATTGGTTGTGCTGCGCGTCACAGCCTTTTCGTCCGACACGGCGGAAGAAATGAGCCAGTATCTGGATCAGGCCACACAGGACCCTAATCTGAAGGGACTGATTATTGATCTGCGTGGCAACCGTGGTGGCGTATTACAACAGGCAGTAACAGCCGCAGCACTGCTGCTTGACCGTGGTGTGGCAGCCGTAACTGACGGGCGTGACGCACAGGCCAACCATATCTGGGCTGTGCAGGGTGGCGATATGACCAATGGTCTGCCCATTGCCATTCTGGTTGACGGCCGCACGGCCAGTGCGGCCGAAATTCTGGCAGCCGCACTGGCTGACCATCGTCGGGCAGTTGTCATAGGCAGTTCGACTCTTGGTAAAGGGTTGGTTCAAACCGTGGCGCAGTTGCCAGACCAAGGCGAACTGTTTGTCACATGGAGCCGCGTCATAGCGCCCCTTCACTGGCCATTGCAGGGCTTAGGCGTCATGCCGCAGATCTGCACCAGTCTGGGCGCATCGGACACAGCCCGACAGATGCATGATCTGGCCAATGGGCATCTTGATAACCAACCAGCGGTGCTGGCATCACGCTCTGCGCGCTTCCCGCTGCCGGTGCCGCGTATTCTTGCGGTCCGCAAAGCCTGCCCGGCAGCGTTGGGCAGCGATGGAGACATGGATGTGGCTCGCTCCGTGCTTGAAAACAAAGCCTGGTATAAAACGGCCATTACCGCCATGCCGGATGATCCATCCGCCCTGCCCGCAGCCACACACGAATGACACCGCCCCGCTTACGTGCAGATCTGGTGGCCCGCGCCATTCTTCGTCAGGCAGGCCTTGATGGCCGGTCAGCCATGCTTGTGTGCAAAGGCGATGCCGATGCCGGAAGTATTTTGGTTATTCTTTTGGAACGAGATGGCTCCGCTGTTGTTCTCAGCCAGACAAGAACAGCAGAAGGTGAAGCCGCTTGGCTTCGTGCATCAGGTGAAACCCCGCTTACGGCAGAAGAAACACAGCTTTATATTGAACGCCAGACACGCTTTGACCCGGATATCTGGGTGCTTGAACTTGAAGCACCCGGATTCAGACCTCCGTTTGAAGCAACTCTGGTCTGACATAACCTGAAGATGTGTGGCTTATGTCACACGCAGAGCCAACTGATGACACACAAAACCGGTGTGATTGTGAAATCTGCCGCCCCTGCCTGTTGCACACAACGCAAGTTTACAGCAAAGAAGGCAGGCATATGTGCTTTATACGCACCAATATCGTGATGCCCGGTCACTGCGGAACCAGTGCCACAGCAGGGAGAAGAACATGAAGCTGCGCCAAGGCCTCCTCGCGCAATCAGTGCTTGCTGCGCCGCTCGCCGCCGGTTTCCTGCTGCTAGCTGCCCCAGCCATGGCTCAGCCTGTACAAGGGCTGTACGTCGCGGGTGAAGGTGGTGCGACCTTCAATCAGGACCAACGTGTCCGTACCTCTCCCATGTTTCCTGATGGGCGCGACCGCTGGCACACTGGCGGCACCGGAATCGGGTCTATCGGTTATGGTCTGGGCAACGGCTTCCGTGTTGAAGTTGAAGGCGATTACCGCTCCATGGCGTATTCGCGCTTTGTTACCAACACGCTGAACAGCCGGGCCGATGGCCGCCGCCAGACTTATGGCGTCATGGCCAATGCCCTGTTCGATATGGACATTGGTAAGCCGTGGCTGTTTCCCTACTTCGGTGCGGGTATTGGCTATGGCTGGACTCACCTGAACACCACGGTTACGGCACCGGGGAACCAGCTTAACCAGCATATTGGCGGCACGTTCGGCAATTTTGCCTATCAGGGCATTTTCGGTCTGGCTTTCCCGACCCCGTGGGTTGTCGGTCTGTCCTTCACGGCCGAATATCGGTTCTGGACCATGCTTGGCCCGCAGTCGCACAAGGCATCTGCCTGGGGGACCATTGGCGGTGCCAACGAAGCAAAGCCTTACAGCTTTGCAACCGGCAACCGTGACACCAAAACAGACTTCAATCATTCTTTGATGCTGGGTCTGCGGTATGAGTTCAATCCGGCTCCGCCGCCTCCGCCTCCACCGGCTGAACAGGCCGCGCCCGCACCGCAGGCTGCCCGCAGTTATCTGGTGTTCTTTGACTGGGATAAAGCCGACCTGACTGACCGTGCCCGTTCCATTGTTTCAGTCGCAGCACAGGCTTCTACGCACACCACGCTGACGCGCATTACGGTGTCTGGCTACACCGATAATTCCTCGGCCCATCCCGGTCAGAAGCGTGGTGAAGCTTACAACATGAAGTTGTCGCTCCGCCGTGCGGAAATCGTGAAAGCGGAACTGATGCGTGATGGTGTGCCCGGCGCAACCATCGATATTCATGGCTATGGTGAAAGCAACCCGCTGGTGCAGACCGGCCCGAACACCAAAGAGCCACAGAACCGCCGGGTTGAAATCGTCTTCCGTTAATCTGCGGTTTTGCTGCATTTTTTAACCGCTCTGGCTTTCTGTCAGAGCGGTTTTTTTATTGCCCAAGCCTTTCGGGCCTGCTGACGTTGCCCTTTTGACTGCTTCCTGCCATTCAGACGCCATGACAAAACCTGCGGATTTCGAGATTTTTCTAGCAACCACACCCGGTCTTGAATCCGTGCTGTGCTCTGAAGTGCGGCTAAAGGGGTTCAAGAACGTCAAAGCCGTGCCCGGTGGCGTGACGCTAAAAGGTGGCTGGCCAGAAGTCTGGCGGGCCAATCTATGGGTTCGGGGCGCAAGCCGTGTGCTGGCGCGCCTGACCAGCTTCCCCGCACTCCATCTTTCCCAACTTGAACGCCGCACCCGTCAGATGAACTGGGCCGATATTCTGCGCGCTGACGTGCCGTTCCGGGTTGAAGCATCTTGTACCGCTTCCCGCATTTATCATGCAGGTGCTGCGGCCGAACGCATTGGTAACGCGATTGAAAAAGCGCTGGGTGCACCACAAGCGGCAGATGCCAACGTTATGCTGAAAGTGCGCATTGAACAGAATATCTGCACGATCAGCGTTGATACATCTGGTGATCTTCTCCACAAGCGTGGGCACAAGGAAGCCGTAAACCGTGCCCCCATGCGGGAAAGCATGGCGTCACTTTTCCTTCTTCAATGCGGGTTTAACGGGTCAGAACCGGTGCTGGACCCAATGTGTGGTTCTGGTACTTTTGTTATTGAAGCCGCTGAAATTGCAGCCCGCCTAAACCCCGGTCGGTCACGCCATTTTGCCTTCGAGGATTTAGCCACCTTTGATCCGGCAGCATGGCAGCAGATGCGCGCAGTCAAAAGCCGCCGCACACCTGCTGTCCGCTTTTACGGTAGTGATCGGGATTCCGGTGCGATTGCCATGAGCACCGCCAATGCACAACGGGCCGAAGTCACAGCGTTTACGGAATTTACGCAGAAGACCATTAGCGAATTGACTGCCCCCGCCGGGCCGCCAGGGTTGATCATAACCAACCCCCCTTATGGCACGCGTTTGGGCGATAAAGACCAGTTGGCCCCTTTATATCGTGCGCTAGGTCAAACCCTTATGGAGCGTTTTGCCGGATGGCGTGTTGGGATTGTCACCAGCGAACCTACTCTGGCCTATGCAACACGTCTGCCTTTTCTGCCAACGACAGCACCCGTTCCACACGGCGGATTACGGATTTCATTGTACCAGACCGCACCGTTGCCACAGCCGTAAAAGCAGCCGCAGATTTCGACCAAAACCGACCGAGAACACAAAAAACGCTGGCCCCAATAATCAGGGACCAGCATTTTTTAATTTGCCAGTCTGGGACGAACCTTACAGACCGTTGAACAGGGACGTTGACAGATACCGTTCAGCAAAGGACGGTGCGATTGCTACAATCGTTTTGCCTTTATATTCCGGCTTTTTTCCCAGTTGCAGGGCTGCATGCAGGGCTGCGCCAGACGAAATCCCAACCGGAATACCATCCAGACGCGCACACCGCCGGGCAGCGGCAATTGCCTCACGTTCAGACACGGTCAGCACCCCATCCAGAGATTTGGTATGCAGTGTTGCGGGGCAGAAGCCCGGGCCAATCCCCTGAATACCATGCGGGCCGGGTTCATCTCCGTTCAGAATCGCGCTTTCAGCCGGTTCCACGCCAAAAACCTGAAGCCCTTTCCGACGAGGCTTCAGGGCTTCTGCAATTCCCGTTGCCGTACCGCCAGTGCCTACCCCTGCGACAATAACATCAATGTTACCGTCAGTATCCGCCCAGATTTCTTCAGCCGTTGTTGCCGCATGTACTGCCGGGTTGGCTTCATTATCAAACTGGTCCGGCATCCAGGCATCTGGTGTTTCACGCAGAATTTCGTTCGCCCGCGCAATAGCACCGGCCATACCCAGACGTGACGGCGTGAGTTCAACCTGCGCATCCATCAGACGCAGCATACGGCGGCGTTCAATTGAAGCCCCTTCCGGCATGGTGACAATCAGACGGTAGCCGCGGGCAGCCGCCACAAAAGCAAGGGATATGCCCGTATTTCCTGATGTCGGCTCAACCAGAACGGTCCGTCCGGGCGTGATTCGGCCTTCCTTTTCGGCTGCCAGAACCATCGCCGCGCCAATCCGATCCTTGACCGAACCTAGCGGGTTGAAAAACTCCAGCTTCAGCAACACACGCGCTTTGATTTTATCTTCCTGCATCAGGTGCGGAACAGCCACCAACGGCGTCCCGCCCACCACGTTGACAATCGACTCGTAAACACGCCCACGGGGGGCGGCAAAACCGTAATTGTCACCCGAAAGATCAGAAGCTGTCATAAAACCGCCTTTTCGTTTGTCAGCACATATGGCAACACTATAATACGAATTAATAGCGTAGATAAACTGATAGGCTGCTGCTATATGTCAGCCCAGCCTAGATGTAACATTATATGTGCCTTTTTTTGAGGTGAAAGGAAACCGGATCATGATCCTGCGCCGAGACAGAGCCATGACAGCCGTTCTTATTATGCTGGATGTTGCTTTCCATGCTGGTCGTTCAGGCACTGTCAGTGCTGCGGATATCGCTGAACGGTCAAACCTGGCACGCCGAGGCATTGAACCCCTGCTACAGGCCCTGTCACGCACAGGTCTGCTTGAAAGTATCCGTGGCCCACGCGGTGGTTACCGCCTTGGCCGCCCGCGGCGTGATATTTCCTTGGTCGATATTATTGCTGCTGTAACGCAGGATGATCAGAACCCTGAAGATGGTCCGCAGGGGCCACTGTTTTCAAAGGTTATTGAACCAAGCTGGAAGCTGTTTGACAAAGAACTGACAGCCCAGATGAAAAAAACCAGTCTGGATGATCTGGTGAAAAAGGCTGAAACATCTGGCCTGAAGCGTCCGCTTAGCGAACCTATCACCTTTTCAATCTGATCTTCTGCAACAAAAAAACGCGCTGTCACCGGATAATGGCGGACAGCGCGTTTTTTGTATGAATACGCCAAAAATTACTCTGTTATTCACCAATACTGTGAATAACAGAGTATTCCGTGCTTATTTCTTTTTCTTCGCAACGACACGACGACGTGTGGTGGTTGCGGCCTTTTTGGTGGTTGTCGGTGCGGTAACCGCAGGGACAACTGCTTTCGGCAGAACGACACCTGTTGCATCTACCTGCGCTGTCACGGTCAGGTTTGTGCGCTTTTCGCCCGGACCGGGAACCAGAATAACCGTAAACGTGTCGGTACCTGCATAGCCCATGGTGGGGGTGTAGGTAACATGCGTGTCGTTATCCAGATTATACAGGAACGCCTTGCCGTGCTCTGGCGCGGGGGTCACACCGAAAGAAGCGTAGGATTTGCCAGAAGGCTGAGAGATTTTCAGCTCACACAAACCATCATCAGACCGCACCGTCATAGTGGTGGCCAACTGGCCATTGGCACCAGCTTTTACAGGCGTTGTGCTACAGACGGCAGATTTCTTCATATACCCAAACGGATTGGGTGATCCGGTCTGGATGGGGCCGCTTGTTGTCGCACAGCCGGCAAGCATACCACCAGTTAGCGCCAGAACGGCAATTCCTTGCAAGCGCACTCGTCAGCTCCGCTAATGTTTATAAATAAAGGACGAATCCCTCTACGCCCTCAGGCAAACCGGCAGGCAGAACGCCAGCACAACTTCCTTGCGCATCATGATTCGTCTCTGCCTTTAGAACATCCGTGGCAAGGAAGAAAGGGGGGCAGAACGCCCTGCACCACTGCACGCACAAACATGGCAGATCCCTGCCTTTCAAACCATTATTTTGCCCCAAATATGGTGTTTGGAAACAGCACGTATGTGATCCTGCTGCGGGGAATGTGGTTCAACAGGTTCAAAGCCGTTGAAAACGCTAAGACGCGGTATGAAAAAATACCTGTATCTTTCTGTGCTGAATACGCTATTTCGTTTCGTCAAACCTTGAAGAGACCGTTTTATACGCTGGCTGAAGGGACACCTTAACGTGATAAGGAACACCCGCTGCAGCATGTATCGGAGGAACCGTATGTCGTCTTTTTCCCGCCTTCTGGCCGCCGGTGTATTTGCTGCGGGCGTGCTGCAAAGTTCTTATAGCCTGGCCGCGCCCTGTGGTCATTCCTCCGCACATGAAGCTTTTGCTGTGCAGGCCCTGAAAAGCGAACTGATGGTAACGGCCCTGTCTTGCAGCGCGCAGGACCGCTACAATGCGTTCGTTGCCAAATTCCGCTCAAACCTGTTGAGCGAAGAACAGACCCTGAACTCCTATTTCCGCACGACATACGGCCGCAGCGCCCAGCGCGAACATGACGATTACATCACGCAGCTTGCCAACGTTCAGTCTGAAAAGGGTCTGTCAGCCGGCACCATTTTCTGCCAGCAGCGTATGGCCATGTTTGACGAAGTAAACGCGCTTGAAACATCTGAAGATCTGTCAAACTACACAGAAGCCAAGGACGTAACGCAGCCCGCGTCTTTTGAAACCTGCGCCGCACCGGCAAGCACCAGCAGCCGCCCTGCTCGCCCGGCCCGTCGCGCAACGCGCACAACTCGCCGCGCCTAAAAAATATTCTGCTTAAAGCAGGGAAATGGGGCCGCTTCTTGCGGCCTTATTTTTTGCCTGCTTTATGAAATTAAACCTGCCAGCAAGAAGCGCCAGCGCTTTATCCCACACATATCCGGCAATCCTGCTAATGCTTCTGCTTGACGAATCATCGGCAAAGCGAGACAGACCTTAACCATGAGCGACCTGTTTTCCGAGCCACCTCCGCCCCGTAAACCTGCTGCAAAACCAGCAGCCGCTTCGGCCACAAAGCCAGAGGCCGGGAACACGCAGGCTTATGACGCCAGCGCCATTGAAGTTCTTGAAGGACTAGAACCCGTTCGCCGCCGCCCCGGTATGTATATTGGTGGCACGGATGAAACTGCGCTGCACCATCTGGCCGCAGAAGTGCTTGATAACGCGATGGATGAAGCGGTGGCGGGCCATGCCTCCACCATTGATGTGGCGCTGGAACCGGGCAACAAACTGACTATCCGTGACAACGGGCGTGGTATTCCGGTTGACCCTCACCCCCGTTTTCCTGACCGCTCCGCCCTTGAGGTCATTCTGACCACGCTGCACGCGGGCGGTAAGTTTTCGGGGAAAGCCTACGCCACGTCAGGCGGTCTGCACGGGGTTGGGTCGTCTGTTGTCAACGCACTTTCTTCCCGCATGGATGTCGAAATTGCGCGTGACCGGGCTATCTGGCAGCAAGCATATGAACGCGGTATTCCCGTCACGCCGCTTGAAAAAACAGGCGCGACACAGAACCGTCGTGGCACCCAGATTTCTTTTATCCCCGACACCCAGATTTTTGGGACGCACGCTTTTGTGCCGGCCCGACTATATAAGCTGTGCCGCTCAAAGGCGTTTCTGTTCCGGGGCGTTACAATCCGCTGGTCATGTGATCCATCCCTGATCAAAGCGGGCGATGACACTCCAACAGAAGCCGTACTGCACTTTCCCGGTGGGTTAGCCGACAGCCTTACCGATGAACTCGGCCCCAAGGCGCCGCTGCTGACCCCCCTGTGGGCTGGCGACGCTGCCCTGCCACCCGCTGCCGATGGCACGGATAATGGGCGCGTTGAATGGGCTGTGGCGTTCCTGGAAAGTGGAACAGCCGCGTTGGCGTCGTACTGCAATACCATTCCCACCCCGCAGGGCGGCACACATGAAACAGGCTTTCGCAATGCGCTGGTCAAAGGGCTGCGCGCATGGGGCGACCAGCGGTCCGCCAAGAAAGCCTCCAGCATTACGGCTGAAGATGTTCTTGGCAGCATAGCCGCCAAACTGTCCGTCTTTATTCGTGACCCACAGTTTCAGGGCCAGACCAAGGAAAAACTGACCTCCAACGAGGCCAGCAAGCTGGTAGAAACAGCCCTGCGGGACCGTTTTGACCACTGGTTGGCGCAAAACCCGCCACAGGCCGATTCGCTTCTGGCATTTGTCATTGAACGCGCTGAAGAACGTATCCGCCGTCGCGAACAAAAAGACACACCGCGGAAAAGCGCCACCCGCCGCCTGCGTTTGCCCGGCAAATTGACCGACTGCACGCGGGAACGGGCAGAGGAAACTGAAATTTTCCTGGTCGAGGGCGATTCCGCAGGTGGTTCAGCCAAGCAGGCGCGTAACCGCGAAACACAGGCCGTGCTGCCGTTGCGTGGTAAAATCCTGAACGTTGCCAGCGCCACCACGGAAAAACTACGCGCCAATCAGGAACTGAAAGACCTGATTGAAGCACTTGGGTGTGGCTCGGGTGATCGATTCGATCTAAGCAAACTGCGTTATGGCCGCGTTATCATCATGACCGATGCTGACGTTGACGGGGCGCATATTGCATCGCTGCTTATGACGTTCTTCTACCGTGAACTGCCAGAACTGATCCGTAACGGGCATCTTTATCTTGCACAGCCGCCACTCTATCGGCTGACGCAGGGGGCTCGGTCCGTTTACGCGATGGATGACGCAGACCGTGAACGCAAGCTGAAGACCGAGTTCAAATCCAAGGGAAAAATTGATGTCTCCCGCTTTAAAGGTCTGGGGGAAATGCCCCCCGCTGACCTTAAAGAGACAACAATGGACCCTAACCGCCGCACTCTGCTGCGTGTGGTTGCCCCGCCAGAAGACAGACTGGCAACGCGGGAGCGTGTTGAAAGCCTGATGGGGCGTAAACCAGAATTGCGTTTTGCCTTCATTCAGGAACATGCCCAGTCTGTTGGCGAATTACTGGATGTTTGATCCTCCCTCCCTGACCTGAAAAGCATGCCGCCATGCGCCGTTTTTTCACCCTGTCATGAGCCTTGATATTAGCCCCCAGACAGGCGTGCGGGACCGTGTGCTGGCCCTAAGCCAGCTGATTGGCAGCATGGTCTGCCTTCAGTTCGGCTCCTCAACGGCCAAATATCTTTTCCCGGTTTTTGGTCCGCTGGGCATGGTTGGTCTGCGAACCTGCTTCGCTGCTGTTATTCTCACATGCGTATTCAAAAGCTGGCATGTGCTGTCATGGCGCACTATTCGGCTGGCGTTACCTTATGGGCTGTCAACCGCGGGTATGAATTTGTGCTTCTATCTGTCGGTTGAGCGCATACCGCTGGGTATGGCCGTTGCCATTGAATTTACCGGTCCATTGTTGCTGGCGTTTTTTGGCTCCCGCCAATGGAGTGACCTTGGCTGGCTTACCCTGACCATCGGGGGGCTGGCCCTGCTGCTGAAACCCACAGCATCTGGCCATCATCTTGATACGCTGGGTGTTCTGTTTTCTGTTGCAGCGGCCATATTCTGGGCACTTTACATCCTGTTCGGAAAGCGCCTGACAGGGAAAATTGCGCCGACGCATGCTTCTGCTCTCGGCCTTATGTGCGGTAGCATGGTGCTGTTTTTGCCCGGCTTTGTGCCGGCAATCGCCATTGGGGTGTCACAACCGCTGATGTTGGCGCTTAGCCTGCTGGTGGCCATTTTTTCCTCAGCGCTGCCTTATGCGCTTGAAATGCGCGCCATGCACAGACTCCCCGCCCGAGATCTGGGGGTGCTGTATAGTCTGGACCCTGTTTGTGCGACTGTTGCCGGTATTCTCATTCTGCACGAAACACTCTCGGCTCCCCGCTTGCTCGGTATTCTGCTGATCGCAACGGCCTCTGCCGGTACCGTTCTGACGCCATCAGCCAAGAAGCGTCCTCTCACGGACGTTCCTGAAGCACCGCAATAGTCAGCCGCCTCATTGCTCGCTTGGACGACGATATGGTTTTGCGAGATCTATTTGTCTGGAAGCCGGTGGTGCGCTCGCCGCCCACAATAGGTCTAAAGCCTATGCAGCACCACGGTAGCTTGTGCGGCGCTGTGAAGAAAGACCGTGTTCGTCGTTACAAGATATAACTTACTAACGGTCATAAAAAATGGTGCCAGCTTTACCTGCTGGCACCATAAACCTAATCAGACCAAGCTTGCGTCTGCACGATCACTGGAAGGCAAATGCTTAACGCGCCTCCCCGTTATCTTAACGAGAGGCCAGATGCGTTACAGCCTGATGTGACGTGGAGGCAACAGCATCCATCCCGCCATGAAAGGCCTGCATCACCACCGGGTCAAACAGACGGGTGAAGCTACCCGGATGCACACCCATCCACACTGTCACAATGGCCAGCGGGGCAAGAACAGCAATTTCGACAGGGGTCAGGTCACGCAGCAGCCCGACTGTTCCCTTCACGCCGCCAAACAGCACCCGCCGATAAAGCGTCAGCATATACACCGCACCCATAATCATGGTGCTACCAGCCAGCAACGCTACCCAGAATGAGACATGGATAGCCCCCATCAGCACCAAGAGTTCCCCAACGAAGGAACCTGTGCCCGGCAGGCCAATATTCGCCATGGTGAACAACATGGTCAGCAAAGCCAGAACCGGCATCTGTCGCGCAACCCCACCCAGCGCGTCAATTTGCCGGGTTTCAGACCGCCACGCGACGGCAGAAACACAGAAGAACAGAGCCGCAATCACCACCCCGTGCGACAGCATCTGGAAAATAGCGCCATCAATGCCTTCTGCCGTCAGGGTAAACAGCCCCACAGCAATCATGCCCATGTGTGAAAATGAGGAATACGCAACAACCCGCTTCATGTCTGTCTGAGCAAAGGCAATGAAGGCGGCGTAAATAATAGCCACAACACCCAGCGCCAGCACATAGGGCGCAAACGTATGAGCCGCATCGGGGAACATCATCACCCCAAACCGCAGTAATCCGTAAGCCCCGGTTTTTGAGAGCACACCCGATAGCATGGCAGATGCCGGTGTCGGGGCTTCCGAATACGCATCTGGCAACCATCCATGCAGCGGGAAAAGGGGCAGCTTGACGCCAAACGCCAGCACGAAAGCCAACAGAAGCCACACCTGCGACTGCCAGGAAAAACCAGCCTGCATCAGCGCTGGAATATCAGTCGTACCCGCATGCAGCCACATGGCTATCAGGGCGATTAGCATGAACAGCGAACCGCCAAATGTGAACAGAAAGAACTGAAGCGACGCCCAAACCCGTTTCGGGCCACCCCAAACGCCTATCATCAGACTGGCCGGAATAAGGGTTGCTTCATAAAACACGTAGAACAGCACCAGATCCTGTGCGGAAAACACGCCAAACAATGCTGTTTCCAGCATCAGCATGGCCACCACAAAATCGCGCGCCTGTGTCTGCACCGTGCGCCAACCAGCCGCCATAGCCAACGGGGTTAAAAACGCCGTCAGCAGAATGAAGGCCAGAGAAATACCATCGACCCCGGTATGATAGGAAATACCGTAATCAGACAGCCAGCTTAACCGCGCCTGATACTGTAAACCGGGTTGGAGTGGGTCAAACCCGCACCACATCACAACGCTCAAGCCCAGCACGATGATGCTGGTCCATAATCCCAGCCATTTGGCAGTACGGTCTTGGTCAGCACCGCGACCACCGCACAGGAAAGCCAGTAACGCCCCGGCCAGAGGAAGATAAGTTATTAGGGAAAGCAGGGTGGAGTGCACGGCGTTCTTACCATCCGGGTTGCATCACATCGGCCATAACCTGCGCCTTTTTGCGCGGGCAGACCAGACAAAGCCCGTTCACGTTCCGCCGAGCGAGCGTTTTTATGCTTCCCTGCCGCCTATTAACTGTCTGCTTAGTCTTTGGCTGTTTTCAACGCCGACCGAACAGTTTTTCCAGATCCTTTTTGCTCAATTTCAACCAGGTCGGCCTGCCGTGTGAACAGGTGCCAGCACGCGGGGTGGCTTCCATCTGCCGCAGCAGAGCATCCATTTCCTCCCGAGTCAGGCGTCGCCCAGCCCGGATACTGCCGTGACAGGCCATGCGGGCAATCACAGCATCCAATCTGCCATCAAGTGACGGCATTTCATCCGGGTTGCCGCTATCATCGGCTTCCAGTTCGTCTGCCAGATCACGCAACAGGGTCACAGCGTCACTGGTGTTCAGCATGGCGGGCAACGCACGGACCAGAACGGCGTCTCCCCCAAAGGCTTCTATTTCAATCCCTAACGTGGCCAGCATCTTCTGCCGGGCGACCAACAGATCAACCTGTAAGCGTGGTAATTCAACGACATCGGGCACCAGCAGGCGCTGTCCCTGAACTTTACCGGAAAGAAACTGCTCGCGCAGGCGTTCATGTGTCAGGCGTTCATGCGCAGCATGTTGATCAACCAGAACAAGGCTGCCATCGGCCGCAACCGCAATAACGTATGTGTCCAGCACCTGCGCTACAGCCGCCCCTAACGGATGCTCGCTTAAGCCCTGCGGCTCCTCATAAGGCGTTGCGCCAAGGCTAGAGCCGTCACCATTCTGTACGCCCGCTACACCACCAGGACTTTGACCGTAAGCATCCCAGCCCGCTATACCGCCTGCCTGCGGCAAAGGGGGCAACATGCGGGCGGTAGGGGAGTCGCCCAATCCTAACCGAGGTTCTGAAAACCCTGCCCCATGCCGCAACGGCAACCCGCTTCCCCCACCATGCGGTGACGGAGCAGGAATAATCGGCGCTGCGTTTTTTTCGGGCGGATACCAGATGCGTCCCGGCTTAACAGCAGAAAACGATGGCCTGACCCCGGCATTCCCTGCCCCGCCCTCCAGAGCACGGGTCAATGTACCAATGACGAGGGACCGCACAGCCGCTTCATCGGCAAAGCGCAATTCAGTTTTGGCAGGATGGACGTTTACATCAACCCGATCTGGCGGAATTGTCAGCATCAACGCCACAACCGGGTGGCGTCCCGGTTCAATCACGCGCCGATAGGCCACGCGCACGGCGGTACGCAGCACAGGATCAACCACCGGGCGACCGTTTACCAGCATGAACTGACCGGCCGCAGTGGCGCGATGCACCGACGGCCCACACGCAAAGCCCGACAGCACCATGCCGTCACGCTCGCCATGAATACTTAGAAAACCATCTGCCTCATTCGCACCCAGCAGGGCGGCCGCACGAGCGGCCATATCCTGCGCGGGCAGATCAAACAGAACACGGTCATCCATCGTGAAGCAAAAAGCTGTTTCCGGCACGGCAAGTGCTAGTCTTCTGACAACGCTTTCGGCATGGCTGCCTTCAACCCGCGCACTTTTCAGAAATTTGCGGCGTGCGGGGGTCGCGAAAAACAAATCCTCCACCACAACACTGGTGCCTTGTGCCCCCGCGCTGGGTTCAGGTGGTGTAATTTTGCCGCCCGCAACATGAATACGCCACGCCCCACTTTCGCCCTGCGTGCGGGATGTAATGGTCAGCCGTGCCGCCGCCCCGATGGATGGCAGCGCCTCGCCCCGAAACCCTAGGGTGCGAATATGCACCAGCGATTCGTCCTGCAATTTTGATGTACAATGCCGCTCAACCGCCAGCATCAGGTCGTCCGGTGTCATGCCGCATCCATCGTCAGTGACGATAATACGGTCGATACCCCCGCTTTCCAGACTGACATCCAGCCGGCGCGCACCCGCGTCTATGGCGTTTTCGACCAGTTCCTTCAATGCCGCTGCCGGGCGTTCAATTACCTCACCCGCGGCAATGCGGTTGACCAGAACTTCCGGCAAACGACGCAGCTTGGGGCGTAACGGCAGCATTCCGGACGTTTCAGCTGTCTGATCTGAAGACGAAAAAAAAGGGTCTGACATCATCAGACCCTTTATAGCAGACTATCCTCTTATTTGTGAGGATGCTGTGTGGGCGTAACGCCCTTTGTCGGCTTGTTGCCCAGTGCGGCATTTGTTTTCAGGCGGCGGTTTTCTTCATCCGCATCCACCACGGACCCGGCCTTCCCGCCTTTCCAGAACATAAGCTGTTCCACAAAGCCTGAACCAGCCTGCCCCAGTTCGCCTTCATCAGGTGCATCTGCTGCTTCGGTTGCTGCACTGACCAGCATGCTCTGGCCATCGCTGGTTGAGCCACCTTCGCCATGCAGCGCCACATCAGGGGAAAGTGTTTCAAGCGCCTGCAGGCGTTCACTTTCATCCTGCGGGCGTTCCGCACCGCGTACCGGCTTGGCCAGCTCATCCATAGGCGGCATGGAAAGCGGTGCACGTGTGGTGACGGTATATTCATCTGGCATGCTGCGTTCCAACCCGAACGCACGTGCAGCTTCAGACCCGGAACATCCGGTAAGCATCACACACCCGCCAAGAAGAAGCAGCGGAGAAATCAATGTCGAGACCCGGCGCGCCATCTTCTACCTTTTATCCTTCCTGCCCAGCCTGCCGGAGTGGCAGGTAGCTTCTGTTCATGTTGCCTGCTGCTGTTTGCCTGCAAAGGCATTCTGTAGCAGCAAAGCACAGACCGCGCATACTATAGCGGAATCAGCAACGTTGAATACATACCATGACCATCCAAAAGCATGGGCATGAATAAAATCGACCACGGCACCATATCTTACCCGGTCAATCACATTTCCAATGGCCCCGCCTGTAATAGCCCCGACGCAGGCGGCTGTCAGTTTACTGGGGGTGCGCGCCATCCAGACCAGCAGGCAGGCCGCCACGGCCAGCGCAATGACTGAAAACAGAATACGGCCTGCATTCCCGACACCGCCGAACATGCCAAACGTCACAGCATGGTTCCAGACCATGGTGAAGTTCAGAAACGGCAGCACATAGACCGACCCTTTTTCCGGCAGGTTCAGCCCATACAGAATCCAGTATTTGCTCACCTGATCAACCGACAACGAGAGCATAAGCACCAGCAACCCCAGTCCGAACGGGCGCAGCATGAAGGGTTTGCTCACGCGCCCTCCTGCCCTGCGACGCCAACCGCTGGTGTGGTCTTGAACGTGGTTTCAACCACATCCGCACACCGCAGGCACAGGCCGGGAAATTCTGGGCGAGAGCCTGTTTCAGGCAGCACTTTCCAGCAGCGGACGCATTTCTCGCCCTCGGCCACACGCACAATCGGCGCGCCATGAAGCGTACCGCCTTCAGAGCCTTCCACGTAGATGGAACTGCTTTCCGGGTCGATCATCACCTCAACATGCGAGACAATGGCCAGTTCGCTCCAGTTAACTGTCGCAAACTGCGCGGCTTCTTCCTGCGACAGGGTCAGTTCAACCTGTGCCTGAAGCGAGGAACCCACCGTACCATCACGCCGGGCCCCTTCAATTTCAGTGGTGATGATACGGCGGACAGCGCGCAGGCTGGTCCAGCGTTCATCAAGCGCAGGGTCGTTCCATTCTGCGGGCAGATCAGGGAACGGCTGAAGATGCACGCTTTCTGCTTCACCAAAGCGGGCGGTCCACGCTTCTTCTGCCGTAAAGACCAGAACCGGGGCCAGCCATGTGGTCAGACAACGGTGCAAATGGTCAAGAACCGTGCGGGCAGACTGGCGCAAATGGCTGTCCGGGCCATCGCAATACAGTGTATCCTTGCGGATATCAAAATAGAACGCAGACAGATCGGTTGTGCAGAAGCCATGCAGGGCGGGGTACACCCCAACCCATTCATGCGTTTCAACTGCGCGGGAAATCAGGCCACCCAGATCTGTCAGGCGATGCAGAACCCACCGTTCAAGTTCTGGCAGTTCAGCGTAAGGGACCGCTTCTTCCGGCGTGTACCCATCAAGCGCCCCCAGCAGCCAGCGCAGGGTGTTGCGCAGACGGCGGTAGAGTTCGCCCTGCTGCTTTAGAATTTCCTTACCAATGCGCAAATCTTCATTGGTGTCAGAATTCATGACCCACAGACGCAGAATATCAGCACCCAGACTGTCATTCACATCTTGCGGAGCAACCACGTTGCCCAGAGATTTGGACATTTTGCGGCCCTGCTCATCCAGAACAAACCCGTTTGTCACAACGGCCTTGAACGGTGAAACACCCCGCGTGCCCACGCTTTCCAGCAATGAGGACTGGAACCAGCCACGATGCTGATCTGACCCTTCCAGATACAGATCAGCCGGGAAGCTCAGACCCGGTTCTCCCAGAACGAAGGAATGGGTTGATCCGCTTTCAAACCAGACATCGACAATGTCGAACACCTGTTCATAGTCGTCCGGGTTGCGGTCCGGGCCAAGGAAACGGGAAGCAGGCGCACTATACCAGACATCCGCCCCTTCCTCACGGAAGGCATCGACAACGCGCTGCATGATTTCGGCATCACGCAGCACTTCGCCCGTACGCTTTTCCACAAAAACAGCAATCGGCACGCCCCAGGCCCGCTGACGGCTGATGCACCAGTCCGGCCGGTTCTGAATCATGGATGTCAGACGGTTACGGGCCTGTGCAGGAACAAATGTTACATCCGTTAGCGCATCCAGCGCTTTCTGACGCAACGCCCCTTCACCATCCATGCTGATAAACCATTGCGGGGTCGCACGGTAAATAACAGGCGCACGGGACCGCCATGAATGAGGATAAGAATGCACAAGCTCACCGCGTGCCACCAGTCCTGCGGGAGCCTGCCCTCTGGCATTGGCCTGCTGCATCACATCTGTCAGGGCGGCGCAGACAACGTCCGCCGCCTTGAACACATGAACAGCGGCAAAACCGGGAACCCATGGCGCATATGTGCCATCATCCTGCACAACTTCCGGCACTTCTACGCCGTAGCTGCGGCAAAGCCGGAAGTCGTCCTCACCATGCGCTGGGGCCATATGGACAAGCCCTGTCCCGGCTTCCGTCGTGACAAAGTCACCCGGCAGCATGGGCACATCGAAATCATACCCAGCCCCACGTAGCGGATGAGCACACACAGCGCCTTCCAGCGCGCTACCGGGCAAAGTGTAAAGAATGTGATGGGCTGTAACGTGCGCTTCCTTGCAGAACGCATCGACCAGTGCTTCGGCCACCAGCACTTTGGCACCGGGTTCAAGCAGCGCGCCCTCTGCCGTGTCATCCACGCGCAGCACCACATAAGTAATCTCCGGCCCGTAGGCTAGCGCCCGGTTACCGGGGATGGTCCACGGCGTGGTCGTCCAGATAACAACAGACACATCTTCCAGCGCCTGAGCCGGGGTCGGGTCTTTTACAACCGGAAAGGCCACCAGAATGGTGGTGGATTTGTGGTCGTGATATTCAATTTCAGCTTCAGCCAGAGCCGTCTTTTCAACCGGGCTCCACATAACCGGGCGCAGGCCACGGTACAGGCCACCGTTCAGCAGAAAACGGCCAATTTCGGCAACAATCGCGGCTTCGGACGAGAAATCCATGGTGGCATAGCGATTGGCCCATTCAGCCTGCACGCCCAACCGTTTGAATTCTTCCATCTGGATGTTCAGCCATTTACCGGCATAAGCCCGACATTCGGCCCGGAATTCCAGCACAGGCACGGAATCCTTGTCCCGTTTGGCCTTGCGATATTCTTCTTCAACCTTCCATTCAATCGGCAGGCCGTGGCAGTCCCAGCCCGGCACATAACGCACAGCATAACCCGCCATACGATGCGCACGGTTGATCACATCCTTATTAATCTTGTTCAGCGCATGGCCAATGTGCAGGTTACCGTTTGCGTAGGGTGGGCCATCGTGCAGCGTAAAGGGCTGACGGCCTTCCGCCTGCTGCTTAATCTGCGCATCCAGCCCGATTTCCGCCCAACGGGCCAGCCATTCAGGCTCACGCTTGGGCAGGTTTCCCCGCATGGGGAAGGATGTGCGGGGCAGAAAGACCGTATCGCGATACAGATCGGCGGGAGAGGTCTTTTCTGAGTCGCTGCTGGATGTAGACATGGAACGGCAGGTGTCACTCTGGTTCGGGTTCAGCACAACACGCAACAGGCCGCCACAACGGCACACCTGCGCGAACGAGTGTTATCAAAGCGCAAAGGCAAAGGGTCAAGCAGCAAGGCCACATATCAGGCGGATTTCATAGTCCGCCCAGCAGTTTTTTACAGGTGCCCCTGTTATTTACCGGCAAGTTCAGCCGTCAGCACCGTGCGGGCGTCCTGCGCGTCCAGCCCAATCTGGGCCTTCAGTTCATCCAGACCACCAAAACGCTTTTCGGCCCGCAACATGCGGTGCAGGGCCACGGAAAGCGTCTGGCCATACAGATCGCCCTCAAAGTCAAAAAGATTGACCTCCAGCCGGCTTTCCTGCCCGTCATCAATCGTGGGGCGACGGCCTATATTGGCGACGCCCGGCCGGGTCTGGCCATTAGGCAGACGCACAGTAACAGCATAAACGCCACGCGCAGGTTCAAGATGCCGGCCCAGCGGGATATTGGCTGTGGGGAAACCAAGCAACCGGCCGCGCTTGTCACCATGCTGCACCGTGCCGCGAATAAACCACGGACGCCCCAGTTCTTCCGCTGCGCGCTCCGGGTAGCCATCCTGCAACAGCCGACGAATACGGGTGGAGGAATAAGGCCCACTGGCATCTGCCAAAGCCGGAACCGCCGTAAAGCCTATTCCCAGTTCTGCCGTTCGCTCTGCCAGAAACGGAACCGAGCCCCCCCGCCGATGCCCGAATGCAAAATCAGGGCCACAGGCAACATGACGCAGGCCCAAGGCCTCATGCAGCACGTCTTCCACAAAATGCTCGGCTGTCATTTGGGAAAAGGCTTCATCAAAATGAATCTGAAACACATGCTGCACACCCAGTGCTGCAAGGGCTGCAAACCGTTCGTCAGATAATGTCAGACGGAATGGCGGGTCTTGGGGGCGAAACATTTCGCGTGGGTGCGGGTCAAACGTCACAACGGCCAGAGGTAAATCGGGGCGTGTTGTCTGCAATGTATGCACCAAATGGGCATGGCCCAGATGCACCCCGTCAAAATTGCCCAGTGCCGCAGCACACCCACGGGCTTCAGCCGGAATATCCCGCCAGTTCTGATGCAACCGCGCCCGCATGGTTACGCCTGCCCCGTACCCGGCAGGCCAAATAGCGCCCCCGCTTCCGGTAACGTTCCTGCAACGGGGAAGATACTGCCAGCGACTGTACCATCTTCAGGCCGCACAATCTGGCACACCCGCAAACCGGCCTGGGCTGCGGCATCCAGCTCAGCCGTCACGTCTGACAGAAACAGCACATCGTCGTTCTGCCAGCCTGTTTCACGCAGAATGGCGCGATAGCTTTCAGCGTCTTTTTTGCCGCCGACCCGCAGATCAAAAAAGCGGCTGAAAAGCGGTGTGACATCGCCCTGTGCCGTATGGCCGTAAATCAGCTTCTGTGCCGACTCCGAACCAGACGAATACACGGCCAGTTCAATCCCTGCATGCGCCCATGCTTCCAGCGTCGGGACAACATCGGGGTAGAGGGTCGCCAGCAATTCGCCCCGTTTATAGCCTTCGGCCCATGCCATACCCTGCAACGCCTTCAGCGGCGCAACCTTAGCGTCCTCATTCATCCAGCGTTCAAGCTGTTCCAATGGCGACACACCGGGGGCCAGACGTTCGGTTTCGGCCAGCGCGTCTTTAACAACCGGATCAGTCCGCCGTTCCTCAATCAGGCGTGGCAGATGGGTGCGGGCGTATGGAAACAGAACTGTATGCACAAAGGAAATGGGGGCCGTCGTGCCTTCAATATCCAACAGCACAACACGGGGGGCAGGAGAAGCACTCATAGAGGATACGCCAGAAAACGGTGGGCCAGATCCGTGCCTGTATAATCGGCAACCCAGCCTTCCTTGTGGGTGAAAATGCGCAATGTCACAAAATCGGGCTCGGGGCCGCCGTCAAACCAATGCTTTGTGCCCTCTGGCACGGAAATCAGGTCTGTCTGGGTGCAATGCACATCATAAATACGCGGCCCTACGTGCAGAATGAAGTGGCCACCGCCATGCACAAAAAACCGGACTTCGTCTTCGCTATGGATGTGCTCTGACAGAAACTTGCCACGCAGGGCTTCACGGTTAGGCGTGTTTTCATCAACACGCAGCACATCCGCCGAGCCTGCGCCCGTTTCGCCCATCAGTTTGTCAAGAAATGGGCGATAGGTTGCCAGAACTGTTTCTTCATCCGCATCACGCGGCGGTATGGACGGGCCATCCCAGCGTTCAAAGCGCACACCCAGCGCTTTGAGTTCTGCCGCAATTTCCACAGGATCATGCGTTTTCAGAACAGGGGTTTCAGGTACCGTATCCTGAAAGATAGTCAGTGTGCTCATACACCCAGCTTCCTTCTTTCCAGCGCGCAAGCCAGCAGAAACTCCAACCCTTCCAGACGGGCCATCGCGGTAGGCATATCTTTGCCCCACACATACACGCCATGACCACGGATAATGTAGCCAGCGGGCATTGCACCAAACGCAGGCTCAACCTCACGCGCCAACCGGGCTATATCCTGATCGTTGTCAAACAGCGGCACGGGCACGGTTGTGGCGTGGGTAGTCTGACCTTCAAACACTTTTAACACTTCGTAATCGGCAAGCTGCAAAGCGTTGGTTTTTTCGATCATGGACAGCACGGTAGATGCCACGGAATGGCCGTGCAAAACCGCCCCGGCCGTAGGGTCCTGCCGGTAAATCTGGCAGTGCAGCAGGGTTTCCGCACTGGGTTTGTCTTCGGCGCGATGGGGCTTTCCGTTTTCATCAACGGTAATGACATCCGCTGCCTGCAAAAAGCCCTTGTGGCCGCCCGAGCGCGTAATGGCGATGCGCCCGTCGGCCAGCCTGCGACTGATATTCCCGGCCGTAGCGGGCACCCACCCACGGCTATCCATTCGCTGACCCGCCGTCAGGATATCCTGTACGGCACGCGCAAAATCCGTCATGCTTTCGCTCATACCTTTATACCCTGACCTGCTGCGGCCAGTTACACACCCTGACAGGCAGATAACGGCCTGACCGTCTTAGGGCTGGGGCGTTTTGTCACGCGCGGCGGGAACGGGCTCAACCGGGGTTGAGGCTGGTGGCGGGGCAATATGACCGTTGGGGCGGCTTGCGCTGTCATCCATCGGTTCATCATCAGCCATATGCTTCTTGAAGGATTTAATTCCCTTCGCGAAGTCACCCATCATGGAGCTGATTTTGCCGCCACCGCCAAAAACCACCAGCACAACCGCAAGCACAATCAGCCAGTGCCAGATGCTCAAGCTACCCATTCAACAGTCCTCTGTTTACATGCCGACACAGGCTGGATACCCCAGACAACCCTGCGTCTGTCTTTAGTTCACATGGCGGCCATTGCCGTGTCATGCAAGCCCGATCTCCCGCAACTGGTGCGAAATCTAGGACCTAACCACCCTATATGTCTGGCCCGGTTACCAGATTTCAGGTGCTGCCAAGCACAATAGGCTCGATAAACCCATACGCAGGGTAGACGGTTTTCCCCATACCGTGAATAGGCGACCACCAGACGCGCACGCGGCTCCAGTCATTTGCAGGAGAAACATCTTCAACCGGTGCCTTGCGGGTAACGCGCCCCGGTTCCCAATTCGCATGATCAACCAGCACAAGCCGCGAATTTTGTACCTGCCTGACCACCGAAACATGCCCGGATGGAAGACGGCGCGTTGAGCGAAAAACCAGCACATCCCCCTGATGCGGGGTGGATGAACGCGTATATTGCCCCCGCGCCTGCCCCCACCAGCTGGCAGCCGCTCCGCGTAAGTTAATGGCTGAATGTTCACGCGCATAAGGCGCACACTGCACAGACCCATTCCACCCGCCACCACAGGCAGCCAGAAACAGGGGCAGCAGCAGATAAACGTATCGTTTCACGATTCGGACCTCAACCGTTCCATCCACATTCCTGCTTCCTCGGGCTCCATATCAAGCACGCGTTCCGCAATATCGCGCCCGTAGCCTGACCGGGCAAAGACCCCTAACGCCTTCTGACGGTCAGCAAGCTGCTTCAACCGGCTCTCTTCCCCCTCGGCATCGTCCGCACCAGAATGCCGCAGGGACGGCAGACCTGCAAACGGCCCCAACCGCCTTTTGCGTGCAAGAACCAGTGCCGCCGAGAGTTCGGTTTCCGTGGCAGAAAATCCTTCCACCACATCCTGTAACGCGCTGTCACGTACCTCGGCATCCACGCCCCGGGCGGCCAGATGTGCCTGCACGGCTTTGCCCGAGCGACCGGAGCGAACAAGCCGTTTGGCGCGGGCGCGGGCAAATGCCTCATCATTCACAGCGCCAAGCTGCACCATATCCGCAGCCACAGCCTGTATAACAGATTTAAGGGCAGCAGCCGTTGCGTTCACATCTTCGCTTTCAGCGCCGGCTTTCAGCGCAGCGCGCTCCCACCGGGCAACACGGCGGGCCAGAACCTGCTCAAGCGATTTCTGGGTTGTGGCGAAACGGGCCAGATGCACCAACGCGGCCTCTCGCAACACAGCACGATCGGGTGGAGAAGGCGGCGTGTCAGAGCCGGGTGAGGATGAGGACGTCATGTATTATAGTATGCCTTAAAACAGGCATCTGTGACCATTCATGACGTCAACGTGCCCACGCACGCAAGAAATGTGACAGTTTCATGGATGAATTTCGCACTCGGCGTTTGACTCTGGCTGCACAACGCAGTCATCATTGCGCTGCAACGGGTCGCCCGCTCCACCACAGGCAGCGGGCGTTTTTCGTTTTGCATTAATTTGTTTTCTTTTGGTCAATGACAGCAACACAAAGATAGCGTCCATGATTCCAGCCCTGACACCGACCTACAACCGCGCCGACCTTGCCTTTGAGCGGGGCGATGGCGCATGGCTGTACACCACGGACGGGCGACGATTCCTGGACTTCGCTGCTGGCATTGCCACATGCTCGGTCGGCCACGGCCACCCGCATCTGGTCGAAACGGTGCAGCAGCAGGCCGCCAAGGTCATGCATGTCTCCAACCTGTTCCGCATTCCGCAGGCTGAAAAGCTGGCACAGCGGCTGGTGGATAACAGCTTTGCCGATACCGCATTCTTCTGCAATTCAGGCGCAGAAGCCAATGAAGGCATGGTCAAGTTTGCGCGCCGTGCACAGGCTTTATCTGGCCACCCGGAGCGGACCGAAATCATCTGCATGAACGGTGCGTTTCATGGCCGGACACTGGCCATGCTCTCCGCCACGGGCAACCCAAAATATCTTGAAGGGTTTGGTGAGCCTGTACCCGGCTTCCTGCATGTGCCGTTCAATGACATTGACGCCGTCAAAGCCGCCATTGGCCCCCGTACAGCCGCCGTCATGCTGGAGCCCATTCAGGGCGAAAGCGGCATCAAGGTTGCCTCGGTCGAGTATCTCCGCGCCCTCCGCGCGCTATGTGATGAAACTGGCGTGCTGTTGGCAATGGATGAAGTGCAATGCGGCGTAGGCCGAACAGGCAAGCTCTTTGCCCATGAATGGGCCGGGATTACGCCTGATGTGCTTTCAACTGCTAAGGGATTGGGTGGGGGCTTTCCCATCGGGGCCATTCTGGCAACTGAAGCCGTTGCCAAAGGCATGACGGCCGGAACCCACGGCACAACATTTGGCGGGAACCCGCTGGCCTGTGCTGCGGCCAATGCCGTGCTTGATGTGCTACTGGCGCCCGGTTTTCTGGAACAGGTGCAGGCCCGCGCCAAACTGCTTGATACCCAGCTTGATAAACTGGTGCAGGAAGCCCCCGGTGTCTTTTCCGAACGCCGTGGACTGGGCCTGCTGATCGGCCTGCGCTGTGTAGAACCTGTTGGGGATGTGCAGGCTGCCGCCCAGAAAGCGGGGCTGCTGTGCGTTACTGCCGGTGACAATGTTCTGCGGCTGGTGCCGCCCCTGACCATTACCGAAGAAGACTGCATGGAAGCTGTCTCCCGCTTGCGGCAGGCTATTTTTTCCAACAGCCACAACGACAAGACAGTTCTGGAGCCAACCCCGTGAGCGCTGCCCTTTCCACCCTTTCCGCCACCCAGAGCATCGCCGGGCCGCGCCATTTTCTTGACCTGAAAGATCTGGACGCAGCAACCCTGCGCCAGATTCTGGATGTCGCCCGCAGCATGAAAATCATGCAGCAGGGCCGCCGCTTTCCTCTGCACCCTCACCTGCCGCTGGCAGGCCGGATGCTGGGTATTATTCTGTCCAAGCCCTCAACCCGCACACGCGTGTCTTTTGAAGTGGGTATTCGGCAGCTTGGGGGCGATGCAGTTATTCTGACCCCTAATGAAATGCAGTTGGGCCGAGGCGAAACCATAGCCGATACCGCCCGCGTTCTGTCACGGTTTGTCGATGCGTTGGTGCTGCGCACGGGCAAGACAAACTCGCTCCTGGATCTGGCAAAATGGAGCAGCGTTCCCGTTATTAACGGGCTGACTCCCAGTTCTCATCCTGTGCAGATTTTAGCCGACATCCTGACATTTGAAGAACATCGCGGCCCCGTGCAGGGCCGCACCTTCGCGTGGACGGGTGATGGCAATAACGTGCTGGTGTCCCTGATTGAAGGGGCGGTTCGTTTTGGCTTCAAGCTGCGGGCCGCAACCCCTGCTGACATGCGCCCGCCGCAGGACGTCCTTGACTGGGCCAAACGGGAAGGCGGTGCCGTCGAATGGACAGCAGACCCGCGTGAAGCCGTGGCCGGGGCAGATTGTGTGGTGACCGACACATGGATCAGCATGTCTGACTCTGAAGAAGAAGCGGCCACACGCATGGCAAAGCTGGAACCGTATCAGGTCAACAGCAGCCTGATGGCGCTTGCTGCACCAGATGCCCTGTTCATGCACTGCCTGCCTGCCCATATTGGCGAGGAAGTAACCAAAGACGTGTTTGAAGGCCCACAATCCGTTGTGTTTGATGAAGCCGAAAACCGCCTGCATGCCCAGAAAGGTGTGTTGGCATGGGCCATGGGCGGCACAGACTGGCTTTCTTTCGGGAAGGAATAAGCAATGAGCGGCACGGACAACATTCACCCCACCAGCACGGAAGACACCCCGCCCACCCCCGGCTGGGTTGAAGGGTCGCTTGACAGTATTCTGGCAACGCTGCCTGTTGCGGCTGAAAAACTGGCTCCGTTCCGGGCATCCTATCTGGATTGTCTGGCCGGATGTGGCCGTGCGGCAGATCTGGACAGTGCACATGATGCCTGCCGACAGGGCCTGCTCCGGGCGCTGAAAGATGGGCTGGAACTGGATGCTGAAACCTGCCGCGCGCTGGAACAGAAACTGGAGAAGCTTGAACTGGATATTTCAAGCGCCATCTAAAGCAGACCGTTTGTCATGCGGGCCAAGCAGCGCCGCCATCTTGGGTGCCTTTGACTACTGGGGCACCTGACGTTGGCTTTCACGCTGCCTTGGCCCGTTTTCTTTTTCCAAGGCCCCCTATGATGCAAACCCCCGCTTTTCTTGACCGCGACCGCCCCGATGTGCCCGATCTGGTTGTACCCGGTGGCGTCACACCATTCTTTCTGCAAGGCCGTCCCGTGCGCGGTCGGCTTGTGCGGCTTGGCGTGCTGGCTGACGTTCTTCTGACACGCCATGACCACCCAGCCCCTGTCACACGGCTGGCTGGGAAGGCACTTGCACTGGTTGCAGCTCTTGCCTCTGCCCTGAAATTTCAGGGGTCTTTTTCCCTCCAGATTAAAGGCGATGGGCCAGTTCCCCTTCTGGTGGCTGACAGCACGGATACTGGCGCTTTACGGTTCTATGCCCGGACTGATGAAGACGCACTGGCGGCGCTTCTGGCCGAAACACCCAACCCCACAGACCGGGAACTGCTGGGCAACGGCTATCTTGCCCTGACAGTTGAACAAGGTGCGGAGACAGAACGGCATCAAGGCATTGTGGATCTTGCCGGGGATGATCTGTCAGCCATGGTCTCGCACTATTTTGCGACCAGTGAACAGCACGCCTGCTGGATTTACTTAAGCTGCCGCATGACAGATGCTGGCTGGCGCGCTGGCGGCCTTGTGCTTGAACGGATTGCCGGTGAAGGCGGCCTACACGTTGTGGGCGAAGATGATGCTGACGCCAGTTGGGAAACAGCCACCATTCTGGCCACAACCCTGACCAGTCGTGAACTTCTGGATGATGCGCTCCCTCCGTCTGATCTGCTTTATCGCCTGTTCCATCAGGAAGATTTGCATATTGGACACGCCCGCGCTCTGGCCTATGGCTGCCGCTGTTCCCGTGCACGGCTGGCCAGTGTGTTACAGGGTTTCCCGGAAGATGATCTGGACCACATGATGCAGGATGACGGATTGATTGTCATGACCTGTGAGTTCTGCAACACCGATTTCCGCTTTCCTCGTAAGGATATTTCATCACCAGCGACCTAATGTCGTAGGATATCGACACAGGGTTACGCGACAGGGGCGGGCTTCATTTTGTTGCCTGCCTCCACACCGGACTGATTTTTACAACTACAGGTTGTATTTCTCTTGTTGCTGGATCCTCTTATGCGCGCGTCTTTATGGTCACACCGCAGCCCAGTAATTGCCTGCACTAACAGGAACACTTGTAAAATAGGCTGCGCCACGGCACATGCTGGCTTATGTCCAATGCTGTAAAATCTGCGCGTATGGAGCCTGATAATCGTCAACAGCAGATTATTGCCGTTGCCGCGACGCACTTTGCGCGTGACGGATATGACAGGGCCTCCATGGCCCGTATTGGGGCAGATGCTGGCGTGACGCGCGCCCTGATTTACCATTATTTTCCTAGTAAAACCGCTTTATTTGAAGCAGTTTTACGGCATGAAGCCGATACCCTGCTAGCTCTGACTCAGTTTGACCCGATGCAGGACGTGTTTCAGAACATCCGTCAGGCCATATTCCGGTATCTGGAACATTTCTCCCCGGCCAATAACCACGCCATCAATTTGCATCTTCAAGCCAATCGACTACCCGATATGGTCGAGCGTATCAGTCGTAATTATCATGAAATTATGACAGCACAGATCATGATGGCGCTGAACCTGAATGAAACCCCGCTTTTGCGCGGGGCCTTGATGGCATGGCTTGATTTTGTCTCGACCCTGTCACGCGAAGTGCCAACACCTGACGCACCATCCCGCCAGAATGCGGTCGAATTATGCGTCACCGCCCTTCAGGCCATTATCCCCAAAAACGCGACTTAAAGAGACAGGGCAAAACAACCCACGTCATGTGCTGATAGAAACGCCCGGGGTAACTGGTCGTTTAATCTCCAGCAAGCGCATCAAGCCAAGTCTTTGTCTGTTTGTTTCAGTCATTTCGCCATGCCGTGAACTATAAAAGACGGTTCTGAAATCAACGTTCATACGTCATAGACGCATTAAAAAAAGCGTACCCAGAACGAATGCGCCTTTTCAACAGAGCACTTTGCCGGATAGCTGTGTCTGGTCCCCACTATCAGGACTTCTTCACAAATTCCGACTTCAGGTTCATTGCGCCAAACCCGGCAATCTTGCAGGCAATGTTATGCCCGTCTGTGCCATCAATCAGGCGAATATTCTTTACCTTGGTGCCACCCTTGACCGCCTGTGATGACCCTTTGATTTTCAGATCCTTGATAACCGTCACAGTATCGCCGTCGGCCAGAACATTACCGTTTGCGTCCCGGATGTCACCCTGCCCTTCTGCCGCACCGGCTGCATCATTGGCAGCATCCTGGCTCCACTCGTTCCCACATTCCGGGCAAATCCACAGACTGCCGTCAGGGTATACGTGCTCACAGCCGCAGGTTGGGCAGCTCAGATTACTCTCCACGCACTCTCTCCTTGTTTATGGCGGGGAACTTACTGCATGACTGCTTTGTTAGGAAGGGCAGTCCTGTTATGGCCCGTTGACCATACTCACCTCCGCAGGCAGGATTTCGCCGGGCAGAGTCCCGGATCCTGCCCTATCCGAATTTGATCCAGGATCTTTGACTAGAAAGGGTCCGCGCCATGCCGCTGTTCTCTCGCCCGCTTCGCCTGTCGTTAACCGCCGCCATTGTCCTGCCTGCGTTGCTGGCAGGGTGTGCGGGCGAACAGCAGCCTACCCACTTCGCCCCGCTCCGGTATGACTACCTCAGCCAGATGAACCTGAATGTCAGCACCCTGTCTGTAGTGGACAACACGGTGACACACCCGGTTGAAGGCGATATCGGCTATCGTGCCCCCACGCCCCCGGTTCAGGCCCTGCGTCAGATGGCGGAAGATCGGTTAGCCGCAGCAAGCAATAATGGCAGCACGGCACAGTTCGTTATTGATCGGGCTTCCATTCTGCATAATTCGGGTGGCACACTGAATGGTCAGATTGATGTGCACCTGAACATTCTTAATCCCGGTGGTACACAGGCTGCGCATGCGGAAGCACACGTCACCAGCACGGTGCATCCTGACCTGTCAAAAGGCGATGCAGACAGCCCTGCTAATCTGTATGAAGTCACGCAGACCATGATGCAGCGCATCAATGTGGAACTGGAATATCAGGTTAGACACACCCTCAGTGCCTGGGTGGTGGATGCCGGAGGCACTCCCGTTGGGTCTGCCATACAGACACAGCAACTGGGTAAACCCGGGGACGCAGTGCCTGCAACGTCAGCCGTTCTTCCCGCCGCAGCGGCTGTTACAGCACCCGTCACCACACCAGACCCGACATCGCCCACAACACTGCCTGCCAACGCACCCGTAACGGTTGAGACACCCAAGGTCGATGTGCCGACAATTACAACACCGACGGTCACTGTGCCCACTGCCACTGATACTCCGGCAGCCACCCAGCCCAAAGCTGCGCCGGTCAGTAGCGAACCTGATGCCATTTTCCCCGCCGGGGAGGGAGATGATACAGCATCAACAAAGCAAAAAGTTTTGTCTCCCAAGGCAGGTTTTTTGAAAGCTCCCACCAAGAAGAGCGCAGCGGCAACAAAATCCGTTTCTTCAGGTAACTGATAAAACACCCCATGGCCCGTTATTTTCATGACGGGCCATTTTTTGTGCAGCAAGTCTATTTTTAGAAAACGCTTTGCACGGTCGCCATGAAATTTCGTGGCTCACCATAATAATTATAATAATTAACATTCCCCAACCGCTGATAATAGCGCGTGTTGGAAAGGTTATTGACGTTTACAGTAATATTCAATTCTGGCCGCAACTGGTATCCTACCTGCGCACTTGCAACGACGTAGCTACCCTGCGTAACGGTTCGGGTCGTACCAAACGTGCCACTCTGCGCCGTCACGCCACCGCCGACACTCCAGACATTGCGTGTGACTTCCGGCGCAGCAAACCGATAATGCGTCCAAAGTTTAAAAAGATGCTTGGGAAAGTTTGGCGTATAAGCCTGTCCAACTAACGACGCATCGCTGTTTTTCAGGATGACGTTATCATTATAGGTATAGCTGGCATTGATATCCCACCCGGGCAATAGGCGACCTATCATCTCAATCTCCGCGCCTTGACTACGCACTTTCCCAGCTGCGCGATAACAGGTGCTGGTATGCGAACGGCCGCAGATTGGCTCCAGATCACCATCCTCAATAGCCTTGTTACGCTCGATCACGCGATAACCAGCCAAGGTGACATTCAGCTTGCGATTGAAAAAATCGCCTTTCAGCCCGCCTTCAATCTGCTGCCCCAATACCGGCTTCAACCGGCCAGAAAGACTGTAAGCAGATTGTGGCGTAAACGTATCCGTAAAGCTGACATAGGCCGCAATATTAGGCACAAAATGCCACACAAGACCCAGATACGGGGTAGGAACCGCGTTGTTCTTCTGACTGACAACATACGAACCGTTGGTTGAGAGATTACGATATTTATACTCGTAAAAACTTAACCGTCCGCCGAGCATCAGGTCGAGAGATTTCAGAATCTGGATGCGCGCAGACCCATATATGCCTGCCTGTTGCGTTGGCTCCCTATACATCGTGGTGATGGTTGGTTCGATAGTGCTTGAAATAACCGGTGCGAAAATATCCAATCCCGCCAAAGACGTATTGGTTCGTGAATTCACTGTTGCTCCACCATCGGTCATAACGTCTGAATCGTAATTGGCACCAATCAGCAGATCATGCTTGCGGTTTAGAAGATGAACTGGGCCCGTAAAATACAGATCTGCACCATCATACACATCGCGGATAAGGGATTTCGCAACAACGAAGTTTCCCTTTTTCTGCGCTGCCGTATAGCTGTTCAGATAAGCATAATGCATACTGGTATCTGTCACGCGGTGTCGGCCGCTTAGCCGCACACGCCATCCACCACCAAAACGGTGTTCCAGTTCGCCCCCAAGTTCATACATGGGTGAACTTGTCTGCCCCCAGTCTGCCCCCACAAAACTGTTCCGGCTTAAATGAAGATCGGCCCCGTTCGCCGCACGCGGCAACCCCATGAAGCGGGTCGTATCATTCTTCTGCCCGATAGCCATAAGCGATAATGTTGTGTGGTCCGTAATATGCACATCAATGTCGGCATAAGCTGTCCAACGACGGTCATGCGCATTCTGGTAGAAGTAATCACGATCCGTACCCGCCAGCACAAAGCGGCCAGTTACGCGCTTTGATGCGGTTAGCGGACCAGTAACATCAGCATCAGCGTGAAAATTATTCCACGACCCACCGCTGAAAGACCCCTGCGCCTTGAAATGGTCAAGCGGACGCTTGCGCACAAAGTTCACACTCCCGCCCGGCGGGGCAGACCCCTGAAACATACCGTTGGGGCCGCGTAAAACTTCAAGCCTGTCATAAATAGCAACATCAAATTGCTGGCTCATTTGCAGGCCACCCGTTGAGGGCACGCCGTCAAACTGCGGGGTGACAGCATACCCGCGAGATGTAATTCCCGCTGTGCCATCCCCATACAAATTGACGTTGATACCCGGCACCTGCTTCAGGGCGTCATCAACCGTATTCAGGTTCTGGTCCCGCATTTGCTGACGGCTGAGCACCGACACAGATTGTGGAATTTCATCCAGCCGCATCAGCATCTTGCTCATGGAGACAGCTTTTACAACGTAGCTGCCGGTGCCGTCAGTCGTGGCATTTTTATGCCGTTCACCCTGCACAACCAGACTTTCCACGCTATCGGGCACATCGTTTTCAGGGGCAGACTTGTCCGTTTTGGTCTGGCTGGCCTGATGCTGCTGGGGTTTTTTCTTGGCGGCATCATCCGTATCGGCAGCCTGCGCGGCAACAACCGGCAGACCTGCTGTGACACTCCATAGAAAAACACCGTAGCGGCAGAGTGCGCCTGCCGTCAGTCTGGATTTTTCCTGAGCTTTCACCCGCCCTGCTGTCTGTTTGACGCGCACCGTACCCTCTATCTGCATTCAGTAAATGAGAATCAATCGCATATCACCTTCCTGTGAAAAACCACAACTGTTTTTAGTGAGTTGAGACCCGTTTTCTTCAGCCTCGCAATTATTGCGACCGCCAGACATTGCCGCCACCAGTGCTGATCAGCCATAACGCCCTTATGCCAACACCGTCTTTTCCGTCAGATCTGTTTGCCCTGGCCGATGGCCTTCCCGTGCAGGAAGCCTTGCCGAACCTCTATGCGGCACTCGCGCATGATCCATCGGCTGACCATCCGGCATCGGCTATTCTGGTTGCCCCACCGGGGGCCGGTAAAACCACCACAGTGCCCCCTGTGCTGGCAAAGGCACCATGGCGGCGTGAAGCAGACCGCATCATCATGCTTGAACCACGCAGGCTGGCGGCCCGTGCCGCAGCCCAGCGTATTTCAGCCGTGATGGGGGAAGATGTGGGCGGCTTTGCTGGCTACCGCACCCGCCTGGACTCTGCCATTTCAGACCGAACACGTATTGAAGTGCTGACCGAGGGGCTGTTTCTGCGTCGCCTGCTGGGTGACCCCATGCTGGAAAATGTGGCCTGCGTCATTATAGACGAAGTCCATGAACGGTCGCTGGAAGCTGATCTGGCTCTGGCGTTCTGTCTTGATTTGCAACGCACGCTGCGGCCCGACCTACGACTGGTCGCCATGTCTGCCACAGCAGAAACAGACCGCCTTGCCGCCCTGATGAATGCGCCGGTTATCACCAGCGAAGGCCGCATGTTTCCGTTAACGGTGCATCATGCCAAACGCGATATCACCCATGTGCGTGATCTGGCCCCCACAACAGCCAATGCTGTCAAACAGGCTCTGGGTGATACTGAAGGCGATATTCTGGTTTTTCTCCCCGGTACGGGTGAGATACGCCGCACCACGCAGTTGCTGGAAGGCTGCGGGGCAACCGTTCTGCCTCTGCACGGCGAACTCCCCCCGGCGGAGCAAGCGCGTGTGCTCCGTCCCGGCAATGCGGGCGAGCGTCGCGTTATTCTGGCAACGTCCATTGCCGAAACCTCGCTGACTGTTCCGGGCGTCAGAGTTGTGATTGATGGTGGTTTCCGTCGCGCTCCCCGCTTTGACGCGGGGGCGGGTCTGTCCCGGCTTGAAACTGTGCGTATTTCAAAAGCCGCAGCCCGCCAGCGCGCTGGCCGCGCCGGGCGAGAAGCCCCGGGCACCGCCATATGCCTCTGGACAACTGCTACGGAACGCGGCCTGCCCCAGCACGACAGACCTGAAATTCTGGAAGCCGATCTGGCCGATTTCGTACTGGCGACCGCATTATGGGCCGATACCGTTGGCGCTAATCAGACCCCACTTCCCCTGCCAGACCAGCCGCCAGGCAGCGCCATTGCTGCGGCGCGTGATCTGCTGACCATGCTGGGCGCGCTGGATGAGTCGGGCACGATCACAAAACTCGGCCACAACATGGCAACCCTTGGGACACACCCGCGCCTTGCCGCCATGATGCTGGCGGCCAACACGGAAGAAGAAGCTGCACTGGCAGCGGACCTCGCTGCCCTACTGGAAGAGCGAGACCCCCTCCGCCCCCGTGCCGTCGGGCGGTCTGGGCCACCGCCCATTCCTCCGGCTGACATTTCCCTTCGTCTTGATCTGATCGCGGGCGGTGATCATCCAGATGCAGACCGGGGGGCTCTGGCGCGTATTCGGCAGGCAGCTGGCCGTTTTCGGCTTCGGCTGGGGTTAAGTGCCCGCCACCCTGCCGCAGGCGACCCAGCCGCACTCCTCTCCGCCGGCTTTCCTGACCGGATTGCCCTGTCACGCGGGGAGGCTGGGAATTTCCGGCTTTCCAGCGGCACAAACGCCCGCTTGCGGCGCGACGACCCATTGGCTGAAAAAAAACTGTTGGCCGTCGCTGGCCTGCACTTACGCACATCAGCCGAAATCAGACTGGCAGCCCCACTTGATCTGAACGCGCTGCCACCCGCATTGCTTGACCGCACGAAAGAGCAGGTCGAGACGTCGCTTGATTCCGTATCAGGCAATATTCTGGCCCGCCGCCGCACGCGTATCGGTTGCCTGATACTGCGTGACCGCACGGAAAAAGTGCAGAGCGGCGACGCTGCATCCCTTCTGCTGGCGCAAGCCAAAGCCACACCTGAAACCACGTTGGACTGGACCAACGCCGCCCGCCAACTTCAGGC
This sequence comes from Acetobacter indonesiensis, assembly GCF_000963945.1. Taxonomy (GTDB): domain Bacteria; phylum Pseudomonadota; class Alphaproteobacteria; order Acetobacterales; family Acetobacteraceae; genus Acetobacter; species Acetobacter indonesiensis. The sequence continues at coordinate 14,444 of NZ_BAMW01000015.1, read as the reverse complement.
GCGTGTAGAACTGGCCCGTACCCTGCCCGGTGGCACACACGGCGTTGAAGAAGACTGGCCAGATTTTTCAACAACCGCCCTGTCCGCCACCATGGATGACTGGCTGGCCCCTTGGCTGGATGGACTAACATCCGTCGCAGATTTGAAAGGGTTAGATGTGCTGATGCTTCTGCGCACCTCTCTGGGCTATGCCCGCACGCAGTGGCTTGATACCAATTTACCCACCACGCTTGCGTTGCCGGGCGGAACCGCCAGTGTTGACTACACACAACCCGTGCCGGTTGCTGAAGCTCGGGCACAGGTCTTTTATGGCACGGACAAAACACCGCAACTTGCCGCAGGCCGTGTACCTTTACGGCTTGCGTTGCTTTCCCCCGCTGGGCGACCACAGGCTATCACGGCAGATCTGGCGGGCTTCTGGCAGGGTGGCTGGGCAGATATGCGGCGTGATATGCGGGGCCGATACCCCAAACATGAATGGCCCGAAAACCCAGCCTTGGCTCCGGCAAAACCTCGCGGCCCCAAGCGTTAAGGTTTCATGACATCTGTCGAATTTACGCCACAGATTGCTGAATTTGTTACAACAAATCCATACTCCCATTGCACAAATGGCGCAAACAAGGGCACAAGTGAGCATGATGGGATGTAACACCACAGCACGATGAAGACTTTCCTGCGCAGCCTGCCGGTTCTCGCGGTCACATGCCTCCCGGGTGCCGAGGTGGCTGCCGGGCCAGCACGTGCTCAACCCCTCCCTGCCTTTGCGCCTGCGGTGCCCTTGGTTGCCCCTCCTGGCCCCACATCCTTCGCGCCGCTGGTTCGTAAAGTTGTGCCCGCTGTGGTGAACATTGCCGTCACGCGAGATTCGGATTCAGGCAACCGGAAAAAACTGCCCTCCGCCGTTAAAGGCACGCCGCTTGAACGACGTTTCCGGGAAAGAATGCGCAAGCACGGAGATGAAGTTCTGGGCGCAGGGTCGGGCTTTATTCTCGACCCATCAGGTATCATCGTTACCAACGGGCATGTGGTAGAAGACGCCGATAAGATTACGGTCGCCCTGATGGACGGAAAGGAATATTCAGCCCAGCTTGTGGGGATAGATGACCTGACTGATATTGCGGTTATCAAAATCAAAAGTGCCACGCCCCTGCCTTACCTGGAATGGGGTGACAGCCGTCTGGTACAGGTTGGTGACTGGATTGTCGCGGCGGGCAATCCTTTCGGGCTAGGGTCCTCCGTAACTGCTGGCATAGTGTCAGCCCGTGGGCGGGATATCGGCACCGGCCCGTTTGATGATTTCCTTCAGCTTGACGCCCCCATTAACCCCGGCAATTCTGGCGGCCCGACCTTTAATCTGGCAGGGCAGGTCATTGCGCTGAATACGGCCATTGTCTCCCCCACGGGTGGGTCTGTGGGTCTTGGGTTCTCTATCCCGTCTGAAATTGTTATCCCTGTTGTAGAATCTCTGCGCCGCGATGGTCACATCGACCGGGGATGGCTAGGGGCCACGCTAGAAGATATCATTACCCACAACGGCACACGCGTTGCCGAAGTTGACCACAACAGCCCAGCGGCGCGCGGCGGCTTGAAAAAAGGCGACGTCATTACCGCCATGGCTGGTGAACACATGGACACCGCCCGCAGCATGATCCGTGCTGTAGCAGCAGCACGGCCTAATACTGATGTGCAGGTGACAGTACAACGCCAGAATCAACCTATTACTCTGACAGTACATATCGGCCGCCGCCCACGTTCCGAAGACTGAGCGGGCCCCCCGAAAGTTCAGAAGAGAGAGCTGGCAGAATTGTTCTGCCTCCCTCTGCCGCACATCACCAGTATATGCTTCCGTTTGCAAAAAATAGGACAACATGCGGCGGTTGGGTTTCTTTTTAAGGCTCCACCAAAACTATTTGCCTAGCATCTCGGCCAAATCAAACCATTTTTGCACCGCTGCATATTTCAAAATTTGAAGAAATTACGCCTATTATCAGCCTTACACACAAATCTTTCCAACAACGCCTCGTCAGATCATTTCCAACGAGACCTTTCTGGAAGGTGGAGCAAATGCCTGATCAAGATCTGTCAGGTCAGCCTCTGTCAGTTCAATGTCCTGCGCTGCAATATTCTGTTTCAGATGCGCCACTGTTCCCGCCTTCGGGATAGCCAGCATATTCCGCTGACGCAGCACCCAAGCCAATGCAATCTGCGCGGGTGTAGCTGGCCCTGTTGAAGTTTTGTGGCGGGCAGCAACAGCCTTCAATGCTTTATTCTGCAACAAGGCACCGCCCTGACCAATCGGGGAGTAAGCCATTGTGACAATATTCCGATGGCGGTCTGCATCCAGCAGGTCATATTCAACACCGCGATGCTCCAGACTATATAAAATCTGGTTCACCACACACTCGCCGGGGCGGGTATATTCTTCCAGTTCAAGAATATCTTCCACGTCAAAGTTTGAAACACCCCAATGGCGAATAAGTCCTTCCTGCTTCAATTTACGAAATGCCTGTATGGTTTCCCCCAACGGCACCCCACCCCGCCAGTGAAGCAGATACAGATCCAAGCGGTCTGTTCCCAATCGGCGCAAGGAATTACGGCATGCTGTGGCAACACCGTCTGCTGAAGCATTGGATGGCAGGACCTTTGAGACAAGAAACACCTTGTCCCGCTGGGGGAAAATGGCTTCTCCCACCAAACTTTCTGACCGGCCATTGCCATACATTTCTGCGGTATCAATCACCCGCAACCCGGCATCCAGCCCATAACGCAGGCTGGCGACCTCGTCCTGAAAACGTGTCCCGCCGGTTTCACCCATGTTCCAGGTACCCATCCCCAACGCAGGGAGAACGGTACCATCAGCAAGTGTTACTGTTTTCGTCATGGCGTTGCTGCCTTTCATTACTCACCTGTATGGCGGTCAGTCTATCGACTGCCCATCCATGCCACCTCTTCAGCCTCTGTGCGGGGCTGCATCATCAGCCTTTCTGACCTATGCTACACCCAGCGCACGGACTGAACGATCGTTCCCCTCTGCGTCTCTTACATGCGTTCATGACATACAAGAAAACGTATTATTCAAAAAATCTCTATTTTCTGAATTGATAATCTAAAATTCTATCAGGCAATAATGAATAACAATTCGAGCTCACTTTAAAACAGAGGACGGACCAGTAGCACTCTTTCAAAGCGCGATCTTCTTGCCCCGTTCAAACGTGTTATAGTCCACACGCCTGAAGACGAGGACGACGCCCAGCATGACGCAGATCGGCTTTTATCATCTGACCCGCACCACTGTGACGGAAGCACTGCCGCAACTGCTGTCACGCACATTGGCCAGCGGTCAGAAAGCTGCCGTATGGTGTGCGACCAAGCCAGTGCTGGAAGACGTGGACAAAGCGCTCTGGAAGGTTTCTTCACCCTCTTGGCTGCCCCATGGTAGCGAAGGCATTCTTATGCCTGACTTACAGCCCATCTGGCTTGCGCTTGACGAAAGTGTACCAAATAAAGCCCCGTTTCTCTTTTTACTTGAAAACCGATCCTGTTCTGACTGCACACCTTTTGAGCGTGTGTTTGATCTGTTTGACGGCCACGACGAAAACGCCGTTGCCGCTGCGCGCACCCGTTGGTCCACCCTAAAAACAGCAGGCCATGAACTGGCCTACTGGCGACAGGAAGACAAAGGATGGAAACGGGCGCGCTAATCACCCGTTAATTGCGACGGGCGGCCCGGCTTGCATCACGAATACTCGCAAATTCAGAATCCGGCTTCCATTGCGGCCATTTTTGCGAAAACGCCAGATTTTTGCCTACAGTGTATAGTAGCGCCACATCTTCTGCCGCACCCCGCACATCCCAGTTCGGGTTCCATGCGTCACATGCCTGATGGTAACAGGCCATATAGCCCTGCAACCAAGCCTTACCAGCAGCCACACCACCGTTTATCAGGTCAGGGTAACCTGCCATGTCCATCATGGCCACGACTGGTACGCCTGCACGGGCAAACGGCAGATGGTCTGCGCGGTAGAATGCACCGCGTTCTGGCATGGCTTCTGCCACCATGGTGCGCCCCTGCTTCTTAGCAACCGCGGCAACATCATCCTGCACCGTATTCTGCCCTGCCCCTACCATGAAGGCATTACGGGCCGGGCCAGCCATCTGCAAAACATCCATCGTGAAATTAGCTGCCGTTTTTTCCAGTTTGACCAGTGGATGCGCGGCATACCAACCTGAACCAAGAAGACCACGTTCTTCTGCCGTCCATGCTGCAAACACCACCGTACGGTCAGGTTGAGGACCAGCTTTAAAGGCACGGGCAATTTCCAGAACACCCGCAATACCAGAGCCATCATCAATCGCGCCGCGGCGCATTACCATTTGACCACGCGCATCAGTGCTGGTGCCATACGCATCCCAATGTGCGCCAAACATCACGCTTTCATCTGGCGTTTTGGCCCCGGTTATTTTGGCCAGCACATTCTGACTTTTAAGGTCTGTTTTCTGTACTGGCACTTTCAAAGAAAATGCAGCGTTCTGTAACGTGACAGGGGCAAAATCAGTCTGTCGCGCCTTAACCCGTTGTTCAGCCAGATCAAGCCCAGCCGCAGAAAACAGCCTGTTAGCGGCATCGCCTGAAAGCCAGCCCTGCATCAAAACAGACTGGTCTTTAGCACCATGCACACTATCAAATGCTTCCCCGCCGGGGGCAATGACCGTTTCCCACCCGTAGGATGCTCCGGGCGTGTCATGCACAATCAGAGCACCAATCGCCCCGCGTCGGGCTGCTTCTTCATATTTATAGGTCCAGCGCCCGTAATAGGTCATGGCGCGGCCATTGAAACGGCCGTGGGCAGCATCTTCAGGCTTGGCTTCAAAATCGGGATCATTAATCAGAAAGACCGCAATTTTGCCTTTCAAATCCACGCCCTTGAAATCATCCCATCCGCGTTCAGGCGCGTGAACACCATAGCCCACAAATACCATGGGTACTTTTGTAATATCAATCTGTGTGACAGGCCTTACCGTTGCAAAATAAATATCCTTATTCTGCACCAAAGGAACAGTTTTTCCTAAAAAACTGACTTGCGATACACTTGGTTTCCCAACACGGGTCCGCAAAAGTGGTACGGTTTGCGTCCACCCACCATTGTCGCCCGCAGGCTCCAGGCCCAGTTTCTGATACTGGTCAATAATCCATGCCACAGTGCGTTCTTCGCCTTGTGTGCCCGGTGCGCGCCCTTCAAATGCATCTGATGCCAGAACCCGCATGATGTCTGACATTTTGTGCGGATCAATCGGTGCATAAGGGTCAGATGCCGCATCCTGCGCTGTAGCCGCATCTGCCTCTGCGGCAAATGCTGCGGCTGGCACTGTACACGTTACCACCGATGCAAGCAGCAGCGAGCGCACCCATTGGCGGGCAAATGTACCTGTGTAAGAATATGATGGTCTGTTTTTATAGAACATTACACGGCACCTTAATTTTTCAAGACATTTAACCTGTCTTAGGCAAAGAGATTTTCAAAAGAGAACCAGACTAGCAGTTTTTGTCTTCTGAAGAAGAATAAACCTTTCGCCAGAAGGCTTCTGTGCACAGTTTCCGTCCGTTCTGCTGATAATCCTTGGCAAGAGTGCGATAGCGTAGTGTGAATGACACCCCATATCGGCCAAATTCAAAAAGGTTTGTGAAAAATGTTTTCCGGTTCACATCCCGACTAAAGACCTTATTCGTCTCATATTTCTGGTAAACCACACGCCGGGTCATAAACACTTTTGACAAAAGACCGCGTGCATATTCGCTGGTGTATAAAGGATTTTTCTTCATTATCACTGACGGAATCAAGTGACCGTTTAATGTGATGGCCCTGATAATCTTCCGCAGCCCAGTTTCCGGTGCGGCGTCCGTGCTAAAAGCATGCTCGGCAAAATAAGAGGGAAGCTCGTCATGACTATTCTCGCGCTCAATTTCCTTAAGAGACGGCGGATAGGCGAGGTCACGGCCCCAGAATGATACCCCCTTCCCCACATCCCGCACGGCCAACGCCACAGCGCGTGCGCTTTCATACCGATAAGAAAACGCACACCACAGAAAACTTGCCCCAACTCGTTTCAGTGCAGGCACAACACTCCCCCGACCCTCCATCAGATAGGCAGCAAGCGATGCGCGGAACCCCAGATAACGGGTCAGTGCTGTTTCTTTCGATAAAAAATGTTCTGAAAAACAGGCAATCCCATTCATGGTAAAAATAGTGAACTTGTTGATCAGTCCAAACAGGGCATCATCCCCCCGAACAAAAAACGGAAAAGGGTAGTAATCAACAGCATCAAGCCGGAAAGCAAAAAACCACCACCCACCGTACACAGGATGACCTGCCGTTTTTTCAAGCCCCAGAAGGTTCTGCACAGTCCGTGCATCTGCATTTTGATGCAGTGGTCGGAAAACCCCGCCGCTAAATTCGGCTCCTTTTTCCTGAACATGCCATGGCTTGGCCGCATCAAGCAAAACACCAGCCAAACCAATTTTCGGGTCAGTGCTATAGGACAAAACGGTATAAGCCCGTTTAATGGACTCAACTTCGCAGGAAATATCATCGTCCATAAACAGGCAATGCGTGTAGCTGTTCTGGTCTTTCAGATAAAGCAATCCACGCGCGAAGCCCCCACTGCCCCCGTAATTACGGTTGGGAATAACAGATGCGCCCTCAAGTTCATCCGCATTCAAATTGTTTGAGTTATCAACAATAATAAAATCTATCGCTTTTTTATAATACGCATTATTCAGCAGTTTTTTACGAACGCGCGCAATTGACCGAACAACATAGTCCTGCCGGTTGAAATGCGTAATGACTACCCCAAGTCTGGGCCGCATGACAGGTGCCGTTTCTGTCACCAGACGCATTGTTTTTACGGCTGTCTTTTCCCTGCCTTCAATGCGCAGAAAAAGCATGCCTTCTTTCAAAGCCGACCATGCTGCAACCGGTATTGTTGTGCTTTCAAAATCTACACAATTAACAGTGACACTCTGTAGACACGTAACGGCCCCGTCAGCCCCGTGATGCATGATGCGCAGGGTAAACTGTCCACTGGCCTGCATATGCAGGAACAGGTTTTCAATCGTGCCAAGGCTCTGCCATTTTTCGACAGAAAACCCATTATAAAATGTATCAAAGGAAACGCTGCCACCGTCTGGCACAGAAAAACCGTTAGCGTCTTCTAACGGCTGGAGAATAGCACCACGGGAATAAAGGTCTGCACACTGTTCGATCTCTGCTTCGGGCAGAATGATGGAATGCAGAACAGTTAGCATGAATTATTTTTCCCTCAAGTGGCACATCTTCTACGCGCAACAAAACGCCCCTGTTTATCGCACAGGCAGAAAAAGCACACGTTTTCAGATGATCAAGGGAAAAAGAAATGGCGCGCCCTGCTGGATTCGAACCAGCGGCCCACAGCTTAGAAGGCTGTTGCTCTATCCAACTGAGCTAAGGGCGCGCAATCTGCGTTTCGAATACCGAGGAATCGGTCGAAAATCAATGGGTCCAGTTCTGGAGACGATCAAACGCGAAATTATCCGCATACACTTTTGGGGTGCGGATACGGGCAACCGTTTTTTCGACTTCAAATGCAATCTGTTCACGCTCTGCGTAAGCAACTGCATCTTCACAGGATGAGAAATATAATTTGAGCTGAGACTGTGTGTCTCGGCTACCTGTCCACCCCATCAGGCTATCCTGATGCCGTGGAGCAGTCTGTCCATATTCAAACACCCATTCACGCGTGCCAGCCAAACCTGACTGCCCCGCAGCTTTAGGCTGCCTGTAGATCCGTGCCGGCATGGTTATGCCTCCAGATGAATATGTGGTCGGGGCGCCCGGAATCGAACCGGGGGCCTCTTGTACCCAAAACAAGCGCGCTACCAGGCTGCGCCACGCCCCGAATGCAGCGGAACCTAAGCGCCATTTGTTCCGCTGGCAACCCCCTAAAAGTAAAAAATCAGCTATTGTTTTCAATCGGCTTGCTGGCCAGCGGGGGCACGAACAGCGGCGCGGTATCCCACGGGAACAAAACCCAGGTTTCCTGTGGCACTTCCACCACAAAACGGTCAGTCAGGGATTTACCGGCTGGCTTGGCATACAGGCAGGCAAAATACGCTTTGGGCAGGCGTTCACGCACAACGCGGGCAGTGACGCCAGAATCAACCAGATCATCAATCACCAGAAAGCCTTCACCATCCCCCGCTGCTTCGGGAGATTTGATGATACGAGGCTCACCGCGTTCTTCCTCGTCATACGTCACGACAGAAATACTTTCGACCAGACGGCAATTCAGTTCGCGCGCAATAATGGCCGCCGGGATCAGACCACCACGGGTCACGGCAACAATACCTTTGATCGGCATGTTCGCAACAAGCTCTTCAGCCAGAAGGCGTGCATCCCGATGCAGTTGATCCCATGTGACAGTCGCGTAGTTTACGGCCATCTGGCTCTATCCCTATTATCTATCGTGTCTTTGACCAGCTTATCCGGCCTTATCCGCGGCCCTTCTGCCACTATTGGCGTGCTAGCTGCAAACCTGTTTGCGTTTGAAGCGCATTTTTATGCGCCAAGTGCCTGCTTCACCACATGCACGGCGCTGCTCCACGGTACGGCTTTGAAGCCTGCCTGAATAGCCGCTTCCTGCTCCCACAGTTTCTCCGGGGAATCCAGAAGGCTTTTTATACGTTCCAGCAAATCAGACCCGTTATCCGGGTCAAAACTCTCCGCCAAACCAGCTCCGGCTTCTGGCAAGGAAGAGCGATCAGAAATCAGACAGGCTTTGCCCCATGCCAGACTTTCCGTAACAGGCAGTCCCCAGCCTTCATAAAAAGACGGGAGCACAGTAAACAGGCATCTCTGATACAATGCCGCGACCAGCGCATCTGACGGCGCATCAATCCAGACCAGATGACCATCCAGAAAAGCACTATTACGGATCTGCTGCACAAGGTCATCAACCAGCCAGCCCTGGCAGCCTGCAAAAACCAGCTTTGGCACGGCAGATGCCGGACGCTCCTGCAACAGGCGCCTCCATGTCCGGAACAACACGGCATGATTTTTCCGCGCTTCTAACGTGCCCACGCATAATATGTAGGGGCCTAACCCATCCACGATAGTCTTTATCGCCGGGTCTGATCGCTGAGGAGGAAGTGTTACAAAACCGCTGCCCATAGGCACGGTCACAACCGGAATTGTGAGGTCCAGCTTCTGGCGCACGGCATAATTCAGCACATCCTGACGCGTTGCTTCAGAATTGGTGAAAATGACGTCACATTCGGGCACAACAGCCGAATACCATCGTTTGAAGACAGACGGCAGGCCGGGGCGGCACCATTCAGGCCACAATAGCGGCACCAGATCATGCACCAGCACAGCGACCTTGACCCCATGCCGTGCCTTGCACTGCCGCAGTAATGCACCATACGTGGCATGCGTCCATGACGCACCCAAGGTCAGCAGTACGTCCCCCGGCAATGGCGCAAAAAACTGCGCCTCCCCGGTGCGCGAGGGCGTTTTCTGCTGCCACTTCGCTTTGGCTACGTCGCTTACAAAGTCAGCAGCCGCAACACTTAATGAGGCTGTTGCCTGTGTAAGCCCCAGAACATTCCTGATCATCTGCCCGGCGGGAACACGCAGAGACGTCGGAACCGACCGCCCTAGGCGTTGCAATCGTGATTCGCCAAGGGTTGTGTCCTTTTGCCCCCGCACTATTCCCGTCGATGTCTCATGCCCGTCTCCAGCCAGACGGGCACTTATTTCCGACACTGACGACCAATCGACGGGCACGAAATCTGTCCCTGTAGCGGAGTGTCTGACAAACCGAACACGCGGCCACAGATCTGCGTCATCTTGCATTGCCTGACAGATTTCCAGAACAACGCGCTGAATACCGCTGGGACGGGACGCCGTGCGCGCATAAACAAACAGATCTTCAACATCTATCCAGATATGCCGTGTGCCCTGCTGCATAAAAATCTCGCCCATAAATGTGATAGCAGTGCCAAATGCCACACTGAATGGCACACCTGCTTAATCTCTTGTTCCGCAAGACATAGCCGCCCACAGACCAGAAAAAAAGCATGCAGACTGACAGCTTCTGCAAACACAGATTTAATGGAAACGTTTCAATTAGAAAAAACGTTATATAAGGTAGATATAAAATATACCTTATGGAGCATATCGATGGCTGCCTCTCTAACAGATTTTCTGCCCCGCAATTTTCCGGTCATTCAGGCTCCCATGGCCGGAGTGTCTGATAGTCAGGTTGTCATAGCGGCAAGTCATGCCGGTTTTCTGGGCAGTTTGGGCGCGGGCATGATGGAACCCGATGTCATGCGCAAAGAAATACAGGCTATCAGGGCGGCTACCCCAAAACCATTTTGCGTCAACCTTTTCGTTCTGGATGAAATTGGTGACGCCGCACCAGACCTCGGTTCCATTCCGTGGCTAACTGAGCTTTACGAGCATTATAATGTAGCGTTCACGATGCCCACAAAATTTGCGCCTTCTTTTGAGGCCCAGTTTGCTACGTTGCTGGAAGACGCACCGCCTATGGCAAGTTTCACGTTTGGATGCCTTTCGAAAGAACAGGTAGCGGCCTGCAACGCACGCAACATTTATGTTGTCGGCACAGCCACCAGCACGTCTGAAGCTCTGGCATGGATTGATGTGGGGGCTGACGCCATTTGCGCGCAAGGCATTGAGGCTGGGGGCCATCGTGGTAGCTTTCTGACCTCGGCCGAGCACGGCATGGGGCTCATTGCGCTTTTGCAGGAAATTCGTTCCGAAACGGACCACCCGCTTATTGCTGCGGGGGGAATTGCAACAGGGCAGGCCGTCTTAGCTGCGCTGGCTTTGGGGGCAGATGCTGTGCAGATTGGCACGGCCCTGTTGCCATGCCGGGACGTCCTTCTCCCAGCCCCCTACCGTCGCGCGCTTCTCAAAAAGCCTTTTGGTGAAAAGACAGAATTGACTCAGGCTTTTTCCGGTCGGCACGCACGGGGCATTCAAAACGGTTTCCTGATCGCGGGGCGAAAACAGGTGGCTTTACCCTACCCCTTACAAAACGCCGTGACGCAACTACTGCGGAAAAGTTCCAGCCAGACAGACGGCGAAACGCTTTCCCTGTGGGCAGGCCAAGCGGTGCATCTGGTGCGCGATGTGACGCTGACAGATCTGGCTAATGACATAAAAACTGAAATCAAACAGACCGCACAAAACTTGCAGGAAAACTGGCTCCCTTGTTTTTCGTAAAAGGACTGCGGGTTACGCAGAACTCTTCTTCAAACGAGAACCAGAATGCAACTTTTGCATGCGTCGCGATTTATACCCTCACCTATTGAATTTTGGTTTATTTAGTCACTTTTTGCCTGAATTTGTCACAATCTGCCCATGGGGCAGCCGTAATCGGCTTTCAGTTTTGCTGTGGGCATAGATGGCCAACTGGCTCTCTGTGCCCGGCAGAAAAAGGAACAATACTTATGAATGCGATCTCAAAAAAAGTTATGACCGCTGGCGCGCTGACAGCCCTTCTTGCTTTTTCTGGATGCGGAGACCGCTATAATACTGGTGCCCGTGCTGGGTCCGGTGCTTTGATAGGCGCAGGTGGTGGTGCGGCCATTGGCGCGATTGCGGGGGGCGGCGGTGGCGCAGCCATTGGCGCTTTAGCTGGGGGGGCGACCGGGGCCGCAGTCGGGGCTGCCACAACCCCACAGCGCCCGCGGCATAGGCAGGGATATAATTACTAAAAACCGATTCGGCTGACATTAAGCTGGGTGATCTGTTGAACCCCGAAATGAGCAGGCTTCAAAAACCAGCCTGCTCATTTAGTCTTTTCCTTATCGAAACGGTGGAGCACACACCTGCGGTAAAAGAGTAAGTTTTCTTCCATGGCGCAGCAAAACTTCTGACGCTAAGAAAGAGGCTATGACAACACAGCCTTCTCCTTTTGCATCCTCCCCTATCGTGCTGGATCATCCGCTTATCCGGCACAAACTGACACGCCTTCGCCGGTCTGATACATCGACTGCTGGCTTCCGCCGTCTGGTGCGCGAATTAAGCCTGCTGATGTGCTATGAAGCCACACGCGACCTACCGATGGAAACGGTTGAAATCACCACTCCGCTGGAAACCATGCAGGCTGAACAGCTTGCGGGGCCAGATGTGTGCTTCATTTCCATTCTGCGTGCCGGTAATGGCCTGCTTGATGGTATGCTTGATCTGGTTCCGTTCGCGCCGGTTGGCCATATTGGCCTATACCGTGACCCGGAAACACTTGAAGCTATTGAATATTACCTGAAACTCCCCAGCCAGATTTCATCGCGCCGGTGCGTGGTGGTTGATCCCATGCTGGCAACCGGCCACAGCGCTGCCGCTGCCCTTACCCGTTTGAAAGAAAAAGGCGCAAAACGGCTTCTGTTTGTCTGCCTGCTGTCCACGCCTGAAGGCATTGCCTGCCTGAAGGAAAAGCACCCCGATGTGCCTGTCATTACCTGCGCCATTGACCGGGGGCTGGATGACCACGGCTACATCCGCCCCGGCTTGGGTGACGCAGGTGACCGGCTGTTCGGCACCAAATAACGCCTGACTGTTTACCGTCTGTCTTTCCGCACAAAAATCTCAAACAGCGGGAAGACAGGCCGACTTGCATAAGCAAGTCTCACTGCGGTTTGCCATCATATGTCAGACGATACAAAGCCCCCGCTTTGTCATCACTAATCAGCAAACTGCCATCCGGCATTGGCTGCACATCTGCCGGACGCCCCCATGAGTGTTCATTTTTCTGAAAACCACTGACAACAACATCCGGTTGCTGTGGTTTTCCGTCTGGCCCAAAACGCACCACGACAACCTGATACCCAGCAAGCTTTGATCTATTCCATGACCCATGTTCGGCAATAAACAGGCTGTTTCTGTAAATATCGGGAAAGGAAGTTCCTTCGTAAAATCGTAGCCCTAGTGCGGCCACATGCGCCCCCAGTTTGACCGCAGGTGGCACAAACTCGGCACAGCTTTTCTGTTTGCCAAATTTAGGGTCCGGTGTATCGCCCTGATGGCAATACGGAAAACCATATGACTGCCCATTATGCGTGACGGTATTCAGTTCGTCCGATGGAAGATCATCCCCCATCAGATCGCGCCCATTATCCGTAAACCACAGGGCATGCGTCTGGGGTTGCCATGTAAAACCCACCGTATTGCGAATGCCATAAGCAACGTTCTGCTGGTCAGTGCCGTCCGGTTTCATGCTGACAATACGACCAAAATCATGGCCCACATCACAAATATTGCAGGGAGACCCTATAGGCACATACAGTCTATCATCTGGCCCAAACGCCAGAAATTTCCACGAATGGTCTCCATCTTCGTAAGGTAGATTATCCACAGCTATTTCTGGCTGAGGGGGAGCATCAAGATGCTTCTCAATATCACGCAAAACCATGATACGGGTTGTGTCTGAAACGTATAAATCACCGTGATGAAACGCAACGCCCACGGGCATATTCAGCCCTGATGCAATAATACGCACACGTTCGGCACGGCCTGATGCCGCCTGCCCCGTCAGGGCATATACCGTCCCTGTGCTCATTGACCCGACAAAGACGGTGCCTTCTGCCCCAAGCGCAATTTCCCGCGCACTCGGCACCTGATCTGAATAAACAGAAATATGAAACCCTGGCGGCACTTTTAATTGCTCAATCTGTGGGGCCGCTTGTGCAAATTTTAACGGAAGGAGAAAAAACGCACCATAAATACAGACTTGCCAGCAATACCGCATAACTGTCTTTTCCACCGTCATTGAGCCTGCACATCATAGATGGTGAAAAGGCCTAATATGCCACGCCATTCACCTTTGTAACAAAATAGACATGGTCTGTATTTTTCTATGGTCAGAAAAACGTGAGCAGCGGAGCCTCATTTTTTATTTTTGGTCATCATCTTGATATAAAACAGGAAATCTCATTCTCAATTTTTATCCATCTTTCTTAGAGATGAATCCGCATATGATCGCGTAGATCATTACACCGCTTGGCATAGGAAGACGCCTTTGACGCCGTAAAGAAGTTAATCAGAAACGCGCCAATTAACGAACAAAAAGACACAACAATCGACACTTCACCCAGAAGATGAATCTCATCATTATAATGAAGTGCTGAATACCAAAGCAGGCCGATACTGATAACAGCCCCGAAAAAACCAAACACCCCGGTCGATTTCATAAGGGAATCTTCAATACTCTCAAACGCTGACGTTTCGCGCCATAAATCGAATAATTGCCTATCCACCAACCCCACAGCCTCAGTATGAGCCTGACGCTCTGCATCTGACCGTTTGTGGGGGTTTTTGCGATGAATATCCAATTCCTGCCGGGCCTTGGCAAAAACCCTCCGCCGCTCCTTAATGGCGGGGAGG
>NZ_BAMW01000016.1 GCF_000963945.1 Acetobacter indonesiensis | reverse complement strand
AAGCAGAAGCAGAAGCAGAAGCAGAAGCAGAAGCAGAAGCAGAAGCAGGCATTGTTGCTGCTTTGATGGCTGACCCGATGTCAGATGAACATTTTGTGGTGCCAGAGGAAGCCGTCCGCCTGACCGAGGCGCTTCTGTTTGCGGGTACGGAACCTGTCAGCCCACGGCGTGTGGCTGATTTGTTGGAAACCCGGCAGTTGATTCCTGACGGTGTGGAAAATCTGGCGGCGTTTGTTGACGCTGTGTTGGCCGCACTTGTCTCCCGTTATGACGGGCGTGGCGTTGCCCCGGTTGAGGTTGCGGGTGGTTGGCAGTTCCGCACCGTCGCTGATCTGGCCCCGGCACTGACAAAAGTGCTTGAACGCCCGCGCCGTCTGCCACGGGCTGTTATGGAAACGCTGGCTATTATTGCCTATCACCAGCCATGTACCCGCGTGGAAATAGAAGAAATTCGTGGCGTCAGCCTTGGCCAGAACGTGTTGGACACGTTGATTGAAGCCTCCCTGATTGCGCCGCGTGGTCGTAAGGAAGTGCCGGGCCGTCCCGTGTTGTGGGGAACAACGCCTGACTTTCTGCGTCATTTTGGTCTGCGGGCGCTTTCTGATCTTCCCCGCCGGGAAGAATTGCTGGTCGATGTGCCAGACCTTGAAGCTGACCCGCGTCTGCCCTCCGCCACTACACCCGTGACAGATTCAGAAGATGAGGAGGAAACTGCCCCTCCAGCGGAATCCGATGAACCGTCAGGTGAGGCAGGAAATGGGGCGGCGAGTGATCAAGAGCCGATGACAGATCACCCTGCGGCCCCTGAGCTGGCAGGTGATCACCCCGTTGTGGCAGATGCGCCCTCAACAGACGCTGATATGTCAGAGCAAAATTCTGCTGCCGAAGCGACAAGTGAGAACACCCGTAGTCCCCATGGAACTGATGCGTCCGAATGGTCAGACTCGGACCAGCCTCTGACAGAGGCGGACACTTCCGCCCCCAAGACGGAGGGCGCGGAAAACGCTGCTCCTGAACAGCCGGAGACACAGGCAGAGGAAGCAGGCACACCAGCGGTTTTCCCGCAGGGGCGGTCGTGATAGATCAGAAAGGTCTGTATGCGAAAACCGTCATGACCCGGCAGGGGAAGGCGGCGCGTCGTGTGCCTGAAAACAAGAGCCCTGCCTGCGGGAAGAAAAGCCGTTTTTGTGGTCTTTCTTCTGGCATGATGCTGCCGAGTGGTCCTGCCGATGTTTGATTTTGCCTGGTCCGAGATTGCCCTGATAGGCGCTGTTGCGCTGGTCGTCATCGGCCCGAAAGATCTGCCTGTGGCTATTCGTGGGCTGGCGAAAGTAGTCAAGAAGGCGCGCAATCTGGCGGGCGAATTCCAGTCGCATGTGGATGAGATGGTGCGCGAGGCCGATCTGGGCGAAATGCGCGACCATGTGCGTGATCTGCGGAACCTGAATGTTCGGGGTCGCATCATGAAGGCCATTGATGCCGATGGCAGCCTGAAAAGCACGTTTGAGTCCTCACCGCTTGATGGGCCGGTCATGCGGGCACCTGCGGGGCCACGCGCACTTGATGCCCCTGCATCCACCCCTATTTCGCCAGCGGGTGCGAACGCCATGCTGGAAGAACGCAGCATTGGCCTGCCCAGTCTGCCGCCCGGTGGGCATCAGCCACTCTATGAAAGCGCTGCCGTGGCCGAGGAAGTGGCTGATGCCCCCCTCGAACTGCCGCCCAGTATTGTGCGCCGTGTGTTGCGCGAACGCGAACGTCTGTTCCCGCCTGCTATCCTGCCACCCGTGCGGGTGTTGCATGGTGGCCGGAGCGTTGCACCCGGCCCGGCAGTAACGCACCTGTCTGACGCCCCAACGGATACACAGGTTTTTTCCGCAGATGCCGGGTCTGATGCTGCTGGTACAGAAGACACCCCAACCCATTACACACCGCCAGAAGCCCACGCCGCCATGCATGCTGCGCCCGCCGCGCATGGTATGGATGGGCAGCAAGCACATACACCCGGTTAGTCTGTCATGACGGAGAACGAACCCCTGCAGGACGATACCATTAACGATCAGCCCATGCCGCTGATTGACCATCTGCTTGAATTGCGCCGTCGGCTGTTATGGTCCGGGGCCGCGTTTCTGCTGTGTTTTGCCCTGTGTTACCATTATGCGGGTGATATCTATCTGTTTCTGGCCCGGCCTTTGGGCGAGATCATGCGCCAGCAGGGTGAACAGCCACACCTGATCTATACGGCGTTGTATGAAGCCTTCTTTACCTACATTCGTGTGGCGTTTTTCGGGGCGGCCTTTCTGTCTTTCCCCATGATTGCTATTCAGGGCTGGATTTTTATTGCGCCGGGGCTCTACCGGTCAGAAAAACGGGCCTTTGCACCGTTTCTGGTGGCAACCCCCATTCTGTTTCTGCTGGGCGCGGCACTGGCCTATTACTTTATCTTCCCCATTGCATGGCGGTTTTTCCTGTCTTTCCAGACACCGGGCAATACGGGCGGCGTGCAGATTGAGCTTCAGGCCAAGGTGTCCGAATATCTGTCTCTGGTCATGAAGTTGATCATGGCGTTTGGCGTCGCGTTTGAACTGCCAGTCGTGCTGACGTTGCTGGCGCGCGTCGGGATTGTGACGTCTGATATGCTGCGGCGCTTTCGCCGGTATGCCATTGTGGCTGCCTTTGTCATTGCCGCTATCCTGATGCCGCCAGATGTCATTACACAGGTAGGACTGGCCGTGCCGCTGGTTCTCCTTTACGAGATTTCCATTCTGTCTGCTCGGATTGTGGAGCCCAAACGCCCCGTTGATCCGCAAGTTTAAGGCGGAACAGATACACACTACTACTAACCCCATTCAAAGGGCTTTCTGACCAATGCACGATATCCGCGCCCTGCGCGCAGACCCTGCCGCTTTTGACGCTGACCTTGCCCGCCGTGGGCTGGAGCCCGTGGCGCAGAAACTGCTGTCATGGGACGAGGAACGGCGGCAGGCCCAGACCGTGCTTCAGGAAAAGCAGGCCCGGCGCAAGGCGCTGGCGCGTGAAATCGGGGTGCTGAAGCGCAACGGTGGGGACAGCGCAGACCTGGAGGCCGAAGGCACCAATTTGCGTGAAGCTATGGAAGAACTTGAACGCAAGGTAGCAGATTGCGAAGGCCAGAGTGCGACCCTGCTGGCAACACTGCCTAACAGGCTTGATGCGACAGTCCCTGACGGGCCGGATGAAAGCGCCAATGTGGTGCAGCATGTCTGGGGCACTGTGCCTGACTTTGCGTTTACAGCCCGCCAGCATTTCGAACTTGGTGAAGCCTTGGGCCTGATGGACTTTGCCACGGCTGGCAAATTGTCTGGTGCCCGGTTTGTGGTGCTGCGTGGTGCTCTGGCGCGGCTGGCGCGTGCCCTTGGTCAGTTCATGCTTGATCTGCATGTGGATGAACACGGTTATACCGAAACGCAGGTGCCAGTACTGGTTAATGACGCAGCCATGTATGGCACGGACAAGCTGCCGAAATTTGCAGATCAGTCCTTCCGTACGGAAGATGGCCGCTGGCTTATCCCAACCGCCGAAGTGCCGCTGACGGCTTCTGTCAGTGGGGATATCCTTGATGGCAAGACGCTGCCCCTACGCATGACAGCCCTAAGCCAGTGCTTCCGAAGCGAGGCCGGGTCTGCCGGGCGTGATGTGCGTGGCATGCTGCGGCAGCACCAGTTTGAAAAAGTTGAAATGGTGTCTGTCACCACACCGGAAGAAAGCGCTGCCGAGCACGAACGCATGACGCGCTGTGCGGAAACCGTGCTGGAAAAACTGGGTATTCCGTATCGTCGTGTGTTGCTGTGTGCAGGTGATACCGGGTTCGGGGCCGCCAAGACGTTTGACCTTGAAGCATGGTTGCCGGGGCAGGGTGCCTGGCGCGAAATTTCCTCCTGCTCCAATACGCGGGACTTTCAGGCGCGTCGCATGAATGCCCGTTTCCGTCCGCAGCAGGGTGAAGCCCCGGTGTTTGTGCATACGCTGAATGGCTCTGGCCTTGCCGTTGGTCGTACGCTGATTGCTGTCATGGAAAATGGTCAGCAGGAAGATGGGTCCATTACGGTGCCAGACGTTCTGCGCCCCTATATGGGTGGTATGGCGCGCATCAGCGCCTGATAGCGGATGGGGCCGGGTTCTGCTGGCCCCTTTCCTTTCTATTCTCGCTGCCTCAGTGCAGATTTTGCGGCGTCTTTTCCGGTCGTCGTCCCGTCCGAATACCGTATTGCGATTTCCTGAAAGGATGCCCGATATATGACTTCTGTTCTGTTGGCTGAAAGTGCGCCCACTATGCCACGCTCCTCACATCTGCGGGCAATGCTGAAGGCTGGGGCAGCAGTGCTGATACTAGTGGCCGGTATGGCGTTCACTACTGAGTCACGGGCGGAAGACACGACTGTTCAGGGTTGGAACACGACAGGCAACGTCACCGTTGCCGATCGCTTTGCCGATGTGCAGGCTTCGGGAATTGCCCGCCTGCCGGATGGGCGTATTGTGCTGTCTCTGCCAACCAGCGCACAACGCCATAAGGGGCCGGTGCTGGCAACATGGACAACAGGGCATTTGACGCCTTTTCCCAGTGTGGCGGCGCAGGGGAAGATTATTTCCCCCCTCGGCATGACGGTTGATGCCAATGGCCAGCTCTGGTTGCTGGATGAAGGAACAAAAGCAGGCAGCAAAGCCAAAGCAAAACCGGCCCTGCTGCATATTGACCCCCAAACAAACAAAATCATCCGTCGTTATGCTCTGACAGCCCCCGCCGTGCGGGACGACAGCCATGTGAATGACGTTCGGGTTGACCTGACACACGGAAGCGCAGGCACGGCGTTTATTACCGATACCTCGCAGACCACTCACCCCGCTCTGATTGTGGTTAATCTGGCTAGTGGTCAGGCGCGGCGTATTCTGGCCGACACGGTTTCTGTCAGCCCGGTGCCGGGATTTGTGATGGAAGCTGATGGTCGTTTGGGCCGCTACAATGCACAACACCCGACCGTGCCACAGGGTGGTGTTGATGGTGTGGCGCTAAGCAAGGATTCCACAAAGCTCTACTGGTCCCCGCTTTCATCCCGCCGTCTGTATAGTGCGCCCACGTCTGTCTTGGCAGATGCAGGGGCGACAGAAGAAAATCTTGAGGCCGCGGTCAAAGATGAAGGCGAAGTGGGCATTATGGATGGGATGGCCACAGCCCCTGACGGAAGCCTGTATGTGACAGATATTGAACGCCATGCCATTGTGCGGCGTGCCGAAGATGGTTCTCTGTCAGTTGTGGCGCAGGATGCCAGACTGATTGCGCCGGACAGTATGGCGTTTGATGGAGAGTCGATTTTGCTGACGGTTGGTCAATGGGCAAGGCTTCCCGTCTTCCATGACGGGAAAGACAAGCAGCAACGCCCCTATATTCTGGTGCGGATAACCCCGCTTCAACCGGTGATGCAGTAAAATGTTAAAGGCTCCTGTTACAGGGGCCTTTTTTATACTGGTTTTCTATTGGCCTGCTTTGTGTTGACACCATTTGCCAGTGCCGCATAATCGTTTTTATAAAGAAATGGATTGAAGCGGCTCTGTCACACAGGGTTCTTCATCCTGCATGCCGTTTTTTACCTCTGATTGCTCCTGTCTCTCATAAAGGCCTGTGATGCGTAATGTACTGATAGCTCTTGCTCTACTCCCGGTTTCAGCCGCTTTACCGCTAGCAGCACATGCCGAAATTGTTCAGCACAGTCAGGCAGAGACACAGGCGCTTGATCTTGCCAAAAAAGCAATTTCCCTCAGGTCAGTAGCCGGGCCGAGTAATAAAACAAAAGATGTTGCCCAGCTTTTTAAAGAAACATTGGTAGATGGTGGTTTTTCAGAAAAAGATATTACTATTACGCCGCTCGATGATACCGTTTACATGACAGCCACATGGCCCGGAACAGATACAGCATTAAAGCCGCTGGTCATTTTGGGTCATATGGATGTGGTGGAAGCCAAACCAAGTGACTGGACGCGTGACCCTTTCACGCCCGTGGTAGAAAACGGTTATCTGTTTGGCCGTGGTGCAACGGATATGAAACTGGATGATGCCCTGATTATTGCATCAGTTCTTGAACTGAAGCGACAGGGTTACAAACCGCGCCGCAGCATTATACTGGCTTTTTCAGGCGATGAAGAAACAGCCATGAAAACGGGCGAGGCACTGGCGGAAAAACTTCAGAACGCAGAACTGGTGCTGAATGTGGACGGAACCGGTGGCGTTTTGAATGAGGAAAGTAATAAACCAGATTATTTCATGTGGGGCGGGGCCGAGAAAACATACGCGGATTATACCTTGACCGTTACTAATCCGGGCGGACATTCATCTGAGCCGCGGCCTGAAAATGCCATTTACCACATGGCATCTGTACTCATAAAATTGAAAAACTATCACTTCAAACCAGATCTTAACGATATTACCCGTGCCTATTTTCAGCAGGCTGGTGCCTTGAAAAAAGGAACTGTTGGTCAGGCTATGCAGAGTTTTGCCAAAAACCCGGCAGATCAGGCAGCAATCAAGGTTCTTTCTGCTAATTACACTACGGTAGGGTTAATTGGCACCACATGCGTTGCTACCATGATTAATGGTGGTCACGCCCTGAATGCTTTGCCGCAGAAAGTATCAGCAAACATCAACTGCCGTATTTTCCCCGGCCATTCAAAAGAAGAAATTGGTGCTGAACTTCAGCATGTTATTGCTGATCCGGGTGTGAAGCTGGAAATCCAGGAAGCTGGTTCAGTGGCCACGCCGGCATCCCCTATGCGGAAAGATTTTTCGGAGGCTGTGGTAAAGGCTATCCACTCTGTTTACCCTAATCTGCCCGTTATTCCGGCTATGTTTGCGGGGGCGACAGACAATATGTGGTTCCGCGCCCATAATGTGCCCAGCTATACGGGTAGCCCCATTATTATGAAAACATCTGACCTGTTCATGCATGGCCTTAATGAACGGACACCTTTGTCTGCTATTGCGCCGTCTATAAATTATTTCCTGTCTTTGATTCCAGATCTTTCTCATTAAGGACAATAAGGTTGGGAAAAATTTTTAGATCTGTATGATGTGTATATCAGTTTGAGGAATGGTCAAAAATACTCCTTAGGCTGACAGTGTATTGAAAAGAAGTTTTACCTGAAAGCCACTTTTCTGACCGGGAATGGGAGAGGAGAGGCTAAGGGGCACATTCATGTGGCCAGCAATTGTGCGCGCAATGGCCAGACCAAGGCCACTCCCTTCAGCTTGAGACGCGCCACGCACAAAAGGGTCCGCCAGCCGGGCTAAAGTGGCAGGCGGCAGCGCAACAGCATCATTCTCGATTGTCAGCGCGACAGAGGCACTTTTTACGGTTGTGGCGTCAGACGCAGTTCCGTTGTTGGGAACACTGACACCATGCGCAGTGTTGCTTGTCGCACTGATGGGCGCAAGGTTGACGCGCACACCCGAACCATCCGGGCTATGCCGCAGAGCATTTTCCAATACATTGCGGAGCAGGATACCAGCCGCATCCATATCTCCTTCGACCATAAAATGTGTATAGGCCGCGGTATCAATCATAAGGCGAGGTGAAGCGTTGCTTTGTGGACGGTCAAGTTCATCTGCGACCACATGCAGAACAGGCAGTAAATCAAAAATGTCACGCCGCAAGCCGGTGCCAGCGACAGCGCGGGAAAGTTGAAGCAGTTTTTCAACAATGCGGCTTAAACGCTGAATTTGACTGATCATGGCATCCAGCCGGTGGCGGGCATCTGTCGCGTTGTGTGTAGTGCGTGCGGCAGGTGGATAATCCGTGCCGTTATCGGAAAATTGGTCTGCTAACGTGCTACGAAGCATCTGTGCCTGTGCCAATAGCGCCGCAATTGGGTTGCGTAATTCATGTGCGGCATTGGCCGCAAAGGCGCGCTCGGCGGCTAATGCCTTATGAAGCCGATTCAATAAAAGATTAACCGCAGACTGGATGGTTGACAATTCTCTGGGGAGATCAAGTGCGGGCACCGGGTTTAGATTACCGCTGCCACGTTCCTGAATTTCACCTTGTAACTGCACTAGTGGGCGTAAGCTACGGCGCACTATCCAAACAACCAGAAGCCAGATGCAGGGAATGGCCCCCAGAATTGGCAGCACCGCAATCAGAATAGCCCGCTGTGTCGCCTGTGCCCGGTGCATTCTGGGCTCACCGACCAGAATAAAGCGGTCTGGCTGCGCGGCAGGCATGATATAGACGCGGAACCGCTGCTGATTAAAAAAACCTGCGTGGGGTGGGGTTACAAACCCATAGTCAGGCGCGTTGGGAGAACGAAGAAGCACGTGCCCCATGCTATCAGTAATTTGATAAGCAAGGGATGTGGGCATGATATTTGAAAGATGCGCAACATCGTGGCCGTTACCCTGCTGGTTGAGCACCAGAACGGCAAATTGCAGGCGCTCTGCAACTTCTTGCAGAGAATCATCCAGTCTTTCAGTAATTTCAAAGCGTGTGAACGCCCCTGTCATTAAACTGACAATGGCCAGACAGCCGATAACAACCCCGGTTACACCACGCACCAGTCGTGTTGAGAGCCGCCATGGCTGCGTCGTTTCTTGCGGACCGGACTGGTTGCTCTTTGGTGTGAGCGAGACCTGATGAAAACCTGTTGAGGAAGAGTGGTCAGGTTGGGTCATGGTGTCTGGCTGTGTTCAAGGCAGTAGCCGCGGCCACGTACCGTGCGAATAAGGTCGGCCCCAAGTTTTTTGCGGACACGGCTGACAAAGACTTCAATCGTGTTGCTGCCGACTTCGTCTTCCAGAGAATATAATGCATCTTCTATGCGTTCGCGCGAACACACAGCCCCCGGCCTGCGGGCCAGAAGTTCAACCAGTGCCCATTCGCGTGCCGTCAGGTCAATGGTCTGGTGGTTTCGGGTCAGGCGCTTGCGGGCCAGATCAATTTCAATATCACCTACGGTCAGGCGATTATCTGTCAATGGGCGGTAACGGCGGGCTACGGCGGCAATACGGGCCACCAGTTCATCCAGATCATAGGGCTTGGCCAGATAATCGTCCGCTCCGTCTGATAACCCGGCAATGCGGTCACTAATCTGGTCTTCAGCCGTTGTAATCAGGATGGACAAAGGGGAAGGGGTCCGTCGGATTTCACGCAGCAAAGTGCGACCGCTGCCATCAGGCAGACCAAGGTCAAGCAGCAGGCAATCATAACTGACGGCTGCCAGCGCGGCGCGGGTCTCATCCAGTGTGGTAAACCAGTCAACCGTATGGCCTGCCTGCCTGACGCGCTCCTGCACGGCGGCCCCCAGATGGGGTTCATCCTCCACAATCAGAATACGCATGGGCCGCCCCCTTGTCTGGTGCATCCGGTATCGCACCCGGTGCAGTCATGGTGTCTTTTTACGAAGCTTCCATCTGTGGGGGAAGGGGGATGACCGTGCCCTGATGGCGTGGGGCAAATCGCCCATATAATAAGGGCAGGACCAGCAGCGTCAGAAGCGTGGAGGAGACCAGCCCCCCAATAACAACGCTGGCCAGTGGCCGCTCAACCTCGGCCCCTGCTGAAGCTGAAAAGGCCATCGGGAAAAACCCTAAACTTGCGACAAGTGCGGTTGCCATAACGGGTCTGAAACGCTCATGTGCTGCGGTTAATGCGGCTCTGGCAGGGGCGACGCCTCGGCGCCGGATGGTTTCTGCGGTGCTGATCAGCACCACGCCGTTCAAGACCGCCACGCCAAATAGAGCAATAAAGCCAATGCCCGCAGAAATACTAAATGGCAGACCGCGCAGCACAAGGGCAAAAATACCGCCAGATGCCGCCAATGGTAAATTGCAGAACACAAGCGCGGCCAAATGGGCAGAGCCCAGAGCCGCAACCAGAAGCACGAAAATCAGGGCCAGAGAAACAGGCACTACAATGCCCAGACGTTTTGACGCGGATTCAAGATTTCTGAACTGGCCACTCCATTGGGTTGTATAACCGCGCGGCAGTTTGACATTGCGTTTAACGGCTGCCTGCGCTTCGGCCACGTATGATGCAAGGTCGCGCCCGCGCACGTTTGCTTCAATGACCATCCGGCGGCGAATACCATCCCGGCTGATACGCGGTGGTGCGTCCTGCTGCACAATATCCGCCACCTGTGAAAGCAGCACAGCCCCTTTTCCGTCAGCTTGTCTGACACGTAAGGCTCTGATGGTGGGAAGGGACGATGTTGCAGAAGGCGCAAGCCGTACCTGGGTGGAAACCATGGCGTTGCCTTGTGTGACAGGACGACCGATATGGCCACCAATGGCTTCAACAGTATCCAGAATATCCTGTTCACGCACGTTCAGCCGTGCGGCATTTTCACGGTTTACCTGTATCTGAATGAAAGGCACGGTACCATCGTCTGCCGCCATAACGTCTGCTGCGCCACGCACGTTCTGCATGGCTTTGACAATTTGCCCGCTTAACTGCGCCAGTATCTGCAAGTCTTCCCCATAGACGGAGACAGCAATTTGTGTGCGCACACCAGAAAGCAGATCATCCATGCGCATCTGCACGGGTTGGCTCCATGAATACAGGGCGTCGGGCAATTCTTTCTGCAAACGCTCATTCATGGCGGTAACCAGTTCTTCCTGAGACCGACCTGAACCATGTTCCTTTAAGATGATGAATGTATCTGTTTCATTCTGACCCATGGGGTCAGTCGGGATAGCGGCTGTGCCTGTATTGCTGATAATGGTTTCAACTTCAGGGAAAGATTTTAGAATCTTTTCTTCCTGTGTCACACTTTGCAGGCTGGCGGGTAAAGAAATACTGGGCAGACGCATGGAATGGACCACCAATGCTCCTTCCTGCAACTGGGGTACAAACTCGCTTCCCAATGACCATGCCAGCACACCTGCGGCGCCACACAGCCCCAGCATAACGCCTGTCACCAACCGTGGTTTTCTGACACATCGGCGCAGCAGTGGTTCATAACGGGCCCGCAGGCTGGCAATAAGGCGTGTTTCATGCGGAACCGTTATACGCGAAAGCACCATGGCGCTTAAAACAGGAACCCATATCAGGCAGTATAATAAAGACGCCGCCAGCGCCATGATAACGGTTTGCGCCATGGGGCGAAACATATGGCCTTCAATATCTTCCAGTGTCAGCACGGGCAGATAGACCATGATAATGACCAGAATAGCAAAGCTGACAGGCCGCGCAACCTGCTGCGTGGCAGAAACAACCAGGTTGGAAAAGGGAATATACCCTTCGCGCTGGCGACGGCTGAGGATATGTTCCACCACGACAAGCGAACTATCGACAATCATCCCGAAATCAATAGCGCCAAGGCTGAGAAGATTGGCGGAAATACCAAACAGTCGCATGCCTGTCATGGCGCAAAGCAGTGCAAACGGGATAACCGATGCAATCAGCAACGCCACCCTTAAGCTGCCCAGAACAACCAGCAGAACACCAACAACCAGTGCTGCGCCCAGCAGCAGGTTTTCCTTGACGGTGGCAATGGTACGATGTGTCAGCGCAGAGCGCGTATAAAAGGGATCAAGACTGACACCAGACGGCAGGGACTGCTCAATCGCGGGCAGGGCTGCTTTCAATGCGGCCAGTGTGGCGTCTGAACTGGCCCCCCGTTCCATCATCACTACGCCGGTTACAATTTCTCCGGTGCCGTCGCGGGTGACTGCGCCTAACCGTGTGCGCGGCTGGGTGCTGACCTGCCCAACATCACGCAGCCGAATGGCCGTGCCGCCGGCATTTGTTTTTACAGAAATTGCACCAAAGTCATTAAGGTTTCGTAAAAGACCGCGCCCAACAACAATTTGTTGTTCATCATGGTGTTCAATCCATCCGCCGCCAGACGCCGCGTTGCTGCCTTCTATGGCGCGGTAAACATCCCCAATGGAGAGCCCGTATGCCAGAAGCCGCGCCGGATCAAGCGTTACGGCCCATGTTTCCTCGGCCCCACCCCCGATATTGACGTCCACCACACCCGGCACAAGTTTCAGTTGAGGCGCTACTGTCCATGTCATGATCCGGTTCAGATCCATCAGCGAATAGGCAGGCCCTTTAAGCTGAAACTGAAAAATTTCTCCCAGACCTGTTGTCAGTGGTCCCATGTTGAGTGTTACGTTCGGCACACTCAACAATGATTTCGCCTGCGCCATACGCTCGCTGACGCGGGCGCGGTCAAGGTTGATGTCCGTTGTATCCTCAAACTGCACATAAACAACAGACACGCCAGAGCGCGAGACAGAGCGTAGGTCTTTCACGCCCGGAATGCCCGCCATACTGCTTTCGACAGGAAAGGTAATCAGTTTTTCAACTTCTTCTGTAGCCAAGCCGGGCGCTATGGCCGTAACCAATACCTGCTGGGGCGAGATATCGGGCACGGCTTCTACCGGCAAACCCAGTGTGGCTATTATGCCCCCGGCAAGAATGAGACCTAACAGACTGAGAAGAAGAAAACGCGATTTAAGAAGATTGAAAAAGAAGTTTTGCACAGCGTTTAGTCCGCATCCATGCCGGAAAGCACTAACATACCCTTCAGGGCAATGCTGCCCTGTGTCACAATCTGATCGCCCGCTTTCAGACCAGACAGAATTAGGGTTTGTCCGTTTTCCTCTTGTCCCACGGTCACAGCAGTGGGGGTAAAAATGTTTGTGCCGGTTTTTACAAACACCACAGCCTGATTGTTAAGTGTCTGCACAGCCTGTGCCGGAATCAGCAGGCCTTTGCTGGTCTGGGTTGTTTGTAACAGGCTATTCAGAACCATGCCGGGGCGCAGGCTGTTGTTGCTATTCTGCACACGGCTTAATACGCGCACCAGCCCTGTTGCTGGGTCTGCCACTGTATCAACCGTTTCTATGCGGGATATCAGCGGCGGAAGGGAAGCCCCCTGTGTAGGGGGAGGAAGCACTGTCTGCTGTGTGCCCCCAGCCGCCAGCAGGGCAGCGTCTTGCGGGGTGACATCCGAAATAACCCAAACATGCTGCGTATCGCTGACCGTTACCAGCACCAGTGTTGGGTCAACATCTGCCGCAATGGCCGTTGTCAGGCTGGTGACCGTCCCATCAAAAGGGGCAATCAGCGTGGATGTTTCATCCTGTGTGGCATGTTCTTCAGTCGGGGATGTGTATTCTTCCTGAAATCTGTGTTCCAGAACGCCAATTTCTGCCTGACGGGCGGCCACGTTTTCACGCGCCTGTTGCCATGCGGCCTGTCTTCGCAGGGTTTCACCGGCTGAAACTGTGGTGCCGGCCAGCGCACGGGCGCGTCCGTAAGCATCTGCGGCTTCTTTCTGTGCGGCTAACGCAGCAACTAAAGCAGTCCGGGTCTGGGTTTCCTGCAAACGGGCAATGTGGAGTGCGTGATTTTGATACTCCAGCAGCGCCTGTCCTTTGTGCACGGACTGGCCCGGTAAAACCGCAATCGACAGTACCTTGCCACTCCCCGCTGGATGAATGGCGACTGTATGTGTAGTGTCAGGCGTAACCCGCGCCATCGCTGGAAGCATATGTGATAACGTGCCGAAGGTTGCTTCCGCAAACTGAATATTTTCAGTTTTTAGAGCATTTTCTGAAAGTGTGATTGGTTTCAGAACGGTTTCTTCCGCAAAGCATTGACCTGTACCCAACAGGGCGACGACAGCGGCTACGGCCAAGTTGCGTAAGGTGGTGTGTAAAAAAGCCCTTTGTGTTGTGCTTGTACTCTGACGGGCGCGACAGTCACGCAGGGACATTATGAAAACCTGTTTTCTCAAATGATCAGAATAAAAAGAGGAAATAGGGACAGTCATCCTGACCCGCAGCACGACATCTGGCTTTAGGGTGGGAAAACACGGCCTCATGGGGTTTGCATGTCGGTAGAGGATGCCGCGTCAAGTGAGGCCGGAATACGTAGCCCTGCTGTTGTGGCCTCAGAAGTATCGGGGCTGCCTTGGGTTTCGGCCGCCATGTTTTGCGTTGCCCATGTGCCTTGGCTTTGCGTCGTCTTGTTCCGGCCAGCCGAGGCTGCATCGGTCGAGCGTGTGTTCAACCCCGGAAGGTCTCCCGTGGCAATCAGGGCACGTACAATGGCGGCGTGCCAGACAATTTCTGCCCGGTCGCGGGTCAGGGCAGCCGTGTAGGCTGCCTGTCGGGCACGAATGGCATCGTCTAACGGCGTTTCCTGCAATTTCCACGAACGCTCAAGTAATGTGGCCCGCTTTTCCAGATCGGTTGCGGCATTGCGCGCATTTTGCAGGGTCGTCAGGCTTGATTGCAGGCGGGCACGCGCCTGCGCAATTTCCTGCCGTACCATGCGGCGGGCAAGGATATCCTGCCGGTCAGCAGCCGCTACCCGGTTACGGGCTGCGGCCATAAGGGGGGCATTATGCACACTGCTGGGCAAAGGCATGCTTAGCGTCACCCCAACCCGATTATCCCACGGGCTACCATATTGTTTTTCATGAATGGCCCCTACGCCCAGTTCCGGGTTAGGCATGAAAGACCGCCGTGCCAGTTGCATGGCCGCCCGGGCTGCATCCGTTTCTTTCCGGGCGGCCTGCACGCGGGGATCATTTTCTTCTATTGCGGCGCTGTTCGCCAACCGCATGGCGGCACTTTCCGTCGCAGTGAACGCGGTAATGTCTGGTATGGATGGAGCCCCCAGCAAAGCTTCCAGCGCGGCCGCGGCTGTCTGGGCTTCTTCCTGTGCTATGGCACAGTCACTTCGGGCCGTGTCACGGGTGGCGTCTGCCATCTGCTGGTCAGCCAGCGTCATCTCTCCCAGCCGCGTGGCATGGGTCACGTCGGTGCTGATACGGCTGGCAGCCCTGTAAAATGCACTGGTGGTTTCCACTCGCCTTTGGGCCAGCAATGCTGCGGCTGTGGCATCCAACAGCCGCACCGCAACAGACATATGGGCCACGCCCGCCTGTTTTTCCGCCGTATCAGCTTCTGCCTGCGCCACAGATTGCGTGGCACTGCCCTGACCCGGCAACCATAACGGCACGCTGACTTCACCCTGATAGGTTGTGTAGCCTTCATTACTGCCAATGAAGTGGTCATCAAAATAATTGCCCGACACGGTAGGCCCGCCAGCAAACCATGACCGGGCGGCCTTGGCGCGTGATTTTGCGGCTTTCTGGGTTACGCCCAGTTCATTGCGGGTCGGGTCCATCCGCCATGCCAGTGCCAGCGCTGCCGGGAAAGACAGGCGGCCGCCGGATACGGCCGGTGGCACATCAGTTTCTTCAGTTGCGCGAAATGCATGCGTGGTATGTGCGGACCATGATGAGGCATCATGATCCTGTCCCCATGCCGGGGAGACCGGCCACCACAGCAGCGGTACAGAGACCATCAGCGCAGAAGATAGGGCAAAAAGCCTCATGGTTCGGCAGAAACCTTACACAGCAATACCATTAACGGGCTGGGTATTCAGCCCAGCTACAGCTTTGACATAGCGGCCCAACCTGACAGGAAGCTGAACACCCTCCATCTTTCTGCGTTAAGACAGGAGAAGCGAAATACGGTAGAGACAACCGTAGCAGGTAGTGGCGGCAGGGGCTGGTGTGGCGGTTCGGAGCAAATTGAGGCGTAAAAGACGCTTTCAGCGCAAAATGGTGCTGGGCGTCTGCCTGCTGGGTGGCGCGGTCGGCAGCTACGAAGCCCTACCACAGGCCACTGCACAGACGCCCCACACAGACCCCTCCCAGGTGCAGATTGATCAGGAATGGCTGGGGGATTCCGGCCCCATGGTGCAGCGTATTGGCCCGGCGTCTACGCGTATGCGGCGGCAACCCGGCGCACAGCGCGGTGTGGGGATGGCCCCCGGCAAGGCGACACACCCGCGTATTGGCCGCGGCAAGAAGGCCGTACCCACGCCTCCGCCGCCCCCACCACCCGATACCGATGACGATGATAATGACGATAACCTTCTGGGCGATATTGGCGGTCTGCGCCCGTGGCTGGGGCGCTACGGCATTACGTTTGACTTGCAGGAAGTCGATGAACTCTGGGGCAATCTGACCGGGGGTGTGCCTGGTGCTGGGCGGGGCAGCAGGGGAACCGGACCATCGTTCAACGGTGTGACCATGCCCACCCTGACCGTTGATCTGGAGAAAATGATCGGGCTGAAAGATGCCGTGTTCAATGTCAGTGCCCTGCAAATTCACGGGCGCTCCATCACGCAGGATCGGTTATATAATTATAACCCCGTCAGCGGGATTGAGGCTGATCGGTCTACTCGCCTTTTTGAATTATGGTACGAACAGGCATTCTGGCACGACAAACTGGATATCAAGATCGGCCAGCAGGATCTCGATACCGAGTTTCTGATAACGACTTATGGTGCCCTCTATCTGAACGCCAATTTCAGTTGGCCTATGGGGCCGTCGGCCAATTTATATGCGGGTGGCCCGTCCTGGCCTTTGGCGTCCCCTGCCATCCGGCTGCGCTATCGCCCCGCGGATAATCTGACCCTGATGTTTGCAGCAGCCGATGATAACCCGCCCGGCAACCAGTGGAATTCCTTCACGGTGCAGAATCAGGGGCAGGGCAACGTGCAGGACCCGACAAGCCAGACCACGAACGATGCCTGTGGCTGCCGTTTCAATATGAACACAGGCGCACTGCTTATGGGTGAAGTGCAATATGCCTTGAACCCCGAACCGGATGATGATCACCCAGACAGAAAACGGACCGGTCATGGTCTGCCGGGTGTGTATAAGCTGGGTGGATATTACGATACAGCCCGTTTCCCAGACTGGCGGTATGATGTGCATGGGCAATCACTGGGTGCAGCTTATGCCCGGGGGGATGTAACGCAACCACGTATGGTGCGGGGCAACTGGCTGCTTTATGGCATTGTAGACCAGATGGTCTGGCGGCCTTCACAAAAATCCCCAACGTCCGTTGGCGTTTTTGCCCGCGCAACGGGCAGCCCCGGTGACAGGAACATGATTGGCTATGCCGTGGATGCCGGCATCAATCTGAAAGCACCATTTGCCAAGCGCGAAAATGACACATTGGGCTTAGGGTGGGGGCTTGGTCGTGCCAGTTATGGGGCGCGGGCATATTATCGCACGCAGGGGCAACACGCCCCCGGAACGGAAAACCATATGGAGTTGACCTATCAGGCTGAAATCATGCCATGGTTTGTCTTGCAGCCGGATTTTCAGTACATCTTCAACCCATCGGGCGGGTTGGAAAACCAGAAGTGGCCGGGGCACAAGGTGGCGGATGAATTGGTATTCGGGCTTCACTCCCGTATTTCGTTTTAAGAAATCAGACTAATTGGCGCGTAGGCGGGAGTTTTTTGCGTGGGAGACAAATCGTATCTTTACCTGATGGGTGCAATTCTGTGCGAGGTTTTTGCGACATCGTGCCTGAAGGCATGTGACGGCTTTACCCGCTGGCTGCCTGCCGTCTTGAGTGTCCTTGGTTATTGTTGCGCGTTTTACCTGTTGTCCCAAACAATGAAGACCATTCCTACCGGGTTGGTCTATGCCATCTGGTCCGGTGTCGGGATTGTGCTTATTTCCGTTATCGGTTTTGTCTTTTTCAGGCAGTCCCTTGATCTTCCCGCTATTCTTGGCATCACCTTGATTATGCTGGGTGTCCTTGTGATCAATCTTTTTTCAAAATCGACTCAGTTGTAAGGCGCGATTTCTGTTTCTGTACGCTCACGGAAACACTCTGCGTCAAAAAAGAGATCATGGTGCTTGGGGTGTGTTGATGCGTTAACGGGCAAATTGTGCGCCGCTTTTTACAACTTCCTCGCGAATAAAGTCGCACACGCGGTCAACGCGGGGTGTTTTCTGCTCGTCCGCGCGGGTAATCAGCCAGTAATGGCGTTCAAGGCGTATCTGCTGGGGCAGAACTGGCACCAGTTCTGGCCGGGTTGCAGCAACAAACGTAGGTAAAACGGCCATACACAGGCCAGAACAGGCTGCTTCCATCTGGGCTTGCACGCTTGAATTCTGTATCCGTACCATTTTACGGGAAACGCCCAGATCACCCAGATAATCAAGCTCACGCATGAAGATCATTTCATCCACATAGCCGGCAAACAGATGAGACGAAAAATCATCAGGTTTTTTGATCGTTTTCTCACGCTCAAGATAAGCCCGCGTGGCATAAACACATAAATGATACGGCGTCAGTTTTTCACAGACAAAACGGTCATCGTCCGATGGGGTGACGGTAATGGCAATGTCAGCCTGCCTGCGTGAAAGGGCGACAATCTGCTGAATGGTAAGGATTTCAACCGTCAGGGCAGGGTTGTCTGCCAATAGCGGCCCGATGCGCGATGCCAGAAAGAAATTTGCAAATCCTTCCAGCGCGTTAATGCGCACAATGCCTGTCAACCCAAAGGCGGGACTGGTTGCCTGTGCGACAAGGGTGGCTTCACGGTCCATGGCTTCTGCCGTGGTCAGCAGGTCCTGCCCGTAGCGGGTCAGTGCATAACCGCGCAGGTGCCGTTCAAACAGCGTTTTTCCGACTGAAGATTCCAAAGACACGATGTGTCGGCCCACAGTTGCGTGATCAACCCCCAATAATCGGCCCGCTTCTGACAGTGAACCAGACCGCGCCACAGCCAGAAAAAACTGCAGATTTCTCCAGTCCAGGCTGCGTTTCATGGGCTTGGGTGTCCCTGTTTGTGGTGCTGGTGTGCAGATTTGCACACCAAGTGGGCGAAATCTCCTGATTTTCTTGTGAGGCATTTTGCGCGTTCACTGCACGGACAAGAACAACAGCCGGAAAGGAACGGCCCAGCGCCGTAACCTTTCTCAGGAGATAAGGCTATGACAGCACTTTATCTGCCCTCTTTGGTGCGTATTGGCGGTGGGGCTTTGAATGATCTTCCCGCGGCGCTGAAGCAGGCCGGGCTTTCTGCCCCCTTCATTATTACCGACAGTTTTATGGCAAAAACCGGTTTGCTGGAGCGGGTGCAAATCCTGCTGGCTGAAGCAGGCATCCAGTCAGGGGCCTTCCCCGATGCCGTGCCAGACCCAACGGTTGCGTCCGTTGAGGCGGCGCTGAAGGCACTCAACTGTGGCGTGCATGACTGCGTCATTGGGCTAGGCGGTGGCAGCCCGATTGATACGGCCAAGATGGTAGCAGTGCTGGCAAAACATGGTGGCACACCATCCGCTCTGAAAGTCCCGCACGTGCAGGATGAAGTGGGCTTGCCCATTATTGCCATCCCCACCACTGCCGGTACCGGGTCTGAAGCCACGCGTGTGACAGTCATCACAGATGAAAAAACCGACGAAAAGATGCTGTGTGCGGGGTACGCCTACCTGCCGCACATTGCCATTGTCGATTATGAGCTGACATTGACCATGCCACGCCGCCTGACGGCCGATACCGGGATTGACGCGCTGACCCATGCGCTTGAAGCGTATGTTTCCAAACGGGCGTCCCCTTTTACAGATGCTCTGGCGCTGGCTGCCATGAAGCGCATTTGGTATGCCCTTCCCATAGCCTGTGCCGAACCCACAAACAGGGAAGCGCGTGAACAGGTCATGCAAGGTGCGTTTGAAGCTGGCATGGCGTTTTCTAACGCATCAGTCGCGCTGGTACATGGCATGAGCCGCCCGATAGGGGCGCATTTCCATGTTGCCCACGGGTTGTCTAACGCCATGTTGCTGCCTGAAATTACCGCATGGTCAGTCAGTGGTGCGCAAACCCGCTACGCCACCTGCGCCCGCGTGATGGGCATTGTGCCATCAGGCACGGAAGATAGCGCTGCCTGTGCTGCGCTGGTGACCGCCCTGCGTGAACGTAATCGCGAACTGGATGTACCCACCCCGGCCACCTATGGGCTTGAGGAAGGGCGCTGGAACAGTCTGTTGCCGTTAATGGCAGAACAGGCGCTTGCTTCCGGTTCACCAGACAATAATCCGCGCGTGCCAAGCCATACCGAAATTATCGATCTGTATCGGAAAGTCTGGGCCTGACCGTTTGCGGTTGCATAAAAACAAGAACACTCCTGACAGGAGGCTGAAATAATGACATCCGATGCAGAAGCCGGGCGGTCCATGCGCTCTCTGGTGCTGGCGTCAAGTGTTGGCACAGTAATTGAATGGTATGATTTCTTTCTTTACGGAAGTCTGGCCATTTTTTTTGCCCGGCTGTTTTACCCGCCGGGAGATGACGTTGCAGCAACGCTGATCAGTGTTGCCACATTTGCAACCGGTTTTGCCGTGCGCCCACTTGGCAGCCTGCTGTTTGGCTATATGGGGGATAGTGTCGGCCGTAAAAAGACTTTTCTGGTCACACTTCTTATCATGGGGTGTTCAACCGCAGCCATTGGTCTGCTGCCAACCTTCGCCCAGGCCGGATACGCGGCACCCGTGCTGCTTATTTTGCTGCGTATTATTCAGGGTTTGGCCTTGGGGGGCGAGTATGGTGGGGCCGCAACCTATGTGGCCGAACATTCGCCACCCGGCGAGCGCGGAAAGTGGGCCAGCTATATTCAGGCCATGGCGTCGGCCGGGTTTGTGCTGTCGCTTGGTATCGTGCTGACCCTGCGCCTGTGGCTGGGGGAAGATGCCTTCGGCACATGGGGCTGGCGCGCACCCTTCCTGGTGTCGATCGTTCTGGTTGCTGTTTCCCTGCGTATCCGCCTACGGCTTTCTGAATCACCCGTGTTTGTTGAAATGCACAAACAAGGTAAGCTGTCCAAATCTCCGGTGCGCGATGCGTTTCGTATTCCCGGTAATGCGCGGCGTATCATCCTGTTTCTGTTCGGGGTGGCTTGTGCACAGGCTGTCACCTTCTACACGGCACAGTTTTACGCGCTGTATTATATTCAGACATTCATGAAAATGCCTTTCCTACCAGCAACTCTTTCAGTGGCGGTTGGTGCTTTTCTGGGTGTGCCATTCTTCGTGCTGTTTGGGGCACTGTCTGACCGTATAGGCCGTAAACGGCTGTCTCTGGCAGGTATGGCGGCCGCTGTGCTGTTCTATATTCCTATTTTCTCAATCATCCGCCATGCAAGCACGCCTGAAACTGTCAGTTACCCCACCATTTCGGCCTGTGTGTTCGTTCTGGTTGTGATTGCGGCGGCTGTGTATGGCCCTTATGGCGCATTCATTGTCGAAAGTTTCCCGGCCAACGTGCGCTATACCTCCATTTCTGTTCCATACCATATCGGTAACGGCATTTTTGGTGGTTTCCTGCCGCTGGTCAGTCTGTGGCTGGTGACGCAAACCGGAAACCCCTATGCGGGCCTGCTTTACCCTATGGGGCTGTGTCTGATCGGGTTTTTCATAACACTGCTCTGGGTGCCTGAAACACTCAGCGTGCGCAAAGGCGAACGAACACAGGCTGTTTCCCTGTCGCATGACGTTGTTGGCGAAGTTTGATTATCAGTAAAAAAAGGATAAGAAAAATGGATACTATTCACCACATTATTGGCGGCAAGCCGACCAAAGGAAGCAGCACCCGTTACGGGGATGTCTTTAATCCGGCTACGGGGGACGTCAGTAAAAAGGTTGTTCTGGGCACGCAGGATGATCTGAATGCCGCTGTTGCGTCTGCCAAGGCTGCTTTCCCGGCATGGGCTGAAACTCCGCCGCTGGCACGGGCCCGTATTCTGTTCCGTGCGCGTGATCTGATTGAGCAGCGGATGGATGACCTGGCAGCAATTATCACATCCGAACACGGAAAAATTCTGTCTGACGCGAAAGGGGAAGTCACCCGCGGGCTGGAAGTGGTTGAATTTGCAACCGGCGTTCCGGAACTGCTGAAAGGGGAATATACCGAACAGGTTGGTCGCGGTATTGATGCATGGACCATGCGTCAGCCTGTAGGTATTGCTGCGGGAATTACGCCTTTCAATTTTCCCGTCATGGTGCCGCTGTGGATGGCCCCTATGGCGCTGGCAACCGGAAACTGCTTCATTCTGAAACCATCAGAGCGAGACCCGTCAGCATCGGTGCTTCTGGCAGAAATTCTGAAAGAAGCCGGTCTACCTGATGGTGTGTTTCAGGTCGTTCACGGTGATAAGGATATGGTGAATGCCATTCTGGCACATCCTGATATTGCCGCTGTCAGTTTTGTAGGCTCTACACCAATAGCGCAGCATGTTTATGCCACAGGCACGGCCAATGGTAAGCGTGTACAGGCGTTGGGCGGCGCAAAAAACCATGCACTGGTCATGCCTGATTGTGACCTTGAAAAAACAGTCGATGCGCTAATTGGTGCTGCCTACGGTTCCGCAGGGGAACGGTGTATGGCCATTTCTGTTGCGGTGGCCGTTGGCCCGATTGCCGATACCCTGGTGGCTGAACTAGCCAAGAAGGTAAAAGCCATCACCATTGGCAATGGCACGCATGAAGCCAGTGAGATGGGTCCGCTGGTAACGGCGCAACATCTGGCCCGCGTAAAAGGGCTGGTTGATGCAGGCGTCAGTCAGGGTGCAAAGCTGGTGGTTGACGGGCGCGATATCAAAGTAGACGGCCATGAAAAAGGCTTTTTCATTGGTGGATCACTTTTTGATAACGTGACGGCTGAAATGGACATTTACCGCGAGGAGATTTTTGGCCCGGTTCTGTGTGTCATGCGTGCGCCTGATTTTGATGCGGCCCTGAAGCTGATCAACGGTAGCCCGTTTGGGAATGGAACAGCCATTTTCACGCGAGATGGTGATGCGGCCCGCACGTTCACTCATAACGTGACCGCTGGCATGGTTGGCGTGAATGTGCCCATTCCGGTACCCATGGCCTTCCATTCCTTCGGTGGGTGGAAAGACTCCCTGTTTGGTGACCACCATATGCATGGCCCGGAAGGGGTACGTTTCTTTACACGCATGAAGGCTGTCACACAGCGTTGGCCCGCTGGCATCCGGTCTGGTGCAGAGTTCGTTATGCCAACCCACGGCTAGGGCATGGCGGTATTTTAGCGTAAGTAATTTAAGATAATTCTGGATGACACGTCAGCAGGCCGGGCATAAGACGCTCGGCCTGTTGTCATTTACAGTGTTCGAATCCGTTCAGTTCCGGTCTGCGATGTGTGGCAAGAGGGATGGCTGCCCTTACTTTTTCTATGTGGGCATGGTCAATCCATGCGGTCACTGACCCCGGCCCGTCTGATGCCAGTGCAACGACATGGCCCCAAGGGTCACAGACCAGAGAATGTCCGTAGCTGGACTTAACATCGCCGGTGGGGCTGCGGTAAGATCCACAGATACCAGCGGCAATAATCCAGACCTGATTTTCAATCGCACGGGCACGTAGCAGAACGTCCCAGTGGTCTTTTCCTGTTTCCATAGTAAACGCTGAGGGGACGAAAATGACGTCTGCCCCCTTGCCCCGCAACGCCCGGAACAGTTCAGGGAAGCGCAGATCGTAACAAATGGTTAGCCCTGCGGTAAAATTATCTATCTGGCATGTGACAACTGAATTCCCTGCGCCAAAATCTTTGCTCTCGCGGTAAATAGTTCCATCTGGCGCAGTCACATCAAACAGATGCATTTTTCGGTAACGACCAATCTCCTCCCCCTGCGGGTTGAAAACCAGTGTGGTATTGTAAAGCTGCTCTCCAGTTTTTTCGGCAATAGACCCGCCATGCACATACGCCTCATAATGTCGTGCCATATGCTGCATGGCCTGATAGGCGTCACCGCCTGTATCGGTGCTATTGGGGCGGGGTAGGGGCTCGGCCATCGCAAAACGTGTTGACCTGTCAGCATTCCGGCAAGACCACATTTCGGGTAGGCTGATAAGCCGTGCTCTCTGGCGGCTGAATGCGGTTTCAACCAGGTTTTGAACGGCCGCAATATTACGGGCTTTGTTATCGGTAGCCTGAAACTGGATAAGCGTCGTAAGCATACCGTGAACATCCTTGTTATGGTGAAGGCCAAACCGAACTGATTTTCGCCTGAAGCAAGACGATCATACCCAGAAAGAGAGCAGGTGTACTACGGAATCCTGCTTCGTTCAAAACAATGAGTATAGCGGTGGCGGGACTATTATCAGACGTGAAACCTCCTGATAAATTGTGGCGCTATCAGGAGGCCAGATTACCATTAGAAAGACAGGTCTTCGCTCTCATCCTGTTTGTCTGTCGATTTGTCTTGCTTCCCTGATGGGGGATGGTCGTGACTTTCCGGTGTGCCATCGGGGACGCTGACACTGCCGACACCATCAATCTGTTTGGTGAGAGAGGCTGGCGCTTTTGTCAATTTGACGGAACCCGCACCGTCAATCGAGATTTTGGCATGACCAGTTGGCCCTGCTTTGGCCGAACCCGCACCGTTCATGGATAGATCAAGATTAGTAATCTCCATATCCGTCAGTTTGACAGAAGCTGCCCCATCTATTTCCACCTTCACGTTTTCAGCGCGCCCATGCCCTTTGACACTGGCGGCCCCGTTTATGATCAGATCAAGTGTTTTCTGGTCATAATCCTGTATATCAAGTGACCCGAAGCCATTCATTGTAATGGTGTTCAGTTCAGGGGCTGTGATGGTCAAAACCAGTCTGGCATTGTGAAAATGAGAGTGGTGATAGGGCGTATCATCATCTGTATCCAGCGTGTTATCTTTTAACACCACGCGCTGCACCAGCTTTTCAGAACCCTGAAGCGTAATTTCAGCTTTTGGTCCCTGTTTAATAATAATCTGGGCAGGAAGGTTGATGGTGATTTCATGCGCGCCATCCCACGGAATGGTACGGGTCAGTTGCGGCCCTCTGGGCGTATGATCACCCCATTCCAGATCAACCAATGAGAAGCTGGTTGGCCCGCGAGAGGACGCAACACCGAAGCATAGGGCAGAAGCAACGGCTCCGCCGACGGCAATCATGGTGAGGCCACGGATCATGGTACGTTGTCCTTTAATATCTTTAGGATGCGTCAGGCAGAATGAGACGGAGCAATCAGGCGGTAATGGGCGCGGCCGTAGCCTGTCAGCAGATTGACTGCGCCAATGGTCAGCAGGGTGCAGAACGCCACAACCGAGGCCCCACCACAGGCCAGACCAAGGCTGATCAGAATACCCTGTAGCCAGTCTGCGCCCGGTAGCGGGTTCAGGTCGATTAAGGCAAATGGCAGCATGATGCTGCCCACCAGACAGATAATGGCCCCGGCAATAATAAAGGCAAACACGCAGGACCCAACGGTCAGCAGCACCGGCAGCACAACTAGCAGATCAAGCGCTGCCAGCCCCATGATGCCCAGAATGGCCCCCAGAGCATTGCTCAGGCTTCGTTCATCTTCCCAGCGGCGTACACCGGCTTCAGCCCGCAATTCACGCGCCAGTCTGGTTGGATCACCCAGCCCTGTGGTAATATCGGCTTCGCTGCGTCCTGCTGCCCGCCCGGCTTCAAAATGGGCTTCATAATCTGCAACTGTTTCATCAATAACCGTGCGGGGAAGGCCTTTTAGTCCGGCCCGC
The DNA here is from genome assembly GCF_000963945.1 of Acetobacter indonesiensis. Classification (GTDB taxonomy): domain Bacteria; phylum Pseudomonadota; class Alphaproteobacteria; order Acetobacterales; family Acetobacteraceae; genus Acetobacter; species Acetobacter indonesiensis. The sequence continues at coordinate 47,311 of NZ_BAMW01000016.1, read as the reverse complement.
AACTGGTCAAGGAACAACTGCTTGCTTGTGGGTGCCTTAATCATGGCTGGATGTTCCTGAGTGTTTTTTGCACGGTAAGGGGGCTATGCCCGGTTGTTTCGGGTGTTTCTGCACTGTCAGTGGCCGGTTTGGCGGCGGGTGCGTCTGGCGCGCCCAGAATGGCAGATACGGCTTGGGTGAAGGAAACCCATGCGGTTTTCTGCGCTTCAAGGTTACGCTGCCCCGTTTCTGTCAGCGCGTAGTATTTGCGTGGCGGGCCAGAAGGAGATTCAACAAAATATGTGGAAACAAGACCATCTTTCTGCATACGGCGCATAAGCGGATAGATCGTGCCTTCCCCCATATCTATGGCATCAGACAGGCGGCTGGCAATGTCGTAGCCGTAGGAATCTGTGCGCGCCAGTAAGGCTAATACGCAAAGCTCCAGCACGCCTTTCTTGAATTGAACAAGGTTGGGTTCCACGGCTTTTCCTGTCTGGAAAGTGCGTTTGGGACAACGCGACTCTCATTGGTATCTGGTGACAGCTACTGAATACACACCGGAACCATTCAATGCAAGGTACCTATTTTAGAAAGTTTTGTGCTTTCGTTACCGGCACGTTGCCTTGGGGAATGGCCGACCCAAGCAATGGGGGCAGGGGCGGGTGGCAGCTACGCACAAAAGCGGGAGGGCAGTGGGTTGTCTTAAAACTTTCACACGGGCAGATTGTTGAAAGCCTGTAAATACGTCCGCCAGTAACACCACGGCTTTGTTTGAGGGGTTTATGCGCCAGACATCCAAGAACGTCTGCGGTTTGAAAGCGGGAAAAGGATCAAGAAAAATTATGCAGAAAAAACACGTCCTTTTCGCGTCGGCTCTGGGTGTTTCCTTTCTGAACACAGTGCTTGCGCCTGCCTATGGTGCTGACACACCAACGTCACAGTCACAGTCACAGTCACAGTCACAGTCACCAGCCGATCAGCCTCAACCCCAGCCGCATGCACCGTCTTCGCAGACTGTAGCGGGCAAGGCAGGGCAGGCCGCTGCAACGCCCGCACAGACACGCGCGCAAGCACAGGCTGCCCATGCGCAGGCGCAGACAGGGCAGCAGCCTGCATCCTATTTTGCAGGGGGCACGCCGCCAGACCCGACTCAATATCTGCCCCCACCGCCCAAACCGGGCAGCTTGCGCCACCAGACCGATGACACAGCGTTTGCCACAACGCGTGGGTGGAAAAATGACGCACGCTGGGCTCTGGCGGCGTCAGATGCCAGACTGCATCTGCCTGATCTGCTCAACAGTTTTTCCTGTGCAGCGGGCTTTACGATTGATGCGTCCAAAACACCCAGATTGGTTGCGTTGCTCCGTAAAATGGGCAGCACCGAAGTACCAGATATGTGGAAGGGCAAGGATTACTGGCATCGCGCACGCCCGTTTGTCGGCACGGACAATGCCATCTGCACGGAAGAAGAGCGCGAGGAAATAGCCAAGACAGGCTCTTACCCCTCCGGCCATACCATGCTGGGCTGGAGTCTTGCGCTGGTGCTGACCGAAATCCTCCCAGACCGCAGCACGGCCATTTTGCAGCGCGGGCGCGTGTTTGGGGAAAGCCGTATTGTCTGCGGCGTTCACTGGGAAAGCGATGTGCAGAGTGGCTATCTGGTGGGGGCGGGGGAAGTTGCTGCTATGCACGGCAACCCGGCTTTCCGCGCAGATCTGGATGCTGCCCGTGCCGAGTTGCAGGCACTTCGGAACACGGCACCCAAACCCGATGCCAAACAGTGCGAAATAGAGCATGATGCGGCCGTGCATTCTCCCTTGTAAGCGCGCATGTTTTCTGGTGCGCGTATAAAGACCTGACGGTCTGGCGGATGCGCCGTTTTCCGCTATGCCGAAACAAAAACACCGCCCGGACAGGTTATCCGGGCGATGTTTTTTTACGCGTTACTGGCGGATAAAAGGGCGGATAAATTACCCGACCTTATGCACCCATCCATGGGTATCTGCCGTGCGGCCAAACTGAATATCGCACAGCGTTTTGCGCAGGGCTGCAGTCAGTTCACCCGTTTGGCCGTTATTGATAACGCAGTCACCTTCAGCACTTTTCAGCGTGCCAATCGGGGTGACAACGGCGGCCGTGCCGCAGGCAAATACTTCACGCAGGCGGCCAGATTTGGCATCTGCATAAAGCTGGTCAATGGCGTAGGGTTCTTCGCGCACTGTCAGCCCTTTGTCGCGCGCAAGCGTCAGCAGGGAATCACGCGTAATACCGGGCAGAATGGTACCTTCAAGCGGCGGTGTCTGGATGGAGCCATCATTGAACACCATGACAATGTTCATGCCGCCCATTTCCTCAATCCATTTGCGTTCAACCGCGTCAAGAAAGAGAACCTGATGGCAGCCGTGTTCTTTGGCTTCCTGCTGGGCGGTCAGGCTGGCGGCGTAGTTGCCACCACATTTGGCTGCACCCGTACCCCCGCGGGACGCACGCACGGTGCGTTCCTCAACCCAGACGCTCACTGGCCCGGCGTCTTTAGAGAAATATTCGCCAGCAGCACAGGCAATAACAATAAACTTGTATTCAGATGACGGCTTTACTCCAAGCGCGGTTTCCGTCGCAATCATGAAGGGGCGCAGATACAGCGTGCCCACTTCCGGGTCAGGGATCCAGCCAGCGTCAATTTTCACCAACTGGTTTACAGCATCCAGAAACAGGTCTTCCGGCAGGTCAGCCATAGCCATGCGCTCGGCAGATTTGCGGAAGCGGCGGGCGTTGGCATCCGGGCGGAAAAGTTGTGCCTCACCTTCCGGGGTGCGGTAGGCCTTCATGCCTTCAAAAATTTCCTGCGCGTAGTGCAGAACCGAGGCAGCCGGGTCTAGCAGTAGTGGCTGGCGGGGCAGAACCTGCGGTGTGTGCCAACCTTTACCCTGCGTATAGGTCACGACAGCCATGTGATCAGAAAAGACACGACCAAAGCCGGGGTTTGCCAGCAAAGCGGCGCGTTCAGCGGGGCTGACAGCGTCGGTCTTGGGCGTAATCTGGAAGACTGTCTCTTTCGTCGTGCTCATAACTTCTGGCGTCTCCGCGGCCTTGGTGTGCTGGGCAGGGCTGCCCACTATGCTCTGTCGTGCTGGCTTGGCCCTTACGCGCATGGATATGCAGTAAGAAACCGGCCCGCGCGGCTGCGTTTAAGGGGATGTGTTCCTTATCATGTTCATACAGGCAGGGCCAGACCGGGCGGCAGAAGGCTGGGTTCTGGTTGGTCTGCATGCCGTGGCGCGCTAGGGTGGGGTTTGTGTATCCCGGCAGCACGCCGTCTTTTGTCACTGTCAGGCTGGGTGGTTCAGCGTCATGAATGGTTTTTCTCTCACACAACAATATGCCAGCCTGCCAGAGCGGTTTTATGCGCCGGTTGATCTGTCCCCTGTGGCCGCGCCCCAACTGCTAAGGTTGAATGTCCCTTTGGCCAAGGCTCTGGGGTTGGATGCGGCGTGGCTGGCCAGCCCGGCGGGTGTGGCCATGTTGTCAGGGCAGAGCATGCCGGAAGGGGTGCAGCCGGTGGCGCTGGCTTATGCCGGGCATCAGTTCGGCCATTTTGTGCCACGTCTGGGCGATGGCCGCGCCCTGTTGCTGGGGGATGTAACGGACGCCGCCGGCAAGACGTGGGAGATTCAGCTTAAAGGGTCAGGGCGTACCCCCTTTTCCCGTCGGGGTGACGGCAAGGCTGCCCTCGGCCCCGTTCTGCGTGAATATGTGCTGAGTGAGGCAATGGCCGCACTGGGTGTGCCGACCACACGGTCTTTGGCTGCAGTGCGCACAGGTGAGATGGTTCTACGCGAAACACCGCTGCCCGGTGCAGTGCTGACCCGTGTTGCAGCCAGTCATATTCGTGTGGGCACGTTTCAGTTTTTTGCCGCCCGGGAAGATATTGCAGGCCTTCGTTTGCTGGCCGATTATGCCATAAAACGCCATTACCCAGACGCCGCACAGACAGAAAACCCGTATCTGACACTGCTTGAAAAGGTAATAGCAGCACAGGCAGATCTGGTCGCGCAATGGATGCTGATCGGCTTCATTCATGGTGTGATGAACACCGACAACATGGCCGTTTCAGGTGAGACCATAGATTACGGCCCCTGTGCCTTTATGGAACAGTATGACACCGGCACCGTGTTCAGTTTTATTGATGAACACGGTCGGTATGCTTACGGCAACCAGCCCAACATGGCCTTGTGGAACCTCACCCGTCTGGCCGAGGCCTTGCTGCCCCTTCTGGCGGAAGATGATGAGGCCGCCATAGCACTGGCACAAACAGCCCTGGCGCAGTTTGAACCCCAGTTTCAGGCAGCTTATCTACAGGGTTTGCGGGCCAAAATGGGCCTGATAACGGTGCAGGAGGGGGATATCGCGCTGGCCCGCACCCTGCTTGAAACCATGGCATCAGCACAGCTTGATTTTACGCAGACTTTCCGGGCCATCAGCCAGCCAGACCTGCATCAGGCCCTGACAGAAAACGCTGATGCTCTACTGCTGCCTGAGAGTTTGGTGCCTTTGGCAGAGTGGCTACCGCAATGGCAGGCTCGTTTGGCGCAGGAGCCGGAAATCACCCCGAATGCCCGTGCCACGGCCATGATGCAGACCAACCCCTGCTACATTCCGCGCAATCATCTGGTTGAGGAAATGATTGTGCAAGCTGTGACAGAAAATGACTATTCAGCGTTTGAAAACTTGCTGGCCGTTCTGGCAAATCCCTATACTGAACAGCCGGGCCGTGAACGCTATGCTCTGCCTGCGACTGCGGCAGAACGGGTCAGGCACACGTTCTGCGGAACATAACAGCGCAAACTGTCAGCGGGTATCAGGCAATGCCATCTACGCTGACAAACTTGCGGCCATCGGCCCCGTGTTCAATGCGCGCCCGAATGCGGTAGGTTTCCCGCAGAAGTTCAGGGGTCAGAACCTCTGCCGGGGGGCCAGACGCCATGATCCGCCCCTCCAGCATCACGGTAACGGTGTCTGTCAGATTCAGCGCAATATTCAGGTCATGCAGCACAATTACGGTCGCAAGCTGACGTGTTGCTGTTTCTTTGCGAAGAATCTCCATCACCGCAAACTGGTGGTGCAAATCAAGCGCGCTCAGGGGCTCATCCAGCAACACGGCCTGCGGGTTGCGGCTGAAAGCCTGTGCGAGCCCCACCAACTGTCTCTGGCCGCCAGATAGTTCATCCAGATACCGCAGGGCCAGTGCGCTGATGCCAAACTGGGTCAGCCGTTCCAGCGCGTCCTGCATGGCGTCGGTGTGGTTGGCTGGATTAGCCGATAGGCTTGCCGGAGGGCGGGCATCGGTATGACGCGCGGCCATCAACGCTTCCAGAACTTGTAAATGAACCGGGGCGGGCAGGGCTTGTGGCAGATACAGGCAGTTGCGTGTGCGTTGGGTCAAGGACAGAGCCGAAAGGATGTGACCATTCAGGCTGATGGTGCCGGTGCAGGGCACCAGCCCGGCCATGGCGCGCATCAGGGTCGATTTTCCGCTGCCATTCGGGCCTAGTAACGCATGGATGGTGCCGGGCAGGAAAGGACCAACATTTACATCGTGCAACACGGTGCGCCGCCCGAAACGAACGGTAACGTCATGCGCTGTCAGCCCGGTGAGGTTGGGAGTGTCTTTCGTCACAGCGGCAGCGGTGGTGTGCGTTAAGGACGAATGTGTCTGGCTTGGCTGGGTCATGATAGTCCCTGCCGGCGCAGCACGATTGCCAGAAAAAACGGGATACCGACCAGCGCGGTCACAATGCCGGTCGGCACGACAACCCCCGGCACCAGAACACGCCCGACCAATGCGGAAAGGGAGAGAATTAAAGCCCCGGCCAACATGCTGCCGGGCAGATAAAACCGATGGTCTTCCCCCAGCAGGCGGCGCGCAATGTGGGGGGCAACAAGCCCGACAAATCCAATCACGCCAACAAACGCGACAGCCAGTGCCGATAGCAGGCTGATACGCAACAGCGATGCCCTGCGGATACGAGCCACATTTACGCCCAGGCTGGCCGCGCGTTCTTCCCCCATGCGCAGGGTCGTCAGGCTCCACGTTGCGCGTAGCGAAAAGACCGTAATGACCGCACCCACACCCGCCAGCAGGCTTAGTTTGGGCCATGTGGTGCGGGTCAGGTTGCCCATGGTCCAGAATACAAGTTCTTGCAACGCGTCTTCATCCGACACAAACTGGATCAGGGCGACCAAAGCCTGAAAAGTAAACACCAGCGCAATGCCAAACAGAACCACGGTGCCGGTGGTGGCACTTCTGCGGTGCCCCACGGCATCCAGCAGCAGGACGGACCCAACAGCAAAGGTAAATGCGCTGCTGGCAATCAGCCAGTTATCGGTCACACCCGGCAGATGCCACCCCAGCACAATCACCAGAGACGCCCCAAACGCAGCGGCAGCAGACACTCCCAGCGTGAAAGGACTGGCGAGCGGATTTGCCAGAATGGTCTGCATCTCGGCCCCGGCCAGCCCCAATGCTGCCCCGACACAGACGGCCATTAAGGCGTAAGGGAGCCTGATCTGCCAGACAATGACACGCTCCATCGCCGGGGCCGCGTCTGGGTGCAGGAGAATATGCACTAATTGTGCAGGCGTCAGCCCGGCCGGACCAATCGAGAAATCAAGCAGAAGGGACAGCAGAATAGCCCCTGCCAGCACAGCCAGAATAACCAGCCGCCGCCGTACAACGCCCTGATATGCTTTTGCCACCGCCTGTATGGCGTCATGGGATGGTAAGGGTGTGGGCGGGCTGGGCTGGATGGTCATGGTGGCAAGTGTATCCCATCAAACATATCCCAGCCAGCCATCACCCTGCGAAAAAACGGGGGCACTGTAGGCCGCCAGCGCACAGGGTTTTTCACGGGTTTTGGTAAGGCCGAAAGGCCGAGCCGTGAGTGTGCTTGACGCAGCAGGATGGAACAGGCTTTGTGCGGAGAGTGACCGCTTTTTTCAGAGTTCAGACAGGACAGATTTTTTGACGCACCCTACTTCTATCGTGACATCCCCATCAGGGGGCACCGATCTGACGTTTACAGTGCTGCCCGACCACGCGGGGGAGCGGGTTGATCGGTATGTGTCTGCCCAGTCTGGTCTGGTCTCTGCGGGGGCGCTGTCCCGCTCGCGCGTCAAAGGGTTGATCGAAACCGGTCATTTGCGGTGTGGCGATAAAATTGTGACCGAACCGGCAGAAACGGTGCGGGCTGGTATGGAACTGGTGCTGCATATACCGGCTGCCACCCCAGCAGTGCCGCAGGGTGAAGACGTTGCATTCGATATTTTCTATGAAGATGATGACCTGATTGTGCTGAACAAACCGGCTGGGCTGGTGGTTCATCCCGCACCGGGAAACGAGACAGGCACACTGGTCAACGGTCTGATTGCCCATTGTGGCGATAGCCTGAAAGGCATTGGGGGGGAACGCCGCCCCGGCATTGTGCACAGGCTGGATAAAGACACATCCGGCCTGATGGTGGCGGCCAAAACGGAAAAAGCGCATCTGGCACTGTCTGAAGATTTTGCCGCCCGAAAGATTGACCGTGCCTATCTGGCGTTTTGCTGGGGGTGTCCCAACCCAGCCGAAGGCGATTATGAAGGCGATATTGGCCGCGATAAACGCGACCGCAAGCGTATGGCCATTACAACCCACGGTGGGAAATGGGCCTTGACGCACTATCGCACCCTCCAGGCGTTTGACATGGGGGCTGCCCTTGTCACCTGCAAACTGGCGACAGGCCGCACACATCAGATCCGGGTGCATTTTTCAGCAAACGGCCACCCGCTGATTGGGGACCCTGTCTATCTGCGCCGTATTCCTGGGGCAGCCAAACTTCTGACAGCGGAGGGCAAGGCGGCAGCGCTCGATTTCCCACGGCAGGCGTTGCACGCCACACGGCTGGGGTTCACGCATCCCCGCACGGGCGAGGTCCTGCTGTTTGAAGCACCTATGCCAGAAGACATGCAGGCCTTGGGCCGGGCGTTGGGTATGACCTCCCCCAAACCGGAAAGAAACGCATGATAGAACGGGAAACAGGGGCGACCTGCCGCCCATCGCGCCTGTTATTGACGGCGGTAAGCATAGGGCAGGCGGTTTATGTTGGCTTCCTGCTTTGGCAATTGCCAGCAGATGTCCATAATGGTTGGTGGTTTTCAGTGGGCGTGCAAAGTGCCCTCTGCCTTGTGTTTGGGCTTTCGGCTTTTCTGCTGGCGCGCAGGGCTCTGCGTTGGCCGGGTTCTTCCCGTAGTCTCATAGGCAAACCACCGGAAAGTGGTCGGAGACCAAGCGCATAAGGCCATCTGACAGAAAAGCAGGCGTCTGCGGCGTTGCGGTGTTTTCAGGTAACAGACAGTCCTGACGCATCGATTGGCTTCTGAAGCCACACCCAGTCGCCAGAACGCCGAATGTTCTTCCCATTATGTTCTGTGCCATGAGATATGCGAGTCTGGGTGTGCGGGGCCGGAACCATTGCGGCAGATTCCCGTTAAACTGCCAGATACGCCGCATTTCCTTGACATGGAAACGATTACGGCGCACCCTCAACCACCTTCCGGATGCGCTTGTGATGGGCCGTCGGAACGGGCGTCTCTTCCGTCGTGCTGCTCATACTGGGGGGCGAGGGAGGAGGACGTATAGTCCTTTTTCACTTATTGGCCGGAACTCGCCTTTCATATCTCGGTTATCATCAGGCAGCCTGAATTACCTGATGTACCCGTAGGGAGCTTCCCGGTTCAAAGGAGTGCTGACCCATGGCCTCATCTGTTATCAATGTTGGTCCTGAAAATAATCTTTCAAGTTACCTTCAGGAAATCCGTAAATATCCTATCCTGACCCCTGAAGAAGAACTGCGCCTGTCCCACCTGTGGAAAGATAAGGGGGATGTCACGGCGGCCCATAAGCTTGTGACATCCCATCTGCGGCTGGTAGCCAAAATTGCCATGGGCTACCGTGGCTATGGCCTGCCGGTGAACGAACTTATCAGTGAAGGCAACGTGGGTATGATGCAGGCCGTGCGCCGCTTCGACCCCGATAAGGGCTTCCGTCTGGCTACCTATGCCATGTGGTGGATCCGCGCTGCCATTCAGGAATATATTCTGCATAGCTGGTCGCTGGTCAAAATGGGCACCACGGCGGCACAGAAAAAGCTGTTCTTTAACCTGCGGCGCTTGAAAGGGCAGATGCAGGCTATTGATGATGGTGATCTGCAGCCTGAACAGGTGAACAAGATTGCCACCACTCTGGGTGTGCCAGAGCAGGACGTTGTGAACATGAACCGCCGTATGGCGGCCCCTGATCACAGCCTGAATGCCCCCATGCGCACGGATGAAACCAGCGAATGGCAGGATCGACTGGTTGATGACCAGCATAATCAGGAAGAAATCTACGCCGAGAACGAGGAAATGTCCGGCCGTAAGGCACTGCTGGCATCGGCGATGGAAACGCTGAACGACCGTGAAAAACACATCTTCACGGAACGTCGCCTGAAAGATGAGCCGTCAACACTTGAAGACCTTGCACATGAATATGGCATCTCCCGCGAACGGGTGCGCCAGATTGAGGTGCGGGCGTTTGAAAAGGTTCAGGCAGCCATGAAAAAAGAAGTGGAAGCCCGTCGGGGCACCGCACAGGAAGACTGATTGTTTTAGCCCACGCGGTGCTTACTGTCCGGCCATGGATGTGGCACAGAAAAGGGAGAGCTGTGGCTCTCCTTTTTTATGTACCCGCATTGCGCAATGCCAGTCTGGAAATTCTGCCGTGTTTTCTTCCACCGTTCCGACTCATCCAGTCTGCCTTACAGGGCAGCACGTCAAACTTGTTCCGCTTAGTCCTGACCATGCCGAAGGGCTGCGTGCCGCCGTTCAGGACGGGAAAGTGTGGGAAACATGGTGCACAATCGTGCCCAAACCGGAAGGGATAGAGCAGGATATAACGCGCAGGCTGTCCCTGCAGCAGGCCGGAACCATGTTGCCCTATACAGTTGTCAGCCTGCCAGAAAACCGGATTGTTGGCATGACAACGCTGATGAATATAGACCGTGTCAGCCCGCGTGTGGAAATTGGGGGCACTTGGTATGCCGCCAGCGTTCGGCGCACTCCACTCAATACAGAAGCCAAGTTTCTGCTGCTTTCTCATGCATTTGAGGCGCTGAATTGTCTTGCCGTTGAATTGCGCACCCATGTGCTGAACCAGACCAGCAGGCGCGCCATTGAACGGCTGGGTGCCAAACTTGACGGTATTTTAAGGTGTCATAGCCGCATGCCCGATGGATCCCTGCGTGATACCTGCGTCTATAGCATTACCGCCACGGAATGGCCTGCCGTCAGAATGCATCTAAGCTGGTATCTGACGCAGCGTTATTCTTAAAGGCAGCAAAAACGAGCACAGGGGCGGCAGCCCGCAGCATCTTCATTGTATCCGGGCATGCCCTTGTTACGTGATATGTAAAAATTGGGAGGAAAAACACAGCTATGAATCTGTATGTTTTCTATCTGGGCGGGGCCGCTCCGGGAGCAAATATTGAAGTGCATGACGTGCAGTTTGCTGTTGCTGAAAAACCGGAAGATGCCCATGCCTCTTTAGGCCAGCGTTGGTATGGCACGCGTAAATCCTTGCACATTGATGCCTATGGTCTTGTCAGTTGGGCAGACGGCCATGCCGTAACCCTGAGCACAGAGAAACAGGATACCGACAAAACCCTCTATTTTATCAATATGGGCGGGTACATGCCCGGTGCCTTGCGCGAGGAGCATGAATTTACATTTCTTGTGGCCTCCACAGCGGAAGAAGCAAAGGCGCGCGCGAAGAAGACGCTGTTGACCCATTGTGACCATCAGCACAGGGACAACTTTATGGAAGTGGATGATTGTATTCCGCTTGAACAGATTGATGGTCTCTACATCCACCTGACACCTCAGGCTGAAGGGGCTCCTGTGACAGCGGCCTGGCAGGGATATCAGCCAATCTGAACCAAGGGTAAGGGGTCATCCCCAGCAACCACCATGCAGTCTGTCTCAACGTTTCAAGGAAAGAACGGTTATGTCAGAGCGGCCAATAGTTCTGTTGTTTTCTTACGGCACATTGCAGCAGGAGGGCGTTCAGCTTTCATCCTTTGGGCGTCTGCTGTGTGGTGAGGATGACGCCATGCTCGGCTATCGCACAGACATGCTTGAAATTACGGACCCGGCGGTGATTCAGGCAAGTGGCAAGCGCTTTCACCCGGTAGTCAGCCCAAGCAATAACCCGGAAGATAAAGTTGAAGGCAAGGTATTTTCGATTACTGCCGCCGAATTACAGGCAGCGGATGCCTATGAGGTCGCGGATTATAAGCGGATAGAAGTGCCGTTGGCGTCAGGCAAAAAAGCATGGGTCTATGTGCAGGGCTGATTAACGGCCCTGATTAGCAATGCTGATTAACGGTTTTGGCTAAACTGGCCCGGTGTCATGCCTGTTACCCGGCGGAACATGGCTATAAACGCACTAACATTGTCATATCCCACATCAAAGGCAACATCCGTCACACTCGCACCTTCGCTTAGATGTTCCATGGCGCGCAGGCATCGTGCCTGATGACTCTGCCATATATCAGACGTCAGGAAGCGTTTTTGCTTTTTTGAAGTTTGGCATAACGCGCCATAACCCGATTACGCCGCAGGCTTGAGAGTTTCTGCAACCAGAAAACACCGTTCAGTTGGTCAATCTCATGCTGGTGGCATACGGCCCGCAGACCGTCAGCCTCTTCCATATGGAAGGTGCCATCCAGATCCTGATATCGGACATGCACCTTGGCGGCGCGTTCTACATCTTCTGTGACACCGGGCAGAGAGATGCTGCCTTCTTCTTCCTGCACGATGTCATCAGACAGCCAGACCAGTTCCGGGTTAACGTAGGTCTTTGGGCCGCTGCCATCGGGAAGGTCTAACACAACGACACGGTGCATCGCGCCAATATGGGGGCCGGTAATGCCAATGCCGGGTGCGGCCCGCATGGTATCCAGTAAATCCTGCGCCAGTGTGCGTAAAGCGCTGTCAAAAGTTGTGACGGCGGCTGCACACTGTCTCAGGCGTTGGTCGGGGAAGAAGACAATAGGCTGCACGCTCATGCTTAGGCTCCGGCGGTAAGAATGTCAGGTTCTGTTTCATTTTCAGGCAATGCCGTCAAATCTCTTGTCGTGCTGGCCCGTCAGGGGCGATAAGAATGCCCCCATCACCTCTGTTTTGACGTCCCTCAACCGAAAAGAACCCTATGACTTTCACGCAAGATCTTTCCGTTATCAGCAGTATTGCCGCACTTTGGATTGTCGTCACAATCATGCCGGGTCTCGATTTTCTCCTTGTGACACGGCTCGCCATTTTGCAGGGCCGTATGGCAGCACTTCGGGCGGCATTGGGTATTGCGGTTGGGGTCGGGCTGTGGGGCTTGGCCGGTTTCTTTGGTATTCGGGCTTTGTTTGTAGCGGCACCCTGGCTTTATCTGGTTTTGAAAATAGGGGGCGGTTTGTATCTGTTCGCGCTGGGGGTCAGGCTGTTTGTTGGGAGCTGGAAAAAACAGCCGGAAGACACCATGCAGTCTGCACCAAATATGGAAACCGTAAAGGGCTTCCGTATGGGGCTGCTGACAAACCTTGCGAACCCGAAGGTGCCGGTTTTTGTCACATCACTTTTTGCAGCGTCTTTGCCGCAACAGGCGTCCATGGGGCTTGGGCTTTCCTGCGTGGTGATGATGTTTGGTATGGCAATAGGATGGTACGCACTGGTCGCAACATTGCTAAGCCTGCGTCGGTTCTCTGCCATGTTTCTGCGATGCCGGCAGTGGATAGACCGGGTTGCCGGCGTTGCGTTCATGGGGCTGGGTATCCGTTTCGCCACAGAACGGAGCGCCTGAACATACCTTCGCACCGCTAACCGATGTGACGACGCATACAGGCGGTGATCAATTAAGGCAGGAATTTTCTCCGGCGCAGGCGACCGCGCTCTGGTCTTTAGAGCCGGTTTTCTGCCCAGCTTATATTTTGGAGATGTTGGGCAGCGACGGTCAGAGACCAGATTGAAACCGGAAAAAGCGTAGCCGGATCTACCATCTACTCAGCGTATGGCACTTCCTGTGCTTGGCCCTAAGGCCCCAATACCATCGCCAACAGACTGTTATGCGCGGGCGGCATCCTGAATGAAGAAGGTAACGTCTGTGCGGCCATTCCAGCTTTCAGCCCGCAAATAACCGGCCAGATGCAGTGGGGGGCGCGTGGTGTCCTCAAGCGTTGGGGCCAACGGGTTGTCGCCTGCACGGAACAGCAGAGCTTTCAGGCGGCCGCCGTCAGACCCTTTCAATAACAGGCGTAACGTGTTGCCATCGCGCCCAATGCGATCAGATTTGACAATCTGCACGTGCGAGAGCGCGACCAGTGGCTCGGCATTGCCCGCGCCAAACGGGGCTAGGCTGGCCATGTTCTGGGCCAGTTCAACCGTCGCACCGGCGACAGACAGGGCCGCGTCAATTTCCAGATCAACAGCGTCAGGCAGTTCGGCGGCACCGGCCAGCCGTTCATCAAGGAAGGTATGAAAGGCGTCGATGTTATCAGCCGGAAGCGAAAATCCTGCCGCCATGGCATGGCCGCCGCCAGTTGTCAGCAACCCGGCCTGACGTGCTGCAATAATAACGGTGCCCAGATCAAGCCCTGGCACAGACCGGCCCGACCCTTTGATTGAGCCATCGTCCTGTGTGGCACCAACCAAAGCCGGGCGGTTGAACTGTTCCTTGATACGGCCTGCGACAATACCTACCACGCCGGGGTGCCAGTCTTTTCCGGCCAAAAAGATAACGGGGTGTCCGGCGTCCCGTTGGGCAGCGGCCTGCTGCATGGCCAGATCCAGAATATCCGCTTCCACGCCCTGACGGCGGCGGTTCACAGCATCCAGACGTTCAGCCATGATTTTGGCTTCGTGCGCATCTTCACTGCGTAAAAGCCGAAGCCCTAGTGCGGCTTCCGCAATGCGGCCCCCGGCATTGATGCGTGGCCCCAGCGCAAACCCGCAGGAAAACGCATCGGGCGCTTTGGTCACACCCGCAATTTCCATCAGTGCGGCCAGACCTGTGCGCTGGCGTCGGGCCATAATTTTCAGGCCCTGCGCTACAAAAGCCCGGTTTAACCCCTGTAGCGGCATGACGTCACACACGGTTGCCAATGCGACCAGATCAAGCTGGCGCATCAGGTCTGGGGCAGGATGGTTTTCAAACCATCCCGCAGTGCGAAGGTCACGCGCTGTGGCAACTGCGGCCAGAAACGCCAGCGCCGCCGCACAGATATGCCCCAACCCGGATGAACAGTCAGGACGGTTGGGGTTGACCGTGGCCAGAATGGCGGGCAGCGCATCTTCAGATTTATGGTGGTCAAGCACCACCAGATCAGCTTTGCCTGCCATCTGGTTCAGAATATCAGCAGCCGCAGTCCCGCAATCGACACAGACCAGAAGGGCCGCGCCTTGTGCCACTAACCCCTCAAGGGCGGGCACATTGGGGCCGTAGCCTTCTGTCATGCGGTCAGGAATATGGGTGTGAACCGCGCATCCCAGTTCTTCAAAAAAAGAGGCCAAAATGCCGGAAGCGCACGCGCCATCCACGTCATAATCGCCGAAAATACCAATGGTTTCTGCTTGTTGAACAGCCTTTGCCATGCGGGCAGCCGCAACATCCATATCATGCAGAATGGAGGGATTAGGCATCAGGGCCCGTAATTTCGGGTCCAGAAAATCAGCTGCATTGTCTAACGAAAGGCCCCGCAATGCCAGCAGCCGCCCGACAATTTCAGGCAGCCCGGCCCGTTGGGCAATGGCAGCCCCCAGGCGCATCAGATCAGGGCTGTCTGCCCCCGGCCGCCACATCCAGCGGCGTCCGGTCAGGCTGGCATCAACGCCCAGTGCGGCACGGGCTTCCGTCTGGTCCGTGCCGTTGAGGGGTGTCATGACGTTCATGTCTGGCAATGCGGCGTATAAATCAGGCAAACCTTATTTTGGCGTCCATGTCTTGGTGCCAAAATTGTGGTGGCCTTCAATAAAGCGCACTGTGCCAGACTTTGACCGCATGACCAGTGAATGTGTCACAGCATGTGTTGGCAGGCGTCGAATCCCGCGCAGCAGCGTGCCAGACGTTACCCCGGTAGCGGAGAACAGAACAGACCCCGCAGCCATGTCATGCAGGCCCAGTTTGCGGTCAGGGTCTTTGCCCGGGTTCATTTTCTGCGCACGGTCACGCTGGGCGTCATCTTCAAACAGCAGGCGTCCCTGCATCTGACCTTCAACGCAACGAACAGCAGCCGCAGCCAGAACACCTTCTGGCGCACCGCCCGAACCTGCATAAATATCGACCTGACTGTTATCCATACACGCGGCAATGGCGGCCGCTACGTCGCCATCGCTTAACAGCCGTACGCGGGCACCGGCTTCACGGGTTTTGGCAATCAGTTCCTCGTGCCGTTCACGGTCAAGCGTGCACAGAACAATATCGGCAATATCCTTGCCTTTGGCGCGGGCCAGATTACGCAGGTTGTTTTCAATGGAGGATTCAAGGTCAACCACACCGTCGGGCAGATTGGGGCCAACAACAATCTTGTCCATGTAAACGTCTGGCGCGTGCAGGAAATTCCCTTTTTCAGCCAGAGCCACAACCGTAATGGCGTTCGGCATATCCTTGGCGCACAGATTGGTGCCTTCAAGCGGATCAACCGCAATATCCATGGCCGGGCCACCAGCGCCCACTTTTTCACCGATATACAGCATCGGTGCTTCGTCCATTTCGCCTTCACCAATCACAACTGTGCCGTCAATGGCTACGGTGTCAAAGGCAACGCGCATGGCTTCAACCGCCGCGCCGTCAGCATCGTTCTTTTTGCCGCGCCCCGTCCAGTGAGAGGAAGCAAGGGCTGCGGCTTCTGTAACGCGCACCAGTTCAAGAGCCAGATTGCGGTCAGAAACAACAAACTGTTTCGGCTCGGTCGTGTCAGACATCAAAAGAAATCCTCATATTTTCAAGGCGTGGATCAACAGTCAGGCAGAAGGATGTTCCAACCTGCTGTCAGTCCGTTTCAATCCGGATCATCACCGGGGTGTCCGTCACCACATCAAGGCCATCAATGCGCGTCACGGCATCCTGCATGGCTGCTTCTGATGTCTGGTGCGTAACCAGAACAAGCGGCACATGCGGGGCGGTGTCATTCTTTTCAGGCGTGGGCTGCAACATGCTGCGCAACGAAACACCACAGTCTCGCAACACGGCGGTGATGTCAGCAATCACGCCCGGTCGGTCTTCTACCCGCAGGCGCAGATAAAACGCGCCTTTTCCGGCAGAAAGAGGGCAAGCCTGTACAGACGTAATATCAGCAGCCTGTACACCCCAGACGGGAATATGGTTGCCACGGGCAATATCAATCAGATCAGCCGTAACGGCACTGGCGGTTGGGCCAGCCCCGGCCCCACGGCCTTCAATCATCAGGCGGCCCGCAAAAGCGCCTTCGGCCACAACCGCGTTAAAGACGCCATCAACCTGTGCAATGGGGGCATCTTCAGGCACAAGGCAAGGGGTCACGCGGGCTTCAAGCCCGGCATCCCCCATACGGGCCAACCCCAGCAGCTTGATGCGATAGCCCAGCTTGCGGGCAAAATTCAGGTCTGCTGCGCCAATACGGCGAATGCCCTCAACGTGCACACTGTCAAACGCTACGGGGCGGCCAAAAGCCAGCCCGGCCAGAATAGTCAGTTTGTGCGCAGCATCCAGCCCATCAATATCGGTCGAGGGATCGGCTTCGGCATAGCCAAGCTTCTGGGCGTCAGCCAGAACCGTGCCAAAATCCTTCCCGGTTTCCCGCATGACGGTCAAAATATAATTGCAGGTGCCGTTCAGAATGCCGCCAATACGCAACAGACGGTCAGCCGCCAGCCCTTCACGCACGGTCTTGATCGCAGGGATGCCCCCAGCCACAGCGGCTTCAAACAGAAGCGGGGCCGATTTTTCCGCACTGACTTTTGCCAGTGCCGGGCCATGAATGGCCAGCAGGGCCTTGTTGGCGGTCACAACCGGTTTGCCAGCAGCCAAAGCTGCTTCAACCAGCGCACGGGCCTGACCTTCGGCCCCGCCAATCAGTTCAACCACCACGTCAACGTCCGGGTCGGAGACCAGATCAACCGCGTTATCATACCAGCGCAGGCCAGACAGGTTTACCCCACGGTCACGCGTGCGGTCGCGGGCGCTGACAGCCACAACATGCAAGGACCGGCCTGCACGGGCCGTAATCAGCTCTGCATTGGTTTCAAGCAGGTGAATAACCCCGGCACCGACCGTGCCAAGTCCAGCAATACCAAGACGAAGAGGAGAAGAGGAGGAAGAAACGCTCACGATTGGACAGGCTCCGGCTTGCTGGCAGAAGAAGGGGCAGAAGAAGAGACAGAGGGTGCGGCAGGCTTCACCCCATGCGCTGAAAGAAAGCCACGAATGGCGCGTGTGGCCTGACGCAGACGCTGGGTATTTTCAACCAGCCCGATACGCACAAAGCCTTCCCCATGTTCGCCAAAGCCCAGACCGGGGGCCACAGCCACCCCAGCTTCCTTCAGCAACAGTTTGGAGAATTCCACACTTCCCAAATCACGGAACTGTTCGGGAATAGGGGCCCACGCGAACATCGAGCCTTCAGGCGACGGCACATCCCATCCCGCGGCATGCAGCCCACGGATCAGCACATCGCGTCGTTCCTTATACAGGGCGCGGATGTCGGCTACGCAATCCTGTGGGCCGTTCAGCGCGGCAACGGCTGCCACCTGAATAGGGGTGAAGGCCCCGTAGTCCAGATAGGATTTAATCCGAGTCAGCGCGGAAATCAGTCGTTCGTTCCCGGCGGCAAAGCCCATGCGCCAGCCTGCCATGCAGTATGTTTTTGAAAGGGATGTGAATTCGACCGCAATGTCCTTGGCGCCCGGCACGGCCAGAATAGACGGGGGCACCAGATCGCCAAAGTAGATTTCAGCGTATGCCAGATCAGACAGAATGAAAATTTCTTCCCGACGGGCAAAGGCCACCAGTTCCTTGTAAAAATCCAGATCAGCCAGATAGGCGGTCGGGTTAGACGGGAAATTGACAATCAGCGCCGTCGGTTTTGGCACGGAATGGCGCACGGCGCGCTCAAGTGCGCGCAGCATGTTGTCATCTGGCGTGGCCGGGATAGAGCGAACGGACGCCCCGGCAATAATAAACCCGAACTGATGAATGGGGTAAGACGGATTAGGCACCAGAATGGTGTCACCCGGGCTGGTAATGGCTGATGCCAGATTGGCCAGCCCTTCCTTTGACCCAAGGGTGGCAATGACCTCACGCTCTGGGTCAAGCTTCACGTTGAAGCGGCGTTCGTAATATCCGGCCAGTGCCTTCCGCAGGCCCGGAATCCCCTTGCTGACTGAATAGCCATGCGCACGCGGATTCTGCACCGTTTCCACCAGCTTTTCCACAATGTGGGGCGGGGTGGGGCTGTCAGGGTTGCCCATGCCAAGGTCAATAATATCCTCGCCCCGGGCTCGGGCTGCCGCTTTGGCCTGGTTTACCGAGGCAAAGACATAAGGCGGCAGGCGGCGGATGCGATGGAATTCTTCAGTCATTGACGTCATGGGCCCTGAATAAGGGGGTTCATATCCCGCACGATTACGGAGCAAAAACATAGTAATGGCAGAAACGGATCAGGCAACTCCCCCATGGCCTGTTTGCTGGCTTGCCAACGCATGGCTGGCAAGGTTTTGCGGTCTCCAGTTTCCCGGCCATGCAGCGGGCGCAGTATCAGTCAGTGTTGCCACTGGTCTAGAAGAGCCGCGCATCAGGGTGAGTTAGCGACCCGCACCCCGGTACCAAAAGCATCCCCACGGATATGAATGGTGTCAGACGGCACCCCATGTTTGATCAGTTCTTTTGACACGCGTTCGGCCCGCAACAGGCCAAGCTGCACAGCATCGGCCTGATCTTGCGCAGAGAGTGATGCTGAATTCCCAAAGCCCCTCACATAAAACGGCCCATGTGGTGTTTTCTGCACCAGTTTGGCGAGTGTGTCGTCCTGACCTGATGAAAGCTGGTCAGACTGCGGCATAAAGTGCAGGGCCGTGCCTTTGGGCTCGTTCAGATCATAATTCGGGCGGGGGGCATCACGCAGGTTGGCGTCAGAGGGCACGTCAAAACCGGGAAATTCAGGTGGGGCAGGTGGCCCGGCCGGAATCTGCGGAATAGCAGCGGGCGGTGTGGACGGTTTTTGTGCGTTGTTGCTCACTTCAGGCATGGACAGTTCAGGCATGTCTGCGTCCTGTCCGGCCTGATCCGCCTTCTTCTTGGCTTTGGCGGCTTTTGCCGCGGCATCAGTCGCGGCCTTCGCGTCCTGTTGTGTGGCGGCCGCGGTTTTCTGCGCATCCTGCGTTGGGGAAGATTCAGCCGCATCCATAATGGCACCCGACATACCCGGTGGCAGGCTGGGCGCATCTTGATCCGGTGTGGCTGCGGCGTCACCCGGTTTGCCGGGTGCCCCATTTGTCGCAGCGTTTTTGGCTGCTGCGCCTGCGTTCTGTGCGGGTGAACTAGCGGCGGCTTTTCCGGCATCAGGCTTGGGGGCTGCCGCTGCGTTCGGTGGGGGCGGAATAACGGGCGTTAGCGTGCCGTTGGCCGCAACCGTGCGGTAGGTCAGGTTGCGGTCACGGATCAGTTGTTCAGTCAACATGGCCCGTGCCTGTGGTGATGGCAGATCAGGCGCTTTTGTCGGTGTCAGCCCGACGTGGGGGTAGGGATCATACCGGCCCGGTGGCGGGGGACGCTGTGTAGCAATAACGCCGCCGCGCATTTTCTGCGTCCATTCCAGCGTGCTGTCCACGGCATCCTGATGGCGGCAGCCGCCCAATACCAGCAGGCCTGTTGTCACCATCAGCCCCAGCCGAACCGGCCCCATGATACCGCAACCGGTCTGCGGGGTTGGCTGATGCACAGCCCCCGCTGTGTCGGTGTCCGTGCTGGCAGCGCCTGCCTGAAAAAGAACGGTGCGAACGGGCTGCCGGTTCTGCCGGTTCTGTTCAGGGCGCTCTTGCTGCATAATGGGACGGATGCTCCGTTGGGCCAGAGGACTAAGCCAGATGAAAATCAGGGGGCACCTTACCGCCTTACGCCCGTTGTGGCGAGATCACCTGTGGCCGGAGTATGCCGCTGCGCATGATTGCCCCTTGGCACAAGCGCGCAGGCGGCGCAGGATAAGACGTATGACCAGAGACACACACCATGCGGAGACAGGCATGACGGGTATGATTCCCCGCGACACCATCAGGCTGGATGATGAACCGGATGCACCGGAAACCCCCGAAAAAGACGATGTGAAAGCCCCCGGCGCCCCCGCTGGTGAGCTTGAGCACAAGCTGTTCAAGCAGCGCAAAGTGCTTATTTTCGGTGGTATTAATGACAAGGTCGCCCGTGACGTAACGGGCCGCCTGCTGGCGCTGGCTGGCGAGTCTGACAAGCCGATTGATGTGTACGTAAATTCCCCGGGTGGGCATGTGGAAAGTGGTGACACGATTCATGACATGATCCGCTTTGTCGATTCGATTGCCCCGGTGAACATGATCGGCACGGGGTGGGTAGCGTCTGCGGGCGCGCTGATTTTTGCAGCAGGCCACAAAGACCGCCGCTTCTGCCTGCCCAACACACGCTTCCTGCTGCATCAGCCAATGGGTGGTGTGCGTGGTCCGGCAACAGATATCGATATCGAAGCGCGCGAAATCATTAAAATGCGTGAACGTCTGAACCGTCTGTTCGCCCGTGAAACAGGCCAGACGTACGAAAAAATCGCCAAGGACACAGATCGTAACTACTGGATGTCCGCTCAGGAAGCGATTGATTATGGCTTAGTGACCAAGATCATTTCCCAGCTTTCTGATCTTCACTAAATCGAAGAACATCTCGGCCTCCCGCCCTCACAGGGCAGGGGGCTTGAGAATTTGTTCTCCCGGGCTTTTCTCCTGCCTTTCGCCCGCGCGGCACAGCGCATTATGGGGCGAGGGGAAGGGGATGCGCTCCCAGCACATGGGTTCCTGACAATGGGTTCTCTTTCAGATATCTATTCCCGCCTGCCAGACAGCATTGATGATCTGCCACCCCCGCCGAATAGCGATGCCGTGGTCGAGGCTGATTACCGTGCCCGCCACTGGGTCAGCCCGGCTCAGGGGCCACTGAAGCCGGGTTCGGACGAACACAAACGCGCCATCGCCCAGATGTTTCGCGACACGTTCAATCCCTACAAGCCATCTGTTATCGACTGGCCCAAACTTGACCCGGAAACCCTGCACCGTGTCACGTCCCTGCCTATCTGGGATATTGCCGTGCAGACAGAAGGGAAGGCCCGCCTGCGTATGGCCGCCTATGCCCGGCTGGTGCAGGACCCGGATATCAAGGACGCAATTTCCCGCAATGCGTGGGAAGAAAACCGGCACAAGGAAGTTTTGTCCAAGCTGGTTGCGGCATACAACATTACTATGGCCCCGGAGCCACCGTATATTGAGCCCAAGGATGTTGAGTGGGCCTATCTGGTGACGGGCTTTTCAGAATGTGTGGACAGCTTCTTTGCCTTCGGGCTGTTTGAACTGGCCAAGCGTTCTGAATTTTTCCCTGCCGAACTGATTGATACGTTCGAGCCCGTTATGCAGGAAGAATGCCGTCATATTCTTCTGTTCGCCAACTGGCTGGCCTGGTACCGGGCCGTCATGCCGTGGTATCGCCGTCCGTATTTTGAAGCAAAGGTCTGGGCCGTCTGGGCTTTTCTGGGGTACGAACGCCTCAGCCTTGCCAAAAGCGTGGATGACAAAGGCGAAGTGCATACGCAGGACAATAACTTCACCGTCACGGGTGCCAAGGATATTGCCAACGTGCAGCTCAGCCTGCCGGAATTTATGGATCTGTGCCTTGCCGAGGATGATCGCCGCTTTTCGGGGTATGATCAGCGCCTGCTGCGCCCCACCACGGCCCCTGCCATTGCGCGTGTTATCCGCGACGTTGGCCGTGGATGGGAATTTGTCTCGGGCCTTATAAAAGCGAACCGCCGCAGCTAAGGCGTGTTTGTCGGGTTTCTTGCACCGTCACGGTCGGTGTAAGGAAAAGAGTGAACCCCGGTTTTCAGAAAAGTCTGTCAGCGTCTGCTGGCAGGCTTTTTTATTGAGGAAACATTAGGCGCGACCGAGCCTCTTAGCTGCGGAGGGGCGGCGTCGAAAGGTCGTCAAGCAGCGCTTTTGCAAGGATTGCCAGAGCTTTCTGGATAGCGGAGAAGTTCTCTGTTTTTTCCCGCGTGGTTTCATCCATATAAAGCCCGCGCCGCATTTCAATTTGCAACACATGCAGCCCCTGACTGGGGCGGCCGTAATGACGTGTCACATATCCGCCAGCATAAGGGTCATTCCGTGTGGTTTTGAATCCTAGCGCACGCAAAATGTCTTCTGCGGTTTGGATAAAACGGCCGTCGCAGGTTGTGCCGTGCCCATCGCCCAGAACGAAATCGGGCGAGGGAGCGTCTGGCGTGTCGGGCATGGAATGAAGGTCCAGCAACAGGCATAAACCGTGCTGCGCCTGTGTCTTGGTGAGGGTATCTGCCAGCGCTGCATGATACGGCATCCAGTAATCGCGGATACGCAGCGCAGCCTCCATGAACGGGAGGCGCGTGCGGTAGATTGAGCGGTTGTCAGCCACAATACGGGGAATAGACCCTAGCCCAGATAACCCGCGATGGGTGGCTTTAACAAAAGCCGGGATAGGGCCTGTAAACATACGCGGGTCCAGATCCCACGCCGCCCGGTTCACATCGCAGAAGGAGCGGGGAAAAGTGGCATGAAGCAGAGCTGGTCCAAGGGCGTGGGCGTCGGCGGCGAGTTCTTCCACAAAACTATCCTCCCCGCTGCGAAGCAAGGCCAAGGACTGTCGGCTGCTTTGTACAAATGAGTCGGCGTAAAATCGGCCAGAATGGGGTGATGCCAGGACAAGCGGCGTCGTCAGCCCACCAGAAAACACGACCGGGGCTGGAGCAGTCATAGTGTCTGCACCTGTTGCTAAGGGTGCGATATCGCCCGGAAAAACCCGATTCAGGCCGCGACGGATAAGGGTGTGGGCGATATTTTTCATTTACGCATAATTGTGGGGTTGCGCTTTGAACGCAAGAAGGATAGAACGCGCCCCAGATAAAGATCGTGGGCGCATAGCTCAGCGGTAGAGCACTACCTTGACATGGTAGGGGTCACAGGTTCAATCCCTGTTGCGCCCACCATCTTTATCCGGCAGCTTTGGCTGCTCCAGTTTTCCCAAAAACCTATCCATGTCAACGCAATCTGCCAGTTATGGGCAGGGACGCTGTTTTTTTAGTCTTCAAGCTGTTCTTTCTTTTTTTCGCCTTCAGCTTGGACGCTTAATTTCAAGTAAATACCCAAAGACAGAACCATCAGCGTGGCAACCAGAAGCAAGGCTGCTGGGTAAACCACCGTTGCGGCTCCCTCTCCGCGGGTTTCAAAAACACCGACCAGGCCTTCAACAAACACAGCAATAATAATGCTGGTAATGAATTTGGTCAGGCTGACACGGGCTTCAGCAAGGGTGTGCTTGCCGCGTGATAGAATCACTTCTTCTTCCATGAAATATTTGGCCACATCAAAAACGGCCAGTGCAATCACCACGTAGCTGATGGCATGCACAACGGCCGTCTGGGCAGATTGCCATGACCGGTGAAAAAGCTGGGTGACAAGATCAGAAAGACCAAACCCGACCAGCAGGACAGCCAGCAACATAAGCAGAATACTGGCGGCAGCAAATGTTGTGCGGGCGAGGATATGCATGGTGACTTCTCTTCTTCCAGACAGCGTTACGCCAAGGATGAAGGACATAGACGTTTATAAGGCGCGTTTGTTCCCACTAAGAAAGACCTATTGCCAACCCAGCACATGGTTTTATGCGCAAAGTAGCAGACAATGCTGGCACTTTACCCAAACACAAAAACCCCACCCAAATGTAAAGGGTGGGGTCTGTGATGTCGGTTTAGTAAGAAGCGGAGAATACAGAGAACAAGTCAGTCAGGAGAACCTAACGTGTATGCCGGATCAGGCCACAGCCACGCGCAGTGGCGGAGAATAGGGGCCAACGGGCAGCACGGCGTAATGAAACTGTGCTTCCAGAATTTCTGCTGCTGCCAGATAGATGGCTGACAGGCCGCAGAAGATGCCTTCATATCCAGCAATCAGGGTCAGGCTGGGTTCTGCCAGCAGGTCACCCAGTCCCAGCAGTACAAATAGCACAACCAGAGACGCGAAAATTGTCTGATGCGCCCGTGTTGCACGCAGCGTGCCAAGGAACATGATGAACGTGAACAGTCCCCACACCAGCAGATAGCTTCCCATCAGGCTAGGGTCTGTGGCCGGAGCAATATTGAACTTGGGCAGGGCGATCAGCGCGACCAGAGACAGCCAGAACGCGCCATAGGCGGTAAAAGCGGTCAGGCCGAACGTATTACCCTTCATGAATTCCAGAACGCCTGCAATAATCTGGGCAAAGCCACCAAACATCAGGCCCATGCCCAGAATGGCCGCCCCCATGGGCACCAGTCCTGCATTATGAAGGTTAAGTAAAACGGTTGTCATACCAAAGCCCATCAGGCCAAGAGGGGCGGGGTTGGCAAGGAGTGTGTCAGATTGTGCCATTGTTGGAACTTCTGTTCTTGTTGTTATGACACCTTCATAGCTGAAAATCTGACTGACCCCTTCATAAAATCGGCAAGTATTGCCGTAACTTTTATTTTACAAAACGAATTGCTTTGTTCTTTCGTTTGAACTGCCTTTCTCTAATCACAACAAGAAAAATTTCTTTATTTAAGAACAGTCTAACTAAAAAAGAAGCCGGGGCATTGCGGCTGTGGAGTTGAGTATTGACGTATGGTAGATGATGCTCACGCCGTTATGATAGATGGCGTAGGGTCAGACCAAGGATAACCTTCAGGATGCCAGCATGAAGCACTATGTTATCAACTTGAAGTCCAGACCCGACAGGCTCTCTAACTTCTTGAGAGACAATAAGCCCCACGCAGAGAAGATATCTGTTTTTGAGGCAGTCGATGGGAAAGTACTCTCCAGATCTGATCTTGTGCAGGCTGGTCTGGTTCTGGAAGCTAATTGTTATGATGCAATAGGCCTGGCCGTTGCGTTATCTCACATACAGTTATGGAAACTGTGTCTTGAAAGCGGCCAGCCCATAACAATTATGGAAGATGATAGTGTTCTGACGGATGATTTTTTTGATATTCAAAAAGATCTGATTACTCAAAACCCAGATTTCGATATTTTTGTATTTGGATTTAATTCCGATTGGCCGTTGGAAATATCGTTTGGCAATGGTCTGCCAAAGGCCACGGTGCTGTTTGAGAAAGAGAAAGAACAGTTTCTAAAAAGCAAAAGCTATGGAGCCCCTAAAATAGAGGCGTTTGCAGGGTGCTGTTGCTACACTATCACCCCAGCCTGCGCGGAAAAGTTTCTACAGATGCTGCTTCCGCTTGATGGCGGGTTTTACCCTCTACGGGTTTTTTCTGCTTTGTATGGCGGAGACTTTACACGGACAGCCTGGAAAAATTCAGGCATTGATGTTGCTATCAGTATGTGTCTGCACCGGGTCAATGGGCGGGTGTGTCTGCCGCCGATTGCGGTCCCACACAATGATTGGGCCGACTCATCCTTTGACCGAACAGACCATCAGGCCACTTGATCGGCGGGTGTTCGCTGTTAATTCCCGAAAGCGCTTATTGTGCGGCCTGCGGCGGGCTTACCGTTTGTAGGGTACCCGTTACTGGCGCCGGAGCACGACTCACTGGCAGGCGGGGGTGTTGGTCAGGCTGCTGCCAAATATAAAGCAATGTTTCCTGCCACATCTCCCGTCTGGCTTCGCGCCATTTTTCGTTTGTCTTCAAGACAGGCAGACGTTTTGTAAAATAAGGCATGAGACCTTCCTACGCACTTTCTGGGCGCGGTTTACTCTCTTTCGTGTCTCTGGGGTGTGACATTTCAATGAAAACCCAATTGAAGAAAATTTCTTAATAAAAGTCAGAAACAAGCCACATTCATGCCATGTAAGCAAAGATTAATAAGAGAAACAAAAAGGAGAAATCATGACAGTTTTTGAAGAATACTATCACGCACTAAAAAGTATTTTTTTAAGATTTATCAGTTTTTTACGCAGTAAGCGTCAAGCAATGAAAAAGAGCCAGAAAGCCTTGCCCTGATGAAGAACCGCGAGGCCAGTAAAAAAGCGGGACAAGCATAAGCCTGCCCCGACAAATCCTAGGCGATCTTACTTGCTATCGCCCGAAAATGTGTTGCTGATGTCCTGGCCAGCCTGCTTCGTCCAGTTTCCAATTTTTTTGCCTGTGCGCTTGCCCCAGTCTTTGGTGGATTGCGCAGCATCTTCCGTGCCGCTTTTGGTTTTATCCCACGCTTTGTCAGCGCCATCCTTTGTTTTGTCCCACGCGTTTGCGGTTCCGTTTTTGGTCTTGTCCCAAGCCTTTTCGGAACCATCCTTGGTTTTATCCCAAGTCTTGTCAGCGCCGTTCTTCGTTTTGTCCCACGCGTTTGCGGTTCCGCTTTTGGTCTTGTCCCAAGCCTTTTCGGAGCCATCCTTGGTTTTATCCCAAGCCTTGTCGGCGCCGTCCTTTGTTTTGTCCCACGCGTTTGCGGTTCCGCTTTTGGTCTTGTCCCAGGCTTTTTCGGAACCATCCTTGGTTTTATCCCAAGTCTTGTCAGCGCCGTCCTTCGTTTTGTCCCACGCGTTTGCGGTTCCGCTTTTGGTCTTGTCCCAGGCCTTTTCGGAACCATCCTTGGTTTTATCCCAAGTTTTGTCGGCGCCGTCCTTTGTTTTGTCCCACGCGTTTGTGGTTCCGTTTTTGGTCTTGTTCCAGGCCTTTTCAGACCCTTCTTTGGTTTTATCCCATGCCTTGGCTGTGCCCTGCTTCGTCTTATCCCACGTATTGGTGGTGGCAGAGCGCGTGTCATTCCATGCACGGTTTAGGGTGCCCTGTTCTTCTGCATGCGCAGCGGGCAGGGACAGTGAAAAAGCAGCCGCCCCAAGCAGAGTCGTGGCAAAAGTGCGGAAGGTGATATGCGCCATAAATGGCCTCCAAATACGAATTACGTGTTGGATATGACCATGAAAAGTGTTTGTGGCAAATATGAGGACACGCCCTGAAGGCCTTGATTCCAAAGGCATCCCAAACAGTTTGTTTAAGTTTTTACGTGCAGGGTTTACGCTCTGGGAAGGCTGTCCAGCGCTGCTTGCAGAATGTAGGCGGCGGCCAGTTGGTCCACAACGCCTTCGCGCTTTTTGCGCGATAGATCAGCCTCCTGAATCAGCATCCGGTTCACGGCGGAGGAGGAGAGCCGTTCATCCCACAGGCAAACCGGTAGGTCTGTCAGGTCAGAAAGCGCCATGGCCCAGTCTTTGGCGGCTTGTGCTGCCGGGCCAAAAGAGCCGTCAAGCGAAAGGGGAATCCCGACAACCATGCCCCCAATCCCATGACGCGTAGCCAAGGCGCGGATATGCGTTGCCATTTGCCCCAGTTTGCCGCGCTTCACGGTCTCCAGCGGTGTGGCCACCAGACGGGAGACATCGGAAAGCGCCAGCCCAACCTGTTTGCGGCCGGGGTCAACGCCCAGAAGGCGGTCATCGCGGGTCAGGGTAGCGGTCAGGTCAGTCAGATTAAGAAGTGCCATGTCTGCACGGTATGTTGCCTTGCGCCCGATTATGCTAGGGCTTTTTTCCCCTTAATAGCGTGAAGAGAGTCTGCTTTCATGTCGCTTGACCTCGCGACCACCCGACGTATTGCGAAACTGGCCCGCATCGGCCTTGCGGATGCCGAACTTGAAACCGTCCGCCAGAAGCTGGATGGCATCCTGGGCTGGGTTGATCAGCTGTCCGAGGTGGATGTTGAGGGCGTGCCCCCCATGGTCGGCACGGAAATGGAAGCCCTGCGCCAACGCGAAGATGTGGTGACAGACGGTAACTGCCAGCAGGCCGTTCTGTCCTGTGCGCCAGAAACATCTGGCCCTTTCTACACTGTGCCCAAGGTGGTTGAATAAGATGCTGACCAGACTGACCCTTACTGAAGCACGCGCAGGCCTAGCCGCGCGCAAGTTTTCGGCCCGTGATCTGGCTAAAGCGCACCTTGACGCCATTGATCGCCTGAACCCGAAGCTGAACGCCTATATTACCGTTCTGCCTGAAAAAGACGTGCTGGCCGCAGCAGACGCGGCAGATGCCCGTTATGCCAACGGCACGGCCCGCGCCATGGAAGGGCTGCCCGTTGGTGTAAAAGACCTGTTCTGCACCAAAGGCGTTAAAACCACTGCCGCCAGTAAAATTCTGGCCAATTTCATTCCCCTTTATGAAAGCACGGTGACGGCCCGCCTGCTGGATGCGGGGTCTGTTTTTGTAGGCAAAACCAATCTGGACGAATTCGCAATGGGTTCGGCCAACATCACGTCCGCATTTGGCTCGGTGCTCAATCCGTGGCAGCGCAAGGGAGATGAAGCAACGGCTCTGGTGCCGGGTGGGTCTTCCGGCGGGTCTGCCGCTGCGGTGGCTGCTGGGCTGGCACTGGCCGCAACCGGCACGGATACCGGAGGCTCAATCCGTCAGCCAGCCGCATTCTGCGGTATTGTTGGCCTGAAGCCTACCTATGGCCGGTGCAGCCGCTGGGGCACGATTGCCTACGCAAGCTCGCTTGATCAGGCTGGCCCTATGACACGCACCGTGGCCGATGCTGGCCTGATGCTGGAAGCCATGGCCGGGTTTGATGAAAAAGACAGCACCTGCTCCAACCGGCCGGTTCCGGCATTCGCGCAGGCCGTTGGCAAAAGCGTGAAGGGTCTGCGGGTTGGTATTCCGGCAGAATATCGTGCGCCCGGTCTGTCGCCTGAAATTTCCGCCATGTGGGAGCAGGGGATTGCGTGGCTGCGTGACGCCGGGTGCGAAATTGTGGATGTGTCTCTGCCGCATACCAAATATGGTCTGGCAACTTATTACATCATTGCGCCGGCTGAATGTTCCTCCAACCTCGCGCGTTATGACGGTATCCGGTTTGGTGTGCGGAAGGATGCCCCAACGCTTGATGGCGTTTATGAACTGACCCGCGCCGAGGGCTTTGGTGAGGAAGTGCGCAACCGAATCCTGATGGGCACCTATGTGCTGTCTGCCGGGTATTATGATGCGTATTACCTGAAGGCGCAGAAGGTGCGTACACTGATCAAGCGCGATTTTGTGCAGGCGTTTGAACAGGTTGATGTGCTGTTGACCCCAACGGCCCCCAGTGCTGCTTTTGCGCAGGGTGAAAACGCGGATGACCCGGTGCAGATGTATCTGAACGATATCTTCACCGTGCCCGCCAGTATGGCCGGGGTGCCAGCCTTGTCTGTGCCTGTGGGGCTGGATGCCAAGGGGCTGCCTTTGGGTCTCCAGATTATTGGTCGCCATTTTGATGAAGAAACCGTGCTGTCTGTGGGCGGCGCGCTAGAGGCTGCTGCGGGCTTCGCCCACACGCCCACCCTGCATGCGGAGGCAGGTGCATGAGCTACATAATCGAAGGTAAAACAGGGTCTTGGGAAATTGTGGTCGGGCTGGAAGTGCATGCCCAGATCATTAGCCATTCCAAACTGTTCTCTGGCGCATCGACCAAATTCGGTGGAGAGCCCAATTCGCAGGTCAGTCTGGTTGATGCGGCATTTCCTGGTATGCTGCCCGTTATTAACCGCGAATGTGTTGCGCAGGCCGTGCGCACTGGTCTGGGGCTGAACGCCCGCATCAATTTGCAGAGCCGGTTTGACCGTAAGAACTATTTCTATGCTGACCTGCCGCAAGGTTATCAGATCAGCCAGTTTGAACACCCGATTGTCGGGGAAGGTTCAATCGAAATCGAACTGGCGGGCGGCGAGACTCGTCAAATCGGCATCACGCGCCTGCATATGGAACAGGATGCGGGCAAACTGCTGCACGATCAGGACCCAACGCGGTCATTTGTTGACCTCAACCGGTCTGGTGTTGCGCTGATGGAAATCGTCAGTGAGCCCGATATCCGCGCACCGGAAGAAGCCGGAGCCTATCTGCGCAAACTGCGCCAGATTCTGCGGTATCTGGGCACGTGTGACGGCAATATGGATGAAGGCTCCATGCGGGCGGACGTCAACGTATCCGTGCGCAAAGCGGGCGAGCCTTTCCGCACGCGGTGCGAAATCAAGAACGTCAATTCCATCCGCTTTGTCATGCAGGCGATTGAAATTGAAGCCGCGCGGCAGGTTGAAATCTGGGAAAATGGCGGTGAGGTTGATCAGGAAACCCGTCTGTTTGACCCAGGCCGGGGTGAAACCCGCACCATGCGCTCCAAAGAAGATGCGCACGACTACCGCTATTTCCCGGACCCTGACCTGCTGCCTCTGGTTATTGAGCAGGAATGGGTTGATGGCCTGAAAGCCGCTTTGCCAGAACTGCCCGATGCTAAACGGGCCCGCTTCCAGCAGCAATACGGTGTGCCGTTCTATGATGCCGGTGTGCTGGTAGCGGAACAGTCCGTGGCTGACTTCTTTGAAACCGTGGCCAAGGGCCGTGATGGCAAGCTGGCCGTCACTTGGGTAACGGGCGAACTGTTCTCTGCCCTGAACCGAACCGGCCGCACCATTGAAAACAGCCCTGTCAGCGCAGACGCGCTGGGCAAGATGCTTGACCTGATTGCTGACGGCACCATCAACGGCAAAATTGCCAAAGATGTGTTTGAAGACATGGTTGAAACGGGTGAAAGCCCTGATGCCATTGTTGAGAAAAAAGGCCTGAAGCAGGTGACGGATACCGGCGTAATTGACGCAGCGGTTGACGCCATCATGGCCAAACATGCTGACAAAGTGGCTGAATACCGTTCTGGTAAGGACAAATTGTTCGGGTTTTTTGTGGGTCAGGTCATGAAGGAAACCAAGGGCAAAGCCAACCCGGCCCTGGTGAATGACGCCCTGAAAGCCAAACTGGACGCCTGATTTTTACCGGGATGTAAAAATCCCTAAAAATAAGCTTTTAGGGGGTTTGACGGAATGCTCAGAACCCCCTAAAAGCACCAGTGCAAACGTCGTGTATCTTTACACTCTTCTTGCGGAGGGGTGGCCGAGTGGCTGAAGGCGACGGTTTGCTAAACCGTTATACGGGTTAAACTGTATCGAGGGTTCGAATCCCTTCCCCTCCGCCAAATAACTCCCTGATTTCTGTAAGTTATTTATATTCCACCATAACGGTTTTGTGGGTCATCACCCCACAAATTAATTTGCGCATGTGGGGATTATTGTGGGGGGCTTATTCGAAAGCCCCTTGTTCAGACCCTAACTGAACTCGCTCTTGCTCCTCGACGGTGAGGTAACCCAGATAGTTTTGCTCTGTAACTTTTACGCTGCTTTGACCAAGATTCCGCGAGAGTCGATAAATGTTTCCCCAGATTTAAGCCAACGCAACGCGAATGCATGACGAAGGTCATGTACGCCAAATCGAGGGAAGAAAGGATTTTCCTTCAGTATGCGTCTCTGGACTTGGCCTACATTAGATGAAAAATTGGCATACGCTTCTTTTGTGGCCTCGCTCACATAGAGCAAGCCCTGTTTGCGTCCACTCTCCAAAAAATAGGTCGCATCGCCACCCGGCGTTGCCCAGGCTATAGCGCGGGGGCGACTGGTCTTAGTCTTGGGGAGGAGAATTTGTTGGTTCTTGGAATCGATCTGTGAACGCGCCAGATTTACAGCTTCTGCCAACCTCATGCCGGTCATTGCGAGAACGCCTAGTATCCCGGCCACCCCGGCCGGGGCAGCCTGCATCACAATTTCAATTTCCTGAAGTATTGGCGGTCGCTTAGGCTCGCGCTTCTCTCTCTGATAATCGTTCTGTCAAACGATTGAACCGGGTTATCTGTGCGTCAACCGATAGAGCAGCAGAAACTCATCAGGCGAGATAGTGCTGTTAGATTCCGCTGTATGGATGCGTTTGAAATATCCGTTCCGCATTCCTTCCGAGATAACTTGCCGCCTGACTTTCTGTCTCTAACCCAATCAGCGATATCTCGAGTACCGATAGACGCAATAAGTAAGGCGGAGAACATTCCATTGAAATTGCGAATGCTGAAAAGATACCGCGTGTGCACAGAGGGCTTCACCCCAGAAAGCCCCTCTGAAGCCCATCGAACAACGGCTGCGGGCCAAGATTCTTCATCAGGTATACCAATGGCTGTTCGCTCGATCTTAGTTCGAATTGCCTTTATGCGTCTTTCAGCTTCCCGTACATCAGTTGTTCGTAGGCTTTCTCTGTGGCGCTTGCCGCTGATAACAATTTCTGGGATCAAGACCCGGATACATTCAAGCGCACCCCGAAATATAAGGACATCGTTCTCTCAGCCAACATTCAGCCTGTCAGCAGCACGGATCTTGAGTTTGTGGATGGGATCAACACGCAGGGCTACTCCCGTGCTGTGTTTCTGAATGTTCCCTGCCGTGACAGGGTAGGTCTGGTTCAGCGTAAATATCTGGGCTTTACGGGGGAATTGACGTTCCTAGACACACAGGGGACGTCAGACCCGCAATATACGAGCCTGAATGACCGGTGGTTATTGGTTTATAGTTACTGATTCTATTTTTTGGAAAAAGAAAGAAGTTCATTATGATGTAAAAGGAAAACATCATTTGTTTTGACTAAATGTTGTGCGCTTACGGTATACGGCGCGTTAGATACAACGGTCGAGAACTGGGCGCTGTAATGTTTTTGTGCCGCAGAAACCTGCTGTACAGCCGCATAACCCACGGCAGACACAACGACGAAAGCGCCGACGTAAATAGACAGGCGTATCATTATGCCTCCTTCCTTTTGTGTGCGGCTATGCCTAAATTTTCCTTAGTGCGCAATATGTTATGCCTCTTTCATAGCTAGACAACCGCAGAGAGAAAGTCTTGCACGAAGAAAAATCAATCTTTAACGAGTAGTGATCTTTAAATTTATCTATAGCCCAATTCTTCGCATCAGAATTATTTATGTCCTCGAATAAAACATACTGATTAGGCTCTCTATTATGAGGAATAAATTTATAATAATTATCCCAATATAGTTTACTTCCAAAATCAAACATCCCTCTATTTATCTGGATAATATGACCATTCGGAATTATTGCAGGATAAATCCAAGCGGAGAAAAAATTTGCATTAAAAAGAATATCCGCATTTCTAATTTCAACTGGAATATTTCCTGATAAATACGGAGTTTTGTAACTACCGCGACCCCAATCAGGTATACCTCCAATATAACTAATAGCAACCAATGGCACAGAGCACATAAAAGCAACAAAATTGGCGTTATTTATTTTTATTTTTTGCATATTAATTATTTCAATTATGGCTGAACATATAATTATAGGGCATATCAAGTCTGTTGATATAAAATATCTATATACTCCAAAAACGTACTGCCAAACATAGAATGATAAAAAGAAAAATAAATACAGGAGATTAATTTTCCTTTTTAGGGATTTAATCAATCCTGTTTTCGATATGGAAATTGAAAAATAAATTACAAGAAGAATAAAGCAAAACATACTTGAGTAGCAAGTTAGATTTTTGTCGTTAACTGCTGTTACAACTCGGTTTATATGCTCAGCAAAATAAAACGGGTATATGATCTTTTCCAATCCTTCAGTTTGGAAAAACATCATGTCGCGGGTCGCATCCTTATCTAAAGATGCATACGGAGAATGGAAAATATTATTAAAAAATGGGAACAGGGGGCTTCCGTACACTATATAGAGTTTATAGCACCACCACCCTGTAGAAATTAGCAAACCAGTAACGGTTGTTAAGCAGAAACAAAAAGATTCTTTCACTTTTTTTGAATAATATATTAAAATTATAGAGAGGAAAACAGGTATATATAGAGCAGAGGTTAGCTTTAGACCGGATGCAACCCCAATAACTAAACCAGATATTGATATATATTTATATTCATTCTTACCAAGGCCATATAAAATAAAGCATAAAGATGACAAGATAAAAACAGACGTTATATTATCATGCATGGAAGAACCAAGTTCTCCAACAAAAAAAGTGCTTCCGAAGCAGCATAATGCGGTTATTGCTAATTGTATTTTCTTGTTTTCGATGAAGTATTTAGAAATATACATAATTGGATAAGCTACCAAGCCTTGCAGAGCACCCATTATATAAGCAAGCAAATAAGGATTTAGATGCCTGGTTGCTAAGTAGAAAGCTACATCAAGGTATGGGTTTAAGTAGCTATGCGCACCGGCAGGCCCTAAATCATACCCCAGTCGGTTACTTAGTAAAGCATAAGCATTATAAAGATGGTAATTCCATACATCCCCATTTGTATCTTGCCTCCTTAATACCGAGAGGAAACCAACCAATAAAGAAAGAAAAAGGGGATAGAAAATGAATAATTTATCTACGATGCGTTTTATCATTTTTCCTCAAACCAATAATAAGCATGGCGTTGCGCCTGCTCATCTGCTTCCGAGAACGCGATTATGCCATTAATGACATATTGCATAGATATAAATCTGAAATCGTTTGCGGCAATTTGGTCTTTGTATTTTGACTAGCGATAGCCGTCACTTAGAGCGCGTTTTAGTGGTGTTGGATTGGGAGATTTATCCACCTCTTTCGCCCAAGCGTCAGCGTAGAAACGAGCCACTCTTTCGGGGGTGGCAACGCTGACGTCCTTACTGTTCTCCCCGATAATCTGGAACAGTTTAACGCGGTCTGGGCGGATACAGGCACAAAACCGTTACAAGTCCATTTTGGGTAAGACACAAAATATCGAAAAAAATGAAAATATACTCCCGCCGATCGTCTTAGATAATGAGAAGAATGAGTTCGGTTTTCAATCTGGAATAAAGTGCTTGTGACATAAACTTGCATGTAGTTGTGCGTCGTGTTGAGCAAGTCGGCGAACAAAGGGTGAGGGGAGAGGTTTTGCGTATATTTTATAGTTGCGATTCACTCTTACACGCATTTGTGAGTATGCAGCCTTCATGACGAACCGCACGCTTCGCCACTGGTTTGTCGTCCATAAATGGACGAGCTTGGTCTGTACGCTGTTCCTGCTGATCGTATGCGTAACGGGCCTGCCGCTGCTGTTTTCCGAGCAAATCTGGAACACGTTCGTCGGCGACGATGATCCACCGTATGAAGTTCTCCCGCCCGGAACGCCAAATGCCAGTCTGGATGTCATAGTGGAGAAGGCAAGGGCGCTTTACCCCGGCCAGATCATCACCAATGTTAATCCGGACGACGATGAACCGGCTGTTCTGATCTCGATGGCGCCAAGCTGGCAGGCACTGAAGGACGACGAGAATTATCCGGACCGCAGTTCCGGTCATTGGATCAAATTCGATGCCCGCACGGCCAAGGTTCTGGAGCAATCCCGTCCGGCGGACTCCCCCAAGGAGCCGCGCACCTGGACCGGCATCATTATGGGCGTCTGCAATCGCCTGCATAACAGTTTGTTCGCGTATCTGCCCGGTCGCCTGTTTCTCGGCCTCATGGGTGGCGTCTTTGTTGCATCCCTCGTGTCCGGCACGGTGCTGTATGGCCGCTTCATGAAGCGGTTGCCGTTCGGCTCGGTTCGCCGGGATCGCGCGTCACGCCTGACATGGCTGGACCTGCACAACCTGCTGGGGACCGCCACACTAGTCTGGGCGACGGTGGTGGGCTTTACGGGGTTTGTGAATGAACTCCAGACGCCGCTGTTCGGCCTGTGGCGCGTGACCGATGTACGGCAGATCCTGAAACCTTACGCCAACCTGCCTGTGCCTTCGCAGGATCATCTATCCTCCGTGCAGGCAGCCTTCGACACGGCGGGCAAAGCCGCCCCCGGTAACGAGGTGACGGGCCTGTCCTTCCCCGGTGCCTCCTTCGGCAGCCCGGTGCATTACGTGCTGTGGACACGAGGCGCGACACCGTTGCGCGCCCGGCTGTTCACTCCGGTGCTGGTCGATGCCCGCACGGGTGAGCTGACCGGAGCGTACCCGATGCCTTGGTATCTGCGCTTCCTCGAAATCTCTCGCCCTCTGCATTTCGGTGATTACGGTGGTATGCCTTTGAAAATCCTCTGGGCGCTGCTCGATAGTGTCGTGATTGGTGTGCTGGTCAGCGGTCTGGTGCTGTGGGCTGGCAAACGGAAGATCGCCACGGATGCCCGGCTGCGGGCACTGGGGTATGATCTGGAGGATGCTAAGGATACGCCTGTTTCTGTCTTGACAGGGGAGGGCGCGCGATGAACGCCTTGCGATCCGAAACGCCCCAATCATCCTTTGCAGCATTTCCGTTGCGTGCTCCGGTTGCTGTCTGGCCGTGGCCGATCGCATTGGGTCTGCTTACCACCTTCGGCCTGCTCTCTGCTCTGCTGGGCCAGCACGGCATCTGGCTGCTCCTGTCGTGGGCGGCCCTTTCCATTCCCCTCATCGTTACGGTCATCTGCCTGATCCGGGCATGGAGCCGACCGTCTTCCAAAGGAGGTCTCTCATGACCGATCTTGCTCCTATTTCCTTTTCTCCGTGGGAGATGTTCCTTAACGCTGGCCCGGTCGTTCGCTGCGTGATGATCCTGCTGGCCGTGGCTTCGCTGCTGACCTGGACGATCTTCATTGCCAAATCGCTCGAGCTGCTGCGCTTGCGGATGAAGCTGACAAAAGCCGAACAGACGCTGGAGCAGGCCAATACGCTGGATCTCGGCGAGGAAGGCACCCGTCAGAACGGTATCGCTCACACACTGGTCATGGCCGCCGAGACGGAACGCGCGCGGTCCCAGGACATTCCCGATGACAGCGACGGCCTGAAGGAACGCATCGTCCTGCATCTGGAGCGTCTTGAAGCCGCCGAGGGCCGCAAGCTCATGCGTGGCACGGGCGTGCTGGCCACCATTGGCGCAACGTCTCCTTTTATCGGTCTGTTCGGCACGGTCTGGGGGATCATGACCTCATTCACCGGGATCGCGGCCAGCAAGGCGACCAGTCTCGCCGTTGTCGCCCCCGGCATTGCCGAAGCCCTGCTGGCGACGGCGCTGGGTCTGGTGGCCGCCATCCCGGCCGTGGTGATCTACAACCATCTCGCCCGCCAGACGGCTTCCTGCCGCGCACAGGTGGCTGATCTGACGTCACTGGTCATGCGTCTTGTCTCCCGTGATCTGGGGCGCATGCAGGCGCTGACGGCCAGCGGACAGGTGGTGCGGCTTGGCGCATCGCGTGACACCCGTTCGGTCGCGGGGGAGTAGGCGGCATGATCCGCATCCGTCATACCGATGAGAACCCGCATGAGGCGAGCGAGATCAACGTCACGCCGTTCATCGACGTGATGCTTGTCCTGCTGGTGATCTTCATGGTTACCGCCCCGCTGACCACGGTGAACGTGCCGGTCGATCTGCCGTCCTCGTCCGAAAAGCCGACGCCGCGCCCGGATGATCCGGTGTTTCTGACAGTGAAGGCCGATCATGGTCTGGCGCTGGGCGAGGACGACATCAGTACCGATGCGCTTCCCAGTGCGCTGGAAACGGCGACAAAAGGCAAGAAGGACGAGCGCATATTCCTGCGCGCCGACAAGACGGTCGATTACGGCACGCTGATGGGCGTGATGGATAAATTGCGGTCCGCTGGTTATCTCAAGGTCGCCCTGGTCAATCTGCAGGGGCAGGAAGAAGGGAGTGAAGCCGGCTCCACGCCTGTACCGTCCGGCAACGCTGCTACGCCAGCATCTGGAACAACGCCGTGAGCAGCACCGCGGACATGGTGCAGGGGCAGGGTGAGACTGTCGAAAGCTCCTCCATGTCCTTTGCCGACTGGCAGCGCGGACAGTTGCGGCAGTCCCGGCGTGAGGACACGATAAGGTGGGGCCTGTCTTTCCTCGCCGTGCTCGCCGTTAGTGGTGGGGCGGTCTGGTGGGTCATGCGGCTGCCCCCGCCAGTCATGGCCGTGCCCGAACCACCACCGGCTGCGATTGCCATCGACATGGCCCCCGAACCGCTCTCCACTCCAACCCCGCCCACTGATCTCCCTCCGGGACCGCAACAGACCCAGTCCATCCCGGATCCGGCTCCGGTCGAACCGCCCAAGATCACGGCTCCGCCGTCACCTGCGCCCAATCCGCCAGTGCCAGTTCCCAAGCCCGAAAGGCCAAAGAAGCTGGTCAAGAAACATAAGCCGGTGCCGATGCTCAAAAAGCCGATCCCGGACAAGACGCCACCCGCCGAGGCGACAACAGCACCGCCTTCTTCGGAAGCTCCTCCGGCTCCCGCACAGGCCGCTCCGGCTCCCGGTGCGTCGTCGTCCAAGGTGTCACATGATCCGGTCACCTGGCAGGGGGCTTTGCTGGCGCAGCTTGAAAAGTTCAAGCGCTATCCGTCTGACGCCATGGCCGATCATCAGGAAGGCGTGCCGACGGTGACCTTCTCCATGGACCGCAAAGGCCATGTGCTTTCGGTGACACTCGCCAGCTCTTCTGGCCATCCTCTGCTGGACCAGGAGGCAGTCGCTCTCCCAAAACGTGCTCAGCCATTACCCATCCCGCCGGACAGCGTCGCGGGAGATCCCATTACCCTGACGGTCCCCGTCGAATTCTACATCCATGCCGGTGAAAACTGAGGTTTTCGACGTTTTCTTATCTCTGATCGTGACAGGATCAAAACCATGCTCGCTTTCTCCGAACATCGCCGTTCTCCGCCCGCCCTGAACCAGATCCGCCCCGGCATGGGCGCCAGCCGCAGTGCCGTGCGTAGGCTGGAAGAACGCAGCGAGGAAGTCGGCATCAAAATGACCGATCTGCGGCGCATCCTGTTCCACGGTCTTCTGGAAGCCGGACCACACGCGACGGCGTTAGAAATCTGGAAAACGCTGTGCAGGATCATGGAGCAGGGACACGTTCCCTCTCAGGGGTCTATCCAGCGTAACCTGAATTTACTCGTAGAACGCGATATCCTACGCCGTGACGTCACACCTGACCGGCTGTGGCGCTACAGCGTGGCTCCGGAGCCCAGAGCAACTCTCGCGATTACCTTCGTGGAGGCTGATACCGGACGGAAGATCGCCTGCAACGCGCCTGAAGTCGCGACCCTGCTGCGTCGGGTGGCTGCCGAGCATGGGCTGGCCGTGCAGGCTGCGGCCATCACGGTCACATCGTCAGCCGGGCAAGATTTGAAAGCCCGCTGAAAGAAGGCGAAGATTTTTTTCGCTTTGTCCGCTGAAAAACTGCCTGCATCGATCGTCTAATAGAGTGAGCCCTCCCGCAGGGACGGGACATTTTCCTTGAAATTCATCGCCTGGTTTGTCTATCGCCCGGTGGCGACAACGTTGCTGCTGCTCTCCGCTGTGCTGTCGGGATTGATGGCGCTGTCCCATCTGCCGGTTTCCGACCTGCCCGATGTGGACCTGCCGGTGATCTCGGTTTCCGCCTCCAACGCTGGCGGCTCGCCCGAAATCATGGCCCGCACGGTGGCTGCACCGCTGGAGCGCCATTTGGGCAATATCACAGGCGTCACGCAGATGATGTCCTCCTCCACGCGGGGGGAGACCTCCATCTCGCTGGGGTTTGAATTGGGCCGTGATCTCAACGGCGCAGCGAGGGACGTGGAAGCGGCGATCCGCGCTGCCCGGCACGACCTGCCGACTACGCCAGGGTCCGATCCCAGCTATCATCGCGCCAATCCGAATGCGACGCCGGTGCTGATCCTTGCAGTGACACCGGGCATGCAACCCATGTCCCACCTGTATGATCTGGTGAACACCACCCTGCGGCCCATGCTGCTACAGGTGCAGGGGGTTGGGGATGTGATGCTCATGGGCAGTTCTGCGCCCGCTGTGCGGGTGGAGATGAACCCGCTGTTGTTCTTCAAATATGGCATGGGGTTCGAGAATCTGCGCGCAGCTCTTGCTTCGGCCAATGCGCATACACCGAAGGGCGTGATCGACATGGCGGGCCAGCGTTACCAGTTGGCCGTGAACGATCAGGCCGATCATGCCGCAGCATATCGGGATCTGGTGATTGCCTATAAAAATGGGCGCCCCATCCTGCTGCGTGACGTCGCGACTGTCACTGACAGCATGCAGGACGTGAACGCGGCCGCCTTTTTTGACGGCAAACCGGCGCTAACGCTGATGGTGCGCGCCCAGCCGGGAGCCAATCTGGTCGGCATTGTCGAGGCCGTGAAAGCGCGCCTCCCACAATTGCGGACACTGATACCACCCGGCGCGGATATCGCCGTGGCGCGGGATGGCTCGGCTGTGATCCGGTCCTCCCTGCACCACACGCTGGTAACACTGCTGGCCTCCTGTGTTCTGGCGCTGGTCGTGGTCTGGATGGTCCTTCGGTTCTGGACCGCATCCATGGCAGCCGCGATCATTGTGCCGTGTTGCCTGATCGCCAGTCTCGGACCGATGCATCTGGCGGGGTTTGGGCTCGACAATCTGTCGCTCGTGGCGCTGACGGTGGTCACGGGGCTGGTAGTGGATGACGCCATCGTGGTGATCGAGAACATCATCCGCATGCGCGAGCGCGGGCTGTCCATTGATGACGCCGCCATTGCCGGGGCCAGCGAAGTGGCGTTCACACTGCTCTCCATTACCGTCTCGGTGCTGGCGGTGTTCCTGCCCATTGGCTTTGCCCCCGGTCTGACGGGACGGTTGTTCCGGGAGTTTGCCGGGACGGTCGGGATCGCCGTGACGGTGTCGCTGGTCCTGTCCTGCGTGGTCACACCATGCCTGACGGCGCTGTGCATGCGCTTTGCCGAAAACAGAACCGCCGTGCATCCAGAAGTGGATGTCGCAGATTTTCTGGATCATGAAAAACACAGAGGCAGTCTGTATCGTCGCACCCTGGAAGTCTGCCTGAGCCATCCCGGCAAGACCGCGCTGCTGCTGCCGCTGACCCTGCTGGTGGGCGTGGTCCTGTTCACCCGTATGCCAAAGGTCGTGTTCCCGCGTCAGGATATCGGCATTGTCTCGGGCGGGTCGCGTGGCAGCGGTAGTTCACTGGCGCAGACAAAAGAGCGGCTGGAGCGGTTCAGCAGGGTGCTGCTGGAAGACCCGGCCGTCAGCCATGTCATCGCCTATCTCGATACCGGCGAAGGCTCCAGCCACGGCATGGTGTTCGCCACCCTGCGCGATCTCTCCACCGGGCGCGCTTCGGGAACGGAAGTGGCGGCCCGTGTGGTGGCCCGGATGGGGAAAGACATTCACGCCGAATATCACGCACAGGCGCCCGGCAACATCATGATGCGAGTCGGCTCGAACAGCAGCGGGATCAGTTACATCCTGCGCAGCGAGGATGACCGGCTGCTGGGACCGGCGACACGCAGGCTGGCGAAAGCCCTGCGCCGTCACAGGGAGTTCACGGATGTGGACCCGGATGTAGATCCGCCGGGGCAGGGCATCACGCTGGCAATCGACCGTGATACCGCTGCCCGTGTCGGTGTTACGCCACAGGTGATCGGCAACACCCTGTCCGACGCGCTGGGCCAGACCACGGCCTCGGTCGTCTACACCACACACGGGCAGTATAACGTGGTGCTGACCGTGGAACACCGCTTCCAGCGTGATCCTGAAATCCTGAAGCAGTTCTGGATCAGCCCCTCGGGCGGCTCCGCCTCGGGCAGCTCGGCGTCCAACACCATCCGGGTCGTGACATCGGCTGCGGCCAGCACCACAACCTCAACGAGTGCCACGGCATTCAAAAACCAGATCGCCAATTCTCTGGCGGGGG
The DNA here is from genome assembly GCF_000963945.1 of Acetobacter indonesiensis. Lineage (GTDB taxonomy): Bacteria > Pseudomonadota > Alphaproteobacteria > Acetobacterales > Acetobacteraceae > Acetobacter > Acetobacter indonesiensis. The sequence continues at coordinate 5,465 of NZ_BAMW01000016.1, read as the reverse complement.
GAGCCAATGCCTCGACCGGATCAGCAGTGGCGACCGGGGCGGAAACGCTGGTGCCGCTGTCGGTCGTGGCTCGCATTGCCCCTAGTCTCGACCCGGTGGCGGTTACCCATATCGGCTACGCCAGTTCCGCCTCCCTGGCGTTGGAACTGGCCTCCGGCGTCAGCCTGTCACAGGCGCAGGCGATCATCGATCAGGAATGGCGCAGCCTGCATCTACCGGCGAGCATCATGGGGGAATTACAGAGTGACGAAGGTGATCTGGACAAAAGCACGTATGACAGCGAAATCCTGATTATCGCGGCCGTTCTGGCTGTCTGGATCACGCTGGGCATGCTGTACGAGAGCGTGTGGCATCCACTGACCATTCTTTCCACCATTCCCTCGGCCGGAATCGGGGCCGTGGTCGCGCTCGACCTGTTCGGCCTGCCGTTCTCGGGTATGGCGGTGATCGCCATGCTGCTGCTGACCGGCATTTCGCTCAAGAACGCCATCCTGCTGGTGGATTTCGCCATCCATGCCGAACGTGAACGCGGCATGACGCCGCGGGGCGCCATCCGCGAGGCGTGCCTGCTGCGCCTGCGGCCCATCGTCATGACCACCTTTGCCGCCGCTCTTGGCGCGCTGCCACTGGTGCTGATGGGCGGATACGGCGTGGAGCTGCGCCAAACATTGGGCATCGCGTTGATTGGTGGCCTGCTCGTCAGCCAGGCCCAGACCATGTTCACGACCCCGGCGCTCTATCTGCTGGTGGGGCGGCTTATCTGGTGGGGAAGATAAATTATATGTCTGATGGCAGTAATACGATGTTGTATTCCACATGACTTGGGTCTCATCCGGCATAAAACGGGGTTTGCCAGAACTAAAATTTACTTGCTGACAGCAGGTTCATGTTCTGCGTAAGAAGAATTTGCGAATGATTCTTAAAAATGATAGGAAGCCTTAGCTCTCATTGGATACCGGCATCAAATGCAGGACACAATCGCCCTTCTAACAGATATTATTGTCGATGAACGGCATGTGCTTTTGCGCCTGATGTACCGTATTATTCGTAATAAAGAAGCAGCAGAAGACGCTGTACAGTCTCTATTTGAGAAAATCCTGCGTATTGAGCAGCCAGGCCTAATTACCAACCCCAAAGCCTATCTTTACCGTTTGGCCTCTAACCTTGCCATTGACCATGCCCGTCGTATCGGGCGGCAGGATGATGTGCAGGACAGTATTCACGACCTGCTTTGGCTGGAAGATGACAAACCTTCAGCAGAGCAGTATACGGCTGCAAAAAAACAGCTCGAAAATGTTGAAAATATTATAGATACCATGCCAGAACCCATGAAAACCTTTTTCTATCTCAATCGTTTCCAGGGCTTGACGCAAACTGAAATTGCCAGCCGCCATGGTAAATCTGTCTCTATTGTCAATCGTTATATTCAGCAGGCTCTGGAAAGGTTGTCTTGCGCCAGAGATAAATGATACTCTTTTGTCAGGGTCAGGACGTGTCACTATCCTGCTGATTATCGCCGTGATAACTTGATAATATGACAATAAAAAACAACTGAGTACGGACAAACCTTGATCAGCGCGCGCAATGAGATAGCAAAAACTGCACGGTCCTGGATTGTTCGCATGGCATCAGGCAAGATGACAGCGGATGAACTGTCTGATTTTCAAAAATGGCGTGATCTCTCCCCTGAACATAACAGAATTTTTGAAAATGAGCGCACACTCTGGCGTAAGCTTGCTGTTACACCCCTGCAAGACCACGCCTTGCAGGTTGCCGCGCACCGTCTGCAGCGCAAGCATAAATTTAAAACACGTCTTTATACTCTGACTGCACTTGCTGCATCGACAGTCTTTTTGTTGTACACACCCACCCTCAAACTATGGTGGCAGGCCGACCAATGGACCGGCACGTCTGTTCGCACGGTCATGTTAGCTGATGGCTCCGAGGCTGTTCTTGATAGCAATACCGCTATTACGGTGCATTACACAGCCACCCGCCGGGATATCGGTTTACTGCGCGGCAATGCTCTTTTTAAAGTTCGGCATGACCCTGCTCGGCCTTTTCAGGTTGCAGACAGATACGGCAAGGTAGAGGACATCGGCACTGTTTTTGAGGTGCGGGACGAGCAGGAGAAAGTGAGCGTCTCGGTTCTTCAGGGGTGTGTTGATGTGCATGGTTCCCAGCCCCCCCGTGTTGCAGCGCGCCTGCACGAAGGGGAGCGTTTTACCTATGGCGGGCATGGAGATGCTGTATTTGAGAAAAACATAAGCCCGGACGATATTGCAGTCTGGGCGCGCGGTGAGCTGATGCTGGATAACGCAACAGTAACCGAGGCTGTGCGGGCTCTGGCACGCTACCTGAATGGTGCGGTGTATGTTTGGAGAGAAAAAGGAAAAGATACCCGAATAAGCGGCTCTTTTCGTCTGGACCGGATAGATGATGCACTCAAAACCATTGCGGCTACCGCAGGGCTGAAAATGCTTTATCTCCCCGGTCATATTCTGGTGTTGCGGCCTTTATGATAACGCAAAAGGCCGCTTGAGCAGACTGTAGGGTATGCTCACCAGTGGTAACCAATCGTGCCATAAACAACGCGCTGGTTACCATAGTGGCAGAACCGGGCTGAACCACATTGAACATACGCATTATTTGCAAAATTTGTCATGTTCAGGCGAAAATTCAACCCTTTTACAGCTTTAAACACGTCTCCCGCGTTCCAGCTCATACCTGTGTCAAACAGTATAAAAGAAGGGTTTCGTAAAGAGTTGGCTTGGTCAGCCCAGCTTTTATCTTGATACCGGACACCAAAATTGACCGAAAGGCCAGGGGCAAGGCTTTTAGGTAGGTGGTAGTCAAGGAAGCCTGATGCCGCATTGGTAGGTTGCTGCACAAGGCGTTTACCCAAAAGAGAAACACTTTCACCAGAAATGGTGTTGCCTGTTAAAGTTGTGCGCGCATTGTAAACTTTATTCCATGTATAATTCAGAATAAGGTCAAGCCCCTGTGCAAGATTGGCATGGGCTGAAACTTCAACCCCCCGCGATTTTACCTGCCCTATCTCGCTACTATATTGTGGAAAATAAGGGTCACTGACCAGCACATTATTTTCAGAAAGGTCATAATAAGCAACGGTCATAAAAGACTGAAGGTGCGGGATCTGATATTTCAGTCCAACCTCCCACTGGTGTCCGCTTAGCGGATCGGGTTGAACAAGGTTTCCTGCGCTATAAACCTTCCCGGTTTGCGGCATGAAAGATTTTGAATAATTGAAGTAGGGAGCAAGCCCAATTTTGGAAACATAATTGATGCCAGCATTCCATGTAAACGGTCTGTTAAACATTTCTCCGTAACCATTCCAGTCCTGCCGCCCGGCAAGGGTTACATAAAAACGCCGCCAGTTCATCTGGTCCTGAAAGTAAATACCGTCTTGCCAGTAAGCATATTTTGCCGTTGTCGATTTACCGCCCGTAGCCTGAATATAATCTGAAAACGTATATTGGTTATAAAGCGGGTCAGTAATGCTGACAGCGGGGGCAGAAGCAAAACCCCAGCTTCCCTGCGACCATTGACCACGATAATCAACACCCACCAAAAAGGAGTGAGAAACAGGGCCAGTTTTTACTTTGTAACTCACATTTGCCGTTAACTGTGAGGAGCGCCCGTGTGAATCGCTATTACAAAATGCCGAGCGTTTCATGATGTTTTTTGTAACATTAACCGCGCCAGACATCAGGCTGCAACTTCCATCACTTTGTGCATCAAACCGCGCTGTTACATTAAACTGAAGGTTTTTTGTGAATTCATGGTGAAAAAGCGCTTCCAGCATATATTGCCGGTTCCAGTTTTCATTAAAAGCCGGGTCACCATAAAACCGTGAGACAGGTATGCGCCCTGTTGGGCTTTTAATCAGGCTGCCATAGGCGGGAATACCAATCCACGGGCTCCAGCTTTGTGGGTCATAGGCAAATTGCCCAATAAGCGTAATATCGGTTTTTCTGTCTATTTTCCATTCAATATCACCCTGTGTCGCAAGGCGTTTATAGTGGTTATAGTGTGTTTGCGAGCCTTGCGTCACACCCATGCCAATAAGCCGGTACAGCAAAGTACGGCTTTTGTTTAAAGGACCGCTCAGGTCGATCTGCCCCTGGTAGCGCCCGTAATTGCCAAAGCCAACATTTGCCTGCCCCTGCGCTTTTTCTGTTGGGCGCTTGAGTGTCATGTTTATCAGGCCGCCGGGGTTGGCCTGCCCATACATGACAGAAGAGGGGCCGCTCAGCGCTTCAATCCGGTCAAGAAAAAACGGATCGGTGACGGATGTGCCGTTCAAAAGGCCATCCACAAAAGTATAGGACTCAAACCCTCGTTGATGCACAGGCTGAAACAGGCTGGCCGAGGGTGTGCTGTCGTTTGCAGTCAAACTGACAACCCCGGGTGTATAACGCAGCGCAGCACCAATGGTCAGGGGCTGGAGGTCATCCATCTGCTGTCGGGTGACAACGTAAACAGACTTGGGAGTGCTGATTAAAGGTGTGTCCGTGCGGGTAGCAGATGCACTGCGCGTTGCCACAAACCCTACACCCGGCCCGTAAGCAGACTGTGCGTCCTGTATTGTCGCCGCTCTCCCCCCTACACGCACAGGCCCCAGCATGATGGCTGAATTCTCCTTGCCAAGGGTGGCACTATGCGCACCGGTGAAACGGGGCGCGAGGCCAGTGCCCGCCACCAGCCGGGCAAGTGCCTCCTGCGCGGTCATGGTACCAGATAATGCCGTTGAGCGGGCATTCCCTGCGGCAAGGGTGGGGTAGGCTACCTGCACACCAGATTGTTCAAGGTAGTGTTGCAACGCCGTGCGGAGTGATTGTGCTGGAATTGAAAAATGGTGTGTCGCTTCGCTGTTACTTTCTGCCGCATGAGCCGCCCGTGACAGCAGGCTAGGCGCGATGGTGGATATGAGGAGAGTAAGGTAAAGACTTACAAGAGGGGCTGACGCGTGGCGTCGTATATCATCCATCGGCTCTGGCTTCCTAAATGCAACTGAGATGTGTTCTCAAAAAGAGAGTCATAAAAGGAAGACGAAATGAAAGTGCGGGTCTTCACATCGGGGTAAGTTTTTTTTTGAGATTTTCTTTCTGCGGAAAAACGTCTGAAAATTATGCTGGCAAGTGTAGAATAATAAATGACGTATTCAATTTGTAGGGTGGAAGACTATATTAAAATTTTTAAATTATAGTTATAGATAAAATAAAATTTATACCGGGAAATATTGTATATTTAAGCTCAGGACTCATTCTTTAAGATAGAAGATGAAGCTTGCTGCGATGTGGATTGCGAACATGAAGGTATGAGCGCAGCGTTGGTATCGTGTTGCCACCCGTCGCCAGTCTTTCAGCTTTGCGAACATGTTTTCGATCAGATGACGCTTTTTATACAGATGCCAATTGTAAGGTGGCTTTGATTTCCTGTTT
>NZ_BAMW01000017.1 GCF_000963945.1 Acetobacter indonesiensis | reverse complement strand
GCGGACACGTTGTGTCGCGATGGTTTGCAAACTGGTCAGGGGGAGAGCATTGCTCTCCCCCGTGAACCCCCTCTCGATGTCAGAATTGGGGATTGCGGACATCGGACCAAGTCGGTTTGATGTCCGTTCAGCGCCCATCTCAGTTATACGAGCCTAAATGGTGGCATCCCGAAAGCGGACATCAGTTGGATGCCAATGGAGCGACAACTATGTTAGATGCTGTTGGCAGTCCATACTCAAAGAGTGTAACGGAATTACGCTGCTATTCGTCCAAATTACCTTTCTTCTGCAGCATCGAACGCTAGGTCTTAGAGTGTGATGAAAAGAGACTACAATGAATGAAGCTGCCATCCGTGACCTCCTCGCGGCCGATCTTTCCGTTCTGGAAGAGGGGATGGAACTTGTCAAAATTGAGCAGTACATTCCAAAGTCTCTCGGCACCCGAAACTTCTTGGATATTCTCGCTAAGGATAGGACCGGTCAGTGGGTGATCATTGAGGTCAAGAAGACCAATGCAGCTGCGCGCCAAGCCGCCCACGAGGTCTTCAAGTATGTCGATGCCATCCAAAGGTACTTCGGTGTCCGCAAGGATGAAATTCGGGCGATCGTGGCCTCAGTCGAATGGACGGAACTGCTCGTCCCATTCTCAATGCTCAGGAACGAGACGAGTATTGCAGTCGAAGGCGTGCAACTGTTGCCAGACATATTTGGGAAGAGCTTGGGCATCCGCCCGATTGAGCCGGTGCAGGTGGATCAGGGACGATATCTCGCGCCATGGCACGAGCTTAACCTGTATAATGACGAAGCGAGCCTGAAGCGTGGAATTGCCAGTTACGATCATTGCTGCAAAGCCAAGGGAATAGATAACTATGTTCTGTTGGTGCTCAAGGCCGCAGACGACTTCAATGAAAAGGCAAGCTTAGCCTTAAACCTAGCTCTGCAACAAATCGCCGAAAATTTCGGGGATGGGGCTCCGGAAGAAATTCCGATCCATTTCAGGCAATTCGATCGGTTTGATTACATTCTGTACTTTGCCCCGCAGATTTTATCGCGAGAGTTTTGCTTGGCGGTTTTGGCCCAGCATCCAGAGACCTTCGAAGAGGTACAGGCATGCACCGAGGACATGGACACAGAAGCGGAGCTCTGCACGCTCCACGAAAACTTATATGACTTCGATCCGTGTCCACACCGAGATCGCTTTGAGATCGGCTATGCCTCCAAACTCAGCCAAAAGCTCTTGATCGACGAGGAATGGACGATTGAGCGGGTGGAGCGACGCGGAACGTTTGCCCGGAATACCCTGCTGAGCGACAAAGCGATCATTGAAGAGTTGAAGGGGGCAACCGGAAGTTCGCGTCAGTCGTTCAAGCGCTCAGTAAGCTTTTCAAATCGGGCGCACATAGCCTCGGCGAAGGAAGGGCTGACCGAGGCCTTGTTGACTAATCCAGCATGGCTGGCCCAAATTAAACGTGTGTTGGATGAAGCATCTGCGGCTTGGCCTGACGGCTCAGCAAGAATCAACCTGTTCGGGCCATCCTCCGGCATTTTCACTCTGTATTACATCGCAACGGAAGGTTCGGACAGCCACCTGCCACAATATGAAGTCGCTGTCTTTGATGCCGCTGAACAGTTGGTTTCAACTTATTTCGGTTTGCTAGTGCCGGACGGTCAACCAATCGCCCTTCAGCCGCTTCTCGACAAATATTACAAAGGTCGCATTGGCGATCTAATGTTCCTTGCCAGCGCGGGCTTCTTCGAAACCAGAGACGCGGATGTGATGGACGATTTGGGCCTCGCATATCGAACCTTCCGCGTAGACAACCCAAAAGGGGCTGCAAAATACTTTGCGCTAAAAGATGATAGGTGGCGGCCACTCTCCCTGACAGTCCCGTGGCAGCCGCTCCAACCGTATTTCGACGAGAATTCGTCGCTGATCAATGAGATTGTCAGCGCAATAGGCTCTCGGATGCATGCCGGTTTTCACGACATGAGCTGAGAGGGCTATCGATCATATCGAATGGGGCTTCGTCTAACATTTTTATTGAAAACGGACATTCCGCTACCGACCAAGATCGGACATTGGGGCGGGGTCGCCCAATGTCGTGTTTGAAGGCAAAAGCGGTCATCAGAGAGTCTCGTGTTTAAGGGGGTCGACGGGGGAGGTACTCCCCCTTGCCAGATGCTCAATGGGTAGCCATTGAGCACTGCTGGCTCCCTTTTAAACCGTTCCCTTTTTGAAGGCTGTTTCCGGGTAGCTTATTGCCTCCACCGTCTGCCTGAGATTGGCGATTGTGATGCCGGTCAGATAGGTCGTTGTTCCTTGGCTTTTATGGGTGGCTTCATGGCCCAGAAGCCGGTCTATCCAGATTTCCCTGATGTCAGTTGTGGCGTTCCTGAGCAGGGTCGAGACTGTATGGCGGAACGAGTGGAAAGTGATTTCAGCCGGGAGCCCAAGGCGCGTTTTGAGTTGCGAAAAGGCCCGACTCAGAGTGGCCCCTCGGTCTTTCTGTTTAGACCCATTAAGGCCGGGTATGAGGTAATGACCTTCCGCATTGTCCTTGAGGGCCATTATGCCAGCCTCAATGAGTTTGGAGTGCAGAGGAATGACGCGGGTGCCAGCCTCCGTCTTTGGTGACCAGCCGTCTTCTGCATGGGGCCTAACCAGAAAGCAGGGAACATCCTCGATGGTTTGCAGGTCTTCCTTCCGTAAGGTGCAAATTTCACCCAGCCTCATGCCGGTATAGGCAGCGATAAGGGTGACTAGCCGGAAAGTCGGTTCAGACACTAAGGAACTGTGCCACGAAGCAGAGGCCAGAAGAGCCAGTTCCTGTGGTGTCCAGCTTCGTCGCACGGTCTTGGGGGCACTTTCAAAATGCCAGCCAGACCAAGGGTTCTTTGCCACCAATTCCCTTTGCACAAGCTGGTTCCACAAGGCAGACAAGCGGAGCATGTGGTTCTTGACGCTTTTATTGCTCAGGGTAGGGAGATCATCAGACTTGGCCCTCTGTGCCTCCTGTTGCAGCGTCAGATTGCTTTTGCCTTTGCCCAGTGTCGCAGGCAGGGCAAGAAGCAGGTCACGAAAGGCTCCCGCCTGACTGCCGCCGATGTCACAAACGGGCGTATCCCCAAAAGCCCTGATATACAGGGCAACCGTTCTCTGGGTTGCTTCTTTGGTGTCTGTGCTGGCCTTAGGATTGCTCAAGACCAACTGCTCCAAGGCATCGGACAGCATGAGGGTTGGTGGTTTCTTCTTGGTGCTTCGAGGTTTCCTGACAACTTTACGCGTCAGCTTCTCCCTCGGTTTCACGGTCTTCCGTTTGGGGGCCTCCGCTTCCTGAGCCATAACCTCAGGTTCCAGCGTCACCGGGCTTTGAAAGGTGAGAAGGGACGTCAGTTCCTTGCCTGAGAACCGTCCCTGCATGGTTCTGGCTTTATGGAAGACTTCACCTGTGCGGGCATAGAGGGCAGCAGCCCTCTGTCGGGCCAAAAATTTGCTTTCGGTTTGCAGGGAGATAGAGATTTCTGTTTTGCCAAGACAGGCTTGCAGCATGACGGGGACGGCACGGCGGAAGTGGTAATGAGAGCCGATAAGACGCAGCATG
>NZ_BAMW01000018.1 GCF_000963945.1 Acetobacter indonesiensis | reverse complement strand
AGGGGATGGCACACTTCGGGTGACCGGTTCCGATAGGGTGGTGAATGCTGGTGCCCTTGAAACCCTGACGTCAGACAGTTTGCTGAGTATCGAGAGTGGCGGAGATTTTACCAATACAGGCCGCGTTATCGGAAGTGGAGCCGTTTCC
>NZ_BAMW01000019.1 GCF_000963945.1 Acetobacter indonesiensis | reverse complement strand
ATCGCTCACACTGGCCGCAGAAACCGTGCCGCCAGAATACACGTCAACCTCACCGCCAGACACGCTCGCCCCTGACAGCGTGCCGGAAACAGACACAACACCACCGCTGGTGACAGTAATAGCAGACGAACTGACACCGGCAGAAATCTCAAGGGTTTCTCCGTTGCTTACAACAGAGCTGGACTGAGTGGTGGTATCTGCGTCCGTCTGTGTGGAACCTGAATTAACGTTATCCATGCTCTTTTCTTTCGATACCAGGTGCGAGCCATGAGAGGCGCAAGGAGAAAAAGGGGCGAAGTGTGTTCGGTGTATTCAGAGGAGTGGTTTACACGGGAGACATATAAAATTCTGCGTTTTCGTATTTTTGAAACTTTGCATTTTTCATTAGATTTATTGAAATTTTTTCATGAAAAGGAACGATTTTCTTTTCATGAAACTGAAAAAAGACGCCACTACCAACAAAGGAAAATCTTGTAACCATTAAAAACTCTTTATGTTATGAGAGCAGATGACGTCGTCAGAAGCACTTAAACCGTCACCATCCCACAAAAGGCATATTTTCTGCGGGAACTTCTAAAAGGATTTGAGGCTGAATGGTGTGACGTTTCCATGACGTCTTTATGAAACAAAGATAGCGCTGAAAGCCTGAAAGAGGTGTTTTCATGCTCCAGATAAAATAAAGCAATCGGCACAGAAAACGTGCCGATTGCCAAAACAAATCTAAAATAAAGGATGCTGCCTTTAATATTTTTTAAGCTACACCCGAAAAACTTCTTTAATTGCTGATGGTATCGGTCAGCACGCTACCCGTTGCAGGGTCAAGCAGAAGCTGGCCAGACCGTTGATGGGTAAAGTCGAACAGATCTTCAATGCTGCCAGACGTTTCATCAAAAGACCCACCGCCCAGGCGCGCACCATTCAGCCAGTTATCTTCAATAAAGCGTACCACTGAAGATTCTGTTGAAAGTGTATGGCTTACAGAGTTTACCTTGGCATACGGAGAAATGACGATGAAGGGCAGACGTGTGCCCGGACCGCAACGCCCGTTGACCGGCTGACCGCTGACACCCAGAGGCTGGCTACCTGTTGTGCCGCACACACCGCTGCCGTTAACCTGATCTGCAGTGGCGTCAAAAGAGCCGTGCTGAGGGGCTACATATTGATGGTCATACCAACCGTCAGAGTCATCATAAGCGATAATGACAGCCGTGCTGCTCCATTCTGGTTGCTGCTGAATGAAGTTTACCAGCTTTACAACACCAGCCTGTTCGTCCAGCGGGTCAGAATATCCGGCGTGGCCGTCCTGATAAGCCGGCATTTTAATATAAGATACTGCCGGGAAATTACCGGACTTCAGTGCGGTATAAAAGTCGTTCAGATCATACTGATGGTTGGCAGGTTCAACTGTAGAAGAATTTGCAACCGTGCTGTAGCCAACAGCCGCCATAGACGACGGACGGGTATGTTCCGGGTTGGAAGTCGTTGCAAAATACTGGAACCAGTTATGGTGCGGAATGTAATCCGTCACATCTTCAGACACGACATCTGAATAGGTGCGACGCTGACAACCTGTCGTGCCATCGCTGTTGGCTGTCGTCAGGTCAAACCCGCCCATGAAGCCACCCCAAGGGATGTTTTTCGTGTTGAGCAGATCACCAATATTCTTCGCGTTCAGCAATACCGCGTTTGATTTAGAGGAGCAGACGTCATACGCCGGGTCCACGTCATTAATCATCGTGTAGCCGCCCTGACCATCCGCAATGATGGAAGAAGACGTTTTGGAACCGACAATAGACTGCACACCGTTTGTCTGGCCGCTGACTACTTCCAGTGCGCCGGGTGTAGATGGACCATATGTGTCCGTGTAGTTATTATCGCTCATGGCAAAATGCTGGGCATAATTCCAGTATGCGGTGACAGTATTCCCGTCATAATAACCCAGAACCTGACCGGCAGTACCAAAAGCGCCAACACCACCAGATGTGCCACGCCCCGTATATTTGGGGAACAGATCCATTGCGCCGTTATCGGTTGCGCGCTGTTCTGGTGTGTAGGCGTGGTTCTGATCAGCCGTAGCAGCCTGCGTCCGGTCAAGACGGAAAGGAAGAGCAGCAGCACTGCCATTTGCGCTGCTGCTGTTGGGGTTTTGCTCCAACAGATTGGCGTTCAGCAGGTTATTGACCTGCGGTGTGCCAGCGGCTGCCGTAAAGCTTGGTTCTCCGCTCGGGTTTGTGGCCTTGGGATAGGTCGCAAAATAATGATCGAACGAAATATTTTCCTGATAAATAACCACCAGATGCTTGATGGGCGTTTTCGTAGCGAAGCTCGATGCTGGCAAATGCACGGACCGGGATGCACGGAGACCGGCAGCATCGCTCATTACGGGCAGGGAGATAGACAGCGAGAGAAGAGCCGACAATGCGACTTTCATAGGCCTGGCGAACACGGTTAGGTCACCTTTCGTATTTGACCGCTTGCACCAAAGGCACGCTGCATCATGAAAATACCGGCACCCAACGGAAGAGCCGGCTTGAACACTGACACCTGCGCGCCCCTTTAGCAGAGCACATAATTGCTAAACCACCTGCTCAATAGCCTTTGTTTTCAAGTTGATGTGTGACTGTTTCATGAAGAACTTATGACAACGGAACAATTCCTCCGCAAAGATAAGAACCATTCTTAAAATTAACCACCAGTATCGAAAGTATGAGAAAAACTTCGGCTCATAGCCCTGATGATGTTATTAAATTTTATTATATATTAAATAGGTTTAATTATTTATATACCATGTTCTTGCTGGTGCAACTTATTCACCATTTCCTGCCGCAGAAGGACTATCTACTCCAGAAGAGTCCACATGGTGTTGGAAGTCAGGCCGTTGAATAACCTGCTGCCCTGCACGCTCCATCGTCACCGCCTCACGGGTAACAGCCGTGACCGTCCAACCGCCCACTATGTCCCCTTTCCGCACTAAACGTCCTGCCGGAATACCTGGTACACGAAACAAAGCGCCATCCGCCCCATTATAATGAACAATACCAGTCAAAACGGGCAGCAACTCTGGCTGACTAGTCGAAATATCAGGACGCCGGTCTGGCGCAAACAACGGGCGGGCCAGAACTGTTTTTACAGTATCGTCTGACTTCACGTCCCCGACCGCATGGGAAGAAGAGGGCTGCACGGGAGAGCCGACAGCGGGAAAAACCAGAAAAACTCCCATCGCCACCATAATTGATGCCATGTAATTAAGGCCCATCAGCGGCTCCATCTGCTCTCAACGGTTTGATTATGATCTCTGTCCATGGTGCACCATGGACAGGAATGACACGCACCCCAAACAGGAGAGGTGCATTTCCACTCCATGTCGTATGCCATTCTGCCGGAGACCCGCCCCAGTATCGCACATGCAAGGCGGATATTGATTTCGCAAGAACTTCCTCGGTTGGCTTCCCCTCCGAAGCGCAGCCTGGGCGACTATAGCGCTGCCAACGCAGAATAAGCTGCTTCTTACGGTCAACACCCAAACCAATATTGACTTCATGCTCTTTACCATCAGCCAGTCGAATGAGTGTCGCCAGGGCTAACCGATCTTCAGCGCCTGTTACGCCTCCTGCATCTGAGGTTACAGAGCCTAGCAGCTTACGAAGAGAAGCATCGGTTTCAGAGCGATCCGTAAGTCTGTCCTGTTCAGCATGTTGCCTTGCCCAGCCACGTAACCCGAATGTAACGCCCCCCGACAACATCAGGAATAAAAGCCCAAGAAGCACCGTGACCACCAACATTTCCAGAAGAGTGAACCCGGCTTGTGCTCTGTTGTTTTTGCGGAAATTGGGGCGTTGCATTATTTGATTTTTCATGGGGCAACAGGCGGACCAAACCGCCGTCCGGTAAGATGAACGCGGGCACCGCTTCCCCAAAGCACTTCAACATCAACCGCATAAAACGCCAAAGGCAGCCCGTTTGAGGGAAGTTTAGCAATCTGACGGGTTTCCATTATCCAGCGATACCCGTCCTGATCTGTCCCCTCCTGTCGCCCGATGACGGGGCGCTCAAGCACCAGTGCGCCATCCAGTCGGGAGCGGGCACGCGACAGTCCTTCTTCGCGCGAACCTGACCGGGCAGTACCGTCCAGAGCTCCCCCAAGAATCACCGCCAGCACAGCCAGACCTGCTCCAGCTATGGCGATGGCCACAATAACCTCCAGCAGGGTAAACCCTCTTTCCACAATGCGATAATGTTTACGCATCACGGGTCATGATCCTCCCTGTCAGAGGACTTATGGACACGTTGAAAGTACGCGCGCCCACATGCAGAACCCACGAGACTGCAGAGCCGAGACCATTGGGCTGAAAAACGATAGGCACGGGAGCCACAAGCACAGCTTCTTTTGGCAAAGAAACCTGCCTGACAATTATTTTTCCTGATAGCTCCAGAAGTTGAGCGTGGGCCATATCAGGCCGAACAGTGATTGAGACCCCTTTTGTCATGGCGTCCAGACGGGCATTACGCAGAGTAGACAACACACGCTCGCGTGCCTGAAGAAAAGACGCGAGTGTACTGTGAACTGGCCCGCGCTCCAGCATTAAGGAAAGAAAAAGTCCGGCAAGCGCCAGAACAATTATCATCTCCAACAATGTAAAACCCTGCTCTCTTTTAATGCGCAAGGTCATTCAGCCCCAGCATGGCTAACAACAGAGCAGAAACAATGCCAGCCACCACTGCGCCCATAACAACAGTAATCGTGGGCACAAGCAGGGCGACCAGACGTTGTAACCCGACCCGCACAGCCTCTTCATGCAGTTCAGCCGCACGCAGACACAAAGGGCCAAGCTGTGCCGTTTCTTCCCCCAAACGCATCAGATGAATAGCCCGAGGAGGAAACAGACCGGACGTTTCAAGCGGGCGGGACAGGCCGCCCCCTTCTCGCGCCACGGCAGCAGCTTCCGCCACAGCCTGCGCCCCGGCCCGGTTGCCAATAACGTCCTCACTTATTTTTAAGGCACCAAGCAAAGAGACGCCATTTTGCAGAAGCGTGCCAAGTGTGCGTGTTAACCGTGCTGCCATAACATCCCGCGCAAGCGATCCCGTCACCGGAAGGCGAAGCAGGGTCTGATCAAACCTGAGACGGAACGCAGGCTGTGCCAGCAGAGCACGCAGCACAAAGACGGCCGCCACACTCCCAAGAAGCAGGACAAGCCCCCAGTGAGTCAGAAAATCCCCGGCGGCAATCACAAGCCGCGTTAGAAGGGGAAGCTGAGCCCCTGCTTCTGCAAACAACGGGACGAACTGAGGGAGAACGCCCGTCAGCAACAGAACGACTGAGCCAATGGAGGCCACCACCAGAATGGCCGGATAAATCAGGGAAGACTGAATTGAGGTTGTAAGCTTGCGTTCCCGCTCCATTAACGTTGCCAGACGGTCGAGTGCCTCGCCTAACGCACCACCAGCCTCACCCGCTTTAACCAGATTGATATAGAGCGGTGTGAAGCAATCGGCCCGAGTAGACAGAGCAGAAGCAAAAGACCCGCCGTTCCGCATGGCGTCGCGTAATTCTACCAGCACCTTGCAGGCGCGGCTGCCTGCCCTGCCCGTTTCAGGCAGCGTCTCAATCAGAAAGCGCAATGCTCGGTCCAGATCCAATCCTGCACCCAGCATCAAAGCCAGTTCACGTGTTATATCTGTAACCTGTGTTCGCTTCAGGCCCGCGTGCTGTAGAGAAAATGAGACGTGCAAACCACCCAGAGCACTGCGTTCAGACTGAGGCATAACGCGGACAGGTGTCAGACCATTGCGCCGTAATCCCGCAACTACATGGGCCTCATCCGGCCCCTGCGCCTGGCCGCGCTGTATCTGCCCGTCTGCGGTCAGCGCACTATAATGCCATGTGAGACTCACCCGTCGGATGCTCCGTGAATAAAAGCCGCTTCCGACGAATTCTCGTTTTCGGCGCGGATAATCCTCATGACCTCTTCAACCGTCGTTTCTCCCTCGCAGGCGGCATCTATCCCGGCCTGAAAAAGAGTTTTCATTCCCTCCTGCGCGGCCTGACGCTCAATGGCCGTATGGTCCGCTCGTGCAAGTATCAACCGAACAATCGCCGGAGACGGAACAAGGTATTCCGCAATCGCCACGCGTCCCCGATATCCTGTGTGCCGACATTCTGGACACCCTACCGCTTGCCAAAGCGATCCCGCTTGATCGGGAGGAATACCGAGACGTTGGGCAATACTTGTATCCAGTTGCATCGGTGCCCGGCAGCTATGGCACAGCCGCCGTACCAAACGCTGGGCCAGAACACCACGCAGAACGGCTGTTTGCAGATAATCCTCCAACCCCATATCCCGCAGGCGGGTAATGGCCGCGGCGGCTGAGTTGGTGTGTAATGTAGAAAGCACAAGATGACCGGTTAACGCAGCCTGCGCCGCTATCTGAGCCGTTTCCAAATCACGGATTTCCCCTACCATGATCACATCGGGGTCTTGCCGTAGAATAGCGCGCAAAAGTGTCGCAAAGGTCAGACCAATTTGCGGGCGGATCTGAATCTGATTGATACCAGCAAGCTGATATTCAATCGGGTCTTCAATTGTCACCACCTTTCGTTCGGTCACATTGAGTTGGGCCAGGCCTGTATAAAGCGTGGTGGTTTTACCGCTGCCCGTTGGGCCGGTAACCAGCACAATGCCGTTCGGCTCCTCCAACGCTGCGCGAAATTGCGCTGTAACCGCAGGGGAAAGCCCCAGACGGCCATACTCAAACTTTACAGAACCCCGATCCAACACACGCATCACCACAGATTCCCCATGCAGCGCAGGGATGGTGGAGACACGAAAATCGACGGAACGTCCCCGCACAGCTAGTTTGATACGGCCATCCTGCGGTAGGCGGCGTTCAGCGATATCCAGACGCGCCATAATTTTTATGCGTGAGATAACGGCAGCAATCAGCCGTGCTGGCTGACTGTCCATTTCATGCAAGACACCGTCATATCTGAACCGCAGTCCCAACCGGTCTTCAAATGGTTCAAAATGAATATCAGAGGCATGCGTCTCGACAGCCCGAAAGATAATCTGATTCACCAACCGGATAACCGGCGCCTCACTCGCCAGATCCTTAAGACGGTCTGCGTCTTCTTCTAATGGGTCCCCCTCCGTGCCGCCCTGTTCGGTGTCCGTCGTATCTGCCTCCACGGTTTCCGGGTAAAGACGGCTCAAAGCTGCCTCGATATCAACCGGCAAAGCCGCTAGCGGGCGTACTGGCAGAGCGACAGCTAACGAGACTGCCTGCACAACAAATTCGTCCAACGGGTCAGTCATGGCCAGCGGCAATACGCCGTCTTCACACGGTAAAGGCACTGCAGAAGACTGCCGGAGAAACGGGGCTGCAAGATTATCCGGCAGGACGGGGTCTTCCAGCGTAGCCAGTGCAGCCGCAGACACAACCGGCCGACCTGTCAGCATAGCATAGGCAGCAGCCAGTGCAGCTTCACTCACCAAACCGAGTTGAAGAAGAATGGTTGCCAGCGCCTGTCTGTTTTCAGTAGCAACGCGCCTTGCCCGCTCCAGAACAGCTGCATCACATGTGCCTGCCTGTAACAAAGCGTCTGCCAACCGGCGTTCTGCCTGCGCGCGCGTTTCTGGAGCCGGAAGAATGGAAAAGCTCATACTGTGCAGACTTTTTTCTGATCTCTATACAGATACGATGCTTGCAGGCTGACAAATCCTACGGCACAACACACCCTATGCGCTTCCTTCTTCTGGTCATCGCACCGTTTATTGGCAGCTTTCTGGGTGTGCTTATTCGTCGGCTGCCTCGTGGTGAAACGGTTGGTATGGATCGCTCGCACTGCGAAACATGCCACCAGACCCTTGGCCCGGCCGAGCTTATTCCTTTGCTCAGCTACATTTTTCAGCGCGGGCGCTGTCGCTCCTGCGGGG
Organism: Acetobacter indonesiensis; assembly: GCF_000963945.1. Classification (GTDB taxonomy): domain Bacteria; phylum Pseudomonadota; class Alphaproteobacteria; order Acetobacterales; family Acetobacteraceae; genus Acetobacter; species Acetobacter indonesiensis. The sequence continues at coordinate 13,133 of NZ_BAMW01000019.1, read as the reverse complement.
CACGTGTTGACCCATTTCATCCTGCCATTGAACTCGCTGCGACGGTCATAGCCGCGCTGGCTCTTGCTGTGGCCTCTCCGAACAGTCCGTTTATAGGGGGGACTGTCCTTCTGGGGTGGGCACTGCTGACACTAAGCTGGATTGATCTTGAAACATTCTTACTACCAGACGCCCTAACGCTGCCCCTGTTGCTTTGCGGCCTTATTGAAGGGTGTATGATCCCCGATGGACCATCGCTCGAAAGCCGTGTGGCCGGCGCGCTGGCGGGCTGGATGCTACTCACCATGGTGTCCGCCGTATATAAAGCAGTGCGAGGACGACCCGGATTGGGTGGAGGAGATGCAAAGCTTCTTGCCGCAGGCGGAGCATGGGTCGGAGTTGAGGCACTCCCCATAGTTCTGCTCGGAGCATCCGTCTGCGGTTTCATCCTTGCCCTCATTCTGGCGGCGCGGGGCCGACACCTTCACGCCCGAATGATGCTGCCATTCGGCCCGTGTCTGGCTCTGTCACTCTGGATAACGCGCCTGATGCAGCACGCTTGGGGCTGGTTATAAGAGAACCGCTTCCGGGCGAACAGATCAGCATACGGCCTGCGTAGTACGTTTCATCAAACTGTCACAACTTCCTTCTCGCCATCAGGAAGAAGGCGGTGGTAAGCACCCTCACGGTTTTCCTGTTGCTGCGCGCAAGGCATGAGCACGCCATGAGCCTTCTGTTGTCTCTTTTTTCTCACCCGGCAGGCATAACCATGTCTGACAAGCGTAGCGCGTGACAGATATTCGTCTTCCAACAGGTCTGACCGGGCAGGTTCTTGCCTGTAGCGTGACTATCGCTGGTCTTGGCTGTTTTACCCTTACAGGCCTTTCACTGCTTTCGCTTTATCAAAGCCGTGCGACAGCGCTTGAAGAAAAGCGTACGCTTCTTAACCATACAGAACAATTGATACGCCAGATTCCTGACCTCAAGCGGCGCTATCAGGAACACCAGACCTCGGCTGCCAGCACGCGTTTTCTACTGGCAGGCCAAAGTGATTCTGAAACTGCCGCCAACCTTGTCCAGACCGTTCAAATGCTGGCTACCCGTCACCAGATTGAAATCTCCAGTCAGGAAACCGTACCACCGCACGCTATGGGACATTTCCGCGCCATAGGCATCCGCATTGCCTTGACCAGCAACTGGGATGCATTTGTGGCGCTGCTTGATGATCTTGACCACGCAGAGCCTCGCCTGCTGATTAAAGATCTGGAAATCCAGCACGCACGCACCGTTACCGACGCCACGCGCGGACACAGCAGCGCCATAGACGCAACTCTTTCCATTACGGGATTTAGAGCCGACCTCGGCCCGCCCGCTCAAACCGCTCCGACACCCTGAGGATCATGCCGCATTTTCTCCGTCGCTTCAGCGCCGCCTCCCTCCTGATCTCTATCGCTGGCTGCGCCCAGAAAGCCCCGGAACTGGCCCCCTTACCGGTGCCAGAGCATGACATCCGCGCAACAGTGCGGGAGGATGGAGCAGTTGCTCCACTGCCGGCAAACGGGCAGATTTTCGCGCGTATGGGCAGCGGCTCGCGCGGCAGCCTATCCACGATTAATGCAAGCGGAGGCGGAGATATTTCCCTTAATTTTGCAGGCACGGATATTCATGCCGTAACCGAACAAATTCTGGGAGGCATCTTGCACGTCAATTACGTGATTGACCCCTCCGTGCAAGGGACCGCAACACTGCACACGGCGCAGCCTTTGCGGCGTGATCAGCTTCTTCCTACTCTACGAGTGCTACTGGCCGGGGCTAACGCTACGCTGGTAACACAAAGCGGGCTTTACCGGGTTGTTTCCCTTTCTTCCGGTGGGGGAGGCCCCGGTTCGGGCGCGGGTTCAGCCATGAGTACAACGGCCATTCCCCTGCGTTATACAAACGCCGCCAGTATCGCAAAACTTATCCAGCCCGTTGTGCAGGGCGGTGGCCATGTTGCCGCAGACCCGGACAGCAATACTATCATTCTGTCGGGTGACCCGGCAACGCGGGAAACCCTGACTGAACTGATCCACACCTTTGATACCGATACATTGGCAGGACAATCCTACCTGCTGCTGCCCGCCACGACAGGCACAGTCAGTGAACTCAGTCAGGCACTGAAAAATGCCTTAGGTGTGCGCCGCACCAGCAGTGATGCCACCGGGAGCGAGGCTATCCGCCTGTTCCCCATGCCAAGCATTGATTCAATTCTGGTCACAGCCCGTCAGCCCCGCCTGATTGAAGACGCCCGCCGGGCTTTTTCTGTCATTGAAGCCGGTCGAAAACAGACCGTGCGGAACTGGAGCGCATTTTATCTTCAGAATGGCCGCGCAAATGACGTTGCTTATGTGCTCCAGCAAGCCTTCACCCCCGACCACGTAACCGCAACCCCGACACCTACGCCCAAACAACAGACAGGCATGACTTCCAGCAGTAATAACAGTTCGTCTGGTTTTGGCAGTATGTCGAGCTCTTCCAGTCTGGGATCAGGACAGTCAGGCTCCCTGACATCAGGCAACAGTTCTGGGGATTCCAGCTCCAATGCTTTTGGGAGCAACCTGAACAGCACTGGTGGGCAAAGCCAGAACAGCAACCAGAGCGATGGAATAAGCAATAATCCGCTGCTGGGTGGTTTAGGCAATATGAGCGAAAACAGTGAAAATAGCTCTCACATTCGCATTATTCCGGACCTGCAAAACAACTCGCTGTTAGTGTATGGCACACGGGCTGAAACCGAAACCATTACGGCTATGCTACATAAAATCGATATTATGCCGCTTCAGGTTATGGTGGATGCAACCGTTGCTGAAGTGACCCTGAATGACTCACTACAGTATGGAACACAGTTTTTCTTCAAGTCTGGTGGTATCAATGGCATTCTAAGCAACGCGACACAAAGCCTCGGCTCTGCCAATCTGGTTTCCTCCCAGCTTTCATCCAGTTTCCCAGGCTTCGTACTGGGTGGCAGCGGACAGGGTGGTGCACCGTTTGTCATCAACGCCCTGCAAAGCGTTACCAAAGTACGCGTTCTGTCTTCTCCGCAGATTATGGTGGTAGATAACCAACCTGCTTCTCTGATGGTGGGTAATCTGGTGCCCTATCTGACGGGAGCAACGACAAGCGTTGTGACCTCCAACTCCACTATTACCAATTCCATCAACTATCAGCCGACCGGCGTTATCCTTCAGGTAACCCCGCATGTAAGCAACACCGGACTGGTCACGCTTGATATTTCCCAGCAGGTCAGTTCCGTTTCATCTTCTACCACAAGCACAGGGTCTTCCAGTATCAACAGCCCCACATTCTCCCAAAGACAAGTGAGCTCCCGCGTAGCAATCGAGGATGGACAGACGGTGGGGCTTGCTGGTCTGATTACTGACAACGCATCACGCGGCAATCAGGGGCTTCCGTGGCTGAAAGATATTCCCATCCTGGGAATGCTCGGCAGCCAACAGACCAACCTGCGCGAACGTACGGAACTGTTGGTACTCATTACACCGCACGTCATCCGCAGTCAGAACGATGCCCGCGCCATGACGGAAGACCTCCGCCGCAACCTTTCCCAATCAGCTGCACTGGCACCAGAACTGGCACGCACCCCTCAGACAGGCTCCGCTGATCCGCAACAACGGATATGGAAAGCTGTTGGCCTACATGACTAAGTCTGCCTGAATCACCTGCGGCATGCGCAGCCCCCCCCAGCATGGTCCGCGTAATGAACAGGGGTTTGCCTTGCTGCTTGTGCTGTGGACGTTGGTTACACTCAGTCTGATTGGAACTGCGCTTCTAGTTGGCAGCAAAGCAACGACTGAACAGGATACGGCGGAAACACTTCTTGCCACAGCACAGGCGCAAGCCGATGCTGCTATCCAGACTGCCCTGTATCATCTGCTCGCAGAAGGCAGCGCGCATTGGGCTGCCGATGGTGTTTTTCATACCATTACAGAATCAGACCTAAGCGCTTCTGTACGCATACAAATAGAAACAGCAAAAATTAATCCTAATATTGCGCCGCCTGGCCTGCTGAACGCCGTGTTTCAGACAGCCGGATTGCAAACGGCAGCAGCGCAAACACTGGCCCGCATGGTCGTGCTGTGGCGTACGCCCCCCTCCCTCACGCAACAGGCAAGCCGACAGGCTACCACCAGTCTGCTTGCTACATTGGGGGCATGCAGGCCACCGGGACATCCGATACGAACGTTGGATGAAATGTCTGAAATACCCGGCATGACACAGCCCCTTTTGCATACACTGTCTTCACATCTCTCTTTTACGCAAAAAGACCTTCCGTCTCCCCAGTCGCGCGATCCATTTCTGCGTGCTGTTTTTGACCATATGCAGCCACAACATGCAGGGTTTTTGCTCATTCAAGGAGGAAGCATTCCTCCCCCTGCTGTGGAAGATACAACGACAAACTGGACAGATCGGACTTTGATTGTCACAGCCCGCGTCACACGAAGTGGCGGATATAACCTGAGCCGCCAAGCTGTTGTGGCCCCGCAACTGGGCCACAGTATCCCTTTTGCGTTTCTCTCGCTTGAAACAATTCGTCTGGATCAGATGTAATTAGCCCAGAGAGAGAGCAACACTGACATCGGGAATAAAGACAGTTTGATGAACTCTTCTGTTTCGTACCCGCTGCTGGTTGAAACCTCACGGAGCGGGCATTAGAGCTTGTCGATACGTCACTGTCTGGCGGGAAACATTGACATAGCGGTGCTAAGCACCTTCTGCCTGTAAGCCGCATTCAATGATGGCGTGTGGGAATGATAATAGCCTATGGCCTGCATAAGATCACCATGAGCCTCATTGATATACGTACGCAGAATAAGCGCGGACGCTGCAACATTAAAGCAGGAATCAGAAACCAGCCGAGCAGCAGTCTGCACCGCTGGCAAATGACTGACCTGCGCCAAAGGTTGCACCCAACGTGTGTTTATCTGCATCAAGCCCAAATCAGAACTACCGTCCGTGTTCCGACGCACCATGCCTGCAACGCCGCCTTCCACTTTCTGGATTACAGGAAGAACGCGGACTGGAATATCGTATCGAATTGCACTGGCAACCATGCAGGCAAGAAGTGGGATAGGCATCGTATTCCTGATCAGAACGGGCTGTTTTTTGCTCATCCCTTTTATCAATTCCGGGCGGCGCATTATAATGCGCCGGTCCTTCGCACAAGTCCTGTGAGGATTTTATGACAAACCCCCGCTCTCTTTCTTCTGTCGAGAACGATCCACAATCCGGCTTCACTTTGCTGGAAATTTTGGTCGTGCTGGCCATTCTGGCGTTGCTGATCGGCCTTGTCGCCCCTGCTGCGCTGCGTCAGCTTGGTGGTGCGCGTGTTTCCGTAGCCAAACAATCTATCTCTCGCCTTGGCTCTGTGCTTGATCTTTATAAACTTGACGTCGGCACCTATCCGACAACGGAAGAAGGTCTTGCAGCACTCATCCATAAACCGGCAGATGCACAAAACTGGAATGGCCCGTATCTGAAAGATGTGAACGAGCCAAAAGACCCGTGGAACCATCCCTATACTTATCAAGCGCCTTCATCGCGTGATGGGCATGATTATGATCTCTGCTCAGCCGGGGCACGCGGAACTGGCACGACCAGCCCCGGTCAGTCTGGCGCAATCTGCAATCCGTGAAGAGAATTACGCCCGATAAACGTTCGGGCGTGATTTGCCTTCAAGGATTTTTCTGAGGCGACATAGACGCATCAGTTGGCCCAGCATCACCCGTCCAGCCATCTGTCAGTGTTTTCAGAAAGGCAATAATGGCATTGCGTTCCGCTTTATTCAAAGCAGGTGAATCTCCGGGTTTCCGGTCAAAAGGTGCATCTGTTTTATCAATATTATTCTGATACGCGGCAGGAATATCATTATAGGCCTGCACTTTGCCATCTGCACCTTTCGGATAAAACCGTTCAGGCTCAATATCCCGCAAAACATAAAAATCCATTACATCTTCAAGGCTATGAAAAATGCCATTGTGAAAAAATGTTTGGCGCGTGGCTACGTTACGTAAGGTTGGCGTGGCAAACATTCCACAATAAGGAGCCAACTCCTTGCGCCCTTCCGGCTTCTGATCACATACACCCAGATCATAATAAGACGCATCATGTGTATGCGTAAGCGCTGGGTTCCGGGGGGCCGCAAGGGCTTCATATTGATGATCTGTAAAAAGCGGCAGCAAGCCGTCTCCACGCACTGTATCGACGTGGCAGGCTGCGCAGTTTCCCTTTTTCGGGTCGTTGAACAACAGATACCCTTGGCGCTCAATAGGTGAAAAACGGGCTTTTCCCTGTAGCCATGCGTCAAACTTGCTTGAATATGAATGAAATTTCTGGTCTTCAATCTGATAACGGGCCAGAGCGAACAGACCTTCTGACAGCAGAAAATCTGACGACTTCCGGCCACGAACACCGGCAAGATCACGTAACGGAGCCGCATAATCGGCCGTTTGTAGCCGGGCCGTCACTTTTTCTGGCACCCCGGCCATTTCATCCGGATCAAACATCGGGCCACTGGCCTGCTGATGCAGGGTATCAGCCCGACCATCCAGAAACAGACCGCCTTGAGGCACCAGATTAGTGGCCGAACTCGCTGTGTTGGACGCACTTTTGGCAGCGTGCGCCCCGCCGGTAACCGGCACGGCAATGGTCGGGGCAACATCGTCTGCTACTGCATCATCCGGGCCAATACTGAATGGTGGCTGACGCTCCAAATACGTCAGGCTTGGAATTTCACGCCGCCCCTCCCGGTCTCCTGTAACACCGCCCATGAAAACAGGTGTATTCCCTGCTGGCCCGTAATGTAGGCTGGGCACATGGCAAGACGCGCACGAAAGTTTTCCGGAGCCGGATAAAGCCGGATCAAAAAACATGGCCTTACCGACGGTTGCCATGGTGGACAAAGGCTGTTGCGTGTGCAGATGCAGCTTATGCGGACATGGGTTGCTTCCATCCGCAGCGGGATTACAGGCGTTGGCATTTGCTACCTGCGCATTTGCAGATCCGGTTAGCCCGAAAGCGAGCAACGCGGCACATCCTGTCGCCAGAAAGGTTGATTGAAACAGCTTAAAAGAGCGCACGAATGAGAACCTTCTCCTGGAGCGTTCGGACCCGGCCTTACGAGAGTCGGGGCTGCTTACCATCAACCTCTTCTCATAATTATGATTGTTTGATGAAAAACTGATTAGATAGACTGTTATGAAAATCTGTCTTAAAACTGTCACACGTTATAGCCTGCCCTGCGAGCAATCACATGCTAAAATCTTTGCTACGTTTTGCAGGACAGCAGGACAATTACGAACACGTTATTCAGTCATGTCAGTGAGACAATCTTGAGCACCCTCTCCCGTAGTGTTTTTATGAGCTGGTGGCTTGAGCAAAATACGCAAGTTCTGCGAAAAGCGGCTTACCGTTATCTTCCAGCCCGCTTATGGGCGATTTTTCGTAATCTTCAAAGTCGCTATGCTCTTCCGACTGTGGTTATAGTCAGGGACACACAAAGTCTAAACTTACTCCCCTTATCTTCCGATGATCACCCTCAATCCGTTCCTGCCACCGTAGAGGGCATGGCGCATCTGGCCAACCTCTGCGCTATCCGTCGCCCTTTATTCGCAGGTTGGCGTCATACCAAAAAAAAATCTCTTTTTATTCGCGTTATTGAACCTGATTTGCCCATTTTGCAGCGCATGGTCAGGCTACCAACCACAGCCGCAGCAGAAGCTGCCTCGCTTGTCAGCTATCAGATGGATCGGATTGTCCCTTTTCCACCTGAAGATATTTTATGGGGCCTTACCCCGCTTCCCTCAAACCAACAGACCGACGCTGAGTTTCTGCTGAGCGTGACGCCAAGCCCCCCTCTGGCTCCCTGGTTAGATGCTTTCCATGCGGCTGGATTAATCCCTGTCAGCTTTGCAAACCAGGCCGATAGTTCCGCAGCCTGCTTACCACTCGCAACTCATGGTGAGCACAGGCAAAATTCAGCCAGAACTCTGGCGATCATCTTCCTTTTTCTTGGGCTTTTGTTGAGTGCACCGTTTATCTGGCAATCCATAAAAAGCCATCAAATTACAGGCCAGCTTGAAGACCTTCAGCCTTCTCGTGTGGTTGCCGAGACACTTCGCAGCCGTATTGATGCGCTAACCAGCAGCAGTAACTTTCTGAACCGAGAAGTTCAACGTGTCGGGTCGCCGTTGACGCTCCTCGCCAACCTGACACATGCACTGTCGGATACGACTTTTTTGGAATCTCTTTCTCTTAAAGACGGTCAGGTCATGCTGGAAGGTCAGTCAAAAGAGGCCGCCCGCCTGATCGGTCAGCTTGAACACGATAAAGCAATCAATGATCCGAAATTTGTCGGTCCCCTTTTACGTCTTCCCGATGGAAGAGGAGAAAGCTTTACGCTCCACGGCATATATTCAAACCAAGCGTCAATAGACACCCCTAAATAAACTCGGCAGTTAGCCTCTTTGCAAACAGATCCACTATAAACTCACCCCATTCAGTATTTTTATGCGCGGCATGTACGCCGTCAGCCGCGCTATCTATTCTGACACATCTCTGCTAGATTATCGTGAATGAGCTAAACGCATCGTTGCGAAAGCCAACCATGCTGCAACTAAAAGGACGACTGCGCTCGCGGCAAAAGTCGCTTGATACCCAATCCCGTCAAACAATATCCCCCCGCAGGTCGCCCCCAATGTGATCGCAAACTGGACGACGGCAACCATGAGACCGCCTCCAGCCTCCGCATCACGGGGCAGCGTCCGCGCTAGCCAACTCCACCATCCTACGGGAGCAGATGTTGCAAACAGGCCCCATATGGTCAGTATTACGGCAGAAACGATAATCCATTTTCCCAGCACAAGAAGGCCGAAAGCCAGAAGTGCCATCAGAAGGGGAATACTAATCAGAACAGGATAGACACTCTTCTTCAGCGCAGAGCCAATCAGCACCGTGCCAACAAAACCGGAAATACCCATCAATAACAGGATCAAGGACAATGTGCGCACATCAACATGAGCGACATCTTCAAGAAAAGGCCTAACATAAGTAAAGAGCGTGAACTGCCCCATGAAAAAGAGGCTGACCGCAATCATCCCCACTCTCACAATTGGCCGAGTCAGCAGTGCAAATACACTGGCAGACTGTCGATTACGTTCACTAGGCATTGAGGGAAGACTGATGAGCTGCCAGACGAACACAATGACAGCCACCGGCACCACGCAGAAAAACGCGCCTCGCCAACCAATCAAACCGCCAAGAAAGCTGCCCGCAGGGGCGGCTATAACCGTGGCAAGTGCGTTGCCACCATTCAGAATAGCAAGCGCGCGTGGAACATGGTGGTCTTCGACAAGGCGCATTGCCGTTGCAGCGGACATTGACCAAAAACCGCCGATTACAACACCAATCATCGCCCGGCCGAGCATGAAGATAATGTAAGTAGGTGCCAGAGAAACAACTGTTCCTGAAATAATCATCATTCCAATAAGGGATAACAGGAGTGTTTTGCGATTTATCCCCTTGGTGAGTGACGAAATAAAGAGGCTCGTCAAAACCGCAAATGCCCCGGAAACCGAGATAGCCTGCCCTGCCTGCCCTTCGCTGATGTGAAGATTGGCAGCAATGGGTGTCAGAAGACTCACCGGCATAAATTCGGACGCAACAAGAGCAAAAGCCCCCAGAGACATGGCGAGCACCGCGCCCCAAGATCCTTCCTGCTTATCAAAAGTTTTATTCGGTTCAGAAACTGATTGAGAGATAGTATCCATCATGCCTCGATATTAAGATTACCCATGATCGTTAGGTATTTTTGAAACCATGCGTAAAATCTGTAGGCAGAATGACGCTGTAATGCTGTTTTGCGACGCTTATCGACCTTGCGCATGGTGTCAGAGAAGATTCATGACAGGACATAGGGAAGAAAAAACATCCAGACTAGCCCCTATAAAACGAGCATGATCATGAATAATTTTCATGAATGATATATTTCATAATGATCTTGCTTACTGCATGTTCGAGAAGCCATTTTTATTTAATAGGTTTAATTATAATGATTTTTCATATCGTCATAAAAAAAGCCATGCCTAAAAAAGACATGGCTCGTTACAATAACGCCTTACAAAGTAAGCAAATTAGAGCTGCTGTTTTGTGGGACGGAATAGGATTTCATTAATATCCACATCTTCAGGCTGGCTAATCGCAAAAGCGACACACCGCGCGAAGGAATCAGCACTGATGGCTATGCCGGGAACAAAACTCTGAAGTTGCTCTGCTGTTGCTTCATCATGCACACCATTGAGTAGTTCTGACTGAACTGCCCCCGGTGAGATAATCGTGGTTCGCAGGTTATAAGGCTTTACTTCGGCCCTTAACCCCTCAGACAACGCACGAACGGCAAATTTTGTAGCGGAATAAACGGCACTATTTTGGAAAACATGATGACCCGCGACAGAAGATACATTGATAATCTGACCGCTCTTCTGGGCTTTCATGTGAGGGAGAGCGGCTGCAATGCCATACAGAACGCCTTTGATATTGACGTCAACCATCAGATCCCACTCATCAACACGAAGGTTCTCAAGGGGTGAGAGAGGCATCACACCCGCATTATTGAGTAATACATCAATCCGACCATAGGTCTTGACCGCAGTATCAATAAGGTTCTGAACTGATGCACGGTCTGTAACATCCGTTTCAACCGCCAAAGCCTTACTGCCCTCGGACGTAATCTTTTCAGCAAGTGCTTTGATCCGGTCTTCACGTCGTGCCCCCAGAACGACAGTCGCACCCAGTGCTGCCAGATGCCGCGCTGCTTCCGCCCCCAGACCACTGCTGGCACCCGTAATAACAACGATTTTGTTCGCAACATTATTCGTCATGTGTATTCTCCGTATTCTTAACGGTCGATTTTTTTAAACTTGAGGACAAAGTTATCCCCCTCACCAATCGCAGCATATTTGGCGCGATCCTTGTCCCCCAAGGCGAAGGTTGGAGGCAGTGTCCATACACCCTTCGGCCAGTTAGCCGTATCACGCGGATTGGCGTTGATTTCTGATGAACCAACCAGTTTAAAGCCGGCTTTTTCAATCAGCGAGACTGCATAAGACTGACGAACGTATCCATCCTCGGCCCGCGGATCCTGCGGAGCGGTTGTCTGACCGCGATGGTCTTCGACACCAAATATACCGCCAGATTTCAGAACCCGATGGATAGCGGCAAGCATTTCCGGTGCGTTTCCAGCTTCCATCCAGTTATGAAGATTGCGGAACGTCAGAACAAAATCAGCGCTGTCAGGAGGGGCAAAATTGAGGTGCTGTCCATCAAACTTCGTTGTTCTGAACATCCCTTTAAGTTCGGGATGCGTATCAAGCATTTTGCCGAAAGCTGAACCGCTTTTATCTTCCAAACCAAAAGCTAAAGTATATGTCCCTTTTTCGTTCAAATATGGACCAAGTATCTGTGTCCAGTAGCCACCACCGGGCCAGATTTCGATAACATTTGCATCTGGACGCAAACCAAAAAACTGCAACTCTTCAAGAGGATGTCGGATCGGATCGCGAGCAACGAAACGGGCATCACGTGTCGAGGAATGAACTGCCTGATCCAGCGTTGGGGCAGCAAAAGCCGTTCCTGACATCATCACAGAAACTGCGCAGACAAGAGAACAAAGTGTTTTCATGACGTACCCTTACACTTTTGATCCAGTTCAGGATCCAGATTGGGCTATATAGAGCCTTACAGATTGCATGATTAGCCCCCTAATCATGCATACAATCTTCGATTTTACTCATGAATGCGAAAATTTTTCCGCTTCATGACGCATTTCATCAACAAATAGCGAAAAAGGCATCGTATTTTGATGATGATGAGGGAAACAGAGATGATATCCTGTCCAGTATGGACACCATTCCTCAAGAACTTTTACTAAGCGCCCGTCGGCAATATATTTCTCCGCAACGATTTCAGGCATATGCGCAAGTCCCAGTCCATCCAGACATGCATCGCGTGCGGAAAAAACACTGTTGAATATAAGAGGACCGTCAACACGAACTTTAAGATCACGGCCATTTTTTTCAAACTCCCACGCATAAATACCACCATAAGTTGGCAGGCGCATCGTGATGCATTGATGCTTGAGAAGATCATGCGGCGCTTTTGGTTTGGGATGTTTTCTGAAATAAGACTTTGTTCCTACCACGACAAACCGAATATCCGGTGTTAGCGGAACAGAGGTCATCTCTTTTGTAACCTGCTCTCCCAACCTGACACCAGCATCAAAACGCTCGGCTACAATATCTACAAGTTTCAGGTCGGCGTTAATTTCAATTTTCACGTCTGGGTATTTTTTGATAAACTTTTCAATTTTGGGGCGTAGAATATAGGCAATAACATCATCCGTCGCAGTGATGCGGATTGTACCGCTAGGCTCATCCCGCAACTGTCCTAACGAGGCTAATTGCGTCTCAATCTGATCAAAATGCGGACCGATATTGCGAATAAGATAGTAGCCGGCATTTGTCGGAGTTACGCTACGCGTCGTGCGTGTTAGCAAGCGAAGACCTAGACGCTCTTCCAATAGACGGACCGTATGGCTCAATGCCGACTGCGAAACACCCAGCTTTGCTGCGGCCCGGGTAAAGCTTTTCTCACGCGCCACAGCCAGAAACGCGATCAGGTCATTCAAATTCTCGCGAGACATATATGAGCCCTCTTCATCACCATGCGTCTATTATTTTAGGCAACGCTCCTTTCCTCGTCGAGAGAGAGACTTTGCATTAAAACTGGAACCTTCTAAGTGTTACGACACCGGACCACCTGACGTTTGCATTACTCTTTCTACAAAAGCGGCAAACTGGCGCGCTTTGGCGGTCATCATCCGGCCTGCGGGAAAAACTGCCCATAGATCAATCGAAGGCATTGGACTTGTAACGGTTTTGTGCTGGTTGATTGAGCGTTTACAGCATTCAACAGGAAGGGCATGGGACCATTGCATTGAAGCAGACAGAAGAGTTTTGCCGTGAGGCGGTCAGGATCGCACTTAGCAGCGTTTGTTCAGGACACGGGTTGCGGCGGATCTGGGGATTGGCAAATCAACGCTGAGC
>NZ_BAMW01000020.1 GCF_000963945.1 Acetobacter indonesiensis | reverse complement strand
AACGTTTTAAAAGGGAGCCAGCAGTGTCGAATGGCTACCCATTCGACAGCAGGCAAAGGGGAGTTCCTCCCCCGTTGACCCCCTGAAGCATAGAAAACTATCCTTTTTACCCTGCACCTTACTGGGAGTACGCGTATGGAAAAAAGGGGATTCATGGGAGCAGCTTTGCGCTCCTCCTGACCAGTTTCCAAACCAGCGAACACAATGCGTCCGCTGGCTGCTATTTCAAAATTCAAATTTCGGAAATTAAAAATAATACTCCAAACAATCAACAGACATTGATTGCTAAATACAAAGACAAACAAAATATTTGCCTTTACCCCCGCAAGTATTTTTTATGCAAAAAGTATTACTTATAATTAATTATTTATTTTTGAGATTTTTTCCGCCTGCTTGTTTTTGAATTTTATCTATATATAACAATAGAATAACATAAATCTGGAATATAATAGCTTTCATATTATCTATATTGTATGGCTTTGTTCCTATTTTTTTTCTGCAAATTTAAAGAAAATTGTCTTTCTTAAAAACAGATAATGCCTATGTTCGTGATTGATTTTTTATTTCGAATCAGGAACTATAATTTCATCACAATCTATTCCGAAACAGACACCTTAGAAGGAAGTGAAAAATGTTTCGCAAAATACTTATGAGTAATAAAACAAAATTATTTCCATATTTTACTGCCCTCATTCCTTTAATATTGAATCAAAATGTATGTAATGCGCAAACCACGGAAACATCCGCCTTTAAAATTTTTGATGAAAAAAAAGCCCTCGGCACCGCGGGTCTGAGTTCTTTAGAAGGCTCTAGCGGCGGCGGCATCGCCAGTTGGGCTACAATCGGTGGATACGGAAGTTCTAAAGGCTTAGGCACAGCATTTCATTATACTTATGTTAATCTTTCCGATTACCAGAACCAAAATATTGGTGGACTCATAGGCATTAAAAACCGCGTCGAGATCTCTTATACTCACAATTTTTTTCAAACTGGCGGTACAGGTAAAAAAATTGGCATCGGTAAAGGCTATCAATTTGATTTAGATATTGTCGGTGCAAAAGCACGACTACTAGGTGACCTAGCTGATACAAGCCTCATTCCACAAGTGGCAATCGGAGTTATGTATAAACATAATGGCGACAAAACAGTTATTCATAAAGTTGGTGCAAAATACACCAACGCAGCAGATGTATATCTTGCCGCAACTAAAATATTTTCAAGAGCACATATTATACTTGATACAACCCTAAGACTTACAAAAGGTAACCAATGGGGTATCCTTGGTTTTGCGGGTGATCGTCATGATCGCTACTCGCCTGAGTTTGAGGGATCTATAGGATATCTCCCTCCTTTTATTCCTGGCCTTGTGGTCGGAGTTGAATATCGGACAAAACCGAGAAACCAAAACTCTACTCCAGAAAGTAATTGGTTCGACGCATATGCAACCTATTTCGTGAATAAGCATCTAAACGTAACACTTGCTTATGTCTCGTTAGGAACAATTGCAAATTATCGTGATCAAACCGGCGTATATGCTTCACTACAAACAGGGTTCTAAAAAAATAATTAAAGTCATTCTTGACTGCCCCACGGGTTTGCTCCCACAGTGAACCCGCAGTCACCATGTGAAGGATGATTTCATCTGAAATTATCGTTCTGTTTCAATGGGTTGTCTGATTTGTTGCGACCACGGAGAGCGGGTTCGAGTCCCGCAGTTCGTATACCTTAACATGTTGATTTTATTAAGGAAAAATGATTCCGATTTTACTATAAAAATCGAAGCCATCACAACCCGATGTCTCTGATGCCTATCTGCTCGGAATCATGCCATCGAACCTAATCTGCTGGAACAGCAGTTTCTCCGCAACCGCCTTCAACCAGAAATGGACGGCGGATATCACATGCTAAATCAATGATTTTTACAATTCGTAGAAGCTACATTCCACACTCCAATAGGAAAGTCCTCTGGATCATGATGGATGCCATCTTGTGAACGTCACTCCATCATCCCAAAGAGAATTCCTTTATCTGGAAGCTGTGGCCTTAATATTGGCGCTGGAGCGTAGATCCCGATAAACATTCTCTTTCCGAACGTGAAAGAAATGTCAGTGCTACAGCTACGGCCAATTTCGATTACAGCAGCATAGTTGCCAGACCGACCTGCGGGCCTGCATCGGCAAGACGGCGATCCAGAGTGCACAGTGTCGCACCATGATCCGCACAAACCGCCAGATGAAGGGCATCTCCGGCCCGCAGACCCAGAGCATACTGGTCTGAAAACCTTGCCGCCGTTCGGAAGTTCTGACTGGTCACTGGCAACACCCCGATACTGTCAGCACACAAACGCGTGAACATGGCCAGGCTGTTCGCGCGATCGATGACGGTAATTTGCCCCGTTCGAAGCTTGATCGATAGCGCAGAAGAAAATTCTGTCACGACCCAATCGCTGATGAAAAGATCTTCAGGTGCCTGAGCGCCAAGCCAGTCCTGCATCCGGGAAGTTTCCCGCTCATTGGTCAGGGCCGCCACCAAAACCGATGTATCAATATAGACGCTCACTCAATATCTCGCCTCGTCACGCATGTCGCGGACAGCGGTCGCGGCAGTCTCTGTTTGCAGCGTCATAGCGTCGGTCAGTGAGCGCAGAGCACTCACGACAATCCGTTTACGCACGGGCTCAGGTTTGACGAGTTGCGCAACCACCTTGCCGCGACGCAGAATACGGACGGACTCTCCATCCTTTGCTAGGTCGACCAGACGACTAAGATGAGCTTTAGCCTCCACCAGATTGACGGTCTGCATCGTAGACTCCGAACCATTAAACTGGTCACTTTGTAGCATGAGATCGTCAATATGCCTATGGAAATATGTGGGTGGCGGCGAGCTATCGCACCTCTCTCAAACCCTCCAATGAGGCATCACAAACTGATAGAGATGTCGTTAGATACCCCAAAAGAGCGGTAACTTCTTGGGCCCAATTTGGGCCCACCCTGATGTGATATCCTGTTGCATCCAGTGATACTCAATGATATAAATCTTTCTGTTATCAACAATTTAAACGGAATAACCCAGCCATTTAGTCACTACTTATCGCCCTTTCACGGCGGCAACACGGGTTCGAATCCCGTACGGGACGCCATTGTTTTTACAGTGTTTTTTTGGCGAAACTCCTCCAAAAAATATTAGTTTTTGCACCAATTTTGCACCATCGTGAGGAACGTCGTACACTCCTCTCATGGTCGATGACACAAAACCCCCTTGCTGGTGTTGTCATGAGCGGGCGCATGGATCCCGCTACGGGTAACCCCCTCCCTCGCGGCGTAAGCTATCGTGGCCCAAAGCAATACATGACCCGTAAAATGGTCGATGGTCGGCGGGTACAGGAAACCTTCTCAAGTGCGGCACAGGCCAGGCACTAGCTTAATGAGACCACCGCCAAGGCGGAACTTGGCCAGTTCACAGATACCCGTCCCCTCGACAAAATGACGATTGCATCCCTTGTCGAGCGATATCGTGATGAGTGCATGGCCGACCGTAAAGCAGACCGGATCGGGCATATCCCAGCTATTCTGCGTGACACCGCACTGTCTTCGGTACGATTATCGAAATTCTCTGCCGCAGACGTTCGTGGTTTCCGCGAACGCATGAGCGCGGCCGGATATGCGGCCGCGACAGTGGTGAAGCGCCTTAATCTTCTCGCCTCCATTATCCAGCATGCCATTTCGGAATGGGACATTGCCATCATAAACCATGCGTCTGGTCGTGTTGTAAAACGTCCGGAAGGCGCTGACAAAAAGCGTAACCGTCGTCTCCAGGAAAATCGGGACATTTCCCTTCCAGGAGAATTTGAACGTCTGATCAAAGCCATCGAAGCCTCCCCCCACCCTGACGACGTCTGGCTTGTGCGATGGTCAATCGAACAGGCCACACGTCGCGGCGAAGCCCTACAGCTGCGTTGGGGTGACATCGACCTTCAACGCCGCACCCTGAAACTGGGCGGTGAGAGCGGAAAGACCAAAACACACCGCCATCAGGAGGAGCACGGACCAGAGATACGCCCTCTCACACCGGGCGCACGTCGCCTCCTAATCGAGAGACTTGCAACGCTTCCGCATCATCCCAAGCCCTCACAGGCACTCTTTGATGTCGGAACTGAAGCAGCTTTCAGTGTCCGATATGGCCGCATGGTACGAGATGCCGGATTGAAAGATCTGACCTTTCATGATCTGAGGCACGAAGCAACCAGCCGGTTAGCAAAATTGCTGCCTAATCCGCTCGACCTCAAACGCGTTACAGGCCATCGCGACCTGAAATCACTGGATCGCTATTATCAACCCGTACCTGAAGACATTAGTCGTCAGATTGAGGAAGCTGAACGTGTATTGGGTATGCTGTCGGAAGATAAATCCCTGAAGGACTGAAGTCTCTTCATCTCCAGCAATAACCTTATCTCTTCACCAGAAAATGGAACGAGAGGTCAGAAAGAATTTTCTTTCTCTGATCTCTCTTCCTGTGCTATCAAGTTCTCACGGGTCAACACCGTTCTTCTCCCAAAAAAACAATCTGAAATCTTGTGTCCTTTGGGGGAGTCCTGCATCTGTGACCCAGTCATCCGTCACGCCTAAAGTTTTGCGCTATCGCGATGCCGCAATCTATATGGGTATTAGTCATGGCCGATTACGGAATCTGGTAAGCGAAGGACGTGGTCCAGCTTCCGTCACCTATGGCAAACGGGACAGGGCTTTTCCAATTGCCGCGCTGAATGGTTTATCGACCAGCGGACAACTGGCTATCAACCTGCTACGCCAGAACCCATCACCGTCAAACGTCGGCCAGGCCGTCCCCGCAAGACCGAACAACGCAACCAGAAACAGATGGCACATTGGACCGTAGTCATGACGGCACTGTTTATGACCTATCTTCTCTGGGCCTATGGCTTTCTTAGTATTGCAACAGACTCCATGACAAACTGAGAACCATTAAAGAAACAGTACTCCCCGCTTTTGCCCTCTAGCAGATTACGTGTGACGTATCTGGAAGATAGAGGGATCGAAGAACCGTTTTTTGAACTCCTATTTCCTGATGTTAAGGCTATGATATTTTGATTGATCGTTGTCACTCACACGATGAGCTTTTCCTTTTCTGAAGAGAAGAGAAACGTCCCCACGAAAACACCTCAAGAAAAGCCTTAAATACTGCCAGATAAGTCTAAATGACCAGCCACACCAGACAACTCAGGGGCATATTTTGATGGTTTGTATCGGGGTTGAACACATATCAATAATATTCAACACACGAGCCGATTACAGAGTAAGAATTTACGCTATCGCGTCTGCTTACTTTAATTCTATCTCAGAAAAAACGGGCATTCCCTCTCTCCTTGCTACAACGGGGAGAGGGATCCTCCACGTTGAGGCGTCCTGACTCCAATAAACCAGAATTTATCTTCACTAAAAGATTTTATGAGAATCCCCTATGAGATTACTTCCATTTCCCTCAGATAATCTGGTATTCTCTATCATTATAGCGTGGCTTTAACTGATAGTATCGCCCCAGAACACTTTCAAACTCCAATGTTTCGTCAGAACTGGATCTTATTGTCTGGTGCCCGGTCAGATGCATGATCCCTATGGGCTGATGAGGGTAAAAAGGATCCACAAATCTTTTCCTGAATTCATCGTAAAGCGGTGGCTCGTGCAATGTGTAGTTACATGCTGGTGAAAGTCTTTGCGACGGCATACGGTCCACACAAGACGCTCTACAACCGCTGGAAGCGCTGGGGTGCTATGGGGGTCTTCATCCGCATGATGGATGGGACTGGCTGCTGGCAATGCAGAGCCTCAGACGATCATGATTGATGCGACCTATTTCAAGGCACATCGCACGGCTTCGAGGCTGCAGTTAAAAAAGGGGCTCCAGGCCGTCTGATCGGGCGCACCAAAGGCGGGATGAATACGAAGCTGCATGCCGTCACCGACCGGAACGGACGTCCGCTCGACTTCTTCATGACAGCAGGCCAGATCAGTGATTACACCGGTGCGGCTGCCCCGCTGGACGGTCTTCCGCCAGCCGAATGGATGCTGGCGGACTGAGGCTATGATGCTGACTGGTTCAGGAATGCTCCGAAGGAAAAAGGGATCAAACCCTGCATTCCAGAGCAGAAATCCCGCGGGAAACCGATAAAATACGACAAACGGAAATACAAAAGACGCAACCGTATCGAGATTATGTTCGGGAGGCTCAAGAACTGGAGGCGGGTCGCAACACGCTATGACAGATGCCCAACCGTCTTTTTTCCGCCATCTGCCTCGCTGCAACCATCATGTTCTGGTTATGAGTCCTAAGCCTAGTGTATTCACACTATTAAACATCTTATACCAGATCTCAAAAAGTCTATTTATTGCATTTTTTACTATCGATATTATTATAGTTCAATTGATAAACTATAAAACCCTCTTCAAGGTAGCCATTAGGATATCTTGCTATTTCATGAGCATTTTCCAAAAATCGCTTTCTTTGTTCTCTAGTTACAGTGAAAGTCCAATAATTATACATATACTTTCTTGTGGATTTTTCGGATTTTTCATCCATGACATTATGAGCGATACGTCTAGAATCCATAATATCATTTACAATCAAAATCAAAGGAGGGCTCTCATTACATACTGCCAACTTCTGTGCAGCATGTAGTAAATCATCTAAATTGTAGTTAAATATATTTCTATACGGAACAACAAAATCAAAATTATCCAATGAAAGCATAAAAACATGATTTCCTGTGTAATATGGAATAGGCTCCAATATATAATCAACAGAAGAAATAATTGTAGATTTTTTTATCGATTCATTACTTAATAAAAATTTGTAAAATTCTTTTGAGCGACTATTGGGTAATATCATTTCATGATATGAAAACATAATTGAAAAAATAAATTGAGAGCATATTAATAAATAAAATGAGAAATTTCCTATTTTATTTATTTTATTATTTGTTGATTTATTATTTGATTTTTTCTTTATCCATAATAACGAAACCATAAGCATTACCCAAAGGGCTTCGTGCCTGTAAGAACCCGGATAAACTACTGAAAATAATATAAAGAATGAAAAAAGTGTTATAATCGCCGTTGAAAATAAAACAGTATCTCCAAACAAACAAAAAACAGATAGTATTATAGATAAAATATTTGATACTTTCATTATATCATATAACATTGTTGCTATAATTTTATTATGAAAATAGTTAAGAAATAATTCCTTATTTCCATAAACTGCTATATGCTTTAGAAACCGAATTTTAAATTTTCCAGCAATGCCGATTGGATGAGCAGCTGCCAAATCATAACGTACAGGATAAATAGTTAGATAACACACAAGAAAACCAACAATGCCAAATATACTATTAATAAGAATCTTTTTAGAATCTTCACTCCATGTTTTATCATGCCGATACCAGGAATTTAATGGCCATAAAATAGAAAAAACAAGAACTATTATTGCTGAATGAATGTTTGTATTTGCAAGGAAAAATAAAATTACTCCTGTGAATATATATTTATACCTATATGATGAAAAGCAGATTGCAAAAAATACCATCAACAAAACACTAATGCCATAGTTTCTTGACATTACTGTATATTCATACAGAATTGGATATCCAAATATGATTAAACACCGCAAACCATAACTAAATGGTGATTTAAATAAAACAAAAAACACTACAATTAACGATATAATAAAAGATAAAATTGGTAATGCATGAAAAGAATTCGTAATAAGAAACCCAATTTGTTGAATTTTGTAAATCAGAAATGGATGCGGATTACCCAATAAGTGAATATTTGATGTTCTACCTATTGCTATCATAAAATTTCTTACTTCGTCACGCCACATAGCATGGTAAGACATTAACAGCACAACATTTAATATCCACACAATAAAAATAATATATAAAATCTTACTATTAATGTATTTTTTTATATTCATCAGTTAATTTCTTTTTCTATTTAGCATATTTTTATATATCATAAATAAGAGTTTAATTCAATGTCGTCACCCGACCAGCAATCTGACGCGCTGCCGGATGGCCTCAAGCTCTTCTGGTAAAACTTTGCCCTTAAGTTTCGCTTTTCTCACGCGCCAATCTAGACTTCTCACCTGATCTGACAAAGCCACACTGGCAGTTTTTCCAGCCAATGCAACTTCAAAAGGATAGCCTTTAATTCTGGTTGTTGTCGGGCAACACAGCATCATTCCAGCTTTAGCGTTATAACTGGCAGGACTCAGCACAACAGCAGGTCGGTGCCCAGCCTGTTCCCTGCCCGCCTGCGGATCAAACTCAAGCCAGACAATTTCCCCACAATCAGGAACCCAGAGTGTCTTTGCTTTGGCACTCACCAGCTTTCACCACCGACAGACGAACCGAAGTCCATTTCATCATGGCGGTTCTCGTTCGTAATACCGGAAACTAATTCTTCCAGTTTAAGAGGAACTGCTCTGACTGGTTCTATAATGATGCGTCCATCTTCTTCCCGCACATCGACGGCCTGATCAATCTTCAGACTGACGGCTTCAAGCACGCCAGCAGGGAGACGTATGGCTGCACTGTTCCCCCATTTCCTGACAACTCCTTGCATGATGATTTTCCTCAACTAAAGTTTATACGTCGTATATACATCATATCATCACCAGAGGCCAGACAAATCCCTCTCTTGACTGCCCCACGGGTTTGCCCGCACAGTGAACCCGCAGTCACCATGTGAAGGATGATTTTGTCTGAAATTATCGTTCTGTTTCAATGGGTTGTGTTGTTGGTTGCGCCAAAGAAGAGCGGGTTCGAGTCCCTCAGACTTTTGCGCTACAGCCTTGAAAAGACGCCATAAAACCGGATGGTGATGGGTGAACGGGACTTTCCCGGTTGTCTTCCCAGTCTGGGAACT
>NZ_BAMW01000021.1 GCF_000963945.1 Acetobacter indonesiensis | reverse complement strand
ACGACCCAGCGTCGGAATGCTCGGACCACTTACAGAGACGGGGGGAGTCTGATCTGACATGACTTAGTTCCTGCGTTCAATCACGTAATAGGCCAGCGCCTTCAGGCGGTCGGCTTTGGCTCCGAAAGGAGCAAGGTCTTCAATGGCCAGTTTGGTCAGCCGTTCGGCTTCGGCCCGTGCGCCGTCAATGCCCAGCAACGCGACAAAGGTGGACTTGCCAGAGGCTTCGTCCTTACCTGCGGTCTTGCCAAGTTCTTCAGCCGTGGCGGTTGCATCCAGAACGTCATCAGCAATCTGGAAGGCTGCGCCGATATTGGCCCCGTAGGACCGCAGGCGGCTTTGCAGATCTGCATCGGCTTGGCCCAGAATGGCACCAGATTCAGCGGAGTACCGGATCAGGCAGCCAGTTTTAAGCGCATGCAGGTGACGGACTTCGTCAAGCGGCAGGGCCCGGCCTTCGCCTTCCATATCAATCATCTGACCACCAACCATGCCAGCCGCACCAGAGGCACTGGCAAAAGCAGAAATCAGGGCAATACGAACATCCGCGTTCTTGTGCGTCTGGGCATCAGCCAGAATTTCAAAGGCCTTGGTTTGCAGGGCATCGCCCGCCAGAATAGCGGTTGCCTCGTCAAATTTACGGTGTGTGGACGGCTGGCCGCGCCGCAGATCATCATCATCCATTGCGGGAAGATCGTCATGCACCAATGAATAGGCGTGCAGCATTTCAACTGAAGCGCCAACACGGGCTGATTGCGCTTCCGGCACTCCAAACAGGCTTGCGGTCTCTACTGCCAGATAACCACGAAGGCGCTTGCCGCCGCCCAGTGTGGCGTAACGCATTGCGTCAATAAGCCGTGCATCGCCACCGGTGGTTACAGGCAGAAGCTGGTCAATGGTGGCTTCAACCAGCTTGGCGCGGGTTGCCATATCGTTACGCAACGACGCTGCGTTGGATGATGACTCTGTCTGCGGAGAAGAGACGGTTGTCTGGTCAGTCATTGGCATCTCAATCCATAGGTTTCATGTCCAGAGACCCATTGGCCTTCTGGACGATCGCCTGAACGCGGGCCTCCGCCTCGCTCAGCTTGGTTTCACAATGCTGGCGTAAGGCCGCCCCGCGCTCGTACGATGCAATGGCTTCTTCCAGCTTTAACTGGCCGCCTTCCAGGCCACGCACAATTTTCTCCAGTTCGGAGAGCGCATCCTCGAAAGACAGAGACTTGATGTTATCCGCCATGGCGCAGGTCTTCCTATCCGTCATGAGGCGCAGGCATTACTCCGATAACAGGGTGTCTGCCAAGTCTTGTGACGCAGATCAGCTTAGAAAACATACCGCCCTTACGACTGCGGTATGTCTGCGCGCCGTCTGATTGTGAAGGAAAGGGTGCCATTTTCGTCTGTGAAAGCCACAAGAGCATGCCCTGTTTCACGACAAAAAACCTGAAAATCAACAATTGAGGCGCGGTCGGTTGTCAGAACCCGTAATCTTCCGCCTGCGTCCATGGAACGAAGAAGACGGTTGGCCTTTAAAACCGGGATGGGGCAACTTAACCCCCGCGCATCAAGAAGAGCCTCATTCATGACACATAGCCTTGTATAGAGAGACAAAGATGTGTGATTGCATATTTCACTGAATTATCCCATGCCTCATGGCAATCGCGTTGTTTTAGCCGGAAGAGACGTTAGGTCGCTATATGTCAGATTATCGCCTTGGAATCGATCTTGGGGGTACTAAGATCGAAATTGCAGCTCTCGACCCTGCTGGGGAAATTCTCATACGGCACCGGGAGCCTAATCCTGGCTCCTACGACGCGCTTTTAGTCAAAATCCAGCAGATGGTTGATGCGGCAAAGGCCGAAACCAGCCCAGCCGCAACGCTGGGTATTGGTATACCGGGGGCAATTGATGCCCGTACGCGTTGCGTCAAAAATGCTAATGCCACTTGGCTCAATGGTCGGCCTTTTGGGGATGACCTGGAAAAAGCTCTCGGTTGTCCTGTCCGTGTAGAGAATGACGCCAACTGTTTTGCGCTGTCGGAAGCCATCGACGGGGCCGCAGCAGGCCGCAAAGTGGTGTTTGGCGTTATCCTTGGCTCCGGTGTTGGCGGCGGCATTATTGTGAATGGGGAGCCCATGACGGGCCTACATCACATTGCCGGGGAATGGGGGCATATTCCGCTACCTTGGGTTAGGGAAGAAGAGTTCCCGATGCCAAAATGCTTCTGTGGTAATTCTGGCTGCCTGGAGCGTTTTCTGTGTGGGTCGGCGCTGGCAGAATCATGGAAAGGCCCTGGTGAGCGGAGCACTCAAGGGATAGAGGAAGCCGCAGCATCTGGCGATGAAGCCGCAATCCGGGCTCTTGACCTGTATGTGGATCGTCTAGGCCGTGCATGTGCATTGGTTGTGAATATGCTTGACCCAGACGCCATTGTGTTAGGTGGCGGTGTATCAAACCTTCAGACGATTTATGACAAAGTACCAGACGTCATGAAGCGTTACGCTATTACGCCAGAGTGCAACACCGAACTGTTGAAAAACAAACACGGTGATAGTTCTGGTGTGCGTGGCGCAGCATGGTTGTGGGGTAATTAACCCTTCCATTCGTTAAGCATGGAAATGGCCTGAGAGGCTGACCAAGTCTCTCTCGTTATCGAGTTGGTCCGTATCCCGGTTCAATTTCGTGATCGGAAAAAAGAAAACGGCCTGACAGAAATCAGGCCGTTTTCCAGAAAAATCAAAAACCCAATTTAGGGCACTCCCTGATTTCAAGGAGTGCCCATAATCAGTTAGAACGGTGCGTCGATATCAACGACGTCAATAAGCTTGTGGTTAACAAACTCTTTGATGCCCAAACCGATCAGTTCACGGCCATAGCCTGACCGTGCAACACCACCGAACGGTAGATCCGCCTTCACCATTGTCGGGTGGTTTACATACACCATACCAGTGTGAATCTGTTCAGCCACTTTCACGCCGCGTGCAGTGTCTTTGGTAAAGACAGAGCCACCAAGACCAAAGGGTGAGTCATTGGCAATGCGAATGGCGTCTGCTTCGTCCTTGGCGCGATAAAGCTGCGTTACGGGGCCAAAGAACTCCCAGTGACGGGCTTCATTGTTCTCATGCAGATTGGTCATCAGCAGAGGCTGGAAGAAGGCACCTTTTTCAGGCACTGGCGCACCGATAACTTCAACCACAGCACCATGCTTCTTTGCTTCTTCAACCTGAGCTTTCAGGTCATCAGCCGCTTTCTGGGAAGACAGAGGAGCGAGCGTGGTTGCTGGGTCCATTGGGTCACCAGCTTTCAACTTGGCAACTTCTGCTTTGTAGATTTCCAGGAACTGGTCGTAAACGGAATCAACAACGATCAGGCGCTTGGAAGATACGCAAACCTGTCCGGCGTTCCAGTGACGGCCGAAAGCAGCCCATTTTGCAGACTTTTCAACGTCTGCATCTTCCAGAACGATGAAAGCATCCGCACCGCCCAGTTCCATGGTGGCTTTTTTCAGAGCCTTACCAGCAACACTGGCAACAATAGCACCAGCACCTTCAGACCCAGTCAAAGCCACACCGCAGACGCGAGGGTCATTCAGGATGACTTCAGTGTGGTGACGGGCTGCATAGAGGTTGCGGAATGCGCCTTTTGGCAGGCCAGCTTCCAGCATCAGATCATCAAAAATCGCAGCGCTCTGGGGCACGTTGGAGGCATGCTTCAGAAGAACAGTGTTACCGGCAGAAAGCTGTGGCGCAATGATGCGGGCAATCTGGTAGTAAGGGAAGTTCCAGGGTTCAATGGCGAATACAATGCCCTGCGGCTGGTGAACCAGAACCGCTTTGCCTTCCTTGGGGTCCGCTACCGGCAGATCTTCTGGCTTCAGCAGATTTTCGGCATTTTTTGCGTAGTATTCAAAAATTTCGGCTGACAGAATGGTTTCAAGCTTTGCTTCTTCGTAAAGCTTGCCCATTTCAAGCGTCAGCAACTTGGCATATTTATCAATGTCACGACGAAGAATGTTTGCCGCTGCGGTCATAACCTTTGCGCGTTCGGCAAAGGAGACGTTACGCCAGCTTTTAAACGCTTCGTAGGCATCATCCAGAGCAACTTTGATTTCTGCATCAGTTGCTTCAGGGAACGTTTTTACCGTTTCACCAGTGTAGGGATTGGTTGTTGCGTAAGCCATAGTTCCATAAATCCGGTGCTGAGAGTTCAAAAACGAAGGCAGAAGAACCGGTATCCTTAAAAAAGGACATCTTACGTTTCTTCCGTCAAAGAGGCTTCATGTGTTGGGTACATGAAATTGAGAAGATGTCACACCCGAGGGCAACATGATTTGACTGTAATGTAATAATCTTTCCGCCAGTCTTGGACCTCTTTTATATATCAACATGTGGCTGCTGTCGGGGTTCCGACCTGACCTGATACGGAACTGTAAATTACCCTTAGTGAGCAAGCAGCGTATCACTTACTAACGTAGTATGAAGGATAAGAGTTACAATAGCCATAGGGGGTCTTGACTGCTCATGCTGTGACAAAAGTGGAATGAAAGATCGATTTGGTAGGGTGGGGATTGTTACAACGCAACGTCCTGCTGTCAAGGATGGTCGGAGTGTAATATTCTTTCAAAATCAAAATTTGGCTTAGACATGGGATGTTGTCTGGCCGAAAAAGCAATAACGTTTCTGTGATCTCAAATTGAGAATTGCAGGTCCACATTTTTATCGGAAATAACGATTTGTCATCGTTTTTTCGGCGTAATTTATCCTTAATTTTATTTTTAATTAGATATGGGTAAAATACCTTACCTTGTAAATTTCAAAGGAGGTTTCTGGGGCATGGTTGGCAAATTCGAACTCTACAAAGACAAAGCCGAGGAATATCGGTTTCGCCTTAAAGCAGGAAACGGCGAAATTATCCTTGTCAGTGAAGGGTATAAGCAGAAAGCCAGCGTCGAAAATGGCATTGACTCTGTAAAGAAGAATGCGCCGATTGAGGCGCATTACGAGAAAAAAGTGTCTACCTCGTCAAAACCAATGTTTAATCTGAAGGCAGCTAACGGCCAGATTATTGGGACGAGCGAACTTTACAATAGCACTTCAGCACGTGACGCAGGTATTGAATCCGTCAAGAATAATGCCCCAACGGCTACGATTGTAGATTTAACTGCGGCCGCATGAGTAGGGTGACGAAGGCATTAACCCCTGCCTTCGTCATATATTTTCTTTTGACAGCGCTTTAAACTGTGGCCTCAATTTTCAGGCGGTCAGCTTCGAATTGTGTAGTGGTAAGGTAATCTGTGCCTGAAGGCCATGAGGCTTGACGTTGCTCAAAACGAGCTTTCCTTGGTGCCGACTGACAATGGCTTCTGCAATAGACAAACCCAGACCAAGACCTCCATCGGATGCACGGGCGGGATCCAGTCTGTAAAATGGCAATAAAGCAGAGGGAAGCTGCGCATCCGGGATACCGGGACCATCATCGCATATCGTGATAATGGCGTGACGTGTGTCGCTTTCAAGATGGATGGAGACTTCTGACCCGTATTTTAGGCCGTTATCGACAAGATTGCTTAAAGCACGTTCCAAAGCTGTTGTCTGGCACACACAAATAAGGTCTGACGGGCCTTTGTAGGTTACGTTTCTACCAACAGCACTATACTCCATGCTTAAGCTTTCAAGCAGAGAGGCAAGATCTGTCCGCTCGGGCTTTTCTGCCTCTGTCTGCTCGCGCAAGAAGTAGAGGGCGCCATTTAGCATTTTGTTCATAAGCGTTAAATCATGATGCAACGCTTGGGGTGACGCTTCTTCTCCGCCAATTTCCAGCCGCATGAACAGGCGTGTTAAAGGTGTGCGCAGATCATGCCCGATGGCAATCAGCATGCGGGTACGCTCTTCTACAGAAGCCGCAATACGGGCCTGCATGCGGTTAAACGCACGTGTGAGGCGCTTGACTTCTGTGGGGCCTTGTTCGGGTAAAGGATCAGGCGCGATATCGTACCCAAACGCATCTGCACCTTTAGCGATGTTACGCAGGGGGCGGCTGATATACCAGATGCTCCAGAATGTTAAAGACAAAGTAATGCTTAATAATGACAGGAAAGACACCATGAGAGGTGTCGTCAAATGCATGAAGTGATGAAAATGGATATGGGGAAAATTGTAAGCACGAATACTAATCGTGCCTTCTGGCAGGTAGATATAAGAAGATGGTCGCCCAGACTCATCTGGCGCGCAGCTTTTGAGCTGGATTTGGCGCTCGCTCATATCCAGACGGGAGAGGAGAATACGGTGGAGGAGTTCGGCAAGATGATCAACCGGGACTTCTTCACAAGGTAAGGGAACAGTAACGGAAAAGGTAATTTCAGAATTAGAAATTTTTTTTGCAATCGCTTCCCGAGTTGCAAGCGGTGCTGCCTGAAGTGCCTGAATCCCTGTTTCCATAGCCTGTGCGTTGGCCCAAGGACCCGGCGGGACAGGGGGCATAACGGGGCGGAACTGATAGAGCAAAAAAGAAATAACGCTTAAGGTCAGGATCATGCTCAAAGAAACGAGCATGACCATCTGACCGTAAATGGTGTGAGGGTAGAGACGACGAAATTTTTTCATGGTCTGATATCGTCGGGATCGAAGATATAGCCATCTCCACGAATGGTTCGGATCAGTTCAAGCTGGCGGCCTTCATGTGACAGTTTACGGCGCAGGCGGCTTATCAGCAGGTCAATGGCGCGGGGGTCTATGTTCTTTTCATCCCCATGCATTCGTGACAGCAGTTCTTCTCGTGTAAAAACACGATGCATATTCTGGCACAGGATGAGCAGCAGATCAGTTTCTGAGCCTGTTAGCGCAACCCGAATACCTGTTTTACCGTAAAGTGCGCGTTTTGCTGGTTCAAAAAGCCAGTTATCAAAACGATACTGCAATACCGCTTCTGTTGCAGAAGTTGCAACCGGTGTTGCGGCACGTCTGAGAATAGCGCGAATACGCGCCGCGAGTTCTTCAAGGTCGAACGGTTTGGAAACATAATCATCAGCGCCCAAGTCCAGGCCGGAAATGCGGTCTCGTAAATCATTAAGCGCACTAACCATGATGATACGCGACAAAGAAAATTGGCGTAGATGCCGGCAAATGGTTTGCCCGTCTTCTTCGGGCAGCATCAGGTCAAGAAGTGTCAGATCAATCGGGGCTTTCTGCTGAGCGGTAATGACCCCTGCCAGATTAATGGCAGTAGAAACTGTATAACCCAAGCGCTGGAGATAGCGTTGCAGCAAGCCACATATTTCAGGGTCATCCTCAACTACCAGAATATGCGGAGTATGGGTGCCGGACGGCGATGACTGATCTTCTATCAAAGGGGCAGCCGGAGAGCTTGGGTTATGTTCTGACAATGCGTACCTCAGGGTGATAAACTAGCTTGATACCATAACGTGAAAGCGTAAAAATAGAGAAACAAACTGGTAAGGCTGTTCCAATAAGACTGTCCGTATGTGGTATTAACAAAGCGCTTATCTGGAATTGTAGGCGTAATTTTATGAAAAATCACGCCAATGCTGTCCGGGCACGACTTTATGTCAAAAATGAAAATAAATACTTTTAGTGTAAACGTTAGTGAATGGCGGCAGCGGGCGTATTTAGCTGATAGAGTGTCAGAGAGGTATCGCCTTGAGGTGCTTTGAACACCAGATGATAATCAGTATCTAGTTTTTGATATAATATGCGGCGAACGTCCGTATTTTCACCCGCAAGTGCAGGTTCCCGAGACATGATGTATAGGGGGTTTCCGGCAAGAATACGTGTTATTTCCTTCGCTGGCTGCATGCCTGTTGCGTCCTGTTCAATCAGTTCATGAAAGTGACCAGGGAAGGGGCGTGTCGTCAGATAGCAGAAATTATAAAAGTCATAAAAAATAGGTGATCCACTATAGATAAACAGGCATCCTTTCTGACTATTCATGGTGCGTAAAATAGTGTGGAAAAGTGTATTATCTCCTCTTGTGCTCTGATGCTTTGCAACAGTGACCTGCCCTTTTACGGTTGAATAACAAAGAAGAAGAGAAAGCCAGACTTTTCCTGCATTTTTGTTCCATAATGGCGCACAAGCTATACAAAGTGGTGGGAAAAGAGGGAGAGCGTAATGCGTATACCAACTACCGAAAACGATTACGCCCAATAGAGCAGAGCAGGCCCATAAATTAAGAAATAGAGAGCATGATTTCTGGCATTTGCTCATCTTTGGGCTAAAAAAACGCCTGAAAGGGATGCTAATAACCAGAGGAATAACCATCAATGAGAGTTTGATGGCTTGATGTCTGACGATTTCTGGCGGGCGGTGCCCCCGGTGGAAAATAGAATTTATGTTGGCAAACCACCATTCATGACCATAGCCAAACGCAAAATAAAAGACTGCCACAGAAACGGTTGGGAGGACTGCTATAAGAATCCATACGAGGCTTTGAGTAATAACTTTTTCTATGGAGCGTGTTTTTTTGTAGAGTATCGATATCAGGAAACAGCCAGAAAATACACCTTCGAAAACTGTTGTGTATTTTATCTGTAATGCAATACCAAATAGAAACATCACTTTATAGGCAGTATGACAAAGATTTTGAGTATTATATTTGTCGTTAACAATATATTTTGAAAGAATGTATAGTGCTGCGCAGACAATCAAATTATAGAAAATGGGCGATTGGCCGCCTTCCCCCCCCGCAATATTTAAGTAAGATACATAAAGGAGAGAAGAAATTAAGGCACCTGTAGAGGATGCGATGGTTCTGGCCATTTTCATAATAAAAATTGCCGTAAGCATAACGCATACTGTGGCACCAATTTGATATGCGATTATTCTGTAAGCACCGAATAAATGAAAAAAAGCATAAATCAAAAACAACCCGAATGGTTTGCGATCCCATATATCGACAAATGGAAAATAACCATGCAGTAATTGCCCCCCCGTAAAGAGATAAAATCCTTCATCGACATCAATCAGCGGATTGTTAAGAGAGGAGGCCCGGGAAAAAATGGCAAATATAAATATTATAAAATAAAAATAATTTTTCTTATTGAGATACGATTTTGCCAAAATATTCATTGGAACAATCCTTAAATAGTATTCTGTTTTTTCATTCTGCTTCTGACAAGAAATGTGATGAGTTTCAGAGAAACCTTAAGGTCAAGTTTACTTTCCCCATGCAGCCGGGGACGGAAAACCATAGGCACTTCTTTTATTTTCAAAGTAGGTTTCGACGTAAAAATAAAATCCAATAATATTTTGAATCCACTTCCCGTCATTCTGGGGGCTGCTTCTTCAAACAGGTCACGTTTGAATGCAAAAAAGCCACTCATTGGGTCTTTTAAGGCAACGGGTAAAAGTAGCTTGCTTACAAAGCACCCAACAAGAGACAAAGCGCGTCTCCAGTTATTTTTCAGGCCGTCGTTGGTGCCACCTGCCACCATACGGCTGGCAACCGCCAGATCATACCCATTCTCACAAATTTCATGCAGCATGGGTTTAATACAGGCTTCGTCGTGTTGGAGAT
Organism: Acetobacter indonesiensis; assembly: GCF_000963945.1. Classification (GTDB taxonomy): domain Bacteria; phylum Pseudomonadota; class Alphaproteobacteria; order Acetobacterales; family Acetobacteraceae; genus Acetobacter; species Acetobacter indonesiensis. Next base: position 55,938 of record NZ_BAMW01000021.1, on the reverse strand, counting down.
CCCCGTCCATAACGACAGCAAGGGAAGCGGAAGAAGAGAGAACGCCCTCAATAACTGCTGAAGCGAGGCCTTTTCGATGAAGGCGACGGATGCCTCGGATGCGTGGGTCTAGCGCCGCGCAGTGTCTAACAACCTCTGTTGTCCCATCGGGTGAGTTATCATCGACAAAAATGATTTCCCAATTATAGGGAAGGTCACAATTTTTTATAGCAGTAATGAAGGGGTTAATATTATCTACTTCATTATAACACGGGACAATGATGCTGACAGTCGTGCCATTAGTAAGATGTGTATCAGCGACTATTTTCTTGAAAGTATCTGTTTTTAGATTTGGGATGCTGGTTAGCGTGCTAGACATTATTACATTATCCACAAACAAAAAATCTCTAATCAATAAATTCTAATGAATAAAATAAACCAAAGTTTTTGTAAGTATAGACAAGCATAGTATTAAGCCTCACATAATGTGTGCTTATAAGGTGAAAAATGTGTGGCAAAGATTGGGTCTATGCTTATCAAAATAGACACACCACGTTTTGTGTCTGATTCATGACTATTTGACTGATGCGAAAAGCGTCGTAAGTCGAAATGTATTGCAGAGTGAAGAGTAAAGTAAGAAATGGGAAAGACTGCCGCAGCAAAAGGGACAGTCTTTCCTTAATTTTTAGCCGAACAATAACCTAAAAGTTTTTATCAAAATTCTGAAACTGCAGAAAAATATGCTCCCCGGCGCTGACCATATTGCGCCTGATAAATACCAACGCCACTGCCGTCTCGTAACTGGTATCGTTTATCAAAGAGATTGACGATGTCGGCCCTTAATTTGAAGGCATGTCCGATTGGGACGTGGGTGAATGTGTGTTCATATCCAATGTTGAACACGTCATATTCGGGCTCTTTTTCCTGGTTGGCAAAGCCGCTTCTTAAACCGTTTCCGTAAACAAAATCGACGTAAGCCATGTCATGCTTGGTGGCGTATGAGACACCAGCGGTTGCGGTATAAAGGCCTTGGTGGTCAAGCTGTATAGCGTGGTTTTTGATGTAGGATAGCTCCTCGACGCTAAATTGATATTGGGCAGAATTAATATCGCGCGCGGATGTTTTCACGAATGAAAAGTTTCCAAACACAGACCAGTGCCCACGCCGCCATGAACTGCCGAACTCTGCACCATAGACGCGTCCACGTTTGTAGCTGAAGGGTGCGAGTATGACGGCTCTACCAAATTGGCCCAGGTCGGTCAGGTCGTGCGCCCATTTACTATAGGCATCTATCGTAATCTGAAAATTAGGAGTTATTTTTTGTAAAATACCAGCATCGACATAATGCGATTTTTCTACTTTGGTGGGGGTATTCAGGGTGTTTTCAGCGGCATTTGTTGTGCCTTGAAAACGGGCAAGTGTGGAGGAATAGACAAACTGGGGTGAAGGAGGCGCAAAGTAACGCGAGTAACCAATATGCAAGGTGGTTGTGCGTGTTGGCTTCCAGACCATGTTAGCGCGGGGGCTAAGTTGCCCCTCGTTCCCGAAAGAAGACGCGAAACGATCATAGCGGATGCCATAGTTAAATGTCAGATTGGATGTGACTTTATATTCGTCCTGAAGGTAGGCTCCAGCTTCGACAGACCAGTTTCCTGTATTGTCAATAATTCTGGTTGGCACGTTTGATGCCTGGTTACCAGCTTCATCCGTCAGGAAAGCAAGCGTATTTGTTTGCAGCTTTTCAGCGGTATATTGGCCAAGCAGACCAAAACGAAGCGTGTGATGTTTTGCTATGTCATAAGATAGGTCAAACTGAGCACCGCCGGTTGTGAAGTCGTTAACCTCGTGCTCGGAAGCGCCTTGATAAATAAGATCTCTAACAGGATCAGGTTTGTAATCAATGCGCCCATATCGGAAGTAAGGAGAGAGCTGAAAATTTAGTTTATCTTCACTGTGTTGATATGAAACAACAGCATAATAATTTTGCTCCGTCTGGCTATCGTCCAGTTTTGCCCAGTTCATTTCTGGTGTGTGAGGATCAACGCCGGCTACATCATAGATTGGAGTATAGTTCGGGCTTGTTATGTCAAAGGTTTTGAATGAATTCGGTATCTCAAAATCAGCATAAGATGCGCTGGTCAGGAGTGTAACGCGGTTGGCGTCATCAATGTGATAGGACAGATATGAAAACGCTTTCCCTTGTTGTGTCAGGTCATGGACCGGCCGAAAACTGGCGGTCGGGTTTTCAATACCTATTGTATTATGCGTGAAGGAAAAGGTTGTAAAATAATCAAGTTTGCCCTTCTGGCCACCAAGTTGGAGAGACGGCACAAAGGTATTGTAACTGCCGCCATATAAAGACAACTGGTTATGTTTCAGGCTGGAGCCCGTTTTGGTTGTAACATCGACAACACCAGCAGTGCGGAACCCAAATTGAGCGGGTAGGGTGCCAGTCAGTAAGTCAACAGATTGAATGATGCGGGTATCGAGTTCCTGCCCAAACCCATTTAGCCCTTCGGGTAGTAACACACCATTCACCCGGTAAGTTAGACCACCATGTTCGCCGCGAACGTGGACCTCTCCATAGCTATCAAGAACCACACCTGGCACGCGTAGAAGAATCTGGTTGAACGCCGCATTCTGGCCTTGTGGGGTTGCGGCAATCTGTTTCTGATCAATGGTGTAATCAACTGCCCCTAACCCCGGAAATATACGGGCCCGTTCGCGGTTAAGGTGTCCTACAACAAGAACACTTTCTTTAGGCTTCTTGTCATCAAGTTTGGTAGCGTCAGTCTTCTGTTTCTTTTCACTGATAACAGCGTTCTTATCGTTGCTTTTCTCCACCAGAGGAGAGGCAGCATAGGCTGGGTGTGTGCTGAGGGCACATAACAGGCAACTCGCTCCAACCAAACAGGACAATTTATAAGGTATAGGTCGAGGAAACAACATAGAACGATTGTGCTTATAATTATAGCATATACTATAATTAGGATTGCGCATTTGGAAAGTGCCTTTACAGAAAATAGGTAAAACAACGTAACCTACAGAACTTAATTCCGTAGGTAGGGGAGGGGCCAAGTGAAGAGAGAGCGTCTTAACTGGAACATGACGATGGACGGTTAAGGAGGTTACTTAAGCTGGGTGCCGCATTTGGATGCTCGTAAGGATGTTGAAAAAAATAGGAAGCTCAAGAAAGCAAACTTTTTTGAAATATGCAATATGCTATAAAAAATAGTGTAAGGGTTATAATGAGTGATGGTGCAAAAATACGGTAGAGTTCGAAGGAGGGATTAAAACTTTGGTTTTGTTTTTAATTCTCTCTGAAGATAAAAAATGAATTTAATGGGTATTATTTAAGTTCGCGAAGAATTTGTAAAACTATACCTTTTGCTGAAAGATCAGTTTTTTTTGCGTCAATGAGCGTCATATCGCCAATACTGGAGAGCGTATGAAGGCCTTCATTATAGGGGGCTAATGAGGTCGGTATTTTGAGGAGTGATCCTGGGGTGCAGCAAATATGGTCGGGCGTTAGGGCTTCAAAAATAAGGGGGCGTATGCCGCGGCCATAGGTCGTTAGACAGTCCTGCACGGGAAGAATGATGCTTCCATTCGGTAAGATAATAGGCGTGCCGCCAGGGCGGGATGATGCCGCCCCTTTTTGTATTGGGTTTTGTTTATGGCGTGTCCATGGCCCGGTTAAACAAGAGGCATAAGCGACATGAAGTTCATGCTGTCTACCGGGTGACTTAGTCGCCAGCATATAAAAAAGCCACCACAGGCCATTATGAAAAAATGGTGTGGCATCAACAGCAATATCTCCACCCAAATCAATGTCGCAAAGTTTTTCCCATTTATCAGGAAATATATAGGCCTGATAAAGAGTTAATTTATTGTTTTTTGACGCTTCAGGTAAAAGGTAAAAGCAGTCATCCTGTTTGAACACGTAGGGATAGGAAAGATGCCAGGGTTCGGAAAGAACGGTTTTTCTTTCTCGCAAGGTAATATTTTCATCAAAAGAAAGGCACTCAATAATACCTTTTCGCGTTCTATAATCATAGTATTCTGCAAAAATGTAAAAAATATTATCTTCTTTAAGTCCGAATGGGTCAGCTAAAAAAGTATAGAATTTGAGGTCTCCGGTTATATCGATAGCCGTATCGGGTAAAAAGCCCGATGTCATAATTTCCTGAAGGCTTTTTTTTACCAGAAAGACTTTCCAGATATCTTTACGGAGTCCCATGAGATAAGCCCTTACTGCATACTCTTTTGAATTGAGCGCACAGCATCGAGATAAAGATCCCCGCCCACATTAATTCGGTATCTATCCATTTGAGCAGAATGAGATGTTCTTTCGGAAGAAAAAGTAGAGAGTTCTTTTATAATGGCGGTTGAAAGCGCTGAAACATTATCAACAGGAACAACGCTTCCTGCTGGCGTATTCATAAAGATATCGCGAATAGCGGGGGTGCAGTCGGTAGTCACCACACGGCAGCCGGCATCTAGCGCTTCGAGTAAAACTGCGCCGTATCCTTCGCGACGCGAAGAAAGAACAAAGAGGGAGTTTTCGCGCAGATAGGGGGTGATATCAGCAACATATCCCTGAATATGGATATTATTTTCCAAATGAAGAGATTTTATCTGTGCCTCCAGTGCAGGGCGATCTTCACCTTCTCCACAAATAGTTAGTTTTGCTTCGGGGTGCGTATCGACCACAAGTCGGAAGGCATTAATAAGCGTGTCAAAGCCCTTCTGTTCGGTCAGGCGACCTGCTGCCAAAACTGAATAAGGCGTATGCGCGTGGGTAATCGTAGGAACAGAAGGGCGCATAGGCAAAGCAGGAAGAGGAATAGTAAGAGTATCGTCTCTTTTAAGGATGGAATTGCTTTGCTTGGCCGTTAACGGATCCATAGCAACAACAATATCGCTCTTTTTCAAAAGATACTTCATGCGAATATTAAATATTTTTTGACAGATAAGTTTTCTTTTTGGTTTGTAAATGAGCGAGCTAATTTGTGACACAATAATTGGCCGTGACGTTGGCGCTATTTTCTGTAACTGGTGAGACACCTGCCAGTGGTAATTGCCGGGAATATAACAAAAATCGACCAGATGAGAGGAAAAATATTTTCTCGCTGCATGTGCCAGAGCACGAACAGAATTTTTGCCCCGTATAATGATAGGTGAAGCAGGAATGACAGTGATGTCTTTAGAAAGAAGGTCGCGCATTTGGCCATTTTTCTGGCCACAGAAAATTATAATGTTATGCCCTTGCTCACGCCAGTAATTGGCTAGTCGAATGGCAATCCGTTCCGACCCACCCAGATTGAAATCATGAATAACGATGCCGATGGTCAAGCGAGGCATCGCGGTCTTTGTTGCTCTGCTAGGGTGCGGCATTATCAGGCGTCAGTTCGGAATGTTGAGAAGGGTGGTCCATTTCTGCATAACCATGATCTTGCTGAAACGGTCACTGTTTTTGCTGGCGGCTTGGGAAAATTTTTGCCTCAACGCAGGCGACGCCATGAGCTGAAGGAGTGTTTCCGCCAGCCCTTTAATATCGCCTTGGGGCACAAGATAGCCGCTTTCTCCATGTGCGATAATTTCTGCAGGTCCGGTTTCACAGTCAAAAGCTACGACAGGAATACCATAGGCGCAGGCCTCCAGCAGGACCATGGGCAAGCCTTCATAGCGTGATGAGGAGACCACGATACCCGCGTCACCATAAAGTTTTTCGACGTTCTTGGTCGGTGGTTGAATTCTTACGCGCTGCATGGCCTCAGCTTGCTGAGATAAACTGGCCTGTTGCGGGCCTTCCCCGACTATCTGAAGCATCCAGTCCGTAGAGCGCGGATCGGCCTCAATCAGGTGCCAAGCAGCGAGAAGCCGATCAAACCCTTTTTGCGTTGTTAAGCGTCCTAACGCCATGACTGTATGCGCCGTGGGCGAAAAGATGTTTGACGCAGCCGGAGCCATGTTCGGAATACAGGTTATATGGGCTTTGGGGCAGGCTGCATCGGTCCACAATGCAATATCGCGTTGGGTCAGTGTAATGACATCATTGGCCCATCGTGCAGCAACCCGTCGGCCCCAGCCGCGCTTCTTCTTTCCCAGCAGCACATTGAAGTTGAAATGCTCCCACACGATGCTTCTGACACCAGCAATGCGGGCAGCGAGCACGGCATACAGGGCGTGTGTGCTTTCCACTATGACCAGCGCATCTAGCCGCAGACGTCTGATCAGTCGTGCCAGCCTGACGGTAAGGCGAGGCCACGAGTTAAGAAGTGAGACAGGATGGGTAAACAAACAGGTGCGATTGATCCGAGGATCCAGAGGATAAGCGGGAGCATCTGTTCCGGCAACTTCTATCAGGTGAATCTGCGCCTTGTCTGCAAGTCCATTCATGACGGCGCAGGCGGATCGTTCTGTGCCACCCATAAGGTGAATGTTGTGAATGACGAACCCGATATTCATTTAAAAAATACTTTAATAAGCTGAAAAATAACGCTTTTCCTGTGGCGTGCATGTAATGAAGTTCTGCCGCACTTTGCCCGATATGTCAATTTTGACACAAATTACTGTATGCCAAATAATTCTTAATCAAATTGTCTTTTTATTGCCTTCGGGGCCAAAGCAGGTTCTAACCCTGTCACGTCGCCTTAAAGGCTGATTTTAGACAGAGTTTGATGGTTCATATGGCATCTGGTTCGCATTCTGTTTTCACGCGTATTCTGAGCAACACTGGGGTCTTGATTACCGGGCGCGTAGTGAATGCGGTGTGCAGCTTTGTTTATGTTGCCTGGACCGCCCAGACACTTGGGCTTGATGCATTTGGCGTCATGATTCTGGTCACGACCTTTGCGTCTTTAGTGTCTGATATTACGCATCTTCAGTCGTGGCAGGCGCTTCTGCATTACGGAACGGCCCCGTTTAGTCAAAAGAAATATGACCAGTTTTATAATATTTTGGCCTTCTGTGTGCGCGCTGATTTTCTGAGTGGTGCAGTCGGCATGATATGCGGGCTTGGAGCGATCATGCTGGTAGGCCCGGTTTTTCTGGGATGGCCAGACTCTATAAAACCAGATGCTCTTCTCTGCATGCTGACCATCCTGTTCATGAATACAGGGTGGTCAACCGGGATGTTGCGGTTGTGTAACCGCTTCAAGCTGGTAACATTTTATGAATTTATTACAACCTGCGTGCGCACAGGTGGTTGTGGCATAGGGTATTTGCTGCATTTAGGTTTGGGGTATTTTCTATTTGTCTGGTGCGCGACACAGTTGACTATGTTTTTGTCATGCACGTGCGCAGGGCTTTATCTTTTGCGTAAACAGACCGGCGCTTTCTTGCCTATGAGGACACTCTTAAGCCCTGTAAGAAATGTGCCGGGGATATGGAAGTTTACCCTGAGCACAAGTGTCAATCAGGTTCTGGAATCTGTATTTCAACAAGGTGGCACTCTGGTTATCGGTGCAGTTCTGGGTGCGGGGGAGGCGGCTGTTTATCGGGTAGCCCGGCAGATAAGCAACGGACTTTCAAAGCCTGCGCAAATGATGCTGCCAACCCTTTATCCTGAATTTATCCGCTTTCGTGATAAGCAGGACTGGCAGGGCATGCGTCAGGTTACACTCAAATTATTCGGGTTGATTGCAGCATTTTCTATTCTGGTTTTTCTTCTGACTGTTACTGTGGGGAATAGTCTGTTTTCCTATATGCTGCATCATAGTTGGCCCGGCCAGAAAACCATTCTTGTGTTGCTGGTTTCCAGCGCGTTGCTGGATATCGGGCTTGTGCCGCTGGAACCGCTACTGACAGTGTTGGGGCAGATTGCGATGGTGTTGAGAGCACGGATAACAGTCATAGCGGTTTATTTTCCTCTCTTATATGTCTTGCTTCTTCAATGGGGTGTAGACGGGGCAGCACTTTCCAGCGTTCTGGCGTCATTTCTTATGTTACTGGTGTGCGGTATTCCTGTTTTCTCTTTCTTATGCGGGAGAGAAAACAAAAAGGGTCTTTCTATTTTTAAATAGAGAAATTATTTTCAATAATTTGTTTATTCGGGTCTCTACGAAACAAGAATAGAGACCCGAATATTTGGTGTCAGAATGCAGCGCTGACAGTACCAAAAAACTGCCTGACAGCCCCGCGTTCCATAGACTGATAGTCTCCTGTGGCGGGGTTGTCGTTCTGACCCATCATGGAAATATATTTATTGTTGAACAGGTTATAGACATTAAAGCTGGCTGTGACATCTTTCAGCACGCTTAGCTTCCCGAACCGATATTCTACGCCTGCGTTGGCAAGCCAGTAGCCCGGAGTGGAGGTATCATTCATGAAGCTATAGTAGCGGCGTCCAAAATAGTTCGCATCAAAATGGGCGGTTAGGCCTCTCCACGTATAAGAGAGGGCCGTTTTATACATCCAGGCCGGATAGTTGACGATATTCTTGCCTGCAAGAGCATAGTATCCACCGACCGTGTCTACATTCCGATCATAGGTGCCCTTATTATAGCTTAACGTATTGGTAAAATTCAGGCCGTGAATGGGCGTAAGGGTAATCGCACCGTTAGCCCCGGTCATGGAAATATGACCAAAATCGATAACCTGAGACACCGGGTTGGTAAGTGAGCCTACGGCTGCGGCCAGAATAGGGTGGATCAGGCTGGCATGATAGATGGTGGCATTTGCCTGAACAAAGCGGGATGTGTAGCGGTAGCCACCCAGATAAACCCAAGCCTTTGACGGTTCGAGCGTTTTTTTCTGGGCCTGAAAAGTGGCCTGATCTTGTACAGAATAGACAGAGTTAGCCACGCCATAGGCGGAGACTTCATAGGCGCGCATGTTTTCAGCAACGTCTATATAGATTTCATGGTGGGGATTGATATGCCAGTCCAGATTGACGTGGGGCAGAAAAGCCTGAGATGCCGTGAGTGAACCATTAGGCAGGGCATCTGCGCCGGTCCAGTCCGCATTATTATACGTGGCACCGCCAGCTGTTGTGGCAACCATGGATTTGAACCCGGCGTGCAGTGTTAGGCCGGGGGTCAGCTTGATGCTGTCTTGCAGATGAAACTGCATGACATTGGTGGTCCACTGAAAATTATAGCCTTGTAAAAAAGCGGGTCCATACGTGTTGTATGGTCCGACAGCCTTTAGAGGCGAACCCTGCCCAAGGACGGGCTGCTGATAGTTGAAGAGACCAGCCTGCTGGTTGTTATTTTCATACCAGACACCGCCTTCGAAAGTATGTCTGCCCCAAATATAGCGTAGTGTTGTGTCCAGACCGTAGCGTTCCTGACGGTTCTGCCAGACCTCTTCGGAAAAGGGAGCGCCGTTGGGGGAGGGATCTTCGCTATCGGTATAGCTGTAATAACCTGTCTGGCTGTGACCATATATGGTTGTGTTCCAGGTCAGGTGGTCAGTCAGGGCAAGGTCAAAATGCAGGCCGCCCATATAGTTGGTTTCAGCCTGACCGCCGTCATACATGGCAATTTCAGAGCCATCGATACCCGGAACATTCCCATATCCGGCGGGCAGGCTGGCGGTACCATTTGCGATACCGTATGCTTGGGCGTAGTTGGGATAAAGATGGGGCGTGCGCCAGCCAAGATTTTTCAGAATACCGACTGAGGTGTCTGGATAATTCCATTGCGCCAGACTTGACCAGTTAAAGAATGCAGACATGCGGCTGCGTTCCCCAATTGGCTGAACCAGCTTGGCATCAACCTGCTGCATGAACTGGTCGCCACTTCCCATCCACATCCCTTCATCCGTGCGGGCATAGGATGTGAAAAATTTGGTGCCGCTTTTATTCAGTTTACCAGAATCTAGTCGAACGTAAGTACGGTAGGAATTATAACTGCCAAATGTCTGACTGACTTTCCCACCGCGTTGGTCAAGCGGATCAGCCGAACCAATCTGAATGGTGCCGCCCAAGGTGTTGGTGGAGGGAAGTTCAACAGACCCTGCACCTTGAGACATACGCATATACTGAATGTCGTCAGGAATAATGGCGGATGCCAAGCTCATTCCACTGACTGACTGATAAGTCTGGTCGTTTAGTGGAACGCCATCAACAGTGACGCCCATCTGATTCATGAAGAAGCCGCGGACGTACAGGTTGGCACCAAAGCTATCGATACCAAATGCGTCGGTGGAGGAGAAACTGACGCCCGGCAGCCGATCAAGCATTTTATACGGGCTGGTGCCCGGAACATATTGACGCATGATGGCTTTTGAGACTGCTTGTTCGGCGTCTCGCCCTGTAAGCTGCCGTGCTGTTACAGAAACATTTTCTGCTTCATGCGCTTCCACATTGGTTGGTTTGGTGTGGCGACGGGATGCTACGGCTGGCTGATGGTCCGGCGCATTTGTCTGTGAGTGGGATAGCGACGGTTTGGCCACTTTATGGCGCGTAGTCTGTTTATGAGTGGCCTCGCCCTGGGCTGCTACAGCAGTATGCTGCATGGCAAACAGTGCAATGGAAGACAAAAGCAGATTTTTAGTGCGCACTGTGGCCAATACTCCAGAACGTACGGTTATAGTAAAGACCGGTGTCTTAACCGCATGTCCACCACATATGCAAAGCATTCAAGTCACAGTGTGATAATTCTGTTACATTTTGGATGATTTCTTGTTTTTACAGGGAAATAGCCATTTACAAGCTAATCGAGCCTGAATGTTGAAGCCCGGACACTATGCAATAGGGCTACATACTGTGGTTGGGGGTGCAGAATAAGTAAGGGGCCATATCAAGCGGAAGCAGCCTCAATCCACCGAGAAGGATGCCAGCGGCTACGATTTTTGGGCGATTTCTCGTTGTTTATAGTGGCACTTCCTGTAACCCCAAAAAGTGAAGGATCAATAGCCCAAGATCTGCCAGGTTGTCCTTGATAGGAGAGGAGTTCCACATTCCATCGTTGATCGTTCAAAAGCGACCGAACCCCGCCGGATGCAGGATGTGTCGAAGCAGGGGAATGTGTCCCAATGTGCCACTGTGTTGTGCTTGATGTCCCGATAAGAGGAGAGCCCAACGCCGACTGCGGTAACAACAGGAAAACGGTTACCCCACTAGATTTGGCAGCACGGTAAAGACGATTTGATTCTGCCGGGGATGGGGGCGCACGCATATCAATGATAAGGGCTGCGATGCCCGCCTCATGTAATATTTCTTCGCATAACCCCTGTAAGGCATTTTTGGCCGCCGTGACGCAGAGTAATCTGCCGGGATTTAGGGCTGTGTCGCGAATACCGGCAACGGATACATCAAGATACTCTTCTCCCACCCATAGAACAGGCCCGGCAATGTTTGCCAAAGCGGACGCAACAAAGCGGGAGGGTTTTGCCAGAGTCATTCGGTTACTGGCGGCACCATAAAATTCGTGCACAGCACCTCGCTCCAGTCCGCCAGTCAGATAGTGGTCGATAGAGGACTGACCCGTCGGAATAAAATTACTAACGACGTTTCCACACTGCTCCATGCGTATCAGTCTCTCACGCAGAAGAGCAACGGTATCGGAGTGAGGCGAGGTCATGGCGTTCTCCCTTGTTCTCGTCCGCAATACCAAGAACAAAACAAGAACACAAGAAATAAGAGAACGCCCTGCATGGAATGTCACAAAAGTCGGGCGTCCTTAATGGGTGTCAGCATTCCGGGAAATTGACAGCGAGGCCTCCCAGAGATGTTTCCTTGTAGCGATGGTTCATATCCCGGCCTGTTTCCGCCATGGTGCGAATAACCTGATCCAGTGAAACATGGTGTGCCCCGTCACCATGCATAGCCAGAGATGCAGCGTTAATGGCTTTGATTGCGCCAAAAGCATTCCGTTCGATACACGGGATCTGCACCAGCCCAGCCACGGGGTCACACGTCATGCCCAAATGGTGTTCCATGCCAATTTCTGCGGCATTTTCAATTTGAAGTGGGTTCGCACCAAGTGCGGCGGCAAGACCAGCCGCTGCCATTGAGGATGCGACACCAACTTCCCCCTGGCATCCAACCTCTGCCCCTGAAATAGAGGCATTGAGTTTGAATAATCCCCCAATAGCGGCAGCGGTCAGAAGAAAATCCCGCATGCCTTGCTGTGAAGAGCCGGGACAGAAGTCACGATAATAGCGAAGCACCGCTGGTATGACACCGGCTGCCCCGTTTGTGGGGGCCGTGACGACCCGGCCTCCGGCCGCATTTTCCTCATTGACAGCGATGGCAAACAGGCTGACCCAATCCATGACCTCGTGGGCTGGGCGGTCATTTTGTAACGACCTTTCGGTGAGCCGTTGGTACAGCTTTGCGGCACGACGGTTGACCTTCAGGCGGCCGGGCAGGGTGCCTGTTTCGCAAAGGCCTCGCTCAATGCACGCCATCATTGTATCGATAATTTTGTCCAGATACGTTTCAACCTCGTAGGGTGGACGTAAGGCAGCTTCATTTGCCAAAACAACCTCAGAAATGCTTTGTTCGCTTTCTGCTGTCCGCTCCAAAAGTTCCTGTCCGCTAGAAAAGTCATGCGGCATGTCTGGCAGCGTGTAAGTTGATCCTTCGGTATGAATTTCAGGAACAATAAAGCCACCACCTACCGAGCAGAATCGGGCTTGTGCAATTAAAGAACCGTTAGGAGAGAAAGCTTCAAACTGAAGTGTATTAGGATGTACCGGAGGGATTGTTTCTTTATCAAGAACAATATCTGTTTTTGGATCAAACCGGATGTGCCCTGCATCTGATAACAGCAAGCACTGTGTATTCACATTTTCTACAATACTGTTGGCAGTGTTGGGGTCTATGCTTTCTGGCGTTTCCCCGGCTAGCCCCAGAACGACGGCTTTATCTGTTGCATGGCCACTGGCAGTCCAAGCTAATGATCCGTACAGAGTGACCATTATGCGGCCAATTTCTACGTTGGGTTCCAGAGAATGGATAAAGCGCCGCGCAGCACGCATTGGTCCAACTGTATGAGAAGACGAGGGGCCAATGCCAATTTTAAAAAGGTCGAACAAACTGATCATAGAGGAATGGCTCTTTTGGTTCTGTAGCCTGACACAAGGTTCTGGATCGGCCGGTAGGTGGATATACTAAAACAGATTTGGCTATGTGGTTCAGATGATCGGGGTGTTTTTCTGAATATGTTATTTGGTCTCTTTATTATGTGGAGGATATTTTCTACGGACCAATGATAATAGTTTGATTATTTCTGATGAAAATAAAAATATAACGTGGAATATAATTTGAAATTTATAGTTTTGATATGGATATCGTTTATAAATTATACAGGATTTTTGGAAACATTTTAATTTATCTTTATAAGGTGAGTAATCAGTCTCTATTATTTAGGAATGGGAGAGTTATTTAGAAATGATTCGTTTCAAAAATATTTTCCTTTTGTATTTGCTTTATAATGGGAGTGTCGTTGTTCGGGCCGAAAAAATTGATCCTCTCATTATCCCTCCAACATGTCAGGGACACAGCGCAAGTAATTTACTGTGTCACCCTATATCGCCAAAAGTATTGTCGTTCTCTTCGGAGCAGGCAACATTTTTAAATCGTGTTTCACAGAGTGAAGACATAACAGTAAAGGGTAAAAGAAAAAATATTTACCCAGAAAAATCTGAAAACATTTACGCTAACGGTATGGATATCAAGATTCCTGTTTTAGGTAAAATTCATATGCAATTTGGTAAAGATGATGACACGTACGACCCATCAACCGGAGCGTATGTTGCGCTTTATGGGGAGGCTTTTACACTAGATCGGCTGACGTGCTCTGCCCATACCTGTCAGTAGCTATGATAGAGGGTTCATGACCGATTATCGCTGACGTAAAGAGCGTTGTGGCGCTTGCTGACGTTTTTTCAAGAGCGCTAGAGAGGAAACTCTACAATGATCAGCTACGCATCAAAGGTGTCATTTTTAATTAACGGTTGGTGTCTGGCCATACAGAATAAAAAACAGGCTCTGCCAAAAAAGACAGAGCCTGCATGGAAACCCTAATTTATAATATTTTAGGCGGATTTAGCTTCTCTGTTTGCGTCATCCTTGTCTTTGACCACGTAAGGGCCAGCGGCATTGATGGTCATGGACAGAAGGCCAATTTTTCCATCAGCGAGATGGTCGCCTAACGGCAGCTCTGCGTCACCGTTTGTCCAAGATGATTTTGTGTCAGTGTTTTCCAGCCAGCCTTTGGGCTTCTTGGACTGAAGATGAGCCGTGATGTCAAACTGCTGCTCTGCACAAAGGAGGTGCACTTCGGCGACGGAGACGCCAAAATAGCGACGATCATCGATAAATGGCCCAACCACGTCAGAAGGACGACTTGCGCGAGACACAATACGCACCGAGCTGACATTGGCAGGCAGCATAAAGTTATAAATCTGTCCATTGTGACGAATAGGGCGAATCACTGCACCATTGTCCGTGACCAGATGTAAATCTGGATCTGTAACCAGTTCTGCTGTTGTGGCAGATGCCGGGGAAGTGGCCAGATTGGCATTCTGTGCCACAATTTTATGGAACAAGGGTTCAACAAAGGCACGATCTACGCACAATGGTGCAGCGGCATCATCTTCCCAGGTTCGACCAACCCCACGCAATATACTGACGACCTTGCCCTCCTGACTGAAAGACGCCCGGTTGCCGGTATCTAAATAGCTTTCGGTCAGCATGCCATCCGCTGTGATAACAGAATGCTGGGCAGTTTCTACATGATAGTAATCATAGGACGTAATGGATTTATCGAAGAAAATAGACGCGCCATTGACCAACATACGTGCTGGTACGAACTTGCCTTCAAAAAATAAGCAATGTTCGGGGGTAATCAGCATGTCTTTGAATGGAACACCCTCAGAAATCGCATTTTTGAGAATGCGCACAGGCCAACCCGCTTCATCATCAGAAAGGTGAGGCTTTACTTGGGTATTGGCTTTGCCGACCCAGATAACTTTCTGGGAGATTTCCTGGTTAGTTTTCCAGTCAAAAGTGATAACTTCGTCACCAATGCTGATTTCTTCGACAGCAACATCTCCTCTTGGTGTGCGAATGAGGCTACCGCTCAAGAAGCAATTGAGCATACCTAAAAAGCTATCCCATGTGAGGGATTCAGGAGACTCACCAAGCGCCATTGTTAGTGGCGAAATCAGCACGGTGTCTGTTGTTTCGTCATAGACTTCATAGGTCGATCCTGTGCTGCCAGGGGCGTCACGAATGTAAACAACATCCCCGTGACCACCAAGCCACCCAAAAGTGATTGAATCGTTTGTAGAAAAATTTGTAACACTAGACGGGACGCCTGGTCCGTATAGCGTAATTGAGTTCGGCCATATCCCATCATTTGTGGAAGGAAATATAAGCGGCGTTGTTATGTTGGCCATAAGTGTGGTGCCTTTGGCTACAACAAGAGAACCACCAGAAACATTGTTGGCTGTAATATACGTTGAATTGAACGTTGTAACGCCATTTGTGGGAACAACGATGTCACCGTTTACTGTTAATAATGTTCGGGTATTTTTGGCGTTTCTTAATCCATTCAATGTCACATTACCATCACCGGTAATTGTTAAATTGGCGATGGTTGCTGACGTTCCTCCTTCAGGAAGTGTGATGGAAAGGGTAGAGCCAAGCGCTCCCGAATCAATAACGACATCTGATGTAGAAGTTGGAACACCGTTGCTCCAGTTACCAGCGTCATTCCAGTTGCTGGTGCCAGCGGCTCCGGTCCAGGTATCTGTTGTTGTGTCGGCCATAATACGTAACCTCAATCAAAATAAGTTTGTAAATCGTGAACATGTCGAAAATTAAATAATTTTTTTGTTAAGTCAACAAAAACAAAATAATTTTTTGAATTTATTTCCTGTGAAAATTAAGAATAATTTTTCGAATTATCGAAATAAATCTAAAAAAATATTTCATAATATAAGAAAAATTATGTAAAACTGAAAAACAAGAAAGAAATTTTAATGAAATAACGAAATTATATTTTTATATATAATTGGTATTGTCAAAAATTTATATTTATATGCTCAAAGGGGAGTTCTTTTGGGGAAGAATATTCGTCTCTTTACGCCTTCCACACATAAAATAACTCAACATGGAACGAGCGGGGTGAGTTAAGAACAAACATATGCAGCCGATCAGAAATGATATTCCAAAATATTCGATATTAAAGTTTCAAAGGGAATATCTGAAAGACCGTGTAGCTTGTGATGCGGAATTATTCGTGGTGTGCGCTGCAAGGGTGGAGCTGGCGACTTCATAACTTTGAAGCAGAATAGAAAGCCACATCCTAATTTTAAAACTATTGTTTGTGAATTTTGGCTGGGGGACCTGGATTCGAACCAGGGCTGACCGGGTCAGAGCCGGTAGTTCTACCGCTAAACTATCCCCCAGCATGGGGACTTTCGAAAGCGTTCTCAATCACTTCCGTGTCGGTGACGCTCTCCTAGCACCAGCAAAACAGGTGCGCAAGTGGGTTTGCAAAAAGATTTCTCATTTTGATGCATATTTGTCTTGCTCCTTTGGCGTCCGTCCCCAAAAATAGGAACTAACGATGTATCAACCTCTTACCAAGAAGGACCGGACAGATGGATCGCATTCCCCCCTGGGCCGGTCGCCCGGGCAGACCCGTCTATTCTTCATCTTATCCTCGGCAGTCTGAGGATGAATTGTTTGCAGCGCTTGACCTTGGAACCAACAACTGCCGCCTGATGGTGGCAGCGCAGACATCCGGTGGCTTTCGTGTGGTTGACAGCTACAGCCGGATGGTAAAACTCGGTGAAGGGTTGCACCATACGGGCCGCCTGGGTGAACCAGCCATGGAACGCACACTGGATGCCTTGCGCACCTGTGCAGACCGTGTTGGCCGCAGGCAGGTTAAAGACATTCGCGCTGTTGCGACGGAAGCTTGCCGTCGTGCTGAAAACGGTTTTGCGTTTTTGGAGCGTGTACGGTCAGAGACAGGCTTTGATATCAACATCATCTCCGGGCGTGAGGAAGCCTGCCTGGCGGTGGAAAGTTGTGCGAACCTGATACACAATCCGCGTTTTGGCGCCCCCCGTAATCGGGCGTTGCTGTTTGATATCGGTGGCGGGTCAACCGAAATTGCGTGGGTTAGGGTGGACCCGTTTCGGCAGGCGCAGGACCTGATTGGCTATCTCAGCCTGCCAGTGGGTGTCATAACCCTATCTGAACAGTTTGGGCCTGCCAGCAGTCATGATCCTGGCTGTTATAAGGAAATGGTGGCCTTTACCAAGGCATCCTTGCAGCACTTTGAAAGCGTGCACCGCATTGGGCCGGAAATTCGGCGGCGGCAGACGCGGTTTATCGGTACAAGTGGCACAGTAACAACGCTGGCCAGTCTGGT
The DNA here is from genome assembly GCF_000963945.1 of Acetobacter indonesiensis. Lineage (GTDB taxonomy): Bacteria > Pseudomonadota > Alphaproteobacteria > Acetobacterales > Acetobacteraceae > Acetobacter > Acetobacter indonesiensis. Next base: position 38,614 of record NZ_BAMW01000021.1, on the reverse strand, counting down.
GTTGAATTTGCCGCGTTACGCGCGGGCGGCGGTTGATGGGTCACAACTGCCCTCTGTCAGTGCACGGCGGGCTGTGCGTATGTTGCAGGAAATGGGGCCGCAAGGTGTTGAAAAGCATCCTTGCATTGGCCCTGATCGGGCTGCATTTGTGTTACCCGGATGTGCTATTTTCGAGGCTATTCACGATACGTGGCCTATTGAAGATATCATTGTGGCTGATCGTGGTCTAAGGGACGGCATGGTTTTGCGTATGATCCAGAAAGCGGGGTCGTCGCAACGGCGCTTTCAGCGTTCTCCCATGCTGGGGCCCATACCCTTTCAGCAGTCTATTCAAGCGACAGGATCATGACGAACGAGAAATCCGGCTCGGGCCGGAGAAACCAGCCTTTGCGTGTGCCAGGGCGTGCCCGTAAAAGCAGTTCCAACCCAGGTGCCAGCTTGGGGCAGGACGATTCAGATGCCCCCCGTCAACTCCGCACGAAATCGGTTTCGTTGCGTACGGCGCGCGGGCGTACAACCGCGCAGCAGCGCTGGTTGGCACGCCAGTTGAATGACCCGTATGTGCAGGCGGCCCATAAACAGGGGTGGCGTTCACGTGCGGCGTTCAAACTGATTGAACTTGATGACCGTTTCCATCTGATCAAGCCGGGCATGCGTGTGGTTGATCTGGGTGCCGCGCCGGGTGGGTGGACGCAGGTTATTGTCAAGCGCGGGGCAAGCCGTGTCGTTGGGGTTGATCTTCTGCCGGTTGATCCGGTGGCAGGGGCAGAAATCATTGAAGGGGATTTTACAGACCCGACAATGGCGGAACGTCTGACGACTATGCTGGATGGTAAGGCTGATCTGGTTCTGTCCGATATGGCCCCCAATACCACTGGCCATGGCCCGACCGACCATATGCGTATTATTGGCCTGACCCATGAGGCACTTCATTTTGCCTTTGAAATTCTGGCAGAAGGCGGCGGCTTTGTTGCCAAGGTTTTCCAGGGTGGTTCGGAAAAGCAGATGCTGGATACGCTCAAGCAGGCATTTAGTCAGGTAAGACATGCCAAGCCGCCTGCCAGCCGCAAGGATTCCAGTGAGTTGTATGTTGTCGCCACTGGTTTCCGGCCTGATCGGCTGAAAGCCATGGAAGAAGGCGAATAAAGCATTTTTCTAGCGTGGTAAGGAGCCGGGACTGGTTCGCTCTTATGGCAGGAATGGTGACTGTGCTCCAAAAGCGTTATTCTTGGCCGGACTAAGGCTGCATTTCAGGATACACGCGATGGATGAGGCATTTTGGCAGAACAAATGGGAACTCAATCAGATTGGGTTTCATGAAAATAAGCCTCATCCCTTTTTAGTCCGTTTTTTCCCGGAACTGTGCCTTGAGAAGGGCGCAAGGGTCTTCGTGCCCCTGTGCGGCAAAAGCCTTGATATTCACTGGTTGTTAGCGCACGGGTTTTCAGTCATCGGTATTGAGCTCAGTATAATAGCGATTGAAAGTCTGTTTCAGGAGTTGGGTCTCGTGCCCCAGATAACGCAAGCCAGTAAAGTGCAGCGTTTTGTGGCGGAGAATATCTGTATCTATGCAGGAAACATCTTTGCGTTAACGCAAGCAGAACTTGGCGAGGTCGATGCGACATATGACCGGGCGGCGTTGATTGCTTTGCCTGACACCATGCGTATCGAATACGCTCGGCATATTGCCGATATTACGAACAAAGCGCCAATGTTGCTGGTTACGCTGGATTATGATCAGGCATGCCTGAATGGCCCTCCGTTTTCTGTAAGGACAGAGGAAGTGCTGCGCCATTATACTGAATTTTATACCGTTCAGATGCTTGATAAGCATGCGGTTTCGGGCGGTCTGAAAGGCAAGTGCCCAGCAACGGAAGTCGCGTGGCATCTTGCCTCAAAGTAGGGGTTTCAAAACTAACGCTGTTATGGCAGGCGTGACAGACCATCCAGAATCAGTGCCCAGAGTTGGTCTGCATCGACGGTGCGCAGGAAATGGGCGTTGATAGGGCGGTTGGTAACATTCCACCAATCCACAACAGTTGCGCCCAAGGTTAAGGGGCTGGCGACCTCAACTTCAACATTCACGTTTCGCCCGGTGAAGAGTTGGGGAGCTAACAGCCAGCCGATAGTGCAGGGGTCATGCAAGGGAGCACCTGACCAACCGTATTTCTCAAGATCAAAGCGTGAGGAAAACGTCAGCATTTCATAGGCGGCACGCGCGCAGGTGCCGGAAAGCGCTGACAAGGCCTGTAGGCGGTCAGTTGTTATGAGGAAGCTATGTGTCACATCAAGCGGCACGAGTGTAACAGGCAGACCGCTGTTTAGCACGATTGCGGCTGCGTCCGGGTCTGCAAACGCGTTGAATTCCGCCGCGGGGCTGATGTTACCCGTTTCAGACCAAGCCCCACCCATGGCGACAACCTGTTTCAGACGTTTAACAACATCTGGAGCTTGAATAAGTGCCGTTGCCAGATTGGTCATAGGACCAATGGTCACAAGTGTAATGCTATGTTCTGGATGATTGGCAAGCGTTTCAAGCAGAAATGAAACACCATGTTGGGCTTCTGGCTGATGCTTTGGCGTAGGGAGTGTCGGGCCATCCATACCGGTCTGCCCATGCACATGCTGTGCATTGATCGGTGGCCGACGCATGGGACGAGGGCAGCCCTTGTAAACCTTGATGTCTGGCCTTTGTGCCAGTTCAAGAATTTTGCAGGCATTCTCCGCCGTCTGGGTGACTGGGACATTTCCTGTTGCCGCAATCAACCCCAGAAGCTCAATTTGTGGCGATGCGAGTGCCAGCATGATGGCAATCGCATCATCTTGCCCAGGGTCGGTGTCTATAATAATTTTCTGCCGGTCCATGGGCATTCCCTTCTATTTTACGCTTCTTTTGGCGACGCTATGCAATCAGGACGCCAGCAATAGCTGCGCTCATGAAGTTGGACAACATGCCTGCCAGCACGGCTCTGGCTGCCACGCGGGCCAGTTCTTCACGGCGTTCTGGGCACTGACTGCCAAATGCGGCCACAAGAATACCAATGGAACTTAAGTTGGCGAAGCCGCATAAGGCGAACGCGGCAATTGCCCCGCTTCGAGCAGAAAGAACGCCGTTCTGTAAAGATGGGCTGAGGTGCAGATAGGCAACAAATTCGTTGATGACCAGCTTCAGCCCCAGAACAGACCCGACAATGCTACACTCCCCCGCAGGCACCCCCAATAGCCACGCAATGGGGGAGAACACCATGCCGAACAGATATTCCAGAGATAATGCTGGCAGATGAATAAGTGGGCCAAGAGCTTGTAGTCCGCTGTTGACCAAAGCGATCAGACCAATAAATGCCACCAGTGTGGCAGCAACAGCAACCGCGGTGCGGGTGCCTTTCAAAGCGCCTTCCGTAATGGTTTCAAAAATGGCTTGATTATAAGAGTGCTGACCAGCAGCCAGTGTATCAACCGGGCTGCCGGGCGCACGGGGTTGCAGGATTTTGGCAAACATCATCCCGCCAGGGATAGCCATGAAGGAAGCAGCGACCAGATAATGTGCGGGAACACCCAGCCCGACATAGCCAACCAACGTCGCCCCAGAGACCGAGGCCGCACCACTGCACAGCACGCTGAAGAGTTCTGTAGAAGCCATGGTGCGCAAATACGGACCAAGCGCGACGGGGAGTTCGCTTTGGCCAATGAAAATGGTGATGACGGCACCGAATGACTCAACAGGTGAGGTGCCGAGCAATTTTTGCAGCAGTTTGCCGGTCACACGGGCAAAAAATTGCATGGCCCCAATATGAAACAGGATGGCAATCAGTGCGCTGACATAGACGAGGGACGGGAGGACGCGAAAGGCGAAGACAAACCCGTCGTGCGGGAAAACGCTGTCCATTTTATCGCTGGCTAATGCGCCAAACAGAAAACGTGCCCCTTCATCACCGCAAGATAAAATGCGGGTTACAAACTGCGATACTTCCCACAGAAGCTGCTGGCCTGCGGGCACGCGAAGCACAAGCAAACCAATGGCAATTTGTGCTCCCAGGCAGGCCAGAACGGTACGGAGGCTGATGTTTTTCCGGTCAGTGGAAAAAAAGACCGCAATGCCAATCAGAACGAGAATACCCAGGCACCCGCGACTATGCATGAAACGGTCCTTCTATCACGGGAGATAACGCCGCTGATTTTGGCTTAAGATAATGAGAAAACAACACAACAATCCATGCACCAGAAAGCCGACTGCATCCACAAGCCTTTTAATGCGTCCATCGCGGCACGAGGAAGCGTGCCGGACAGTTATCCTGCATCTGTGGGCTGGACAGAAAAGCATCCGCTTTGGGAAAAGCGGACAGGGCATTGGGCTTCAGAGTGAACCAGATCTGGGCAAGGACTGTTTGACCAGACGCATTTTTGTTGCACTGAAACTGAACGCCCCGTTCCGGCAGGGCCCCAGTATCTGCTGTAATGTGCGTGACAAGATCCTGCTTTTCTACTTCATGTCCTTCCAAAGATGTCAGATAGCTGGCTGAAGGAAGATCTGCAAAACGATCACGCAGGTTAGTGGCTGTAGTGAAGAACTGTTCACCATCTATGGCGAAGCAATGAACATGCTTGGCGTATTCATGGCTTATAAGGTCAGAGTGGGTGTGGGCTACAACTTCTGACAATCGGTGTGATAGTGCCGGAGACAGAGTGAGAGTGGGGGCTGCATCCTCGGCTTCATAAATACCGCAGCCCTTGCGCCACCATGTGGTGACGGGAAGTTGGGCTTTAATAAGATCGGAGGGGCGGGAGGCCCACAGGCCATGCAAGCCGATGAGCGGGGTCGCAGGTTGATCTGCCCGACACGTCGTTCCTTCAGGCCCAGAACAGAAACCGGGCTGCCATGTCAGGGCCAGTGTATAGTGACCAAAATCTGCATGCTGCGGCACGATCAGAGACGGAGAGGAAAGGGAGGGCCGTGCAGGCTGGGGCGGTTGTTGCGTGCAGGCGGAAAGGAAAGCACAGGCGGCAAAAAGACTGGATAGAAAAAGAGAGGCTGCCCGCATGTGCCGTATAATCCTGATGGTGGTTCAGTAAACAAAAATGCGTCCTGCTATAGGGCGCACAGGATTATCGTTCTTGCTTACATCTTGTGTGGTGTCTATGGTTTTCTATAACGAAACCGTATTGTTTCAGACAATTTTTATTCACAGCATAGGTCTCTGATTTAAGGAAGAGGCCTTCATGCAGCACGGAAGATCTGATGACCAAGAGTGCGGCTTACCCCAAGGTTTACCTTGGTGGAGACCTTGTTTTTAGAAAAGATGCCCAGCAGCTTTTCAAGGCGTTCAAAGAGGCCTGTACGGCGGTGCGTCTGCATGGTGTATCGCCATTTGACGGGCAGGACGAGGTTGAAGCATTGCCGCCTGGTCAGGAAACCAGCCTGCTGATTGCCAGGCTTGATCGCGGTTTGATGGATGAGTGTGACGCCGCCTTGTTCTGCATTGACCCATTCCGCCGGGCAGCGGACATGGACCCCGGTACCGCCGTAGAAATTGGCTACATGGCAGCCCAGAACAAGCCTATGGCCGGTTACACTGTTGATGGCCGATCATACCATGACAAAGTCCAACGCTATTTTGAACAGGCATGGCAGAGTCCGCTGACGGAAGAAAAACCGGAGAACGGAGGGAGAGTGCGCTGGCTGGATGCTGATTCCATGATTGTCCATTCAGAAGGACTGCTTCAGAACGCGATGGTGGAAGGTTTTATTCGGCAGGCAGGGGGCGATATTGCTGTTGCGTCTGATATTCTGACAGCCTTTACATCTGCGGCAAAGGATTTGGCTGGCTTGATTTATGGCGCATCTGCCAAGGGTGATATGTCTCATGGATGAGGCTGTGATTGGCAAACTGACGCAGCATGCGTTGGCAGCACGGAACAATGCTTACGCACCTTATTCCCATTTTCAGGTCGGCGCAGCGCTGATAACGGATGATGGGCAGGTTTTTTCAGGGTGTAATGTAGAAAACGCTGCTTATCCTGAAGGCGTGTGTGCGGAAGCTGGCGCGATTTCGGCCATGGTGTCGGCCGGAGGCTCACGTGTTATTGAAACCATCACGATAGCGGGGAAGGGGCTAATACCGTGTTTGCCCTGCGGAGGGTGTCGTCAGAAAATCCGCGAATTTGCAACTGAACGCACCTGCGTTTTAGTGGTCGATGAAAACGGCGAGCAGCTTTTTAAAGACAGCCTGCATTCCATTTTGCCATTTTCGTTTGGCCCGGAAAATTTAGAAACAAGCAATCAGAAAGAACAGGCAGAATGAAACTGGCGTCTTTTAAACATTTTACCCGCGCCTGTCTGCTTGCTGGTGGCTTGATCGGGGCCATAGTTCCATCGATTGTGCATGCTGAAACAGACCGAATGGTCATTTTCGATGATGACGGGTTCGCGCTTGCGCAATGGATGGTTTTGAAAGCGCCGCATGTCAAAGTTTTGGGCATAGCAACAGTTAGCGGTGATTTCTGGCAGAAAGAGGCTACGGCTTACGCGCTACGTGGGCTGGAAATTGCTAATCGTAAAGATGTGCCTGTTGTACAGGGGGCAACTTATCCACTGGTGAACTCGGAAAAGCTGACCGACAAGTGGGAGGCCCTATACGGCAAACTGGTATGGAAAGGCGCATGGATGCGGAGTTGGGTTGAAAAAACAACCCAGCCTCTGCCGCCATACCATGCGGCAGACGTGGTTCCTGATCTGCCATGGGGGAACCCCACGCTGAAGCCGTCGGCTGAAAATGCAGCCATGTTCATGATCCGGATGGTACATCAGTATCCGGGGCAGGTTAGTATCATTGAATGTGGCCCCATGACCAATCTGGCCTTGGCACAAAAGCTTGACCCTGAATTTGCCAGTCTGGCCAAGGAGCTGGTTTACATGGGGGGGAGCCTCAACCCGCGTCAGAAATTGACCAGTCCGGCATCTGCCCAATTCGCGCGGGAATTTGGTAATTCTCCACGACGTGAATTTAACATCCGCTTTGACCCTGAGGCCGCATCAATCACTATGCGCGCCCCGTGGAAACGTATTGTCATGGTGCCGGTCGATCCATCGACTGAAACAGAAATGTCGGCTGAATTTGTCAAAGATATTGCAGCAGCCGATACGCCCATTGCGCGTATTGTAAAGCGTTCAGCAAATAACTTCCCACTATGGGACGAAATTGCTGCGGCTGTGTGGCTTGACCCGTCACTTATCCGCACCAGTGCGGACTTGTATGTGGATGTGAATACTATGTTCGGCGCACAATATGGGGATATTCTGTCCTGGTCGGAGGGGTATCAGCCCGACGTGGGAGAACAGAAGGAAAAGGTTGTCCTGACAATTGATGTGCCGCGTATGAAGGCGTTGATAAAGGACTTAATCTCCAAGCCCTGATAAACGGTCTTTTTGTTCAAACCGGAAGATTTTTTTGTGCAGACTTGCTATTATTGTCTGCACAATGACTGTTAATTCCTCTTTTTTTGTTGCTGTTTTCGCAATCGGCTGTGCAGTGGTCAGCACACCGGTTGCCTATGCACAGCAGGGCCTTAGCCGCGCTGAGGTTTATAAAAATACAGCTTTGCTCACTCGCTTGGGCGAGAAGCTGTTTCATGACCCGCGGTTATCTGTGTCAGGAAAATTATCTTGTGCAAGCTGTCACACAGCCTCTGCCGCGTTTGCGCCGGCCAATGATCTGTCCGTGCAATATGGCGGGGCGGATATGCAGCAGCAGGGGCATCGATCTGTTCCTTCTCTAAAGTACCTCCAAAATGTTCCGCAGTTTACGGAACATTTTTTCGATGCTGAGGATGAGGCGGATGAGAGTATTGATAACGGACCTGCCGGTGGTCTGACGTGGGATGGTCGTGCCAATACGTTAGCGGAACAGGCTGCCATACCGCTACTTGCTCCTTTTGAAATGGGCAATAGATCAGCATCTGATGTGGTCAAGCTGGCTGTAGATGCCGGTTATGCTGGGGATTTGAAACAGCTTGCTGGTTATATGCGGACAGATAATTTGTTTCTGGTGATACAGAAAGCGCTGGAAGCTTATCAGCAGGATTGGCGCACCTTTTACCCTTACACAAGTAAGTATGATGCTTACTTGGCAGGGAAGGTTGCTCTTACGGCAGAGGAGCAACTGGGGCTAAAGCTGTTTGAAGACCCAGAGAAGGGAAATTGTGCCTCTTGCCACAAGAGCCAACCCGATAATGATGGTACACCCCCGCAATTTACAGATTATGGGATGATTGCTGCAGGCGTGCCACGGAACCGGGACTTACCTTTCAACAAAAAACCAGATAATTTTGATCTAGGTTTGTGTGGACCAGACCGAACAGACTTAGCCACGCATGCTGAGTATTGTGGCTTATTCCGTACCCCGTCTTTAAGGAATAGCGCGACACGGAAGACGTTTTTCCACAACGGTGTCTATCACACACTGCGAGAGGCCGTGGCATTTTACGTATTACGCGATACGCAGCCCGAAAAAATCTACCCAACAATAAATGGGAAGGTCATGAAATATGATGACCTTCCTAAAAAATATGATCAGAATATAAATATGGACCCACCATTTGGACCACAGGTGGATAATAAACCTGTTCTATCTGATAAAGAAATTGATGCTATTGTTATATTTCTAAAGACACTGACCGACGGTTATTCTGTCAGTAGAAATGAATCGAAAGGGCAGGCTTCGAAATAAAGCCTGCCGGTAAAGTCGTTTATCTAGCCTTGGGCAGAATGAGCGCCCCCGTTAAATCCCCCAAAGGTTTACCAGTGCTGGCTTCAATTCCTTGGTCTCGCTGAACAAGCCCGTCTAGTGGTCGAAGGGCATAGCGTTCTGTTAAGAACTTAATAATCGAGGTCGTATCCTGCACCGTTTTGTCAACATAATGACGACGCGCAAATGGGGATACGATGATGGCCGGAATACGCGAACCAGGGCCCCAGCGGTCGCCTTTGGGGGGGGCAACATGATCCCAGAGGCCGCCATTTTCATCATATGTAACAATGACGAGCATATGCTGCCATTGAGGGCTTTTTTCTAAATGGCTGATTAGGTCCGCAATATGGCTATCGCCTGATTCAATATCAGCGTAACCCGAATGCTCGTTAAGATTACCTTGCGGCTTATAAAACGACACCTGTGGCAGTTTGCCTTCATCAATCAGCTTAATGAAGCGTGAGCCATTTAGCCCTCCATCCTGGAGATGCTGTTCACGCGCAGTGGTACCCGGGGCATAGTTTGCGTAAAAATTATAGGGCTGATGATGATACTGAAAATCCGGCATTGGATACGCATTTCCGTGATCAAGCACATGCTGCCATGCTCCTGAAAACCATGCCCAACTGATATTTTTTTCGCTTAGTCGGTCTCCCACTGTGGGGATTGTCTGTGGAGGAAGGGTTGTGGGGCGGCTGGGGTCTGCAAAACGAGGGTCTTGCCCGTCAGCAGGTTTGTTTCCGCTAGGCTGATAGGCTGGCTGCATGGTGTTAACAGCATGGAAGTCAGGGGTCAGATTACCATCACGGACAAATTTCGGTACACCGTCGAGAGCCGAATGAGGTGAATTGGCAGCCACAATCAGAGCGTCCCCCGCAGTGTTGGCTGTAACGATGGATGGATGGGACGGGCTGGTGTCTGCATTTGGGTAAAAGGGGGCGCAGGCGCAGGCGAGCCACTGATGGTTCAGGAACGAACTGCCGAAAGCCCCCATGAAAAAATGGTCTGCCATGGTATATTTTTCGGCAATTTTCCACATTTTCATGTGGCTACCATTCCAATACCCCATCGGCATGGCACCTGTGTCTGCCCAAGCGACGAACATGTCGTTTTTGCCGTGATTGATCTGCATCTGGTTTTGGTAAAACCGATGCCATAAATCATGGGTTAAGGTGTTCAAGGGGACATTGAAGCTCGCAGGGTCATCCACAGCAAAGGGCTTGTTGGGTAGATGCTCTGTCATTGACTGGGTGATAGGGTTAGGAATACCGCGTGCTGTCAGGCCACCCCAGACAGGGGGAAGTTCTTTTAAAACAGACCCATCCCGATCTTTTTGCTGAAACTTGTCTGGAGGAAGGTTAGCTGACGTTTCAGCTCCCGGAAAGCCACGATACAGATTATCAAAAGATCGGTTTTCAGCAAAAATGACAACGACAGTCTGAATGGCCGACAGATCAGGTTGATGTTCGACCTTTGCTGCATGCGTTGGTGCATTCGGTGCCAGCAGCAGACTGACGGTTGCAATCAAGGAAAGCTTTTTTAGAGAGCGGCCTGCACGGGCTGAAAAACAGGCTAAAGTCAGAGAAGAAAAAAAGGGGGGCATGCCGGTCTCGTAAGATCATAAGAAGTTAGAATTATCTTCCCATAAAAAAGAGCACGGTTCAATTTTTTGAGAGAGAAAATCTAAAATGATAGTGTGTTCTTTTAAATTTTCTCTGATTCAAAATTGATGGAAATAACTTAATATGAATTAAGAAGTTTTCCGACTTCTTCTCTGGTTGGAGCAGAATCTGCGGCCCCCTTTTTTGTCGTCGCGAGGGCGCCGCAGGCAGAAGCAAAGCGAACAGCCTGAGGTAAGGGTTTCCCTTCATTTAAAGCGACGGCAAGCCCTGCATTAAAGCAGTCGCCTGCTGCCACCGTATCTATTGCCGTCACAGAAAAGGGCTTTACGAAATCGCCTTTTGTCCCATCGTGCCAATATGTGCCGCGATGCCCCATTTTAATAACGACTGCACGAACACCTTTCTGGAGCAGTTTTTCCGCTGCTTGGGCCGCACTTTCTGGAGTGTCAGGCAATATATTTGTGAGGCGATGGGTTTCTGTTTCATTAGGGGTGATGACGTCGATAGCGTCCCAAAGCGCTTTGGGAAGATCGTCCTGGGGAACAGGGGCTGGGTCAAGAATGACCTGACCTCCGGCGGAGCGTGTTTTAGCAGCAGCCTTTGTCACGATTGTTAAAGGGCATTCGAGCTGCAAAAGAAGAACGCTGGCATTCTCCAGATGCGCGATGTTTTTTTCTATGTCGATTTCCGACACGGCCATGTTGGCTGCACCGACTACGGTGATGCAGTTTTCACCTTTTGCATCAATGTTGATTAGCGCGATGCCGGTCGCCTGAGACTGATCTGTATGAATAAGAGATGTTTCTACACCAAAAGCGGCCAATGTGTCTTTGGCGAAAATACCAAAATCATCTGCGCCCACGCGCCCGATAAGAGCGGTTTTGGTTTGGCTATCCTGACAGAGGCGTGCAACTGCGGCGGCTTGATTTGCTCCTTTGCCTCCTAATCCTATAGCGTAATTGGAAGCATGCTTGGTTTCACCGGCTTTTGGGAAAGTATCTACATGCACAGTCAGATCAACATTGATGCTGCCAAATGATACAATAGCAGGATGGATAACGGACATATAATGACTTCCTGACAAGCAAGGATTGTTTTGTTTCTTATGATTAAATGGGAATGATTTTTTCAGCAAGAAAATGAATATAGGGAAGATATTGTCATCTATAAAACTATTTAAGCATCGAAGTTTTTGTTTTTTCGGAGAGAATATAATTCAAAATTATTGATTTTAATTACTCGATAGACAAAAAAGATCAAAAATCTGGAAGCTGTTGAGAAAAACAAAATATAAATAATATTTATTTTTAATGGAAAATCTAAAAGTTGATTCATGTGAATGGTGAATATATGTTGATTTAAGTCAAAAACTAAAATCTTAAGGACTATGTATTTTATTTAATCATTCGTTTATTTTTGTAAAAGAGAGGCGGAATCGCTCGGTCTTTTAGAGATTTTACGCTGACCATAGCGACAATTTTAGGAAAAGTTTTTGGAATACTCTTGCTAAAATAATTTTTGTAACACATTAAAACGCACCGATATGTGTCAATTCAGGGTGCCTCTTTTTCAGTTTGACGGTTGAAAAAGGCTTTCTGAAGCAAAAATTGTTTATTGTTGGGGAAAACCGACAGATTTTTAATATCTGGTATGGTCCATTCCCTGCCGAGGTCTGAACGACAGAAATGATAGAGCGTTCCATGTGCAAAGGAGATAATTTTTTGCAAAACCCGGTAGTTCCCGATCCGACAGAGGTGCTTGCTGCGAAAAAGAACGAGCTGACGAGCCCTATCGTACCAGAAGCCAGTTTTTTGCACGGCACGACACTTCATGCGCCCGATGGGCACGTTAGCGTGGAAGAACTGCGTCCCGGCCATGCTGTTCTGGGGTATGCGGATGGGGTGGAGCAGCACCATGACGTAACGCGCGTTTCTGTTTCTTATGGGATCACTCTGCCGGGACTGCCGGACGATGAAGCAGGCTACCCTGTGCGTATTTTGAAAGACGCGATAGCCGACGGTTTACCAGCAAAAGACCTATTGTTAACGCCAGATCATTGTCTATTTTTTGAAGATAAATTTATTCCGGTTTGCTTACTGATTAACCGACTGTCGATTTTTTATGATCGCTCATATACCTCGTATAAAGCCTACCCAGTTCAGACAGATCCGCATGCTGTTCTTATTGCGGAAAATCTCCTTGTCGCCAGTGCTCTGCCTCCATGCCCAAATGATACGCATTGGCACTCCCGCACCGAAGTGCCCGTCGTGACAGAGCGCGATGTTGTAGAGCCCTTGTATCATCGCCTTAAACTTCGGGCTGAACGGGGAGGGTTGGAGCCTCTTTTTTACCATCCGGAAATAACCGATGACCACGATTTGCAGCTTGTCACCGACAAGGGGCAGGTTATCAAGAAAGCGCTTGAGAAAAATGACGTCGCAACATTCATGTTGCCGCCTGACGTTCAGGAGGTTCATTTGTCCTCAAGAGCAAGCCGCCCTGTGGATGTGATTGGCCCATATGTGCAGGATAAAAGATATCTGGGCATCCATGTCGGTGATATTGTTCTGTTTGACTCACGGAAGCGTAAAAGACTGACAACCCATATTTCCAGAGATCTGGACGGCTGGCATCCACCAGAAGAAGATGGCGGACGCTGGACCAACGGTCATGCTCACCTTCCGATAAAAGGCCAGCTTACCAGAGGGCTTGGGATGCTGAACGTCCAGATACTAACGACCATTCCGTATCTTGAAACAGACTACCATGGCCCGAGACGGCGTCATTAATCCAACAAAGCCTTGATCTGACTTGTCAGTTCAAGGCTTTGGCACCGCATTGCGTGGTCAAAAATAGGGGCGGCGACCATAATTTCCTGTGGTTGATGAAAATCAACAAAGTCTTTTAATATGTGCCTTATGGTTTCCGGAGTGCCTGCGTAAGTATAACGCAGGCTGCTATCCAGAAGGTCTTGCTCCGGCTTTGTCCAAGGAGCATTTTCGCTCTCTAATGGTGGTGGGAAAGCAATAGGGCGGCCCCGACGTAATGCAAGAAAATACTGTTCAAGAGAAGTCTTTAGTCTGCGTGCTTCCGCGTCTGTATCGGCCGCAATAATATTTATGGTGAGCATAACGTACGGAGCCGGACAGCGGGCTGATGGTGTAAAGCGCGCACGGTAGAGTGTGATGGCTTCCGCCATTTGTGCGGGCGCAAAGTGGGATGCGAAAGCATATGGTAGGCCGAGATGAGCCGCCAAAACTGCCGAAAATAGAGATGACCCTAAAATCCATACCGGCACCTGTAATCCCATGCCGGGAACAGCGTGGATCAAGTGGGTATCATTCATGGTGCCCGGTTCAAAGTAAGTCAGAAGTTCGGCAACATCTTCAGGAAAACGGTCAGGAGCGTGAAGGTCTCTCCGCAGTGCTCGTGCAGTTTGCTGGTCAGCCCCTGGAGCACGACCAAGGCCCAAATCAATGCGGCCCGGAAAAAGCGTTTCGAGCGTTCCAAACTGTTCCGCGATAATCAAGGGGGAGTGATTGGGAAGCATAATGCCGCCTGATCCGACCCTGATGTGGCGGGTGGCGGATGCAACCTGTGCAACTAGAATGGAGGTTGCGGCAGAAGCAATACCCGGCATGTTATGGTGTTCAGCCAGCCAATACCGTTTGAAATCAAGGCGCTCTGCTAACTGCGCAAAGTGTATCGTGTTTTGAAATGCATCAGCTGGGCCTTTTCCGCGGGCAATCAGGGAGAGATCAAGAACAGAAAACGGGATCGTCACGATAGTCTTCCTCGAAAACGGAAATGCCTTAGGGTAGATCGCTCTAATGCATATGGTGTTGCACATGGCTCTGCACCAGTCAGGAAAGACCTTGCGGGCAGGTGGAGGACCGTTTGGCAAAGATGTTCAACGATGGTGGAAAAGCACGTTTATGTGAGGAGTTGGTCTTTAGGGGGCATGACGTTCTGCTTAGAGTAACTCTATCTCACCGCTTCTGAAGGGATTTTTATTCTATGTATCAATTATATGTTTATGATCACTGCCCCTTTTGCATTAAGGCCAGAATGATTTTTGGCCTGAAAAATATACCATTCAACTTGGTCATTTTGCAGAATGATGATGAAGCAACCCCTAAACGCATGATCGGTGCCAAGATGGTGCCTATCCTTGAAGATAATGGTCACTTCATGGGGGAAAGCATGGATATTGTGGCCCGTATTGATCAAGAGGGAGCGCCTATACTCACCGGGCAAATAAACCCCGCAGTGTCAGACTGGATGAAGCGGCTGAATGGTCCCCTTTATCGACAGTTTCTGCCTCGTGCCGCGTCAGCACCATTTCCTGAATTTTCGACAACATCAGGTCGGGCCTATTTTATTCGTAATAAAGAGCGCTCAACCGGTGCTTTCACGGATATTCTTAGTGAGGGGCCAGAAGCTCTGGCTCCGTTGAATAGTTTACTTGCCGAGCTTGCAAGTCTGATTCACTCAAAAGAAGCTGTTAATACGGTTCTTTCGACGGATGATATTCATCTTTTTGCACAACTTCACAGCCTCTCCTTAATTAAAGGGCTGATTTATCCCCCCGAAGTTGAGGCTTATCGTCAGACCATGTCTCTGAAGTGTGGTGTTCCATTGCTGGACGGTCTGGCTGTTTGAGTGTGATCTAAATCAGTCCCTAACATAGGCGGATGACGGCTTGCCCTTCACTTGCAGAAGGGGAGGCTCGTTGCTGCGGCTCTCGACCTATCCGGTTTTCTAACGCTATGGTCCGGCAACGTCTGGATTATAGCGATAGAGAGCCCTCATTATGTCGGAGACTGCTTCACTCCCTCTTCATGCCACGGCACGCGCCAATGCTGTTTTATCGGCTTTGCGTGTGCAACTTGGCGACAAAATTTCCACAAATGCGTCCGTCTGTGATGCGCATAGCCATGGTGAAGCGCTTCCGGTAGCCAATATGCCGGTCGGGGTCGTTTTTGCTGAAACTTCGGAAGATGTGTCCGCAACGCTGCGTTTGTGCCACGAGCATCGTGTTCCTGTGGTTGCGTTTGGGGCCGGTACATCTGTTGAAGGGCATGTCACTCCGCCTGATGGGGGAATAAGTCTCGACCTTTCGCGGATGGCGCGTGTGCTGGAGGTCAATCAGGCCGATTTGGATTGCCGTGTGCAGGCTGGCGTAACCCGACAGTCTCTTAATGCTTTTCTTCGTGATACTGGCCTCTTTTTCCCAGTTGATCCGGGTGGAGAGGCGACATTAGGGGGCATGTGTGCAACGCGCGCATCCGGCACTGCCGCGGTGAAATATGGGACCATCAAGGAAAATGTTCTCGGTTTGACAGTCGTGCTGGCGAACGGAGAAATTATTCAGACGGGTGGGCGTGTCCGGAAGTCGTCGACCGGTTATGATCTGACGTCTCTGTTTGTGGGGTCTGAAGGCACGCTGGGTATTATTACAGAGGTACAACTACGGTTGCATGGTCAGCCGGAACAGCTTTCCGCTGCCGTCTGTCAATTCGAAAATCTGGACGACGCCGTTAATACGGCCGTTGAAATTATCCAAATGGGTATTCCGATTGCACGCGTTGAATTGCTGGATGATGTGCAGATGGATGCCTGCATCCGCTATTCTGACCTTAACGAATATCGTGCTCTGACGACCCTGTTTTTCGAATTTTCAGGATCGCCAGAAGCCGTGAAAGAACAAATTGCTGTCACGGAAACGCTGGCCCTTGATAACATAGGTCTAGGGTTTGCGTGGGCCGATAGTGCGGATGAACGGGCCCGTCTTTGGAAGGCCAGACATAACGCTTTTTGGGCCATTAAAGCACAGCATCCGGGCATGCGGTTGATTAGTACCGATTGCATCGTCCCCATTTCTCAACTGACAGCGCTTATTTCGGGTGTGAAGGACGATATTCAGAAGTCGGGTCTCTATGCAGCCATTCTCGGCCATGTGGGTGATGGTAATTTTCATACCATTATTGTTACGGAAGAGACCGACCAAGGCTATCAGCAAGCCCTTGATCTTGACCGCAAGATTGTAGCACGGGCCTTGGCACTCGGCGGCTCTTGCAGTGGTGAACATGGTGTGGGTCTTGGCAAGCTGGAGTTTCTGGCAGCCGAACATGGTGAGGGGGCGTTGAGTGTCATGCGAGCATTAAAGGCGACGTTGGACCCGCACAATATTCTCAACCCCGGTAAACTGCTGCCTGAAGGCCCGGTCTACGCTGGCTGAGAGTGAGTGCTTCCCTCTGATAGGAGGAGGGAAGCACAACGGTACACGTGACGAGATAAAGATAAGGCTTGCACAGGCTAGAAAGAGAACATAACATGAACAACTATGAAGAGCAGCCTTTCAGACCGGTTGGCCATTTTATCAGATGCCGCAAAATACGATGCCTCATGCTCATCAAGCGGGGCGGGTAAGCGGGATTCTGCGGCCACAAAAGGCCTGGGCTCTACCGGCAATGGCATTTGCCATGCTTACACGCCCGATGGGCGCTGCATTTCCCTCCTGAAAATTCTGCTGACCAATTTTTGTATTTATGATTGCGCTTATTGCATCAACCGGTCTTCATCCAATGTGCAGAGAGCACGCTTTACGGCAGATGAAGTCATCTGGCTGACGTTAGAATTTTATCGGCGCAATTATATTGAAGGCTTGTTCCTGTCATCGGGCATCATCCGCTCGTCCGATGATACTATGGCCCAAATGGTGCGTGTGGCCCGAGAACTGCGTGAAGTGCATAATTTCCGTGGGTATATTCACCTGAAGACCATCCCCAATGCATCGCCGGGGCTTCTGGCAGAAGCCGGGCTGTATGCAGACCGGTTGTCTATCAATGTGGAGATGCCAACGGAACGTGGGCTTGCAGACTATGCCCCGCAAAAACAGGCATCAGAAATCCGTCATGCCATGGGTGAGATGCGTACTCGTATTGACGCCGGCAAAGACCGCACATTGGCTGGTCGGGCTGCTCCTCGCTTTGCTCCGGGCGGTCAAAGCACGCAAATGATTGTAGGGGCCGATACCGCAACAGATCGGGACATTTTATCAAGCAGTTCTTCTCTTTACACTGGATACCGCCTGCGCCGGGTCTATTATTCCGCGTTCAGTCCTATCCCTGATGCATCGGCTATTTTGCCAGTCAAAGCCCCCCCTCTGCTACGGGAGCACCGTTTATATCAGGCTGATTGGTTATTCCGCTTCTATGGGTTTCAGTTTTCTGAAATTACCGCAGCCAGCCCCGATGGCATGCTTGACCTTGCCCTAGACCCTAAACTGGCTTGGGCTTTGGCAAACAGAGAGCAGTTTCCTGTTGATCTGAACCGTGCCAGCCGGGAAATGCTCTTACGTGTGCCGGGGCTGGGTGTGCGGTCCGTCAATGCCATTGTAACGGCCCGTCGGCATAGGCGTTTGCGGTTGGAAGATCTGGCAAAACTGAATGTCTCCTTACGGAAGGTAAAACCGTTTCTGCATGCTGTTGGATGGTCACCTGTTCAATTGGCAGACCAGCAGAATATTCGGCAGCTTTTCCTGCCTCAGCCGCAGCAACTTACACTGTTCTAGGGATGGTTTACGGTTTTACATTACCGGACAACACCAATTTTCAGGAATGGCGGGTTCTTGCGCGTCAATGTTTTCTGGCTGGGTTGGCTCCCGAAAATATTGAGTGGCGCAGTACAAAGGCTGAAGTGAGTCTGTTTGATGCCCCCTTGAAAGGGCCTGAACCCAAAGAAGACGCGGCGCAGCCGGTGCTACGGAATACCTGTTTGGCGCTATTGAAGTCCGTTTTGCGCCATTCCGATCAGGGACGGTTTGATCTTGCCTATCGTATTTTATGGCGCGCGCAGGCTGAACCGGCTTTGGCTTCTATTCCGGTTGACCCTGACATCGCCCGAGCCCTCCGCATGATGCATCAGGTGCGCCGGGATGCCCATAAAATGGAAGCGTTTTTGCGGTTTCGTGAACAAGGTGAGGGGAGCGGAGGGAGGCGTCAGTTTTTGGCGTGGTTTGAACCAGACCATTATATTTTACAGACCGTTGCCCCTTTTTTCACGCGGCGTTTTACCGATATGGACTGGGTTATTCTGACACCTAAGGGTTCGATTGCATGGAATGGGCAGCAATGTGCCATCAGCAGAAACCCCTGCGACAAACCTGATGTCACTGATGATGTCGATTTGCTGTGGCAGACATATTATGTGTCCATCTTTAATCCGGCACGTATCAAAACCAAAGCAATGCGGTCTGAAATGCCGCGAAAATACTGGAAAAATCTTCCTGAAACACAGCTTATCCCGCAGATGCTGGCGCAGGCGGGAGCACGCGTAGAAGCGATGGCGGCCCAGCAACCTCAAGAGCCGCCTCTTTTTCATAAAAAATTACAAGACCGTTATAAAAATAAAATCAAATCGATTCCGTAGTGACATGCTTGAATGAGGCAGCCACCTTATGCATTCAGGCATGCGTAAGGATGAAGTTTGATGCTTCCATACTCCACCACAAAACAGGACGGCGGCACAAAATGGCAGCAGATGTGTGCCTGTCTGCTGTGTATGGCGGCCATTTCATCGCCCCAATATGTCTGGACTCTCTTTACGCCTTTATTGAAAGAAGAATTCAAGGTTAGCGCTGCGGCTCTTCAGGTGACTTTTTCCTTACTGATTATTTTACAAACAGTTTTCTCTCCTGTGCAGGGATGGATCGCGCAGCATATCCACCCCCGAAAGCTGATTATGGTGGGAATTGTCATAACCGGTTTAAGCTGGGTTGCGGCGGCACAGGTTACGTCATTGCCCATGCTGTATCTGACATATGGGGGGCTGGGCGGGGTCGGCACAGGCATTGTGTATGTGGGCGTTGTGACGTTGCTTATGCAGTGGTTCCCGCACAATCGGGGGATGGCCGCAGGCGCTGCTGCGGCGGGTTATGGTATGGGGGCCATGCTGACCACTTTTCCCATAGCGCAAGTCCTTGCTGTGTATGGGTGGCGGCCTACGTTTTCTCTGTTTGGTGTGATTATGGCGGCTGTTGGCTTACTGGCAGCGGCTTTTCTGCGCGTGCCGAATAAAGACAGCACGACACCTGTTGCGAATGGCCAGTTTGGCTACATGACGCCACAAGTTTTGAAAACGCGCCTTTTCTGGGTCATGTTTTTCATGATGGCGACTATGGCCACGTCCGGGTTAATGGTTACATCGCAGTTGGTTCAGATTGCGACAGACTTCGGTGTCGCAAAATTAAGCCTGTTTGGTATGGCCGCCGTGCCACTTGCCATGACGTTGGATCGGATTGCAAACGGTTTGACGCGCCCCTTGTTCGGATGGGTGTCTGACAGATGGGGAAGGGAGCAAACCATGGCGTTTGCGTTCAGTCTGGAAGCCATTGCATTGGTTTGCTGGTTGGCCTTGGCGCATCATCCTGTTGCTTTTGTCCTTTTGTCAGGCGTTGTCTTTCTAGGGTGGGGGGAGATTTTTTCCCTGTTCCCCGCAACATTGACCGACACCTTTGGTACCAAGGATGCCTCACGGAACTATGGGTGCCTCTATATTGCCCAAGGAGTAGGGGCCATTGTTGGTGGTCCGTTGGCGGCATGGATGCATCAGGCAACGGGAAGTTGGTACGGGGTATTTGCCTGCGCGATTGGTGGAGATATTCTGACGGCTGTGTTGGCAATGGCAGTTTTGCGCCCCATGCGGCAGAATTTTCTTCAGCGAGCACAGTCGGTTTGACGCAGGTTATCAAAATAGCAGACTGTCCCGCGCTCTGATATTGAAGCGTAGCAGGGCGTGGATATGAACATGGATGCATTGATTGGGGTTCAGTGTTTTCATCGTTAAACAAGCGGTGGTTGGCCACGGTTAGCAGCAGAGAATATGTCGTTTATTGTTTGTCAGAAGAGAAAGAGGGTACTGGGGCGCTACTGGTCAGGCGTCCTGTTTGCTGGAGTGTCTTTTTTTTCTGCGTGTCAGGCTGTGGGGAGTACGGTTCCAACCATTGTTCTAGGGGACGTGGTTATAAAACCCTACGCGACGGATCAGTTGGATATCGGAGGTTTCCCCCAAAGCACGGTGCCGGTGGACGGTGTAGGGGTAAGAGCTGCTCGGCTGCGTAACGGCGCGCGCATAACAATTCATAAGCAGTTTGAAATCGGTGCGATCTGGGATTTCGGCCCGGTTCCCAAAGGGCCGATGCGTCTGTTTGAAGGACAGGTAAGCTATACTGGGATTAAGCATTTTGTGCTGACGGCCGGTATTTTCAAACCCAGTTTCGGTTTGGAATCCATGCAGGCGCAGGGCGACACAGTTTTTATCGAGCGCTCCAGTATTTCTACAATTACGCGAAATCTGGCAGCCGGCATTGCCCGTCAGGCAGTCCAGATAGAAGCGCATGGGAAACACTATCATATTGCGATTGCAGGGACCGCCGGTACTGCTGGGCCTGATCATGATGGTAACCAACGTGCAATGGTGTTTCGATTGGTTGGGGTGCCAGTCAGCACTCATGACCTGTTGGTTCATGTGGGATTTTCAGGGGAGTGGGTCTTTAAAGCAGCCCAGAGTCCCGGTCAGGCACCTGCTGTTGATTTTTCTGACTTTCCCGAACTGAATGTTGGGCTGACGGGTAAGTTTCTCAATACAGGCAAGATACCGCTGAAAGACGCTGGGGCTTTTGGTCTTGAGGCTGCTGTCGCGTGGAAGAAACTGCTTTTGGCGGGAGAAGCCTACGAAATTGAAGCCAATAAGCGTATTGAAACCGGAGTGCAGCATTTGCACTTCTCAGGGTGGTATGCACAGGCCAGTTATACTTTGCTTGGCACGCCCAGAAAGTGGAAATCTCGTACAGCGGCCTTTTCTTCCCCTACTTGTCAAAAAAATAGAACTTTTTTGTGCGATGGAGCCGGTGTGGTTGAAGCTGCTGCACGGTTTTCTGAAGCGGATTTGAGATCAGGTGCTGTTAATGGGGGAAGGCAACAAGCGTGGTCCGCAGCCTTGACCTGGTGGCCGGTCGATATTCTGCGTGTTACATTGCAATACGAAAATGGAAAAATACAGGAAGTCAATAATACAGAAAGATTTCAAGCTGTTTTATCTATGATGCAAATAAAATTCTAACTTTGTTGGGTGATATAAAATAAATCGTTCTGTTTATCATGTGAGGAAACAAAGGCTAGGACAGGGTGTCATCTAAAAGGCAAAATTCGAGCATAGAAGGGTCTCAAGAACCCATGAGGATTTAGGCTTTGAAAATTGCCTACAGTGAGGGATAGTAGCTGCCTTGTTATTGCACGGTAAGGTCTGATGCTTTTGTTCGGGACTGGTTTTGCATACTAGCAGAGCATTTCGTAGCGGATGACTGACAGCAAACGCATGAAAAAAAGGAAGATGAAAAAATCATGCAAGAGCATCTTATGGCTAAGGTATTTGAAAGCGTAATGGGAGAAGATTCCCACAAGGCATTGGACAAAACAGGGGTAAAGCCGCTGTATGCCGTGCATGCCAATCTTTCAGCGTCTGAACTGGTGGCCGAGGCGTTGGAGCGTCAGGAAGGCGTATTGTCAGAAGATGGGGCGCTGGCTGTCTATACAGGTGAGCACACAGGCCGTTCTGCCAAAGATAAATTTATTGTCGATGAACCCGCTACTCGCGATCAGGTCTGGTGGAGCGCTATCAACCAGAAAATGGCACCTGACCACTTTACGCGTCTGACTGACACGGTTCGTGGCTATCTGGCTGGGCAGGAGCTTTTCACGCAAGATTTGTATGCAGGGGCTGATCCGGCGCATCGTATTCGGGTTCGGGTTGTCACAACCAACGCATGGCATGCCCAGTTTGCACGGAACATGTTCATTCGGCCGCCGGTTGAAGATCTGGCTGATTTCGTGCCTGACTATGTTATTCTGCATGCTCCTGATCTGGCGCTTGATGCCGAAAGTTATAATCTGCGGTCCTCTACGGCTGTCGTCCTGTCCTTTGAGCAGAAGCTGATTGTCATTGCAGGCACCCAGTATGCGGGTGAAATCAAGAAATCTATTTTCACGGTCATGAACTGGTTGCTGCCGCCCAAGGGCGTGCTGCCTATGCATTGCTCTGCCAACATTGATGCGAAGGGCGAAAGCGCTTTGTTCTTTGGTCTGTCAGGCACAGGGAAAACAACATTGTCGTCTGATCGTAATCGCCCTTTGATTGGCGATGACGAGCATGGATGGTCAGATGAGGGCGTCTTCAACTTTGAAGGCGGTTGCTACGCCAAAGTTATCCGTCTGAATCAGGAAGCTGAGCCGGACATCTGGAATGCGTCGCATCGGTTTGGTGTTGTGCTTGAAAACGTAACAGTCGGACCGCGTGGTAAGCTTGATCTGGATGATTCATCACGCACCGAAAATACACGTTCATGCTATCCGACTGACTTCATTCCGAATGCGGTTGCCAGCGGGCAGGGCGGCAAGCCCCGCCATGTGTTGATGCTGACGGCCGATGCTTTTGGTGTTCTGCCACCTGTTTCCAAGCTAACACCGGATCAGGCCATGTATCATTTCCTGTCTGGTTATACAGCGCGGATTGCGGGGACGGAAAAAGGCTTGGGGAATGAGCCTGAAGCAACATTCTCCGCGTGTTTCGGCGCACCTTTCCTGCCGCGTTCGCCTGCTGTGTATGGGCAACTTCTGCGTGACCGCCTTGCAAAGGGCAACGTTTCCTGCTGGCTGGTAAATACAGGCTGGACTGGCGGAGCTTATGGAACAGGCAAGCGTATGTCTCTGGCTCATACACGGGCCATTCTGGCTGCTGTGCTGGAAGACCGTCTGAATGATGCTGAATGTGAAGTCGAGCCGTATTTTGGGCTGCATATTCCAAAGCAGGTTGCTGGTGTGCCAGCCGATATTCTCAACCCGGAACATGCTTGGGCCGACAAGGCTGCCTATGCACAGCAAGCCAACAAGCTGGTTGATCTGTTCAAACAGAACGCTGAAGGCTTTTCAGGCGGCCTGAGCCCGGAACTGCTAAAAGCGGGAATTGGCGCAGCCGTTTCTTAAAGCGACAATTCTCTTTGCCATGCTTTTTTGCGTGGCAAAGAGAACAACAACCAGTTTGGTGGCAGGTGGTCAGTGAAGCAATAAGATGCCTTTTTGACTATCAGGCACAGCGACGTGGAATGTAGGACAGCGTCCGGTCCAGAAGCGTGTCCATATCTGGTTTATGGCAAGGGTCCACGTTGGTCGCAACGTGGGTTCGGGCTCTGTATTTGATGGTATTGGCGGTGCGAAGCGTACCGTCTGACGTGCCAGATTCTTCCATCAAATCCGCAATAGTGATGGAGCGATCAAACGCCGCTTTGACAATGTCGAAGGCCAGACTGTTTACAATGGTTTCGAATTCAGCCTTCCCAAAAGGGGATTGGCAGATTTCAAGTTGGGTTTGGGCCTCGGCATACTGTTTGATGGCGCGACGTGCGTCCAGATGATGGAAATAGCGTTGGTGCCAGCTGCGCGCGCAAGCATGTTCGCGTTCTGCGGCCAGATGTTCGCGCAGATTTTTGCAGACATTTTCACCCGAGCAGTGCGTTGACCATGCGGCCAACCATGCGCTTGCAAAATCAGGATAGCTATAACGGTGCCACTCCGGCTCGGTATTTTTCTGCTGGTTGGCAAAGCGGAAGCTTTTACAGCCATCGACACCATAGAGAATGGTGCGTGCTGAAGTGCTGAATTGATCCCGACCGAGCACCAAAATATGGCCTGAATCCCCACCGTGCATCTGTCGCTGCATGGTAAAAAGATCAAAAAAACATTCGTCATCAATTGACCGGCTGATGTGAGCTTTCACATAGGTCAGAAATAACGGATTTTTCACGCCGGTCAGGCCACGCGGGCAGAAATCAAACCCCCACCAGCGCGACATCTTGACCAGATGAAAGGCAAGCTCATTTCTCAGGCGGGTAAGGGGTTCGTCTGCCTGTCCAGCATCACAGAGCGTTTGAATGGCTTTGAAGCGGCTGAAAAGAATATTGATCTGAGGGATAAAGCCGCGGGTCGGGTTAAAATAATCTAGAAGAACAGACGGTTGTGAGTGCGCCAGATGCCAGTGAGTGTCGTAAACGGTAGCGTCAGTCATCGTGATATTCTCTGCCCATGGCTGGGGGTCAAAAAAGCTGACTTCGTTGGTTGCGGTTAAAGGCGTCAGCTATGGGTGGAGCACACTGTCAGGATTGGGGAAGACGGACGGGATACCGCCGACAGGTGCTCCTGAAACTGCATTTAATGAGAACAACTCTTAATTGCAATTAAAAAATTACCAATGAGTGCGTTTGAAGTGAAAAAAGGGGTGGAAATGCCATGCTTGTGAGCGATGGCAGCCAAGGAAAATTATCGAAGAAGTTGATATATAAAGCAAAGATGCCATTCAGGGTTTGTGAAAATAATTCAATAAAATCAATGTATTATAAATATAATTATTAATTTCGTGAAAGTATGTCCGTATATTTATGGATATAATCACACCGTTTTGTCAATGATCTGCATCAATTTCATGTTGCACAAGAGAACTTAAATAGAGGTTATGCAGTTAGTTGCGGTAAAAAAGGCACGACTATAATGACTCTGGGAAGACGGCAATTTCTACAAGCCTGCGGCACCTGTGCTGCGGGGGCCAGTGCAGTAGCTTTGGGGTTTGCGCCGCCAAAGGCTTACGCTGGTGATTCCCGGCAGTACAAATTGCTGCGCGCAAAAGAGACACGCAACAACTGCACTTACTGTTCGGTCGGGTGTGGGATTCTAATGTACAGTCTGGGTGACGGTGCAAAGAATGCCAAACCCAACATCTTCCATATTGAAGGTGATCCTGACCATCCCGTAAGCCGTGGCTCCCTGTGCCCCAAAGGAGCAGGGCTGGTCGATTTCATTCACAGTGAAGGCCGCCTGAAATACCCTGAATATCGTGCCCCAGGGTCGAAAGAATGGAAGCGTATCAGTTGGGAAGAAGCAACTGACCGCATTGCTAGCCTGCTGAAAGAAGACCGCGACAAAAATTTTATCGAACGGAATGAAAAAGGTCAGACCGTTAACCGGTGGCTAAGTTCTGGTATGTTGGCGTCATCAGCCGCCAGCAATGAAACAGGTGTGCTTGATTTCAAGTTTGCCCGTGCGCTGGGGATGCTGGGGCTGGATTGTCAGGCGCGCGTCTGCCACGCACCGACAGTTTCTGCCTTGGCTCCCACCTTCGGGCGTGGGGCGATGACCAACAACTGGGTCGATATCAAGAATGCGAACGTCGTCCTGATTATGGGCGGCAACCCGGCTGAAGCACACCCTGTGGGTTTCAAGTGGGTTATGGAAGCCAAGATCCGCAACGGCGCGAAGGTCATGGTGGTTGACCCACGCTTTAACCGAAGCGCGGCCGTTGCCGATTTTTATACCCCCATCCGGGCGGGTGCGGATGCGGCGTTTATGCTGGGCGTTGTCAACTACCTGCTGACGCACGACAAAATTCAGCATGAGTATGTTAAGGCCTATACCAACGCAGCCCTGATTGTTCGCGAAGACTATGAATTTAATGACGGGCTTTTCAGCGGCTACGACGCAGAGAAACGTGCTTATGACAAAAGCTCGTGGACGTATGAGCGTGATGAAAAGGGCTTTGCCAAGCAGGACCCCACACTTCAGAACCCACGTTGTGTTCTGAACCTGTTGCGTAAGCACGTTGAGCGTTACACGCCAGAAATGGTGACGAAGCTTTGCGGCACGCCAGTAAAAGACTTCCTGCATGTCTGCGAAGAACTGGCACGCACCAGTGCGCCTGACCTGACATCGACGTTCCTGTTTGCGCTGGGATGGACACACCATACCAGTGGGTCTCAGGTTATTCGGTCTGCGGCCATGGTTCAGCTTCTGCTGGGCAATATTGGTATGCCGGGAGGTGGTATGAACGCCCTGCGTGGGCATTCCAACATTCAGGGCTATACCGACCTTGGTCTGCTTTCTTTGCGGTTGCCGGGTTATATGAACCTGCCGTCTGAAAAGCAGCCTGACATTGCAACTTACCTGAAAGAAACCACACCAGCCACGGATGTGCCGGGACAGGTCAACTATTGGCATCACACGCCAAAGTTTTTTGTCAGCCTGATGAAAACCCTGTGGGGTGAGCACGCCACGGCTGAAAATAGCTGGGGCTATGACTGGTTGCCCAAATGGGACCGCAGTTACGACATGCTGGCCTATATTGACCTGATGTATCAGGGCAAAGTGAACGGCTATATTGCGCAGGGCTTTAACCCGCTTGCCGCCATGCCAGATAAAAACAAGACGGCACAGGCACTGGCAAAACTGAAGTTCCTTGTCGTGATTGATCCTTTGGCTACGGAAACAGGGTCCTTCTGGCAGAACGAGGGTGTCTATAACGATGTGAAGACAGAAGACATTCAGACCGAAGTCTTCCGTCTACCGTCTTCCTGCTTTGCTGAAGAAAACGGTTCCATCGTCAATTCAGGTCGTTGGTTGCAGTGGCATTTTGCTGGCGCGGAACCGCCGGGCGAAGCATGGCAGGACGGGAAAATTCTTGGCACCATCTTCACTAAAATCCGCGATCTTTATCGCAAAGAAGGCGGGGTATGCCCAGAACCAGTGCTGAATATGCAGTGGAACTACCGAGACCCTGAAGACCCAACGCCGGAAGAAGTCGCCAAGGAATCAAACGGCTATGCACTGGCTGACCTGGTGGATGATCAGGGCAAAGTCATAGTGAAAAAAGGCCAGTTGCTGCCTGATTTCTCCGTCATGAAAGATGACGGCACAACGTCGAGTTTCACATGGATTTTTGCTGGTTCCTGGACAGAAGCCGGCAACCAGATGGCGCGTCGCGATAATACGGATACCGGCTTGGGCTGCACGCCAGGCTGGGCGTGGGCATGGCCTGCTAACCGCCGTATTCTTTATAACCGTGCGTCACTTGATCCGGCTGGTCATCCTTGGGACCCGAAACGCCAGATTCTGGAGTGGACAGGTGAGCGCTGGAAGGGCGCTGACGTGCCGGATTATCCCGTCACATCGCCACCGGGAAGCGGCGTCAGCCCGTTCATCATGCAGCCGGATGGGGTAGGGCGTCTGTTTGCCTGCGGTGGCATGACGGATGGTCCGTTCCCTGAGCAGTATGAACCAACGGAATCTCCGCTTGAGAATAATCCGTTGCATCCAGCTGTGTCTTATAACCCGACGGCACGCGTGCTGAAGGATGATCGGGCACGGATGGGATCCCCCAAAAATTTCCCGTACGTGGCGACAACCTATTCCATTACCGAGCTTTTCCGTCACTGGACCAAGCATTCACGCCTGAATGCAATTATCCAGCCTGAACAGTTTGTGGAAATTGGTGAAAAACTGGCAGAAAAGCTTCATATTTCCGCAGGGGATATGGTGAAGGTCTCTTCTGCCCGTGGTTACATTGAAGCCAAGGCTGTGGTCACCAAGCGTATCAAGACCCTGAACGTCATGGGGCGTGATCTCGATCAGATCGGCATTCCGTGCCACTGGGGGTTTAGGGGGGCAACCCGTAAGGGCTATCTGGCCAATACTCTTAGCCCTGCTGTCGGGGATGCGAACTCCCAGACACCAGAGTTCAAAGCCTTCCTTGTTAACGTAGAAAAAGTCTGAGGTGCGCGATGAGCATGCAGTCACAGGATATCATCAAGCGCTCTGCCACCAATGGCATGACGCCCGCGCCACAGGCCCGCAGCCATCAGGAAGAAGTTGCGAAGCTGATTGACGTCTCCCTTTGCACTGGGTGCAAGGGGTGTCAGGTCGCCTGTTCTGAATGGAACGACCTACGTGACGAAGTAGGGCATAACGTCGGGGTGTATGACAACCCTGCCGACCTGACGCCTGAAACGTGGACCGTCATTCGGTTTGACGAATATGAAGACGAAAGCGGCAAGCTGGAATGGCTTTTACGCAAAGAAGGCTGCATGCATTGTGCAGACCCCGGATGCCTGAAAGCCTGCCCAAGCCCCGGCGCAATTGTACAGTTTGCCAACGGCATTGTTGATTTCCAGTCTGATCAGTGCATCGGGTGTGGTTACTGCGTTGCCGGCTGCCCGTTTGATGTGCCGCGTATCAGCAAGAAAGATAACAAAGCCTATAAATGCACCCTGTGTGCGGACCGTGTGGCCGTTGGGCAGGAGCCTGCTTGCGTCAAAACCTGCCCGACAGGTGCAATCGCCTTCGGTTCCAAGGCGGATATGAAGCAGCTTGCGGCCAATCGCGTTGAAGAACTGAAAAGCCGTGGCCATGACGGCGCAGGTCTTTATGACCCGGAAGGCGTTGGCGGTACGCACGTCATGTATGTGCTGACCCACGCTGACACACCGCAGATTTATCACCGTTTGCCGAAAGACCCTTATATCAGTCCGGTTGTGCGCGGGTGGAAAGAGTGGCTTAAACCCGTGGGGGCATTGGGCTTTATTGCAACGCTCGCAGCCTCTTTCGCCCATTATGTGGGTGTTGGTCCGAACACGACTGACGAAGATGAGCACCCGGCAGAGCCCCCCAAAGAACTGGCGGATGCAGACGCGTCTGCTCCACAGCACCCTGCGGATAGCCGTCCGGAAGGGAGGGAATAATTATGGACACCAAAAATTCGATTCTACGCACCAAGTTCTTTGACCGTATGTGTCACTGGACAATGGTAGCTTGCTTCTTTCTGGTAGCCATGTCCGGCCTTTCCTGGTTTTTCCCCAGCCTGAACTGGATGGGGAGCGTTCTGGGAACACCGCAGACAGCACGCATTCTGCACCCTTTCCTTGGTACAGTCGTTTTCCTTCTATTGGTGGTGATGTTCTTCCGTTTTGTGCATCATAACCTTCTGGTGCGCACAGACGGTATCTGGTTTCGGCATGTGCTCGATGTTCTGATGAACAAGCATGGGCAGAAGCTCCGAATCGGGAAATACAACGCCGGCCAGAAGCTGCTGTTCTGGGGTATTATGTCCTTGATCTCGGTATTGTTCTTTACGGGGATTGTTGCGTGGCGGGCCTATTTTGCCGCTTATTTCCCCATTCCGGTTATTCGGCTTGCCTTGCTGGCGCATGCCTGTGCCGGTCTAGGGCTTATTCTGCTGGTGATTGGGCATATCTATATGGGTATCTGGGTACGCGGGTCTATCACTGGCATGTTGACCGGTTATGTCTCACGCGCCTGGGCCAAACAGCACCACGACAGATGGTATGATGAAGAAGTCAATCCGTCCTCTGATGCGCCAGTCAAACACCACTAATGCGCAATAACTTTTCTGATATACCGCCGCTTGATAAGACTGTTCCCGGTGTTCAGGCTATTGAGCAACTTCTCCAGCCTCGTCTTCACGTCCTTTATCGCAGGCGGGCCGAACGCCTGCGTGTGCTGGATAGTGCAGACGGTGGCTCAGATGAGGTTTCATCAAGCTATCTGGGTTTTGCTGCGCGTTTAGTTGAAGAGCAGGCCCGCTTTGTAGAAGAAACACCCTTGAGTGCTGAACAGGCGATGCCGATCAGTGCTTTGTTGGGTGACGGGTTATCTGCCGCAGAAAAACCTTCAGTCTCATTGCTGGAAAGTTCTGTTTACTGGCAGGATGCGTTCAAAGCCTTTGTACGCATCCTTAGCCCGCAGATGCCACAGCAGATTGCGGCCAGCCTACATGATCTGACCCAAAGTGATAAGGCCACTCTTGCGGCAAAAGCCTCCGCACTTCTGAATGGAACATATGAAGACGTAGAAGCCGGTGCCTCAGTTTTTCTATGGGCCGGGTTGTCTGTTTTCTGGTCACAGGCTGTTGCTTTGGCGCAGCCACATGGGGCAGGGGAGGAAGCTCCTGTCAGCCACGGTGCCTCTTGTCCGTGCTGCGGTGCACCTGCTTCTGGTGGGTTGGTGCTGACGGGTGACCGTGAGGGCTTGCGCTATTTGCAGTGTAGCTTGTGTGAAACACGGTGGCATAAAGTCCGTGCGGCCTGCACTATGTGTGGCGGTACCGAGCATGTCGATTACTGGTCTTTTGACACGACCGATGCCCCCATTCAGGTTGAAACCTGTGGGGACTGTCACGGCTATATAAAACTGTTTCGCCAGGACCGTGATCCTGACTTGGAAGTTGTGGCCGATGATCTCGCGTCACTAGGACTGGATGCCGCTTTAGAAGAACAGGGCTTCATCCGCGCGGCGCTTAATCCTTTCTCTTTTCCTTCACGTTAAGTGCGTTGGCGAAAAGTCTCACGAACATCTAAGGCCCGATATAGAACAGGGTACGCTTTATTGATTTCCACCAGCCCTTATTTTTGCTTTTGATACTCTATCAAGGGCTGGTGAATGATCATTCCATAAAGAAGAATACACAGGTAGCTATGCGAAACATGTTCACGGGCATGGTTGATTATGCCACAGCCTTGCAACTGATTTTAGCCTGTGTCGCTCCAGAACGAGAGCACCATGACGTTCTGCCACTATCCCAACTGTCAGGCCGTATTGCTGCGCAAGATATTCTTGCCAAGGAGCCTCGGCCTGTTGCCGATATCTCAGCGATGGACGGCTATGCTTTTTCACACGCGGCAATGGCTTCGGCATCTGCAGGATTGCCTGTTGTAGGCCAAAGCGTCGCCGGGGACATGCCTGCTCCCATACCATCTGGTGCAGCCTTAGCTATCCTAACCGGATCACGCATTCCCTCTGGCGCAGATTGCGTGATGGCGGGTGAACGTATGCAGTATGATGAGCATACAGGTCTTGTTAAACCCCTCCAGACTTTGGCAGCGCAGGGTGCTAATATTCGCAAGGCGGGTGAAGAATTTACGCAAGGCACGGTGTTGGTGCAGCGCGGTCAGGTTCTGGATTGGCGACATATTGCGCTCATGGCGTCGCAAGGAATGACGCATGGTCACGTCATGAAGCCGATAAATGTCGCAATTATTGCTAACGGAGCCGAATTGGCACCAGACGCCGCAGATAGCCGGACAGATTCAAACACGCCCATGCTTGCGGCAATGGTGGCTTCTGTTGGTGCTGAGAGCCAAACCTATCAAGTTTATTCAGATGATGCAGAAGAACTAGAGAAGGCTCTTTCTAAGGCGTGGAACGCTGCGGATGTTATTGTGACAACGGGCGGTATCTCCGTTGGCAATACAGACAATGTTCTCGACGCCCTGAAAAATATTGGCGCGGAAACAGTTTTTCGGGGTGTGAAAATTCGTCCGGGTAAACCGCTTTCAGTCATGCAACGTGCCGGAAAACTCGCCTTTTGTCTTCCGGGCAACCCGGGGGCATCCGCTATATGTGCCTTGGCTTTTCTGTTACCATATCTTCGTGCTGCTATGGGTAAGAGCAACGGCATGACTTTGCAGCCTGGGGTTGTTGATTTCGATTTTAACCCGGTATGTGACACCACCCACTTTGTGCCCGTCAGGTGTCTGCCCAGCCAGAACGGATGGCAGATATCGCACGTTTCATCGGTTGGCGCTTCTGACATTCGGGTCTTTACACAAGCAACCGCACTTCTTCGCGTTGATGCAGAAAAGCCAGTTGTTTCTGGGCAGGTCTGCTGGGTTTTGCCACTTCAATCCAGATGAAAAACGTAGGCATGCCGGAGAGCAAACTCTGCAATGGCAGATGTGTCATCTAGATTGAGCGTCATAAGACTGGCTGCAATCATAGCAGGTGTTGTTGTCGCGACGGCAATAATGTTGGTTTGCGTGTGAAAAAGGGCATCCTTGCCCACTTCCGGTCGGAAGACCTCAATCGTCGCAGGGACGTCAGCATGAAACCCTTCAACAACAACCAGATCAACGCGGCTCATACGTCGTAAAAGATCGGGCAGGGTAGGGGGTGTCTCCGGGGGGCTGTGCTGTAGAACCCACCGTTCTGGCGTCGCTAGCATGACCTCTGATGCACCTGCTTGACGGTGGATGAAGGAATCCTTGCCGGGTTTATCAATGTCTATGTGATGATGCGTATGTTTTATAGTTGAGACCCTCAGACCTCGTGCTTTGAGCAGAGGAAGCAGGCGTGCCATTAAATGCGTTTTGCCTGACCCACTGCGGCCGACCAGCCCTATAACGGCTTGTTGAGAGGCGGACGGCATCATTAGCTCCAAACATGATTGAACATGATTTTTTCATATCATGACAGGGGCGTAGCCCGAATACGGAAGCTGAAAGAATAATCCGCAGGGAAAGCTTGGCAGCTTGGGGCGTTAGAGAGGTAGGAACGCAAGAAACAAAGGTTGCCGAAAATGGGGTATTTGCAAAACGGCATCTGGCGCTCCACACAGGGGCTCGTGCGGGATAGCGAGGAGGAAGGCAGCTTCAAGCGTCAACCCTCGCAATTTCGTCACTGGGTAACATCAGATGGACGTGCAGGCCCCACAGGCGATGGAGGGTTCAGGGCGGAGGCCGGACGGTATCATCTTTATGTGTCGCTTGCCTGTCCGTGGGCGCATCGCACTTTGATTTTCAGGCAGATCAAGGGACTTACCAGCCATATCGGACTATCTGTCACACATTGGTTGATGGGAGAAAAAGGGTGGAGTTTTGAGGCGGCTGACGGAGTGCAGCCTGATACCGTGAACGGCGCAACTTACCTTTATGAGCTCTACCAACGAGCAGACCCGACATATACAGGCAATGTTACCGTGCCCGTATTGTGGGACAAACACAAAGAGACAATCGTTAGTAATGAATCCGCCGATATCATTCGTATGATGAATAGTGCCTTTAATGATGTTGGGGCACGGGATGGCGATTACTATCCAATAGCTTTACGCAGCACGATAGATGCTTTTAATCAGCGTATTTACGGCAATTTGAATAATGGCGTGTATAAAGCTGGCTTTGCGACATCCCAAAGGGCTTATGAAAACGCCCTGCAAGGCGTGTTTGCCACGCTGGACTGGCTTGAAGACCATTTGCGCGGCAAGCGCTGGCTTGTGGGGGAGCAGCTGACCGAAGCAGATTGGCGTCTTTTCACCACATTGATCCGTTTTGATGCGGTGTATGTAGGGCATTTCAAATGTAACTTGCGGCGCTTGTGTGATTATCCGCTTCTAAGCAGCTACTTACGGAGACTATATGATGTGCCGGGAGTGGCAGACACGATAAATTTTTCTCACATCAAAAATCATTATTATCTTAGTCATCCGTGGATTAACCCGACTGGCATTGTCCCGATGGGGCCAGAACCTCATTTTGGGAGGCCAAATGCCAGAAGGTTGCAGGGCACAAAGGAACAGAAAGCAGAATGACAGAACATAATTTTACAGAAGTCTTGCAAATTCAGGATGAGAGAGAGCGTCGCATCGAACTGTTAATCTTGCGATTGCCAGAGAAAGTACAGCCGTCAGTCAGGTGGATGCGAAAACCAGAAGCAAAATGGGCGCGTATTCCCGCAGGTTTTTTGCTGATTTGTGGAGGGTGCCTCTCTATCCTGCCTGTATTGGGCCTTTGGATGCTGCCATTAGGGATTATGTTGCTGGCTGAAGATGTCGCATTTCTGCGGCGCTTGACCGACAAGGCGCTGGCTTGGGTCGAGCGGCGTAAGCCCCAGTGGATGGGTTTGGAAGCTGCGCAGGGTAAATGATGCGCGCAGTAGCGTATATCGTGACGAACTGTGCATAACTCTGATGCAGGGTCGGGTTTCGCATAGTCCGCTACGGGGCGGTATACTGTTCTTATGACAAACTCTTTTGATGCCCCTGTTGATGCCCTTGTATCCTCCCGGTCTTTCATTTGTGTTCGCGGTGCGCGTGAACACAATCTGAAGAACGTCGATGTAGACTTGCCACGCGATCAGTTGGTGGTTTTTACCGGGGTTTCCGGGTCAGGGAAATCTTCTCTGGCATTTGGCACCATTTATGCCGAAGCACAGCGTCGGTATCTTGAATCTGTCTCACCGTACGCCCGGCGACTGTTTAACCAGATGCCAGTGCCTGCCGTTGCCAGTATTGAAGGGCTGCCACCTGCTGTGGCGTTACAGCAGCAACGCGGGGGAAGCAGCGGTCGGTCAACTGTAGGGAGTGTTACGACGCTCTCTAATCTGTTGCGCATGTTGTATTCGCGGGCAGGGACATACCCTAAGGGAATGCCGCAGCTTGAGGCGGAATCTTTCTCACCCAATACCCCTATGGGGGCTTGTCCGCGGTGTCATGGTTTGGGCAGCATTTATGATGTGACCGAGAAAACACTTGTGCCGGATGATACTTTGACCATCAGGCAAAGGGCGGTAGCAGCGTGGCCGACAGCATGGCAGGGCCAAAATCTGCGGGATATTCTGATTACGCGCGGTGTGGATGTTGATACGCCGTGGAAGAATTTACCTCAAAAAACACGGGACTGGATTTTATATACAGAAGAAACGCCCACAGAACCGGTTTATCCTGGACGCACTCATGCTGAGGTTCTGGCAGCTATAAAGCGGGGGGACCCGGCAGACTATAACGGCACATTCACAGGTGCCCGCCGCTATGTGTTGCAGACATTTACCAAGTCTCAAAGCGCCAAGATGCGTGCACGGGCCGCATCTTTTATGGTCGGTTCCGTATGCCCGTTATGCAATGGGCAACGGCTGAACCCGGATGCGTTGAAGGTGACTTTTGGCGGCCAGAACATAGCAGAGTTTTCAGCGCACCCTTTGAAGCATATTGCGCAGGCACTCTCAGAAATTCTTCCGTCACTATCGGCGGAGACAGCAGTGGGAATTGCTGCCGAAGGCATTGTTAGCGCACTGATTGACCGAATAGCTGTGTTGCTTGATCTGGGGCTTGGGTATCTGCAACTCAGTCGAAGCGTTCAGACATTATCGCCCGGCGAATATCAACGCCTGCGTTTGGGCACTCAAATTCGATCAAACTTGTTCGGCGTTGTTTATGTGCTTGATGAGCCAAGTTCTGGCCTGCACCCGGTCGATACGCAGGCTCTCCTGCGGGCGTTAGACGGATTGCTGAAAGCCGGGAATTCTCTTTTGGTGGTTGAACATAATCCCGATGTTATTCGGCAGGCTCAATGGTTGGTCGATGTCGGACCCGCAGCGGGCGAGCACGGTGGTCAGGTGCTTTACAGTGGGGCAACCGAGGGTTTGAAGAATATTCAGGAGTCTCAAACTCGGCGCTATCTTTTTGATAAGCCCACCCCGCGGCTTCATCCTCCGCGCAAGCCGGAACATTTTCTTACCTTGGCGCATGTGACGTGGAATAACCTGCAAGATCTTACTGTGTCGCTTCCGCTGGGTGTGTTGGTCGCTGTGACGGGTGTTTCTGGTTCCGGAAAATCCAGCCTGATTGAGCAGGCATTGGTCTCTATTCTCTCCCGTGCTCTGGGGCAGTCTGTGCCTGTTGAGGAAAATGAAGGGAATGAAGGCGGATTTGATTTGGCGCGTGAAAACGCTCCAAAGGGTTGTGTTGCGTCCGGGTTGGATGCTGTGCGTCGGTTGGTTGTTATAGATCAGAAACCCATCGGTCGGACACCGCGCTCTAATCTGGCAACCTATACAGGCTTATTTGACCAGATAAGACAGTTGTTTGCGGCCACGCCTGAAGCAAAAAAACGCAAATTCGATGCCGGATGGTTTTCGTTCAATGTCGCGAAAGGGCGCTGCCCGAAGTGCGAGGGTGTTGGCTCGGTTATGGTCGAGCTTTTATTCCTGCCAAGCGTGTACGCACCATGCCCGGAATGTCATGGGTCTCGATACAAATCTGACGTGCTTGCGGTAACATTCCGGGGCAAAACGATAGCCGACATTCTGGCCATGAGTGTCGATGAAGCCTGCGATTTCTTTGCAGAGGAAAGCAGTCTGGCGCATGGCTTCCAGACCCTGAAAGATGGTGGGTTAGGGTATTTACGGCTTGGGCAGCCTGCGACAGAACTTTCAGGGGGCGAAGCCCAGCGGGTCAAACTGGCAACCGAATTACAAAAACGCCGTTCGGGCCATATCTTATATGTGCTGGATGAACCGACAACGGGCCTTCATCCAGCTGATGTTGACCGTTTGCTCAAACAGCTACAGGCGCTGGTGAACCAAAATAGCAGCGTGGTGTTGGCTGAACATAACATGCGTCTGGTGGCTGCCTGTGACTGGGTCATTGATATGGGGCCGGGGGCAGGCGAGGAAGGAGGCCAGATTGTTGCCAGCGGCACACCCGATGACGTTTCTATGAATCCTGACAGTCGTACGGCACCATTCCTTGCCCAGTATGTAAACTAAGGTAGGGTTGATTACAGGTAGACTGACGTAGGGCGCATTTATCTGCCCGAAACGGAATTAAGGATAAGTCATTTCATGGCAAATCAGACTTTCAAGCAAAAACGTTCTTTCAATGCCCTCGTTATGGCGGGGGTAGTTGGCCTGTCATTAAGTGCTTGTGCAACGCCTGACACCAAACCCGTTGCGCCGCCTGCACAAACAGCAGGGCAGTTAGTGAACAGCGCGCCGCTCGACGCTGGTTTGAGTTTGCCAGATGCTGGCAAATCGCTTCGGATCACCTATCTGTCCACCAATGGTATTACTGGCTCTGGTTTGGTGCCGGTGACGGCTGAAGTGATTTTCCCCAAAGGGGAGGCTCCGGCTGGGGGATGGCCGATTGTTGCCTGGTCCCATGGAACAGTGGGGATTGCCGATAGCTGTGCTCCGTCGCTTCATCCCTATACTGAACGGAATAAGGCCTATCTGACAGCATGGTTAAATCGCGGCTTTGCTATTGTCGCGACAGATTATCAAGGCTTGGGAGGAGAAGGACCCCATCCTTATCTGAACGTGCGGACGGAAGCTTATAGTGTGCTTGATTCTATCCGCGCAGCACTGGCTGGTGTTCCGGGGTTGCAGAACAAGGTTATGTTGGTGGGGCAATCTCAAGGGGCAGGGGCTGCTTTTGGGGCGGCTGCCTATGCTCCCGACTATGCGCCTTCACTTGATATTCGCGGTACAGTTGCCACTGGCATCCCTTACATGACGCCTGAAGTACTCAAGATGCTTTTGACGCAAAAAGAGCATACATCGTCC
Source organism: Acetobacter indonesiensis (assembly GCF_000963945.1). Taxonomy (GTDB): domain Bacteria; phylum Pseudomonadota; class Alphaproteobacteria; order Acetobacterales; family Acetobacteraceae; genus Acetobacter; species Acetobacter indonesiensis. The sequence continues at coordinate 1,243 of NZ_BAMW01000021.1, read as the reverse complement.
AAAGCCAAGAAGGCGATCAAACAGCAAGACCCTGTTGTGGCGTATGCTTTGCTTCTTGGGGCTTCTTTGGGGAATATCGATCCTGACTTCAAGCCTGATGAAGCGTTTACAGCAAAAGCAATGCCTGCTTACCAATCAGCATCCAAGGTGTGCCTTGGTCCCTTGATGGCGCAGATAAAAGAAGACGGTCTGACACGGAAAAATACCCTTCAACCGACCTTCGGTAAAGCGCTCAGCCCGGTATTCCAGGGAATGATGTACCCAACGCTTGCCTTGAAGCAGCCTCTGTTCGTGGGCACAGGTTCTGCGGATATTGATGTCGCCGCCAGCTCACAGCAGGCTTTGGTTAAGGCGGCTTGTGCAGCAGGGGCAACGGTACAAGCGCATGTTTATAAAGGTTTGGACCACTCTCAAACCGTCTTGGCATCTCTGCTTGACTCTGCGGCCTTTACCAAGGCAGTCATGGATGGGCTGCCTGTGACAGGCAACTGCGCGGCTTCAGCACACTAAAGGTGGATCGTTCTGTGAGTAGCTTTCCTCCTGGTTTGCTTCGATAGGAAAGTTACTCACATTAATCCAGTCTAGCGGGTAGCCTTGCCTGCTCCCAACCGTTCCCGTGCCAGTGGCAAGATATAGTCGCGGGTAAGGGGAGCCAACGTGATTGTTGGCGGAGAAAAAGGATCAATCCAGAGCGCTTCCTCAATTTCGGCTTGAGGAGAGAATTGCTGGTTGGTCGCAACAAAGAAGCAGTCAGCTTCCACATAACGACCGGGCTCATTGGCAGCTGGGGCCCGGAAAAAACCAATATATTCAGGTGACCCGTCAGGTAAGGGGAGCGAAAGTTCTTCAACTAATTCGCGGCGCAGAGTTTGTTCTGCGGTTTCTCCCGTGTCTATCTTTCCGCCTGCTTGCATGAAAGCCGCGGCCCCAGCTTTTCTGACAAGCAAGACGTAACCTTGCGGGTTTACGATAAGCGCTGTTGCAATACGGATAACGGTATCAGCGTCAGGTGATGGCAAGAGATCCTCCTCAATGTGGGCAACAGTCTTCGCTACTTAAAAGGATTTCTGAGCATATTTGAACAGCATAAAAGTGGTTCGCCTTTAGGGAAGGCAAAAGCCACAAAAATATAAATTAACGAGATGTAATGTGAGGAATGGCCGGTTAGATCATTGTTTTTGAGGCATAAACGGCTGTTTTCTGGGTTTTTTGGTGATTTTTGTGGTGGTGTTGACAGTGTTGT
>NZ_BAMW01000022.1 GCF_000963945.1 Acetobacter indonesiensis | reverse complement strand
CCCAGCCCTTCATAGTCATGGCGGGCGCACATCCCCGCCGTTATGGCAGCAGGCACGGCAGAACATGCACGGCCTGACCACCATGGTTGCAACGGCAGGAGTCATCAGCCCTGTACGGGCGGTTATAAGGGGGAACCCCATCCCCTATGCGGCGTCTGTATAGCGCCACGATGACGCGCCCTCAAGCCAGAAGGTTCCGGCATCGGGGCACAATGCAGCATCAGCCATAATGCATGGGCTAAGAATAGGGCTTTTACTTTATGTCTATTTGGGGTTATTGCCCCACGCCTGCGCATCACTCTGCCACACACACCTTGTGGCACGACATCCCCGCATTTCTAGCACCCAAGATACGGTTTTTTCGGTATGGACCCCAAAACTCTCTTCTCTGGCATGGCCCTTGCCTTTGGAGCATACGCTTCTTTTGCCATTAGCGATGCGTTCTCCAAACTGCTGGCCGGAAGTCTGGACCCGTTCGAGGTTGCGTTCTCGGGCGGGGTATTTGGCTGTCTTATTCTGCCGTTTATCCGCAAACCCCATGAATCGTATCTGGATGTGTTCCGCCCGCAGCAGAAGGCCATGTGGGTGCTGCGTGCTGTCTGCGTGTTTGTGGCAACAGCGGCCAGTGTGGAAGCCTTCATGCTGCTGCCCATGCCTGAAGCGCTGTCACTGATGTTCCTGATGCCCCTGTTTGTGACCATTCTGTCCGTGGTGTTGCTGAAGGAAAAAGTGACCGCGTGGGCCTGGCTGGCCGTGGTACTTGGCTTTATCGGGGTTTTGATTGTGCTGCGCCCCGGTGTGCGGGCGCTGCATCTGGGCCATTTATGTGCCTTGCTGGCTGCTTTTGCCAATGCAGGCAGCGTGATTGCCTATCGCCTTGCCAGCAAGGAAACGGTGCGGTTGTCTCTGTTTGGGTCAAGCCTGATCGGGCCTTTGGTGGGCAATGGCCTGCTGATGGGCCTGCATGCCACATGGCCGGCCACCGTGCTGGATTGGGTGTATCTGTTTGGCTACGGCTTTCTGGCGGCACTCGGCCAGCTGATGATGATGCTGGCCACCGCTCGCGCCCCGGCAAACCGCGTGGCATTGCCGCAATACAGCCAGATGGTCTGGGGTGTGGCGCTAAGTTACGTGGTGTTTCACCAGCCGCTGGATGGCTGGACGTTTGTGGGTATTATCGTGCTCACATTCTCCGGCATGTTGAACTGGGTGCGTCAGCGGATCCGGTACGAACGCATGGCCCTGAAGGAACGCTTTGAACGCCAGAAAGCCCGCAGGGCCGCAAAGCAGGCCGCCCGACTGGCCAGCAAACAGGCGCGCGCCGCCCCGGCGGGTGACAGCACGCCCTGACGGGCCGCACCTTGTCGTTTCTATAAAGCAACATTATGCTCACGCCATGCTGTTTTTCCTGCCTTGCATTGCGTGAGCCATGCCTGACCACCCGACATTAGAAACCGAACGGTTGGTGTTCACCGTTCCCCAACGTACGGACTTTGAGGCGTTCGCCGCTATGCGGGCTGACCCCGTTGTGGCGCGCTATACGTCTGGCACACCCGCCAGCGCCAATGATACATGGGGCCGATTGCTGCGCTATCGCGGGTTGTGGGGCATTATGGGCTTTGGCCACTGGACCGTGCGTGAAAAAACAACCAACCGTTTTGTGGGCACAATCGGCTTTGGCGAATTTCACCGTGGGTTAACGCCATCTCTGGATGGGTTGCCTGAAGCAGGCTGGGTTCTGGCATCATGGTGCCATGGCAAAGGCTTTGCGTCAGAAGGGGTGCGCGCCATCTGCCACTGGCTGGATACGCAAACGCCCCATACCCTGTCACGCTGCATCATTGCGCCCGAAAATGCAGCCTCCCTGCGGGTGGCGGAAAAAAACGGTTTCACGTTCCTCGCCCCCTCCCGCTACATGGATCAGGATGTGCTGATGTTTGAGCGCAACCGACCCTGACCACACAGGCCGTGCGCCCCGATTATGCCCCCTGCCGGGGCCTGCCGGGACGTGCCCCCTGCATCGCTGTTTTGTCACATACAGGAGCCAGAGAGGCTGTTAGGGTCAAAGCATGAACACACCGCCCGGTCTTTTTCGCAATCAGCCCCTTAGCAGCGGGACGGAAACCGCCCCACAACCTGATCAGGCACCCGTCATTAACTGGCGTATCTGCCTGATCTGCTTTGCGATCAATCTGGCGATTATTCTCAGCAGCCTGTTTCTTATGATTGGGATGCATATTGAGCACCCGGATGACATGAAGCAGGTCAACCGCGCGCAGTTAGCCGTAATGGCAATTCTTCTGGCCCCGTTGGCGGAAACTTATCTGTTCTTTCAGCTTCCCTATCAATTGGTGCGAAAATTTCTTCCCTTCCCAAAGCTGGTGTGGGGTGTGTCTTTTCTCATCACGCTGTCACTTTTCATTTACGAACATCACGGTGGCTCGCCGCACGGGTTACACCGTGACTGGCCTTTGGCTTTTCTGGTCGGGGGTGTAGGCGGGGCCACGTTTTTCAGTTGCTTCTACTTCACGCACCGCTCGGGCTACGGCAGCCCGTTCTGGACCACAACCCTATGCCACCTGTTCTACAATACCTGCATCACGCTGATTACACTTTTTCCTTAACGGGCGACCTGACAAAGCGCCACAGATGTCAGCACTGCGCTTGCTTCAGGCAAAGGCAGCGGGCTGCCGGTACTGCGTAAAGTGGACCATACTCTAGCGGCATCTGCGGGCAGATCAGGGTGACGCAGAACCTCCCCCACACTGGGCGAGCCAGGCAGAACGGGTGTGTGAGAGTTCAGTCCAGGTCTAACTACGGGCCGCCGCTTTGCGCCATTGCTGAAAACCCATGACCGCCAGCGCCACAAAGGCAGCATACAGGCCCGCAGTCAGATACAACCCGCGCACGAAAAACAGCCCGGTATATAGCACATCCACCGCACACCAGACCCACCAGCAGGCCAGATGCCGCCGGGCCATCCAGACCTGCCCCAGAATACTATACGCGCTAAGGGCAGCATCCAGCATCGGCATGGGGTCATCCGTTGTAGTGCGCAGCAGCACCCCCAGCGCAACCCCGCCAACCGCCCCTGCCCCCAAGCCAGACCAGAACCCTACAGCCGAGAGCGGACGAATTGTGACAGCCCCGTCCTGCGCCATACCGCGCAACCATCGCGCCCAGCCATACAGCGAGAGGGCTGCAAAAACACCCTGCAATGCCATGTCGGCATATAGCCGCGCCTGCCAGAACACCACGCCATACAGCACGGACGCAATGACCATAACCGGCCAGCACAGCATGGTGCGACGGCCCGTCAGCCATACCCCAAAAGCACTGAACAGAACGGCCGCTATTTCTAACGCGCTCATGTGGTGTGCTGTCTTTTCTGATGAGCCACCGTCTGACACGCCTTACGGCGAACCACGCCACGCTTACAGCGCGCCAGCCGTGCTATCGGGAAATACTGCTCCCCAATAGGGAAGCATCGGAAGGCCGGGCACCAGCCCCGATAACTGATCTTAGGATAGAGTACGGCGGGCTGCATGACAGGCTGCATGGCGCGTTCAGCGCCGACCCGAGGGACGAAACGCGGAGAGCCAGTCTAGCAACGCCTGCCCCTCCGGTTGCAGAAACCACCGGGCATGACCAAGAAAATAAGCATCGTAAGCAACTGTGCAGGAGGCAGCATCGCGCAACAACGTGCCAAAATAAGCGACTTCTGACAGGGCAAATTCTGTGTGCACCAGCGGCAGAAACGCAACCACCAGAGCACGCTCTTTTTCCGTCAGGAGGCGTGTGCCCTCATACCCCTCCAGAAACGCCTGAAGCTGCGCGTAACAGAAGACTTTGGGTGCGGTGGGGTTCAGCCAGTCAACCATGCTGCGTTCAAGGGCGACGGCAATATCAAACGGCACACACGTGCGGTCAGCCATACCGAAATCAAGCACAGCAGCAACCTGCGCGTGGCCGCTTTCTGGCGTGGTCTGCGCTGCACGTGAGGAGTATGGTGCGGCGTGGTGTGTTTCTGGCTTATCCTGCCAGAAAAGATTGGAACCATGCCAGTCTCCGTGCCCCCAGCAAGGCACAATGTCATGCAGTAACGGGCGTAGACGGGCATGAAGCGGCACAAGCACCGTTTGCACATCCTGCTGCCAGTTCCGGTTGGCAAGTTGCTCGGGCAGGCCGGGCTGTTTCGCACTCCAGTCGCGCAGGGCTGCCAGCAGGTCGGGCTGGGTTATAGCATGCAGGCTTGAAATGAGGGGCCGCCCGGCCGGGATGCTGCTGTGGTCACCCCCACGGGTAGGCGCTGAGTCATCGGCCGCGGCCAGATGCAGACGCGCCAGTGCCTGCCCGGCAGCCGAGGCATGCGCCACGGAATGATATGGCTGCCAGGACATGACATCGCGGTAGGCATCATGCCCGGCAGCGGGGGGAAAGACCTCGTACACCCAGTCGTTCAGCGTGACGGCGGTATGGCCGGACACGGTGACCAGCGGCAGGGCGACTGGAACATCTTTCTGCGCCAGATGCCGCATGAAGGCATGTTCTTCCTCCAACGCCGCAGCCGAGCGGAGCTGCACATGATGCCGTTTTATAACCAGTTGCACAGCATGGCCGGGTGGCACTCCTCCCTGTGACATGCTGCCAGCATCGGGTGTATCGGCTGACGTGGGTATCTGGCCTGCCGCATCCATTCCCCCTTTTGCCAAAGCAGAGATCTGCACCAGCGCCGCCGCCGAGAATGGGCGCATACTATGCCAGACTATCCGCTCTGGCGGGGTATCCTGCCTATAGTGGGCCAGAACGGTTTGTGCTTCTTGCAGCGTCAGGCAGGGCCAATCCCGTTTGGCCTGCACCCCGTTGACACCAAACTGACCTGCCTGTTCGGCGTTTCCCTCCGCCACGCCTAGAACCCGGTTGACGCCGTGAACATGGCGGCAAAACCGCCGCCAATGTAATAATCGGGGCTTTCACCCGCTATGGTGGTGCCATAGCGGCCCTGTGTGTCTTTTGCGTTCAGGGTGGGGTCTGCCACGCCAGACAGGTAATGCTGGTTGGTAATATTGATAAAGTTCATGCGCAATTCTGGTCTGTGCAGAACGGAGACATCATCAAACCGATACCCGACTGCCATGTTCGCTGTCACGTAATCGGGCATGCGTTCATCATTCATGAAGGTGGCGTATTGGTGCCCGGTATATTTGACGGTGAACACACCAAAAGCATGCCCGTCATCATAGGTCAGGCCAGCGGCGGCCTGTAAGGTTGGGCTCCGCACGGCCCGCTTGCCGCGTGTGGGCAGCAGATCCCCGCCTGACATCAGGTCATTATCAACCGTGGCGTGCAGATACTCGCCGGAAACATAGGGACTGATATGGTGCCACGGACGCAGGCCCAGTTCCACATCCACCCCGCGCGATGTCTGGCCGCCAGCGTTCATGGTGGAAGACACGTAGGAGCCATTGATGACACCGAGTGTTTCAATCTGCCGGTTTGTAAAATTGTAGTTGAACAGGGTGAGACTGCCGACAACTATATTATCCGCGTATCGGTAGCCCAGTTCCTCGGCAATGGAATATTCGTTTTTGACGGAGGTCGAGCCCTGTGTGGTCAGGGTGCCCAACTGTGGATCAAGCGCGCTATACAGGGCGGTTTCGGCAGGGGTGCGGAAATTGGTGGTGGTATTGAAAAACACCTGATGATGCGGCGTGATCTGATACCGCACGGATAAACGCGGCAATGGCACCGCCGTATTGGTGTTCGCGTGGTAAGGCGTGCCCGCAATGGCGTTGGTGCCATTGCGGGTAAACATCACTTCCTTAAACCCGGCAGACAGCAGCAACCTGTCATGCAGCAGGGATAAAGTATCTGTCACAAACAGTGCGTTCGTTTGCGAAATGGTGTGATTATTTACTGTCCGATACAGGCTGCCATCAGCCAGCTTCAGTGATGTACTGCTGTTACCACCCCAGATATTATGCGCGGTGCCATCGGCGCTGACAGGGGTAAATGTCTGGCTTTGCGTGTCATCTGCGTAATCATACCAGTAGCCCGCCGTCAGGGTATTGGGGCCATGTTTCCATTCCAGCGCCGTGGTGAAGCCAGACCGATAACTGCGCTGCGTGTAATCCGCCCGCGTGACGGCCCCGCTCTCTGACGTAGCTGACGGCTGATACCCTGTGTCAGACAATGCCCCTACCCCAAATACATTGGAAACCGGCAGGACCTCACCACCCGGCACATTGCCATAGGCCCCCTGTGTATATGGGGTTGTGCGCCATGTCAGCCCGTGCGCCAGATGCAGATCAACCGGGGCCGCCAGATACAAGGTGCGTTCTGCCTGACGATACAGCCGCCAGTAATCCGTGCCCTGCGCCGCATCATCGGGATGGTAATGACGGGTCAGATTATTCTGGCCGCCTATCCCATCCTGCGCCCAGCTTTCCTTGGTGGCCTGTGGGTAGTAGCTGTCGATTGCCTGATTCCATGACCCCAGCAGCGCGGCGCTGTTCTGGTTGCCCCATGTCTTCAGCAGTTTGAAATCAACATGCTGGCGCTGATCGCGCCCTGCGCCACGCCAGTTGTCCGTCGCCCCGTGCGAGTACGAAACAAAGCCACGCAGGCCCGTCTTCCCAATCTCCCCGCTATCGACGCGGATAAATTCGCGGTTGGTGTCATAAGACCCGTAAGACATATTGACCATGCCGCCCGCTTTTTCAGCGGGGGTGCGAAAGCGCAGCTTCATCAGGCCGCCAGCGGCGTTCAGCACCGGGCTTTCAATATCAGCCGCGCCTTGGGCCAGCGAAACGCTTTCATAGTTTTCACTATCGGCAAACTGGCTGGGGTAGCCGGTATAATAGGCCACATCATTCAGCGGCATGCCTTCAAGCGTATAGCCAATGGCATCATTATTCAGCCCGCGTACGGAAATATTGGTCTGGGGGGAAAAGCCGAACGGGTCAGACCCTGACACATTGGCGCCGGGCAGAATGGCCACCAGATCATACGCGGTGGCGGAGGGAGCCTGACGGGCAATGTAGTCTGCCCCCACGGTGCTGACCGATTGCGGTACATCCTGCGGGCGGATCATCCCGCCACCGGCATGCAGGGCAACCGGGTCTGCGGTAACCAACACCTGTTCGGGGTTTTTGGCCTGCACCGGGCCGGGGAGATTTTTCTTTGATGCTGTAGGGATTGCACTGGGACGGCTGGCACCAACCCGGCCACCCGGAGCACGGGCCGCGCCATGTGTCCCTGCCCGTGCAGCCGCAGGATGGGCCGCCCTACCCGACACACGGGATGCACGATGCCTGGCCCCTACCGTGCCTGACTTTGCGGACGACGCACCAGACGGAGCGGCATCATCCGGCGCTGCATTGGCGCGGGAGAGCATGCCGGGGGCGACATCACACAGAGCGGCAGCAGACAGGAAAACGGATGTGAGCAGAACACAACGGACAGGCAACCGCGAGGGCATTAGACAGCATTTCCCTGATCAGACTTTTGAAGCATGCGCACCACGGGGCCAATGGTCAGCCCCTGCACCAGAATGGTGAACACCACCACCGCATAACAGACACCCAGCAACGTGTCGCGCATTGGTCCATCAGGCAGCGTCAGCGCCAGTGAAACGGAAATGCCCCCACGCAGGCCGCCCCATGTCAGCACCGCCCAGACACCCATGCGGTCTCGCCGGCGCACATACATGGGCAGAATGGCCAGAAAAACGCTCAAGCCGCGCACAATGATGGAAAGCGGAATAGCCAGTGCCATCGCCATGACAAGTGGCAGATTGAACGACACGCTAAGCACCTGAAACCCGATCAGCACAAACAACATGACGTTCAGAATTTCATCCACCAGCCCCCAGAACAGCCGGATATCTTTTTGCCCGTGCGTTGAAATGGCGGCCTGTGTGGCCGGTGCCCCCATTATCAACCCGGCAATAACTGCCGAAATAGGGCCAGACATCCCCCACGCCCCGGCCACGCTGTACACACCGCTACACAGCGCCAGAGAAATCAGCAGTTCAATGTGGGAATCCTGCACCAGCCGCAGCGCCCGCATGGCCAGCCAGCCGCCCACCAGCCCAACCAGCACACCGCCCCCGACTTCCCACGCGAAGGCTTCTGCCAGATGCAGGAAAGACGGCGCATGGGCTTCATGCGCAACGCCCAGCGCCACGGTGAAAATGACAACGCCCACGCCGTCATTAAACAGGCTTTCCCCGGCAAACAGGGCCTGAACCTGCCCCGGCAGGCCCAGCCTGCGCAGCATCCCCACCACCGAAACCGGATCCGTGGGGGCTAGGATAGCCCCCAGCACCACGCACCATGCGGGTGAGACATCAAGCCCCAGCAGCGCGAACACGCCCCATATGCCGCCCGCAAACAGGATAACGGCCAGAAACGTGCCCAGAAGGGCCAGTGCGATAACCGAGAATTTGCGCAGAAGCAGAAATTGCAGATCAACACTGATGGCACCGGCAAACAGCAGGAACCCCAGCGCGCCCTGCATCAGGCTGTTTGGCAGGTCAATCTGCGTCAGCAGGTCTCTGACACCCGCCATGCCCTGCCACGGCAAAAACAGGTCTGCCGCCATCAGCACAATGGATACCAGAAGCGAGATAACCAGAATACCGATGGTCAGCGGCAGGCGCAGCAGACGGTTGTTGATAATACCAAAAACCGCTGAAAGCGTAATAACAATTGCAAACAGGCCAAGTGAGGTCACGCCACGGTATCCTTCCGCCAGAAGAACGTTGCGTCATGCACCGGGGGCAAACACTGATACGAAGGGTGCATGGCCTGTCTTTCCTGTTGTGTCCAACCCGTATGCGCCGGGAATGGCTTATCCGGTTGGCTGCGTGTTTTTGTTGTCCGGGTCTGTTTTGTCATCCAGATCAACAAATGTCTGGTCAGAAATGGAAAGACTTTCCATCTCCGGCCTTTCCAATGCGGCTGATGTGCTTTGCGCCAGCCCTGCTGTCTTGGCCCGCAGGTCTGCCAGTTCTTCCCGCACATCTGATAAAATTTCAAGCAATGCCTGATGATCTTCCGCCGCCCTGCGGTCCGCACCACGGCTAAGCACGGCATTGCCCACCATGAGTGCAGGTAACGCCACAAGCTGAATACAGTTGCTGACATAGAGCAACGTATTCTGCCACGCGGGCACCGCCAGCGGCACCAGAGAAAACACCAGAAAAGCGTAAACACACCAGATACTGCCGAACAGCATAGTCATTTTAACGGCTATGCTGTCATTCACTTTATCCAGCACTGTCTTGATGGTTTTTTCCATGCTCCCTCCGCATCGGCCGCTGCACCATGGCGGGGTTACCCCGCTGGCTTGGTCATACGGGTGGGGGTGTATCACAGGTGCTGCCAGAAGTCCGTCCTACCCGGACACACAAAACCCACCCGGGATGTAACCGGGTGGGTGTAAGGACGACGGGTAGCGTTCTGGTCTGCCAGCAAGCAGAAGCCGCGCGTTAATGTGCGGAGACGTGCAGCCGGTAAAAAGCGCTCTGCCCCTTCAGGGCTGCACCGTGGTGCTGAAAAACGGCAACGGTATATTTGCCGTTATGGGGCACCTGTGTGCGCCACGTCTGGTGAGCACATTGCTGGGCCGTGGGGTGCAGCATGTGGCCTTCTGCATCTTTAACAAAAAACGTCACATTCTGTTTGCGCGCATGGCACAGCACAGAGAGTTCCTGCCCTTCGGTCAGCGTCAGATGGTATTCAGCGGCCTGCTTGCCTTCAAGCGTGCCGACCATTCGCCTGTCTTCCTGATGAGAAGAAAAGCGGAAAGCGTTGCTGTTTTCGGCGTGTGCGTCTGCTTGCGGCGCCAAGCAACCCAAAAGCAGACCCAGCCATAGAAATGTTCGTTTTCTGGCGTGTATCATGATGGTCCACAGCTATTCTTTTTATGCCTATGTGGTATGCGATATATACATATATAGCATCCACCGGGTCAAGAATTTCCTAGGGGTGGGAGCAGTCATATTTCCGTGTGAACCCTGCCGCGCCACGCTGCGCGGCACAAGGCGGGGCCGTAGCCAGACCATCATTTTTCATGGGAATGTCATGGACGCCGGGGGCCTTGCGTCCTAATGCGGCCTGTTTTTACTGGCCTGATTTTTATTGGCCCTTTTGTTACCGGCCCTTTTATCAGCCCCCGTTGCGTTTGACCTCACGCAGATACAAGGTGAGCGGAAGCCCCAGAGAAACGCCGACAAGCAGCGTACCCACATAGACGGGCCAGGCCGCCCGCACCCTTCCCGCCCTGTGTTCTGACGACGCAAAGATCATGACAATCAGGGCAGAAAGAATAACGTCCGCCACGAAAAACAGGCTGAGTTCATTTGCCGCAAGTGCAGTCCCCATTTTTGCCGGGGAAATGCCGTTGGTCAGAAGCCACTTTATCAACAGGCAATACGGAATGACTGTGCCTAAAACGCAAAAGCAGACATAAACCTGTTTCAAACGCATGACGATTAAGGCCCCCGCTGCCGATTGATCTGCCCGCCTTCATACTCAAGCCATTTCATATCGGGCAAGCAACAGAAAACGTGTTTCATGGCCACAGGGCGTTGGCCGCTCCCTTTACGGAATGGCCGCCAGAGTGAGCAGTTTCCATCCGGCTGACGTGTAAATGGCAGGGGTGTCATCATCCGCATCGTACACCATCAGACCCACGGCGGGGCTAGGGCGGCTTTTGATGTCAGCGCGTGAAACGGTGGGCAGGTGCAGCCCGGTCGAGGGCGTGATGGTCCCGGCCAGTGTTTCATTGCCGTTGCTATCAAGCAGACGCAGTGCGGTAGAGCCTTTGGCGTCTGTCAGGCCTGTTTCAGAAAACCCTGTTTTCATAACGGCTGTTGGTTCCCACGCAATGCTTTGCCCGGTGCCCAGACGCAGTGCCTCCGGGCTGGTCAGACCGCTAAGGTTCACGCCAATGGCGGCCGTGCCAGTCAGCGTAACGGCGCTGGCGGTGGCGTTGGTCAGGCTGGTTGTCATGCCGCTGTTGCGGGTACTGCCCTGCACGGTTTCATTGCCGCTGCCATCAAGTGTGCGCAGGGCTGTGCCATTCTGGCTATCCTGCAACAGGCCGTTTTCATAGCGCGTCTGGACGGAGGCTGTCTGCTCCCACGACAGGCGTTGGCCGCTGGCCAGACGTAGGGCTTCCGGGGCGGCCAGACCAGTTGTATCCACCCCTATGGCGGCTGTACCGGTGGCAATATAAGCCGCAACCGTGGGTTGTGATAACGACACCACCGTCTGGCTGTTGTGCAGGCTGCCGGGCACGGTTTCGTTCCCCTGCGTATCAAGCGTGCGGGCAACACCTGCGGCCACCTGATCTGTCAGCTTTCCGTTCGTGAAGCCGCTATGAACAGTTGCCGTTGGCTCCCACGACAGGGTCTGACCAGATGCCAGCCGCAGAGCTTCTGGCGCAGTCAGGCCCGTCAGATTCAGGCCAAGTTGCGCCTGCCCGGTCAGGCTCCACGCCACGCCGCTGCCGGCATTGCTGATTGCGGTTGTAACATCGCCCTGCATCCCGATGGAGAAAAGGCTTGTTGCGTCATAAAGATAACGCAACGTGTAGGCTGCGCTATCAAACTGCAAATGGGGTTTGTGGTCGTCACTGAAGGCCAACCCACGGTTGGCCCCGATATTCAGAACCGGGGCGTTATTGACGGGCGTGCTGCGTGACAGATCAATCCCGGCCGTATCAAACCGGCCCGCAGCATCAATCAATATGCCATAGGTGCTGGTGGCATCATTATTGCCAATGGCTATGCCTTTGCCCACCTTTCCCGCCGTGCCCGACGCACTGGCCCCTGCAACCTGAAGTTGCAGGCCAATGCGCCACCCCACCGGGTCATCCCCGTTGGCGTAAACGTCAATTTCACGCCCGACCAGACTACCCGCGCTGGAGGAAGGCTGCCCGGTGTCGTCCCTTACCTCATCATACCCAGCCCAGAGCTGCGAACGTGATCCCTTCCCGTCGCTCAACGCATTGGCGGGGCGTTGCGCCAGACTGGCTTGCGCCACATGCTCGCCCGCGCCAAAGGCTGAACTGGTCAAAACGGTCGAATGGCACCACACATAATCATTCAGGGCGGCCCCTTCTGACGGAATGGTGCAGTTGCCTTTTTCAAGGTTCATGACAAAGCCGGTGGTGCCGCCTGTGTGCGTTATGTTCATGTCCTTGCGCAGCACGGGGGCCATGTCAGCATGGCTATGGCCACGGGCAAAATACTTGCCCCCTTCAAGCGTGCTTTCAAGCACATCTGTGCCCAGATCCGTTACCGGTACACCGTTGGCCAGCGTGGTACCGTCAAGCTGCCACAGAGTTGGGGTAGCCCCCTGTAGCGGCGTTGACAGGGTCAATACCCCCGCCGGAACATGAATAGCCCGACCGGCTGCAACAGCCGCTTTTGCAGCCTGTAGGGCGGCGCTATCATCGTGCGTGCCGTCAAGCTGGCTGCCAAAATCTTTGGTGCTGGGGTATTCGGCAAACCGGGCAGACAAAGCCCGCGTTACAGCGCCGGTCAGTGTGCTGCTGGCTGTGGCGGCGGTGACGTCGCCCGCTACAGGGGCCGTGACTGTCCCGGCAGCGTCAAGCGCGGCGACCCCGTTCGGCTGGTTCTTGTCAGTCTGCTGCACGCTGGCATCTGCCATTGAGCCAATCTGCCCGATGGTGGCGTTGGCCCACAGAGTGGGAACCGATGTGGTGGGGTCAATCCCGCCCGGTGGGTGCGTGGGGGCGTAATAGGCGGCATTGCCCCCAACGGGAGCCGCCGCCATAAGCGCCTGCGGTGCGACAGACCGCATGACTGGCCATACAACAGGCGCGGCAGATCCATGCTGCTGAAATTGTGGCAGAAGATGATTGGGCCGGGGTGCCGCAACACTCTGCACCGCCGTCGCCAGCACCAGACCGGAGCAGACGCCAAGCACGATACGGGTTTTCAAGACGGAATTCATGCTCATGTCGTTTCCTGAGAAATGCAGATATAGACCCCATTGTTCCACCATGCGCCGGTAACGCCGGGGTCTGTGGTGGGGAGTTCAAGCGCCATCAGCACATGGCCGTTACGCACGCCCAGACATTCAAGGCCGCCAAGCAGCAGATTGCCGGACGCAGACAGCGCGGCCAGCCCGTTTGGGGTGCCTTTCTGGGTATTGAGCAGGGTAGCAGCCGCACCCGCCGCGCCAGACGCCGCCTGGCTGGCCTGTGTTGCGGCATTTTGTGCCTGCGTCACCAGTGTGGAAACCGTGCCCTGCACCTGCCCGCCCAGTTTATCAACATAGGCTTTGTTGGTCAGATGCGCAGGGTCAGACGGCGTAAGGGCACAGGCCAGTAACCCTGTGAGGGTATCGCCAGTTTTATCAACCGCGCCAGACCAGATTTTGCCTTGCGGAACAAATTGGCCCTGCCCGTTGAAAATACCAAAAACAAGATCAGTCGCAGTTGGCTGCGTGTGGACCGGCAACGCCGAAAGCGGCGTACCATTCACAGTGGCCGCCGGTGTGGAAGACCCGGACATAGACTTTACGCTTTCAGGCTAGAAGATAAGGATGCCCGCTTTCCGTGGTCAGAATGACCGCATCAGACAAAGCCAGAGCATTGGGGGGAACAGGTGTGCCATCGGGCAAAGTGGGCACCGTTGCTGCAACCGTAGCGGCCCCTGTGGCCGTAATGGCAAGGGAAACCGGCTGACAAAGGCTGCGCCCCTGTTGTGTGGTGACACGCACCATCACCGTCTGCACGGTGCCGGGCACCCCGCCGCCCAGAAACAGACACGCCATGCCATTGATCAGACTGGCCCACAGCACGGTCAGATCAGCCGTCTGCCCGGTTGCCGTTGGCACGGTGGCGGAAACACTTGCCAGATAATCCCCCGTGCCCTGTAACCAGTCTGTGGGGTCAAGTGTAAAATCAAGTGTATCCGCGCTGGATTTTGGGGCCCATGACAACGTAACCGCCTGCCCCACCAACCCACGCAACCGTAG
Source organism: Acetobacter indonesiensis (assembly GCF_000963945.1). GTDB lineage: Bacteria > Pseudomonadota > Alphaproteobacteria > Acetobacterales > Acetobacteraceae > Acetobacter > Acetobacter indonesiensis. The sequence continues at coordinate 64,682 of NZ_BAMW01000022.1, read as the reverse complement.
CCCCGCAGGCACAGCAAGCGGAATACACCGGGCTGGCGCAGGGCACCAGTTGGGGGAGAGCAAAGGGGCCGTCATGCGCCCCCCTGTTCAGCCGCGTTTTGCATTGATGTGCTAGCGGCAGATCCTGCGGTTGCAACGCTTTGTTCCGTACCGAGCGTTGGCAACCGGGTGCTAAGCGTATCTGTGCCGTTACTGATAGCGCGGAGAGCAGACAGATAGGTTTGCCATGCCGCAGGCGGTGTTTCCCCAAACATGCCGTATTCCGCCCAACTGGTTGTAGCAGCCTGTTGCAGCGCATAGTATGCCTGCGTGGATAATGGTGCGGGTGGCGGTGTGTAATCGACAATGCCGCCGTTCTGCACCGCCTTTCCGGTCGGTTTGCGGAAGTTTGTTGTATTCTGCCAGTCTTCCGCGCTGATGGGCAGAAGATTACTGGCTGGCGGAACAGCGGAAAGGCTGCTCATTTCCCATGTGTCATACCACGCGGTGACAGGTGTGGGTTGGGCGGCTGTGGTGTCATACCCCGCATAATAGCGCGCAGGGTATAAGTCTTTCACAGTTTGCGTCATGATGTTTACTTGCTCCCGATCGCGATGAGATTGGCAAGGCCAATATGGTTGCGCGGGCGCACATACACACCAGTGGTGGTGGCACCGTACACCCAGTAATCGGTATCGCTTACGCTATCATCATTGCCGGACGCCCCAACCAGCACGATAGGCGTGTTTGAAAACGCCTGTGGAAACGTGACCCATGACCCTACGGTCGTATCATTGCCGACAGAAACGGTAAAAAACTGAATCCGGTGCCCATACGCTAGGTTAATGACGCGGCTGTCTGATGTTGAAAAATCCCCAGTATAGGTGGCAACCGGCACACAGTTTCCCAACCGTTCAAACTGACTGGACACCCAGGACGACTGGGCAAACTGCGCTGAAACCCATGTTGGCGTTGCAAACTGGCCGTTTGCCCAGTTTTGGGTAGCAACCTGTTGGTTGCTTTCGTAAAAATGCCCGGAACCATAGATATTGAACGATCCGTCTGACGTAATACGCGCAACATTGCTATAGGTGCCCCCTACATCTGAATAGTAATCAAGAATACCATCACTGGGCGCACGCGACGGCCGATAGAATGTAGAATAGCCGTTATCCGCATTAAAACTATAGAAACTTCCTATTATCAGAGACCCTGACAGTTTTCCGCCTGCCAGTGGCAGGTAGTTTGCAAACAGGTTTTGCCAGAAGGCCCCGTTGGCACCGGGTTGTGTCATGTTGTTATCAGCGGTGGAGACCCAGAACGTGCCCGGTGTAGTCCCGGCGACCACAGCACCGGACGCATACCCCCCGATAGAGAATGCAAAACCTGCGTCATAAACACCAATCATCCCGGCCTGATAAGCCTGCAAGACGCTGGACAGACGGTTGAGAAAGCCATTCATGTCCTGCCCGCGCGGTGGCACACCCCCAGCCGAACGGCCGATAAATGTTTCAGGCGGAAAGCCGAGCGCGACAGACGCCGTGCCGTCCCCTGCCGTAGCCTGCGTAGCGGGGATGTTGGCCAGATTACCACTGCTGGCAGAGGCGGCAATCGGTTGAGAAAACCGTTTTGGAAAATCGGATTGTTTCATGATTGTCCCTTGATGGAATAAGTAAGATGCACACCAGCAGGGCGAGGAAGCACACCAGCGTTCTGGATAAGGGAAATCTGCACAGCGGATGGGACAAAACTGAAACAGTAGGTCAGGCTCATACCGCCGTTATCCTGCACCCAGGCATCGCCCTGACCGGCAAACAGGGTCATGAGAATAGCGTTCAGGCTGGTAACGGAACAATCTGTTATGTTGGCTAAGGCTTTGGCATAAATAAGCTGCCGAAAGCCATCGTCTGACAGACGGTAATTCCCTGTTGTGGCTGTGCCGGAATACCACGGGGCTGTGTTAAATCCCTCCTCGGTCAGGTCTTCGGCCTCATGGAAGCCAAGCACGCTGTCTGCCGTTAGTTTGAGCACACGCTCAACGCCGACAATGCGGCCCCAGACGTCAAGCCCATAGCCCTGCGCGGTATCCAGATTCCAGATTTTGTCATACCAGTCATTGATCCATGCGGACGGATCAAACGCCTGATTCCATGCGGCAATCAGCGCATTGATGGTTGGTGAACACGCATATTGCGACAGAATGGTTTTCTGAACATCCTGCATCAGGCAAACACCACTGTGATGTTTTGGGCATCAAGTGTCGGGGCCTGATTGATACCAAATGCCACATTCAGGGTTGTGGGGTCTGCTGCTGTGCCGACCGTAATTTCTGCAATCTGCGCCCAACTGCCCAAAGCGGCAATACCGGCATAAAAGCGGCTGGCATACAGCGTGCTACCAATGCGGACACGGCTGCCTCCGTCATTCCCCGCAAACGCAGCCAGCACAACAGACTGGACGGACGCGGTCGCTGTTGCCGGAATGGCGGCGGATGCCACAAGCACCACTTTCACATAAAGCGGTGCAGGAACGGCACGTTGAAAACTGACCGCGTAAGACGGCGCATTTGTGTAGGCGCTGTTGGTGTCCGTAACTGTAACAGTGGTGTCACCCGTATAGCTGCACCCCGGTGGCTTTTTACGCAAAATAGCCTGCGCTATTGCCTGATCTTCCCCGCCGCTGACGCAGACATACAGGCTGTAGGCCGCAATGGTAACACCGCCTTGCGTCACAGCGGACGCGGTGCTGTTATCTGTTACAAACACATCGCTAACACCGCTGACAGCCTGTACCGCAGCGGAAATAGCATCAAGCGAGCCTATGGCATTCCCGGCAACGGACGTTTTACGGCGGTCTTCAAATGCCGTGCGGCTTTCGACGGGGCGACCTGTCACGCCTGCAACCGGGTTTGTGGCCGTTGCCCATCCGGCCAGAGACTGACTGATGGAGACACTTTGCGCCGGGCAGGCAATTTCCCCCTTCTGTGTGCAGGAAAATGTGCCTGTGGCGGTTCCCGTCGCATCAAGCGTTAGCGCATTATCGGCCGCATAGCTGTTGCCCGCTGCATCCTGCACCAAAGCCCCTTTGGGGATAACCGTTCCCGTCACACCCGTGCAGATACACGTCACAACCGTAGGCGTGGCCGTAAGGCGTGACATGAAATACAGGCGGCCAATGGCATCCTGCATGCGCCCCGTGGCGCGTGCCGGGTCTACCCCATTGGCGAGGGTCAGAAACTGATCATACGCATCGCCCAGAATGGCGGTCAGGGACATGGCAAGCTGGCCCTGTGGGGTGGAAAGGCCCGTATTCAGGGTATTGCCAAAAGCAGCGTTCAGGTCAGCCAGAACGCCAGCCAGCATGTCTGGCTCCTCTGGCATAATGAAGCCGGTGGCATCTAGCACCGGGGCGGGAACGGACGTTGTGCCGCTGGCGGAGGATGAGGAGGTATCAGAGGCTGACAACAGTCTGGCTTCCATCTTCTAGGGTCAGTTCAATCACACCGGAAAGCCGGCGCTGGGGGCTGATGGCGGTCAGCACGCAGGTGGCACGGGCCACGCCGTCAACAGACTGGGCTGTTTGCTCCACATCCGCGCGGAACAGCGCCACGGACTGCGCACGCCCCAGGATATTGGTCAGATACGGAAGGCCGAGGGCGGTGTTGTACCAGCACTCACCCAGAAAGACGCGTACGGCACACGCCACATTCTGGGCCACGGCATAAGGGGCTGAGGCCACTGCGATATTGCCCGAGGCATCAACCGCCAGATCCCACGTTGCACAATCAAGCAGCAAGGTTTGCATGGAAGGGCCTTCTTTTTTTCAAAAACAGGATAAATCGCACGGTCCTGTGCGGGCGTGATGGCAGATCATCCTGCACGGTAGGAAACCAAGGGGCACCGGGGCGCGTTGGGTGGTGGGATAACGCGGTTGGGCTGCTGCCTTTCTTATACGAAAGGGGCGATGTTGCGCTTTGCAGGGTGTTGCAGGTGGCTCCTCCGCTGCTGGAATCAGATGCGATGCGGAAGGCGGACATTTTATGAGCAGCATGGAACAGGAACGGAAAACCGTTAAACTGGGTGACGAAACGGTGCAGCGTGGCAGCGGTGGGGAAACGCACCAGACCGCGCACGGTGATGTGCCGACACTGACCACCCAGCAGGGTGTGCCAGTAGCCGATGACCAGAACAGCCTGAAAGCCGGGGCACGCGGCCCAACCCTGATGGAAGACTTCCATTTCCGGGAAAAGATGTTTCATTTTGACCATGAACGCATCCCTGAACGCGTGGTGCATGCGCGTGGATATGGCGCACATGGTTTTTTTGAACTGACCCATTCTTTGTCAGACATTACACGGGCAGACGTTTTGCAGCGCGTGGGCGAGCGTGTGCCTGCGTTTGTCCGGTTTTCAACCGTGGCTGGTGCCAAAGGATCATCCGATCTGGCACGCGATGCACGTGGCTTTGCGGTGAAGCTGTACACAAAGGAAGGCAACTGGGACATTGTTGGCAACAACATTCCCGTCTTCTTTATTCAGGACGCCATGAAGTTTCCTGACATGGTGCACGCCGTAAAGGAAGAACCTGACCGGGCTTTTCCGCAAGCACAGTCAGCACACGATAATTTCTGGGACTTTATTTCGCTGTCACCCGAAAGCATGAACATGATCATGTGGGTGATGTCTGACCGCGGTATTCCGCGCTCCTTCCGGTTTATGGAAGGGTTTGCGGTGCATACGTTCCGGTTTGTGACGGCTGATGGCAAATCAACCTACGCCAAATTCCACTGGAAGCCCAAGCAAGGTTTGCAATCCGTGGTATGGAATGAAGCTGTCAAAATCAACGGGGCGGACCCGGATTTTCATCGCCGCGATTTGTGGAATGCCATTCAGAAGGGAGACTACCCTGAATGGGAACTCGGCGTTCAGCTTTTTGATGATGCGTTTGCCGACAGCTTTGATTTCGACATTCTGGATGCGACAAAGCTGATCCCGGAAGAACTGGTGCCGGTTAAGCCCGTAGGCCGTCTGGTGCTTGACCGCATGGTAGACAACTTCTTCGCGGAAACCGAACAGGTCGCCTTCTGCACGCAGAATGTTGTGCCCGGCATTGATTTTACCAATGACCCACTTCTTCAGGGGCGCAATTTTTCCTATCTGGATACGCAATTAAAGCGTCTGGGTGGGCCGAACTTCACGCATATTCCCATTAACGCCCCAAAATGCCCCTTCCATACGCTTCAACAGGATGGTCACGGGGCCATGCATAACCCGAAAGGGCGTGTGAATTACGAACCTAATTCCTGGGGTGGTGCAGCCGGTGGCCCACGTGAAAACCCGCAAAAAGGATACACCAGTTATCCAGACGCGATTGAGGGTCGCAAGGAACGGGTGCGGTCTGAAAAATTTGCTGACCACTACAGTCAGGCACGGCAATATTATATCAGCCAGACCGAGGTAGAGCAGACGCATATTCAACAGGCTATTACCTTTGAACTCAGCAAGGTGGAAACACCAGCCATTCGCGCACGGGTGGTGTCTCATCTTTTGAATATTGACAAAGGCTTGGCGCAGGCTGTGGCGGATGGTCTGGGGCTGGAAAAACTCCCGGAGGCAGCTCCCCCTGCCCGTGCGCCTGTTGACCTTCCGCCATCTGCTGCATTGAGCATTATCAAAAACGGACCGGAGAGTTTTGCGGGCCGGAAAGTTGGCGTTCTGATAACCAACGGTGCGGATGACGCCATTCTGGATGCACTGGAAAAAGCAGCCAGTGCGGAGAAATTTGATCTGGAACTGGTTGCGCCGCAGATTGGCGGTATCAAAACCGCTGGGGGCCGTCATGTGCCTGCTGGGCAGCGTGTACCGGGTGGGCCGTCTGTGCTGTATGATGCCGTTGTATTGCTGCCATCAGAAGACGGTGGCACGCAATTGGCCAAAGATGCAGATGCGAAAGACTTTGTAAGTGACGCTTTTGCGCATGCCAAATTTATTGGCTATGTGCCCGCCGCTGCACCACTTCTGGCCAAAGCCGGTGTGACAGAAGATGCACACGATAACGGCGTGATTGCCATCCAGAAAGCAACAGACATTGCAGGCTTTATTAAAACCTGTCGTGCCCTACGTTTCTGGGACCGCGAGGCAAAAGTTCACGCAGTTTGAGATAATCGGTGCTGCCCCAAGGTAACAATATTACCCTTGGGGCACGCCAGTCATGCCACTGCCCGGTTGCACGCCGGGATGGGTATGCTGGGTTACCGAAATACCTTTCGCCGTTGTCTCTTTGGAAACTGTGAGGCTACCATTGATTTCCGCATCACCGTTCAGGGTCAGGCTCTGGGCGGTGATGTCAATTTTACCCTGCGTTTTCAGGGTTACTCCACCATCGTGCAGCCAGATATACTCCTGCGGGGTGGTGTTCAGAAAGCCGCCCAGATAAAGTGCATCGGCCATATTATGCTGCCGAAAACTTCCTGGCGCAGCAGCGGATCTTGCCGTTTTCACATTGAAAATATCGCGGTCAGCGACAAGCGCCAGCCCGATATCGCCTTCGACGGGGTCAACAATAACTGCACGGCTGCCACCCTGTAGACGGAAATAGGGAACCTGGTAGAGCACACCATGGGGTGTTACGGCCCCAGCCGCATTCTGCTGGTGCACCATGGGTTGCACATCAACAAAACCCACGGGGTTTAGCCCAGTGCCCGTCACGGCTTTTACCTGCACAACCACAACTGTACGGCGTGTTGCCAAGAGGCGGGCAATAACATGATTGAGGGTATTGAAATCAGAGGCCGTAGCGTCTGCCCGGTTTAGAACTGGATAGCTGCTAGACGTGGTCATGCTGAACCATCCGGCATGGTCTGGGCTATGACGTTGGTAAACCATGCGCCATCGGCCATTTCACTTTGAAGCATGTGACGCACCTGTGTTGTTTGCCACAACCCGGTGGGAACAGGGCCGGACTGTGTGCCCCAGCCTGCGGGCTGATAACGGCTTTGCAAGGCAATAACGGTATTGAAAGTCACCTGCGGGTTAAACATCATCCGCAAGGCCAGCCCCCCTGATGACCAAGAGGGATAACCTATCAGTCCGTTCTGGGCCGAAACCACAATGGGCTGTTGCGTCTGTTGCTGTGTATTTACTGTACTAGCCGTAATCTGCCCCCGCCCGACAGCCAGACGCAGGGGCACTGTTTCAGCACATTGCGCCAGTTGCTGACCGGGGCTACCGTCAAAATACGGATTATGCAGCGTGATGGCATCGACCCCATAACCTGCATAAGTCAGTCCCGCCTTCTGCGCGATAGTGGAAAGCACTGTTGCCAGCGAGACCGCACTGCGAAAGGACGTCGGTGTGGCGGGCATGGCATTGAGCAGCGCTGTAGAAAATGCCTGCACCATGAAGGCAACATTGGGTGCATTGGTATAATCGGCATAGGCGAGCGTTACAGCGCCCTGAAAAACCACTGCCCAATTATCCGTGCCGTCACTTGCTTCTAGCCTGACGTCGCTTGCACTTTGAAAGGATGGATCGGGGGCAGCCAGACTCAGCCGGTTCATAAGATCAGGAGACAGCCCTTCAATCCGCAGCAACGCGATATCCCCTGTTGGAAACTGGGCTTGTGTTATTTCTGCTGAAATACGCAAGCCAGTCAGTGTCACGGTGTCCTGACCGTCTGGACCAAACGCGTTGGCCAGCAGCCGGAATGTGACCCTTAGATTACGGGAAGAAAGACTGCTTCCTGTTGAGGCGGTTTGTAACTCTGCCATCAGACGACCCAACCAGCACGATAAAACAGCAGACAGCGGCTACCCAATGCCTGATAATTCGGGTCCTGAGTGCCTTGGCTATCGGCAAACGTGAAATCACCCGGCAGGCCCGTTGCGGCGTCTCGGGCCAGCCATGTTCGGTCCTGACACAGGACGCCGGACAGCACGCGGGCATTGCCCAGCCAGAAATCGGCATACAGGCCGGTGGAGCGTTGACGCAGTGCAATCTGGACAGTCTGGCCGGACAGTGTGACGCGCAGCATTTGCGCCGGTATGGCTGCAAGCGGAACCATAAGCAGGCTGTTATCGGATAATGCTGTTGTCATAAGGGATTTCCCACAGTCTCTGACCAGCTTGTGCTTGAGGGTGCCGCCAAGGACGTGTCATACACGCTGCTGGCGCTTTGGGCGGTGCTATAAGATTGCGCAGGCACAACGCCACAGCAGATAACCCGCTGACCATAGGGCTGATAGGACGACGTAAGGGTCTGGCTTGCTGAAAGCCTGACTTCCTGAAGGATGATTTCAACAACCGGCATCGTCACACCATGCCGCGCATCCCGCACCCATCGGTGTCCGGTTATGTTGACGTTATCATATTTTCGCTCTGGCGTGATGACGGAGTAGAGCGAAAGATCAGCCTGGAGTGCGGACAATGTTTCGAAAAATGATTTACGCACATACATATCCCCTGCCCCGGTGAGGGTAGAGACAGCCTGGGATAGATCAGAAGAAAAACCTTTTGTATTAAACCCTGTTTCTGATCCATCACAGACCATCAGCACCCGGTGCAGGCGGGGTGACGCGACCTTGCTGTAGGAAAGAAAGCCGCCATCTTCTAATGGGGCGGACGCAATGTGGTGTGTCGCCTCGCCCCCCACAGACATGACGCGGGCTGCCGAGAGCACGTTCTGACCTGCATTATTGAAAATACCCCACTGCCCTGCGGCAGTTGTGACGAGAGCGTCTTCCAGCACGGTGCCGATTGTGACGGACGCCGCCGCTTTTGCCCCGGTTGCGCGGGACTGCCCAAGCAGCAAGGGAACTCCGGCCGCCACCGGGACGGTCCAGACAGAAGGCAGCGACACCGGAAGCATGGGCATGGAAACTGGTCCGTTTATATTGGAAAAAATAAGGGTTTTGAAAAACGGTTTTTTCGTCAGAGTGTATCGTGACTATTTTGGCCTGCGCGAAGACTTTGTTAAACAGCACCATATGTTGCAAGACTGGTCAGTGTGTGGCTGTTTTCGCGACCAAGCGTGCGAACAGCCTGTGCAATATCCTGCGGGTTGCCGGACGGCACATGAATTGTCACCGGGCCGATATGCGTTGTGTTCTGCACCGATGCTGCGGCAACACCACTCTGCGGCACCATAGCTGCACGCCAGATCGCACCATCGGCAAGGTAAGGCTGCGTCGTATTCCGTGCGTTGCCGGGTAAACGCGCATTGGGTGAAAATGGGGTGGAAGGCGATGCACGCTCTATGGCGTGGCGACTGGGTGTGTGAGCCTTGAGCAGTGATGAGCGGTCGGATTGCTGCGTATTCTGATTAGGGCCATTTTGGCTGAACTGCTGAAGTTTCGGCAATGACCGGATCTGGTCTATCTGCCTCTCTGGTTTGGGCATTTTAGACAATGTGATCGGGGCCTGTGCGTTCTTCGATTGGACGTCAGGCTGGCGGAATGGGGCGGGATGAGCCCCCTGTCGTGGCAGGAAGCCGCGCCCATTGGCAGGCGATTGATCAGGATGCGGCACAGTGTCTGCACCCATTTGCTCCCCATTAAGGCGAAAAACTTGCCGAGGAAGTCTCTCGTTCTGGCGCTGCGACAGGCTGCCATCTTTGGGTGGGTGGTGGAGACTGTTAAGTTGAGAAGATGGATTTTGCGCACTTATTATCGGCACGCTGCGCGGGATCATGGCTGTAGGTTGCGCATTATGTCTGGCAATTATGGTGGTGCTATTCAGGGTGACGCGTGGTGATGTGCTGCGTTCTGACAAGCGACTGGCAGGAATAGGATAAGGAGCCATCTGCTGTAATGGCTGCCGCAATAGAGATGTGTTTGCGGGTACTGTGCTGACGGGGGGTGTCAGGTTATTCTGTGTAGAATGATATAAAAATGGAAGACCTTCTCCACCTGAAAGAGAAGGTTCTAGACCATTAGGCGCGGTACTTAACGGACTGCGAAAAGCACTGGGAGGTGTTGTGAAACGGATTAGCCCCGTGGCGAATTTTGCTTCTGCTTTTCTGGAAGACTGAGTCTGTTTGCGCGTATTTCCCCCGGTGTGATCCTCTAGGGTGCTTTGCTTCAGAATATCTGAAACACCACGACCAGCAGAAATAAGACCCAGAAGCCCGATCGCCTGTTTTTGTAGTTGTGTGAAACGATTGCCTATCTGGGTTGTTGTTTTCTGGTTTTTACCTGTCAGATCATTTGTTTTCTGCTCCAGCTTATCGAGCACACCCAGCGCCTGTTGAGCACTTGTTTGCAAGCCGGACGTGTCGAGCCCCAGGCGAATAACCAGTTCATCCAGCACGGTTTCAGACATGATGATGCACTTCCCTGCGGGATGGAGACAGATTAGCCAAACGGCACACGGTGGGATTGGGTAGCACCCTGCCCTGCCTGCGCGGTGTTCCAGTTTCTGACAGACAGGATTTCGAGAAGAATGTAAGCATCTTCGCTATCATAAACCGTTTTCAGGTCATGCAATGTTGCCAGACCGGCAGAGACCAGCGCTGCCAGTGTGGGGGAGATATTTACGCAGTGGGCGTGTTGTGCGCTTTGTCGTGCAGAAGGGCCGCCACAACGGGGAAAAGATGGTGTGCGGCGGCCAGCAAAAAATCCACATGCATACGGAACACTTCTGAACGTACCAGACCCAGTGTTTCCGGTTCCTCAAAATCTGCGGCAATAAGGGCGCGTGTCATATCTGGTGTGTTCGGGTCTGGCCGAATGGTCACGCACTGCATCAGGCGGTTTAGGGCTTTATCAAGATCGGCTTCATCCATGAAACCAAAAATTTCAATCCCCAGACTGGCAAGACCGGCCAGCCCCGCCTGTGCCAGATCTGCCCCTATGCGGGCCCCGCCGCGTATGGCGGCCTGAAGGCAATGGCGGGCCCATTGATCTGCCGCGAACGCGTCCATCCGTGTCAGGCGGAAGGATTTTCCGTTATCTGCACCGGGTTTTGAATGGGTGTAATCAAGCGTTTTCATCAAAATAAACCTTCTGCACAAAAGGTCTGCTAGGTGCCATGATGCCGGAAGGACGCTGGCAGGGTAACAGAGGAAAGACCGGACCGTGATGCCGCAGGCATAACAGCAGCAGACCGTGACACCACAGAGCGGACAGCATCCCCATCAGCGCAGAATACTGCCTCCAGCTTTCTGCATTTTTCCGAATATCGAATTTTTGCTATCAGATGGCGGCGGGCAGAACCCGTTCCCATGTGATTTCAAAATGACGAGCCTCCAGCACGCGCCCTGCCCCCGGCACGCTGACGATGGAGCGCAGAAGGCCGCGCACCATGGTATATTTACGCCCGATAGCCGGAATCTGGATTTCAGCCCCCATACGGTACAGGCCGCGCTTGGCATCCTGCGCCATGACAATGGCTTCAAACACCAACGCACTTTCACTACTGGCTGCCAGAGAAATTGTCTGTGTGACGGGGTTTGGCACCCAGCCTGCGTTCAGGTAGCCGTCGATGCTCATGGCGGTTTCAGCCAGTTCACGCGCCTGCGTTTCAAACGCGCGGTCAGCGGCGTAATTTTGCAGTGTTACGGGGGCATTATATAGCCCCGGCACTGTTATGGTAAAAACCGAATTAGCGGCTGTAATGTCATAATCGGCCATGATTACTGAACCTCTACCGATGCCAGAGTGATGGACTGCACAGATTCACCATCCGTGTAGAAAAAGCGGCCCTGCACAGCGCCGCGGCTGGCGCGGGTTGCGGCAGATGCAGCAGACGCACCGGGCAGCAGATACCAGCCACGGGTGGACAGAACGCCGTCAATACTGCGCCCGGCCTGTGCATTGACGGCCTGTGCTTCAGATGCGGACAGTGTGACGTTGGGCTGAATGGCCCCGAATGCCAGCGCGGTATCAATAGTGCCCTGCACGGCGGTCGCAATCAGGGAGTCACCTTGTGCTGTATAGGGAATTTGCCCGACGCTGGAAAACAGGTTCAGCAGGTCTGACTGGAAGCTGGCGTTCATCCAGATCTGGTTGATATAGCTGTCTGCCCATTTGAACGGCCCGGACACCGCCCCGTTATTCAGAAAGCTGAATGTGCTGTCTGCTGTTTTGTAACTGCCATAAAAGCTGTAGCCATTGGCCAGAACGGCCTCGGCCTGTGATGTGGTCAGGCTGGTGGGCGTTACGCCACCATTGTTGCGGAACATCAGCGTGGTGCGACCACCAGACCGCTGCGGGTTCAGGCTGGCGGCCCACCCCAGGCACAACGCCCCGGCCAGCAGACCGGTGCCATCGTTATTGCACAGGCATGTTAGACCCGGTGTGGACTGGGCTTTGACTGTGGCCCCAAAGCTGGTGCTGGCGTTTGGTTTCAGCACGGTTGCATCGGCATCTGGCACAATGCCCCAGTAGCGATTGGGGTTGGCCGCCATCCATGCGGCAATCTGGGTTTTGGCCGTGGCCGAGGGTTCCTGCGCGAACAGGAAGGGTGCCCAATCTGTGGCCGCTGCGGCGGCTGTTGTCAGATACGTGCCGTATTCCGCATCTATCGGTGTGGCGGGAAGCTGAAAAAGATAGAGTTTTTCAGGGGTATCCTGCGCGTTGGTATAGGCGGAAAAATACACGCCAGCAATGGCGGCCTCGGCGCTGGCAGCGCCGCACAGGGCTGCGACATCCGCCGCTGTGGTGAAAATGGAAACACCGGAAGAAAGGGCCGCATTTGTAGAAAATACCATACCGGTAAGCAGGCTGATGGTGCCGCCCGGCGCAATAACGCCAGGTGTGACGGAAACGATGGAACTGATGGGAAGGGTCATGGTGTGGGCTTATCCGTGACGGTTTCGGCCTGAACCAGAGCAACGCTGGCAGCAGGGGCCATAATGGTGGGAAGCGTGAGGAGAGTGTTGACCTGACAATGCAGGTCTAGCAGCCAATGTTCTTCAAACTGCCGCTCGCCAGAAATGAACGGAGCTTGCCGCGGCGCGCTGGTATAAAGCGGCGCAATGCGGGCTGGTGTAATGACTGGTGCGTTTTGGCTGCCCGTCTCTGTAGCTGTTGAAGCATGTGCCGTCGCATTTGACGGACTGGGCGGGTTAGCCAGCCAGTCAGCCACTGTCAGCCCTGTTTCGGCTTGGGGTGAGTCCTGTGCACTAGTCAGGGTTTCAAAAAACTGGCAGGCCCAGGGGGTCCGAAACAGGGTTGCAAGACGCTGCGCATTATTGCCTGCGCCGGGGCCGAACAGACTGACTTGCACGGTTACATCTTCCGGCAGGCAAAACCGGCTGGTTGTGGCCGTATCGGTTTGGGCCACAGTGGCAAGCGGTTGACGATTAAGGAGCGTTACAAGCACAAACGGCCCAGACGGGGCCACGGTGCGGTTCTGTTGTGCCAGTTGCACGGGCGTGTCGGGCGGTACTATAGCCAGCAGAAAGGCCCGTATTGCGGTGGTAATGTTAGCCGTCTGGGGCGTTTGGGTTATGGCAGTTGCCGTGTAACCAGAAGTTTGCACCATGCGGTGCCTCCCCATAGTTCGGGCTGGCCGGTGACCAGCCATTCGGAGCCGTCGAATATCAGGCTGTCACCGCCAAACTGGTGTGTGCGGTCAAGACCTTTGATAGTACCGGGCAGATAAATGAAGCAGTTATCGGAACTCTGGTTCAGGCCCTCGGTCTGGGTCAGATCAGCACTGGAAGCGGGTTGCACGCGGATTGTGACCAGAAGGTCTGTATACCGTGGCTGGGTGCTGCCATCGGGCAATGTGATACACCCCTCATGCGCACGCAGGGTTGCCAGAACCGGCGGCAGCAGTACGGCTGTGACTGCGGCCGCCATGCTGAACAGGCCGTTCATGCGTCCACCTGAAAAGCAATTGCGTGCAGCAGCGCTTTTGTGTCTTCCAGCGGTTTGTCAGATTTTTTGTGGGCAATGGTGCTGGCCGCGTTTGGGGGCGCGTGCAACGCCTGAAGGGATTGGGTAATGCTGGCCTGCATGGCTTGGCCTGTAGTGTGAAGGGCTGGGGTCGGGTTGCGCAGGGTTTGCACCATGGTGGTTGGATTACCCGAAGATGTCAGGCTTTTTTGCAAAGTCGTTTTGAAAATCGTCCGCCATTTCTGTGCGTCTTGTGTCACTGCATTGCGAAGAAACGGGCGGGGCGGGATAACACTTCGCGCAGCGGTCCGTGCGTGAGTGGTTTTGCGAATGGTCGCCCCGTATTCCTGCACGGCTGCGACCAGCGCCATTGGGGTTCCATCTGGGTAGGCAGAGCCTTTCAGAAAACCCGCTTTAACGGACGGTCTGTTTTGCGCAGGCGCTGCACCCGGGTCTGTCGCGGGTATTTGCCCGGACGGGGTCTGTCGTGTGCCTGACGGGCCAGCCAGCAGACGCAACAGGGCGCGGGCCTGTGTGGTGTTTTGCAGGATGAGGGTCACACACTGCTCCTGTTCAGGGCGTGGATGGTTTATCCGGGCACGTACCGGGCTGTGCGCAGGAAGGCTGCTGCCGCCCAGTAGGCAGCGCCATAGGGGGTTTGCAGCCACCATCCCTGCGACCCCGCGACAGGCCCAGCATCTGTTTGCACGTCAACGCTGCCCATGCGGGCTGCACTGATACGGCCAACCAAGGACGGGGGCATGAAAGCGGCGGTTGCTTGATCGGCCGAGGAAGGGATTTCTGCTGCACTGATCGGGGTATCGGCCAGCGTTCCCCCGGCTGATGACAGCGTAGAGGCCGATGTCTGGTTGACCAAAGACGCCTCTGGCACGGGCACGCAAGAGCCGAGGCCGAGTTGCGCCAGATGCGCTGTGATCAGGCCCAGTAATTCGGCCCGCTTTGTCAGGTTGCTAACAGGCGACGTGTCGTCATTGGGAAGAAACAGGCTGGCAAGGCTGAAGCAGGCCACCGCCCCCTGCGCCCCGACCGAGGCATACAAAGCGGGGTAGCGGGCCTGCCACACGGAAAGGCAGAAAGGGGCGCTGGGCATGGCGGCTCCGTTAGGGGAAAGGAATACGGCAGGGAGCGTGACTACGATGGCAAAGCGTGATTACAATCGGTGGTTGTTTATCTTGATCTCAACAGACACTGGTTCGGGAGCGCGTGATTTCATGTCGGACAGTATCGGTGCGTTTGTTCCGAGCGTGCCACATTAAGGGTAGACGGCTTGCCTTTTACACAATCCGAACTTGTTTTTATGATACTGGAACTTGGTTTTTTTTAAACAAGACCAGAAAAAATCCTTTAGACAGGCGAAATACCGGGAGCAGGCGTCTGCGGGTTAAGGGGTTCCATTCCTGTTTGCAGGCCAGCCTGTTCGCGTGCCTGGGTCGATGCTTTTTCAACCGTTGGTTGTGCGAAAATAAGGCCCTGCATGAGTGGAGGATAGGCCGCATACTGGCGGGACCACGCAGACCAGAATTCGGCCGGGATGGTAGTAAGGCCGTAGCCACCAATCACGGCACTGGCACGGATGCCTGCCAGTTCGTGCCGGGTCTGGCCCAGTTGCAGCACAAGGCCGTTGGGCAGTTTGCAACCGATGGTGACTGTTGCGGGTATGGCCATGAAGGGGGCTCCGTCTGGTTGAGGGATAGATAGTTTGAACAGGAATTGTCAGCAGGATACGCCTGATACCGGGTCGGGCGGCGCACACTGGGGGAAATCATCTGGCGCGGCGCGTGACAGTGGGCACATGAGGCAAAACTTGCCCACGCCAGCAGAGAACGCAGGATACAGCCATTTTGAAAAGATGCTGACTTGGCAATCTATTAACGACAGGGACTATTAATGATAGGGATGGGAGAGGCAGCAATATTTTGCCGCCTCCCCTTCCCATGCCCGGTTGCGGGGACCGGGTTTTACAGGCCGCTCATGGTGGCGATGCCAGCTGGCATGTAGATAATGGCACCCCATGTGCCCTGTGACAGCTTCTGCTTCCATGCGGAGGCATCGGTTACCACGGCATGGGCACGCAGTTTTTCCGTAAATGCGGTTTCTGCGGTTTTCTGGCCATCAACATGCTCGGCCATGACCTGCATGGACTGCACGGTGCTGGCGGCGGTATCTCCGTATTCGACAGCCTGCACAAAGCGCAGGTTGGGGTAAGTATCTTTCAGAAGTGATGCTGCGGACAGGCCAAAGCTGTTACGGCGTGTCAGCAGCCCCATGCGCGTAGGGGACAGACCCAGCACCATGGGCGTTTCCGTATCCACCAGCCCGGCGGTCTGTTTGCGCAACTGGTTGATCAGGGCAATGACGTCATCCTGCCGTTCTTCCGGCGTGGCGGTGTCCCATGTTGTGCCGCCTGCGGCCTTGATGGCGGGTGTAATGGCCGCTGGCAGGCGGGGGTCATTCAGGTAGCCATACAGGCGCAGCCCCTTCACCCCGTAGAAATAGGTCTGGTTCTGAAACTTGTTCAGCTTCAGGGCTGCGGCTTCACGCAGGCTGGCAACCCATTGCAGCCGCGCCTGCCCTGCCAGCGCCAGTTCCATTTCCCCCCAGGATAGGAAAACCTGATAATGGTAGGACTGACGTTCCGGATAAGACGGGTTAAGGCTGACCTGCCCGTTTGTGTTCCAGTCACCATAGCTGCTGACCTGGCCTGTGGTTTCCAGCATGGGGAAAATGGCGGTGCGGGTTACCCAGTCGCCCTTGCGCACTTCACCCAGCAGTTCGGCCGCACGCATGGGGGCGAAAGCGACCTTGATAAGCGCGGGGTCAACCCATGCGCTCATGAAGGCGGGGATGCCTGCATTGGCGGTGGTGGAAAGGCTGGGCTGGGCGTCAAGCGCCATGGCATCTGACGCCAGCAGGCTGTTGGCAATCAGGCCACGGGCCTCTGGCATGATGAAGCCAAGGCGGTTGAGTTCGGCCAGTTCTGAAGGAAAGTGGCTCATGCTGCGTGGCTCCATGTGGAGAGTTTGACAAGTTCACCTGCGGCACAGACGGAAGCGGCGACAAAGCGTGTCTGCACGGCACCCGCCACCGTGCTGCCTGCGGCGGCAGTAGAAATACTACCTGTGGTTGTAGAGGCAAAAACGGCCTGCCCCGGTGTGGCGGCGGTGGTGCTGGTGGCCCAGAAATCCCCCGCTGTGAACACCGTGACCGGGAAGCCTTCGGGAATGGTCAGGCTGGCTTCATCAGAAAAACTGTTGATCTGGGCCGTCAATTCACGATGGACAAAGCCGTCGGGTGCGGCAGTGTTCCCGCTGGGGGGAGCATTGGCCACGCTGATGCCGTCTGACTGAACCCAGCCAAACACGCCAACACTACAACCTCCGGTTGCGGCGACCAATGCGCCCTCGCCCGCCGGGAAGGTTGCTGTGGGGTTGAGGGAGGCGATATCGCCCGGAACAGCCAGTGCGGGCTGGGTGGAAACCTGATTTTGAAAAGGCATGATTTATGCTTTCACCGTAATGCGGGTCAGGCCGAATTCTTCACGGAAGGACACGGTTTTTGCGGAATCCAGCCCCAGTGACGGCCCCTGCCCTGTGCCCAGAGCCTGTGTTTTCAGGCGGGAAAACTGCTGAAACAGCGGCTGAAGGGCGGCTTCTGGCAGGCCGGACGGGTCAACCCCGTTTTCCCGCAGAGCAAAGGCATAGACCGCGGCGGCGCTATCCATTGTCACATCCCCCACAAAGGGGCGGACAGCGGTTCGGGCTGTGTGAAGGGCTTCCATACGGCGCATGGCCCCGGCCTCGGCCTGCTGCACGGCCTGTGCAATGGCGGCATCCAGCCCGGCGACGGGTGCGCCGTCAGCGTGGGGTGCGACGGCCGAGGATACAACCTGTGGGTGTGGTTCTGGGGCCGCCACCGCCTTATGGGTGGCCGTGCCGGTTAGGGCCGAAGCTGATGCGCCGTCGGCCCCGTATTGGCTGGTTTTCTGGGCCACGGGGGCCGATGGCACGGTGGAGGAGAGAGCTTGAATGGGTGGCATATGCACAACCTGCGGTTGTTGTTCACGGTGAGGCATGGGAGGAAACGGAAGCTCCTGTAGGGCGGGAGAGACTGTGCGGGTGACGGGCGCTGTGGGGCGTGACAGTGTGCTGGTGTGTGGCGCAGCAGACTGTGCGGTGGCCGGGTGCTCTGTGCGCTGCGGCATAGGCTGGGTGGGAAGCTGGAGTGGGGTAGCGGCCTGTGCCGTCAGAGGCACGGTTGGTTCGGAGTGCGTGTGTTGGGGCGGTTCTGGCGCTTTATGGTCCGTAGCCTGTGTGGGGCTGGCGTCCCCGATAATGGCGGTGGTGACGCGGGGCGTGGTGACCAGAGCCAGATGGTTGAACACAATATCGGCCATAACCAGCGTGTAGGGCGTGCCGTCATGGCTGCCGGTGTGTGGAATGGCGCGGTAGCGATACCCGGCCGACACGGCCCGCTGCCTCCCGTTGAGAATAGCGGTGATAGCCGCGCTGTCCCACACTGTCAGGCTGGCTGTCAGGTTGGGTGGGGTAAAGCGCACATCGCTGCCCACGGCCCCCACGGTCAGCATACTGGGGTGGGCCTGTGCCGAAACAGGCTGATGCCGCATGAGAATGGGCTTGCCCGCCATGCTGGCCGCTGCGGCTGCAAGGGCCGCGGGGTCTCGGTACACCTGATACAGCCGGTCTGGGTCTAGCCCGAGTGCCGCCGCATTGGGAATTTCATGCCCGTAATAAGGGCAGACCGTAGCGGCTGACAGAATACAGGTGGCAATATGCAGGTGCCCATCAGCATCAATACGCCGCACTGACCCATCAAGCCCCAGCGTGACGGAGGAAGACGAAGACCGATCTGGCGGGTCGGGTTTGGGCGTCTGGGGTGTGCGGGTCTGGCAGGCTGGCGGACAGTTGGGCGTGATGGGCAGCGGGGGTTCAGAAAGAGGCATTTTTGGAACTCCGTTATCAGGACGCGGGAGATACCGTTTTGGAAGCGGAGGATAAGCTGCCGGTGGCCTGATCGGGCCTATGGGGTGTTGGGCTGATGCCATCATACGGACTGTGCAGATCTTGCGCGGTGCGGGTACGGGCTTCGTGCGGGGTGACAATGCCGGAGCGGATGTTGCGGGCATCTATATCCGCACGGGTTTTCTGCATTTCGACCTGTGTGGCTTCATCCATCTGCCACAATGACCGGAAACTGAAGGTAATGTCGGCATCGACCTCGCCCCACAAAGAGAGCATGACCATGTGCAGGATGGTGGTCAGGGGCGTGCGAAACACGTTTTCCTGAAAGGCGTGGATACGATCATAAAAAACGCGGATTTCACCTTGGGCCGAGGCATTGAGGCCGCTGGGGGTTATGCCGGTAAACTTGACCAGCGGTTCCTGCGCGACGCTGCACATTTGCTCCTGCGCCTGGGCCTGAAGTTTATCCAAGCCCGAAAGCGGGGCTGCCAGAAGATCGAGTTTTTCACGCTCTTTATCCAAAACGAACGTGCCACGGTTGGAGCGGAAACGGTTAAAGGCTTCAACCCGGCTCAGCAGGCCCTCCGGGTCTTGGGCGTAGGCCGCCATGTCGGTTGACAGGGCCACAATGGAAAAGGCGTTCAGCAGATCAGACACGGACTGCCGGGTGCGCAGCCAGTTTTCAACATAGGGTTGCGCCATCTGGCTAAGCGAGACACCGCCGAAATTATAAGCCGGTTTCAAAAGGTCAGGCACATCGCGCGAGACAAAACGTAACAGGCGGCTGCTGTGAATCAGGCTTCCCTGAACCCACCAGTGGGTTGGCTGGTAAAAATCCGTACGCAAGGGGTCTGCGGTGCCGTAGCTTTCAGGTGTGGTCCATACCGGTTCAACGGGCACCAGCGCTTTAAGCGCGCCTTTGGGAAAGGTTTGTGGCTTGAGCAGTAACGGGTTTTCACGGCCACCTGTTGTCTGGTCAAGCCCGGTGTCAACATACAGTAACCCCATGCCGTAATATCCGTCATATTCCGCCATACGACGCAGCACATCGCGCACGTTCAGGCGGGTAAATTCGGCTTCAAGCTGGGCAATGCGATCCTGTTTGTTGGTGGTGCCACGGGCGCGGAAGGTAATCCATTCGCGCGTGGCTTCGGTGGCAATGACCTCGACCATATGGCGGTATTCTGCTCGCTGGGCGAGGTCAGCCAGATGCGGATAACCGGGAAACACCACGCCCTCGGCCACGGCGGTGCGATAACCTGCGGCTGAACCGAAAGGAGCCTGCGGTGCTGTTGCCGCACTATCGTGCGCTAGGGCGGCCGCCGTGCCCCGCACCCCTGCGGGCGGATGATAGGGGCGAAAGGCATCAGACAGCGGGAGGGTTGGGGAATGCAGCGCGTTTGCAAGCTGTTTTGAAAAATCCGCCGGGCTGGCCGCCTGCCGCATGTGCTGACCAAGCGGCGGGGCGACTGTTGGCTCCCGCCGGTCAGGCACGGGACGCTGTGACCGAGGGCGTGGGGAAAAGTGCTTGAAAAATGCCATCAGTTTTGATGCGGCTTTCACAGAGGGAGGGGAAGCATGACGGATGGCTGGCACGGAAAGGGCTCCTGCTTGCGGGAGAGCACGGCGGGGAAAATCTGGTGCAGGCCGCGTGGGTAGTGTGAGTGCACATCACGCAGTTTTTTCAGTCTGGTTTTGAAAAACCTGTATGCTGCCGGGGTTTCAACCAGACCAATGTTTCAGTCAGACCAAGGATGGGAGTGCGGCGTGACAGCCAGAAAGCGTGTGGTCAGAGCCATGATGGCGGCAGGGATGCTGATGGCGTTTCATAGCGTAGGGGTTGCGGCCCCCCAGCCCGTAACAGGCGAGGATATTTCCGCCCCCGGCCCCAAGGGTTTGCTGAAGGGCACCCTGACCCGTGCGGGTAAAAACGCGCCTGTGGTTTTGATACTGCCCGGTTCCGGCCCGACTGATCGGGATGGGAACAACGTGCTGGGGATCAAGGCCGGGACTTATCGCCTGCTGGCCGAAGGGCTGGCTGCGCAGGCTATTGCCAGTGTGCGTGTTGATAAACGCGGCCTGGGGGCCAGTGCTGCGGCTGTGACCAACGGTAATGACGTGACCATTGCCGATTATGTGCAGGACACCCGGAACTGGATAGCCAGCACGCAAAAACAGACTGGCGCACATTGTGTCTGGCTGTTGGGCCATAGTGAAGGCGGGCTGATAGCGCTGGTAACGGCGGCTGAAACTCCGGCGGGTTTGTGTGGGGTTATTTTAGCATCCACACCGGGCAAACCGTTGGGCGATGTGGTCAAGCAGCAGCTTGCCCCCACCCCGTTTGCAGCCGATGCCAACCGGGTGGTTGACCAGTTGGCAGCAGGGAAAAAAGTAGATGTCAGTGCCCTTGCTGCGCCGCTTCAGCATATTTTCAACCCCGCCGTGCAGGGGTTTCTGATCAGTGCGTTTTCCTACGACCCGGCACAGCTTATGGCCCGGATTAAACTGCCTGTTCTGATTATTCAGGGCGCGTGGGACGCGCAGGTCAGTGTTCAGGATGCCGGTTTGCTGAACGCCGCCAAACCGGATGCACAAATACTGATTGTGCCCCAGACGGGCCATTTGCTGAAAACCCTGAGCACAAATACCCCGGATGCCAACAGGGCGGTGGCGGCTGACCCGAACCTGCCACTGGCGGCGGGGATTGTGGGCGATGTGTCTGGTTTCATTAAAAAAGCCGCATCTGAAAAAGAGTAAAGAAGCGCAGGACGGCGTAACGATTAACTGGTAGGGTGCGAACAATTTTGGTCCTACTGGTCGGGAGACCCTTTTTCCTATGTTACGCTGTTCTGTCTGGTTGGCGCTTGCCCTGTCTGTCGTGGCTACTGGACAGGGAGAGGTCTGTGCCTCGCCCATCGTGCCGTTGGATAGTGCGGCGCAGACTGCCCACAAATTGCAGGAAGCCGTAGGGGAAGCCCGCTTTACCGCCCCAGATTACCGGCCCGGCACCGTGCGGCACATGGTAATGTTTCAGTTCAAGCCCACCACCACAGTGGCCGAACGACGGGAGGTAACGCAGCGGTTCAAGGCCTTATTATCGCTGTCACGCAGGCCGGATGGAACGCCGGTTATCAGCACTCTGGAAACCGGACCGCAGAACAGTGGCGAAAATGCTGATTTCGGGCTGGAATACGGTTATCTGGCCACCTTCAAATCAGAAGGCGACAGGAATTTCTATGTGGGTCGCCCCATTGTGCAGGGGGTAGGCCATTTTGACCCGGCGCATGATGCGTTCAAGGCATTTGCAGGGCCTTATCTGGCCAAGGTTGTTGTCTTTGATTTTACCGTCACACCGTAACGGAGAGTGCGTGCCGCTGCCATCTCATAGGAACTGACGCGGTACGTAGGGCCAAACGTATGTCTGATTCTCTGGGCCAACAGGCGACGGGGACTATTGCCGCGTCTCTGCCGTCCCTAGACTATGCGTTTGGCCGATCAGTCCATGCCAAACACGTCCTAAAAAATGGGCCGGGGACACCGGCCCCGCGAGGGCGTCGCCCCCGCTTGCCACGCTGGGGTTAGCGGGCGTGGCGGAACGGTGAGGAAAACGCTCAGGCTTTCTTGTCTTCCTCGGCGTCTTCTTCATCATCCCAGTCTTCATCGTCGGCTTCGAACACCAGTTCGATTGTCACGGTGCCGTCGGTGTCGCCTTCCTGCAGGGATTTGGCGTCAGCTTCTGCTTCTTCCTGCTTTTCGTACAGTTTGGCTTCGTTCGGGTCTTCCAGCCATTCGTTGGTGGGGTCCCAGAAGGTGATTTCCCCGTCCTTGTCTTCACGCTGGATCAGGTAACCTACGACAACTTCATCTTCGTCTTGCATGGTCTTATCCTTTTTGCCTGCACTGGGTTGATCATATGAAGCATGCCGCGAAAAAGAAAAGGGCTTCATGACAAGATGGTGACATCATGCAGCCCGCAGCGCCAGAGGGACGTCTCTGCTGCCGGGGGAGCTATTTGTGCGCACTCGGACGGTGGGGAGTGTGATGAAGCGTGATGGGGCCGGTATTTTCAGGGGTTGGGGCTGTTGCCTCTTGTCCTGCCCATGGGCGGGGGAGTAAGTCTGTGGGGCCTTGTTTCAGGCCTGATACCACCCAGATTGCGGCTGGGGCTGGCAGATGCCGCCCTTACTGGCCTGCAATGTTGACTGTTGGGTGATCTGTTAGCCCGCATGTTGGCCGCTTTATTGGATAATTGTTGCTGTGACCCAGACCCAGACCGCACCCGACGCCCAGACCACCCAGACCGAGCAGGACCTGCCCTTCTGCGTGGCGGCGCTGTATCGTTTTACCCCGTTTGAAGACCTGCCAGCCCTGCGCCAGCCGTTGCAGGCAGTGTGTGACGCGAACGAGGTAAAAGGCACGCTGTTGCTGGCGCATGAAGGGATTAACGGCACCATTGCAGGCACCGATGCCGGGATTGCCGCCGTGCTGGCGCATGTGCGGGCCATGCCGGGCTGTGCGGAAATTGAAGTCAAGTTTTCCCGCGCGCCGACCATGCCGTTTCTGCGCATGAAAGTGCGGCTGAAGAAAGAAATTGTGACCATGGGTGTGCCGGGGCTGGACCCTCGGTCTGACGTTGGCCATTACGTGCCGGCGGAAGAATGGAATGCGTTGCTGGAAGACCCGGACACCATTCTGATTGATACCCGCAACGACTACGAAGTCGCCACAGGCACGTTTCGCGGGGCCATTGACCCGAAGACGCGGACCTTCCGTGAATTTCCCGACTGGTTCCGTGCCCGCAAGGCCGACCTGCTGGCCAATGGCCGCAAGCCGCGCATTGCCATGTTCTGCACTGGTGGCATCCGGTGTGAAAAAGCAACGGCCTTTGTCCGGGCCGAAGGGCTGGAGGATGTGTACCATCTTCAGGGCGGGATTCTGAAATATCTGGAAAACATCCCCGCCGA
This sequence comes from Acetobacter indonesiensis, assembly GCF_000963945.1. Lineage (GTDB taxonomy): Bacteria > Pseudomonadota > Alphaproteobacteria > Acetobacterales > Acetobacteraceae > Acetobacter > Acetobacter indonesiensis. The sequence continues at coordinate 40,904 of NZ_BAMW01000022.1, read as the reverse complement.
GCAGAGCCTGTGGGAAGGCGAATGTTTTGTGTTTGACCAGCGCGTGACGGTCAAGCACGGGCTTGAACCGGGGTCTTTGGAGCAGTGCCACGCCTGCCGCATGCCATTGACGGCGGAAGATCTGGCATCCCCCCAGTATCACCACGGGATTAGCTGCCCGCACTGCTATGCCGAGCGCAATGAAAAGCAGCGCGCCCGCTATGCCGAACGGGAACGCCAGAGCCTGCTGGCTGCTGAACGCGGCGAAGTGCATCTGGGCGCGCATATGGATGCCATACGTGAACGCAAGCGCCGCGAGCATGAAGCCGAAGTTGAGCGGCAGGAATGGCTGCGTGAACAGGCTTTGGCCCGTTTGCAGGACTAGTTTTCCTCGGCCATAGCGGGGCGTGGCCCTGACAAGAGAACGGCCTGTGCGGGGTGCTGCACAGGCCGTTTTTTATGGGCGTTCCGCTTTTGGGCGAACAGGGATCAGGGCGTTGCCGGGCTGTCGGTTGCTGAGCCGTCCGTTGCCGGGGCGAACGCACCGGTGCTGTAAACAACCTTGCCACCAACCATTGTGAGCAGCACCTGCGTGTTGGCAATATCATCAACCGGGACCTGCATGACGTTGCGGTCAAGGATGATGAGGTCAGCCAGTTTGCCGGGTTCGAGCGAGCCTGTCTGTTTATCCTGCTGAAGTTCCCACGAGGAATTCATGGTAATGGCGCGCAGCACGCTGGCGCGGGAAAGCGGCAGCTGTGTGCCAAGCTGGCCCGCATATTGGGGGGCGATGTCTGGCGCGTTTTTGCGGGTAGCCCCCACTTTCAGGGCAAACCATTCATTCAGTTTATCAACCGGCCAGTCGCTGCCGTAGGCAATGCGGGTGCCAGTCTGTTCAAGCAGGGCTGCGGGCTCCATATCCGCAAAGCGCTGGGGGCCGAGGTAGTCGCGCCCGCTATCAACGGTATCCGGGCCGGGTTTTTCCCACTGGAAGGACAGAACCGCCACGGTATCAAGCGGTTTATACCGGCCCCTGTCTGCCGGGGAGACCATTTCATCATGCGCGATGGCGGGGCGGAAGGTGCTTTTGGGGTCAGCTTTGCGGGCGGCCTCAATCGCATCCAGCGCGATGCGGACGGCGCCGTCTCCGTCTGCGTGCATGTGGGGGTCAAACCCGGCCTGCGTAATGCCCTGCAACAGCGGGGCCAGCACTTCTGGCGGGAAATAGGGGGCCGGGCCGCGCGATGTACCGGGCTGCCAGTCAGGGTGCTCGGCTGTGCCTTTGTTGACGAAGTACGGGTCTAGCACCACGCCGGTCAGGGCCGGGGCGGAAATGACGCCATCCATAAACAGTTTGGCGTTTCGCACCGTAATGCTGGGGGCGGTGCTGACGGGCCCCTGATCATACCGGGCGGCCTGCGTTTTTAGAAGCGAGACAACTTTTGGCACATCCGCGCCATCTTTGGGGTCAACCCAGACGGCAAAATGGGCGCGGGCGGTCAGTTGGCCCTGTTTTTGCAATGTAGTGAAGGCCGTCAGCGCCGGGTCGAGCGCCCATGCGTCAAGAAACGTAGTGATGCCCTGTTTGCGCATGGCGGCAAGGGCTGCGGCGGCGGCTGTTTTATCTTCCTCGGCCGTGGGAGCGGGCAGAACGGAATCGACCAGTGAGACAGCGGTATCTTCAAGCAAACCCGTGGGGTTGCCGTCTTTATCATGAATGATGGAGCCACCCGGCGGGGCTTTGGTGCTGGCGGTAATGCCTGCCCGCTTCAGTGCTGCAGAGTTTAACAGGAAAGAATGGAAAAATGAGGATTTGACGATGATGGGCGTTTTGGCATCCACGGCATCCAGCGCGGCTTTGGTCAGCACCGTGCCGGCGGGCTGCATGGCTTCCTGAAACCAGCTGGTGGCAATCAGCCAGCCCTGTGGCTTGTTCAGTTTGGGGTCTTTCAGGCAGGCGCTGATGCGGGCCTGAAACTGAGGTATGGTCAGGGCTTCGTAGTTGAGCGAACAACTGATAAGCAGCCGCCCGCCATCAAGCGGGTGCATGTGGCCATCAACCAGCCCCGGCATGACCATATGGCCGTGCAGGTCCGTCACCTGTGTGGCGGGGCCGATAAAGCGTCTGGCCCCTTTGTCCGTGCCCACGTAAACGATGGTGCCATCGCGCACGGCAATGGCCTGCGCCACGCTGTTTTTGGTGTTGACGGTATAGATATACCCGTTTGTCAGCACGGTTTGCGCGGGTGGGGGGCTGGCAGCGTGGGCCTGTGAGACGCCACGGCCCCCTGCACCCTTAGGGCTGCCAAGGCCGCCAGCATAGGCACCGAGAAGGCTGACCCCAGCCAGACTGAGAAACCGGAATACCGAACGCCGCATGAATGCTCCTGCCTGAAAGGCCGTCAAAACGACTATCGAAAGAGACAGCCCGTAAGACAGCCCTGAAATGAGTGCTGAACGGAGGCTGACCGTCTATCCGGCCTTATAGGCCTGATACAGGGCAGCCCACCCAGCGGGCAGGAGCGTAACAGAGGAGTGAATGTTGCGTAAAGAAAACGGTTGGCACGCCGGGCATAAAAAAACCGCCCCGAAGGACGGCTTTCTTGTGCACTGGTTCTTGCCCAGGGCAAAAAGTGGTCAGGCGTTAGAGCGCCTTGATGCTGACGGCAGAAGATTTGCCGTTGCGACCGGTTTCCATTTCGTAAGACACGGCCTGCCCTTCGGTCAGGGTATGCATGCCTGCCTGCTCAAGCGCGGAGATATGCACGAACGCATCCTGACCGCCGCCATCTGGCTGAATGAAACCGAAACCCTTGGTGGGGTTGAACCATTTTACGGTGCCTGTTGCCATAACAAGGCTCCTTCATAACTATAGCGGTCGTGCATAAAACGCACACACGAAATCATAACTTTTACGGAGAAAAAGTGACGCAACATGCGCCCATAACCCGGATAAAAGCACCCGCTGGGTGTTGGCATGCGCCTGCTGCACGGGGAATGCAAGAAAAAAGCGATCTGCGGTTAGACATAAACACCGCCCACCACACGACAGCCCGATTGTAACGGCACACTTTCAGCCAGACGGCAGAACAGGCATTGGGCGTCAGGCCGTAGCCGCAAAACGCTGGGTATTCCTGTCAATGGCACGCTGGAGCAGGAGCCGCCTGCGTGGGTGGGCGCTTATTGCAAGACGCATCAGACGCCCTGACGCGCCCTGCCCTGCGGTTGATCAGATACGGGAAAGCAGAGTTGGGGTGAACCGTGGCAGCGGGACGGCGTGAGTCAGGGCCGTGAAGGCACCGGCGGCGGCATCGACCTGATCATCATGCGCGCCGGTGGGGAATGTGCTCAGTTCTTCAAGAAAATGCGGGGTCCATGCGGCCCGTAGCACCAGCACGTTGCCTGCGTTGACCTGTGCGGCAAACGGGGCCGCGCGGGTGGCTTTGTCTCCACTTTCGCGCACGGTCTGCACCCGATAGCCTGCGAGGCGTGAGGTCAGGTAACGGGCCTGCGCCACCCCAGCCTGACCGGGGTCTTGCGGCAGGATGATTTCGGTCTGGGCGCCGTCCTGCGATGCGGTGGCCAGAATGGCGGCTTCAACCTGTGCCGGGTCTCCGCGCAGGCGGGTGACGTCAGCCACGCAGAAGCGGCCATCTGGCAGGCGGAGCATTTTAACGCCCACCGTCCAGTCCGCATTGGGGCGTGTGCTGGCCCGCGTTGCCGCGAGGTCCCACCGGCGCACGCTGACGGGCTGCTGCCCATTGGTGTTGGTGTTGGTGGATGGGCCGGTTGCGGCGGGAATGGCGTCAACGACCGTCACAAAAGCCGTTTTGAAGAGTGTGCCTTCAGGGGGTGTCGGGTTTTGTTGGTAAAGGGCGTTCCATTCCCGCGGGCCAATGGCAAGCCGGATGCGGGCCAGTTCCGTTTCAGGAAAGGCCTGTGGCCACAGGGCCGCGCCGGGTTTGCGATTTAGAGCATCCGTTGCGGCGGAAAAAATGGTGGGGCGCGATACGGATTCACCGGACGTCGGGGCGTTGAACGTGGGGGCGTTGGGCGTGGGGGCGTTGGGCGTGGGGGAGCCGGACAGAGGGCCACCCGTGCGTGACGGATCTGCCGTGAGGGGTGCGGGCGGCTGACTTGTTGGCTGGGCCGATGAGGGGACAAACCGTGTGGGCAAAGAAGAAGGCGCTGGCTGAAAGGGTGTTGCCAGTGAAAGCGCAGGCAGGGACAGGACGTGCCAGTCCTCGCCCGTGTGGTTTTGCATATCATCCAACAGGCGGCCTGCCAGATCATCCGGGGACCAGCGGGTCATGGCCAGAATAATGGCCCCGCCGGGCATCAGGCGGGTGCGCAGCACGGCGCGGTACCAGTCCCACACGGCGGCGCGGCGGGTTGGGCTTTCGGCATCCTGCCTGTCTTTTACCGGGTCATCTATAATGGCGAGGTCTGCGCCCCTGCCCGTCAGGCCGCCGCCAATGCCGGTGGCGGTGTACAGGCCGCCCGCATTGGTGTGCCACAAATCCTTGGCGGTGCTGTCTGGCGAGAGTGTGACTGTGGGAAACAGCACGTTAAAGCGGCGGCAGGCGACAAGGTTACGGACATCGCGCCCGAAATCCTGCGCGAGTGTTGCACCGTAGGAGGCGGAAATAATCTGTCTGTGCGGGTTGCGGCCCAGATACCATGCCGGAAAACGCCTGCTGACAAGCTCTGATTTTCCATGCCGGGGGGGCATGAACACCATAAGGCGCGAAATCTGCCCCTGCTCAATCGCCTCCAGTTTGTCACACAGAAGGTGATGGTGCGGGCCGGGCGCATAATCCGGGTAAGTATAGCGCGTGAACGCCAGCAGGGACTGCCGTGCTTTGTGGCGGCGGTGCAGTTCAGTCCGTGCTGTCTGGCTGGCCTGCCTGTGCAAGAGCGCTGAGTTCATCATCCGTGAAATCTTCTGGCCCTTTGCGAATGACAGCGTTCATGGACAGGCCGGACAGTTTGGGGTGCAGGTAGGGGGCAGCCACCTTGGCGGCGTCAAACTGGCGGTCGGTTATTGTTTCATCGCCCTGCATGACACGGGTAAAAATCTCAAGCGGGGTTACGGGTTTTTTGCTGGCACCTTTACGGCGGCGGGGTTTGGCGGGGGGCACTGTGGGCATGGCGGTTGCACGACACCAAAGAAAGACATCAGAACAGCGGAAGCATCAGGAAAACACCATGGATAACGGATGGTGTAGCCGCCTGCCCGATGCGGCCTGACACAGAATAGCAGGCAGATGCGGGGCTTCGGTTTGGCGGTTGTGCAGTTCGGCCAGCTGCATGGCCAGCACACGGCGCAGGGTTGCGGGGCTGAGGCGGCCAAGCGTGGGCCGGTCCGTGGTGCGGTGCGTGTCAGCCAGTGTGTGCCAGACGGGGCGGCAGCGGATAACGGTTGTGGCAGGGCACCCCAGATGCAGGGCTTCAGCCCAAGACAGCGGCACATCGGCCCGGTGACGGGGCATGGGGGATGGGTCAAGCGGGCAGAGAAGCAGACGGGCGCGGTGGCGGTGGGTGACGACCCACAGGGCGGTAGCGGTGCGCACGATGTCTCCACACACGCAGGCCGCAGGGGATGCTGGCATGGGGGCTCCTGAGACTCTGGTTTTAGGGGCTGTCCTGGGGGCCGTCCGGGCGGCTTTTTTGTGATGATGGCTGTTGAATAAGCCTGACCACGCGCGGCTGCAACAGCGCTGTTTTGGCAAAAAAGAATCGCTTTCTGGGGCGAAAAAAGGAGAAACGCTGTGTGCTGACGTATCTGTGAGGCCGCGGCGTTTTTCGTGTTATTACACGCGGTTAGGGCGCATGACGGGCCGCTGTGTGACACCCTGAATCGGGGTTCTGCTGTTATTACACAGATAAGTGATATGCGTTTTGCGGATAAATATCCATAATCACCTCAAGCCCCACGCAAGAGGGTGGTTCAAAAAACACGAGACTAAAGACAGAGACATTACAAAATAAGGACGACTTCTCTACTCCCTGCCTGCAAAGGCAACACCGGGTTCTGCCCCTGCCCGGTTGTTCACTTCTCTATCCCGACTTTGTGCGGGTGCGCTGTGCTCTTCCCTTCCTTCTGCGGGCGCACCGGCACGATCTCTTTCAGGCTGCATGGAACCCTTTCCCCTTGAAGGTTTCTGTGCGGTCTGAAGGGGTGTACGGGCCGCGCTTTCTGCACCGCAACGGCGTGTGTGCCCATGGGTGCGTGGGTGGTCTGTCACACCACACCAGCAGGGAACGGCGGGCCATCAGCCCCGTTTAGGCCTGTGAGACAAAAATGAGGTATAGACGTCCGGAAACGGGAAAATCCCTTTTTGACAAGTAAGGATTAAGTCATATGGCGCGCGCAGGCTGGTATCTGTTGGGTGCGGGTGTTGTAGTGCTGGCAGCGGGTGCCGCCACCTACAGTTTTGTGCTGCACCCGGAACAGGCGTTGCTGCCGGTCAGTGCGGGGGTGGGCACGCACCCCAAACTGCCTGAACCCAATGCCACGCCCATACCAACCGTCAATATTGCCCGCCCTATTGGCTGGAAAGCAGGCGGCACGCCGCATGTCACTGCGGGCCTGACGGTAAAGCCTTTTGCCGCAGGCCTGGACCACCCGCGCTGGCTTTATACGCTGCCCAATGGGGATGTTCTGGTGGCAGAAACCAACGGCCCCGGCACCGATGCGCCCAGCCTGAAGACCCGTATTGCCCGCATGATTCAGGGCATGGTGGGGGCCGATGTGCCCAGCCCCAACAAAATTGTGCTGCTGCGTGACACGGACGGAGACGGCGTGGCTGATGAACGGAGCGTCTTTTTAGACAAATTATATTCGCCGTTTGGTATGGCGCTGGTTGGCGACAGTTTTTACGTGGCCAACGCCAATGCCATCTGGCGTTTTCCCTATCAGCAGGATGCCAAATCGCTAACAGCGCCGGGTCAGAAGGTGATTGACCTGCCATCCGGCTATAACCACCACTGGACAAAAAACATTCTTGCAAGCCCGGACGGCAAGTTTCTGTACGTGACGGTTGGGTCAAACAGTAACGTGGCTGAAAACGGTATGGCGGCGGAAGAAGGCCGTGCCCGGATTAATCAGCTTGATCTGACAACCGGGCAGATGGTGCCGTTTGCAACCGGGCTGCGCAACCCCAATGGTCTGGCGTGGGAGCCAACAACCGGCGCGCTATGGGCCGCCGTGAACGAGCGGGATGAAATTGGCAGTGATCTGGTGCCAGATTACATAACGGCTGTGAAAGAAGGCGGGTTTTACGGCTGGCCCTACAGCTATTACGGCAACCATGTTGATGACCGCGTAAAACCCCAGAAGCCTGATCTGGTCGCGAAGGCGATTGTGCCGGATTATGCTCTGGGCCCGCATACGGCGTCGCTTGGTATTGTGTTTGGGCAGAACAGCAGCCTGCCCGATGTCTGGCGGAACGGCCTGTTTGTCGCGCAGCACGGGTCATGGAACCGCAGACCAAAAAGCGGCTACAAAGTTGTGTTTGTGCCTTTTGTAAACGGAAAGCCCTCTGGCGTGCCGATTGATGTGCTGACCGGGTTTCTGACACCGGGGCAGGACCACACGCACGGCAGGCCGGTGGGGCTGGCACTGGGCCATGACGGCGCATTGCTGGTGGCGGATGACGTCGGCGGCACCATCTGGCGTGTTACCGGCCCCCGGCAGGAAAGCATGAACGAGCAAGCCGCCCCGACAACAACAGCAGATTCGCAGATGCAGCCTTGATGGCAGCAGCGCCGCGCCCCTGCCGGGGTTTGGTTTAGCGCGGGCAGGATCAGGCGGGTGATCCGCCCTGCCCGTCTCTCCCTCCGCCCCTCCCTCCGGTTGGGCTTTTGCGCGTCAGGCGCGGGCAGCAGGCGGTGTGCCGGTGTTAGTCTGCGTCACTGTTGCGGGCGACGACGGCGTTGGCCTCCCGCACGGCGCGGCCTTCATCGCCGGTGCGTTCCAGACAGTCATTCGCCACCTTGGCCCACAGCGCCTGCAACTGTTTGGTTGTGGCTTTGTGGGTGTGGCGTTCTGCGTCATCTGGCGTCCAGGGCATGAAACTCTCCTGTCAGAAAATGCGCCCGCGTGTGTAGCTGGGTTTACACAACTGTGGGCGGGGCCGTGGGGTTTTGCAAGGGGGCGGCTGTGTGGGGAGCGCGGGCCTGTTTGGCGGCTTTGCGGGCTGCTTCCTCAAACGCTTCCAGTTGTTCAAGCAGCAGGGCACATTGGGCGGCAATTTTGCGTTGTGCAGAACTGGCCGACAGTGCGGGAAACAAGGCAGCCCCCATAGCGCGAAACGACAGTTCATCAACCAGCAGCATCCGCAGGCGGTGGTGGGCGCACAGGCCCAGTGCATTCCGCACGGCGGTTATCCGCGCCATAGCTTTGCCGCGCATCATCTGCCATGACACGGCGTCATGCCGGGTGATGCTGGCTTTGGGCGCGGTTTGCAAAAACTCCTTATAATCACAGTAGCCGAACACGTAGTCACGGTACCAGCGTTCAGCGGCATCGGCGGCGGGTTGGGTAATGTCGCCCGCATTCAGCAGGCCCTGCACGGTACGCAGCACACGCATGGGGTGCGTGCCGGTAAAGTCTGACCGGGCCAGACGTTCGGGCGTTGGCGTGGCCTCCGGCTGGGTGGGCGCGTGCAGCACCGTGCGCGGCTTGCGTGGGGATCTGCTCGCGTGGGTTGTATTTGGTGTTGATGCAACCTTTGGTTGTATTTTTCCCTGCACGCCTGAAGACGTTGCGGTGGGCTGTGTGTGCGGGGGCTGGGCAACTACCGGTGTGACTGTCGGAGCATCTGCAAAAGGGGCTGCGTGCATGGTTTGAAAATCCTTTATCGGCCAAAAGGGTTTTGGAAGCGTGTTCTGACAGGCTAGGCGGGGCGTCTGGTTGCAGACGTGTGCTTTCAGGGTGCGGGGTGGCCGCTGGATGGATCACCGGATGGAACGCTGAACGGGGCACCAGACGGGACGCTGGCCGGGCGCATGACGCACGGCGCGGACACCGGGAAGAAGGCCAGCAAAGCGCGGCACCCTGCGGCGTCTTGCTGGATACGCTGTGCAAACGGCAGCAGAATGGTGCGGAGTTCGTTGGGGCTGGGCCAGCGTGCGCCGGTGGGGTAGCCATTGCGGGGTGGTTGCCGTGCCCATGCCAGCCGCGCATCCGGGCACCATGCGCCCGCCGGAATGTCCTGACACACATCAAACATGGCGCGGCACTGAGCGGCTGCGGTATCGGCCCCCGGTGGGTTGGTGACAAGCAGGCTGAGTTTTTTCAGCCATGCCGCCACATGCAGTTCTGACACTGGGCGCATGGCCAGTTGAACCTGCGCCCAGTGCTGGTGCAGATGCGCGACCAAAGCTGGCGGCATATCACGCGGCGTCAACGCCACGCCCGCTGCCCGCGCGGCAAAAACGGCCCGCAGCGCCGGGGGTGCCGGTTTATAGCTGCCACGGTACGGCGCTGTAACCGCAGGGGATGCCGAGGCCGAGGACAGCCCCGATGACGGTAACGGGGCGGATACGCGGGGCAAGCTGTGCGGCGTGATGGTATGCGACAGAGTAGAGGGCGGCATAATGGTATGTGACAGACTGGTATGCGACACACTCTGGGGCCGGGCGTGGTCCATTAAACGCCCTCCATATCCGGCACGTTTTGCCATGCGGTGTGCGCCTGCGCCCGCCGGGAGACGATGGCGGGATGGGGCATCTGGTCTGCCATGCCGGGGGGCGTGAGGGAGGCGGAGGCCGTGAGGGGAGCTATGACTGGGGCTGTGATTGGGGCTGCGCGGTCTGCCACCAGTTTTCGCACCTGCGATTCAAGCCATGACACGGGTTCAGCCGGGTTAAATGCCGCGCAGTCAGACAGCAACGCCAGCAGCGAGGCTGCATCATCGTGCAGCATTTTCAGCCATTTCCCCATCAGGGCGCGGGTTGAGCGTTCGGGCCTGCCGGTGGCGGTTTGCAAAAAAGCCAGACCGTTTTTGAACAAAACCTGACGCACATCCTGGTTCGGCCCGAACGGAGTGAGGGAGGAATGTGTTTCTGCTTCTGCCTCTGCTTCTTGGTGTTTAGGGGCCGGGGTTATGGCGGGCTGTATGGTGCCCCCCTGCCCCGGCTGGTTATGGGGCGAGCTGCCACCGTCAGACAGGCGGCCAGACAGATTGCCGGACAAGCCGCCAGACGGGCTGCCGGACAGACTGCCTGACTGTGCGCCTGACTGTGCACCAGATTGTAAGTCAGCCGCGCTGGTGGGTGCGGCAGCCCCGGTTTTCAGGTTCGGGTTACCGCCCGTGCGGCCCCACGCGGCCCCTTGGTCAGACGCGGCTTTGTCACGCAGAAGGCGGCGGCTGTAGATGCTGCCCTGCGGGGTGGTGCTGTACACGCCCGCGTTCCGCAGTTCTGCCATCAGCCGGTTAATCTGCCGTTCTGACACGCCCAGCATGAGGGCAAGCTGGCGCGGATGCAGCGGCTGGTTGTTAACGCACAAATGGCCGTAGGGCTCGGCTTCGTGCATCAGGCACAACAGGCGCATCCACAACCCCTGCGCGGCCAGCGAGCACAGGCGCAGGGCGGGGTCTCGTTCGTAATCCTGCCACCAGAATTTAGACCAGCGTCGTTTGCTCATGCGTGTTCTCCCTGTGCCGTGGCGGGGTGCGCGGCAGTATCCGCGTGCGGATGGCGTGACGCGGGCTGCTGAATTGGGGGCAGCGATTGCGCCGGTGCGGGCCGCTGGGATGAGGGTGGTCAGACCGGGGGCGGTGGGGCTGCACGCAAGGGTGTGCCAGTGCTCAAGCCCGTGCCACAGGCCGCGCTGGGCAATGGGGTGACCGGGGGGCAGAGGCTCGGCATCGCGCAGGGGCTCGGCCCAGTCATCGGCGGTGGCCTCGGGTGCTGGGGCGCAGGCGGCTTCGTACCGCATCAGCGCCTGACGCACGCCCTCCATACAGCGCCCCATTTCTCGCCCGATTTGGCGCAGCGACCGACCGGCGCGGCGCAAGGCGACCATCTGGGCCAGAGCCTGCGCCGTGGTGCCCGAACGACTGGCCGCCAGACAGGCGGCATCGGGCTGCGCGCTGGTGACAGGGGGAAGCGTGTCGCGTTTTTGCGCATGGGCTGACGGGGCGGCAGGCACAGCGCGATGCGGGGACCGAGCCAGCGTGGGGGATGCGCCACGCGGGGGATGCTGTGTGGGATGCGAACGGTTAACATGGGATACATCACACCCCGTAGATACACCAAAAGATTCGGTGTGATTTGTCACATTATCCGGGGGCGTTATGGCGGGGGCAGCCGGTTTGTGTGCCACGCTGTTTGGGGCGTAAACGGGCTTTGTCAGGGCGGAAGAACGAGGCTTGCGGGCAAGCGGATTATGAAGGGACAGAGCTGAAATTCTGGCTGTATTGCGCGGATGGTCAGGGGTGAAATGTAGCGCAGACATGACGTCTTTTCCATTATGTAAAGCTGGTCAGGTGCCCCCTGCCTTCAGGCGGGTGGCTTAAGGGGAACGCTAATGTGACCAGTCACCCTTGGTCAAGCAGAAAAGGTGTGATATATCCCTTTTCATTCCTGCTCCGGTCTTATGGAAAACCGACCCGCCATGACACGATCCCCTATTGCAGATGAACTTGAACGGCGCATGGCCCTGCTGGGGCTGACGCAGAAGGCGCTGGCCCGGAATGCGGGGGTGGGGGACACCTATGTGCGCGATATTCTGAAGGGAAAATCACGCAATCCGGGTGGGGAAAAGCTGGAACGTATTGCCGCGATTCTGGGCTGCACCGCGCGGGATCTGCTGTTTCCGCTACGCACGGGTCAGGCCCGACGGGACAGTGTGAGCACGGATGGCGGCTTTGACCGGCAGGGGGAAAGACAGGGCCTGATGGGCCGCGACTCTGATGGGCAGCAGGGCGCACGGGGCGAGGCTCTGCCCCCCTTGCGGCGGGAGGCCTGCGTGGGGGGCGGTGGAAGCCTCTCCCCCAGTGCCAATGCAAGCGGGAGTGGGAGTGGGAGTGTAAGTGTTGCCATCACGGGGGAAAGCCGGGGCACGACAAGCGGCTATGCCCCCGCCCCTGACCAACCCGATGTTACTGTTGAACTGAACCCGCCGGGGTATGTGGCGGTGCCTTTTATCTCGCTACGCGCAGGGATGGGCGGGTGCGGCTATGTGGAAGACCGGCTGCTGGGCCGCCCCAAATTTTTTGAGGAAGAATTTGTGCGCGGGGCCCTGCGCGCCCAGCCCGCTGATTTGCGGGTGATTGAGGTTGAAGGGCAATCCATGGAGCCGATGCTGCAAAATGGTGACATGGTGCTGGTGGATACGCGCAAGACATCCATTATCGAACCCGGCATTTTTGTGCTGTTTGATGGTGACGGCGTGGTGTGCAAGTGGGTGGAACGCGCGCATGAGGCCACGGAACCCATGATCCGGATCAAATCTGAAAACCCGCGCTTTTCCCCCTATGTGGTGCCAGCCGAGCAAGTGCAGGTGATTGGCCGCGTGGTGTGGTTTGCCCGGCGTCTGTGAGTGAAAAGCGCAGAAAACCAACACTAATCGTGTGCTTCATTGTATGTTAGAAATATTTTTAATTTATTTGTATAAGTAATATGTTTTTGTTAGTTTTTATCTGTATAAATTGTTTCTGTAATCAGTAACAATTTTTTCTATGAAATTTATTCAGATATTTTCTAAATTTTATTTTTTAAGGATTTATTAAAATTCGGTAAACAGACCATTTAGGTCTTGTTTTGTAAGTTTGAGCAAAATAAACAGCGTGCCGACTGTCCCTCATCACAGAATATTGAGCACTCTTTCTATGGCAACGACGACTCCAGCGTATACTAACGGTTCCCTTTATACTTGGGTTGGTGGCAAAAGCGGCAGTTGGAGCGATATTTCCAATTGGAAATATGATGGCCAGCCAGCGACTCATGCTCCTGATACCCAGACCAACAACGGCACCGTAGTCATTCCAAGCGGTGTGACTGTAACTATTCCTAGCACCGTGGCCACTTTGTCTGGTGTGAACATTGATGTTCAGGGAAAACTGACGATTGCCGCCGGCAGCAGCGCCTTGGCTGTTAATTCTTTGACTGTCGAAAATGGTGGCACGGCGCTTATTGAGCGGGCCATTACAGCCAACCAATCCTTTTCTGGCAAAAGTGGTTCGACCATTACTGTTCAGGGCGTTAATCAGGATTGGTCTGGCTACCCCGGCGTCAAACCTGATATTGCGTCAGGTGGCACACTGAATTTCGATAATTCGGCAATCACGCTTGGGTCAGTCAATGGAAGTGGTATTCAGGGGAATCTGAATATCTATAATGGTTCAGTTGTAAAAACAGCTGGCAACAGCACGACAATTACCGGCCCGATTACTGTTAGCGGTGCAGGCACGACGTTTACGGACAGCAGCCAGTTGCAATCCACCCTGACATTGAATGACGGGGCTACAGCAACAATTTCCAATTCTTACCCTACAGATGGCACCAAAGTTGTGTTTGGCACGGGCACAAATACGCTGATCCTGCCAAACAACGAGTATATGGCTAACAAACTCGTTCTGGCGAACCTGAAAGAGGGCGACAAGATTGGCGTTGATGGTCAGCCGGTTTCTACCGCAACCATGACGGCCAACAATATCAGCCTGACGACAAGCAGCGGGACCATTACCCCGAAAAGCGTCACGTATGATAGCTCCTACACTAACGCGCCGACGGGGAATGAATCTGTAGCCGTTGATGTTGAGAGCAATAACGGCGTGATTTGCTATCTGGCAGGCAGCATGATCCGCACGCCGGATGGGGATGTGGCGATTGAAAATCTGCGCGTGGGCGATGTGGTTCTGGCCTATGCCAACGGGCAGAGCGTCGCGCGTGACGTGATCTGGGCTGGCCGGAAGCACATGGCGGTGCAGACGCATCTACCAGAAGCGGACGCAGGCTATCCGGTGCGGGTGAAGGCCAATGCTATTGCGGACGGCGTGCCCTACAAAGACATGCTGATTACGCCTGAACATTGCCTGTTCCTGGACGGTGCGTTTGTGCCTGTGCGGATGCTGGTGAACGGTGGGTCCATTGCGTATGACCACACCATTACGGCGTATGACTATTATCATGTGGAAACACAGCAGCACTCCGTCATTATGGCAGACGGTGCCCTGACAGAAAGCTATCTGGACACGGGCAACCGTGGCAGCTTCCGTCAGGATGGCACAGTGGTAACGCTGGGTGGCCGTCACCTGAGCTGGGAGCACGATGCCGCAGCGCCCCTCGAAACAGCACAACCTGTGGTTGAAAAACTGTTCCATGCTCTGGCTGCACGGGCCGGGGTCGCAACCGGAACGCAGGCGCTGGTAGAAGACGATAACCTGCATCTGGTCACGGAAACCGGGGCTGTGGTGCGGAAGTTGCGCACACAGGCAGGCCGCGTCTCCTTCATGCTACCGCCGGGTGTGCAGAGCGTGACGGTGGTGTCGCGCTCCAGCAAACCCTGTGACGTGGTTGGCCCGTTTGTGAATGACCGCCGTATGCTGGGTGTGCAGATTGGGGCCGTGACCGCCATTAGCGCCACAGGCACACAGACATCGACCGCGCATTTGCAGGAACACGCTCTGGCTGGCTGGCACGGGATGGAAGCGGGAGCCTCTGCCCGCTGGACCAACGGACAGGCAACCCTGCCGCTGCATGGCCTGACGGGTGCGGGCATGACCATTCTGACGCTGGATGTTGTCTCTGCCGGGCCGTATCTGGCTGACACACCTGCCGTACAGCAGGACGTTCTGTGCGCCTGATGCCAAAAGCCGCTGCGGGCTGAGCGTATCGGCATAAACAGTGTCCCTGCACCACAGGGATAAGAAAGGACGGGCTACCCTATAATATATGGGGTGGCCCGTTTTTTTGTGCCTGAACACCGGACCGGCCGGGTTTGAGGCTCATTTAGCCGTGCCTATGTGTTCATGGTTTTCAGCCCGTGCCGTTGTGGCGCATAGGGCAGTTTGGACTGCCTGTTGCGGATGGTCAGGCTTAGACAGGGTTTGCCTTCTGGCTGATACAAAGGTGCTTCAGATGCTCCACCCTGCTCCTTCACCCCTCCCTCCGCCTGTGTTGCGGGATGACCTGCGGCATATGCCGCTGCCCGGCACCCTGCCCGCCAAACACGCCCAGACCGAGCAGGATTGCCGGACAGTGTTGCAGATTGCCCAGACCCTGCGTGAAACCGCGCACCAGATTGATCCTTTGGTGCAGGGGCTGTCATGCCGCACCCTGCCGCTGGCGGTGCTGGACTGTAGCGCCACCCTGACGGCCCTGTGCGAGGAACTGGAACAGGACGATATCAGTGTGATTCGGGACGCGGCCTTTCTGGTGTAAGCCTATGACCTGAACCCAAGGTTAAGGGGCGCACACAAGAGCGAAAGATGCAGGTGCCTTTTCCCTTCGTTATTTTACCGGAACTTTTTTAATCCTGATAAAATCTGTAAAAATCCTTCTTTTGGGGGTTGCCTTCCCTGCGGGATGCAGGAATGCTGCGGGGGAATATCGTGCCACCCCGGCCCGGTTGTTGTGCAAACCGACAGAGGGAAAGACCCGTATTGTGAAACGAAGAGATTTGTTTGCCGGGTCGTTGGCCCTTGGGGCTCTGGCCACCCGCAAAAGCTGGGCGTCTGTGCCAGAAGCCGCTGCTGCCCTGCGCCGCACGGCCCCTGCCGGGTCTATTCCGCATTTGCCGCCCATGCGGGTGCATATGGACCAGTTGACGGACATAAAGGTGTGTCTGCGCCCGTTCCGCCCCATGGGGCCGCGGCTGGATGTTGAAAAAATTGGCGATAAAACCGTCATTCATAACTACGGGCATGGCGGCAGCGGCTGGTCGTTATCGTGGGGGTCTGCCAACATTGCGGTAGGCAAGGCTGCGGCAACGCTGAAAGAGTCTGTGGCGGTTATTGGCTGTGGGGTTATCGGCCTGACCTCCGCCCTGACAGCCCAGCGGGCGGGGAAAACCGTTACCATCTATACCAAGGCGCTGCTGCCGCACACGCGGTCAGTCCGGGCCAACGGAAGCTGGACGCCAGACAGCCGCGTGGCGCTGACCAAACCGGCTGGCCCTGAATTTGCCGCCGTATGGGAACAGATGGCGCGCTATAGCTGGCGCACATACCGGGATTATCTGGGCCTGCCGGGAAACCCCATTGATTTCCGCGATAATTATTCGCTTTCAGATATTCCGTTTGACCAGCGGCATCTGCCACCGCCAGCACCGGGCGTGGGCGATTACAGCACCACTGGCAAACCGCAACACACATCAGAATTTGCCGATTATGGGGATCTGATTCGCGATATTATTCCCAACCCTGAAGATATTGACCCGAAGGACAACCCCTTCCCTGTGGCCCATGCGCGGCGGGCGAATATGATGATGTTCAATTTCGGGGCGTATGGGCATCTGCTGCTGTCTGAATTTTATCAGGCAGGCGGTAAGATTGTGATCCGCGAATTTCATAACCCCGCAGACCTGAAATCCCTGCCTGAAGATGTGATTATCAACTGCCCCGGCTATGCCGCCAGTGACTGGTGGCAGGACAAGACGCTTATCCCTGTTCGGGGCCAGACAAACTGGCTGCCCCCGCAGGCCGATGCCCTGTATGGTGTGGAATATCGGGGGGCGGCTCTGCTCTCCAAAACCGATGGGGTGATGGTTCAGGGGTTGGACTTCACCCACACACTTGGGGAAATGATTGGCGTGGGCAACAGTTTTGAACATGCTGACCGCAGCGAAGCCGAAAAGGCCATTGGCATTTTTGAAGACCTGTTTGCCCGCATGGGGAAGGAGCACGTCTGATGAAAAACGCTTCTAAGACGCACCCTGCCACAGCGCCACTGACTATGCTGACCCGTGGCGCGCTGACGGCACGCCTGGTGGGTGGGGCTTTTGTGGCCGCCCTTCTGCTGGCCCCGGCACTGACAAGCAGCCCAGCCCATGCCGCCCCGCACGGCCCGCGCGTGAAAAGCAGCACCAGTGCCGCCAATCTGCCCCCCGCCAGCTACACGGCGGAGCAGGCGCAGCGCGGTGCAGAAAGCTATAAGGAAGCCTGCGCCGTCTGCCACGGGCCAGCGTTGGCCGGTGCGTTTGACGCGCCATCGCTGACAGGGCGGCTGGTTGCCAACTGGTCTGACGGGCCGTTGGGCGACCTGTTCACCTATATGTCTGGCGCAATGCCGTTGTCCTCGCCCGGTGCTTTATCGGCGGAGGAAAATGCGGATATTCTGGCCTTCATTCTGCACGAAAATGGTGTAGCGGCAGGTAAAACACCCCTCCCCACCACGGCGGCCGCACTGGGCAAGGTGCGCTTCCCCAAAGTGGATGTGCAGAAGCTGACACCGGGCGGGAAGTAAAGGACCTAGTGTGAGATGGGATATAGAAACAAGTAGATTCTATCGTATTTAAAGTTTTTTATTATATCAAATATAGAAAAAGCGCATATCAGATTATGGTCTGTTCTGCGCTTTTTCTGTAATCAGTCGGTTTTTCCTTATAGGCGATGTGTTGATTTTGGGGCAGAGTGTTGGTCTGTTTTGACACATATTCCATTTGAGATCTGACATGGCTGATAGCTCTTCCTCATCCTCATCAACGGTTATTGTTTCTGGGGGTCAGGTTTCATCCGGACTTGTGATTACGGTGAACCAAACCCTGACCGTGATGTCTGGCGGGGTTGTCAGCAATACGCAGCTTGATCCGGCATTCGCGTATGCAAACAGTGACGACAACACATATGCAGCAGAAGAAGATGTGTATGGCAGCAGCATCGGGACCCAGATTAATGATGGAGACCAGGAAGTTTTCTCGGGCGGGGTAAGTATAAATACTACGGTAGGCAGTGGCGGAACATTAGAGGCCGACGCAGGCGCGACAGTCCGGGGCGCGCAGATTTTAAATGGCGGCCAGGCCAATATTGGCGAAGACTATAGTTCTGGTCTGGCCCCCACGCTGGCATCTGACATTACGGTGCATTCGGGTGGCGCTGTCTATGTGGATACAAATGCCACTGTCACCAACACGATTGTCAGCTCCGGCGGATATATGGAAGTGGATGATGCCGGGTCTGTGGCATCTGGTGTGACGGTGAAGTCTGGTGCTGTCTTTATTGCTGATTCCGGCACTGTTGCTGACAGTGTGACGGTTGAAAGCGGCGGCTTTTTTCTGGCGGAACCCGGCGCATCTGCCAGCAATATTACGGGTGCCAGCGCGGGCTATGTTATTCTGTCTGAGAATGATGATATTGTAGAAGTTGGTCTTACATCAAATAATGTTGCGTTTCAGTCTGTCACTCTGTCAGATTTTATCAAGGATGGTGATACGGAACCAACCCGCCTGCTGGTGACATCGGGTGCAACAATATACAGCGTCACGGCCACAACTGGCAACGCGTATGACCAGAACTCAATCGAGAATTACGGCACGCTTTCTACCATCACATTTTCTGGCAGCGCAACCGGGGGGCTGGGCGTTACCATCCACTCCGGCGGCAAACTGTTGGAAGGGGCGCTGTCCGCAACCGTTTCTGGTTCGGGGTATCAGTCAACCGAACTGAATGTTTATGTCTCAAGCGGCGGGTTTGTCGAAAATATCGACATGCATTCCGGCACAGGCATGACTATTGAAAGCGGCGCGCAGGTCAAAGCACTTTCAATTCAAAGTGGTGCGATTGTTCAGAACAGCTATCTGACATCGCAAAGCGAAATTGAAATAGAAGGCGGCACAGCCCGGTACAACACATTTTCAGATACAACCATCTGGCTGCGGGGCGGCGAGACCACATATGACACGTTCCAGTCAGGTGAGTTACTTAATATTCTGGACGGATCACCTGGCCCGGTAACCGTCAGCCATGACACCTTTAATAACGCGTCCGTTGCCGTCATGAAGTCGGCAGCATCGCCCACCACAACCATTGACCACAACACGTTTATTGGCAGCAGTGCCAATGTGTCACTTATGACGCCGGGTGTGGTGTTGTCCGCCAATACGTATATATCCGGGGCGTATCTGCTGATGCAGGACGCGGGTGACACCACCAGCTATGACACATTTCTGTCGGGCGCTACGGAAATAGTCGAAAGTGGTACATCGGCATCTTATCAAACCTTTTCCGCATCCGAGTTGGACATACGCGGTGGCAGTGTCTCCAATATTACCCTGAATGACAGTCAGCTTGGCATGAATGACGGTGCTGTGCTGAACAATGTTACGCTGACAGGCAATTCGGTTCTTGAACTTGCAAATGCGACACTGAACAATGTCTCGATTGAAAAAGGCACCATCCTTATTCCCCATTATGGAACTGACGGTCTGACTATTCAGGGGAACAAGCTGATTTACACGGTGCCGGGGACAGACACCGTGAACACCATAACCCTTACCGGTGCAGGGTCTGACTTCAAACTGGATGTGTATGGTGATGAAGACGACGGCGAATATATTATTGATGACGGAACGCCCTGTTACTGCCGTGGCACACTAATTGAAACCGATGCCGGAGACGTTCCGGTTGAAACACTTAAAATTGGTGACAAGGTCAAGACACGTCGTAATGGCTACCGGCCGGTAAAATGGATTGGCCGCCGTGCGTATTCGGGCCAGTTTGCCGCTGGCAACCGGGATGTTCTGCCAGTTGTGTTCAAAACCGGGTCTTTGGGTCGCTCGGCAACGGGACAGGCGCTTCCGTGGCAGGACCTTGCGGTTTCCCCACTGCATGCCATGTATCTGGACGGGGTGCTGGTTCCGGCTGTTCTGCTGGTCAATAATGACAGTATTGTGCAGGCCGAAGCCATGGATGAAGTGGCGTATTTCCATATTGAACTGGAAAGCCATGATATTCTGTTTGCCAATGGTGTAGAATCCGAATCCTTCATTGATGATGATTCACGCGGCATGTTTCATAATGCCGCAGAATATTCAGCCCTTTACCCTGATGCCAGACAATCCCCCGCCCGCTATTGCGCCCCACGGGTGGAACAGGGGCACATGCTAGAGGCTATTCGTCACCGGCTGAACCACGGCACAGTGGCCCCAAAGCCTGTTGAAAGACTGAATGGCTTTGTCGATACGGTCACGCGTCACACGGTTTGTGGCTGGGCCCGCACCCCAGGCAACGCGGCCCCTGTCAGCCTCCAGGTGCTGAGTAACGGTGTTGTTCTGGGCCACGTTGTCGCGAACCTTCCCCGCCCGGATGTGGGAAGTGCCTGCGGGTTTGTTTTTGAAATACCCGGCGGCCTGAACCCTGCCATTCGGCATGTGCTGGAGGTTCGGCGCATGGAAGATGCGGCCCCGGTGGGCAACAGCCCCTGGGTGCTGGATATGCCTGAACACCAACCCATGCAGGCCATTATTGCCCGTACCCCCACAACACCTTTGAACGGCTTTATTGACACTGTCTCCCATGACCGAATTGCGGGTTGGGCGCATAACCCGGCCCACCCCCATGAACCGGTTGCCCTGCAAATACTGGCTAACGGGCAGATTATCAGCACGCTGGTGGCCAATGCCTTACGCCCGGATGTGAAGCAGGCCGGGGCCTGCCCCACTGCACGGTGCGGGTTTGATGTGCTTCTGCCCGGCAGCCTGTCCCCCTTTACCAAACACGTTATTGAAATCCGGCGCGAACAGGACGGCGCATTGCTGGGTGCCCCACGGGTGCTGGAAACCGCAACCGTGTTTGACCAGACTATAGAAAAAGCGTTGGCCGATGCTGTGGCCGCCACTGCGGGCAAACCGCATCAGGACGATGTGCTGCATTTTCTGTTGGCGCAGGTTGACCGCCTGAAAGCAGCAAAGGCAGAGGAACAGAGCGGCAAGGCTGCCCGTGCTCTGGCCCGCACACAGCAGCGCCAGGGCCGCGACGTTGTGCTGCACAACCGTAACAAGCGTGTTCTGGTTATTGATACCCGCCAGCCTGATGCGCGGCGGGACGCCGGGTCTTGCGCCTTACTGTCGCATATGCGGGCGTTTGCCGCGTTAGGGTATGACGTCAGCTTTGCCGCGGCGGATCATATGGCTGGCGCGGCTGTGCTGCCCGATATGCCACAGGCGCAGGTGCTGGCAGCCCCGTTCTATTCCTCGATTGAAGATATCTTGCGGCAACAGCACGATAGTTTTGATGTCGTGTATTTGCATCGTGTTGATACGGCTGCGCGCTATGCAACACTGGCCCGGCAGTTTCAGAAACGCAGCAGAATACTCTACAGCGTTGCTGATCTGCACTGTGTCAGACTGGCCCGGCAGGCACAGGCCCAAAGCCGACCGGAACTGCTGGCACATGCCAAACAGGTGCGGCAGGCCGAATGTGCGGCCATGAGGCAGGCCGATTGCGTCATTACACATTCAGCGGATGAAGCCGCTCTGATTGCCCAGAACCTGCCGCAGAAAAGGGTGCAGGTGGTGCCTTGGGCGTATGCGACACGCAGCCGTGTCCCTGCATTTACCAAACGGCAGGGTGTGGTGTTTGTGGGTAACTACGCCCATGCCCCCAACCGGGATGCTGCGCTGTGGCTGGTCAAGAACATCATGCCGCGTGTATGGCAGCACGCCCCGCATATTGAGTGCAGCCTTGCCGGTGCAGACATGCCTGACAGCATCCACGCACTGGCGGGTAAACAGGTCCGGGTTCTGGGGCATGTGCCTGACCTGCAATCCCTGTTTGATGCAAGCCGCCTGAGCATTGCCCCGCTACGGTTTGGCGCAGGCATTAAAGGAAAAGTGCTGGATAGCCTTGCCGCGGGTCTGCCGTGCGTCATGACCCCGGTTGCTGCCGAAGGTCTTGACTTGCCTGATACTCTCACACGTCTGGTCGCGCACGATGCGGATGCACTGGCCGCACTCATTATTGCAGCGCATGAAGACAGTGCGCTGTATCAGCACACCTCAAAAGCCGGACGTGCCTATATGCGGGACCACTGGTCTGAACAGCAGGTGGAAAACAGCCTGACGATAGCTTTGGCACCACGCGCCGCGCAGATCCGCCAGGCAGGCTGAGGACAGAATTCCCAGCCGTTTCTGCCGCATGACTAACCCTTTCTGCTATGACGCTTGGTTGTACAGAAAGGGTTTTTCACACATGTCCGGGATTGATGATCTGACACGTGACAGGTGTTGGACGTGGAAGTTTGCCATAAGCGTCAAACATCTTCACACCAAAAATAACAACCATCAAAACAGCAACGCACTGAAAACCTATTATCATTTTGTTGAGCGCCCAGTTGCCAGATGCATCCAGGGCAAAAATGCGTATCTGTGCAGCACGCTCCTGTGCGATAAACAGATCCAGCTTTTCAGTGACGACATCTGGGTCAGTTTCGGTTTCCAGAATAGTTTCCCAAAACTTTCTCAGATTATCGACACGTTTTGATCTGAAAGTGGGGGGTGACGTGGCAAACATTCTGATAACTTCAAAAGCACCAAACAGGAATGTTCCACCTAAAATTCCACCTGACGCCATTTCTGCCTGATGCCTTAATGCGTCGGGCCACTGTTCAAGCTGATGCTGCATACACCAGGCGGCAATTCCTAAAATAAGCAGCCATAAAAACCCGCCAGTTGAAAACGCTATGCCCCTTGCTGACTCAAGAGAAATTTTTCCTGCATAGTCCTGCATATCTTCCATAAAATCTTTTGTGACAGAAAATGCGTCAGGGAATTTTGCTTGCACCTGTTGCAGCCAGTCCTGATCTTTTCCTGCACCATGAGAACGATAGCGACGTTCAAGCCATGACTGATATCGTGCAAAAACAGACATAATTTTTCCTTTCTGTTTGTCACACTTTTTCTGGCGTGAAAATTTGTTACAAAAACGGAAAATCATGAAAATATTAAGTTAAATTCTAATATTTTCCAACAACCAACTATCGGCGGTAGGCAGGCAGGTTCAGGCCGTGGCGGATTGCGGCACCACGAAGCAGGAAGCCCGCCGCGAAGGCGATGCTGGCGGCAGGGATCATTGGCAGGCCGCAGGCTGTCAGCAGAACATAGCTGCCCGAAGACAGGGCGGCGGCGGTGACGTAAAGTTCTGGCCGGATGACGATGGAGGGCACGTTGGCCAGAACATCGCGGAAGATGCCGCCCATGCAGGCGGTGACAACCCCCATAATAGCGGCAGGCAACCACGGGATACCGTAAGCCTGCGCCTTGGCGGCCCCATACACAGCGTACGCGGCAAGACCCATGCCGTCGAACCAGTCGATAGGATGATGCGGCCAGACGCGGGCGGGTGTGAACCAGACCAGCAGCCCCATAAGCAGGCACACAGCCAGCGGCGTTGTCGAATGCATCCAGAAAACAGGAGCCCCAATCAGCAGGTCGCGCACGGTGCCGCCGCCCACGCCTGTTATGGCGGCAAAGAACGCGAAGGTGACAAGGTTCTGTTTAGCGCGCGCCGCCTGAAGCGCGCCTGATATCGCGAACACGCCGGTTGCCACGATATCAAGCCGTGGCAACGCTGACATGGAAAATTGCTGAATGGCGATAAAATGGTCTGAAATCATGCGGCGCTACAGGTTGCAATATCGGCGGCCAGTTCATCCACGCGGGCCGGGTCTGAATCCCATGCGAACATGAAGCGGGCACCGCCCCCAATGAAAGTATAAAAACGCCAGCCCCGATCCTGCAGGCCCGGCAACAACTTTTCAGGCCCCCGCAGAAACACGCCGTTTGCCTGCACGGGGAACATCAGCTCTACCCCCGGCACAGTCTGTAGCGCAGCGGCCAGTCGCTGGGCGCAGGCGTTGGCGTGGGCCCCGTTACGCAGCCATGCGCCACTTTCCAGCAGCCCGACCCACGGGGCGGACAGGAACCGCATTTTGGAGGCGAGTTGCCCCGCCTGTTTGCAGCGGTAATCAAATCCATCTGCCAAGGCACGGTCAAAGAACAGGATGGCTTCACCCACGGCCATGCCGTTTTTGGTGCCGCCAAAGCACAGGACATCGACCCCGGCCTGCCACGTCATTTCAGCAGGACTACAACCCAGAGTTGCACAGGCATTAGCAAAACGCGACCCGTCCATATGCAGCCGCAGCCCGAGTTCCCGACAGGTGGCAGACAGGGCGCGGATTTCTTCCAGACTGTAAAGCTCGCCCGTTTCGGTTGGCTGCGTAATGGTGACGGCGCGGGGTTTGGGGTAGTGAATATCCGCCCGGCAGGTGGCCAGAGACCGGACATCCTGCGCGGTCAGTTTGGCGGAATCGGTGCGGGCGACCAGCAGTTTGGACCCGTTGGAAAAAAATTCGGGCGCGCCACATTCGTCCGTTTCAACATGCGCGTAAGACGAACAGATGACGCTGTTATAAGACTGGCACAACGCGGCCAGCGCCAGCGAATTGGCGGCTGTGCCATTAAACGCGAAAAAGACCTCGCAGTCTGTTTCAAACAGGGTGCGGAAGGCGTTGGCGGCGCGGGTGGTCCATTCGTCCTCGCCATAGGCTGTCAGGGACCCGATATTGGCCTGCTGCATGGCGTCCCATGCTTCCGGGCAGATACCCGCATAATTATCACTACCGAATTGCTGACTCACACTCATGTGTCATAACTCTCGCACAGGTTCCGAAGCAGGGGGGGAGTGTGTGGCGGTGCCCGTATTGCCGGTCTGGCCACATCCCTTCACATTCTATGAAGGCACCACCTTGCAGGGAAGCAGGTTGGTGTCAGACCGGGTCTGACTCTTGATGTATGCGCCGTGCAGTAGCAGAAGCGCCAGCCGCCTGCAACTGGCAGACAACCCCGTCTTGGCCCCCGGCCCCTGCGGCGTTTATCGAAAGCCCCGCCCAACGGTTCAAGGTGTTAGCGGTTTGTTGCGTTCAGCAGCAGTTTGCACTTCACGTAAGATGCTTTGTCACGGAAGACAAACAGCAGATAGTAATCAAGCGACCGGCTGCGCCGTTTGGATGTGTGGGCGTAGAACGGGAACACATCAAGCGGGCCTTCATACCCGGGCGGAACAGGGTCGCTGGCCAGAATGGTTTTGACGCGGAACAGGGGAATATAAATATGCGTCGGCCCGGCATTTTTACGCACATGCCACAGATTTTTACGGAATTTCCTTAATCTGTCTGGCAGAATGAACACCATGTTTTCTTCAATAAAGCGTTCGTCCGGGCTTTCCTTGCGCAGATACAGCATATCATCCGGCATATCGCAGAAGAAATTATAGCCCTGAATCTTCATTGTCTGCTGTGTGTCTTTCCTGTGCCTGTTTTTGGCCGTTAAGGGTGCGGCCGCTTGGTGAACACCCCTGCATAAACACCACGCAGCCCTAAACGGCAATATCGGCACAAGCATAGCCCCTGCCCTCTGCCATGTAGCGGGGGCTCTTTCCCTCGGCGGGTGGGGCGGCTAGCTTTGGGTGCGTGCGGGAAGAAAAGGAAGCCGAAGCAATGCGGATTGGCCCACAGGATGCCCTGATTATTGTGGATGTGCAGAATGACTTTCTGCCGCACGGACGCCTGCCCGTAGCGGACGGTGACCGGATTATTCCCGTTATCAACCAGCTTTCCTCTCTGCCCTTTCAGGCCATTGTGGCCACGCAGGACTGGCACCCGGCCGACCATTGTTCCTTCCCGCTTCAGAATGGGCCGTGGCCGGTGCATTGTGTGCAGAGCACGCAAGGGGCGGAACTGGCGGCGCTACTGCGTCTGGATACGGTCAGCGCCATTGTGCGCAAAGGCATGGCGCAGGGCGTGGATAGCTATTCAGCCTTTTTTGACAATGACGGCCAAAACCCGACTGGCCTGAAAGGCTTTTTGCAGGAACGCGGTGTTACCCGCATTGTGGTGTGCGGTCTGGCCTACGATGTGTGCGTGAGCCACACCACGCTGGACGGTATGGTATTGGGGTTTGAAACCTGCGTGGTGGAAGACGCCAGCGCAAGCGCCCTGCAACCCTGCGCTGACGTGAGTGCGGCATTAGCCGCCAAAGGCGTGCGGATTATGCAGGCGCAGGATTTACGAGGCTAAGGCAGCATTCTTATGCAGGCAGTACAGGCTGCACGGGTTTCCTGTTTTTATGGCTGTCTGCCCCCGTTGCAATGCGGGAGACTGTTCCCTGACTAATCCCGAATGCCTCGGCCAAGGATTTAAGGGATGCTCCGGCTTTTCGTTGGGCGGCAATGGCCCTGCGCTGTTCATCGGTAATGCGTGGGGGGCGTCCCATGCGCTTTCCTTGCTCGACCGCTCTTGCCCGCCCTTCTGCCGTGCGGGTTCGGATAAGATCACGCTCGACATCGGCAAGGCCACCCAGAACGGCAAGCATTAAACGGCCCGTGCTGGTTGTGGTATCAGCCCACGGTTCTGCCAGAGAGTAAAACTGCGCCTTTTTTTGAGTAATAGCCTGAATAATAGCGAACAGATCAAATGTACTGCGGGCTAATCTGTCTATCCGTGTGACGACGACGGTATCGTCTTTTTTGAGCGTTGAAAGCAGCTTAACCAATTGGGTCCTTTGCGCATCGGCTCCACTTGCTTTTTCACGAAAGATTGGGGCACAGCCAAATTGCTTGAGAGTCTTTAGCTGTGTGTCGAGCGTTTGCCCAATTGTGCTGACACGCGCATACCCAATTTTGCGGCCAAATTCAGAACGTTCCATTCTCTTTTAAATGAGGCAGAAGGCCGCCAGTTCCTTGCTTAAATGCTGATTTGCGCAAACCCGAAACGCTATAATTATTTAGAAACGGCCAAGCATATGCCTGATCGTTCTTTAAATACTAACTCCTTATGACGGTAAAATCAATTAGAAAAATACTAACTTATTTTTTTGCCCAAGTCAGGAGTTTGGAAAATGACGACGTATGTCTGGCTGGGTACGGATGGTACAAATTGGAACGATCCTAAAAATTGGGGATCGGTTGACAATAACAAGGTAATCACACCACAGGGTACCAACGGTAATGTGCCCGGTAGTTCTGATACGGTTATCATTACGGATAAACAAACCCTGACATCTGGCGGCTACCATGTAGCAGGACATACAGGTGACGAGAATTACCTTAATAACAGCAACATCATTAACAACCTGACCCCCACTGTCAGCGGAACGCAAACCGTATCCGTTGGAAATGTTGTTTTGGGTGGCAACAATGTCTCACTGAACACCGGAAGCACGCCTTTTGTCGTAACCGGCAAAGTAGAAGACGTTGCGGATTACGGTATTTCTGGTGCCCAGCACGGGAATTATACCCTGTCTGGTACAGATATCTCTGTCTATCATTACGTATTTGCCTCTAGCGGCGGCACAATAACGCTTGGGCAGAATTCAAAGATTACTGTGGCGTGGCTCAGCGGGTCGGGTACAAACATCAACGGTAACAATAGCTCTGTCACAATCACGCAGGGTTATGAAAGCACGGATGGGACAAAAGCCGGGGCAACATTTGCCAATGGAAACAACGGGATCAACAATCTTGGCGTTGATCGCAATCAGGCTAAACCACAAAAAATAGCCTGTTTCCTTACTGGCAGCATGATCCTGACAACGCAGGGTGTTGTAGCAGTCGAAGACCTGCAAATGGGTGACGAGGTTCTGGCATTCGATTGGCAACGTGGCGAAGACGTGGTGCGTCCGCTTGTCTGGGTTGGCAAAGCACATGCCGTTGTCCGCCCCCATCTGCCAGATGATGAAGCAGGCTATCCGGTTCGTATCCTGAAAAATGCCCTTGCTGACGGGGTTCCTTTCAAGGATATGCTGATAACGGCTGAACATTGCCTGTTTTTTGAAGACAAGTTTATCCCGGCCCGTATGTTAGTAAACGGATCTTCGATTTTTTATGACAAGAGCATTCTGTCCTACGACTATTACCATGTGGAAACAGCAGAACATTCCGTTCTAACCGCAGATGGTATGCTGACAGAAAGCTATCTGGACACCGGAAACCGGGCAGCTTTCCGCCAGACAGGCAAGGTTGTCACGCTGAGCGCACAGCCACGCAGCTGGGAAAACAATGCAGCAGCACCCCTTTGTGTAGCACGGTCTGTGGTAGAAGGGTTGTTCAGGCAGATACGGGCCCGGACCAGCAAAGTCGATAACGCGCGCAAAGCAGACGGTAAGACAACGCTGGTTCACAACCCAGAGTTGCATCTGGTCACTGAATCTGGGGCGGTGATCATGCCGATGCGCCATGAAGGGGCCCGTTACAGCTTTATGCTGCCGCCGGATATCACTGCTGTTCGTCTTGTATCACGCGCAGCACGGCCAAGCGACGTGATTGGTCCTTTTGTGGATGACCGGCGTCAGCTTGGGGTCGCCGTGTCTGATATTCGTCTGGTCGCAGGCAGAAAGCTGACACTGATCAAGGCGCATCTGGACGCGCAGAAGCCTGAAGGCTGGTATGATGCTGGTCAGGAAGACCTTGCATGGACAAACGGAAATGCCCTTCTGCCTTTGGGCAAAATGCAAAAAGGGACAATGGGGCTCTTGTCAATTGATGTTCTGGCCGCTGGCCCCTACATCGCTGAAACACAGCCGCAGAGCGATGTGACACTGTCCGCCTAAGGCTGGATCCGTCCTACCGGCACACGGGTCTGTTGCGACAGGCCCGTGATGCTACGGGGTAACTGGCCGTTTGTGCGATTGATACAGACACGCCAGACCCCAACAAAAAAACGCCCCGAACGAGGGGCGTTTCCTGCGATCGTGCAGGCCACGAATCATGCCGGTCTCATTTTACTTCCGTTCGATAATAACAGAGTCTTTTGAGTTTTTATCGGTGTTCAACTCAGTCGCGCCAGCCTGCGTTGAGTATGTTGCGGTTGTAGACTGGTTGGGCGTTTTCGGCGGGTGGAATGCAGAAACCGGGCCGAACAGACCGCCGGAGGAGCGTTTCATTGTGCCTTCAGGCTCACGCGCACAGCCACGGGTGATGATGGAGCAGATACCATCCGTGCCGATCATTTCATCATTATTGCCGGTGTAATGCACATCTGACACGCGGTCATTATCAAGCCGGATAATGGCAGAACACGTTGTGCCGCCGCCGCCGCTAAGCTGGGCGATGGTTGTTGCGATATCGCCAATAGGAATCAGGGTTGAACCGCCATAGCTGGGCTGGGGCTGGGTGCCTGTATAGACGAAAATCTGGGTGGTATCATTCAACTGCTTTGTGGCTGACGGCAGGCCAGCACAGGCCTGAAGGTCGTAAGACGTCATGCCAATCATGGTGACCTGGGCTTTATGTGCAGCGCGTGAATCAAAATATCCGCACCCACTTAACCCTAAAGACAGTGAGGAAACAGCAAGCAACCCCAGAATACGACTGTTCATGTATGTAACTATCCCCACAGCTTTACCAGACAACGCGCCCATTATACGGCGCACACTGGGGGCAAACTACTGCGTTGTTTCGGTTTTAGGCAAGTGTGAAACAAATTATAAATATTTCTTTTTGGACAAAAACAAACATTCACCACTTCATTGAAGGAATGAATAAATTGATTTGTTATATCATCGTCATATTGTTTTTTATATTATCAACATAGCCTGTCGTTACCAAACAGAAATACCGAGAGTTGTTTTCATATCCGTTCTGGCTATTATACCGCAACTATTCAGGTTCATTCAGGCTGCAAACAAGGACAACGCGCTGATCATGTTACGCTCTTTCCGTCAAAGGTCTTTTACCCTTGCCAGTCTTATGGGTGCGGTTTTAACGCTTAGCGCGTGCTCTGCCGGGCAGCCCCTGCCGCCCCCGCTACCGGAACTGGAAAAAGCAGCGCCCTATACGCTTGCAGACGCAACCTTCAGCCAGACGCTGAATGAGCTTGACCTGACACAGACCGCACTTGCCACTCTGGCAACCAGCCATGCGGGCCGCAGCGATATTGCCGTGCTGGGGGCAACCATTGCAAAAGACCTGACGGAAAATCAGAAGGCACTAGCCAAACTGGCGGCTGCCCATTCTGTCACGCTGACCACGGTACCTTCTGCCGCAAACCAGAAAACTATTGACCGGATGCAGCGCCTGCGCGGGGCAAGTTTTGACCGCAGCTATGTGCGTCAGTTTACGCTGGCCCATACCCACATCAAACCCAGCCTTGAAAGCCAGATCAGCACTTCCAAAAACAAGGATCTGGTGAAACTGGCCACTGACGCACAAACCAAGCTGAACAGCTACGACGCACAGATGCACTAAGACGCGCCTGCCCCCTCGCGCGGGTTGAGGGGGCATCGCTGGTCTGGGCTCTGGATTTCTGGTGGTGTTTCCGCTTCAATGTGGCCACAACATCACGAGTATCGGCATGAAAATAGACCAGTGGATGAAACAATCAGGCGTTGCGTTTGGCACAAGCGGTGCGCGCGGGCTTGTTGACGCCATGACAGATGCGGTCTGTTTTGCTTATACGGTGGGCTACCTGCGCTATCTGGCCGAGCAGGGAGAATTCAGCCCCCAAAAGCCGGTTGCCGTTGCCGGAGATTTACGCCCCAGCACACCCCGTATTCTAAAAGCCTGCGTTGCCGCCATTGAGTCTATGCAGGGTGTGCCTGTGTTCTGCGGTTATGTTCCCACCCCGGCCCTGTGTCTGTATGCGTTTGACCGTGGCATACCGTCTTTGATGGTGACGGGCAGCCATATTCCCGCTGACCGCAATGGGATAAAATTCAACCGGTCACAGGGCGAGTTTCTGAAACCTGATGAAGCTGGCATGCGCTGTCAGGACGTTGTGCTGCCGGACGGATGGTTTGATGCTGACGGCACCCTGATACACCCGACATCTCTGCCTGATACAGTGAATGTTATTCCGGCGTATGTGGCGCGCTACCGCGATTTCTTTGGGGCGGATGCGCTGTCTGGTCTGACTTTGGGCATTTATGAACATTCAGCCGTGGGGCGGGATGCACTGGTGACCATTGTGGAGGCTTTGGGCGCAAAGGCTGTCAGGCTTGGCCGCACGGAAGAATTTACGCCGGTTGATACAGAAGCGGTCAGAAGCGAAGATTGCGTGCTGGCGCGACACTGGGCACAGGACGGGCAACTTGATGCCATCCTCACCACGGATGGAGATTCTGACAGGCCATTGCTGGCAGATGGCAAAGGCGAATGGTTGCGGGGGGATGTGCTGGGGATTGTTGCCGCACGCTATCTGGCCGCAAAAGCCATTACCACGCCGGTCAGCAGCAACACGGCATTGGAACGTTCTGGCCTGAGCCCGCATATTTACCGCACGCGCATAGGCTCGCCGTTTGTGGTGGCGGGCATGATGGCGGCTGTGGATGCAGGACAGACACCATCCGTTGGGTATGAAGCCAATGGCGGGTTTCTTCTGGCCAGTGATGTCACGTTAAAGGGCCGCACTCTGCGGGCTTTGCCGACACGGGATTCCGTTTTGCCCATGCTGTGCATTTTGGTCGCCGCCCAACAGGCGCACAAAAGCGTGCAGGAGATTATTCTCGACCTGCCGCACCGTTTTACGGTGAGTGACCGGATTGTGGGGCTTCCTACTGCTGTCAGTCAGGAAAAGCTTTGTTCTTTCAAGAGCAATATCGAAAACAGTGTGGAGCAGATGGGCCTCGGTGCCCTTTGCGGGTCTGTCACGCAGACAGATGAAACAGACGGTTTACGCATGACCTTCGATCAGGGCGATATTGTCCACATTCGGCCATCAGGCAATGCCCCGGAATTAAGAGTGTATGTTGAAGCGGATACCCAGCAGCGGGCAACGACAGTCTTGAAGTTTTGCCTGCATGCGTTGGAAGGATGGCGGGGAGATGAAAGATAAGGCGGAAGGCGGCAACAGGCGATGTACTCCTCTGCGTGATGCCTCGCGGTGGAAGGCCATGCTATGGTTGGCAGTTTTGTGAAAGAGATGCTGCCACAGTCAAAATCGGAACACTATCGCCTAGCTATTGGGGTTCCACCCGTTTTTTGAAAAGATTACTGAAAGCATTTGCGATAGTGCGCCCGCTGAAGAAGTTGACCTTTAGTCTGACGCAATAACCGACATGATCTGTGATTATTTTACGCAAATGCTTTCAAAAAACTGAAATGATCCTTGTTTCCCTCTTTTATGCCCGCTGTAAACCCGGGTGCCCACGGTCAGTAATGAAGCTGGCATAAGTCGATATCTGACCATTATGCTCCATGACCTGATCGACTATTTTGAGGTCGCCTCTCCACTGATCGCGCCCAACATCACACAGAACATAACCCCGTTTATCCGTTGTTGCTTTCAACCACGGGTTTTCGGTCCGGACAGATTGGCTGAAGGCATCCATATCCCCCACACCATCTGCGCCGGATGTAATAGATGTGGCCAAAAACTCGACAGACACAGGCTGTTTGTCATCAGGGTTGACCAGAAGATCTCCCGCAAAATGGCGGTGCGCATCCCCCGTAACATTCACCACATTCCCCGGGCACTGGGCTTTAATAAATTCAAGAAGACGCTTCCGGCTATAAAGATAGCCTGACCATTGATCCATACTATATTCAAGTTGGGCATTGGCCGATTTGCGATGCCCCAGATTCAGCATCATCACCTGATGCGCCAAGAGATTCCAACGTGTATCAGACCGCGCAAGACCATTAAACAGCCACTGTTCCTGTTCAGCCCCCATCATGCTGCGCTGACTGGCCCATACATCTTCGCGCTGCGGACCGTCCTTATCCCCATAAACCTGATCGCTTCGGTATTGCCGTGTATCCAGCACAAACATATTTAACAGATCACCATACCGGGCTGTTCTATAAATCTGCATATGGCTGCCATTTGGCAAAGACCGGCGTCTTAACGGCATGTGTTCATAATAGGCCTGCATGGCAGCCGCCCGACGGAACAGGAAGACTTCCGCCGGTGTGCCATCCTGATCGCTGTCTCCTGCCCAGTTATTATCGACCTCATGATCATCAAAACTCACAAACCACGAGGTCGCGGCATGGGCTGCCTGTAAATCCGGATCCGTTTTATACTGCGCGTAACGGCGGCGATATTCATCCAGAGAATAACATTCTGGCCCGACATGCCTGCGTAGAACCTTGAAGGGCCGACCATTCATTTTACGATAGCCGGGACCACTATCCTTTCCCTCGTAAATATAATCGCCATAGTGGTAGATAAAATCGACAGGTTCCTGAGCAATGGCACGCCACGCCGTATAATATCCTTCCTCATACTGTTGGCAGCCGGCAGCCGCAAACCGCACACGCTCAACCGCAGCGCCTGCTTGTGGAAGGGTCTGCCCCCGCCCAACCGGGCTGTCATACTCCGCAATGCGGAAACGATACCAATATGGCCGCGCTGCTTTTAACCCACCCACTTCAACATGCACCGAATGAGCGAGTTCTGGATGAGCAAGCGCCTGCCCGCGTGCCACCACGCGGGACATATGCTCGTCCTCGGCAACTTCCCACTTCACCCACATGGGTTTTAAAATCATGCCGCCGGCTTCTTCCAACGGTGTGGGTGCCAGACGGGTCCAGATAACAAACCCGTCTGCTTCCGGGTCCCCCGAAGCGACGCCCAAGGTGAACGGTGTGGAAACAAATTTTGGATTTTTTTCAATATTGTGGGGTGCCTGCTCCGCAGCAAACG
The DNA here is from genome assembly GCF_000963945.1 of Acetobacter indonesiensis. Classification (GTDB taxonomy): domain Bacteria; phylum Pseudomonadota; class Alphaproteobacteria; order Acetobacterales; family Acetobacteraceae; genus Acetobacter; species Acetobacter indonesiensis. Next base: position 7,337 of record NZ_BAMW01000022.1, on the reverse strand, counting down.
CCTGTCGCAGCATGAAGCTGCTCCCGGCAATACCAGCCATTCCTCCCAGTAAAAGCGACCGACGTGTAATAGACATTCTTCTCTCCAGAAACCGCACCTGAAAACAGAATGGTCTGGTAAGAACGCTGCCTACCAGACCAAAAAATTCTTCTTTTATCCTGAAATTTCAGTGAATGATTACGTGGAAATAAACACCACGGCCGTAATTATCCATCTGGTTTGTGTATTGTAGCTTATCGCCAATCAGCCATTTTGGTTGCTGGTTTGCCAGGTTCATAACTTCGTATTTGAAGCTGATCCCTTTATAGACCTGATGCCAGAACGCCATATTCAGTGTGAACAAAGAGCCAAAGCCCGTGTTCTGATTTGGCGTTGTTCCCAATGATGTAAGATACCTGCCTGAATAATTGGCGGTGGCGCGCAGCCCCCCACCAATTTGCGGGATATGCCATGTTACAGCACCATTGACCAAAACATCCGGTTGATAGATCAGATGATGGCTACGCAGCATAGTGGTCCCGTTAGAGTAATTCATGCTGCCACCAAGCCATGTTGCGTTGGCTGATGCATCAAAATACTGGCCCCACAGCTTCATGTTTCTGTTGAGCAGAGAGACCTCAACCCCTTTGATGTTTGAACTGCTGGCATTCATAGGTTTGCGCACATCATATAGGGTATTATCAATCACTTCCGTGCTGCGCATGGTGTAGATGTCGTCCTGAATCCACTTACTGAAAAAGGCGACGCTGAACATGCCCTGATTATGATTGAACCATTTATCCAGAGAAATATCAAAATTATGGGAACGGCGCGGCTTTAAGTTCGGGTTACCCTGCGTAATGCTGCATTCGGCAACGCCCCCACCATCGCCTCCGTCTCCATCGCAGGAAATATTTGCGGCTTGTGCAATATTACCCGGTGTAGGCCGCCCGATTGTTCGGCTGTAGGACGCATGCAGGTTCATTTGATATGGCAAGTGGTGCACGACATCAAAAGAAGGCAACGGGTTGATGTAGGACCCATTCGTTTTGCTTTTGCTCGCAGATGCCGTGCCATTGGAGATTGTGGGCGTCCATGATGAATAATTGACGCTATCCACCCGCACACCGGCAATGAAAATGGTATTTTTCAACTGATAATGCAGCGAAAGATAACCATCGACTATATTTTCACGATATTTGTAGTCAGACACGCGAGAATCATAGAGGCTTTGGGCTGCATTCTTTGTCAGGCTTGACCATGGGTAATGATACCCATTCACCCCGACAAAAGAGGCCGGGGTTCTGTCTTTCCATGCAACATAGTCAGTATGGTCAATCAGGCCGGTCATATCTTTACCGGTTTTGTATTCATCCTCGTTCACATCATTGGTGATGGTGAGTTGCCGCCATTGAAAGCCGGACACAAGCCCAAACCCGCGAGACGAAGGTGCGGCATTAAACGTGTAGTCCAGTCGCGCTGTCGGTATCCCTTCCCACGCATGGGGGCGCGTTACAGATGCTGTGCTCAGCGCATATTTTGAAGACGATGCAATGGAAGGGTCTGTCAGGGAGCGCAATAGATACACGCTGCCGTCAGCCGGATTATGATCATAATTAGCATAGACATTTTTGGGATAGGTTCGACCAGCCAGATATGTGGAGACGTTATCATATGTTTCCCATGTATAGCCCGCACGGGCCACAAGGTTTGACCGCCCCCTGTGCCAGTCCACATGCCCGATTACACCACTATGTTGCCGGTCCCACTGGTCCTGACGCCGCCTGATATAAATACTGTTGACCTTGCGCCTTCCACCATCATCACTTTGGCCAAACACGTTGCCAGTCAGGTTGTAATCCTGTTTGTCCATAACAGAATGTTCCCATCTGTCATACGACCACCCCATGACGGAGGCATACAGATTGGTGCCTGTCGGCCGCCACTCCAGTTTACCAGACCCACCAACGGTTGTAATGGCGTTTGCAAACTTGCCTGACTGGAAACTGACCGGTGCAGTGCGGCCGTTCCAGTCGCCATCTTCCGGGTTGGTCATGACCTTACCGGCGGTATCTGTGTACCCCATATTCCCGTATTGTTTCTGGGAGTTTCGGACACGCGCCTGATACCGGCTGGAAAGAATGATTCCAAACTGGTGGTCTTTGCCAAATGTATCGGAAATGGTGCCCTTTGCACCCGCCCCCATATGAGGATCATATCCTTTGAGGTTATTGTGACCGACTGATCCCTTGAAACTTGAATAAATACCGTATCCATCAAAGTATTTATAAAGACCTTTGTGGTCAAAGGCGCTCATGGGGATCATGTCTATCACACCGCCAATGGCATCCGCATCCTGTTCAGCCGTAAAGCTTTTATAGACATTGGTTCGGGAGGTCATTTCTGCCGGAATATCCTGCAAATTGACGCGCCGGGTGCCCGAACCCGTTTCCCCGACAGATGCAAGCGCCACACCATCAACCGTGGTGTGGTTTAGATCCGGGCTGATACCCCGTAAACTGACATAGCGAGGCTCATCCCCATCCACAATGCCTGTTACCCCCGGCAACAACACCAACGATGAGGCAACCGAGGAGTTTCCGCCCAGATTTTCAAACGGATCATAAGGCACGGTATCCATGACGATCGTGGATATTCGTTTCTCTGTCTGGCTTTTTCTGTGCCCGACAACGAATAGTCCTTCCATATCCGTAATACCGGCTTTTCGAACATGCGATGCAGGCTTACGGCTGACCACAAATGTTGAGCTTTTGCCAAGAGTCTGCACCTGCAAGGGCGTTTGAGCGAGCAGCTTTTGAAGAGCTGTCTGATCATCCATTACGCCATGCACGGGCGAGACATGAATTTTCTGAACGTCCGCACCTTTCGCGATAACACCAATGCCAGATTGTTTCTGAAACGCTGCCAATGCTTCGGGCACTGTACTGGCCGGAATAGCAAACATGTGCGTTGCGGCTTGCGCAGTATTCCATAGCATAGTGGATGAAAGCAGAGTCAGCGCGCCTATCGCTTTAACTGAACGCATGGGGAAAGGTTACCTTCGGACACAGTAAGAAACTCACCCCATAAGACGAGCCCGTGCACCGTCTTCTCCCCTCTTTCCTGCCCAGAATTATGTTAAGGTTTTGTTTCAGTTTTGAATGAATACAATTAAAGAGCGTTATAACAACGCGTTAAGAAACAAATCCCTTCCCTGTGCTACGCTTGCTTTGGCGCAGAGGCACAGTGTAGATGAACCCATCCCGCCCGCCGCCTGTTGCGAGATCCGTTCATGCTCGTTGAGCCCCCTATGAAACGACATGCGACCCCGCCGGAAGAGACGGCATCGACTTCCTCTCGATTGCCGGATGCTCATCATCTGACGTGGATTGCTCAGGATGTCATGCCGCATGAAAACGCTGTGCGACGGTGGCTTTCACGCACATTGCTGCCCGGCGTTACGGAAGATGATATTATTCAGGAATGTTATGCACGGTTCTGCGCGGCATCCTTTCAGGACATTCAGAACGGACGCGCTTTTTTCTTTTCCTGCGCTAGAAACCTTGTGATAGAATATGCAAGGAAATCAAAAATACACTATATGGACGAAGATTTAGGGCTCGAAGCCTGCAATATTGCAGATGACCGCCCTGACCCGGAACAGAACCTTGCGGCCCGCCAGCAACTGGATTGGCTACGCGAACAGATGATGACACTCCCCAGCCCGTGTCGAGATGTGTTCATTCTTAGAAAAATCTATAACCACAGCCATGATTACATTGCACAATCATTGGGTATTTCCCGTCGGGCCGTTGAACGGCATATCGGCCGAGGTCTCCAGAAACTTATTGAAGCCAGCAAGCGTTCCAGATAACCGCCTACGATCATAACTATCCTAACAGGACAGACATATCATCAGCCTCTCCATAATAGGGAGTGGACATCTGCTTTCAATTAGCAGAAACATGTCTGGCAACCAGACGAGATTTGCTTGTGTATTCTCCCTCTTCTTCAACAGACAGACATCAACGGAAGGAAGAAGCGGCACGGTGGGTCGCGTTAACAGACGCGCGCCCTCTTCTGCCTGGCGAACAGAAAAAACTGGAGAACTGGCTACAGGCAGACACACGTAATCTCGGCGCTTATGTTCAAGCCAAAAGCCTCTACCACGCGTTAGACTATCGCATGGCGCAGAATATAGTTTCCATACCTGCGCCCGGCCCTTCGCCAGAATTTGCACGTCGGGGGGTTCTGGCCGCAGCCTGTGCGGCAGGTATCGTCGCCTTTGTTATGCCTCGTGCCGTAAGAGACCATTTCTCTCTCCGTCATCGGGGGCAGCAGCCGCCGCAGCGCTATGAGTGGCATGGCAACCAGATTACCATGGATGCACGGTCTGATGCCTATTTGTCTTCCACGCACCATCATGACGCTATTCTAATGGCAGATGGTCGTATTGGCCTGCAAATTCAAAAAAAACGGTCTGTGCATGTCTCGATTGGGACAATGTGGTTGGGCAGCCAAAAGGCTGATTTTGATATCTCCGTTCAGGGAAAGGATATTCTTGTAACTCTGTATTCTGGTGCGCTAGATTGGAGAAATTCTAATAAATCATTGAAATTTACGTCTCCGAATATTCTGCACTTTTCCCAGAATAGTCATGATGATCCTGTTCTTGTCAGTAAACTCGCCCTGCCTGATGATGATGCCTTCGTGCGTAAGGCTTGGCGTGAGGGCCAGATTATTATGAACAATTACACTTTGGCCGAGGCCGTAACTGAATTTAACCGCTATTCTGATGTGCAGTGCTTCATCATCAGCCCCGCTCTTGCTCAACGTCGGCTTTCGGGGAGTTTCAGCCTGTTGAAACTCCATGATTTTGCACAGGCAGCTTCTCTGTTATTAAATTGCAAGATAAAGCAGGAAAGAAACAGAATTCTTTTTTATTCATGAATTTTACAGGTGCAAAAAAGTTGAAAGGATAACGTGTAAGGCACTGGGCCGTTTGCCTAATTTTAAGGTGCTCTGATTTTCTCTCAACAAAAATACGGTCCTGCACCGTCACTCTTTTTTCCGTATGCTGCCAGATAGAACGCACTGAACCAGAAGATAGTCTATAATCCGAAGTGATCGAGACTTACGCCTCCCAGAGTTAATCTAAAAGCTATGACAATCTGAACCTTCAGAGGGAACATGATTGCCGCAGCCTTTGACTATTTAGTCTCGATCAGGCGATGCCGTGTCTTCAGGCAGGGGGTAGAGACTAAGGCAATTTTGCCAAGTCTCTTTTTATTTTAAGGTTAAAAGACTCACTGGACTATAGAGTTTTTCAACAAAATGTTTGTGAATAAATTTCAGCAATAAATATCTGTTAATTCTATTATATTCATGAAATTTTATGACGGATAAAGCAGCAGTTTACATCTCAAACCTTTGACAAAAAAGGTTCAAAAAACGTGCTCATAGCGGCGTGTTAGGGCTGCATCGCAACAGCTTGCCTACACTGACCCTGACAGGAGGTTTTTATGGTAGATCAGGATTCCAAAACTCTCAGACTTCTTTTCCCTCAGTGGCAGGGCGGCGATAATCCTCCCTATTATCTAGGCTCAAAGCTTCTAGCGTGGCTCGCTCCGCCATCTTCAGGGCCTGTTGAAGAAGTGCCAGTTGACGTTCCCACTGATACCCCTCTGCCAGTCGAGGATGAAATGCGTGGACGCAGTGTTCTGCTGAAACAGATCCGGGATGCGCGGGACATTATTGAACGCCACCAGCCTACGTCGATTGCTGTTCTGGGTGGCGATTGTCTTGTCTCGCTCGTGCCTTTTTCGTGGCTTTCAGAGCGCTATGGCGACAGGCTGGGTGTGCTCTGGATTGATACCCACCCAGACGTCCAGACACCAAAACAGTATATGAACGCACATGCGCACGTTCTGGGGGCGTTACTGGGACATGGTGACCCCGACCTGACAAAAGCAGTGACAAGGCCGGTTCCTGCTAAAAATGTCATGATCGCCGGTATTCATGATCCGCTACCATTTGAAGCACAGTTCATTGCGGATCATGGGTTACGGACATGTTCACCCCAGCAGGTGCGTGATGGTGCACAGCCCGTCATGGAGTGGCTAAAAGACAGTCAGATCGAAGTGCTTGCCATTCATCTGGATCTGGATGTGCTGGATCCGCACAACTTCCGTTCTCTACTGTTTGCAAAACCGGGTCGTGGCAAGCATGATTTTGGAGACGTTGCCGAGGGAAAACTCAACATTCCTGATGTTCTGAAACTGATTCAGGAAGTGACGACCGAAAAAGAAGTGGTCGGTATGACAATTGCCGAGCACATGCCTTGGGATGCGCTAAACCTGCAAGAAATGCTCAAACAGCTTCCTCTTATCGGAGGTTGAACCTTCGACCGAGAAAGCCTGTGTTTTCTAAACCAGGCTTTCTCATTTTACTTTCATTTCCTCGACGAACAGCGACAAAGGCATCGAATGGCGATGGTGGCGGGGGTAGAAGAGATGGAACCCCAGATGCGTCGGACAGAAGGGTTCCAGAACTGATATCAGTTTGCCATTCTGGATGTGTTCTTCTGCAACAATTTTGGGAATATAGGCGAGGCCAATGCCGTCCAGGCAGGCATCCCGCGCACCGAACACATTATTGCACACAAATTGGCCGACGGGCTGAAACTTCAGGTCCTTTCCCTTCTGCCTGAAGCGCCACGGATAAATCTTTCCGTGGGTTGGCAGACGAACACCGATACAGTTGTGCTCTTGCAGACGGGCCGGGATTTTAGGGACGTCATGACTTTTGAAATAGGTCGGAGACCCAACAACCGCAAACTGGATATCAGGCGACACAGGCACTGAAATCATCCCCTGCGTCACCAGTTCTCCAAGGCGCACGCCTGCGTCGAAGCCTTCATCCACAATATCAATCAGACGCAAATCGGTTGATATCTCCAGAGAGATTTCCGGGTAATTCTTGAGAAAATCTGCAATACGGGGTCGAAGAAAGAAGCCCAGAGATTCATCTGTTACGGTGATCCGGAGATTACCTCTGGGACATTTGCGGAACTCGTCAAGGCTACTCATCCGGTTCTCGATTTCGTCGAAAAGCGGCTGAATATTTTGCAGCAGATAATCTCCCGCAGGCGTGGGAACGACACGACGTGTTGTTCTCGTCAGAAGGGTGACGCCCAGTCGCTCCTCCAGAAGACGCATGGTGTGGCTTATTGCAGAGGGCGTAACACCTCGACGCGCCGCCGCCTTTGTAAAGCTTCGTTCTTGAGCAACGGCCAGAAAAGAGAGGAGTTCGCTGAAATTTTCTCGTGACATTTTGCTGACCCAAACCTTGTTGTGTCG
>NZ_BAMW01000023.1 GCF_000963945.1 Acetobacter indonesiensis | reverse complement strand
GCATTCACCACCCTATCGGAACCGGTCACCCGAAGTGTGCCATCCCCTGATTTTGCCGCCAGAATACCACTGGCCTCGTTGCGGAACCCACCAACAGTCAGATCAAACCCCTTATCGCCGGATAATGTCCCTCCATTATCCAGCGTTCCAGCCATGACCAATGTCAGAACACCAGTGCTGGTCAACTGACTGCTGGCATCACTTTCGTAAGCATCCGTATTCAGACTGAGGGTTTG
>NZ_BAMW01000024.1 GCF_000963945.1 Acetobacter indonesiensis | reverse complement strand
TCTGCGGGCTGATAATACTCAATGAGCCAGCCGATACATCCACGCGCGGCCCGGGGACTTCCGCGCCATTCAGCGTCAATGCAACTTGGTATTTCTCAGCATACTCTTATTGGCTGTTATTAAAATTTTACCGGAACAAATCCGGACTTATCAAAGCCAACATGATGCTCATCAAAAATATGGTTCAATTTTTGCCAGTAAAGTCCGTCATCTTCTGACACCTTCCACTCATCCCAGAAGGCTTGCCCCTTATTAGACAAAAAAAACTGATAAGTTGACCATATAGCCCCCCCTTCTATGAAATTAGGAGAGTGTGCTGCCATCTGGGGCTCTGTTGCAAAGTTGGTGCCCCTGTTTGAAACCGCTTTCTGTTTTGGTGTGGGGCACTGCGGATGAGCGATTTCAAGGGACGACATTTCCGGGGTGAGGTGATCCTGTGGGCGGTGCGTTGGTATTGCCGCTACGGGATCAGCTACCGGGACCTGGAAACCATGCTTGCTGAACGTGGCGTGAGCGTTGATCACTCCACCATTTACCGCTGGGTTCAGCGCTACGCGCCCGAGATGGAAAAACGCCTACGCTGGTATTGGAAACGCCCGGGCTTTTCCCGCAGTTGGCGGGTTGATGAGACCTACATCAAGGTCAAAGGGAAATGGACGTATCTCTATCGGGCGGTCGATAAGGAGGGCGATACGATTGATTTCTATCTGTCACCGACCAGGAACGCCAAGGCTGCCAAACGTTTCCTGGGCAAGGCAGTGAGCGGACTGAAGGACTGGGAAAAACCAGAGACGATCAACACGGACAAGGCCCCGGCCTATGGTATCGCGATCAAAGAGCTAAAAAAGGACGGTAAGCTGCCAGGCACAATGCAGCATCGTCAGGTGAAATACCTGAACAACGTGATCGAGGCCGATCACGGCAAGCTCAAGCAGTTGATCAGGCCAGTGCGCGGTTTCAAAACGCTGAAAACCGCTTACGCGGCAATCAAGGGTTTCGAGGTCATGCGCGCCTTGAAAAAAGGGCAGGCTCAGCTCTTCCAGTTCCAGAAAGGCATCATGGGAGAAGTGCGCCTAATCGAAAGGCAGTTCGGGGTCTACACTTACTAAAAACCCCGAAAATCAGGTCCGCTTCAACTCTTGCCCGACTTTGCAACAGTGCCAATGAGGAGAAGGCCGATCTGCGGGAAGGACGGATCCCACAGGATTGGCAGGACAAGCCGTCAAAGCTGTCCCATAAAGATCGTCATGCGCGATGGACGCTGAAGTTCACGAAAGCAAAGCGTCAGGATGACGGGACGATCCCGTCTACGGATCTCGCTCTCCCTTTCTTTGGCTATAAATCGCATATTTCCATCGACCGGAAATTTCGGCTGATCCGCAAATGGAAGACGACGAATGCCGCTGCCAGCGATGGCGCCAGACTACGTGAGGGGCTTCTTGATCGCAGCAATACGGCGTCTGATGTCTGGGCAGATACAGCCTACCGCTCAAAAGCCAATGAGGACTTCATGGAAAAGCATGGCTTTGTCTCGAAGGTTCACAGGAAAAAGCCTCATCTCAAGCCCATGCCACGATATATCCAGAAATCGAATGCAGGAAAATCTGTTATCCGGTCGCGTGTCGAGCATGTCTTTGCCGATCAGAAATCACAGACAGGACTGTTCATACGAACTGTTGGCATAACGCGAGCCACCATGAGGATCGGGCTGGCCAATATCGTCTATAATATGCGTCGCTTTATCTTCCTGGAGCGGATCAGTGCGACCGCGTAGCAGTTCAGCGCGGGTAATATCTCCACACGGGCCAAAACGCAGAGAAAAATTTACCCTGACAACCATCAATCAAAACGTCATAGCCCTGAAATCAGGAAACAGGAGTTCAAAAAAACGGTTCTTCGATCCCTCCACCTTCTTTTTCCGGGTGCCAACCTACTTGCGATAAATGGAAAAAACGTATGTAGATTTTACGGCAGAAAACTCCTGATTTTTGGTATATAGCTAAGTTGCTGGACTGCTGTCGGGCTAAGCAACCGTTATTAGCTTCAGCCTTCCAATTCATGCGTCATTGACACAATGTTTGCTGAAAATGTCAAAGTTGCAAACCGTTGTCGAACTGCCTGAATTCATAAAACGGGCAAAAGACCTGATGTCAGACGACGATCGTATGGCTCTGATTAACACGCTCGCGGCTATGCCAGACTCTGGAGTGTCGCTAGGGGGCGGCCTGCGAAAGATTCGTTTTGCACGCGAAGGTAGCGGAAAAAAGGGGAGGGTATAGAACTCTTGATGTCTTTGGTGGGAGACATATGCCTTTGTTGCTACCGACTGTCTTTGCCCAGAGCGAAAAAGACAATCTTTCCCGATCCGAACAGGCTGCTCTGGTAGACTTGAGTAAGACGCTGATTGCGAAATATGGAGAACCATCATGAGCACTTATGATAGCATTCTACAGGGGTTAAATGAGGCTCTCGCATATTCGGAAGCACAGGTACAAAACAGCGTTACCCATAAGGTACGTGTGCAGTCTGTGAATGTTGCGGCCATCAGAACCCGAACGGGACTGTCCCAGGCACAGTTTACCAAGAGCATCGGTGTCGCGAAGGGAACCCTATTGAACTGGGAACATGGTCGTCGTCAGCCAACCGGGCCAGCTTAGGTCTTGCTGGCGATGTTAGATAAACGTCCATCGTTAGTCAGCGAGCTGCTCCCTGCCGCTCGCTGACTAAGTGGTATAGTAGACGCTGATTAAAGCAGCTGCTTTGGGAGGACTGCCGCAAGTCCGCTTTCCGATCAAAAACGCAGAATACCGATTTTATTTTTTCTGGTTACGAGGCCACGCTGTGTGAGTGTCGTCGATTACATAAGGATGCGTGTGCTGCCCGCCATCATCACTCTGGAGATGCGGATCATCCTTTGAAAGAAGATCGTGGTCATGTGCCAGAGTGTCGGGATCATGTCCGGGCCAGACGAGTGAGGTACCGATGGCAGCGCTAAGGGTCATCAGACTCAGCAATGAGGCCGAGACAGGCAGACCATAGGCAGCACCGACACGCCCGGCGAGCGGATAAGCAATAAGCCAGCAGACGTGTGAAAGGGCAAACTGGGCAGCAAACAGTGCCGGACGATCTTCCGGATGCGCTGAACGGCGCAACAGACGACCGGTTGGTGTCTGGGCAGCGGAATACCCGATGCCGAGCAAGATCCAGATCGGCAGGAGCCACCTGTAAGAGTGCAGGAAAATCGCGAGAGCAGATCCGGCCACAAGGACACTTGCGCCTGCGAGCATGACAGTGCGATCGGCAAAACGATCCAGGATGCGTGGAAGACCGAACGCTGCCAGCATCGAGCCGCCGCCGAAACAGGCAAGCGCCAGTGCCGTCGCACGCTGATCCAACCCGAAACTGGCCTGCACGTAGACCACAGTGTTCACCAGAACAATCGAGGCCGCCGCAGCCACGGCGAGGTCGATGGCAAGCAGGCCGCGCAGGCGTGGTGTCGCAAGATAGAGACGTATGCCGCGTGTGGTACGTTCGTAGATGCCACGGGGCTTCGCCGGTTTGGGGCTCGGTAGAACCACAGAGACGACAAGCATCGCAGAGCAGAGAAAGCCAATGGCTGTCCCGACAAACAGGACGTTGAACGGGATAACTGTCAGGAGGGCTGCCGCCAGCAGCGGGCTGACCACGCTTTCCATGTCGTAGGCGACACGGGAGAGCGAGAGCGCGTCGGTATAGTCGCGCTCGTCGGGCAGAATGTCGGGGATCGTGGCCTGAAAGCTCGGCGTGAAAGCAGCGGAAGCCGATTGCAGGATAAAAATCAGGATATAGATTTCCCAGACAGCGCTCACGAACGGCAGGCAGAGTGCTACGGCGCATCGCACGAGATCAAGCGACACCAGCATGGCGCGTCTGGGCAGGCGCTCCGTGAACGCGGCGGCGATTGGCGCGACACCCACATAGGCAAGCATCTTGATGGCCAGAGCCGTTCCCAGCACCGCTCCCGCGTTCTGTCCTGCGACGCGGAACGCCAGCAAGCCAAGGGCAACGGTCGCCAGACCGGTGCCGACCAGGGCGATGATCTGCGCGCCGAACAGATGCCTGTAGGTGCGATGGCGCAGGACAGTCAGCATTGGAGTTCGTTCCTCGGCATTGTTTTTGCAAACAGTCATTTTCATGACTGGACGGCGTCGCTGGACCTGCGCGTGCCTCGTCCGAACGCCAGTGCATAGAGCGACGGAAGCACGAGCAACGTCAGAAGCGTGGACGACATGAGTCCGCCAATGACGACGGTCGCCAACGGGCGCTCCACCTCAGCGCCGGCGCTACCGGAAAATGCCATCGGGAAAAATCCGAGGCTCGCCACCGATGCGGTCGCAATGACCGGGCGCAATCTGACACGGGCCGCCTCGAAAGCGGCCTTGGCCGCATCCATACCTTCCTGTCGATAGTTCGCAATCTGCGACATCAGGACGACGCCGTTCAGAATCGCGACCCCGAAAAGGGCAATGAACCCGATCCCCGCCGCAATGCTGAACGGCATGCCGCGCAGCACCAGCGCCACGATGCCTCCCGTCGCAGCAACAGGCAGATTGACGAAAACCAGCGCAGCCATGCCAAAGGATGACAGCGCTGCGACCAGCAGGCCGAAGATCAGCGCGAGCACGATCGGCAGGACGACGCCCAGCCTGTGCATCGCGGATTCCAGATTACGGAATTGTCCTGACCAGGCCATACGGTAGCCTGGCGGTAGATGCACCTTGTCCGTTACAGCCTTGCGCGCCTCGGAGACGAAACTGGCTACGTCGCGACCCCGGACATTGGCCTGAACGATGACGCGGCGCCGCAGACTGTCGCGATCGATCCGCGATGTCCCATTAAGGATCGAAATGTGGGCCACATCCCCCAGCAGAACCCAGCCGTTGCCGTCAGCACGGCGAACCTGCAAGCGGCCGATCCTGTCCGCTGACCGGACGGCATCATGTACGAAACGCACCTGCGTCGGGATGATCGCCTCATCAAGCGTCACTGTGGTTCCTATGCGGCCACCCACGGCTTCTATCGTCTGGAGAATGTCGGGAACCGCGACCCCCAGGCGAGCCGCCGCATCACGGTCGACATCGACATGCATGTAGGGAACCGTGCCCTCGCCAGCCGACGTGACGTCGGCGGCACCTCGCACGCTGTTCACAGCTGCGACTGTCTCGTCCGCGAGACCGGACAGGGTTTCAAGGTCATCCCCGTAAATCGAAATAGCCAGCTGTGTGCGTACACCCGAGAGCAGGTCGTCCATCCGCATCTGGATGGGCTGGGTCCAGGAATAGTCGGCATCTGGCAGGCGTTCAGCCAGGGCTTCGCTCATTTTCTCCACGATGCCCGCCTCGGTACGGGCCGTCTTCCATTGTCCGCGCGGCTTGAGAAAAATGAACGTATCCGTCTCACCCGTTCCCATGGGATCCGTCGGGATTGCCGAGGTGCCAGTGTTGCTGACAACTGTTGCCACGTCCGGAAAGCTCTTGAGAATGCGTTCCTGTTCCGTCACGCCCCGGACGACAGTGTCAAGGGAAGCGCTCGGAAGACGCATCGATGTCACCAGAAGCGCCCCTTCATCGAGTTGCGGCACGAATTCGCCTCCCAGACGGGTAGCGAGAAAGACTGCAATCATGAATGCACCCGCCGTGATTGCGATCAGCAGACGTCCATGATGCTCGCTCCAGGCCAGGGCGGGTTCGTAATAACGGCGGATGAAACGCAGGAAACGTGTCTCACGGTCCTCACCGCCGAAGCGCATCACGAGAGCTGCCACTGTCGGCACGCAGACGATGCAGTAGAGAAGTGACGCCACCAGAGCCATGATGACGGTCTGTGCCATGGGGCGGAACATCTTGCCCTCGATCCCTTCGAGCGTAAGGATTGGCAGATAGACAAGAATGATGATGAGGATCGCAAAGCTGACGGGTCGAATGACGACGGCCAGGGCACTTCGCGCCAGATCCCTGAATGTGCGCCGGTCACTTGCCTTGTCACTGGTTGCCAGGAGGTGCTCCACGACAACCAGTGAGCTGTCAACAATCATCCCGAAATCGATTGCGCCCAGACTGAGCAGATTGGCCGAGACGCCAAACCAGCGCATGCCCGCCATGGCGAAGACCAGGGCAGCCGGAATGACCGAAGCGATGACGATTGCGGCACGCCAGTCTCCGAGCACCAGAACCAGCACGACGACGACCAGTCCCGCACCCAGAGCCAGGTTTTCCTTGACGGTTCCGATCGTCTCGGACGTCAGGGTTGCTCTGGTGTAGAACGGGTCGAGCGTCACGCCTGCTGGCAGCGACTTCCGAATACCTGGTAGCGCCTCATTGATCGCGGCCAGTGTCGCGTTCGAACTGGCGCCATTCTGCATGAGGACAACGCCGTTGACGATTTCTCCCTGACCATCCCGTGTCACGGCGCCGAGCCGCGTCCGCGCGCCGGTCTCCACAACGCCCATGTCGCGTACGCGGATGACATGGCCCGCTCGCCCCATCTTGACGGGGATCGCGCCAAGGGCGGCGAGGCCTCCGACGCGGGCTCGGGCGACGATGACCTGTTGCTCGTCCTGGTGTGCGATCCATCCCCCGCCGGCAGACGCATTGTTGCTGTCGATCGCCTGCATGATGTCGCGAACCGAGACCCCGAACGCAATCATCCGGGATGGATCGAGAGTGAGCTGAAACGTCTCCTCCGCGCCGCCATTGACGTTGACGTCTACGACGCCGGGAACGAGCCGCAGTTGCGGCACGACAGTCCAGGTCATGATCCGGTTGAGATCCATCAGCGAGTAGCCGTCGCCCTTGATCTGGATCTGCATGATCTCGCCCATGCCAGTGGCCAGCGGCCCCATTGCGATGGAAATGCCCGGCACCGAGATCGCGTCTCTGGCAAGAAGAAGACGTTGGCTTACACGGCTACGATCGATCTCAATGTCGGTCGAATCGCCAAATTGCAAATAAACTGCCGAAACGCCTGTGCGGGAAATGGAACGCAGATCAACGACGCCGGGTATACCCGTCAGACTGGATTCCAGTGGGAAGGTGATGAGGCGTTCGACCTCTTCCGTCGCGAGACCCGGCGCCGTTACGGAAACCATGACCTGCTGCGGCGAAATGTCTGGAACGGGCTCTACGGGCAGTCCAGGAATCGTCAGCAGACCACCGATGAAGAGTGCTGCGACAAGTCCGAGCAGCATGAAGGCATTTCTGCGAATGAACTCGAGCATGGTTCTCAGCCACCGCTCTCGTCTGCCAGCAGCGCCGTGCCCTTGAGAGCAAAACTGCCTGCTGCAACCACCCTGTCTCCAGACTTCAGGTCGCTCTGGATGACCGCCTGATCGTCCGTCGCCAGCAGGACGCGAACCTCATGAGCACGGAACTCATCTTTTCCATGAGGAGTATAGACGATGCTGTGGCCGTCGATGTCCTGGAGGGCGGCTATCGGGACAATGATGCCCGAAACGCCACGTGTCGTTTCGAGCTGCGCATCAAGCATTTCTCCAGGGCGAAGATCGCCGGAACGGTTGTCGACGACGCTGACGACACGTAACAGCCCGGTAGAGGGGTCGGCCATGCCGTCGATCGTGCTGATCGCCGCAACGACCGGTGTTGCGCCCTCATTTCCGGCGGGCCGCGCGGTCATCCGACCGCCGATGGCCAGTGTCGCCGCCTCCTGTGGTCGCACCTGGGCTACGATCCAGACCGTCGAAAGATCCGTCACCACGGCAACGGCTTCTCCTGCCGTAACGTCGGCCGCGATAGCCGTGTTCAAATTTTGTACCACACCGTTGACGGGCGAGATCAGACGCGAGTCCTCGCCATGACCGATCGTCTCCGTAACGGATGTGAACTCCTCGGTCAGGCGATGCTCGATCGTTCCGATATCGGCCTGACGTGCCGCAAGCGCGGCGTCAGCCTGCTGTCTTGCGGCAAGTCGCTTCTGGACTTCGCCAGCCGAGACCGTGCTGCCACTTAGGTCCCTCCCCCGTTGGTACGCTATACTAGCTTCGGCAACGGAGGCCCGCGCCGACATCAACGCGGCCCGCGCCTGATCCCGCTGGAGGTAGAGTTCGTGCAGCGTGTGATCCGTGTAGGTGATCATGACCTGCCCCTGACGGACGTGCTGGCCGGGTGTGATCGACACATTCGTGACCTTCCCGCTGCCTGCCGGCCGAATGACGATGGAGCGCGCCGTATTGCTTGTCACCGACGCCATGGCTGGAATGGTTGCCCGCAGTTCACCGGAGTGTATCGGAACAATGACGAGTTTCTCACTCTCCTGCCCATCGACGGCGAGATGCACGGGCCGTAGCCAGGCGGGGGTCTCAGCGTGGGCGGCAGCCGGTGCAGCCGCCAGTATAGCCGCCGCCAGAATATCTCTGGTTTTCAAGGAAGGGTTCCTGTAGAAATGCCGATGCGAACGATGGCGCTGGACCAGGCCACCTCGGCCTGATTCAGGGCAAGAAGAGACCGCCAGGCATCGGTCCGGGCGCGCAATGCTTCGATGAGCGGGGTTTCGCCCCGCATCCAGGAATGTTCCATGGCGTCTGCACGTTGCATTGTTTGCGACGCACTGGTACGCGATTGAAGAAGGGCCTCACGCGTTCCGGTCAGGCGCGCCATGACCTGGCCAAGCTCGTCATGCACGGCCCTGCGGGCCTCGATTTCGGCGCGATCCGATGCGGCAACCCTGTCGCGCGCTGCTGATATCTGTGGCGTGTTCGTCACATCACTGGGCAGCGCCACGCGGATATTCACACCGACCTGAGTGGCCCATGGGCTGCCGTACTGTCCCTGATCAATCGCTCCAACCCCGACTTCCGGGTTGGGCATGTAGCTGGCGCGCGCCAGACGCATCTGTTCTTGCGCGGCCATAACTGTGCGATGCGCAGCCTGTACACGAGGATCTCGCTCCTCGATCTGTCGCGTATCGCCCATCGGAATGCGGTTGAGCCAGCGCGGATCAGCCGCCATCAGATCGGGTACGCCCGCAATGCCCAGCAACGTTCTCAGGCGGCCCACGGCATCGGTTCTTGCCGTCTCTGCCATCGCCACTTCGCCACGAGCATCGGAAAGCTGGGCCGTTACGGCCTGTAACTCCACGGTACTGATCTCACCACGCGCCTGAGCGCGGGCAGCCAAAGCAACGATATGTTCGAAGGACTTCACGAGAGCGCGTCCGACAACGACGCGGCGTTGGGCCAGAACTGTCGTTCCCGCTTGCTCAAGAACGCGAACCGCAACAGCCATTCGCTCGACATCCACACGCGACAGCGCCGCCCGTGAATCCGCCTCTGCCACGCGCTCCGTCGCGGTGCCCTGACCGGGCAGCCATAGAGGCACGGACACACCTCCTTGCCAGGTAATGTATCCAAGATTCGTTCCTGCCGCGCGATCGTCATAATAACTGCCGGTCAGGATCGGCCCGCCGGCGAACCACGATTTAGCCGCCTCCGCACGAGCGTCGGCGGATTGGGAATTGGTGGCGAGTTCCCGGCGTACCGGATCGTTAGCCCAGGCGGCGGTCAGCGCATCGCGGAAAGAAATTCGTGGGTCGTCAGTTGCATGTGCGACTGAAGTCAGGCCTGCCGCGAAACTGACGCAACAAAGCAGAATTTTTAACCGCATGTTTGCAGTCACGTTCAGGATCTCAAAAGTATTTTGTGAGGAAAGAGAATTCCTGCATGGCTTCTTCTCTGCTCATTTGGCCGTCGGCGATGGCGTCAATAATGCAATGCTCAAGATGATCCTGAACCAGAAGCCGCTTGGCATTGCGAACGGTGCTTTCGATTGCTTCAAGCTGCTGGGCCAGATCGGAGCACGACCGTCCTGCATCCATCATGTCCATGACTTTTGCGAGGTGTCCGTACGCTTGCTTGAGACGCCTTTTGATCAGCGGATGGGTTTCATGTGCCATGCATTATTACCTACCCTATAGGGGAGGGTATTGCAAGCGCATTTATGCCTTCAGGTATTATTGATCAAATCTGTCCGCAGGAGTCCGCTTAGCGACGGCATAATTACGAAAAATAAGGTCCGCTATGAGGGTGACTGCGGAATGTCTGGGTCTGTCGGCATCGTTAGTGGAGTTTCCGTGCATCAAGGGAATTTATTACTATCTTCTGGTTCCCAAAATCCTTCCTTTTCCGTGTGCCAGACTACTTGCGATAAATGGTATTATCGCAAGTAGGTATGGGGAAGGGGGCTGTTTTTAATAAAATGACGTTCTTTGAAGCTAACTGCTTTATAGAGTAACTCGGACCCATGTTTCTGGAATAACAAGTGCTACAGGCCCAGAACATTACTGTTGTTTTGAGAAGCAATAACCCCATAGAATACGCCTCGCTGCACTGGCGGACTTTCTGTTAGGCAGGTCTCAAATGAGTTATATGTTCGGTTATTCGGAGAAATTCTATGTATTCGAATGAAAAAAGGCTTCTAACTTGGGCCGGTGTTCCTGCTGGTTTTGGCGGTCTTATTGCCGCGTGGTGCGTATTTACCAGCGATCTATCATGGTCTTTGGTGTGCGCGTGGCCTCTATATGTTGCAATCACGATCATGACTATCAGCTCAATGCTGCTTGTCGTCGATTTAGACGGTTACACTCCGTTTTCGGAGCGTGTGAGAATTCTATCTACTGACCCTATTTTTACCCCCTTTGTCGGCACAATCGTGTTTGCATCTTTGTGGAATGTGATCTCTCAAGGCTTTGCATTTTGGAAGATACACACCACGGTTTACCCGCCGCTCATCAGTCAGATCACCAGTCTGGATTCAAAGTTTCTGCATGAGCCGATATGGGGCGATCTGACCTGGTGGGCATCTGATGCCTTCCTTAAATACCCTACTTATGTCGCTCTTGGGATTGCTGCACTGCATCTGGGAAGGATGGGCTATCTTCTATATCAATTTCGGAGATAATTCATAATGGCCTTGATCAGGTCGTTAGGTGGCTTTTTTATTCACCGGAACGATCTGGTCACAGTCCTTATTACATTGCCTTTACAAACGTAAAGGCATAAATAGGTGATGTGTTTGTTGGAGGACACATCATGGCTTCAATTAACCTGCGCATCGATGACAGTCTGAAGAAAGCGGCCTACGATCGTCTGTCAGAACTCGGCGTAACCCCGTCTGACCTTATTCGCCAGACATTTGAATATGTCGTCGCCACAGGCAAGCTCCCCGTCCGTCGCACTGTTGTATCGGATGACGATCTGGAGCTCCTTGCCGTCGTTCGGGAGCGCCTTGCCTCGCCTGAACCGTCTATTCCAGTCTCATTGGACGATTTGTGACCCGCTACGCGCTCCATTTCGACCCACGGGCCAAACGCGAATGGGATAGTCTGGACGGAAGCGTCAAGATCCAGTTCAAGAAGGCACTGGCCAAACGGCTGGATGAGCCTCATGTTGTATCAGCAGAACTGACAGGTGACCTGAGGAGTTGCTATAAAATCAAACTTCGGGCTTCAGGATACCGCCTGGTGTATCAGGTTCATGACGGGAAACTCATAGTGCTGGTTGTTGCGATTGGACGCAGGGATGCCAATGAGGTTTACGACGATGCAACCCGCCGCGTCTGAGCATGTTCCGGATAACCTCAGTCAAACCTCCTGACGGTAAGTTATACGAAAGTCTCACCCAGACTGGACTAGCCATAGGCAGACTTGATCAGCGCCTGCGTCATCATCCTCTCCTCCCTGCAATCCTGTTTCGGGAGCGGCTGGAAGCTGCAAGAGCCTGTGCAGCAGTTGATGGCCATCTCATAGATCCGTGGCGGTTGGCGGCAGAACTGGAAGGTTTGAGATCAGTACCGCTCGGATGTGATATGTATGAACGTGGAACGTCAGTTGACGCCCTTCATGCTGCATTTGAGCAATATCAGTGGTTGGTTATGCCAACAGATAGGCAAAGCAACGCCATAGAAGAAGCTTCAGGTTGGCTTAGCAAGTATACTGTCAGCTCAGGCCCTCTTCTTGGCGCTGCCAGCGCCTTTCATGCCTGGATAGAAGCAGGACATACTCGTGCCCCGATGCGGGCCGCTTTGATCCGCCACTGGCGCCTGACCAATGTTCTTCATTTTCCGCTCCCCCTTGTTGGAGCCAGATCCTTCGTACCTGAAGCACCTTGGAGCCCAACAGCATGGCTCCCTTTTTTCCTGAACTGCCTGAATGAAGAGATCGCGGCCGTTGAGGACCGCACACGGGCTCTGGAACAAAGCTGGCGTCAGGCCAGATTAAAATCAGGTGGCCAGCGTCGTACCTCCCGGGCTGGCAAGGTCATAGATCTGCTTGCAGCCTATCCAGTAGTCTCGGCAACACGCCTCTCAGCCGAGCTCGGCCTGACGCTGAAAGCTGCCTACATCTATCTGGAACGTTTTCTGGAAATGGGGCTGATCGTTGAAGTCACGCATCGCGCAGCCCGACGTCTGTTCGCACTGAAAGATCTGGAACCTCTCCGCGAGATCGTCCGTCCTCCCAAAAGGCCTCAACCTGGCAGGAAACGTGGGCGACCGGGGAAAAAAGAAAGTCAGGAAACCTGTCCTCCAGATGAGAACGTGGACATGCGGCCGGTAGAGCCGGTGCCCACGTTTGCTCCCATCAATTATGAGGAACTGGAGCGTGCGATAGATCACGCAGAACGTCTCATTAGACGCCATCGGCCTGATTAAGTTCAGCAGGAACTAGCCAAACTGCGGGCCACGTGATTTTGGGCTATTTGGCTGAGGGGGTGTTTCTTCCGGCCCAGAAAGCTTCTGACTGGCACGATTGAACCACGATGCTGGGGATTGTGTCTGTTGGGAATTCATACCCTGCACCGCTCGCTGATCGTCACGCAAGTCAAGACTACGCACGGCAGCCCGCCCGAGGGCGTAAATGGCGTCACGCGCAGAACCGTCGCGTCCTGGGAGAACGGTCAACTTTTCAATGCCCGCCTTTTGCGCTTGATCGATATGACGCAGAACGGCACCAACCTGCGTGTCGCTTTCGAGAGCTTTCAATTCTCCCCGTAAGCCCCTGAGTTCTTTCAATGTGACACTATCTGCCTGGCCTGCGTTAAGTGTTCTGGTGGCCGCATCAATCCCGGATTGCAGCTCGTGGCGTGCTGGATCACGGAGCGACAGAGCTTCACGACGCGCCTGGTCGGGCGTCATTGTTCGGCCAGACTTAAATAACGTCGCGATAGTATGCATCATAAGACGCTCGTCATTGACTGCGGCTTTGCCGCTGGCTCTGTTCCATTGATCGTGATCGAGTTGGCTGAGATCAAAATTATGACCGGCGTTCCGAGCAAGGTGTGAGAGATGAAGCAGGGTGACCTGCTGGTTTCCTTGCCGAAAAGGCAGGATTTTATCCAAAGCGGCAATATGGGTGGCAGCTCCCCGCGCAAAGCGGTCAGAAGAGAGATCTCTCAAACCATTATTGGCTTTCAGGTTTTGGAATACGCCTTGAACCGACTGGGAAATCCGGTCGGGTTGAAGACCTTTCCGACCACCAACAGCAAGGTCGCACGTCCGGTACTGCCCAGCCCAGTCGTAGACATCCTGAAAGAGATGATGATGCAAATCTTTAAGGGCGGACGTCGAGTTGGTGTCCGTGGGCATGGTTATCGCACGGCTTAGATACCGGGTTGCTTCAAAAATGCGAAGACGATCAGCATTCTGATAGCCCTTTTTGTTCATGAGGACATCAGTGCCAGGGTAGAGATAGGGATCCTTGACAGGCATCATTCATCTCCTTCCGTTGGAATGACGTCCGTCTCTTGTTCTTCAAGCAGCCTATCGAGCAGATCTGAAAAAATATCAGCCGGCACTCGGGCATTTATAAGGATCGTCAGCATTAATCGTAATTCTCCCACATGTTTTAGGGAGTCATCGTGTTGTTTGGCGGCTGCACTAATCGCATCCTGAACCAAAGCCTTGTAAAATGACGTCATTTCGACAGAAACGGGTTCAAACCTTAGGGTTGCCAGTTCGTCTCGATAACGCTCGACCCGTGGAAAGCGTGTTGGTTCAAGCATGGTGCCCTCGGTCCTCCCGGTTGTGCCGAGCGAAGGGGGAAACAGATCCCTTATCGTCTGCATCGTATGATCTCCTACGATCAGGAGTCAGCCTGAGCATGATGCGACCAGAAACAACTTTTTGCTTGAGCCTGAAAACACCTGACCGACGTCTATTGCACGATTGTCGGACCGTTTTTCAGCTTCTCCGCCAGCCCGTAGAGCGTACGATCCAGTGCGAGTTGACCCGACAGGTAGCGCGAAATCATCGCACGGAGCAGTCCTCCCGGTGAACGGACCTCTCCTGCATCTGTCCGTGCTGCAATTGCGGCGATCACCACTGCATTCGGATAATCCCCAAATACAGCTTGCCCCTGTGCCCAGGCATGTCTGGAAATTCCCAGTTGTTCGCACGCATAGAGCGCTGCCTGGATGATCTGCGTCTCGGCCGGCTTATCGGAACTGCAATATTGACGGAAAATCGGGGCAATATGCAGCACGAATGTCGGCTTGGCCCGGAATCCCCTCAATGGATCCGCCACAGAAGGGGGTTGTATCTGGTGTTCTGTGACACGGGAAGACGAGGACGGCCGACTACGCGTAGCTTCAATGCAATTTTCGGCGAAGCCGTCTGCTTTTACAGTAGCTTTAGCTAATGTGGATGGGTTTGTATTAGTATATTGGGGTCGCTCAGGTGACCCCATGGGGTCACTTTCCACAGATAA
The DNA here is from genome assembly GCF_000963945.1 of Acetobacter indonesiensis. GTDB lineage: Bacteria > Pseudomonadota > Alphaproteobacteria > Acetobacterales > Acetobacteraceae > Acetobacter > Acetobacter indonesiensis. Next base: position 104,727 of record NZ_BAMW01000024.1, on the reverse strand, counting down.
AAGAGAAGAAGCTTTGGTCTCCTCAGATGGATGTTCGACCTCTTGAAGATACGAAATGTCCCTCTCCAGCTGGTCGTGCAACTGGCGTAACTCCTGGCATATCGGGTCAAGCCATTGAGGATCGCGATCTGTCCCACGCTGACCGACCAATGCAGAGGTGCGAGCGAGTATCTGTTGTCTGTCTTTTACCGTGAGCCCTGCCTCATCAGCCGTCTGGAAAAGGGCATAGATAGTCCTGGCAATCATCGTGACTTCGCGATGCAGACGGCGACCTTCCTGTTGCCGCCACAGTGCCGTTTGTGCCGCGCGTTCCAAATCCTCAAATCGGCGAGTGAGCGGAGAAAGATCAAAACCGTAAGCCTGCTGTCCCCTTGGAGCAAATGGCCCTGATCGCCTGTACCGCTGACCGTTGGGACTATCCCGGTAGAGAAGCCACCCTGCTTCGGCAAGTTCGCGCAACAGAGTTTTGACGCGGGTTCGGCCGAGATCAAAGCGTTGCTGTATATCCAGATTAGAAGCCGTCGAGACGGGCAGAACATCATCCTCACCTGACCAGTCGGCAGGTTGGGTAAATGCGATCAGATAACAGAGCAGTTCTGTCTGCTGGCATGTCAGGCCGAGAATCGACCGTCCCTGACGCAAATAGCGATAAAGGTCGCTCATTTCCACGGCCTGCAGCGGTAGGGCCTCAGCTGTTGTACGCGCAGCAACCATGGCAGGCGTGATTTTTCTGATACCCGCAGACCGGGTATAACTTTCTGTTATCATTATTCTTTTTGTCCGACGAATGGGATAAAAACCCCCGTCGCGCTCCTGACCCGCAGGACAAACGTTCCCTATGGCAAGAAAAGACTTGCAATTTTACGGCAAATGTCGGAGAAAAATTGTCGCCAAACGTTTTTTTTCCGACATCCCCTTGGGAATGTTTTTTGTGTCTGCAGGCCTCGCGAAAGCGGGGCCTCAGTCGTTTTTGGGGGAAACTATGTCATGGCTCATTCTTCCTCTCAGTCATATTGATGAACCAGACCGCACTGGCTGGCCTTATCCATCACCTCTTACATATTCCTCACTACACGATCTTTTCCTTTCAATAGGAAAAGCCGATGCAAACGAGACCTTTGGTTGGCTCGCCCACTAGGTGCTCGTCATGCGACAGGATGCACAATCAAGATGCGACCAACCACAAGGGCATAAATGTTTGAGACTGATTCCACAACAAACAGCACCACTATTTGTGGAAAAACAGACATTTATGCCCAGAAAACCGGGGCTAGAAGGATCCCTAAAGGGAGTCGTGGAATAACAAATTCCACCCGCCGCCGCCCACCGGATTCTTGCGACATGGATTCCGAAAGTTCACAAATCAAACCTTCTAGTCAAAACCAGAAATGGCGGTCCAGTCGCGGTTTTCGGCCACACTGGTTGTCGCAGGATCCACTCCTCACATGGGTTTTAGCTCCATAATGGCCGTAGCAAGGGTCAGGTTGCTATATTGAGGATTAAGCAGCCGAGTTTGTGGTCAGGAGAAACAGGCTCACATGCTGAGAGCGCGCCGGTAGATATCGAGAAGCGTTTCCTGTTCTTCAATCTCCGCGGGCTCCTGCTTACGCAGGCGAATAATCTGTTTGATGGTTCTGACGTCAAACCCGGCTGACTTTGCTTCGGTGAAGACATCTTTGATATCGGCAGCAAGTGCTTTGCGCTCTTCTTCAAGACGTTCAACTCGTTCTATAATTGAGCGCAACCGATCAGCTGCGATACCGCCTACCTGCGTATCTGAATCACTTTCCTGATTTTCGATGGTAGCAAGCATATTTTCTCCTCCTCACGTTATGAAGAAAATGTGCAGACCAATCATGCGACCGAACAGAAAGAAAATACGGCGCTACTATGATTGATTGTGACAGAAATGACACATACTAAACTCTTAGAAAGTTTAGCCATTCACGGTTACGTGTACTGGGGTTTCCAGACATTTATGAAAAATGGTTTATTTAACTGCGCATTCAGTAATAAACCGTAACATTTTCGTTGCGGGAAGGAAGTGTTAGTCAAAAAACGATAATATCAGGGGTATTTTTTATGCATGGGGAGTTCTACCGAAGTATTGCGGATCTGGCTCCACTATTAAAGGAGGAACTACCTTCCTGTGTGCGTGATGCAATCTTGTTCCTAGAAACAAGTATGTGCCGTTCGGTGCCTGGTTTACCTTATCCAATTTGTATTGGCTCAAAAGCAGTACAAGTTATTTATCCGCAGCAACATTGGGGATATCTCATCAAAGCGATCAGACGCTATCGTCGCTCTGCTTCTGTTAACGATCGTAAGTTGATTACACGTTTCATGAAAATCATAAAACCACTACTACCAGAAGAAACGAGTGAGCCTGTTAGCTCAGGCCCTTCTATGATCGCCACAAGAATAGAAATAATAGAAAAAAAGCATTCGGTCGCATCCTGACCCGATAAATTTTCTCCCAACATCACGTTGGGAGAATATCGTGCTACGTTTTTATCCGCTTGCCCTTGCTGTTACACTGGTCGTTCCGACCTTCGCCTGTGCGCAACAATGCGCTGTCGCGACTGATGGCAAAACTGAATCTCCGGCCACAGCAGTAACCCCTCCCCCTGCACCACACAAAGACACACCTGATACAGAAGATGCCTTAAAGCACCTTACAGGTTCAGGTGCTCGGCTTTCTGGGCAAGGTGTGTTTCATGGTTTTGAGACCGGTGTTGCGTACACCCCAGATCGTGTCTTCGTTTATTTCATGCCTAAAGATCGTAGAGGCGTACTGGGCGGCACAGCCATCCCAGTGCCGTATGATACTTTGCGATCTCTTTCAGGAAAGCGAGCAACAGATCTCGAACCTTGGCAAGGTATCCGGGGGATGTTTCTGCAGAACGGAACACATTTTCAGGTAATCTATGCCACGCCTGATGCTCAGGCCGCTATAGCAGGCTCGCTCTGGGACGCATCCGGACGGGATATCACCCGACAACAGATCCAGCACATCCCAGGAGCTGTTCCCACTGTGCATATGGACAATGCACAGATTACTCAGACCGCTCTTGCTTCTTTGCATGGTGGGGAAGTTGGCTTAGCTTCTGCTCCCTCTGCAGTGATGTTGATAGATCCACAGTGCATGTACTCTATCCGGGCGGCTCAAAATCTTATGCCGTTAGTCCAGTCTGGTAAACTTCATCTGAAAGTCGTGCCCCTTTCAGTTCTTGATTATGAAGATCGCGGTGAAAGCACCCTCAATGCCAAGGCCATGTTGTCCTATTCACCTCAGGAGATGGTACGCGCCTGGATCGACGGCCATTTACATGAGCGGGCAGACTCACCTTCAGCAGAGGCAGCAGGCCAACTTGAGTCGAATGGGGCTTTTGCAAAGAGCATTTCCTTGAAAGGAACCCCAACATTTCTATGGATCAAAAAAGACGGGTCACTGGGCCGATTTGAGGGCAACCCGACTGATAAAGAGTCCTTTGTGCGGGAGCTGAGCAAATGAGCAAAAAAGACAACCCGCCGCCTCAGACTGCAAAAAAAGGGATCATCCGGACCTCGGTTAAAGTAGCCACCCACATCACAGGCTCTCCCGCGGAAGCTGTTGGATGGCGGCGTATAATAAGTAATTTCAATGTCATCAGGTTACTTTGGACAATTCTAAAGTTATCTGCGCGGCCAAATCCCGAAGAGACTGTAAATGGCAAAGGGCAGGAGATTTTAGACCGCCCTGATCAGGCCGATGTTGTCGGCCAGCAATTGCCCAGCATTCGTCAGGCTGTTTCATATAGTCACCTCAGTGATCAAGATCTGGCACTTGTGATCATGAGACGGCAGAAAGAGACCTTTATTCGCGCCTATAGTGCTGGACTGATTGCCACAGTTCTGTTTGGGCTGTGGGCATTGGAAATGATTTTTTTTCCGTGGACAGGGAGCCGGCTTCTCTCCTCCATTGCGTTCCTACCTTTCCTCGCCCTTCTCGGATCGGTCTCTTTGTGGAATTGCTCACTGAACTGGCAGTTACGGACTGGACAGATCGCAACTTTCAGACAATTCATGGATAGAGCAGAGAGTATTTTTCCCCGACTGCCCATAATGAAAGGGCCGCTCAAATAGAGCGGCCCTTTTTATTTACCAAGTTCCTGGTGGGGCGTTCCGGTCGCCACCGCTTGCTCCTGTCGCCCAAGGCGAATGTTCATAATCCTCCCGGCCGGTATCGTTACGTGTATCCGTAGGTTTCACGATGGTGCCTTGGCGATTGTAAACTGGTGGTGCCCAGATAGCTCTTGCAGAGCCGTATGCTCCGTTGGGCTCATAATACAAATTATGGAGCTTAGGGGGCTTCGGACCATGGGCGCGGGACGCCGATTCAACGTTTCCCCCATCACAGGCACTCAAACCTAACATCAGGGCAATCGGAAGATAAAAATAAGACCGCATTGTCTTCTCCATTATGGTGGATCTGACGATGCGGCCTCATCATGCGACAAGAAACAGCTATGTGGAGGGCGTTTCTTTGGTGCCAGTTTGCTTGCACAACCTGACATGGCGCCGTGTAATATCGAACAAACGATCATCGAGCATAACGGCATGTGCTTTCGCAGCTTCAAGCTGTCGTTTCAGTTCGTCATTCGCCACATTTGCCGCTGATAACTGTTCTTCAAGATATTTTTGCTTCTTCTCTTTTTCTGCAATACTCGCTTCATACTTTGCAAACTGTTGGCGGGCTGTGTCTACATCTTTATTATGAGCTATTTCCAATTCATGATAAGCATCACGCCATGTCCGCTCACCACTCATCTTGCGTTTGAAGGCCGACGAAAAAGCAGCATCGGCCGAGGCATTTCGTCCCAAGGCGTAAGCGAAGAGTGCACCAAAACCTGACTCAGACATTAGCGATCTCCTTTCTCATCCTAAGTTACGACGTTTTGTTCATTGTAGTGTCTATACCAATAGCGCCGGTATGACCAATTCCACCAGATAATTTTTGTTTATTGCCCGCTGGAGGTACGTTCTGGCTGCCATGGTCGTTAACATTTGGTCTCAAAGCGTCCTGCATTTTTTGCATCGCGCCGGCCATACCAACCGCAGCAACATCCCTGCTAAACGCATCAACATCAATTCGCTCTCCACCACCAAAACCAAGGATTTGTGGAACACGGTTCGGGATGATTGCGATCAATCTGAACGATGCAAGTGCGAGGATCATGTGGAGCAGTACAAACATCCACACCAAAAGGAGCATGCCCAGAAAGTTGCTGACCAGCCAACCGTGCGAGAGCGCAAATCCTGCTGCAACACCAAATGTCTGATGTACCAGCCATGACATGGCATCAAACACAAAGTAGCCAAAAAACAGGCCAAACAGCATCAGGGTCGGTCTGAACACTACATCAAACAGGAGCGCATAGCCTTGACGTGCGTTCCCATGCAGACCTTCTCCATTAAGTGTCATGTGCGCCAGCATCCATAAGGGTGCTGCCACAACAGCTTCACACACCAGAATGAGCCAACTGGCGATGCCAGCCATCCACATAACATAGGGAACCATCGGGAGAACAAAAGCCAATGTCAAACCTGGTATCAACATGGCCATACAACCAAGCATTATAGGCGTTGAGAAAAACTGCATCGCTATGTGTCCAATCCCGGCCGCCACTGCGCCCTCAGGCTGGCCTGCCATCAGGGATAGAATGCCAGTGCCGATTGTGCCCGCAGTCGAAGAAAGGACAGAAGCAGTCCCCATGGTCGTAACAGATATCGTAATCAGCCAATGTCCCAGCGACATCAGGTTCCCAAAAGGATCAATCCAGTAGCCTCCAGTACCTGATGGTTCCATAAAGCCTATCAGCATCTGGAGTGCGTAGTCGTTAAGATGCAGCGCACGGAAGAGCTGCGTGACTGTGCTTGAGCCATCGCCACCAGGCATGGCCCCTGAATAGAGATCGCTATTACCTCCCGGCGCACTCAGCCCATCAGTGGTGTCAACCATGGCATCAATATTGCCAAGAAAGGTATGTGCCGACTGGATAAGAGGCGCTACGTCAGAAGAGAGTGCAGAACCAAGCCCACTATAACTGGGAGTTGTGACATTCGGGGTGGCTGTCATGAGGCTCAGGGTCTGACCATTCAATCTGGCAAATTCCAGATAATAGGCCCCTGCCCCAGACCAGCCCAGACTATCCAGCCGGTTTGCCGTGTTGGTCGCATCTCCGTTCGTACCAAGCCCCCATTGGTTTAAAGTGGTTGAACGGTCGCTGACTGTTTTTTCCAGATCAGAGCGCATCTGCGCCGCTTTCTCAGTCAATCGTGACGTGTAATCATTTGTCGCAGTTGTCACGATATCCAACAGTGGGGCGAGATCCTGCGTCTTCTTGGACATCCAGAAATTACGGGCAACAGTTTCCACCTGCCCGCGGATATCTGCCGCAAGAACAGCATCAAGAACATTCCGCTGCATTGTCGCTGTGTCTACGGATACACCAGCAAGGTTGGTCTTTCCCATTGCCGGTGTTTCAAGGTTGATGGCACCACAAGTGGGAGTGCCATCACCTAAAGTCATGTTGTAGGCATAGTTGACAACAACCCCTGCTGAGTTCCCTGAAATGCCCTTGATTGTGCGTCCTACTGGGATGGGGATAAGATCGGGATTGTTCGATGCAGCATTGAGCAGAGATCGGCAGAATTCGTCTTTAACAAGATTAAGAACGATACCCTTTGTGCCCGGAACAATAGGTGTCGCGATGGCTTTTCCATCCGGCCCTATAGCTTTCACAGCATAGTGATAGATGGTCTTTGCCATACCAATGGACCAGAGAGAGCCCTGAACGACTACAGCCTGCCCCCCACCAAAACCTGATACCGTTGGAAACATCATCAATGCAGCCAGTCCGATCTTAACAATCGACATCTGGGATTGATTATCTCCCAATAATTTTGCTGTCTCTGCGCCCCGAAAGTTCGTTGTAAACCACAGGTAAGTCACCCAACCTGCTGCGATCACGCCAGCAAACGCGGAAAGCCACGCAAGCATTGTGCCAATGACGGTATTTTCGGAACCAATAGAAGAATCACCAGATGAGAATACCGGAAAAATAGATCGCACCACCACAGCAGCCCAATCGTTTCCCGGATCCAGCAGATCCCAGGTGACTGTATGAGATCCGGATGCATCTGATGAAGAACCCGCAGCGGAATTCTGGGTCGTCCCCCCAGTAACAGAACCTGTCTGAGCTAACGCAGATGGGAGGTATGCTATTAGTCCGAGCACCATAATCGCTGATGCCAGAACCCTTCGGAGCGTCTTAGTCATGGTTTTCTCAGCCTGGTGACATTGTTGGGCCACTTGTCGGTGCGGCGCGAAAGATTGAAGCAAGGGTTTCGGCTGCCTTTTTGACCAGCTCCTTAGTTTTTTCGCTAAGTTCCTCTATCATTGAGGTGCCTGGTTTGGTTCCGGGCAATCCTTCAGCTTCCTTACCTATCTGGGCGTCAATCTGTGCAAACCGCTGTTCAACGCGGGCTGTTGTTCCCATCGATTCTGAAATTTTCTGCGCCGCCTCCCTTCCTTTTCCGTAGGCCCCAAGCTTCTCGGCTGCGCTTTCGAGATTACTTGCGAATGCCTGATTATTCTCTTTTTCGGAGACGAATTGCCCATGGAGGGATTCATATCTCCCACCAGGTTTCATTTCAGATAGTACGGCTGACATCCCGCCAGGGTTGTTTGCTGCTGCTTCAGCGATCGCGGCCATAATGCTGGAACCTGGTCCCTGACGCAGGGCTTGCATAGCTTCCACTGCTTCTGAGCCCAGCTGAGCCGTGCGATCCATATCTTTCTCAGCTCTTGCGGCGTCATGCTGGCTGCTCTTCTCACGCGCTCTGTCGAGCCATCCTGGGGAGAGAGAACTGGGTTCTGCTTCAATTTTACTAGCTAAAGCGCCTGCAAGCCGGGAAAAGCCGCCAACGAGCGCCGCGCCCATGCTCATCTTCTGCACCACGGGTTGCTCTGGCTCGGTCTGTGCGTCAGGCTCTGGCTTTTTCGAACTAGCGTTCTTATCGCCGCCTGCTGGATCTCGTGGTGCTGCCCCTTCAGTATTAGGTTTAGCACTATCAGGCTCCTGTTTCGGACCAGTCTGACTTGATGGTGACCCATTGCCTTCCGATTGCCCTCCTCCTGGAGACGGATGGAGACCCGGTTTCTTTACTTCCTCGGTTTGGGGTTCAGCGGTAGATGCGGATCCAACAGTCTTTTGGGCCGCCTCTACCGCACGGCTTAATTTTTCAACCGAAAACTGAAAGTCGGGATGCTCTGGATCAGCTACTCCAGAGGTCATATCATCAACCACCCCTCTTATCTGATTTACCAGCCTTTGATCAGTCAACGATGACGTGCTGGCTAGTAAATTCTGTAATTCTTTTGACTTTATTTCTGGTGACTGAGTGGCCCGTTCCGCCATTTCTTGGGAGAGAGGATGGTTATCTGGCAGAACTTGACCAACAACGCGCGAGAAATCCTGTACAGCGTAGGCAACATCATTACGTAGATAAGGATTGTCTTCTGGATCTTGTGAAACTCTCTCTTTCAGGCGCTCGAAACGTTGAGCAACATCAGGTGCATGTTCACGCACGATGTCTTTCGTCCGCTCCAAATAGTCAATGACGCTGGCAAGATTGTGGATGGGATTCATGGTGTCAGACATAATCTTCTCTTGTTCTAAGGATTGATTGTCGGAGAGGGCATTTTGTTAGAGGCATGCTGCATATGAGCTTCCTCTGTCTGTGCGATACCGGTCGCACCTACCGACGCCTGATAAAGACCAAGGCGGTAATTTTGCATGGCCAGATAGTTCGATTGTGCCAGCTCTGTTGCGATTTCACGCAGAACACTTGCGGTTGGCATAGCCTGTAATGATGCATTCCAGCTGACGCTGGATACGCGGCGATTGACTTCGAGACTCATGGCCTGAAGCCATGATGCGCGATCAAGAGGCTTGAGTCCTTCTGCCTGCATTTCTTTCTTCTGATCTGCTGTGAGCGATACAGAAGGAGTTTCAAGCGCCGTAATAAAAGCGAGAATAAAGCGTGCCAGAGACATACGGGCATTGTATGAGCGCCGTTGGATCATCTGCTCACGACCCATGGTGCTAGTCGCTTGCTCACCTCGAATTGCAGCTGGAGCTACAGGCTGGATAAGACTGGTAGAGTAATCATTGGCCGCATCGACAGCCCCATCATTGGAGAGTGTATCACTCATAAAAAGCGTGCTTGCCCGCTGATCTGCATTGGGCAGACGGGAAACAGAACTGCATAGCCCCGCGTCAACATCTTCCTGAGAGCAGTAACGTCTCAGATGGAAAACTGTATTGGCATCGACACCCTGAGCGCGGCCGTAATATGAGGGCGTTCCTTTTGCGGCTTCACCACGCGGCTCAACAATCGTTGTAATAGCCCCCAGGGCTGATCTGGAAGCCTTCGCTGCAGCCATGGTGGCTTGTTGACTGTCCAATCCACTGCAGAACTCTGGCGACATCATGTGTTCATCACGGATGCCTGTTTCTTGTTGTCGCCTGAGGAAGGCCGCCATAGCGGTGTTCTGCGCATCGGCAATCCGGCTTTGTGCGGCGACTTGGCCTTTGGCATAATTAGCTTGCTGGGTTGCTGCATCGCGGATCATTGACGAGACAGAATGAGGATTACTCATGTCATTGAGGCTGTTGGTGATGTTATCACCAACCTTATCCATCTGCTTTCCCATAAAGCTCTGCAAAGCGTGGATAGCAAAAACGACAGCCGCCTCACCTAAACCATAAGCTTGTCTGGGTTGTAAGCTGGTTGTCAGGACGCAGACACCGGCTGCAAGGAGGAAAGTCCTTGTGATCTGTTTGGGCATCAGAACACTCCATCCATGATACTGTTGGCGCTATAACCGGCCGGCAGGAGTGGATTGCTCTGGACGTAAAGCGATCCTGAGCCCGCGGTTGTGCCAATTCCACCTGATGCCAGTGGTGGACCACCGCCGCCAAAATTGAGTGACGGGCACATCGTGCCACTACCGACGTTTCCAAAACCAAGGCCCAGATTGATGCCTGATAAGCTCAGGCTACACTGTGTGCCGCCCATAGCGCTTCCCCAGGCACTCTGAGCAGCCTGACAAATCTGCGATCCCAACTGGTCTTCAAGACTTTGGATGAGAGAAGCCGGATCCAGGCCGCTCGTAATGACATTCAGGCCCTGGCCATGGAGGAAGCCGTCCAGACAGGAGAGCGCACCAACGCTTTCAGGTTGTTTTTCATAGGCATCATTAGCCTGTACGCGTTGGTTGATAGCGTTTGCCGCCGCCTGGGTTAAATCGGCGCAGCCGACACTTCCCTGTTCAGTCTGTTGCGCCAAAGCTGGGTTCGACAGAAGCCCAGCAAAAATGACGGCTGAGAAAAGGTGATCTCTTACCTTCATGAGGAAGTCTTTGCATGTGAGGGGATGATATTAGCGAGGGTTTGCAAGCGTTCAGGAGCTATCAGACGCCCCAGTGTTTCCACCCTTGCGCGACCGAAGACACCTCTCGTGAACGGTGAATCCCCACTAAGCAGCCCGGATAGACTTCCATGAGGACCCGTCAGCTCATCCAAAGCTTGCCGCAGTTCATTCCAATATTGGGGTGGTATTAACTCTAGCGTTCTGGTCCAGACTAATCGGACTTCGGGGTCCTGAAGACGATGGAGAGTGTAATCAGAACCTTGCTGGGAAATGTCTCGGGCAAGGTTTTCAAGAGCCATCAAGACATCGCCGTGTTGCGTTCTGTCTCGATTGCCGTGCGGTGTTGTCGCCTGCGCCATGGGTTACCTCCTGTATTGAGGCAACCGTCAGTGATCATGATGCGACGAAACAGCTTTTTTTGTTAGAATTCGGACGGAATTGTGCCCAACGTCGATGGCGTAACCGAGAGGGTCCACAGCGGAAGCCAATACTCTGTTCCATGTATCTCCGCCTGCCCAGTTCACCTGTCTGGAGAGGTCTACATCCGGCGCAAACGTTACTTTGACGTGAGGTGGCACAATCTGTCTTACGGCAAAGTCCAATGGAACTTGTTGCCCAAAGCCATCAACACGACGGAAATGGTTATGTGTCGCTTTAACTGTGTCTTTGTTCGGAGTCACAGTTGACGCTTGATGGGTTTTATCAATCGATTTAGCGTCGATTGTTGAATCGACTTGCTTGTGGTTGGTTGTCGTAGTCGATTGACTTGGTTGAACCAGTTCAAATGCGGTATTATGGAACATCGACTGTCGATGATAGTCACTCGCTAATAGGCCGACTGTAAGACAGATAGTGGGGATAATCATAGGTTTCTCTCCTTCGAAACCATATGAAACCCATTATGATGCGACCAAAAACCATATTAAGTCGAGTTAACACTCGATATATTGGTATTGACTGATATTGACTTGAGTGGAGTTTAACGAACGAAAGGACCACACGCGCTGTTAAAAGCACCTTAATGACGGTGTTTTGTCCCTGATCTTATGGCGGTCAGGGCGCCTGCCGAGAAAGAGTTATGATATGGCTAAGAAACCGAAAGAGACGCAGGCCAATGCAAGACTGTTTATCGATAGTCTTCTATACAAAAGGATAAGTACAGAGCTCACTGAACATCGTAAAAACATTGGACTAACGGTGAAGAGACTTTCTTTGATTTCAGGGGTCACAGTAACCACTATAAAATATTTCGAATCAAGCCGTGAAAACGGAAAAGGGTTCTCTGTCGGAACTGTTGCAGGACTGATAAAGGCCATGAAACTTGATCCGATGAAAATTCTACCACCACACGGAGGCTCAATTGATGAATTTCCACCTAAACTAACCGCCAGCAAGGTGAAGCTGCTATTGCAATCGACCGAGAATCTGAAAACCTTCAAGCCTCAGATTCTAGATCTTATTAGATCTCTTACGGATGTCGCTCGGGTTGTTAAACCAGACATGGATGCGGCGTTGGCTGTTTTTACGGCTGAGGAAACCTATAACGTTTCTCCTCAGAATTCACTTGAGAGCTTGATCACTTTTGGCCGACGTCTGCGTAGTTTGAGAATTTTAAAAGAATGGTCAAGGGCAGATTTGGCGAACGCCGCAAGTGTAGCATTAGGTTCAATCTTTGTCATTGAAGCCGGTATGCAAAATCCATCACTTCAGACACTCTACCAACTTGCCGAAGCACTGAATGTTCACCCAGCCTTTTTTATAAGATATGATGACGTAGCTGCAAAACAACAAATCGACCTTGAGCGGCGTGCAGCATCTATGATTGCTGGTGATCAAATTAGTCAGGTGAGTGACTTGTTGGCCACGCTCGAATACATACGTCGCACAACCAGCCCGGCTGACGCGATGAAGGATACACTAACTAGTTAATCCTCAAACTTCGCTCCGTTATTCCTCAGTGGGAACGGGGTGAAGTTATTCAAGAGCGAAATTTCATAAATAAATCAGAAAAAATATCACGTTAGCGTGAGACCAACACCGCGGCTGATTTATAACTGAAGACGCGCGACACAATCCACTTCGTTCTGGCAGCGGAAGTCTGGACCAACTGACCACTCAATAAATTATGTATAAATTACAGACGCTTGTCTGATACAGAACAGATTTATCAAATAGACAACCCCCACCGTCAGACTGTCACTCCGAAAAATCATACTCAGAATTTCTGACGGGAGTGATTTTTTTGACGACCACAGGTGGTCATTCCTAGTCGCATTTTTTGTTGACTCTTGAAGTTCTTTTCATGCTATTCGGACTAAATCAGTTACCTTATGACGGGATTTGGTCATGCTCGATTGCGCTGTCATCACCAGAAATGATCGCTTCTGGCTTCCTCAGTCTGTTTCCATACAGATGATCAGAAAGGTTATGCGTCTGACACGTGATTTCACACTCACCTCAGAACTGCTTGGGGTCACTATTGAGGAAGCGGAAGCTGCGTATGAAGGTTGGGACAAAGCGCCCGTCATGCATGGCTACCGGGTGCCTGATCGTCAAAAGGCATGGCAAGCGGAGGAACTGATTATCCTCGGTCAAATGTGGACTAGAGGCGAGCAAGCCGGGGACATCGCAAAAACACTTAAGCGCTCCCGCTCCAGTGTTTCTGGAAAACGTAGAGCATTGGGACTTCCTGCCCGTACACAAGTCTCGCGCGAGACAGCAGAGAAACACAAAACAGAATTACGCAATAGTGCGCTCAAATCTAGCAAAAAGACCTTGCTGACCTGGGCACAGGCCAGTGTTCTCACACGCAAAGAATTGCGTGGCCGGACCTACCGTGTGCGCTGCTGCAGAAACCTTGTGACCATCACCTGCATGGCAAGGTCTGACAAAACTCGTTGGAATGAGGCAGCCAATATTGAATGCGCTCATCGATATTTTGCACTTCAAAGCCATCATATCATTGCAAAGGATTTTCTCCTTACATCGGACGCCATCAGGTCACATGCCAGCTTGGAAGAGTGCATTCCTGAATCAAGACGTAAGAAACTGGATTACTTTATCTGCGAAAATGCGATCTCTTATATTAAAGATCGTGGAATCTTTCGTCGGGATTGCAACGTCATGGAAGGGGCACGTTTCTGGACAAACAGTAAACTTCGCCGGATCAGCCGTCGCGCAAGAAATTCCCGCCGTTTGCGTAGCCTCGTGGCCGCATATGATCTTGCAGCTTAAAAAAATTTAGCAGAACTGAAAATAAAAGCATCTGGTCGCATCTGAAACTATCAGGCTGTCCTCAGAAACATCTAAGAAGGACAGATCGATGATAGGTCTAAATAGAATTGTCCGCGCCCTTGGGGGGTGGACGCTATGAAAAGTCGGAAGCAGGCCATTCTCCGGCGTCTCAGTGACCCGGATTTTCAGGGACGTGTTGTTGAAAGATCATTGTGGGTAAATATTACTCTCGTTGCCCTCATCACGGTGTTTGTTGTTCATGATGTTTACATCTGGGCCAATCCACCACGCCCAAAGTTTTTCTATGTGGATGGACAAAACCCGCCGCGCCCCGCTGTGCCGTTGGATAGTCCTATATTGGGTCAGGACCAGCTCCTGTCGTGGGCTGTGCGATGGGGCATAGCACCCTATAACATCAACTACCGTGATTACCCTTCGCAGCTAAATACTGCCGGAGCGCATTACACTATTGATGGATGGAACAGTTTCGCTCGATCTTTTATTAAAGCAGGTAATCTTGATAAGCTGAAACAGGCAAAATTACTATGCTTTGCTCAGCCGACACGCGCTGCGACTATTCGTGACCAGAAGATAGTGAACGGACGCGCGCATTACGTTGTCCAGTTTCCTTTCATTCAGACGTGCGAAAACGTCAACCAGCAGAATACCCAAACACTGATGGCGACCATGATCATAGATCGTGTTGACGATATGGATCACCCTGATGGGCTGGCCATAAGCCAACTGGTTATTGGGCCGGTGAGGAATTAAGGCCATGAAAACACTAAAAACTCTCCTCATTCTTCCGTTTGCCCTGTTCCCTATGGCAGCCCACGCCCAGAACGTGACAGCCAGCCAATCTGCACAGATCAATGGCATGCCAGACCAAGATCAATTGGCACGTCAACAGGCTGAACGTGAGGCAATTCCGTTAACACCTGAGGAAATCATGAGGCTTGGCAAGCGGCTGAAAGAGGTCGATCGCGCACAAGAAGCTGTTCAGACCGAGATGGCAACTCCGAACGTAAGACCGGCAATTCGTGTCTCTTTCCAACCAGGCCAACAAACAAGCATCATCTTCACTGCTAAAGGGTATCCAACTGCAATTTCCTTTGTAGACCGCACTGGACAGCCTTGGCCGATTGCGTGGAATCTCGGTAGTATGACGGCCAATCCTTCTGGCGGGACCAATTGTGGTGCGTCTGCCAATGGATCCTCTGAGAAATCTGGCTCTCCGGCAGTGGAAACATCAGGTTTTTACGTTTGCGTGCCATACAAAGGCAGCAATACAATCAATATACAACCGCTTTCGCTTCAGCCTCGCGGTGGTTTGTTGGTTACTCTGAAGGATGCACCTAAACCTATTTCCTTTCTTTTGCTGGCCGGTCGTGGGTCCTATGATGACAACCTGACAGTCCGTGTCGCTGGCGATGGTCCCAACGCAAAAGTTGAAATTGATACCCGACCAGGTGCTCCGGCTACAGGAGACCCCTATCTCAATGCGATGCTAAGTGGCATTGCACCAGCCGCTGCAGTTCCCTTAAGCGTTGAAGGCGTTTCCCCCGACGATGTTCGAGCGTGGAAAATTGGCAACGAAATGTATCTGAGAACTAAGCTCGTTCTTATGACGCCTGCATGGGATAGCTCAGAGCATGGTGAAGGTGGTTACACCATCTATGCGTTTCATGAGACGCCCTATGTTCTGCTGTCAGATTCAGGACGCACCGTTTCGGCCAGCATTCGGGAGGCTCAGTAATGTCTTTCAACTTCAAACAGATCAAATTCAGACACATCCTTAGCCGAGCTGGAGAAGGTGGTAATCGTCGGCTGTTTATAATTGGCGGGATCGTTGCGTCTTTAGTCATCGTTGTACTAGCAGTAAGTTCCATTCATCACCGTGAAATGCCGCAATCCAATGCGGGTACGACACAGACTATCAACCCTTTGCCTGGTGGCCTCAACGCGACGCCAAAACAGGAGCAACTACGACGCGAAGAGATTGAGGACAGTGCTCGCACCGCCCAAAAGACGGGGAACTCTTACACTCCTGATTTTGCTCCGGGAAAGTCAGTAACCCCACCTGAGCCAATCCACGAAGTGGGTGAGGAAGAAGACCCCTCAATGGCAAAACGCTTGCCCACTCCTTCTGCTCAAGTTGCTCCCACGCCCGTTCAGGCGCCTGTCCAGACTGCGCCAGCCTATGCTGTAGCGCCTTCATCCGACGGTCAGGGACCTAACCCAGCTATAGCAAAGTATACGGGCGCCATTAACGCACTCCGAAATCGTATGGTGGGACACGTTCCTGTCACTTCCGTTATGTTCACTCAGGAGGATCTGACTGCTAAGAGTGATGCTGCTGATAGCAACAAGAACGATAAGTCCTCAGCGAGCTCTCTATCTCAGTCAGCACGCAACTCGGTTGTGTCCAAAGATCATGTGCTGATCCCCGCAGGACGAGGGATTTATGCCCACACAGTAACCGCTACAAACAGCGATCTGAATGGCGAAATTGTACTGGAAGCGGATTCCGGTCCGATTGCAGGCGACAGAATGATAGCTTCGGTCTCACGCGCAGGCGGCCATATGAATCGTTTGGTTCTGTCAGTTAAAACCGTGTACCACAAAGGAGACCCACTTACTGTCACTGGGATGGTCGTAGCACCTAAAACAATGGAGGCAGCAGTTGCGTCTAGCGTTGATCAACTCTACGTCGAACGATTCATACTGCCAGGAGCGGCCGCCTTTGTTCAAGGTCTCGGGTCTGCGCTTGAAACAACATCGAATACGGTTGGTTCAATCGGTGGACTTGGGAACGTTAATTACGTCCAACGCCTCAATTTTCCCCAGCAACTTGGTGTCGCGGCCGGGCAGGCAGCTAACCAGGTTAATAGTGCCTTGATGCAACAGATGCCAACGCAGGCAAGAGTTAATATGGCAGCCAATGTCAGTGTTGGTGTCGTGTTTACAACAAACGTAGCAACAAAAAACTAAATCTGTTTTTTTTAAACTCGTCGCATGATGATGCGTGATCCTGTCCCTAGTTTCACCTACAAAGGACAGGATCATGTCAGCAGAACCCCGTCAGACTGCATTTCCGCAGGATGACACCGGAACAATCCGGCACCTACGTCCGCAAAATCAACAAACCGCATCCGAACCCTCAGAGCAGGCTTCCTCTGAGAACGAACAGGACCAGATAGCAGACACTATCCCAGACAATTCTGGGCAGGCGGAAGCAAAGAAGAAACTGCCCGATAAACGTATCCTTATGGCTGGCGCAGCCTCAGGGGCTCTAGTGCTACTTTTGGCTGGTTTCTGGGGTTTTCATTCCAGTCCCAGCACCATGCAGCCAGTTGGACAGGAAGTTGGTATAACTGCCCAAACGCTGCCTACCCCAGCCGTGCCGCAGAAACACCAACCTGCCCCACGCTCTCAGCCGCCGGTTCATGTAGCCAGTCGTCAAGAAACAGTTGAAGCCAAACAGGCGCAACCGACTGATGATCTCAGCGCAATGATCGCGGCCGGACCACATCCGAAAACCGTACAAAACACACCGGCACCGCCCCAGTCGCCACCCGTACAGTCCCGCGAGGCAGAACAAGCAGCGGCAGTTGATCCCGTCTCCCCACCACCTCCTTTGACACCACAAACAGCAACCGAGACTGCACGTCACCTCATTGCGGCTCCAATGAGCTCGAAGGATCAGATTGATGTCTTACAACTGGTAACCATGGAAGCCGCACTTGTCCAAAATACACGGACAGAGATGCTTTCACTCCGTCAGGAACTTCAGAAGGAACGTGATGAGGCGCTGAAAGCCCGTGCCGATTTTACGCGCCGTCTAGCCCTGCTTGAGGCCAGGAAGGCTGTCGCGGATGCAACTGATCTCCCAAATCAAGCTAGAGAGAATGCCGCAGATCAGGCCAAACGCGCGTTAGCGGCTGCCATGAACAGTCAGCAGAATAGCGCACCGCCTCCTTCCGCAAGCCCGTCCTCTCTGGCTCCGCAGGCAGCACCGGCCTCAGAACAACCGCGGACAAACCATAACTGGGTACCGCGCTACCGCATTGTTTCTGCATCTCCCTTATTGGGTATGGTACAGGATGATAACGCGCCTTCTGGTGAGCAAAGCCAGTACGAAGTTGAGCCGGGAACAAATTTACGGGGCTACGGTGTCGTTAAGTCTATTTATCAGGCTGGTACCAACTGGGTGATCAAAACTGATCATGGTCTGATTAATTGAGGAGATAGACGTGGAAGGTCTCGTCAATTTCCTAAACGATATTGCCATCGCAGGTTCATGGCTTCTGCCTACGGCATGCTATATCGCCGCGTGTATGAGCTTTCTTTATGCTGTTTGGGGTATGTGGCAGCAGCGACAGCCACAAAACCCATTTGTCGGTAAACCATGGGTCCCGTATGTTGTCCTACTTTTATCCGGGGCCTTTGCAGCTTTTGATCGCATTCTGACGAAAGCCGCAAAGTCAGCCAAACTGGACATGCAGGTCAGCCTGAACTCATCATCGCCCACGGGCTATACTGGAGGCACTTCTCCTATTTCTGGGGCTGGTCCCCACGATGCCATCTTGCAAATTGTTAAAGATTTTTCGCTCTTTTTCCAGACATTCGGCGCATGGGTTGCGTTTTTTGCTCTGATCTCCTGGCAGGGAGCCATGACCGGCAAGAACAATCGCACCAAGCTTGGCTTACTGTGTCAGTTCGCCCTTGGTGTCGTTCTGCTTAATCCCGTCAAAGAAGCGAACTGGTTACTCAGCTACTGGCCACACTGACGGATCAGAAACTCTGTTTCTCGTCGCATCATGAACAGATTTAATCGCCATTGGGGCAAAAACCCTTATGTCATGACACTTGGAGTTACACTCATGAACACGCTTACCGTTAAAAACGAAAAGGCTCCTCAGTCCATCATCGTACGGTCCACCCGTCTGGCCGCTATCAGCGGCACGACATTGATGCTTGCAGCAACTCACGCGATGGCGCAGGCCGTCCAACCGACAGGTGATGGTCTCGGAAAGCAGATCCAGAGCATGTCACAGGAAGGCCTGACGACTGGGGGCACTGTTGCTTCAGCCGCAATGTATATACTGGCTTTTATCTGCTTCATTGCGGGTGTCTGGGCACTCTGGGAAAGTCGCAATCAGCAAACCCGTAGTCCCGGAAAGATTGGTATGGGGATTGCTGGCCTTGTGCTCTGCGGTCTGTTTGCCACCGGGCCAAAATGGATCAACAAAGCCGCCAATACGGCTTCTGGTGGCCAAGCTACAGTGGGTACCAGTGCTCAGGCTTATGAGTTCACGGGGGGTAACTGAGGTCTAAAACAATGAGACAGCCGGTTTTCCGCCTTAGCGTGCAGCCTTTCAGAAATATTCCGCCTGTTAAGGCGGAAGCCGGCACCTCGACTTGTGCGTGCTGTGGCCTTCCAGTCAGCGGGGTTAGTTTTTCCTGGCGTGGAACAGACACACGCATATGCCAGGTCTGTAATCTGCTACAATCACTGAACCGTCCGACGATTGATCGGGAAGCTCTTTTGATCTGGTGTCCTGAACTCGATCAGAGACAGGTCTCTGCCCTCACAGCACATGCCCATCTTGCCCTCTATCGGGCTTGTGGTCGGAAACTTAGTGCGTGGGAAAAGAGTGTTACAGTTCTGGCAGAAGGCAGGGAACCAGGAATGTTACCGCCGGCCGGCGTGGCCGCAGCTCAGACACTCCGTACCTTGTTTTCCAGATCAGATGAAGCATTCCGACGATTGCAATCTTCAGCTCCGTCTCACGTTAGTATCGCCATGCAGATTGCTGATACTTCCAGACAGGATGTGGAAGATGGTTTGGATTTCTTGCTCGATAACCTGAAACTTTTACCCTTGGGCCGTCTCTACGATGGGCCTGATGATATCTATCCCGATATTCTTGAAGCGCGCCTCCGCCTTCTTCCCACAAACTCCTGACAGGTTCAGATAATGGCAGGCTACCTTTCCACACTTCTCGCAGGCCTCAGCCTGTCTCTCCGGCAACCCCTACAGGCATTTTGTGACGTTGAAACAACGCACGATGATCACTTGGTGACCAAACGGGGTGAGTATATCTCTGTTTTGCGCATTAACGGCTTACGTCGAATGTGTACCCGCCAGGAAATTGCCGAATTGGCAGAGCAACAGCGGATCGAACTGCAGGGTGTACTTGAAGAGAAAGGCCATGCACTGGTCGGATGGTACTTGTCTGACCCAGACACCGCTCTGCAGGAAATTAATCAACTGTGCCTCAGCTCTTGTCGTGCTATTGCCACCAGACAGGGGCTTGATCTCAACGATCTTCTTGGAGAACGGAGCAAGCGTTGGCCGAATGTCATGCGCTCAGAAGTAGCATATTATGTGCTTTGGACACGCAAGGGATTGTTGAGTAGGGAGGAACGTAAGCAGGTTTCAGAAGAACAGGCCGCAACAGCGAAAGCTTTTCCAAATATTGGCGATACCCAACGGTTTGCTCTGCGCAGCGGAATCATGCTGGCTAGGCATACTGCTGCTGTCCATCGTATTGAGGGGGCGTTGAATGGTCTGGATATATCTTGCACATTGATCCCCCCACACGCCGCTCTACGTATCACGCGCGAAATGGTTTATCGCGAAACTGCTGCCTCAAAGTGGAAGCCTTCCCTAATCGGTGACCCACTTATGCCACGCTTGCCTGATGATCCTGACGCAACGGGTCCTTTGCCTGAAGGTGAACTTTGGCCATCAATCCCTGATCAGGTTTTTCATTCAGATGCAGATACAATTGGTGGGCAATTGGTCAATATTGGCGACTATTGTTACGCTCCAGTGGACATGGAGCTTGGACCTGAAGATCCGCGCCCATTTTCGGAATTATCTGCCACCCTCGGTCGGAAGCGTATCCCGTGGCGCAGTGCGATGATTTTGGAAAGCGGTGGGGGAGCCGCCTTCGCCCTTAAGGAGGTCGGCGCAGGATTTCTGGCAATGCTGCCGGGGAATGAAGATATCCGGCGCTCATTTGCCGCGTTAAAGACAATGCGGGAAAAGCAGAACCACAATTCAGTCCGCATGCGTATGTCGGCCGCAACATGGGCTCCCATAGGTGAGGATGCCAAACTACGCCGACAAGCCTCAGCGTTATCACAGGCTATTGAAGGATGGGGCAACTGTAAGACAACACGGGTCAGCGGCGATCCATTGGAAGCGGCTATGGGTTCGGTGCCAACACTTTCTCTAGGCAGCACAGCCAATCCTTCACTCGCACCTTTAGGCGAAGCTTTTACCATGATGCCATGGGCACGGAGCGCATCCCCATGGCAACAGGGAAGTATTCTTTTCCGGAGGCCCGATGGGTCAATCTGGCCATTCGATCCAACTGGTGGCGGTTTGCGAGAAGCAGTGGTTGATATCATCATTGCCCCTCCTGGTGGGGGGAAGACCGTCATGAGCAACACGATTAATCTAGGGCTTGTCTTGAGTTCGGCCGCACTTTCAGGAAATGGCGCTAAACTCCCTTTGATAGGCAAGGTCGATATTGGTCCAGGTGGAAAGGGATTTGTCGCATTACTGCAATCTGCACTGGGACCAGAGCGCGCTCATGAAGCGGCTTATTTAAAAATGCAGAAAACCCAAGGATATGAAGTCAACGTCTTTGATGTGCAGTTGGGCCTCGAATACCCGCTTCCCCTTGAGCGCGTGTTTCTTGAAAACTTTATTTCACTTCTTGCGACCCCGCTCGGCAAACCGCCGTTTGAAGGGATGGATCATCTTGTCCAGGACGTCATTGATGAAGCTTACAGGCTTTGTACTGACGTCTCAGGGGGAGAACCCAAGCTCTACCGGTCCGGAACGGAACCTCTGGTTGATGCCGCAATCCACCATCATAACCTGTCACTCCCCCATCATGGGGGAATTGATGATCCGACCTGGTGGCGTGACGTCGTTAACGCCCTAATTGATGTTGGTGACTACCGTACTGCCGGTATCGCCCAGCGTCATGCTGTGCCTGTTCTTCAGGATCTTCTGCGTGCTGCACGTACACCTGAAATCTCAAAGCGGTACGAAAAAATCAAGATTGAAACCGGCGAAAGCCTTATTGACGTTTTTGACCGCTATATCATGAACGTTATTAAGAATTTCCCCACCTTAGCAGCCCCTACACAGCTTGATATGGGTGACGCTCGTGTGATCATGATTGATCTCGCAGAAGTTGCCCCTAAAGGTTCAGCCGCCGCCGATCGTCAAACCGCGTTGATGTATATGCTTGCCAGACACCTCATCGCACGAAACTTTTTCCTTCATCCAGAATATGCCGATGAACCGGTGATGCCTGCGAAAATGAGAGACTATCATCTTGCTCGTTTCACTGAGATGAAAGAGGCCGTTAAACGGCTTGATTACGACGAATGGCATCGTGCGGAATCTGCTCCGCAAGTAGACGCGCAGGCAGTACGTGATGCCCGTGAAGGTCGAAAACACAATGTTCAGCTTGGTTTTATATCTCAGCGTCCCCGTGATTTCTCCGATGATCTTATGGGACAGAGTACAGGGCGCTGGGTTCTCAAAAAGGGGGATGGCAAAGATGCGGAACAGCTTATTTCTCGCTGGGAATTATCAACAGCCAGCGCTTGGGTTGTTAAAAATGCGCTGCGTGGTCCAGGGCGGAATGGCGCACCGTTCTTCTTACAGCTGAACGCCGCTGAAGGAGTATATGAAGTTCAGTTGGTCAACGTCCTCGGCCCTATTGAACTGTGGGGATTTAGCTCAACACCTGAGGATACTGCACTAAGTTCTAGGCTCTTCAACGCAGTAAGCCCACAACTTGCATTAAGATTTCTTGCTGCGGTATTCCCTGGGGGATCGGCTGTAGACGAGATTACTCGACGTCGGCAGATACGCATAAGCGAGACTGGTCTTTCTGCAGAGGAAGCGCAAAGAGGCGTGATTGACGATCTCGCCCATGAAATTCTTGACGGTCGAGGGATTGCCGTTGGCGTTCACGATAGAGTTCGTTCAATGGATGAGGATAGCGATACCCCTATTGCAGCGGAGTAAAGGCTCGGGCGCTAAGGAAGTAATTCTATTATTTCCTTAGCGTCATTTTTGTCAGAATAAATTTTCTAAAGCCTCAATTTTTTTAAACTGGTCGCATCATGAACGGTCACTCTGTTTTTCATAAACGGAGATGACCATGAAAAAGACCTCCTTTCTATATGCTACCCTCAGTATCGGGCTGACAGCCTGTTCTGGACACATAAAACCCGGCCCTATCGAAACGACTGGTATGGCCAGTCCGGAAGTGGCCTTACAACGTTCCATAGCCTCAACCACGTCGGATCTGCGTGAACTTGGCACGGTCCGTACCGCACCTGTAGTTCCGGTCACAGACCAATCTAGTACTCCCGATGATATTAACCGTCGAATTTGGTTCGTCTGGAATGGGCCATTAAACGCCGGCATCCGCAAGTTGGGTAAGGAAATCGGTTACACAGTGACCGTATTTGGCAAGAGCCACGATATCACGGTGCAAACAAACAGTGTTGCCCCTGTACTCGATATTCTCCGGTCATTCGGAGACCAGGCCGGAAATGCAGCCACGGTGCAAGTCGATCCCCTCCATCATCAGATCGCGGTGGTGTATCATGATTAAAACACCCTACTTCTCTCTTATGGCCTGCACCATGATGGTCGCTTTCGGGCAACCAGCTTTGGCCGCAGATACCGTCAAAGTTGACGGCCGCGTAATCCCATTCAAATCAAGTACGCCGCCACCAGCAAGGAGCGGCACCCTGGTTCCAATGCCTCAACCCCCGCAACCAGCAGCGGATGATATTGAGCAAGCAGAGCCCGCCTTGGCCAATCCAATCAATAAACCCATCACGGGAGCCCAGGAACTCGACAAAATTGTTGGTGGCGATCGTCCACTCTCATTAGAGGCCCTGCAAAATACTCGCCCTAATGATCTTGAGTCCGATGGATTGAAGCCGGGTCGTAAAGAAGCTCTTCAGGAGGCGGCACATATCTATGGTGCGCAAGGAGGACTTGCTGCACGAAGCTTTGCGATCAACGAAATGCTCCGACGCTATGAAGACACGCTTGATAGCACTTACGATTTCCGGTCTCTGGTATTGCCCATTGGCGGCGGGCAGACCCTTATGCAACCCCCAATTGTCACCGAAGCCCAAATGGCATTCGCCCTGAACGGCACAGGGCAGGTCGCGCATGAAACCCAATGCGTTTTTGAAATCACGAGAGAAGCACAACTGACATCAGCTGCACCCAACTGGCGAACCTATCTCGTCAGATCATGGCAGAAGCCTCGTCACCCTGCCTCAGCGGCTCTTCCTATGAACAAAAAGGAGGTTGGTTACTGGAATGACTGGGTCGCAGAAGGCTGGGCTTCCGGAGAAAAACAGGCCTCGGAAATTTTTCTATCAGACCTCTCACGACTTCAGCGCGATATCGTGGGCATGGCCCGTTATCGGGTTCTGCTGGCCAATGGGCGCGTGGAAGAACCTCATGTCGTGTTTGAACAGAAAGCTTCTGTCGGCGGAGGCGACACGCTTCACGTAGGTGATCGGGTTGTACGGATTACCAGTCAGCCGGGTCTCCGGGGCCTGCGCCGTGATCGGGGCTATGGTTATAGCGCACCTCTCTACCCGGAGCGTTGCCGATGAATTTCATCACATCATCTAAAGCTGAACGAGAAACCTGGCCCAATGAAGGACGTCCAGCCTATAGCTGGGTGGTCGAACGTCGCAAACAAGCGCCGGGTCTCGATGACCTACTCAAATGGGCTTATGGCCTTGGTGCCTCTCGCATTGATTTCAAGACAGGTCATCCTGTCACTATCATGGTTCATGGGAAGGTTCTTTTTGCGACACGTTTCTCTACGGACGATTTCGCAATATCGGACATTGTCAGCCACATGTATGCGCAGGACGGGATGTCAATGCTGGCCATCTCCCACGATCTCGACAGCGCATATTCAGTATCACTCAACCGTCGTGAAACTCTGCGGTTCCGTGTGAACTTCACCCCTTGTGAGGTCATGCGAGGACAGGGCGTGAATATCGTTATGCGTCCAATTCCTTCCCGTCCGCCCAGCTTGGAATCCCAATTGGTTGAACCAGAGGTTCTGGCAAGTAATGACATCGTATCCGGTATGAAATTGATCGGGGGTGTCACCGGGTCAGGTAAATCGTCACTCGCCTTTGCATTGGCAGAAGAAAAAGTCATGCGACCGGACGCAAATTATAACATTGCTACGGGCGAACATCCTATTGAGTTCCTGATGGACTATATCCGGTCACCAACAGGTTCAAAGATTACCCAGACCCCTATCCACCCCCCGCACATGACTTTTGCTAAATTTGTGCGCGGCACAACCCGACGCGAAATGACCGAACTGATTGTCGGCGAGTGCCGCGACAGCGAAACCATGGACGCCGCAATCAACTGCGCCATCACGGGCGGTATTCTTGGCACTACAATTCACGCGGACAATGTGGGACTGATGATGCAGAGGGCCGTATCGCTCTGTGCCCGCGAAGAACGCGATAACCTTGTCTCTGCCCTCGCTCAGTCAATGCGTTTCTGTCTGAATCAGCGGCTTCTTCCACGGAAAGGAGGAGGACGTGTCGCGATCCGTGAATTCCTGACTTTTGATCGGGACCTACGCTTTAAACTTATGCGCACAGATCCCCAATCCTGGCCTGAGTTCATCAACGATGTGCTGAAAACAGATGGTCAAAGTTTCGCACGCGCCATTGAGGCTCGGCTGGAACAGGATCTGATCACCGAAGAAGTCGCACTCATGGCAAAAAGGAGAGATGACTGATGTGGCGTGGAACCGGATTACCAGTACGATTTCTAATCCTTGATGCCCGGAGCTGCCTGCCCATTTTGCTGGCAGTTTTGCATTGGAGCTTGACGACGCTGATCATTGGCGTGGTGGGAACGGTATTTTTTGGTACGATTTCGTTCTTTGGCCTGACACTTCCTGCTGCCCTGCGTACTGGCCGCAGGTGGCTGATTGGCAGAAGACGTACAGCCCGCCCGACATGGAACCGCAGGAGATACTCATGAGCGTCTTCTCTGCTGTAAGGGTTGATGATGTAGCGCGGTCAGTCATGTCTCTTCTGTCCGAATTTGAGCAAACTGTTATCGTGGTGGACCGCTCTACTGGACAAGAGGCATCTATCAGTCACGAAGAAATTGCCCGTGCAGATGGCTATCTGCCGGTCATTGTTGTGGCAGCCGAGGCTCTGTGGTTTGACCTGACCGGTACTGGCTTTGGGCTCGATGTGCGGGAAAATCCTGAGGCAACACTCGGCTATACTTTGAGCAGTATCAGGGCAGGTTCGTGGTCAGTTGTAATGCTCTGCATCATCGACCTTTTTGAGGCTCTTGCCCTGAAGGGCGAAACACTCTGCCTTAATGATCTTGTCGAAATCTGGGGGAATGCGCGGTCGCGGCTGCAGACAGTCCCTGTTGCGCTACAGGAAGCAAGCTGATGATGAAACATCTCGCTCTTATTGGCTTCAGTGCTCTAGGGTTAGGTCTCGCACACCCATGCTACGCTCAGACAGCCCAGGACGATGCTTTGCTGCAAGGCCAGCGGATTCAGGCCTGTCTCTCCGCTGCGGCCTCAAATGCCCATGTACCTTCGGGAGTTCTTCTTGTCCTGCTCTACGTCGAAGACGGACGCCCTGGCAAAATCAGTACAAACACAAATGGGACAGTCGATCTCGGGCCTCTGCAGGTCAACTCAACGTGGGTGCGCAAAGTAGCGGAACATTGGCACAGCACACCTCAGCGCACTTATAACGCCTTACGCGATAATGTCTGCGCGAACATCGAAGCAGGAAGCTGGATCCTCGGGCAGGCTCTCGCCGAAACGCATGGTGATCTCTGGCAGGCTGTTGCGTATTACCACTCGCACACGCCTCGGTATGGTGAAGCCTATCTGCGGCGATTTTACCATATCGCTACAGACATGATGGTGCGCTCTCGCAAAGGCCGTGCATCATGAGCTCCAGCAGCACCCCATGGTCATCCAGCGATGACTACGCCCTGTTTTCCTTAATCGCTATTGTCGTAGGTGGCGCCGGGCTGTCTTACGTGGTGTGGTCCAATTGGCACGCTGAGATTTCGCTTTTCTATATCCGGCTTCTCGTGTGGCAGATTGATTTTCTCCACTTGCACTCGCTGCCCATCGTTGAGCTCCGTAAACAGCTTGTCGCAGCATCATGGTCTCCGGGTCACGTCAGAGCCATTCAGCTCTGGTATGGGCTGATGATACTTGGTGGTGCCCTACGGTGGCCGGCTGCCATTTTTATCGCGCTTCTGGGTCTAACCTGCATCGTCAGGGC
The DNA here is from genome assembly GCF_000963945.1 of Acetobacter indonesiensis. Classification (GTDB taxonomy): domain Bacteria; phylum Pseudomonadota; class Alphaproteobacteria; order Acetobacterales; family Acetobacteraceae; genus Acetobacter; species Acetobacter indonesiensis. The sequence continues at coordinate 77,631 of NZ_BAMW01000024.1, read as the reverse complement.
CGCTCCCGGTCGGTTTGCAAAAGCTCTTGATCTGGAAGGTCTGATCGATGTGCAGGCCCGCATGTTCCCAACGTTACGCGGCTTTGCAGAGCGGCGCATGACAAAACTCATCGCTCCGGCTGCTGGCATGCCCCGCCCAGCTGATCCTGCACTACATGCTCATGAGTGGCGCGAACGCTTTGCGTCCGATCGGAGCGGTAAATTCAGCGAGGCGGGGGCCGTCTCGGCGTTTACAGCACAGTTGGGCAGGCACTGGACAGGACTGGAAGCGACCACTCCCGTAGAACGTGTGCTGTTTGCCGCCTTCTTCGCTCACTACAATCAAGAACGATCTGAGGCCATGGAGCTTCTTGGGCGGCTTTCTGAAAGTCTCAGAAAAAGTGGTCTGGACGGTCCAGAAGGTCCGAAAGAAGCCCTCACTGTTCCCGGTGAGATCATAGCCATAGCTGATGAAAAGCTAAGCATTCCCGGTGTTGGTGCAAAAATAGACGCCATATGCGCTCGCAATGGCTGGACGACAACGGCGCTCATGACGTTGCTGACTGAAGCCCGGCGAAAGGCCGGGGTCCTTGCTCCTCCTGCTTTTGCCATCGTCAAACTGATTGATCGGCTTCTTTGGTATGCCCTTCACTCACTGGGTTTCCCACATGAGCGCCCTGAAGAAGACGTTCACCCAAACCCACGCATTGAAGCTGCTGGTGCCCGTGCTCACTGGGAAGCCGAACGCAAGGCACGGCGCCCAATATACACTCCTGCTGTCTCGGTTGCTGTCGCAACTCTCCAAAAAAACTCCGATAAAGCTTGAAGGACAACCATCATGACGACCATCACAATTGAAACCGAAGGTCAGGCCCCTATTATTATTACTGTGGGAAGTGCCAGCTCCATGACTGTGGGAAGACAGGAACACCTGGCGCATCAACAGCCCCTTTCCATTTCTCCGCCTGCCCCCGTCTCTCAGACTACACCAAAAGTCACAGTGCCACCTACCGGGTGGAAAAATCGCTTCAGAAGCTACGTTCCGGGCGTAGCACTCGGTGTTCTCGCAGCTATCGTGATCATGAATTCAAGAGCGCCCCAGATCCCAACTCCCATGATGCAGGACTCAGGCAGCACCATGCCCCAGCAACCCCTGCTTCCGCCTCTTTCCGGTGGCCCGATTGGAATCGCCTCTCCTTCAGGCGGCTACGGGCCGGACGGCAGTGAACGACCAAGAAGTGTGAATGAAACCGTCAGAGACACCCAGAGGGCTATCTCCTCAGATCGCATGGGCATGCCTCCACAGGAAGCTGGAGGCCAAGGTGGAGCGCAAAATCAGGGCGGTGCCCCAACTGCCGGTGTCGCTCCCGCAATCAAAGGCGCTCCGGTCGTAGGTATGCCCCAGGCGGCAGGATCCGAAAGGGGCGGCAAAGGAAACGCTTCACCCTTCGGCTTGGAGCCCTGAGATGGCTAAACGTCAGATAGGAGGCCCACTCGGGCACCAACAAGTCAAACGGGGATCGACTTACCGCGATACGCGTCCCCTGTTCGAGCGTTTTACGGCTGAGATGCGGACGTCCTCATCAGGTTTTGTTATCCTGATCGTGGCCGGATTGAGCTGGTTTGTCCCTGCCCTCATAGGACTGACACTCCCTGTCGTGATCGGTCTGACATGGTGGGTTCTCACACGCAGGCCCGTACTCCCCTTCCATTTGCCCCGATACTCTGGGCTGCCTGATGAACATGATCTTGATCCCAGTACCCGCAAACCGAAAAAAGCGGGCGGTATCATCTATCTCGGCACGGATGCGCATACAGGTCAGCAGCTTTGGTTTTCCTCAGATGCTGGCCGACAGCATGCCGCAATGCCCGGAACAACGGGGGCAGGTAAAACCACATCTGCGCTCTCTCTCATGGCTAACCCCCTCTCGCACGGATCGGGATTTCTGCTCATCGACGGCAAAGGTGACAACACGGTTTACGGCGATGTTGCCGCCCTTCTCAGGCGCTTTGGACTGGATGATCAGCTTCTCACGCTCAATCTGCTGACGGCCAGCTCGATCAGGGAATCAAACACGTTTAATCCTTTCGCCACTGGCAATGCTGACGCCATCCGAGAAATGCTTGTCAGCCAGTTGGGCGAGCCTGTTGCCAATGATGCCAACGGCGTTTTCCGTGATCGTGCAGTCAATCTAATTGGAACGCTAACGCCTGCACTGGTCTGGATGCGGGACCGGCATGGTGTCTCCATCAACATCGAGACCATTCGGTTCGCAACGGAACTCCGGTGGCTTGCAACGCTGGCTCGGCACAAAATCTTTCTTATCCGCAACCCCGGTCAGCCACAGCCTATCAAGATCCCGGTCCCTGACATTCCCGATGACGTTCTCTACCCTTTTCAGGCCTATTTGGGTGAGCTTCCCGGCTACGATATCGGACTGGAATGGAATCAGCAGAAAGAAAGCCGTCCCTCTGAGCAACATGGCTTCGCAACCATGTATTTCTCTAAAATCTTCACCCAGTTCGCCGTTTCACTTGGCCATATTTTCAAATGCGAAAACGGTGATATCGACATGCGTGATGTGGTGCTGAACCGCCGCGTTCTGGTCGTCATTCTACCATCACTGGAAAACTCGTCTGACACACTGGCCGGCCTTGGTAAGATTATAGTGGCATCAGTGCGAGCCGTTATGGCGCAACTCTTAGGCGCACGTCTTAACGGGCCTGCATCAGAGATATTCAAGCTCAAGGCAGGATCAGGGGACGCACCCTATCAATTCTTCTTTGACGAACTCAGCGCCTACGCCACAGATGGCATGGACCGGATGCTTGCTATGGGGCGTGGGCTAAACTGCATGTTCTGGTTGGGCTTTCAGGATCTGCCCGGCTTAACAAGTCGTATTGGTGACAAGGCGTTTACACTGCTCGGCAACGCCAACCTGACCCACGCTATGCGTCTGCAGGATGCTATGCGGACGCGTGAGTGGATTGAAAAACAGTCCGACCGAGTGGAGGTTACACAGGCCACACACTTCGAAGGAAACTCAGCGGGAAGTTATCGAGAAGGGAGAGGTGCGGAAATCAGGGAGGTCGCCCGTATTCCATGGGCCGATCTTCAGTCCCTGATTGAAGGTGAGGCCATCACGATGTTCGGCGGCCGTGTCGTTCATTCAAAAACATTCTTTGCTGCGGTAAATGGCCGGAGTGGAGAAATCCGCACGGCACAGCCTGTCATGCTGTCGGCACCTTTGGTTTTGGATGGGAGCGCACCTGATGATGAAACCTGCGCCGTTTTGGAGACCATAGAGAACGGTAGCTATCGTTCCGAGCTCCATGCTCCCGTGAGAGAACCGGCCTTTGAGCGTCTTGTTGCAGAAGTTAAATCTGCTGGCAGCACACCTGCATCAATTGAAGCAAAATTTCCGCTCATTGCTCAGGCGACAGTCGGGTTGTCTGTGGACGCGATACCGGGAAATGACAATACTCTGATAAACTTCCCATCACGACGGCCGGAGGAGGAAAAGACCCCGTTTACGCTTATGCTGCGTGATGCTGCCATGAACCCGAAACCGGGATACGAAAAGATCCCCTCTCCCCGTCCGCCCCTTGATGGTGTTCTTCTTGGCACACTGGACGCGATTGAACGCGCAGTTGATCCCAGACCAGGCATTGGCCGTAAGCAGGCACTTCTGCTGCTTGGGGTACGCGATCGTGTGATTGACGCGCAAAAGCGCTACGAGGATGATATTTCCTCACAGATGGATCACAAGGAACTGGCACGTCAGATACATAAGCTTTCGAAAAGGCTCGTTGCATGAATGATATTGTCGTTCTCCCTGGAGGAGAAAAACTGTCATTGGAATGGAAACTATCCGATCCGGAGCGATTTCAGCGACGCCTCAAGGCAAAGCATGCTGACAATGGCAAAGCTGGACCAGGGGAAAAAGCACATTGCCTCTGTGTCCACCAGGGACGTTATCTGGAGCTCCAGATTAGGCAGCTAAAAGAGAGTTACTATTTTGCGTGCATGCCAAATACAGGACCATATCACAGACCAACCTGCCCATTTTATAAACCTAACCCCGAACAAAGTGGACAGGCCGCCTATGTGGATGGCGTCATCAAGGAAGACCCAGAGCACGACGAAGTTAGGGTCAAACTAATTACGTCTCTAAAACGGAATATTGAGAAGAGTCCGGTATCATCTGCTCCTTTGCCTGCGGGTCCACGAGCTGGTAGTAGAACCCAGAGACGCATGACCACTCTTGGCTTGCTGCACCTCATATGGGAGCGTGCAGGTCTGCACTACTGGCGCCCACAGTTTACAGGACACCGCACTGACCCAAAAGCGCTCAGGCGGGCTTGCGCGACATCTCGCAACATCAAGATCCAGCGCGGCATCACGCTAGAGCAGGTGCTCTGTCCGGTCGTCTCCAATGATCGGGGTATTTTGTACTCTACACAGCGAACCATCAAAGATAATTCAGAGACATTAAAACTGTATGTGATTGGGCGCTTGAGTAGTGTTCAAGGCGATCCTTATGGAAAAGGATACAACATCGAACTGTCTGGAATACGAGATGGATACCGAATGTTCATGTCGATTTCACAGGCCAAATGGGAGCGATTGGAAAAATCGTATTCCAGAGAACTGGCAGAGTTTTCTCGGAATGAGGAAGGGCTTGCAGTTTTTGGATTATTCCTTGTCACCATAGATCCAATAAAAAAAGGAAAGTATAGTAATTTTAGTACCGTTAAAATCGAAGACGCTGCTCTCATGACAACGACTGAGCAACTTATTCCGGTCGAAAGCCACTATGAAGCGAAAATTGTGGAGTTATTAGTTCAACAGGATCGGACCTTTATAAAGCCGCTCCGCTTTGATGCAGCACGAGAGCTTGTCCGGGCTGACTTTATCTTGACTGATATGGGCAAAAAAGAAGGCTACCCAATGGAAGTATTTGGGCTGACGGATGAAAAATATCTCGCGCGCAAAGCAGAAAAAGAAAGATACTACGCACGTGTCTTTGGAGTTGACGGATGGTGGTCATGGGACGCTGCCCATAACGCACCCATTCCGCCTTTTCCTAATGTTTCTCTAGCTCAGACATCCGACCCGATCAGCTGATCGCATAGCATTGTGAGGTTGCTTGCTGACCGTGCAAATTTTGAATTTCGCATCGGAAATGGCCTTTGGGCGTCGAAATAATATACATACCCCCTGCAGGATCTACCAGAGCAGCCTCAACATGCCCATCTTTCAAGAGGTCGGACATAGGTGTTTGGACAGGTTCATTTTTCGTTGGAACTTTTGGTGCTTCCGTTGTCGGCTGATCAGCCTTTGCATTAGGTATTGAACCACAAACCAAGGTTGCTAGAGCCAGGGCCACGGGAATACTTTTTTTCAACATACTCAAACCTTTCATGAGTCAAAATTATTCAGGAATGCCTGCCCCATCGTGATCGGCAAGGACAGTTGTACATCATTGTTGCAAATTCATGATCTGATGGAGAGAGTCCAACGGTTCACCTCTTTGTCAGGCAAACACATTATCTGCTGTCGTGAACGCTAATCTGATATTCAGACTATGGCTCATATTCATAGAAAGCTAAATAACTCGTTTTAAGTCTTATGGCTGGACGAACCTGCCACCTGAATCGCGTTGACAACGGACTCACGCGCTCCGGCATCTGCTTTGATATTCGCAAGCTCAGCTTGATGATCCAGTTCCTCGGCAGTCATATCTCGTCTTGGGAACACAGTTGCCCTTACTGCAGATCGCACAGGTGATGTTGCTACTGACGATGCCGGATCCTCAATGCGAGCAATTTTGCCTAGAAAGCCCACGCCCAAACCCAATAGAACTAAAAAACCGAACAAAACCAGAAAGAGCATGAGGGCTTCCTTTATGCCATGGCCTTACAAGGTCATTATGACAACAGCAAAGCCTGGTGCAAGTTTCAGGACACAGAGGGAGATGATTGGCCGGAAGGTTTCATAGTCACGATTTTTGCGTATTGATGACGAATATCTTTTTCCTGACGGCTCATCACTTCGGGAGCTTGTTCCAGTATTTTCTTTAATTCACTATCAAGCCGCCTAATCAAGTCGGGATGTGCGGTGTTAATCTGGCGGCCTCTTAGCGCCATCTGGTTCTCACGACCAATATCCCGGCCCTCAATACGGGCTTTCTCTATTTTCCGGCCGATCTCAATGAGTTCACGGACTCTCTTGTCTCGATCTTTTTTCTTCCGAAAAGGCAGATCCATACCCAAAGCCTTATAGGGCTTATTTGCCATTTTTTTAGCAACATAATCCCACAACTGGTCACTCGTGATAGGTTCCTGATCCCCCAGTGCGCGACCGTTCCTGACCGCCTCAAAGGTCGCACCATCAGATATCATCGTCCATGTTGTTCCTCGGGCACGACTTTCCGCAACATAGGACGTGAACCCTGTCGCCAGATCGACACCGCGTGGCATGGCGTTGATATGCTCGTCAGACGTCAGCCCCTGTGCGGCATCAATTGTCATGGCATGACCAAATCCCAACAGAACGCGATTAGAGCGTGGATCTGATAGACGGCGCCATTCCACTTGTGCTTCCTGCCCATCAGCAAGCCTCAATTTCAGCCCCTTGTCAGATGCGCTGAGAACCTCACAGATATCTCCGTTATTCCCAACCCACGTGCGTTTATCTCCGACAAGTCCCCAGACCCGACGATACAGTCGCACCTTGTCTCCAACAGCAAGAGCCATGTCATATTCCTCGCCTCGCTGATCTATGGCTTTGATGATCTTTTGGTCTGCACCAATATCACCGCGCTTCTGCAACACTTGGCGTACCGCAAGACTGAGATCAGCAGCATCTTTGTTCGTCAGCGCTGACATGGTGATCGTCTTGAATGACCCATCAGCCTTGGGGCCTTGGGCCTTTAGAGCATCTTTACGGGACACGTAGTGTTGAGCGATGGTCTCCAGAACATTCTGATGGTCTCCTGTGACCAAACTGATGCTGCCATCCTGGCGCTTCATCTCGATGGCCTGCCTGACTTCCTCGGTATGGAAACGGTTTCTGATGTCATCATCACGGTCCTCATCAGTCTCGGCGGCGACGGCTTTGCCCTTTGTCTCAAGTGCTTTAAGCTGCTCATCACTAGACTCTTCACCGCGAAAAAGAGCCGCAATATCACGATTGCGCTTAGTTTTCTGACGTACTGTGGACAGGAGTTCGGCCTGATCATCAGGCTCCAGCACTCTCTTGATTATTTCAAGAGCATCACCGGCCTCGATAGCCTGTGCCTGTTCTCTGTCACCCATCATACGTAAGGTCAGTCCCGTATCACGTTGCAGTTCCAGAAGCCGCAACATCTGACGCGGTGCCACCTGCCCTACTTCATCAAGGGCTATGACGGTATGCTCATCCAATTTGAGGTCGCCCCGATCAATACGGGCCAAAAATGGGGAAAGCGCGTAGGTTTCATCAATACCCGCATCTTTCATGGCGTCTGCCTGACGCCACGCATTGGCCACGCCAAGTATGCGCCGTCCTGATGGGTTTCCCTGAGTATCATTGCGCCACGCATCTACCAGTGGCTTCAGCAGGGTCGTCTTCCCAGCTCCGGCAACACCTGTCAGCATGGCTATCCTGCCGCTTTGTCCCAAAGTATGAACTGCCTGACGCTGCGCCTGACCATGTTCAGAACTAAAATCTAGTCCAGAACGTTCAATAGCATCCTCTATAGCTTCCTTTCCGAGAGCCCCGCTTCTGTCGGCCGCTGCTCGGGCAATATGAATTGCGAGATCTTCTTCCAGTCTGATTTGTTCGGAATGCGTGACACGCTCACGCTCGCCCTTCATCTTAATAACGAGTTGAACCTTCTGGCCACGAACCTCAATACCGCGTTTTTCCGTCAGATCAACCACGTCATCTATGTCAGAAATTCCGCCTTCAATACCGGTCGCAATAAGACCACGTGCGGCATAGGTTCGCAGTTTCTGGTGATCGATAACTGCGGCTGTTTCAAATTCCTCACCAAGATGTCTGGCAACGAAACGCCATGCCTGATCAAGCCTCTGGTGGCGATCTAACCCCGGATCGATCTCCGGTCCCATCAGGCTTTGATCAACCCAACCCAGCTCCTTGGCCTGACGCTTCCAGATATCGTGGTCGTCAGCGTCTAGATCCTTACCTAAACGAGCAGCCAGTCCTGCCATGGAAAGCATCTTCTGCTTCCGCTCAATTGACAGTTGGTCCCATTCTAAACCTTGTTCCGAGGCGTAGGACTGAGCAGCTTTCAGGACGTTGCGGCGACCTTTGCTGAAAAAATCCGAAATCTCCTGAGGTACTGCGGAGACGACGGTCGCCTGCTCATTGGCGTCATACGTCTGGGCAATACCAATTTTACGCAATTCCTGAGCAAGAATGGCTTGGAAGTAAGCACCAAACTCATGGACACGCGACCGGAGCTGTTTTGTATCCAAAGACCCAACATGACCGTCGTCTGTAACAACCATGTTGAACATCGTGTTGTGAAAATGGGCATGAGGATCACCACCAGCCGGCGTATCAATCAGGTAAGTCTGATTGCTCTCAGGGTCTAACGCCTCGACTGTTGGGCGTGCTGTTGTATGGCGGTAAGTCACCCATGTCACATGACCTTCTTCAGCGCCGTCTTTCCCTCCCCTGCCGCGTCTGGCCAATCCCAGTTCACGAGCAACGTATCGCATGGTTTCGTCGTTAGCGATCTGCATGGCATGCCAGATAGCGGCGCGTTCTGCGTCAGTTTCGGCAAACTCTGCAGCGAGGGTCACAGACTTATGAGGGGCCAATGTCAGATCATAGGCACTGATTTTCCGCTGGTGCGAGGACCATTCCTCGCCATTGTCAGCCCGTTTGGCTTCATAGAGACGGGAAAGCTGTTCTCGGGTGGGAGGCTTGAAACGGTCAATGCCTAATGCCTCAGCAGCACGCCACGGCATATCTGGGCGCCAGGACGCACGACCATCACGGCCGGTATAATAATTTGTCAAACGTGCGCCGTCGCTGTCAGGCGTCTTGGTCGGATCCAGACGGCAGTCACTCTCAGGATCAGGAATATCCTGTAGATAGTAATTAGAGATTATCTGCCCTCTGCAGGCCGCCGAGATTTTCCGAAAGGTCATCATTCCTCTGAACCTTCCTCTCCCGATGAATCCGGGTGAGAACGTGGTGTACGTCCTTCAAGAAGATCCAGCGATGCGCCAGTGGTATGGTCAATGCGGCGAAGAACAGGTCTTTGGTCGGCTATAAGGGTGACAATTCGCGCCAGCAGATCATCCAGCGATGGACCCTCTCGTTCTTCTGGGGTCAGCAGTTCGAGTATGAGCGTCTGGCGTTGATGCAGAGCACGCAGTGATTCATGGATCGCATCAAACTGCTCATCAACGTGAGCACGCCATTCTGCTATTGTTGGTTCCGAAGGCTTTGTCATCACATTCTATCCTGTAGACCCGAAATTGATGCTTCAGGATCATGAAAGATGATGCGACGAAAAAGGGCTCACGGAGAAGAAGAGCGCTATCTCCGAGTAAAGAAAGCGCTCTCACGTTTACCTGGGCATAGGTGTTGGTGTCCTAAATTCGGAACCAGTAATCCGCTTTGTAATGGAAGAGGATCAGGCCCCCACAGGTGATATAGTAGTAACCGGCTCAAAGTAGGGACCGGTGCCAAATTTATCATCCAGAAGCCGCATAACGGTGGATAGACGGCACATATACTGGCGCATTTGATCAGACCGCTCACTATTTTGTCCGAGAGCGAACCAACTGATTTGCACAAGTTTTACCAAGTGAATGAGTTCTAGAATATCCAGATCATAGGACCACGGACGTTTTGCTTCGCTTAACGCTCTTTCAACGGAGAATTTTCCATTCATGCGGGTCACAAGGTGACGGGTTGCTTGATAGATATCACCCTCTTTCAACTCCGCTAGGAGGCGTAGATCGGCCGCACTGATCTCTGGCTTGGGTGCGTCATTGGCGGCTTGCGCACCTGCATCCTGCCTGTATTCACCCGTGCGACTGATCTGCGGCAGAACCTCATCTGTCACCCAGCGCCGGAACCGCTTGGCTACGGGTTTCGTCGCTATGAACGTCAGATGGGGGCGTCACATAAAAGGGGCACAGATATACGCTAAGGCTTGAAGGCGTCGGAAAACACCTGTTTGCCGCGCAAGACCGCAAATGACCTGCTCTGCGATAAAGCCGTTGGTCGCGACCGTGACCCTAAGTGTCAGGTTTCGTTTTAACCACGTTTTCAGACCGTTCGAGCCTAGCCTAACAACGAGCGAGCCAGGTCAATAATCGAAATTTCGTAACTGACTGAAACATAGCGGAATATTTTTCTGGACTAAACGGTCCTAAATGACTATACACCCTCCCACAGCATGCCATTGCAGGGATAACGATCGTGGCCAGGCCGCAAGAGTTCGACAAGCAGCAGGTCTTGAACAAAGCCATGAAGCTCTTCTGGCAGAAGGGTTTCGTGGCGACCTCGCTCAGCGATCTGTTGGCTGCGACCGGGCTGAGCAAGAGCAGTCTCTATGCGACGTTCGGCAGCAAGCACGAGCTCATGCTGTCCGCCTTCGACAACTATCGGGCCGAGCGGGAGGCAGAAATGCGGCGCGTGACCGGTGACGGCAATGCCCGCGCGGGCATTCTGGCCTTTTTCGAGAAGATCGTCGAGGATGCCCGGGCGGAGGGGTTCGAAGGGTGCATGAGCATCAACGAGGCCGTCGAACTCGCCCCGCATGACCCCGAGGTGCGGGAGCGGGTGCGGCAGGACTTCGCGACCATCGAAACCATTCTGGCCACCGCGATTGCCCGCGGTCAGACGGACGGCTCGGTCGCGACCCGGCGGCCGCCCAACGAACTCGCGCGGCTGCTGACCATCCTCTTCCCCGGGATGCAGGTGATGGCGCGCTCGTTCGCCGACGGCGATTTCCTGCGGACCGCAATCAGGCAGATCGAAATCCTGCTCGATAGCTGAGCCCCCTTTTTTTGATCATTTTGGACCAATTGGTCCTCAACAAGGAGACGTAAAATGCAAGTCAGACAGATCCGGAACGCCACGCTGCGCATCGATTACGGCGGCCAGCGCTTCCTCATCGATCCCTATCTCGCGGCGAAAGATACCTATCCGGGCTTCGAGGGCACGATGAACAGCCACATCCGCAATCCGCGGGTCGAACTCGCCACGCCGATGAGCGAGATTCTCGATGTCGATGCAGTCATCGTCACTCATAGCCATCCCGATCACTGGGACGAGGCTGCGGTCGCTCTCGTGCCCAAGCACCTGCCGCTCTTCGCGCGGGACGAGGCGGACGCCGAACTGTTCCGCAGCCAAGGCTTCGCGGACGTCCGCAACCTGGCCGACGAACCCGGCTTCAAGAACGTCAGCCTGACCCGCACCGCCGGCCAGCACGGATCGGACGCGACCATGGCCGCCGCCGGGGAAGTGCTCGGCGAGGTCTGCGGCGTGCTGTTCACGGCCGAAGGCGAGAAGACGCTCTACCTTGCCGGCGACACCGTCTGGAACGCGTCGGTCGAGGAGGTCCTGGCCGACGCGCGGCCCGACATCATCATCCTCAATGCCGGCGACGCGCAGATTCCGGGGCTCGATCCGATCATCATGGGCAAGGAAGACGTGAAGCGCGCCCATGATGCCGCGCCCTTCGCGACCGTGATCGCGAGCCATCTCGAGGCCGTCAACCACGCCGTGCTGACGCGCGCCGAGCTCAATGCCTTCGTCGCGGAGCACGATCTTGCCGACCGCGTGCTCGTGCCGGCCGACGGCGAAGCCTATTCATTCTGAAAGGACAGATTATGACCACCGAAGCAAACAAGGCCGTCGTCCAGGCATTCTACGACGCGATCAACCGCCGGGAATTCGACCTTCTCGCGCAATATTGCCACTCCGACCTCAAGTTCTACCATCAGATGGACACGCCTCATCACGGGGTCGAAGGGTTCGTGGCGTCGGAGAAGCAGAATTTCGACGCCTTCGACGACTGGACCATGCCCATTGTCGAATTGATCGCCGAAGGCGACAAGGTCGCCGCCTATCTCGTCTTCCAAGGCATTCACAGCGGACTGCATCAAGGAGTCCCGGCGACCGGGAAGAAGCTTCGCTTTTCGTTGCTGATGTTGCTGACTCTGAAGGACGGCAAGATCATCGAAAAGCGGGCGCACTTCGACCGCATGGATATTCGCAACCAGCTTGCCTGAACGGACGCCGATGCAGCGGGACGTCCTGCTGCATCGGTCCTGCCGCATTCATGGGCTGAACTGGCGGATGGCCGATTTCACATTCGTACACGCCCAGGGAACCTCCTATTTTTGTCGGGAGCTGCCTAGCCACCCTGGCGGAAATCACATGTTTGTCGACAGGCGGCGGCGCGAACAGACTGCAACCCGATGACGATGGCCGATTATGCACGACAAACCCTGTCGCTTTGATCTAGTGTGCGACAACATCAATTTAGAGGTTTGTCGCACATGCTCATCGGGTACATGCGTGTCTCATCGGTCGACGATCGCCAGTCTGTCGACCTGCAGCGCGATGCTCTCATCGCCGCCGGCGTCGATGAGCGCCATCTCTTTTCCGACAAAGCATCGGGCGCCCGGGACGATCGCCCCGGGTTGAAGGCTTGCCTGGAATACCTGAAGCATGGCGACACGCTGATCGTTTGGAAGCTCGACCGCCTCGGGCGATCCCTGGCCAACCTTCTGACGATCATTACCGACCTGAAAGACCGGGGCGTGGCGTTCCGATCACTTACGGAGCAGATGGACACGTCGACGCCCCATGGAGAATTGCTGTTTTCGTTTTTCGGCGCGCTTGCTCAATATGAACGCGCGCTCACGCGCGAACGGGTGATGGCGGGTTTGGCCGCAGCTCGGCGGCGCGGTCGGCACGGGGGGCGTCCACCTAGCATCGACGCGGAAACGATCGAGCAGATCACGGATGCACTCAATGCTGGTGCAAGCAAGGCGTCAGTGTGCCGGTCCTTTAAGGTGCCCCGATCTACCCTCATCGGCACGCTCGATCGGATTGGCTGGACGGGGCCAGCCAAGGCCTGAGCAGATGCCCCGCCGTTCTGTCCTGACCGAGGCGCAACATGCCGAGTTGTTCGCCTTGCCCGAAAACGAAGCCGACCTGGTGCGGTATTGGACGCTCGGTGCCGACGATCGCCACCGTCATCGAAATGCAGGTGGCCCTGACCGACGATGCCGTGGTAATGTTCGAACGACTGATCGGACAGATGTTCCGGCGCGCCGAACGCCGGGAAGAGGCGGCGTTGAAACGCGACAAGCGCACCATCAACGGCAAAATCCGCCTGCTGGCCCGCCTCGGAACCGCGATCATCGACGCAAGGGCAAACGGCTCGGATCCTTTCGGCGCCATTGCAGAGATAATCGGGTGGGATGACCTCGGCTCCGAAATCGCGGAGGCTAGGCAACTTGTGCGTCCCGATCCGCTCGATCCTGTCGAGCTTGCGCGATCCAACCTTCCGATCCTCCGTCAGATCGGTCCGGCCTTTGTCGCCAGCTTCACCTTCGGCGCAGTTCCTGCCTGCTCGGGCCTTGCTCGTGCCATCGCTACGATGCGCGATCTGGGCAGTGGGCGGCTGCGCAAATTGCCCGTGGGTGTCCCGCTCGGCTTCGTGCGCCCCGCCTGGCGTCGGCGGATCGACCGAGCCGGTCTTGACCGTCGCATCTTCGAATTCTGTGTTCTTACCGAATTGCGAGACCGGCTGCGCGCCGGCGACATGTGGGTCGAGGGCAGCCGGCGATATAGAGCGGTTGAGCAGCAGCTTATTTCCGCGCCTGTGTTCGCTGCCATGCGGGCGGCGGGGCCACTGCCCATCCCGGTCGCCGAAACCGCCGCGACTTGGCTAGCGGAACGCAAGGCCCTGCTCACCCAGAGACTGGCCGAGGTCGATGCAAAGGCAGCGGCCGATGCACTCGAAGATGTACGTCTCTCGGGCGGCAAGCTGCGGATATCGCCGCTTCGGGCCGTCACGCCAGACGAAGCTGAAATGGCCCTTGCGCCCTTGTATAGGGTTCCTGATGCCCAATACGTTGCAAATTTCCTTTGCCAGAACCCAGCGCTTGCCCTCGATTGATACTGCTCCCAGTCCTTGTTCCTCAAAACGCAGACTATCAGTCTCAACGACCAACGGCTTCTTGTGATGTTGGAGTCTCCGCTGCGCGCTCTCGCTGTTCATTAATCTGACCCTCTCTCCAGCTGTTCGAGATCGCGAGCATTGCCGCCCATCATGCGACGGAAAACAGACTTCACTCCGAAAAAAATCAGACGAATTGGCCCCCCAAAGGGAGTCACGATTCTGACACCCTTTCTCCGCCTGCCCAACCTTGGCGGCGGAGCCGCCCGCACTGAGGGTGCAATGGTGTATGAAGGCCCTAAAAAACCCTACGGCAGACCCTACGGCAATCATGCGGCAATCCCATCGGCAACACCACGGCAGCCCTACGGCAATGTAACGGCACACCAGACGGCATCATGGCGGCAAGCGAGGGGCATACCACTGGCGATCAGACGGCAAACGTACGGCCATCCACAGGAAAATTATGGGGAGGGGGTTTCGGTCGCATGATGAAAAGACATGCTGACATGAAGCAAGGAGGACATGATGGCGTCTGTAAGAGAAAAACTCGTCAAACTCGCCCAACAATCGAGCTGCCCGCCGCTAAGTGGAGAATTGTACCAGTGGTTATATCAACATCACGAGGCTATTGCCGAACTTCGGCTCGTTACAACGAGCTGGAAAATCGTCGCAACTGTGGCTGCTGATGATGGGATCAATATTGGCACGTCACGTCAGGATCTTAAAAAGATTGAACGCAAATGGCGGGTTGTCTGTCGTGCGATTTCACACAAACAGAACAAGCAAGAACGTCATCGGGTGCAAGTTCCTCCTTCTAAGCCAGGGCCCATCATGCCCAGCCGACTGCCATCTGACTGGACACCAGAATTCGTGGAGATACCCCAACCTGACGCTCAACCCGTCCAGCAAGCACCACAAAGTCAGGCTTTGACGGTCAAGCGCGACAAACTGCAGGCCAACGCCTCCAAGACTATGGAGCAGAAAATTGACAGAGCCCGTTTCACCCTTGGTCAGGCGAAATTCGACCTCACGATGGCAAAAGAACAGATCCGGCTGAACGACAGTCAGGGGGCTCCAATGCTTGCAAAGGAAGGGGAAGCAAAACTCCCAGGCCTGCGGGAGATCATCAAACAAAGACGGGCCATTTATGACCGCCTCCTTGCTGGTGAGGATGTTCCCGACGAAGAGCTGGAATTCAAATCGCCTCGCGAGAGAGAAGAAGAAGAATATTCTGACTGAGCGGGCTTTTTGAATTTTTTTCCAGAAATCCTATCTGGTCGCATGATGACACGATGAAATCCTTCTGAACGGCACACTCCTTACTGAGAAGAGCCGTACCAGAAGAGGACGATTCAATGACTGCAACCAAAGTGGACCCAGTTCAGGCCAAACCCGCCAAGCCTGCCCGTACAAAACCACCCGTGCTCCTGACTGCGGTTGGTCGGCAGCGCACCGGCAAGACTGTTTTCCTGAATGCGTTGACGGAAACCGTTACACGTCAAGGGGGCGATGTGGAGGTCTGGAACACGGACCATCTGAATGTCTCCCACTCCATCTCGCACTTCCATCCTAATGCAAAGAAACCCGCTACCGGCAATCTCAAGGAACAGAAATCCTGGCTGGAACAGCAGATCGAAGGGATGGTGAAGCGACAGAAGGACGTAATTCTGGACATTGGGGGCGGATGGACGGCCTTCCACGAAATCATCAACAGCACCCCTCTTGTGCCGCAACTGTCCAAACTGGGTATCAAGGTCGTTGTGGTGTATATGCTCGGCACAGAACTGGCTGACGCTGACTATCTGCAGGATCTTCAGGAAAAGCGTCGCTTTCTTCCCGGCCACAGCATCATCGTGATGAACCGCGGCTTGCTGCCGCTGGGTTACACAAACAACAGCCATTTCGACAAAATCCGTCAGACACCGGCTGTCATGAACGCCACGGTAGATGTGTCAGATGAGGATGGCGGAATTTACTTCTTGCCCGAGTTGGACGGTATGGACGAAATCACGGATCGCCGGATGTCATACGCAGACTTCATTGATGACAAGAACGTCGAGGGCCATCCACCCAGCGGTCTTTTTGACCGTATGCGGGCAGAAGTCTGGTTCCATCGCTCGTTCCCCGAATTTCTTGCACAGATTGACCCTAGTCTCCTTCCCGATATGCCCAAAGATCTGCCGGTCCCGAAAGACTTTGAGTAACCATGAGCCTGAAAAACGACAGACAGCCGGAAAGTCCACCCACTCCCGCGCAGGCAATTGAGGAGCTGAAGCATGCGCTTCAGCACTTCACTGTCAGGCCGGATAGTGCGAATGGGCGTTTCTTCTTGGCCATACTGGCCGTGCTAGAGGCACAAAACCGCACACTCGAAGCGATGCCCAGGTGCCTGAATGAGGCTCTCGTCCTGGTTAAGGCAGAACGCCGCTCAATCGAGCTGACCTTGCAGGACGGTGTGGATGCTGCGAAGGCGCTGAACCAGATCAACGAACGGATGGTTGAGCAACGCATTCTGGATGTCGTCAGCAAGGTTTTCCAATCCTTGCAACCTGAGATCAGTCGGCGGGCAAAATTGATCGCCGACCGGTATCAATGGCGATCAACTGGCCTCATCATTTTCTGGGGAATGGTGCTTGTTCTCATCGGTTTCGTACTGGGGCGTCTTCCATGAAAGTGTGACCATAATGGACACACTTTCCCTACCCGCTCTTTTTTTAATTCCGTCGCATGATGATGGGGGAAAATCACTGCATCGCAACCAGAGGAGATGCTCGTGAGAAAGAGACGATCCGCATGGAAGGTCTGGCCTGTGCTTGGCTCTTCCTTCTTTATTTATCCTGCATTGGCACAGACCGTCAATGTCCCTGCAGGTCTGCCGCCAACGGTCAATGCAACCTATCAGGAAGTTGGGATGGGAGGCTGGACACCACCGACCTCCTCAACAACACAGCAGATCAGCGGTAGCGGGTCCGTGGTCTCTACAACGACATCCAATGGCAGCGGAACTGATGCTCTGCAATCGATGTATTCCCAGTCGTGGGGATATGCAGCAGCCCAAAATGCCAGCGCCCTTGGGGTCAATCCAGATGCTCTGGCCGCAACCTGCGTTGTCGAGTCAGGATGTCGTAACGTTTATACAGCAAACGGCAACTCATCCATTACTGGTGCATTTCAAATGTCGAACGGCACCTACAATGAAGCTCTGCAAAAGGCGTTGGCCTCTAACCCTAGCCTTGCATCCAGTATCACCAACACGGGAGTTTCTGGCCAGCAGGATCCGGCCACTCAGGCCGTTGCCGCTGCGCAGTATCTCAAGGATGCTGCCACTACGCTGCAGAATTCGGGAATTAGCAACCCGACAGCTCTTGATGCCAGAGGCTATTATAACTTTGGGCCGCACGCAGGAGTTCAGCTAGCCCAGGCCGACGAGAACGCTTCTATGGCCTCAGTTTTATCCAATATGTCGTCTGATCAACTTTCTAAAAACGGCATTTCACCGGGAGAGACAGTCGGACAATGGAAAGCTAATGTTTCTTCCAAAATGGGATCAGCAGCAACCTCTCCAATCCTTGCTAGTTAATGAGGGTATTATGAAATTAAGAAATCTACTGGCCTTAGTCCTAGCACTTGCTCCAATGCCAGCTCTGGCTGCAGGCCTGACACCAGTAAAACCATTGGCTGGGTACACGTGTATGATGCTGAATGAAACCGCAGCACAGGCAATGGACTTCCAACATCCTGTTTCGTTCAAGTTAAGACCCTTTGACACTGAGCCCGATATTGCACCAGTCGGAAATCAGATAGCCGTGAAAATTGGTGGCCGTGTCATGAATGGATATGTCGAAACCTTTGATTTTGCATTCCGTCCACGCTGGGTCGCACAGAAATACCTTGCGCCTTATCACGCTAAGGCAGATCCCTCTGCAACATGTACTCCTACTGTCATGTCAAATGGCCATCTTGGTTTCAAATATGGTCACTAATTAGTATAAAACTCACGACCACGTAGAAACAGAAAAGCCGCCCTATGGCGGCTTTTTTTGTGGTTCAGACAGTGCTCAAACTGCGATCCTGAAAGGCCGGATCATGCAGTCGTTTACGGGGTGATGGTCGCGCTAGAAATGCTGCTTCCAGATCGAGCAACCATGCCGAGAGATCAGGAGGCAATGACGATGTCCCGGCAATGGCGCGTCGAAACTGTGTGCGATGCATATCGCATCTCTCGGCCGCGAGACGTTCTGTCCAACCCAACACCATGAGACACTGGAACAGTCGGCGACCGGAGAGCCGTAGAGCTGGGCGTTCGGAAGAAGAGGGGGTGTCTGTCGTTTTCATAGTGTGATGTTGGCTGGCCATGATGCGACCGACCAACCTTTACTGTTTTTTATCCCTGGATCAGGAAGGCCCTGAGCAACCGCTTCCAGAATGGCACCCCCTCTGCCCTCCAGGTCCGCTGGAGTTGCCTGTCTGCCGCAAGGCTATCCCATAGCAAAGGCGAGACTGACAGCCTCTCTCGTCGGGTTGCCCCCTCTCTGCGTTGCCGTTTCCGCTCCTTGCGGATCATGATTGCACGGGCAAGATTCATGACATACCTCTCTCGCAAACTGGACTACCGCCGTAGAGCTTTTCCACGACGCCGATAACTTCTGACCCAGGCACTGTGACGGTCCAGTATGTTCCATTCCTGCCGACCTTGCTCACATTGCAATCGTCAATCATCCAATGCTTTTCCATGGATGTATCGGGGGTCACAAAGATAGCCCGACCCAGTGACAATTCCGTCTCTGGATACCCAGACAACCACAGGACGTCCGAACTATCGTGGTGGTTCGGATCGTGAGGCTCAATTCCGCAGACTTTATCCCCCAGTAGAGCCACTATTTTCTGGGATACATGATAGCAGCCCACCAGTGATTTCGTATAACCCTCTGATTTTTGCTCGACGATAACTGTTAGTGGCCTGCTGGGGTCATAATTTTCTTCTCTCCTGACCGCTTTCATCAGACTGCCGAACTGTGATTCAGCCTCATCATCCGCCACAGTCATGGATACAATCGTTTCTGGCTTATAAGTCTCTTCTGGCATGTGAAACTCCTCAATAACGGTCTTGCAAGACAAGCATTTGCTTGATGATCACGTCTCATTCTCCAGCCAGTTTTCGAGCCTCAAGCCTCTGATACGCATAAACTCACGTGTGTTGTTCGTCACCAGAGTTGCTTTGAGGGTGTAGGCATGCGCCGCGATCAGCAGATCATTCATGCCGATCGTCTGCCCTGCGGCTTCGAGTTCGGCACGGATGCCACCGTATTGACCGTCAGCAGGAATATCGAGTGGCAGGACGGGGATAAACGCCAGCACGCTCTCAACCCGGTTCAATAGCTTCACAGAGCCTTTTTTTGCGCATCCATAACGCAACTCAGCAGCCACAATGATGCTGGTGCAAAGGTCGCCGGGGTCGATAAGCTCAATGCGTTGCGCACATAAGCCGGAAGGATTGCGAACCAGATCACTGATGATGTTGGTATCAAGAAGATAGGTGCTCACAGAATATCTTCCGGTGTGGCGGCAACGTCCTGAATATCAGGAAAATCATCGTCGGGACTGAGCTGCGGCTCTTCACGCCATGCCATGAGAAGCTCCTTCAGCGTAGGAGGCGTTTTCACTGGCTCCAGAACGAGTTTCTCACCTTCACGGCGGATCAGCACCCGATCACCTGGCATTTGAAATTCAACCGGGATCCGCACTGCCTGACTGCGGTTGTTCCAAAACAGTTTTACTTCGCGTGGTCGGGGAGTCACTTTAGGAACTGGCATAATGGCCTCCTGCGTGTATATCCCTTATTGTATATGCCAGACACTCAGGCTTCAAGCCTTTTGATTGCCTTCAGAGGTGGCCAACGACCACGCCATCCTGCCCCCGCAAGTAGTGCACCATATATTCCGCTCCTGCGAGTGAGAGGGGCTCAGCAAGGCCCTGCAACCCTTCCACAAGAGCCTCGTGTCGGCGTGCAGCGATAAAGGCCAGCGCACTGCCTCTTGAAAAGGGCCTGAAGGACTGATCTCCACGCAACTGGAACCGGAGTGGAACAAGGTCGGCCAGCCCGCGTGCAACATCATGAGGCGTTGGATCCTGCTCTGGTACCAAAGACCGAAGCAACGCAGAGGCCTGCCTGTCTTCCTGAATATCAAGCAACAGCCCTTCAAACCGCCTGAGTGTGGAAAGAGTGACAAAGGAAGGTGAGGGCATCCCATTCACGATATGGAATGCCGTCCGCCCCAGTTCCTGGACAAGCTGCATCATGCTGCCAATCTCCTGCGGATTGAGCTGATACGGTCAAGCACCTGGGCATCACGTACAGCAATGGCGGACAAACGGGCCAACTCTTCCTCAGCCTCGATTTCTGCCATGATCTCCTGATTGAGGGCTATTCTGGCAGCCTCTTCGTCCTCACTCTCCCACTCATCCTCCTCTGGCGCGTCGCATCCTGCGGGGCAGCAGCCGTATTCAATGCCGTGACAGCAGAACCCCTCAAGGTGCCCCTCCTCGGCGTCTGGGGCATAGTCCCCTTTCTGTCTGGCATACTCTTGCAGGGCGGCGGCCTGATCAGGAGTGAGCTGAGAGGCTGTGTGATCAATCTCTCTTGTCAGTTTCTGAACATAGAGTTCATAAGAGCAGCCACAGCCCTTGCTGGCGGCGGAATTGGCTCTTTCATACAGTTCTGCGACATCACACATGAGGAATACTCCGGCTGAACTGGCCGGGGCACCTCCCCGGCCTTAGAGGAAAAAAAGGGCACTCAGAACGGTACCTCGTCGTCCAGATCACCGTTTGACTGAGGAGCATCCCATGCCCCCGCCTGACCGCCGTTACTGCGGCCGCCAGAGTTCCGTGGGGCGGTGCTGTATCCGCCAGTCTGTTCGCCTTCCTCAGTGTGTCGCGTATCCAGAATGGTCAGCTCTCCGCCAAACCGAGGAATTACAACTTCCGTGGTGTACATATCTTTTCCGTCCTGCCCCTGCCATTTCCGGGTCTGGAGTGAGCCTTCGAGATAGACCTTGCGACCCTTGCGCAGGAAACGCTCAGCGACATCTGCGATACGATCATTAAAGACGACGACTTTGTGCCATTCAGTGCGTTCACGCCGTTCGCCTGACTGGCGGTCGTTCCACGTATCAGACGTGGCCAGGGTGAAAGAAACAATCTTCTGCCCAGACTGTGAGTGACGCACTTCCGGGTCTTTGCCGAGGTTGCCGACAAGAATAACTTTATTAACGGAACCAGCCATAACACTTCTCCTACACAGCTATACTTCAGATGAAACCGGCTTTACTGGCCGTTGGCGGTGTTGTTTCTTCCGCCTACAAGTAAAAGATAATATGAATACGGAAAGAGTGCAAGAAAAAAATGACAAAACCCGCAATAAAATCTATGTTTTTTGAGGATAAACCCCAATAAACAACCCCTTTTTTCTCCGGCTGCCCTTTATTTACTTACAAATACATAAGTAAATACCAAGTATAGAAAAGGACGGCGGTGAGCATTAGCACGAAAGTGGCGAGACCCCGTTTAGGGGGCTCGACATCTCTTAGCGGCTATGCCGCTTAGAGATGCTGGGCGAACGCACCCCGACAGGGGCGCCCCGGACAATGCAGAGAACCACCCGGAAAAGCTGAAACAAACAGAAAGAAAAGAAGCAACCCGACAGGAAACATAAGGTCATGCCGGTCATGGCAAGAACGATACAGCCCTGCGGCCATAAGCGTGAGACTATCCAGAACGCCCTCCCCCGCACCCAGCCTCACATAAAGAGGAAATAGGGTGCAGTGATCCCCCTCATGAGCAGAGACTGACTGAGCTAACAGGGAGGCTGAATCGTCAGAGCGTGAGAACAGTCCAAGAGCTGCCGGGGCGCAGCCCCGGCCGTTCATAGTTGGCCAGCTCTGCTGGCCCCCTTTTCCCCGCGCTGGTGCAAGGCATAAGAGAAAGGCGGCACTGAGGCCGCCTAGTTGTCAGGAATGATGGGACGCCTGAGCGTCTAGCCTGTCGCGTAATTTGTTCAGTCGGCGGAGTATTGGGCCGAGAGCAAACCCCACTACAACGGTAATGATGCAGAACGGCACGACGATGCCAATCATATTGATTGTGAAGTTATTCATGGTCGCTGCTCTCCTTGTCTGGAGGATATTGGATATAGGCCAGAGTTAGCAAGGAAATTACTTCCACCGATGAAGCCACGCCAGCGGCAACCATCATCATACGCCAATTTACCCCCATTTGTGAGGTAAAAAACGGGGTTATGATACCAACCCCAATCACACTTAGCGACATCGTCTGCAAGGCTGACGCTACTGCCTTAAGCCGATCTTCCTGAGATTTCCGGGTCTGCCTTGGGGGCAGAATAGCCCGGAGAAAGCGGCGCTCTCGGTCTGTAATCTGGTTCGTGTCCATCAAATTCTATCCGGTTTGAAGGAAAGAAAACCGGGCGGCGAAGCCGCCCGGCGGTTGTATCAGAACCCGAGAGCGTCGGCCTGTGCATCGGCAATCTGACGATCAAGAGAGCGGGCAGAGGTGCGGCTGTAGGGCTTCCATTCAGAGCCAAAATATTCTGCGTAAGCCTTGGCAGCACCTTCTGCGAGGGCTGACAGGCCATAGGCTTTCATGCCGAGTTGTGCGGCAAATTCGCGGGCGAAGGCGGCGCGGTTGGCCTGCCCGTCAACGCCCATGCGATCTTCGTCGCGGTTGTCGTTTGTAAAGCCTGAGGAGATTTCACGGGCGGCCTGCCGCTTGGTTTCGTAGAACTGGGCCTGCCCGAAAGCAGAGGCCACACGTGCGCCAACGATGCGCTGCATGTGCATTTCAAGAGCGCGGTAATTCTTTTCACCGTTTACGGTGGTTGCAAGAATGGGTTCCATGATCTTGATTTCTTCCATCACGGAATTGAAACCGGCTCCGAACACTTCATCGGTGTCCACTTCCTCAATGGCAAAGGCGCGGGCAATGGCTGCGGCCTGTGCATCGGTGGGAATGAGTGCCTTGACGGCTTCAAGGCTGGCGATAGGGGCAGCGGCCTTGCGGTCAACGGTTTCCTGAAAGGAACGGACGCGGGGTGCGTTTTTATTGGCCTTGTTGGCTTTCTTCTCTTGCGCTTCGGTGTGGGCTTGAGCGATAGCGGTAGCAGCGTTTGACATGATCTAGTCTCCTGTCTGGCGTTAGCCCCGTTTCAGTGTTCGTACCACTGGCTCGGGGCGCTTTGTGCTTGGGAGTTATTTCCCTCTCACAAGTAAAAGATAGTACAAACCGCCCCACTATTGCAAGCATAAAATGCAATAAAACCAACAAAATAAATGAATTATTTTTGTTTACTTGCCTAATAACTTCCGCTTTCTTTTCCGCATGCCCTTTATTTACTTTCATGCAAGACAGTAAAGACAAGTATAGAAAAGAACGACGGTGAGCATTAGCACGAAAGTGGCGAGACCCCGTTTAGGGGGCTCGACATCTCTTGGCGGCTCGGCCGCCTAGAGATGCTGAGCGAACGCACCCCGACAGGGGCGTCCCGGATCCTTATTGAAGGGACACACGCAAGACCTGGGCAAACGGAAACAAGAAAACTGCGACTGGCAAAGCCCAACCTGATCTGAACTCTCACCATAATTTTGAAGAAAGACTGTTTTTATCAATTCGGTCGCATCTTTGCGCGTCACTCTGCCCTTCATCAGCAGAAGAAACGTCCTCATTCGAGGCGTCTGCTTTGTCAAAAGGACATGATACAGATGCTTACCATACCGACTTTTTGGCCTTATTTTCTCCTTCTGTTTGGTGTCCAATGGCTTATCGCGGCCATTCGTGAGCGAAACAACGCCAAGTTGCTCGGCACTCCCTTTGCATTTTTCGATATCGCTACGGCGGGCATGGCGACGATGATGCTGTGGCTCCGCCGCTCAACCCGCTACGCTGTTTTCCTAGCTGTTCCGGTTACGGCGCTTTGCACTGTTCTCTCGCTCGGCCTCTATCTTCTGGGCCATGAGAAAGAGGCGCTCAGCGCTCTCGACGTGGCGCTGATGGCCGGATTTGGGGGCTGGCTTCTGGATCTTCTCGCTTCAATGATCGAAGAAATCTAGGCGCTGGGTTTCTTGGATAGCTCAAAGCATAATCTGATCTCATCGGATTCATACAGTGTGCCGGTATGGAGGCCGGCCCGTATGTACCAAGCGCTGTCGGAAACGAGAAACTTGCAACAGGCAAAGCCCAACCTGATCTGAACTCTCTTCATAATTTTGAAGACGGGCTGTTTTTTATCTATTCGGTCGCATCATAGCCTGACAGAAACGCAGAACGGAATTTTATTATCTGAAAGGACTACAAGATGACGATTGAGGAACTCCCAAAGAGCCCCTGGGCCAGACCCTGTATTATTGAGCTCGCCTCTGGCGAAAACCCCTTCTTTCCCTTTCCGCGAGAGCAGTCTGCCCATTTCGATGTCTTAAGGTCTAAAGCTGGCCTGACCTCCTTCTGTGTCCTGTCAGACCAAAGAAGTGACCAATCTCTCAAGCAGAACACCCCGCCCGAAGATAGCCAGTGAGCTGTTGATGGTTTCTCCTCACTCCGCGAGCAAATACAAACCTCGCCAACCGGACCTGTTCGGTTATAGAAAGCCACGGTCACCCCGGCGGTTTCTGGCGCATATGATTGATGTCGGAGATCACGGGTGCGTCTATAAACCGGGAAACACGTGTGTCGCCCTCTTTTCGTGTGAGCGGTGCGGATGGGAAAGCGGCTGGATTGAGCGTCAGAACAAAACACATGTTCTAAGGGGCATACCCTGTGAGCCCTGCAACGGCCAAAATGACGGGTTAACGTCATAAGAACATCACTAAGTTGCCGGAGAGAGGCAACATGTTAAACAGGTCAAACCATTACAGGTCAAAGATTTAGTCTTGTGACGGCATTTGGAAACCAAAGAGAGCAGCGTAATGGCAAAATCAGTATCAGGGCATGACACTGAGACACATAAATTCAATCAGACTGTAGCAATCATATCAGCCTATGTCGGTCATAACACGGTTAGTGCTGACGCACTCCCAGGTCTGATCCGATCGGTTTATTCAACGCTGGAGACACTCACCCTGCCCCAGCCTACTCCTGAAGCGTTTCAAGAGAAGACAGTTACACCACCGGCCTCTAAGCCATTGGATGACACTGTCCTACAGCCCCAACAGGCTCTTTCTCCTGCCGTTGAGGTCAAGCGTTCCGTCTTCCCGGATTACATCATCTGTCTTGAGGATGGTCAGAAAACCAAGATGTTGAAGTCTTATCTTCGGAAACATTTCAACATGAGCCCTGAAGACTATCGAACACGGTGGGGATTGCCTCCCGAGTACCCCATGGTAGCCCCAAACTACTCTGCGCAACGGGCAGCGATTGCCAAGCGCACTTCTCTTGGGCGACGTAGTCCTGGTGCGAAAGTGAAAGGCATAGAAGATCGCCGCACTCGCACGTCTAAAACGAAATAAGTCTGACTATTCAATAAAATGTCCCATTCGCGTTTTCGGTCGCATGACGATGGATGACACCTGAAGCATCGATACAGGAATGGGAAGCGAGGCATGGATAGTGATAGCGTTAGTCTCAACGCAGTTTTAATTCTGTTGCTCTACTCTGTTGTGGTTTTTATTGTGACAAGGCTTTGGTTTAGCGAACGCAGACAGTGTATAATCGCATTCTGTTTACTAACAGTTCCTGCCTTTCTGGCGGCATTGTGTGGTGGCTCGGACTCACTGTTCAGCAATGTGCCCTAAAAAGGATAACACTTTATGATGGATCACAACGACAACACACGCACGATAACCCAAGGCCTAACTTACTAGTTTGCAGAAGTAGCGATAGGCTGCACCGCCATTTGCCTTGCCTGTTCTGGTCACACGACCATTGCCCAATTGATGCTGATTCCTACCACCGTGACAGCAATGTTAGCCTGGGGTTTCATGATGAAAGCCGCGCAGATACGATGAAGCGCTCTCCTCCCACCTGCACAACAGACTATGCAGGTGGGATAACTCTGGCATTAGAATGCGTGCTGTTTCCGCATCGCCAAGTCTTTCATCAGAGGGCGTTTGGACTGGTGGACGACTGAGACGCTTGCCATGTTGTAAATTGGCCTACCGTCCATGTAGCCAAAGGCAAATAAAGCGGCCGCATCCTTCATGTCATGCAGGGGCCGGACAAACCATTGGTGAGTGTCTGTTCCTCCAGGCTGACCAAGAAGTGCCGTCAGCGTCTCGATTTTCCTCTTTCTCCACTCAGGACACTCGTCACCGAGTGTGGCAATCTGCAGGGACACCCCACAGCCCATTCTTTGCAAGAGGGTATCAGGCGTTACTGCCTCAGAGACTATTACCCTACATTTGCGTATGTATGTCTCGGCGGCCGTTTCAGATGCCCCACTGAACCGCATACCGCCCCCTTCACATGACGCAGCAAAAGTGACGAGCTGACGCATCACTTCCCACTCTGATCCCATTGCAATCAGTGACCAGTTTCTGACACGCCGTTGGAGGGTGCGCTGGCGGGACGCATAGGATTCATAGAGGTTGTTGTCGCCACCCAATTCGAAGAAGAGATACTGGTCACTAGAAAACCCATGATCTGGGAACGCTGCGTTTAGAGTGTCCGAAGAAAACTTCGTGGCTGCGAGGTCGTAAACAATACGATAGGACATGAGATGTCGCTTTCTTAGGAGTTTTGAACTCCTTCATGTCCGACCGGAGCGGGCTGTCGGGTCATGCGCGGCGCGCAGCGCCGGCACCGCAGGCCGTCTGGCGCAGCCAGACGGACGAGGAGCCACCGCTTGATGCGAGAGACCGTTTCGGTCAGAGGGATCCTGTTTTAGAAAGGAATATCCAGATCCTCACTGTGTCTAAGCGATAATCTCCACTTCATTGGCTTTCCGGCCATTCTCTGTTGAAGTCGATACCATCTTCTATTGCGTGTGCGCTGCTTTTTTCCTGAGCGCCAATACGAGCGCAGAAACGGTCGCAACTCTGGCCAACGGGCTGTTACATCCGCATAAGAAACTGAATGTTCAGACGCACAACATCCGTAGCGATCTATGCCCTGCACGATAGCAACGCGCCCTATTTCAGATGAAAGCTGGACAAAGCATCCATCGTTCAGGTCGGGTTGCGAAGGGAGCCGTAAGAGAACTTTGCTGTCTGCATTATGCAGGGCAAGCCAACCACCAGCCAACGTTACAAGCCCTGAGAGTGCCATCAGATCGTAATCAGGCAGGATATGCTCTATCGCCATCTTTAAATCGGGCACGGCTTGCCAAAACCTGATCCTTTTATCGGCTAACGGGCCGCTGTAGCCTTCAGGTTTCTCACACGAGACGATCTCGCACAAATCGCATTGGTAGATTTTACGTCCGCTTTTCCAATAAGCAACACTGACGTCCTCGAAACAATCAACCCATTCTACGGCTCGGATTTCCAGTGCTGGATATTCTACAGAAAGAGCATCTGCATGATGGAGAAGGGTCGAACCAGAGCCGTTATAAAGTGAAATTTGTACCGTATTGTCATCCAGAAACATGATGTCTTCGGAGTGACAGTATCCCTCAACAAGTTCTTTCACGAGCCTGTTGAGGAGCGAGGCTGGGCCAGTGAGTGTCTGGACTGATATTGTGGATATACTCATCATTGAGATCCTTTAATTTTGGTCTCAATTTCGTGGGGCACAGACAACCGGTCGGGGCAATGGCGCGCCATTAAGGGCGCGGGCCGTCAGGCCGCACCATTGCGGCGAACGTGGTGTTCTGTGCGCTCAAGGCATCATAAAAATTTCTTTCCTGAAGAAATGAGTATTTTTCGTCGCATCACCACACTCCAAACTGTCTCCCGATCAGTGAGGAGTTTCTAATGCCGCGAAAATCCAGTCATCAGCCTTCGGTCATGACGTCCCATGTCGAAACTGAAAGCATTGTCATTGCACCCAATGGTTCACCGCACAAAACAACTCATTACCCACGAACCTCTGGCGATAACATGTCAAAGCATCAACGATACTATGCTCGCAACCGTGAATTAGTTTGTGCACGCCAGCGGGAAGCCAGACGCCGCAAGCAAGTATTGCAAGTCTCCCAAAAAAAGGGGGACATCTGATGCGTCGGCGATACGGTCCTGCCCTGCGGTCTGCACGAGAAAACTCATTCTTGAAAGCTTTCAAATCTGACATTCAGGGGCGCAAAGGTGAGACGGACGTCAAGAACATTCTTGCTGAATGTGGTCTCCCCAGTCTCCATGATATTGTGTTGCCAACCCGATCTGGAAACGCGACGCAGATTGATCATATCGCGCTGACGGCGCTTGGCATACTCGTCATTGAAACCAAACACTTACGAGGCCGATTGAGTGGGGATGTTCGCAACGATTACTGGCGGCTAACTCTGCCGGGTGGGTGGTCTGAGAAAATATACAGTCCTGTTCGGCAAAATGCCGGCCATTGTGATGCCGTCTATATGATCGTCCGTCACATAGATTCTCGGATTCAGACACTCAGTAGAATTGTCATGACGGGGACTGCAGAAGTTGCCCCCGAGCTTTCCTCAGTGGTGCACACAAGTGAAACATTTACGAAGGAGCTGAAAAGCATACGGAACAACTCTGTTTCAGAGCTGCTCCAGCATGCCTGGGAACGTCTAACGGAAGTAGCAAAACATCATGAGGGCTTGCGGAAAGGAACGACCTTATCCCCATTTGCCTGATTTGCTTCGCGATCATCTTCCCGAACAAGAATGACCTTTTCAGCCGGTCGGTTAAAATTGCGTTGCATGTAATCAATGAATTCCTCCCGGTCTTCATCGGTCAACGGAAACTCAGCCTCATAGGAATCAAAGCCATCTTTCTGGTAGCTACCACAATCAATTTCGAGCGCTTCCAGGTAGTCCAGCCCGTCACATGTCGCATTGACAAAACCAAGTCTTGAGGGCTCGTACCCGTCATATCCAAGCTGTACAATCCAGCTCTCTCCGAGATAGATCACATCTATCATGCCATCTTCTGCATTGATCGGGGGCCACGCGCCGATTTCCACGCCTTTAAACTGGCCAGGAAACATGTCGGCAAGAGCCTTTGCCAACCGCGCCGTCTGGGGCCTCATCACAGCGAAATCATGCACAACAGGAATAGGTGCATCGTCTCGCTCGGCTTGGAAATATGCCTCCACTTTTTCCTCTGGCCACGCTTTATCGATAAGCGCATCCATTTCTTCTTCTGTATAACGATGCCGTGCAGGATCTTCTGGAACTTTGGAGACGACTGGTTTTTTGGTGTGAGAAGTTTTCTTGGTTGTCATAACGGACCTGTGTGGTTGACTAAAAAACGAGTGTTTGAATACCGCAAGACGCCTGGTCTTCTCAGTTCAAATTTCGACAGTCTGATGTAACATTATGACTCGAACGCAACACGACGTTGCCGTTTTTGTCGCCAATCAATTCACACCTTACCCATGATGCCTTCTGGTCTGGCTGGGCCGGTCGGAAAAGAATCATGGATGAACCTGTTTCGCTACTGGCGCTGGAACGGATTTCATATCCAGAATTCAGCAACTGCTCCAAGGAGGCTGGATGTTCAGAAAAGAGAGTGGGAACAGCATGTGGCGTGGTTTTTGGTGCGAACTGGCTCGTCCCGCTGCTGATCATGTTTTGCGCTGCAGCCGGCTGTGACAGTGTCACCAAACCAGCAAGAGCTGCCAGTGGCAGGCTATACGTTAATTTCACAATAAGTTCCTTCACAGACAGAATTTCACCACAGGTGGTGGGGGAGCGATTTCTCCAACCCGCCTCTTCACTTCCTGCATGAGGACGGCGGCAATTTCGTGAATGAGTTCCATCATATGCGGCGCTTCAGATGGACGCGGCCCATGCGGCGTGTTTGAAATCAGGGTAATAAGTTGGGGAAGTCTGCCGCTCTTTTTGATTTCTTTGGGTTTGTCTGTCGGGTTGATCTTTCCCTGAGCATATCCAAGGGAACCTAGTAAGCTGGCAGTCATCAACACTCCAAGACGCATGTCTTCGTCCCATGTCATCAGCCCTAACAAATATGGTCTGACGATCTGTTCAGATCCACGGAACAGTCTGAAAAAGACACTCCCATCGACTATGCTGCCATCTTCACCCAGGATATCGACACGCAACCGCCACCCATCACCAAAACGGGGGTGCGGTACGTTTCCTTCTCCATCCTGGGCAATTTGCCTATAACGCGCTCTCACCTCTGGTGAACTTGGAGTGCGGAATGTCACCACACTGGTGGATGTTTCCTCCAGTTTCAGGTGTTCACCCTGTATTCCAGTATCTTCCCAGGTGCACAGCGCGTCACAACTCGGATTGACGCCATGTTGCATAACAGTTTCGTCTCCTTATTCCCGTGAGCCCCTATCTTTGCGTCACAGGATGCGACGAAAAACTTAGTCTCGCCAGATTCGTTTAAAAAAGAGAATCTGGTCGCATGATGAGAGGGAATACTCCTCCTTGAAGGAGAACCACTCATGCCTCATCCCCACTGCACTGCCAGCCATGGCAGAGCCGTCCGCACTGCAAAACTTATCCTGCCTCTATTCATCTTGCTTGGGGGCATGCCTGCGTTCGCGGTAGCAGAAACCACGTCACCAGCCCCTAAAACGACACAGCCTACGAGCACAATTCCGGAGCCTTCTCCGCTCTTGCGGGACCAAACCCGAGCTATGACTGAAAGCTGCAGAGCCTGGTTGCCCACAACCCTTCCAGCAATGCGCGAAGGCGAAAAAGGTCTCCCCCCTTCCGTCCAGTTGAGTAGCGAAACACGACATCAGCGTGATTTATGCACAATGGCCATTGAGCCCGATCGGGTAGAAAGGTCACTTCTTATACTCACCATGGGCGCTGCCTGGGGCCTATTCCTTACGCTTGCGGTATTGGGTTATGTTCTCTATCGAGCCAATTACTGGCTTACAGGTATTGTAAAAAGGAAATATGCCTTTTTAAAAGAACAAATTTCATTTTATAGAAATCGCAACAATTAGTGGTAACGGTTATGGATATCATTACTAACGGCCAACACTGCACTTCTGCAGTTGAAAGCGGGAACGACAAACCTTTGTTTGTACTAATTGATTATGAGAATATTCAGACTGAGGATTTGAGTTACCTAAGTCAGCCCGACATGCATCTATTACTGTTTATGGGTGCCTTACAAACGAAAATCTCTACGAAACTGGCGCTCCAGATGCAGGCATTGGGTTCCCGCGCACAATACATTCAAATTGAAGGAACAGGACAAAACGCTCTCGACATGTGCATTGCGCATCATACTGGTTTTATTCTTGCCCGTATGCCCTCAGCTCGTTTCCTTATCATATCCCAAGACAAGGGGTATGACCCCCTTATCCAGTTTCTGACCAAACGCGGCGTCTCTATCAACCGCAGGCCTCACCTGGGATTGCCCTTACCGTCCCGAGGACTGCGCTCTGCTCAACATCCACCGCCTCTTAAATTAGATACACAGCTCATTTTGGAAATGCTTAAGAAGCATGACAAAAGTCGTCCAGCGTCCCGTCAATCTCTTATTTCGTGGACTATGAACAAGGTATCAGCAAATAAAATCACCATGTCCGCTGAAAAAATCATTACTGACCTAGAAAAAAATGGGGTAATTTTGTTCGATGGAAAGCGCGTAGTCTATTCATTGCCTTAGACGGGACTGAAACATAACTGAAGTTGCTTTGTTCTCAAAAACTTCTAACTTCAGTTATTTCAGAAAGCTCTGTCGTATATCGGGGTGACAGCATATCCTGCCGTGGACGCCATGACCTTACAACGCCTGTAGCAGCCGGCCTGACTGTTTCCCGTCCATATCGCCTATTAAGAGTGTCCATGGCTGTCATCAACGCAGATGTCTGTTCGTGAGGCTTATCAAATAAAGAGGATTGTCGCCCACAAGGAGCAAGATCATTGAGCTGGACGCCTGCTTTGCTATATCTGTATCCATCTCTCCAGATCGTGCGAAGTAACCGAGTGACAATACCGATCATCGTCAAAGCATCCTGAGTCGGAGCACAGGTTATGCTGGCTTGGTTGGCATACCATCCGTTGGAACGCTGATGTATATTTGTCTGGACAAAAACACTCACGTGCCCTGCATCAAGCTTTTCAGCACGAAGCTTTTCAGTCACCCTCACTGCAAATCCCGCCACAGCTTCCGCCATTTCAGAGAAACATGTGATAGGCCTACCAAATGAACGCGTGGATGCCAGACCTTTGCGAACATCAGCCATTTCTGACAGCTCCAGGCAGGAAACTCCACGTAACTCAGCTTGCAATCTTACGCCTGTCATTGTCATGATCTGGCGGACTTGCGCGGGATCAGCTTTTACAAACTGTTCGATGGTGCGTATGCCTACACTATTCAAGCGTGGTACAAGTCTCCGACCAACTCCCCAAATCTCACTTATTGGTAAATTACGATAATAACGCTCTCTGACGCGATCGTCAGTTAAGTCACACAAGCCTTCTAATTCGGGTCTGTCTTTTGCAATATAGTTTGCAAGTTTAGCGATTGTTTTACTTGCTCCCCACCCAATGCATGTTGGGATTTTTGTAATTTGTTCGACACGGCTTCTAATTGTTTCACACCGCTCGCTCAGGGAGCCGGATAACCCGCTTAAGTCGAGAAACATTTCATCTATAGAATAAGGTTCTACTTTCGGAGTATATTCTGTCAGAACTTGATACACTCTACGAGACATATCAGCATATAATGGATAGTTACTACTGAACCACTTTACTTCGCCCAGTTTCTTCTGATCTCTGATCAAATGCCACGGATCACCCATTTTGATTCCGAGGTGTTTAGCTTCAGATGATCGTGCAATCGCACATCCGTCGTTATTTGACAAAACGACCACAGGCAGTCGTTTCAGGCGCGCGTCAAAAGCTTTTTGACACGAACAGTAGAACGCGTTGCAATCAATCAGACCATATATTGTCATGGCTTTTCGCGCACAACGCCAGACACATTGGCCCAGACTTCTACGTCCAACGCAGGGTCAACACGCACAGGCTCCCGCATATCATCCCCAGAGATCAGCCACCAGCCACCCTTGCGGGACTGCAGCTCCGCCAGGACAAACACGCCAGAAACACTAGCAATCACAAGCTGGCCTGAAATCTGCTGGCCCGACGTATCGGCAATCAAAATATCACCGTCCATGATCCCACGTGTTCTGAATGTTGCACCCCGCAGCCTTACCGGATAGCGACTGGGCCGCCGTAAATCCAGCACATCCGCCAGATCAATTGGGCCTTCGACTGCATCAGCTGCAGGCGAAGCGAAACCAGTCGTACGATCCCCTTTGTAATCACTCATAGCTGCTCTCCTGTGCGGAACATAACAAGAACACGCAACACCTAGCAAGAGCCGTCTTGATGTAGTTTTTTTTTCCGGATACCCAATCGTTACAAACAATCGGCGATTAGCGATCACCAGGAGAAAATGGACGTTTACGTGTGACTGAATGATCGGCCTGTGTTGGACCTGTTGATGGGCTATCCTGGTCAGATCTGGGCCGTATTGTCCGCTCGAACCACTCGGAAGAAGACGTAGCAGGATCACTAGGTTTGGGTGCCAGTGAAGCAGCAAGGCGGCTAAACCCGCCCTCTCTCTCAAAATGCGCTGCCGTTGTCAGGGTTACGGGATCCCCTGCTTTCACTTTGAAGGATTGTGCCTCATGAGCCGGAATAACTATCATTCCTTGCTCTGGACTATCTAGGCAACAGCTTTGTGCCGCGATGCTCATCACTGTCCCGGAGATCATTTCTCCCGACCGTGCAGTGCGGATATCGCATTTCAGAGGCTCTATCCCTAGTTGTCTGAGAAAACCAAATGTCTCAGTCAACGCAGCGCTACGAAGCGGATCAGCAGCATCTTCCAGCAGATCCTGCATAGCTTTGCAGTCGGGATCAGCTATGCCCGCAATAGAGGCGGCCATCATTCGCGGTCTACTAATCACCGAGAACCGCACGTCGTGACCTGTTTGCCGCCCGAGCTCAGAAATAAAAGCTTCCTGAGCTCGGCCATTCCCCTCTCTGAAAGGATGGACATAATTCAACTCGTTCAGAACCTTGCCTGCGACGGCCGCGAAACGTCGGACTGATACATTTTTCAGTAGCTCGGGCTTTACAAGAGGTCTGAGCGCTTCTGTTAATCCCATCTCGATGCGTGAACCTGGCAGGAAAGTCGTTTTACCTTTCCTCAGAATGCCAATGGTCTCAACTGGTTTACCATCAACAACAGGGCTTTCATTACGTGTATGACCTGCCCATTCATAAATATCATTAAAAAGGTGCTTATGAATGGCTTTGAGATGCGCTGTTCCGAAATTTCCTTCTGGTCCCATACCAAACTGAATTTCGATCCATCGATCATTTGTAATACGGTATTCGGCTTGGCTCAGTGTTGTATGACTGCGAATACCTAAGCGGTTCCTCAAGACATCGCGCTGATCCGGGTCATCTGACACATTGGGGTAGGTGTAACCGTGCTTTAAATCATGCTCTGACATCCTAGAGCGCTCAACGGTTATTCTGAATGGCCTGCCGCATTTCTTTTCTTAAATCATCAAGCGAAATCA
Source organism: Acetobacter indonesiensis (assembly GCF_000963945.1). Taxonomy (GTDB): domain Bacteria; phylum Pseudomonadota; class Alphaproteobacteria; order Acetobacterales; family Acetobacteraceae; genus Acetobacter; species Acetobacter indonesiensis. The sequence goes on along the minus strand of NZ_BAMW01000024.1, from coordinate 42,817 downwards.
AACCCTGAATAAAGCGCTCATTCGCTTCTTCCAGCACCGCATCATGAAGGTAGCCTTGGCGGAAATTTGCTGCTCGTGCTTCTTCAACAGCTCGCCGACGGCGCTGTGATTCTTCCTGAGTAATTGTCGGTGCGATAAGTGTCTTTTCCATTGTTACACCTCCTGTAATTTCTGCAATAATACTTTAATCCCTCTTAAAATTCAAAGAGTTTTGGGTAATTATCTGTAAATAACAGAGGTTTACAACCTATCGACCAAGTGCTTTCTGCAGCAAACGCAACACTTCTTTGACGTGACGATTATTCCAGTTAAATCCATTTGCTCGTGACTGCTCGGTTCGAACGCTTGCTGCATATGGGCTCTCTTCTATGGCGGGCATCGGCATGATGTGCTGTTTGATAGAGAGTGCCAGAGATGGAAATACATCTACACCGGCCCAACGGTACAAAACATCTAAAGAGACGATCTTGCAATCGGGCAGATTTGTGTTTGCGCAGACATACACTGCGGCTCCTTCTGCAATGGGATCATAGACAGCTTTCCACATGCCTGACGGGATCATGACTCTATCCGGGCCGACACTGGCTCTTTCATGAGAAAACAGCACTCCTGTGACAACATAGAGTTCTCCCTCAGCATTCGCGAGCCCCCGAACCGCGGCCTCAATTCCTTCCCATGCTCCGCGGTTCAAACCCGGTGCCTGTGGGACAACATTAGATAACGCATAGGATTCTTGCTGAGCTGCCAGACCGGCGAAGTCACCGGATGGGGACAAATGTCCTCGATCCCAGCCACTATGCTTCCAGTCGGCCAACTCCCCACGATATCCTGCAGGAAGCCGGGCATCCGGATAGAAATATCCTTCTCGCTTGGTACGAGCCGCAACTTCTAGGTTTTCTTCGACGATATACTCTGCCGACCAGATCGGACCTTTTGTTACTGGAGAGTCCATTACTGCATAAGCGGTGTTGCACAGGACAGTCCCATGACCAAACTCACCTTCTAGAGTGGGGATCTCTCCTGCGAAAAACAAATTGGAACAGGTTTCTTTTCCGTAGGCCCAATCAACTTGCACATCGTATATCAGGAAGAGGAACATGAGCTTCAGCCCCTTGTGGAACCCTTTGCTCATGAGTTGCGGCCTGCAGCACGAGGCATTGGCCCCGGTGGCACGGGGCGCATCAGATGGCTATGCTCGCGACAATACCACTCGGTTGCTCCAGTCCGTGTGTTTGCGCCGAATGCGGCACCGGCGTTACAGATACAGCAATAATGCGCCCAACTCCTTGCCTTTGCCAGATCTGGAGCCTTCCTCTGTCGTTCAGGCCTATCGTCCATTCTCACAAACCTAGTGCGTCAAGTTCACGTCTTGTTTGCTCCCAGGCAGATCTGGTGCTTGGAATCGCTCCTTGCCCAACCTGCCAGTTCCAGTGTGAAACCCGATTGCCCGGTGGAATATCATTGAGAAACCGCGAGGGAGTGGAGGATGTTCCTTGCCGATAATCGCATGAGGTCACTGTCGCCTGCTCCATAGCGCGCGTCAGCGCAACGTAGGCTAGGCGACGTTCCTCATCCAGATTACGAGCATTCGTGCCTGGGAAGAGATTATCTTCCCAAGCTGGAAGAAAAACGTGACGAAACTCCAGACCCTTAGCGCGGTGCATTGTCAGTAACTGCACCCGCTCCTTACCTTTTTCCCCTGGGGCGCCGGAAGCCAGTGAGGCATGCTCCATCAAGTGATCAATCTTACGATAACGGTCAGCAACGTCGGCCAACTCCGCGAGGTTTTCCATCTGCGTCGCAGCTTCATCACTGTCATCAGCTCGGAGCATGTCGTAATAACCGGTATCTTCAAGCAAGAGACGCATCCGATCCCCGACAGTCAGATCCTCTTGTGCGCCAATCTCCCTCACCACACGCTCAAACTCTCCCAGGGCGACCGCAGCTTTTTGGGAGAGGCGTGTTTCACTGACAGCAGCCAATAAGGATATGTCCTGATCACGGGCTCTCAGTTCAATAGCTCCTAACCCCTTGGCTCCAAGCCCGCGCGTGGGTTTATTTGCTACCCGACGGAAGGCTTCATCGGATTGTCGGTCATCCGGGCGGGCGGCAAGAGAGAGCAGTGCAAGAGCATCTTTAACTGCCACACGTTGGTAGAACCCAACATCTCCTACAATTTCATAAGGAACACGGGCCTGGATCAGAGCTTCCTCAATGGCACGGCTGAGCCTGTTCTGTCGGTAAATAACGGCTATATCATGCCAAGCGCACCCAGATGCTGCACGTCTACCAATTTCAGCGGCAATCGCATCAGCCTCTTCGCTCATATAGGAAAACTGCAGCACCTCAACGGGTTGACCTGCCCCTTTGCGCGTATAGAGAGTTTTGGGAATGCGCGATTGATCCTGAGCGATGATTGCATTCGATGCATCAAGTATATGACCTGTCGATCGGAAGTTTTCTTCCAGTTTAAATGTCTGCGCGTCTGGAAATTCTTTTGAAAACCCCCGGATAAATCCTATTTTCGCCCCACGCCATGAATAAATGCTTTGAGAGTCATCACCTACAGCAAAGAACTCTGCTGACACCTCTGAAATCATTTTAAGCCATAAAAACTGGGCTCGATTGACGTCCTGAAACTCATCTGCCATCACGGCTGTGAAACGGCGTGACCAGCGGTAGCGATAGGCATCATTGTGAAGCATTGCCAATGTCGGCCACATCAACAGATCCCCAAAATCTGCAGCATTCTGCTCGCGTAGCAAACTCTGGTAACGACCATACAACCCAACCACATAGCGCCAGCCCGCATCGTCCACAAAACGTTTCTGGGCATGTGCTCGCGCTATCATGGCTTCAACATGATGCCCTGCCATCTCAGGCGTCACCAGATCTTCCTTCAAACGAGAAATCCGTTCGGCCATCTTGGCGATTTGACGCGCATCTCCGGGTTCTCCCTCCTCTGGGCGGGGCAACTGCTCAACGGGCGTGGCCTTGATCAGACGACGAACAATCGCAAGCGTGTCATCGGCGTCGCGAATATCAAACCCTGGTCTCAAATGGGCAATGTCGGGTTCCGCCCGCAACTGGCGTGCGCACAGTGCATGGAATGTTCCCAGCCATGATGGCGCCATTCCTTCTCCGCAGGCCCTTGTAATACGTTCCCGCATTTCTCGGGCTGCCTTGTTTGTAAACGTCACGCAAAGAATACGTGATGGCTCCATGCCATACAGTTCGATCCGAGCGGCAACACCTGCCGTCAGGGTCTTGGTCTTCCCTGTCCCAGCACCTGCAAGCACCAGAACGCGCCCCAGTGCCAAAGCGGCAGCACGCTGCGCTGGAGTGAGGTCATCCAGCACAGGAGCAAGTCGCGGTGGAATGCTGAGAGCGGCGCTCATAACACGCTCACCTGTTCCACAACGCGCCCCTCACACCGCTGGATTTCTCCATCCGTTGAAAGCACAAGGAACGGTTCATTCAGATCCCAGTCTCCCAAACGCTCAACCCAGACACCACTGATAACGAGACCGAGTTTGGCACCGGTTCGCTCATCAAAACGCACAAGACATTGTGGCAGAGGCCCCTCTGGCCATTTTGCTGCTCCAAGGCGTTCAAGATGGATATCCCAGAACGCTTTAGCAGCTGGGGACTGATCAAGCTGCTGCGCAAGACCCGCTTTGATAACCAGAAGGTCAAGAACGTCATCGCGATATGTTTGTTCGTTTGATTTCATGGCTTCAATTCCTTCTGTGATATCCTCAACGACCTGTTCGACTGCTGTGGCGTACCAGCCTTTAACAATGAGAATTTCGGCATTTTCAGTGAGTAAGGTGAACGCACAGTCTAAGTCCCAGAGCCTTGAGTCTGCAGCCTCTGGCATCGTTCCACCGATCACCACGCCAACCAGATCACGTGTTCCATCGGTGCAGCTGACAAACTGGCAAGGTGTCTGAGCAGGATTGGAACATCGTTTTTCCCACACATTCCTTGCGCCTTCAGTGTTGTGAAAAACTGTCAGTATTGCGCGTCTCCACTTCGGATCGTGGATTTCGCTTTTTTGTTCATGATAATTCTGGGCGAACATGGCGTTATCGACCTCCCATTGAGGGTGAGCCAGAGCGCTTTAAGGATGGCGCTGCCTGATCTGCCTGAGGGACGGGCTGAGGTTGTTGGCGTTTGCGTGATTTGAGTTCATCGACCCATCCTGCTGCGACCTGAGGGGTTGGTGTGGTGGATGTCGCTGATCCCGCCAGTTCGCCAAAAGGGCGCGGGGCTGAACTTTCCTTGTTTCCGCGTGCCCTTAAAACCTGATTCCAGTCAGATCCGGGTGTTTTTGGAGAGGCCCGTCCATTCCACAACCCGACCTCCTGTGCCATTTGTGAGTATAGTGCAGCATAGTGATCACCCTGCTGATCATTATCGACAGCGATAACAAGACGCCCTTCTGGACGTTTTGCTACATCCGCCAGAACCTGCTTCAGCTCACCGACACTTTCCGGACTCATGCCTCCGCCCGTGGATAGGTAAAGCGTGTTGCGGGAAAAACGGTCCATGGAGGCGAAAGACAGAGCATCTATTGCTGCTTCGGCCACGACGACACGTGAGGGTGGTACACCGGGATCAGACTCAAACCGGAATAACCGCTTGCCAATGCCCCCGGTTGAAAAGCCTCGATACTCAGGCCCACGCATTTCCATGCCGCTCAACTGTCCCTGATTGTCACGATGCGCAAACCAGGCTGTCCCGTTGGGTCCTTCTCGTAACAGGTTTTGTTTCGCCGCAGCGTCCAGTATGCGATCAGGCAGCCCTCTTTCTTCTGAAAGATAGCGCCATGCAGCTGATCCCTGCTGGGGTGGATTACGATGTTCCCACATCCATGCTGGGTCACGTTTCTGGTTCGCGTCTGTCGAAGTCGGTTTGACCCGTTCCCTGACTTCGTAGCTGGGCTCCAGACCTATCAGGTTGCGTAACTCGCGCCGAACATGACCAAGATTAAGACCGGGCTTGAGGTGCTGAACAAGTTTGATGACATCACCACGCGCGCTGCGATCTGGATTTGTCGGATCCCACCAGCCTTTACCACCGTGGTTTACAATGATGATTTCGCCTTCACCACGGCGGAATTTGAGGTTTTTGGCCGACCGTTGCGCTGTGGCTTCTTTGTCAAGACGATAGCCTTCGCGTTCAAGGACCAGTTCGCACCGAACACGCTCACGTAGTGTTGCAAGCTCATCCCGTTGTGCGTCGATGGCACGGTTATCCACCATGACCAGCACTCCCCGAGGCCAGAAAGCTTTGTTTTCTTTCCGTAAGCCCAGAATGTTGTAAGCTCGTTTGACCGTTGGCAGTCGGCCTGCAGGCAGTTCGGTGCATGTCGGTTCTCCCCTCTCGGAGATCCATCCTGCGAGTGCATGATGCGACGAGTTTGAAAATTTATGGCTAATGACGATTTGTGATGTGTTCATGACCGACGTTCCGGGTGGCTGCTATCAAGCATATGTTCCCAGGCTTTACGCCGTGCCCGCTCCGCTTTGCGCCGCAAGGCCGCCTCAAATCGGGACGGAAGAGCATGGCACCCGATACTGTAATCCAGGAAAGAGGCTTCAGACGACAGTTGGCGCCAGCTCGAACGAGCATTCGGGCGTACGGAAGATAAGGAGGTCATCTGCATCTGCATCGTCATGACGTTTGTCCTTTGCTGTTTTAATTTCTGGATTTCAGTTTTTGCGAACCCGTGGTTTTTTGGCCTTCCGCCTGGTTGGTTTGCTCAGTTCAAGAATTGTGATGTCGCAACCAGACCCATCAATGACGATCTCGGTTCGCACCCACTGAGCTGGCCCTTCACTGACGAGTGTGGCGCGTAGGCGTCCTTCAACCAGAACCTGCGTGCCCTTTCGGCATTTGCGCATCGTCATGTCGGCAAGGCGTTGGTCGAGACAGACAATCTGATGCCATTCTCTCATTTGTTTCCGCTTGCCCTGAGACTGATCTGACCAGATCTCTGAGGTCGCCAAAGGGAATGAAACCCGGCTTCCCCCATTTTCCTGATCTTCTCGTAAGGGATCCTTGCCGAGGTTTCCCACGAGGATGACGCGATTGACGGTTCCGCGCATGACAGATTTTCTTTCTGTTTTTCCCGGATCTTGAGACGGCCCGCTGCCGCATCATCTTTCCGGGTGCGGTCCTTAAGAAGCGGCCATAGGCGGCGGGGTCAGGCCCTCGGGACGGCAGTGGTGCGGAAGCCGCTTGCGGCTTCACGGTGCCGTCACGACCGAAGGCTTGGGGCTTGACCACGACGACGGCCGCTTCACACCGCACAGACCCGGAAAGATGTGCGGCAGTGTGTTGTCTTTTCTTTCTTTCTTCTTTTTCTTTATTTTAACTTCGTATCTCTTTCCCTTTTCTCTCGGATATTCTGTAGAATTTTCCGATATCGGGAAGGTTGGGATAAGAGTTCTCATCACCAAATTGCCGCGCGCTACTGACCAACCAGTGAGTGGCCAATATCATGCGTTTTCCTGTAGCAAGGTTACGAAGTTGAGCACGGTCTGACCGGCCGCTAACAAACACACTCTGCCATTTCCCAGTCTGAGGATCTCGACGGGCAGCATGATACTGGCCGTTCAAAAATGCTTCGACGATCCATGGCTCACGCGGACCGATAAAATCGCCAAGTGGCATGTGATAAATTGCACCAAGGGCTATGGTTCCGACGCGCAACGGATTGTCTCCCCCCTGAAAAGGTGACGTGTAATATTGTCTATTCATGATCAGTTTTTTCCCGTGCGTGGGTATTTTGAGCGATCAGTAATCAGTTTTTATTGCACTGTTCGCGCTCAATACTGTCTGGATCGAAGTAGTCCGGCCTTCGTTGGAGTTCCTGCTTCTCGAACTGATCGGCAAAGAGTGGAACTGCCTTTTCCAACCGTCGGCGCAGGTTGCGACGACGTGCTGCCGCTTTGCGTGTGCCACTCCAGCGTTTGGGTGGGTCGAGCAAAGGAGACCAGCTGTGTGACCACCCCGAACCAGGGCGGACACGTGGTGCATAGTGAGAGATGATCTCTCGCTCTACACTCCGGTCTAGTATGGTGCAGAGCCATAAACTCTTGCCGTCCGGCAATGTGTCACTTGTTGGAGGGGGCATCGTATTCGGGTTAGCCCAGAATACGGACACGAGTGCCCGCATCCCTCGTCCCATTAGGCCGCCATCTGTGAAAGTTCTGCGGGTAACCGTGGAGCCTTACTCTGGAAACCAAGTATGTATTCCGCTGCCTGTGTCGCGAGACGAGCTGCTGCAAAAACGGCACGCTTGTCTTCCTTCAACAGGGCAATCCAACTCCCAATGTAGTCAGCGTGTCGGACTGTCGGCGAGATGTTCAGGTCGGAAAGAACGAAGGCCGCCGTAAGCTCAGCCACGATCTCTTCTGCCATGTATTTGTGAGAACCGAACCGACCTGACAGGTCTCGGTCCAGACGGCTTTTATGGCCACTCCAGTGCGCGGTTTCGTGGAAAGCCGTGCGATACCAGTTGATCTGCTCAAAATAAGCAGTCTGTGGGGGAAGCCGGATGTAGTCTGGATCTGGGGCATAAAATGCCTTGTCACCACCAATTCGAATATCCGCACCTGTGGCCTGCAGCAAAGCTTCTGCATGAGGGACGATTTCGCGCTCCGGTAACGATGCGACCGATCCTGTCATGTCTTCGGGCAGGTTTTCGCACTGATCAATGTTGAAAACCGTATAGCGCTTCAGAAACCGAACGGCACGCTCTTCTTCATCAGCCTCATTTCCACCGGGCACGTAGCTGTCAGCATAAAAAACGGTTGTGCCTTTTTCACCTTTCCTTACACTCCCACCAACTGTTCGTGCCTGGTTAAACGTCAGCCATCTCTGAGAGGTAAAACCGCACATCTGCACGGTTCCCCACAACAGGAGCACGTTGATACCGCTATATCGGCGACCTGTGGTGACGTTGAGTGGAAGTGACGGGCCTGAAGCGGTATTAGACCAAGGCTGCACCCATGGGGCTACTCCGTTTTCTAACTGCTCCACGATGCGGTTGGTCACATCCTGATAGAGATCAATACGTTCATGTTTGGTCATGATCTATTCCTCTCCTTAGACGTTAACCCAAGCCGGCAAAGGTCATGCTGTGGGGCAGTATGAATGCTGGTCCGCAAATCAGGATGATAAGTGTCAGCCCCAGAAGAATTGTCCCAGCAAGGAAACCTGCGAGTTCCAGATAATCGCGTGCTGTTGTGGGAAGAGGGAGTTTCGTATCGCGCATCGTCGGTGTCCTTTTTCTTTTGGATACCTTCGCGCGACCGGAGCGCCGTGGCGGGGGCAAGAGCGGTGCGCCAGCACCGGGATCGGAGCCACGCACAGGCCGCGCAGCGGCCGAGCATGGCGAGAACCCACCTCTTGCCCCCGACGCGACGCTCTGGTGCTCGTTCTTTGTTGTTTTTGTTTTTCTCTTTCTTTTTTTTTGATTTAATTTTTGTCTACACGATGAAACAGGACGTGACGTGCCTCATCCTTCGTGTTAGAAAACACGTCTTCTTCAACATGAAAATTCTGAACATGTGCCCATATTGGACACACTTGAATCACGTGAGATGATCCCTTACGCAGTAAAGCGGCTTACTGGTGCGCCACTCAGAATTGGAATGGCGTGAGGGTGAGGATGTAACGTCATCATAAGGCGTTTATCGTGCCGTCCATCCCACGATAAGCCTTCGCATGGCATCAGCAAACCATTGCGAATAGCCTGACGGTCACGCTGAAAACAGACACGTTCATTACCGCCTTGGGGGCGCTGGCACGGATAGCCAGCTTCCGCACCACAGCCACTACACTCAATGGATAATGCCGGGTCGCCATCCAGCCACTCGATGTGGCAACGCCGACATGTGACCGGTTCATCTGTACAGATCCATCGGGTCGGCTTTGCAGGACGGGGCCAGTGGTTTCCAGAAACGATCCTGTGTTTCAGCATGAGATCATTCTCCTGACAAATTTATGAGAGATGCGGGTGAAAGGGAATCAGGTCTGGGTGCTCTCCTCGACCAATTCGAAATCACTCAGTGTTGTGGCTCCCGTCCAACGATCGAGATGGAGGATCATCTCCTTTCCACCAACATCCCCGGCATAGCCGTGATCGCGTAGAGAGGAGAGCTTCTTGCGGGTTATTTTCGGTATTGCCGTCCGGTCCAAAAAATCAGTGATCGCAGCATTCATATTTTCATACGGACCATGCCAGTTGCGGGCATTGACCGGGAATATTTCCGGGGTGCGTAAAAAAACGGCTCCATCAGGTCGAAGGCAAGTTTCCACAACATATCGACCACATGTCTGTCGTGTCACATCGAGTGTCTTGCACATTTCAAAACGTCCCTATCACCACAGCTATAAAAAAAAGCCGCCCTTCAGGGCGGCCTTACACAAGAGAGCGTCAGCGTTTTCAGTATTCGCTGGGAAGCAGAACAATTCGCCCTATGCCAGGTTCACTGAAAGCGTATAACTTGGCTTCTTTTAGGGGGAAATCCGTATAAGGGATGTCTTGACGATAGAGTTCGACTTCCCCATCCCCTGTCTTATCTCCATCGGTGCAAATAATAACGGCTGTGTGTTTTTCGAGATCAACCTTCAAGGTCCAGAACTGTCGATCTTCCTCGCGCATAGTCGGCAAATGCTGAACGCTTGCCAGTATATCAATCAGCCACGCGGCACCATTTGCTGCGATGTAACGTGCGCCATCAGTCAGAATGAGCCCGCTATGCCACCGGTAATACTTCACTGTTCCTGTAAATCCGGCGAGGGCCTGGGATGTAAGAGCGTGTGTCGGTTCTAATATATCGGACATAAAACTCTCCGTAATCTGGGTTTATTTCCAGAAAATGCATCCTTTTTAAGAGTACACTTTCTGATACCAGAGCGGCCGTCATAGTCTGGAGGCTGAGGCAAACGCGGTGCGAAGCACCGGGATCGGAGCCACGCGCAGACCGCTACGCGGTCGAGCATGGAGAGAACCCACCGTTTGCTTCAGCCTCCAGACTATGGCCCTTCTCTTTCAAATATCCCCTTTTATTTTCTGAACTTTCTGAATGACCTTTCAAATGATCAGAGGATATTACAAATAAGGCGACCCGTAGGGACGGATCGCCTTATTACTCAGACCATAATAACTTCAAGACGTTCAGGCATCGCACGGGCCAGCTCTGTCAGTTCGCTGGGGATGCGTGGATCGTCGGGAATAGTGGCGTGGTGCGAACTGTCATCACCATCAGACAGGCTGTCCTGATCAGTCTGGCCTTCGTCAAGCTCCCCACCCTCCTCACAGTTATCATCCTCTTCACTATCAGTTATGACGTCAGTATCGGCATCACCTTCTTCTTCCTCCATCTGCTCCGCAAAACGTGCCCGAGCTGCCAGCCGCGCAGCCTGATCCTCTATTTTGCTTTTCCACTCTGGAAGACCTGCTGCAAATGTAGCGGGTTCTGGCACCCATCGTTTTTCGCCTAAATGGGCCATCAGCGCTTCGCGCATCGCTTTACCAGTAGGTTTTTCTTCTAGACCTTCAGCCTGAACAGCTTTGGTAATTCCCGGTTTACTGTAACTTTTAAGAAATTCCTCAAAGGCCATTGTGGGCATATACTCGTCCGCACCAAACAACACCCCAAGGATCTGGGCGGGTAGACCGCTACCGCTGTGCTGACTAAGGCCGCAATTCATGAAATTGCTGAGAACACCCAAAGCTGCGTTTCTGAGAAGATCCGGATCACGAACTAACACACCTTCGGGGAAGATGCGGGCGACAGCCAGGTCACGCTCAGTAACACTCCCATAAGGCTCATATGTATCATCACCGTGGACTTTTACATTATTGGCACTAAGGGCCAGAATGAAAGCACCAACCAGATCCCAAGGATCAGCATTTACTCGTGCAGCATCCAGCGCCTGACGCAAAGCCTGTGTCCGAACATCCCCGATAATTTTAAGCCCTGTGCCTGAAATATCAGCGCGCTCTTTAGGTTTTTCGGGGTTTTGGGCAGACGGTAAAGAGAGTGAGCCATTTTCTCTCCCGCGGGAGGACTGTTCTCCTAGTTCGCGAAGCCGTCCTTTTTGAATCTGCAGTGTGCGTGGGTTAACCCAGATCGCCGGGATATCTTCGTCCCATTCCGCTTCCCAGGACCCCACCTTCCGGTATCCGTCTGGCGCAATTCCTTCCCCATATTCGTTGCTCTGGAGGTAAATGGTTCCTTCAGGTTTAGTTTTCTCTGCCCAAATCTGCTGCGCCTTAAACATAGCGGCATATTGGGTGCAGTATCGATTATCTTCTCCACCCTGCCCGAAGAGATCTTCTTCCCAGACGACACCAGCTTCTTTTGCAGTCTCGTCGTCAAACTCGTAGTTGCGAGCATATAATTCGACCTGATCAAGATATCTTACAAATTCCGACCAGTCGAAATGTGTGGCGTCTTCCCTACTCATCTCATAGTCGGCCGAATCTGCTCCTTCGTCAGCGCTTTCCGCCCAGATCTCGGCCCATACATCACGTTGGCGCTCCAGCGGAGTGCGCGCAATTGCGTTCCGGTCAGTATAGGAAGGCCCAATCCCACTATCGATTGCCGCAATAATGGGCGGATGAATTTGGGACAACAGCATCAAGCCACGAAGATAAGCTGGTGTGACCATAAAAGCCCGACAGATTTCCGTATCAGTAGCGCCCTTCTCGCGCATATCCAGCACACCACGCCATTGTTCGGATTGCGTCATATCGGCACGCACGACGTTCTCGGCAACAGCGGCCATCGTATCGCTTTTTTCATCACCAGAACGGACATGCACGTCAATTTCAGGCAATTTCGCCGCAATACTGGCTCGCACCCGCCTGTGACCAGCGACAATCATCAACCGACCATCCTCAAGTTCACGCACACAGGGCGCATGTATCAGGCCCACCGTCTTGATATTCAGCGCAAGCTGATGTTCCGCACGAGGATCTGGCTGGGTCTTACGTGGATTATTCGGGTTTGGTACGAGTGTTCTGGGATCGACGCGGCGAAGTTCCGTCATGATACTCTCCTCACTTTCAGGGTCATGAGGTGTAATTTTCTGACCTCATACCTTCGGCACGGTCGCAGACGCCTACACGGGGCAAGGGCGAGCGTCAGCGCGGCCCCGGAACGGGGCGAACCCTTGCGGCGTGTGGGCGGCCTGTGGCCCGCCCTTCCCTTTTCGGCTTTGTGCTTTTCTTATTTTCTTAAGCCACCTGTTCAATTTTCTCTGCAACCGCAGAAGCAGTATCATCATTTGCTGTGGCCGATTTCAGCGCAGCTTCCTTTTCCTTGCCTTCAGCCGCCAGCGCAGCATCCAATGCGGATAGCTCGGCACATTTCGCCGCGAGATCGTCGGCTTCTGCAAAAGGAAGTCCTTCTCGTGCGCGATAAGCTGGCAGTCGCCGCTGTGCCTCATCCAGACTGCGACGTGTTTCAGCCAGATCGCTGTCCAGACGTAAGGCTGCGTGCTCAATCCGTGAAATCAGTCCCAGAGGCCTGGTCTCACGATCGGTCTCAACCTCGATTTCCCCGGCAGGTGTATCCAGATAGATCGAGGAGACTACTTCTGGTTTTCTCTTATCGGACGTTCTGAACTGCTGTTCATGAGCTTCGCACATCACTTCAAATCCGGCGATCCGACCCATGCTCCACTGCCCGGTCCGGCCTTCCCGTTCAGCGAGCCGCGCCTGCGACAGTATCCATGCCCCAGCTTTTTCACAGCTCTCAACCACCTTGGTGTCACGGTGAAGCGCAAACGCCTCGCCTTTCGTGGTGATACGCTGTGTGAGTGCCGCCTCAATTTTCGGAATCCGTGCCTGCGCTGTCTTGATGTCGCGTTCAGCTCTCTAGATCTGCCGGCGCACATTGAACTGATCATCGAAATGTGCGGCTTGCAAACGCTCAAGACGCGCGATATCGGCTTCCAAGCCAGCCTTTTGTATCAGACGCATGTCGCCTGATGCCAGCGCCTTGGCCATTGCAAACTGGTTGCCTTCACCGCCCACATCCTCAATACGACGGATGGTCCGGTCTCCCGACATTGCAAGGCCGATAAATCGCATCTTCCGTTCAAGGAGCTGCCAGTTGGTGGCGTCCACGGATCCCTGCTGGGCGTATGCGTAAACCTCCACTTCGTCATGCTGATTGCCCTGACGCACAATCCGACCTTCACGTTGCATGATATCCGCCACAAGCCAGGGCACGTCGAGATGATGCAGGGCTTTTAGGCGTTGCTGGGCATTGACCCCTGTTCCCATTGTGGCTGTTGAACCGATCAGGATACGCTTGCGGCCTGCATTGAGATCACCAAACAGTCGTAGCTTGGCTGCCGCCTTGTCGTAATCCTGCATAAAGGCAATCTGCTCGGCTGGGACACCCATGCGGATCAGCTCTGACCTGATCCAGTTATAAGCCGAGAACCCGCGCTTGGTCTGGGAGGCCTGGGTGCCGAGATCGGAGAAGATCATCTGCACCGCCCCCGGTAAATCGTAAGCCCTGCCCGTCTCGGGATTGGTGTAACGATTGGCAGATGTCTCATGCCAGATTTTAAACACCTTCCGGATCATCACATTCAGCTTGGAATGTGGGTCACTATCCGCCCATGGTGCGATAAAGCGCAGATCGATCGCACCATGCCGGGCATCATTCATCACACTCAGAATGATGTCGTCTCCCTTCTGTGGACGACCTGAACGGGCTTCAATCGCGCGCATCCGCTCTGCAAGGGTCTGCTGGAATGCCCTAAAGTCTTCTGTGCTTTCGGCCACCACAATCTGTCTGTTACCGCCCTTAAGTGAGGGCAGCTTGACATAACGGGCCAACTCGTCTGACTGAACGACGTCCGCAAAGTCACGATACATGGCCATAAGATCGGCCACATTGACGAATTCGGTGAAGCGCGTGACCGGTTTGTAGAGACCGTTGGGCTGAAGCTCCAGTTCGGTGCGTGTTTCCCCAAAGTTGGCCGCCCAAGCATCAAATTCATGGAGATTGCGGGCGACAAGAGCATCCAGATCCATATACCGTCCGACATTCCACAATTCGGCAATCGTATTCGTAATCGGCGAACCTGAAGCCATGATCAGTGGACGTGTTGGATCAGTCTTTGCGAGATAACGCGTTTTAACGAAAAGATCCCATGCGCGCTGTGAGCCGTTAGGATCGACACCTCTCAGATCGGACTGATTGGTCGCGTAAGACAGTTTCCGAAAGAGCTGGGCTTCATCCACAAGGATCTGGTCGATGCCCATTTCACCCATATGAAGGAGATCATCCTTCTGGGCGGCTAATCCTTCCAGTTTAGCCTCCATCCCCTCTTTCATGCGTTCAATGCGCTTGCGGGAGATACGGTCATCGCCATCCAGGCCAGACAGAATGGCCTCGTATGACGCAATCTGATCTTCAATCATCCCCCGTTCAAAACCCGCCTCCACTGGAATAAACTTGAAAGCGTCATGGGTGATGATGATCGCATCCCAGTTTTCAGTTGCTGCGCGGGCAATAAAACGCTGACGTTTTGCTTTGACGAAATTTGTCTCGTCTGCCACGAGAATTCTCGCTGTAGGGTAGAGCATGAGATATTCACGCGCCATCTGTGCAAGGCAGTGGCCGGGAACCACGATAACGGCCTTACTGATCAGTCCAAGGCGTTTCTGCTCCATCACGGCAGCCGCCATGGAGAAGGTTTTTCCTGCCCCCACAGCATGGGCCATGTAAGTGCGCCCTGAGGCAATAATCCGCCAGACCACGCGCTTCTGGTGAGCACGAAGTGTAATCGCACTACTTGCGCCAGGGAGACGCAGATGACTGCCATCAAAGGCCCGTGGCACCAGATTGTTGTAAGTCTCGTTATAGAGCTTTACGAGACGATCAGAGCGGTCGGGATCCTGCCACACCCACTTTTCGAACGCGCTTTTAATTGCAGCCAGTTTTGCTTTGGCCGCTTCCGTTTCCTGCGTATTGAGTTCGCGTTGCTCGTTGCCATTTTCGTCGCGCCAATGATCCCAGATTTTGGGAATGGACTGAGAGAGCGCGTCTTCCAACAGTTCCGCTGCATTCCGTCGTTCTGTGCCCCAGACAGATGTTGCTTCAGCGCGAGACAGGAAAGGCGTACGGTTGATACTCCAGCATGCCACTTCAGGGGTATGACGAACGGTTGTTTCAATCCCCATGACCTCTTGTACGAAGTCCTGAATGTCCGTAACGGGCAACCAGGGCGCTCCCAGACGCGCTGTAATTTCAGAGGGTCGCAGATCCGCTGGCTGCACGCCTTCCAGGGCGCTGACATTGCGTGCAAACCGTTGGTCAAGTTGTGTGGCCTCACGTGCCAAAGCCAGCTTGGTCCGCACGGCACCTGAGAGCATCTCATCGGCCGTGACCCAGACGTCCCTGCCCTGTGTGCTACGTTCTGGATCAAGGTAAACACTCTCGCCCAGTTCAACCAACGTATCGGCTTCACTCCGTCCCAGCAGTTCGGCAATGAGAGGCAGATCTACACGACCCGTTTCATGCAAGGACACAGCCAGCGCGTCATGGGCTCCGTGTATTTCAGGCTCTGTCGGTGCATGAATGACACGCTCAGAAAATATCGGCCCCATGCGGCCCGTATCCGTGCGTTCGTCATAGTCCTCAATCGAAGCCACCAACCAAACGTCAGGATCATCCAGAAAGGGCTGCAGGTTCGGACGCCGCTGGGTTTCCCGTGTTTTCCCAGTTTCAGGATTTTCGCGCAGCGTGGTGCGGGTATGATTGATGGGGCCAAATTCACGCACGAAACTCTGGTACGCTGTTTTCAGTGTGCGCTGCTGCGATCCGTAAGGCAGGTTCTGCATCTGAGCCCGCAACACACTTCGTGCGGCATCACGGATGGGCACCAGCCCGCGGATGATCCGAGCATGCTTGGCAAAAATCCCCTCTGCCTGACCTGCTTTGCGGATCGGGACGATCTGGGCCTGTCCCTCGCTAATCTGGTGCAGAACACCCCGTTCTACAAAGTAGCTTCCTTCCTTGAGGTCTGCACCACTTGCCGCGGTTCCAACCGTAACGCCCTCACCTGCTGGCCGGACAATGCGCGCCTCTAGCGGCTGTAGAAAATGAACGTTGGGCGCAATCCGGCTCAGGGCTTGCGGAAGAAGAAGATCTAGTTCTGCTCCGGCGGTGGCAGAGCATGTGTAACCAGGACCAAACTGTGTTGTCGTCCAAATATGACAGCCGAGCACCTGTTCGGGATGGTCAAGGAAATACCGGTTTATGACGAGCGGACCATTTCCCTCGTCTGAGTCTGGGATGTCTGCAGTTTGAACCCAGCTCTCATTTGACGGCACTTCTCCCACTTCTCGTTTGCGGAATGCCAGGATATCGACCACCACATCTGTCCCGGCATCGTCACGCATTGCGCCTTCAGGTAAACGCACAGCGCCAAGCAGGTCAGCGCTCTCGCCGATAATCTGTCGTGCCTTAGTATCCGTTTTGTCCAGTGTGTATCGGGAGGTCACGAACAGGGCGATACCGCCTGGTCGTAAAGCTTCGAGTGAGCGGGCAATGAAGAAGTCATGAAGACTTAGTCCCTGCTTCTCCAAGCCATCACGACCGTGCACCGTGCGATTGCTAAAGGGTGGATTACCAATCGCCAGATCATAGCCCTGTGGGAGCTGGGCTCGCGTGAAATCCTCACTGCGGATCCATTGGTTCGGGTAGAGCTTGCGCGCTATCCGGGCAGAGATTGGATCGTTTTCAATGCCTGTGAAGGCGATCTTGCCTTCCAGTTTCTCAGGTCGTGCGGCTATAAAGACCCCGGTTCCGCAACCCGGTTCAAGCACTGAACCGCCACGAAAACCCATGCGCTGAGCCATATCCCACAGTGAGTGAACAATCAGTTCTGGTGTGTAGTGTGCATATTGTGTGGCGCGCTGCAGGCCAGCCCTTTCAGTCTCCGTCGTAAGCTGTTCTAGTTCTGATGCAAGACTTTCCCATCCCTTGCGCACTTCTTTGCCTGTTGGCGGGAAGAGGTTGTTGGCAAGTTCACCCGCACCAAAACCTGTAAAACGAGCGAGCACGTCCTGCTCTGCCTCAGTGGCATTACGATCCTCGCGCTCAAGTTCACCGAGAAGGGCAATTGCTGCCAGATTACCCTCAGCACGGGCTTTCCATCCGCTCGCAAGACCCCGCAGTCCCTTCAGCCGGAAATCTCGCTGAGGGATACGGAAAGAGTGAGGGGAGGGGAGGCTGACTTCGGGAAGGGGCTGGTCATCGTCTAGAGACCAGAGGGATGCGAGCTCACCGGACAGTACAGTGGTATCAAACAGATTGAGTTGCGAGGCTGACATGGACATGATGGCGCACTCCGTCCAATCGGCATCGCCCGACGCCTTAGAAAGGGTCGGGGGCCTGATTGCATAGGTTTGTCGGGATTAGTGGCAAGGAGCGGGAAGGGGAGCGTCTACTCTCTTCATCCCTTGTACCTTATGCCTTCCTGACAACCGGGCCGGAGTGGGGGGCGCAAGTGCGGTGCGAAGCGCCGGGAGCGGAGCCACGCACAGGCCGCGCAGCGGACGAGCATGGCGAGCACCAACCACTTGCGGCGCACGCTCAGGGCTGGTGAACCTTCTGTCCTTCTGTCCTATGCAACGTTGCATAGGAGTTGAGGTCGAAATCAAAAAAAAGGCTATGCAACGTTGCATAGCCTTGGAGCTATCGGATTATTTCTCTCAGTTAAGCTAGCAACTGGTCAATCATATCACGGGCTTGGCGAAGGTCATTTTTCTCTTCGTCAGACAATGCTACCTTTTTGTCAGCGATTGTAGAGGTTTCTTTGATGAATCTGCGAATGGTTTTAAAAGCTTTAAGCCCTGTTCCTACTTTCTTTGCTGTTGCTTTCTGAGATTGCGCGCTGGACATTTGGCGTATGTCCAGCAATTCAGAGACAGACCCAGAACCAGATATTACACGGTCCATTAAGGCCTGTTGCTTATGAGCATCCTCTTCACGCACTATTTGGACTAATACATTAATAGGAATGGCATTCGCAGATGCATAATCTAAAAAATCACTAGGGAGATCAAGAACCCGCAGTGTGCGGTTTACTCTGGATTGACTCAATCCTAACTGTCTTGCTGTTTCACTTTGTGACCAGTGATTTAGGTCCATAATGCTACGCAGACCGCGCGCTTCCTCAACTGCAGACAAATCAGTTCGCAGTAAGTTCTCAACCAAGCTGGCTGCTCTGTAATTTCCATCATATTCTATTGCTGGGAGCGTCTCCCAACCAAGGCTAACAGCAGCTCGCCACCGCCTTTCACCTGCCACAATAATCCATTTTGCAGAGCCTTCTGCTGCCTCTCTAACAAGAATAGGCTGTAGAATTCCTTGCTCTGTAAGAGACGATGCTAACGCTTCAATTTCTTCCGAATTGAAATTTTTACGAGGCTGTTCCGGATCAGGAAGCAATTCTGTAAGCTGGACCTCAAAGCTATGATTAAATTTTCCTTTGCCGAGAAAAGGAGTTGCAAAAGAGGTAGTTACCCCCTTCTGCGATTCAAGAAATGCAGAGGGACTTCTCTTTTTGAAAGTTCTAGCCATGGGCTTATTCCTCTGTCTGATTTAGGTCCAAAACATCGGTTGCAAGCACAGGCTGCTTTCCCGTGCCAATCGCTTCAGCGAGCCGCACGTAGGGACGGACGGCAGGGTTCAGAGGTGTTAGCTCCACAGATATTTTACCTTCCCAGGCAGCATTACTGAAAGCTGTACTACTTGGAACAGGCTCCAGAACATCAGCCTTTCCTGTGAGAGACGAAATTAGGTGTTCAATTATTCCCACATCAACATATTGATTTGACGAATATTGTGTCGGAATTACTCCACCAATTCTGAGACGTGGGTTTGATCGGCGATTTACTTTGGAAATAGTGTCTAAAATCAGGTTTACCCCCATCACGTCATAGGGCTCAGTACGAACTGGAATGAAAACCTGATTTGCTGCTGTTAATGCCATCCAGGTCAGAAAGCCAAGGTGGGGCGGGCTATCAATAATAATGTAGTCAAAATCATTCTGAACCCCTTGAATGGCCTCACGTAGCAGACCTTCTGTTCCAGGTTCCCTGCGAACATCTACTTCAGCCAAATCAATATGACTTGGTATAAAAGAAAACGGTAGAATTCGTCCGTTTTCAAGTTCTGCTGATTTATCAAGTATGACGTCTGAAAATGAAGCCCCCTTTAGTAAGGCCGCATCCAGTGTTCTACCATTGCGATAAAGCTGAACTAAAGCATCGCCTACGAGAGCTGAAGTTGCGCTTGCTTGTGGATCAGCATCTATTAACAATACGCGATAGTTTAGACGACTTAAAGCATAAGCAATGTTTAATGCACTTGTTGTTTTACCAACTCCACCTTTTTGGTTGGCAAAGACAATTACCTGCAATGGCTGAGGTCTGCGTTCGACAAGCTGCTCTAGTTCGTTAGATACCTCAGAGGGAATAGGCTGACGCCCGTTTTCCCAGCGTGAGACTGTGTGTCTATCATAGTTTCTAGAAAGTCTTTCGTTCAGCAAAGTTTTTAACTCGGCCTGTGAGAGACCTAAGCTCAGCCTAACTTTTTTTAGAGTATTACCCGCATTATTTTCCGTCATAACCACTCACCTGTCAGAAATTACAGTGAGTGTTGATCTATCAACACCCCCCTGTCAACACTCAACATCAACAGGAAGGTACTGGACTATACTCACGGACCATTTTTTTGTGAGTAATCAATTGGATTAAATGGAAATTATTTTTTTGCGTAAAATTTCTCGTCCATCAAAAGTGAACCGTGAGAAAAGTCCAATTGAGTGAAATTTTTTAGAGCAAGCGTCGGCTGCGCTCTTTAACGGGTGCAGGCGAAGGAAACAGAGTTAGCCCTTGGCGGTCATCTATAGTTACAATGGCCTCAGGGTAAACAGACAAAGCAAGATTCAGAGAAGGAATAATATCGCGTCTAAAAAAACGAAGTTCTCGATAATCTGGACCGAATTGACTCTTAAGGGCTGCCCAAGTCACTTTTATAGGCATTGTAAGAACGTGGAGGCGATAAGCAAGCCAAATATAGAGGTCTATAGCCATTGACCTACCTGAAATTTGGCGAATTGCCACTTCACGCAGAGGTAGTGGATGCTGAATGAGACTATTATAGAAAGACTCATCTAGCGTTACTACTTCTAACCACAAAGACTGCTGTTCTGAGTTTGTCGGATCGAGTGGGAATATAGCGTCTCGGACAAATGCTCCATTGCTGACATACTGGTTTCCAGCATCAGTTCTGAAAAAAGTTAAGCGGCATCGGCTAATTCTTCGACTCTGTTCCCTCACTAAATTGTAAGTTTTTCCTCCAATTGATAGATTCATTGCAGAAAGCCAGGCATTCATAGATGCGCCTAGCTCAATCTGCCTGCTCTTGTTTCTTACAGCCTGTGTCTGAAGATATAGCAGTATTAGTCGTGCTACTGAGCCATAAGGAATACCAACTGGCTCTTTATTCGCATCAAGGCCGCTCTCAATAAGTAATTTTACTGGCCCACCATCGCGCTCCCACACGGCAGTTTTAGGTTTTTTGTGTGGAAGAGCTGCCATTGCGAAGCCTGCGTGCGCTATCCCGATAGCCTGTTGTTCATCACACAGCACTTCGTGTGCGGCATCGACGCAAGCACGGGAGTTCTTGTCGATGTTTTGTAATCGACGGGCCTCTTCAAGGCCATGTTGCAATAAGAGGTGATGAACATCTGCCATTAGCCCAACCCTGACGTAGCAAAGGGGCGTTGGTCAAGTTGGACTTTACTCACACCAGTTTTCCCCGTGTTTGGGTTGGACATTACTCACGGCCTTTGGACTATACTCACGAAGCGAATTGAAGATTATTAGATATATATTATTTGCTGTGTGAGTAGGGTCCAGTGGATTAAGTAGATTCGCGTGAGAAAAGTCCATTTCTGTTGTGAGTAAAGTCCAACCCACTGTGTAGTTTTATCCTAGATAATTTAGTTGGACGCTTTCCATATCGATCAGCCGTGAGTAAAGTCCAATCGACTTCCGACTCTATGCAACGTTGCATAGATTGGCTCTAATTTCCTGTAATGCAAATTAATGTTATAATTGTGCAATTAATCTAAAAGCGCGTCTTTCCTGGGTGTTTGCTTAAGGCTTGATCTTCTTCGACATATGCTTCAAGAACTCGGTAATCGCGATGACGGGAAAATCGTTTGAGCGCGATCAGGTCAATGCCGTCCTGAGCGCCTGTTGTGATGGCACCACGACGTAGACTGTGCCCACTAAAATCGCCTTCAATTCCGGCTGCCTGACATCGACGTTTGATAATTGTGGCTATCGAAAAGTCCGAAAGACTTTCCTTACCGATTTTAGGATCGGGAGCAGTCTCATTCATTTTCGCCTTTGCAGGCAGCCAAATTCTTGGGAAAGCGGCAGTCGTCTCGTTTGTGCTCTCTATCTTTGTATCGCTTGGCGTGTTGCTTCGTGGTGTCAATTTTGACTGTCGTATCCACGTCTCCCAGGCACGAACTGGACAATGTATAGTTATCCCACGGGGTATAACTATTGAGGTACCCTGATGCTTCTTATCCCCCTTAGAGTGGGGTAGGGTGATACGCATGCAGTCTTCATCAAGCGTGACGTGTTCGAGCTGGATCCCTGCCAGTTCAGAGCGACGAAGCGCTCCCCCATAGCCAAGAAGCAAAATGGCGCGGTCACGTGTATCCACCAGCGATGTCATAGGGATCTTATCAACGACTTCGCAGAGCATTTCCCAAGTCAAACCTTTTACCCGACGTTGTGGCGTCTTGCTTGGTGAGCGATGAATTCCGGCCAGCATCTCAGAGACGAGGGCGTGTGTCGTAGGTATGGGTAGATGTGCCACATGATGAAGATAGCGCAACGCAGCCCTATAGAGTTCAATAGTTGCTGGCTTTCGTCCGCGCAAAGCCAAGTCCGCGAGATAGGTTGCAACATCTTCACTCCGCGCAGGCAGGGCAGGGAGATCATGACGTTCAGCAAATGCACACCAGCCACGGATGGCCGAGCGGTAGGCCCGGCGGGTGTTAGCGGCCTTACCGATATGAACGAATGTGCCTACGGCTGCCTGTGATGTCTCCAGTTGGCCGTCATGTTTGGGAACTTCAGCTTCGGCCAAAGCCGAAAACCAGCGGACAACATTAGCTGGAGCTTGTCCGATAGGTGCAGGTGTCGGGATAGAATTGACCTTGTCCTTGCTCGGAAGGAAAGATGGTCTTTCTTTTTGGTCCGACGAAACAAGCGACGCGACAAACGCTAAGCGTTGTCGATCGATCTCAAGAGCTACTTCGAGATGGTAGCCGCTGGGGAGGGAGGAAAGCGCCCCCTCAAGAAGTTTACGCGCACTGGCTGTGTGTTCGGCGCAGTAGGGCAATTCAGTATCGGGCAGAGCAGACCCATCTGGAAGCATGCTGCCGGCGATAAAGACTGGAAGGGGCGGGGAGAAGCGGGCTGTCGAGAGAATGGGACGGAGAACGTCGATCGTAATGACAGATTGAGCCAAACGCTGCCTAGTGAGGCGGTCTACCTGTTCGAGAACACGCGAGCGTAGAACAGGCCAGGATCCGGTCAGGTGTAGAGCATCCAGCATTGCTCGTTATCCTTTTCCCGAAAAACCCGCATAGTCAGACCCATCAGCAATATCCTGACACAGTCGCTGCACCGCGACCAGCGCATCCGCCGCATCACGAGGTCCATCGAGCCAACCGGCCTGAGAATTGAGAGAGATCAAGGACCAGATTTGATATGTAGCGCCTATCTCAAGATTGAGACCGACCATTTCTAGCCCGTCTTTCACCATGGCGGCCGTGACAAATTCTTCTTCAGAAGCGGACGCAAGTTCTTCTGAGTATGCTGCATTTGCTACGGCTTCGGCGACAAGGGCTTTAAGCGCGGGGTGAAGGGACGCTGGAAAGTTAGCCTCGGTCGTCAGGTTGTCACTTCTCATCAAAAGCCTCCTTAACGGGAACATCCGTCATTGCTTCCCTCGCCGGCATGCACGCCTAAGGAGAGAATTACCCAAGCACCTAGAACAAGCTTAGCAATTGTCCAAAGCACTAGCGCCGACGCTGATGTCTTTGGTAAAAAATCAGGAACAACAAATGTTATTGCTAGAAATGTCATAATAGCTACGGCTGCATAAACACACTTTATAATGGGCATCCGGGTTATCTTCACGACTAAAGTTTCAGTCATCTTTTTCACCTTTTTCAACCAATCAAACCAATCAATGTCAGCTTGATAGCGTGTACCGCTGTCAATATCGCTGACTGCCTCGCAAGGCCACGAATGGCCCATTCATCGACAATAGATCCACTTGTTACTATCACTGGTAACGCCGCCAGACATGACGCTGAATATATAATGATTTCCTTGCGACTAAATGTCGCTCCGTTTGAATAGATCTTCGTTTCAGACAGCCATGCCTTAAGACTACTTCGGGTTGTCTGGTTGTCGGCCATCGTTATCCCCACTTCAGTTGTGCGAGGGCGCCTTGATGATCTGCTGGCGTCCAGGTCGCTATAAGGGAGTCGAACGCGCCGAAATGGTAGCCGAGCGCGAACGCGGCTATGCCGAGTACCATGCTTACGATCAACGTTCCCATTGTGGGGCTGTCCTGCCGTATCGTTTGCTTGTCAGGCATTTGCTTAGGCCTTCGGCAAAACATATTCTGTTGTGCCTATGGTTCTTCCGCCCTCACCGTCCGGCAACTCGCGAACTTTCACGGTATGGCGAGGCTTATCCTTCAAGCGAAATGAACCTGAGAACCGATCTTGGCCCAGCACACAAGGCTCAAGGCTCAAGGCTGGTAATATTTTCGATAAGTCTGCGCGGCTCCGATGCGATCAACGCAAGCTGCTCCAATGCTTGATCTCTCTCGCCAGAGAACCATATGAGAAGCGCCTCAAGGAACTGCCCAATCTCCAGATGCCCTGGCGCGTTCCCTTCAAGGTCTTCAAGAAGCGTCTCGCTCCGAATGTCGATCTGTGTGCCGCTGATTGCCCTAATCAGCGACAAAGTTCGGCAAGTCCACATATTCGAATTCGCCACGAGAGCGATCCGCAAGTTGGTGTAATCGAGCGTATCGTTCGGGGTCGTCTGGTTATCATTCATTGCGTAACTCCATCACCACGCGTTTATGACACTCAGAGTTGGGGTAAAATCATGCGACCGAAAACAGGGCAGGCGGAAGTAGAAAACAGACATCTCTATTGGTCCTAGGTGTGCCTGAGCCTACAAGATCAGGGTGCCTTAAAAATCAGCAACCTCTATTGAACGGTAACAATGAGGGGAAAGCAGAAAGCCGGCATCCCTGCCAGCAAAGTGTAAAATAACTATCGTTGGCTCCCGACCGGACAGCTACTACGTCATGCCTGTCAACCAGATGACCACTAATGTCCCGGCATGCGTCGCTCAACTCACGGAGGCCCCATATGAACCGAACAAAGAATCATACGGCATTATTTTTATTGCGGCATAAAGGTTTAGTTAGCGCTTTTTTGGTGTTTCCAACCCTCATTGCATCCGGCTGGATGTTGGCACACATTGACATAAACCCCCTTCCTGAGATGCCAATATACGACAAATTCTTTTTTCTGACTTTCACTCCTTGTCTTTTGTACTGGTTCTGTTTTCATACCAGCCAGAAGCAGCCCGAAAAGGTTCGAGCATTCTGCTACGCATATGCGTTTCCTCTGGTGGTCATGTCTGCTTTGCTAATCACGGCCGAGCTACTAGGTTCATCACAGGCATCAACCTCAAAGAGGTTAATCGGCTACGCGGCTAAATTTCAAGAATTCGCGTTGGAACCTATACCTGAATTTTACGGACTTTCGGCCACTTTAGGTAGCCTGCTCCTGCTTGAGATGGTGGTAAAGGTTTTGACTGTCATCTTTGGAATACCAGCGAAATCATGGCTTACTACGAAAGTCAATGAGATACCAAAATGGTATAAAAGGCTAGTTTTTGTTGGGCTTCTTAGAGGAATAGGAATTAATCCTCCTTACCGTTCATACCTATACTACATAGTTGGCACATGCGTATTTCTTGCAGCGAAGGCGTATGTTGCCTTTGCAGGAGGCCTGACGGCCATTAGCTTAGTCCTGTTAATGTTCCCTCATACGGTATCGACGTTTCGAATTTCAAATTTCTTTGAGCTTTGGAGCACTTCGGTCATGATACTAGCTGTCGGTGGCACCGGTGCGGCTATAGAAATGGCTTGGGATGCATCTGAAGATCTTATCCCTTAAACAGAATAATGAAGACACCTGAGAGCTAGTCTACGATTCCGCAGGGCGGACGTAGTTAGCTTACGAAAATGAATATCGTCCAAAGCGATTGAGGTTCACATTTTCATAAAGAAAAATCATGCCCCATCATCTTAATAAAAGCATTTAATATTGACCTATCGTCCCATTTCGAAGCTTGCTTTTTATCATTATGAGCGACAGATTTAAGAAATTTTGATAAATCAGCAGTGTAATCCTCATCGTCCCAATGAAATGTTGGTTCTGTTTTTGTTATTTCTATTATCTTATTTTTTATAATTTCTACGTTTACATTGGATACAACTTCGCTACTATAGGGTAAATTTTTAGAGTATCTTTGATCTATATTATCTGAAAGAGAATTCAATATCCTGCTTTCCGTAGCAGTTGCGTTTTCTACCCAATGCCAAACATACTTTGGATAATAACCGTGTCCTCTATGTTCCATGCAATAAGAGTTGGGGGCAAGCCAGAACCGGTCAATAATATTGTATGCTTTCCCAACTTTCCAGAAATATGCAGCATCTTCATTTCGGCTGGCTAGATGAAAAAATGATCCTGCTATATAGATGTGAGCTCTTGGTATTGACCTACGTTCTGAACCTGATTTCATAAAATCATCTCCTTAATTCGTAATTTTTAATAGTTGTTTCCTGTAAATGGACTAGGCATTGAAAATAGGGTCAATTTTCAACGAAAAAATGTCAAGCCTTGCAAGTGGACGTGAACATCTGCGAGATCGACATAAACGTTTGCTTCGAAGTTGTCTTAATCGAGAAGCCGACTGCCCGTTCACCCCCAAGGCGGACATGGAGAGCATCCTCGGTGTGAAACAAGTCCGACGAAGAACGGGCATATTTTAATCCAATTAAGTGACTTGTTATATCCTGATCAAGGTTACTTTCGTGGCGGTGGTCGGCCTGAAAACTAGGTTTCTCCCAATTAAGGGATCTCGACAAAAAACCTTCCTTTTCCGTGTGCCCACCTACTTGCGATAAATGGTAGAAGCGGACGTAGAATTTGTGGCGGAAAACCGTTGATTTTGGATATATACTACAATCGCTGGACTACTGTTTGTCAGTGCTATTTTTATGGGATTTAACGCAGTCAGAAGTAAACTTGCGGTATGCGCCTTAGGATTGTAATAGCTTTAAACCGTTAACGCGGTAAAAGTTGCTTAATGCTTTAGTGGTATTCAGTTCCACTTTTGGCAAGCTGATATCGTTGAATAGACGCTTGTAACGATTGCGATTGGAGCGGGTGGTGCCAATTATGTGACGTATCATACTCCATTTCATACTGTCATGGCTGCCCTCTAGCCCTCCCAGCCGCACTCCCTTGACCCAACAGCGCCGTAGATAGCGATATAGACTGACAGGAGTGGGAACATCAAGAAGGATAAATCCAGTTGCTCGTTCCAGGCGTTGTGGGAGCAAAGAAGAATAATTACCCTCAATAATCCAACTTGAACTTAAAATTTCCGCGTCATGAAGTGCCTTAAATTCTTCTGAGTTTCTGGAGAGCCAGTCAGTGTGAGGAAGGTGGCTCAATTGGTCGAGATGTACGGTTTTTAAACCGCGCACCCGTGAGATCGCGTCCGCCAGCGTGGACTTCCCGCTATTGGACGGCCCCATAATGCAGATACGTGGTCCTAGGTCATCAAGCATCATGATAATTATCCTATGCCTGCCCCAATGAAACAGCAACATCTGCGAAACGGCAGGAGTGGGGGGGAACGGAATGTCTGCTTTTGATAAGGCTATCGGTAAACTGGACACTCAAATGGACGACGCTCGCTAAGATATTGAACCTGTTCGAGGCCATCCCAGAAACTTGCCGGAATCCGGCATTTGGTTACGGAATAATTAGAGCTAAACGTTTAATTGAGTGTACGTGTATAAAACATATTCAGTTTGTTAATCACGACCGATTTCTCTCTATAGTGCGATATTGTTGCCGCTCACTACACACACCGACTCGAAAAGTTCTTTTGAAGGCAGAAAAAGCTGTAATCGTCCGTGACGTTGGCGCTGGCGTAATTATCGCGTCACAACGGGTAACTGGAGCTAATAATGATTCGGCAGAGGTTATTACAAGACAAGGTGCTTTGCATTTTCTGCGATAATGAAGTGGGCACTCGCACTAAACCTGAACATATTCTGCTCGACGCGCTAGGTGGGCGAATGACGACCAAATGGGCTGATTGCAATCACTGCAATCAATCCTTCGGTGGGACGATCGACAAGGTTCTGCCTGAGCAGTTACGCATGCTCCGCAACATGTTCCAGATGAAAAGCGGGAGCGGTCAACCTCCACCCGGTCTGTCCAAAATCCTCGCATCGACCGGAACGATCACTCTCGATTCTCGTGGTAGACCCAAGCGCGTTGGGGGTAAACCATTCACTATCACACCACTGGGCAACGAGCGCTATGATGTCAGTTTCAGCGTCGATAGCATGGAGGAATTTAGGAAATATGTTGCTCATGCCGCAGCGGCTATAGGCGTAACCGAGGATCATTTCTGGGCCAAAATTGAGGGACAGTACGCTTCCTTTCAGAACGAATATCCCGGCACACTTCACACTCGGATCCAGTGCGGCGGTGAGGAAGTCGTCCGCTCGATGGTAAAATCCAGCCTAGTCTTGCTGGCAACCCGTGTTGGGACGATGCCTTTAAAAGACGCGGCTTTTGCCCAAGCCCGCGACTTCGTCGTCAAGGGGAGCGAAGACTTCCTTCAGTGCTTCACCACTGTGGATGCTCGTGATTTTCCTGAATCTGCCTATCAGTATTTGCTGGAAAACCATGGGCCGATGTTCAATCTCATTTATGTCAGAAGCGATGATTATGGGCGAACTCTTGCCTATTATCACGCATTTAACATCGCTTCTTGGCAAATGGTGTTGGCTGAGAAAGGTGGGCCAAGGAATATTGAGATCGGGCTCGCATCCGATCCACTCAATCCGGCACGTTGGGACGGTGATCTGGCCGCCAAGGTGTCACTCGATTTCGACTGGCTCAACGCACCCGATGGCAGCAGACTCAATGACGTCTCGCTTGCGCGCGTGTCAACAGTTCTCAAGCTCCATCAGGATGTGAGCCGGGAACGAACTATCCACAATGTCCTCAATGATGTCCTGGGGCACTATTACGATGAAGGTGATATGATCGAGATGGATGAGAAGGGCAGAGCAGCCATAATCGAGATCAGTCAGAAGTTGGTCGCCGCGTTGATGCAGATTCCTACCAAGGAAAAATTTCTATTGAGACGGTCAAAACAACCTGGAGCAGAATAGTCCTACCGAAGGCGTAATAGAGAGGTGGCTGGTTCTGACGGAATCTGTGTGCCTGTTTCGCATTTTCCGAATAGATAGGCCGCTAAGGGGGGGAAGGCGGTCTGACCGCTTTGGAGTTCCCAGGCGATGTTTCCTGCCTTTCATTCAACTGCGTATGACGACCGCTTTGCGCAGGAAGCGAACAGTGGATCAAAGGCGTTCACGTCGCGGCTGATCGACACAACCAGCCCCTTGCGGAGTTCTCGGGTGAGCTTCCAGATACTACAGCGTAACGAACGATTGTGGGCGTTGGCGACAAAATAGGGCTTTTTGAATGCCAGCCAACGTAAGTGTGTGCATTGCTGCTCAAACCGAACTCTTACGCAGATTGTATACGGTCCACGCAGTTTGAACGGAATGTCTGTACCGCAATCGAGTTACGGCAAAACGTGGCTGACACCCGCACTTATGATATCTTAGGCGTAAACGCTGCTCAACTCTTTCTTTTCGATCATATTCAAAAGGTCGACGCCATCCCAGCGAACAAACCAATGCTGCTGTTGGATTTCGTCAACCAGTGTCTTGGCCTCCGTTGCACTTAAATTGCCGAGGTTGGAGCCCATCCTACTCCATGAAGCATGAAGCAATTCGGCTCGTTTCACTCTATCAAGATACGGACAAGCAAGCGCATCCAATAAAAGATGCACTATCTCCGAAGACCTATTCAGAGACTTCTCTGAAGAAACTCGCTGGCAGATAATTTCCCAGATTTCGTCCCTCTGGTCAGAGAACTGTGGTCGGTCACCATAGATGAATAGCTTCACGACCAGTTCGAAGTAGCCCACACTCCTTCGGTCCAGTTTAGCGAGTGAAATCAAATCATGCTCTAGTTGCCCATCTGCCCCAAACTGTTGGAGACTAATCAAAATATTGAGCAATTCTATTGGGATTACTGACTCTTTCGAGAGTAAACCTTCGAAGCTAGGCGCTCGAGCTAATTGTGATGCCCAACGAAGGGAGGCCTCTTTGAGAATATCAAAACCTTCGGGATCGTATTCTTGCAGATGCTGCGCAGCGCACACAATAGTGTGAGATAGGCGAAGCGACGACGCTACCGTTGGATGAAGTGTAAAAAAGTAAAATCCAACATCAAGCAAGAAAAAGAACATCTGTCGATAATTTAGATCGGAAACAGGCCTATCTTTTAAAGCCGAAAGACCAACATATCCCTCTGCGATATCGATAGCTTTCCTGCGCACGGCACCGATTATATAGTTTGCAACTGCGTCATAACCGAGTTCGGAGGCAAAGCATGCTGCCTTAACCTCTCTGGTGAGTTTTCCAAACAACGAACGGTATTTGTATATGTGTCTCGGAGACAATGCCTTTCTGCCACTTTCAGGCAAGAAGACAGACTCAAAGAGTTTTTCCCAATGATTGGCGAGAGATTCGTTGATCGCGTCTATAACGAGTGATTTTTTTGAATAGAATGGTCGCTTCTCGAATTCCCTCTTTCCAGTATTCAGGTGGAGATTATATTCCCGCAATGCGATTGATAGTTCATGCTCCACCAAATCGGCAGTCGCAGGATCATTAGTGAAAACATAGTAGTTGTCTACGTAGCGCCTGCACTCGTAATCGACACCATCACGTATGGGAAATCTTTTCTCCTCTAGACTTCGACGTGCATTTTGATCCACCTTGGCGAGTATGATTTCAGCAAAAATGCGACTAGCTTCCGGCCCTATGCAAATACCACTAGTTTCGTTGTGATTGAGTCGCTGCATTACCTTGTCGAAATTATTTCCGAAGCTTGAGGCGAATGTATTCTCTTTCGCCTCATCTTTACTCTTAGTTGCCCATGCCATTGAGTGCGTGTAAATGCTGTCAAAGCATTTGCTTATATCTAGAGACAGTTGATAACGATACTTTTTCTCTAGGCGAATGTGGTCATTTGAAGAAAAAAATTTGTATAGGTGATCATACCCTGAATATGAAAAGTAGCTGGCCGGGTTTCGGACCAATTTGTCCAGCCCGGTCATATCGACAGTTGCGTTCTTGTAGCGGTTTTTATCCTCCATCGAAGATGGCACAAAAAAAGAACTTCCAACTTTCTTCGGCGCACGAATGGAGAATGGTCCACGTCCCGCATATTCGCAGATCAGTTCCTCATACTTTTGATAGAACTCGGCCAAAATGGCCTGACCCTTCGGGTGTAGGAGGCTCAAGGTTCTGACGCTACGGGAATCCTTGACGATATTGTACCTGAGAGGAATAGTGTATCCTTTACCGTCATCGTCCAGCACAAGAGCAGTGATCATCTTCTTGAAATGCGCCGATTTCTTGGCTGCTCCATAAAGATTTTTGTAGAAGCCATCGTTGCTAACGATAATCGGAACCTCCAACGGTGATGTATCTGTAAGTACAACGCGCCATTTATCCGCTTTATCTAGCTTCACTCGTGACTTGCGCTTGCTAGGCATACTTCCAACACCCCATTAGGTGTGCCAACCGACTGGCGCTAAACCTGAAGTGTTCGCGGTTATTAAAGCCAGTGAAAAATGAGTACTTAAGCAATTCTTTTCTTTCTTGATTTGTCATAGCGAGTGCCAACCATCCACAAATGGGCCCAGAATTTGAAAGGACCATCCGAGAAAGGAACCTATCAAGCTCAACAAGCGCCGGAGCATTGCCTTCGATGAGTTTATAAGTGTGTTGTAGACCCGCACTTCGTCTCTTTTGCTGCCGCTCATCAAAGAACTGATAGCCACATGTCAATATACGGATACGATCTCTAAGGTCGTCAAAGTTTCCGTCAGATAAATACTGTAGAAGGGACTTCACAATTCGAGTCTTGTTCTTTTTTACCTTCGATGAAGCAATATCCAGATCAACTCGGCGCGAATACGGTCTGTCTTTACCCACTTGATAAACATTGAACTTGAAGCCAAGATAATCGAAGCTATGCTCAATAGATGGTGACTTTATATTCGCATTTCCAAAAGTATATGCCTTCGATTTTGAGAAGTTTAACTTCAAACCATTAGGTAAAATATCTTCAATTAATTTCTTAAGTGCCTTGGGGTTGTCCAAATGTGGCAAAATAACAACTATATCATCTACGTATCGTGCAAAGTAGTGTGGCTTTAGCACTTCGCGCATATGGCAATCAAAATCCTGCATGTAGAACTCGCTGAGTTCTGCACTTATTGCCAATCCTGGGGGCAGACCGCCCACGGAATTACTTCTACATTGATTAATTAAGGATTTTATTACCGATCCCGTGCTGGGCGCGGTCACAAGCCTCTTGTTTAGTTGGATAGATAGAAAATCCTGATCAACCGAAGGATAGAAGTTTTTTATGTCCATCTTTACAACGGTGAAAGGAATGCCTTCTTCACAGAACAATTTTAGACGACGAATGATCTCGATCCGGCTTCCCTGCTTTGACGCCGTGATTCGACGAATATTTTGAGCCGCCTTTCGTAATACCAGATCGCTTGCCAGATCGGTGACCTGGAAGACCGTTCGCCCTGCTAAGCTATTTGGGGTCAACGGCAAGTAAGCAAACCCATTGCGAGCAATCGCCACAGCCTGTGCTACTATAGCGGCCTTGTGGGCCTCGTTCTTCAAGGCCGGTTCTTTTAGAAAATCACTTTTATTCAACTGTCGGGCGAGTGCTGCGCCGCCGAATGTGGGATCATACATCAAAGTTCATAGGTGTTCGAGACAATACATTGTTCAATTCTATGATGAAACTGATCGAATAGGAAAGATGTAATTTCTGGAGGGCCTATGGAACTTTCGTACATGCGGCGGACGACTACCTTCCGTCAACTCTTGTCCAAACCGTGTTTCATGCATCTGGCCCGAAAGTCTGCATTGCACTGCCCCTTGCCGCACGCGGTTTCCGTGACGAGCGGCAGCTCCCAAGGAACCGGCCTCTCGGCTCCAGCTAAAAGGCGGAGCACCTCCAGCATCATCAAAGGGAGTCGGCTCGGGTCAGTCACGGCGCGATCCGCCGCACCGCCAGAGGCCTTAGCTGCCAGCCGACTGCTTCCTTCCTGATGTCCGCTACGCGGAAAGCTATTCATAGGCTCACGTGTCCGCAAAGAGGGCGATTGCCGCTTGTCTGCTTACGCCGCGCTAAGCGGACCTTCTGCTTTCGCCTCATGTCGGTCGTTTGGACCACAAGGTTGTTTGCCAAATAGCGGACATCAGCGCTTCAAAGCCTCGTTGCAGAGATTGTCTGGATCTCACTGATTGCACCTATTGAATGATCCCAAGACACAGACGGGCAACCCATGGACGTTGCGATGAAAATTTCAGCGATACGGAATTGTGATCGGATCATATGACAAGCACGCCCTTATATCCTCGTCATACTGCCCTATAGTATGACGAGGATACTCAAGGGTAGTATATTCGGGAGTAAGCGTTCGTGCCGCACACACCAGCTGAGAAAAAGCGCGTTCTGACCCGCGTGCGCCGTATTCGCGGGCAACTTGATGCGCTGGAACAGGCTTTGGAGAAGGGAACTGATTGCGGTCCGGTGCTGCAACAGGTGGCGGCTATCCGGGGAGCGATCAACGGATTAATGGCCGGTGTTCTCGAAAGCCACCTGCGGGAAGAATTTGTTGAGTGTGCCGGTGATCGTGATGCTGCCAGTGGTTCGA
This sequence comes from Acetobacter indonesiensis, assembly GCF_000963945.1. Classification (GTDB taxonomy): domain Bacteria; phylum Pseudomonadota; class Alphaproteobacteria; order Acetobacterales; family Acetobacteraceae; genus Acetobacter; species Acetobacter indonesiensis. The sequence continues at coordinate 9,492 of NZ_BAMW01000024.1, read as the reverse complement.
TCGAGAATGTGGTGTCACTCGTTCGATCCTATCTCCGGTAATGCCCTCGATGCTGGCTGATAGGTTATTTGGAGAAAAAATCATGAAATCACGGGCCGCAGTTGCTTTCGAGGCGGGTAAGCCCCTTGAGATTGTCGAGATCGATGTAGCGCCTCCTCGTGCTGGTGAGGTGCTCGTGCAGATCACGCATACGGGTGTGTGCCACACTGATGCGTTTACCCTGTCAGGGGATGATCCCGAGGGACTGTTCCCAGCCGTTTTGGGTCACGAAGGCGCGGGAATTGTCATCGAGGTCGGAGAAGGGGTCACCAGCGTTGCCCCCGGCGACCATGTCATTCCGCTTTACACGGCGGAATGCGGTGAATGTCTGTTCTGTAAGTCGGGAAAAACCAATCTCTGCATTTCAGTGCGCGCCACACAGGGTAAAGGTGTGATGCCGGATGGCACGACACGCTTCTCCTACAAAGGTCAGCCGATCCATCATTACATGGGGTGTTCGACGTTCAGCGAATACACGGTTGTCGCCGAGGTTTCTCTGGCAAAAATCAATCCCGCATCCAATCCAGGGCATGTCTGTCTGTTGGGATGTGGCGTCACCACAGGGATTGGTGCGGTACACAACACGGCCAAGGTGCAGCCGGGAGATACGGTTGCCGTCTTCGGGCTGGGCGGGATTGGTCTGGCGGTGATTCAGGGAGCGCGACAGGCAAAGGCTGGCCGGATTTTCGCTATTGATACCAATCCGGAAAAGTTTGAACTTGCTAAAGCATTCGGCGCCACGGAATTCCTCAACCCCAAGGATTATGACAAACCGATTCAGCAGGTTCTTGTGGAAATGACCGGCTGGGGTATTGATCATACATTTGAATGTATCGGAAACGTCAACGTCATGCGCGCGGCGTTAGAAGCCGCGCATCGTGGGTGGGGGCAGTCGATCGTCATCGGAGTGGCAGGGGCCGGTCAGGAAATTTCGACCCGTCCCTTCCAGCTTGTGACGGGGCGTTCGTGGCGCGGCTCGGCTTTCGGTGGGGTCAAGGGACGCAGCCAGCTTCCCGGCATGGTCGAAGATGCCATGCGTGGCGATATCGAACTTGCGCCTTTCGTAACCCACACCATGCCGCTCGAAGACATCAATACGGCCTTCGATCTGATGCATGAAGGAAAATCCATCCGTTCCGTCATTCATTTCTAAGGTCTACGTCTCACCGCGCAACATCATTTCCAATGGTTGGAAATTACAGGAGAACGATCATGGCAGTTATTTCCGGTGACGATGTTTTCTCTCACGTTTTTCTTGGGGCAGTGGATACTGCGGTATCCGCGAAATTCTATGACGCCGCGCTTGCGGCTCTGGGCATAAAAAACCTGGGGCCGTTCGGGCATGGGTGGATTCTGTATGGCCGCGAAAAGCCAGCCTTCATCATTGCACGTCCTGGCAACGGTGAAGCGCCCTCAAGCAACGGTGTCACCATCGGTTTTGCAGCAGCGACACCCGCCGAAGTGGAGGCTTTTCATGCCGCAGGTCTTGCCAATGGGGGAACCGATGAAGGCGCACCCGGCCCGCGAAGCCACTTACCGGGCGCTTACGCTGCCTATCTCCGGGATCCGGCAGGGAACAAGATCTGCAGTTATACCTTCACGGACGGTAACTGACATGCGCAAAAGGCAGTGAGAGCCATGGAACGCAAGGAAACACACGCCTCTTTTGGGGGCGTGCAGGAAGTCTGGCGACACAAGTCCGTGTCGTTGGGTGTGGAAGCAAACTTCGCGATCTACCTGCCGCCGCAGGCAAAAACTGAAAAGGTTCCCGTTCTTTACTGGCTCTCCGGTCTGACATGTACGGAGCAGAACTTCATTGGCAAGGCTGGCGCGCAACGCGTGGCCGCAGAACTGGGCATCGCCATTGTCGCGCCGGATACCAGTCCACGGGGCGTGGGTGTGGCTGATGACGATGCGTACGATCTTGGACAGGGTGCCGGATTTTACCTCAATGCGACGCAGGAGCCGTGGGCTGCGCATTATCGGATGTATGATTACGTCGTCACGGAACTTCCTGCGCTGATTGAGGCGAGCTTTCCGGTTACGCAGCAGCGAGGCATTGCGGGACATTCGATGGGTGGATTTGGCGCCATCATGATCGCACTGCGTAATCCTGGCCGCTATCGTTCTGTGTCAGCCTTTTCACCCATTGTGGCGCCAACGCAGGTACCATGGGGTGAAAAAGCATTCAGTGCTTATTTGGGTCCGGATCGTGCCAGTTGGGTAGCCTATGACCCGCTTGAACTTGTGCGGACAGCGAAGGAAAGACTACCTGTTCTGATAGATCAGGGTCTGGCGGACCAGTTTCTGAAAGAACAGCTCAGGCCAGAACTGCTCCAGGAAGCCGCACGGAATGCAGGGCAGGAACTTATCCTGAATCTTCGTCCTGATTACGATCACAGCTATTATTTTGTAGCCAGTTTTATTGCAGATCATCTCAGATATTTCGTGAGTAAACTACGATGAATAGATTGTGAGTTTTTTGGATCCGGAATTTTTTGGCTTTGAGTGGAGATGAAATCTGTTAGGGGCATCTTTCAAACTGTAAAATCAGCTGACAGCTTTCTGCTCCTTCTATCCGGAATCAGACATGCAATGTTGCTCAAAGATCAGAGATGTCGTCATTGAATGGTAGGATTGAAGCGATCGGTATGGACTGGTTAACAGAGAGAACTTGATGTAACGGTGACACATGACTCCACGTGCTCACAGTCCAACTTACCTGCTGGCCTTCTGGCCTCTCGTATTGCTTGCACTGATTGCACGCCTGACATTTGGCGGAATTGCTTCCCCTGCGACACTAATCGACGATCCCCTCAACACCCTTACAAAGCTGAGCATTCTTTGCGACGATCTAAGCACTTCGTCTGATCCAGACGGACAGCACCATCGCTCAACTGCCCCCGATGATGACGGCTTTCTTCTGTCCGAAGCATTGGACCTGCTCGTTGTAGGCATCGTTTTCTGTCTTTTTGTGGGATTATGTGTTGCTGCCATTCGTCAGTCATGGATGTTCACATTCATCCGGGGGCCGCCAACACCAAAACGGACTTCTCTCTGCCCGCAGGGACCTCCTGCCTGATCTGAATTGAAAGAGCCGCTCACCTGCCATGCAGGTGAGCATTTTGTGCTGTCTCTTCAGGTCCCTTCACATGTTTCGTATTATTTATTTTTCACTCCCGTTTTACGGGACAATGGTCGCTGCCGCCATTTTCTCGGCTACCACTACCTACGCTGCCGTCGGCACAGAGAAGCCTCGCCCACCTTTGAGCAACCGTGTTCTTCCTGCGTCCAGAACCAAAAAAAATCCCTTCAAAACTGAACAGATTCTTGTAACGGGATTAAGTCGATCCTCTGCCCTTACGCGTCCCGCGGGCCAGACGACTTATAGTTCCGACAGAAATAGTTTCGCGAACCAGGTTAGCCAAAGTGTTGCCGATATGGTGGTGACCATTCCTGGCGTCAGCTTCACTCAGGGGAATGGCCCTCGCGATACGAACGTGTCCATTCGTGGCTCAGGAGATCGTCAATCATGGGGACTTAAAAATATTCAGGTTCTGGAAGATGGGTTCCCCATGACCCAACCCGATGGGACCGCCCGGGCCGATTTGATTGATCCTCATGCCTATCAGGGTGTGGATGTTTTCGAGGGGCCTGCCTCAACCCTGTATGGTAATTACGCCATTAATGGTGCCATCAATTTCCGCACGCGAAAGGGCACAGACATCCACGGACTGGAACTGGGCTCCGATTTCGGCAGTTTCGGGATGTTCAACAATTATGCAACGCTCGGTTTTGGCAATAGACACTATGATCTGATGATCTTTGGCAGCGATGTGCGTGGAAACGGCTTCATTGCCAATAGCCGTTATAATACCTCGACAGAAAATATGCGGCTGCGTGTCAATCTGACGTCATCGGATCGTCTTATCCTGAAATTCGTCAACAACGTCACGGATGCTTTTCTGCCAGCAAGAGTGTCACTCAACCAGTATCGGGCCAATCCTTACCAGCAAGGGTGCACCAATGCGTCCAGTGCGGCGGCAGGCTGCGCGTCTGTCAATCTGCTGGTCAATGGCCGCTATGGCGCGAAGGTTGCCATGAGTCCTGAAGCCGCCGGATTGGGCCGCTTTGATCGACGCACGGTGGTTGGCCTGCGCTGGGAGCATGATTTCAACAGCCACACAACGTGGCGAAACCAGTTTACTTACGATCAGCGCCATATCGATCAACCCACGTCGCCCACGGCGTATGTCGGTCCTTATAATTCCTATAATGTCAGTAGCGACATCACCAACCACGCCGAACTTGCTGGCAGAGCATTGGAAACGTTTGCTGGCGTCAGTTTTGATTATCTCGATTTTGGTTCGCAGACTTACAACATCATGCCCCTTGGCGGTGCGACACGGGGGGCCATGAGTTCCGAAAGCTACGGGCACCAGTGGAATCTTGGCGTACGCTTTCAGGAAGACTGGCATTTTGCACCTGACTGGCACATCGTCGTAGGGCTTGGCGGCACATATTCCGATATTGGCGCAACCGAAACACTCTATGGCTACTCCGCGATGGCCAGAAGCCAGCGAGCCATCACAGCCAATCGTTTCTATTTCAATCTCGCGCCAGAAGGCGCGTTGATTTATACGCCGTCAAAAGACTGGACACTGCATACCCGTGTCGGCACAGCCTATGGCACGCCATCTTCTTCCAATCTTTTCATTACGCAACAAGGGGAATACGGGAACAATACACAGCTGAAAAGCCAGACAAGTGTCGGTATTGATCTGGGCGCCGACTGGCACCCCTCCTCGACGGTCAGCATTCAGGCAACAGGTTTTTACGAGTTTTATAAAAATGAGTTGGTCAGCCAGTCTGCCGGGGTCAACACCGTTGGCTCCTACACTTTCAACGCACCTGCGTCTGAACATCGTGGTGTTGTTCTTGGTGTGGAGTGGAAACCTATGCCGAAAATGCTTCCCGGCGGTCGGGTTAAACTGAGTTACACCTACGATAATCAGGTTTATACCAATTACACCGAGGTTCTTTCCAACAGCACGCTCTCACGCAGCTTCAGCCGTAATGGGCACTATATCCCTGGGGTCATTCCCAATTTTCTTAATGCCCGCTTTCTTTACGACCAGCCTGACGGTTTACTGGAAGGGCTGGGCGGATATGCGGAAGTTACGTGGCGTGATTCTTACTGGCTAGATAACGCCAATCGTCTGAAAGCGCCGGGGTATGCGCTGCTTAATCTTGAAATGCATTATGATCCTCCCGCCCGGTTCGGCTGGGCGCATCGTTTGCACTGGTATTTCGAGGTGCAGAACGTTGCTAACCAGACTTATATCGCAGGTGCCACCAACATCAGCGATAAACTACAGGCCAGTGGTCAGCAGGCTGGTGCCACGACACTCATGAACAGCACAGGTTCCATCTACGCAGGCTCGCCCCGTGCGTATTTCGGCGGCGTGCGCATCAGGTTTTGAGGGATAGTACCATGACCATACACAGTGCCACTCTCTGGCCAGACCGTCGCACGCTCTGGCGCTGGCATTTCTTCGCAGGGCTGTTCTGCCTGCCTTTTGTGGCTTTTCTTTCTCTGACCGGGGCGGTTTATCTTTTCAAACCCCAGATTGATGACTGGATTGACTGGCGATATGACCATCTGCCCACAGTTCAGTCGCCCTCTCCCAAGCATGACGTTCAGGCTGCTTTATCAGCAGTGCCGCAGGGGGCTTTCCTGGCTTATGAACTTCCGCGGACTTCGGAGAGTGCCGCACGTATTCTGGTCAGCAGACCAGACGGAGAGGCCGTGCGGGTCTATGTGGACAGGAACACCCACACCATTTTGAAAACTGTTCTGGAAGAAAGCAGATTTGAGCGGCTGGTCTTTCGGCTGCACGGCCAGTTGCTTTTGGGTAATGTGGGTTCTGTCATTATGGAAATGGTTGCATCATGGACCATTATGCTCATCGTGACAGGCCTGCTGCTGTGGTGGCCACGTCATCAGCGCGGACTGGCAGGCGTTGTCTATCCACGTCTTGGAACAAAGGGACGGACCCGTTGGCGAGACCTCCATGCGGTCACTGGTGTTTGGACGTCAGTATTTCTGGTGCTGTTTCTGGTGTCCGGTCTACCGTGGTCTTTCGTCTGGGGACATGCCCTGCAATCGGTCGAGAACACGGTTGGTCGCCTGACCTCTGTCAAGGAGTGGGAAATTGGCGCGATTCCAGCCGCCACGGTCATAGCAGGGTACCCGGTCGGACAACCACATAACCTTCCCGTAAAAGACAGTATGGATATGCCCGGTATGGACATGCCAACCGTCTCCACTTTTCCGGCAGGAGACTTGCTAAGCAGCCTGAATACTGTTGTACAGACTGCGAGCACTCTTTCCCTGCCTGCTCCGGTAATCATTACACCGTCTGGCTCTCTGTGGACGGTGCGTTCCGACACACAAAACCGACCTTTGCGGAAAAGTGTGACGGTAACACCCGACGGCCATGTGATGACACAGGAAACGTTTGCCCAGAAAGGCTTTATGGATCGGATCATTGGCTACGGTGTAGCGGCGCATGAGGGCCAACTTTTTGGAGGGATAAATCAGGCTATCAACCTTTTAGTGGCAGTCGGCTTACTGATGATGAGCAGTGCAGCAACAGTGTTGTGGCTTAAACGCAAACCTGTGGGCTCCTTGGGGGTTCCGCCGGCCATGCCCTCTCAGAAATATGGGATTGTCGGTATGACGACCCTTGTCATTCTGGGGCTGCTTCTACCAGAACTGGGGGTCGCATTATTTGTTCTGGTTCTCGCAAACCGGATGTTTGCGAGATTAGGCCCGACCTGACATCAGGAGGATGGTAAAAGCCGTCTGAGTTCGCTTGCAATCTGATGGGCACTGGCATCAACGGGGATCATGCCAACCAGATGATTTTGTCCGTCCATGAGGTAAAGGAGCGAACTATGATCGACGAGATAGCCTGAACCATTGGGGGCACGACGTCGTGCTGAGACATGAAATGCCTTCATAACCGGCTGAAGCTGGCTTTCGGATCCAGTCAGACCGACAATATGAGGGGAGAAACGTTCAACATACTCCTGTAACACTGCAGGAGTATCACGTTCGGGATCAACTGAAATGAATACGGGAATAATGTTTTGTCCCCGCTTACCAAGCTCATCAAGAGCGGCTGACACGGTCGCTAGTGTCAACGGGCAGATATCTACACAGTGCGTATAGCCAAAATACAGAAGCGTATAATGCCCTTCAAAATCCGCCTGACTGACAGTCTGCCCATGACCATTAACCAGAGTGTAAGGCCCGCCAATCTGTGTATGCTGCTGCGACGTCAGAAATAGTCTTAGTCCCGCAGCCCCAGAAAACAGGAACATTATGATACAAAGAAGAGGAAATATCTTTTTCCACTCCTGTCGTCTCGAAAGAGGGACTTGCTTGGTTAATGCAATTTTTATGGGTTTCTTGCGAGTCATCGCGCCATCGTAGCAAACAGTACGTCGGACGACAGCAAGACATTTCTTTTCAATTTCCATGGCCGCTTTTTATTGCCTTCAAACATAAAGCCGACCTTCCGTTCTCCCCCCTGAACTGCCTGTCCGCTCAAGAAACGTGAAGCGGACAGGCGGCAGACGCCCTCATATCGGGCATACAGTTGCTAATATCGCTTTCCGCATAGCAGACATCAATCTTACTGCGCTCGGCTGGCAATTGGAATCTATCTACCGTCCGAACATTGTCTCCGGGCGGCTGTATGGATATCTTCCCGCGATATTGAATAGCAATCAGTTTTGGCCGGATCGGTGATTACGAAGTCGGCTACATAGGGACCAAAAATGAATGCGGGACAGACTCGAAAATACGCCATCCTGACACATATCCTTGATGAATATGTGCGACAGGGGAAGGGGGTTAAGAAACGTAGCTCCCTGTTCGACAGCAGTACGGAAGAACGGCAAAATCAGGCGCGAGCTCGAGCGTTCATCCATCTCTACCTGGCCGCGACCTACGGAATACTGAGTTTCGAAGACCGTGAACTAACGATAACGGATGGGAGCTATGACGGTGGGATCGACGCTTATCACATAGACACTGAAAACAAGATTCTAGACATCATCCAGTCTAAGTTCAGGGTCGGGTCTAGCAACTTTGAGTCCAAAAATATTTCTCCGGAAGAGATCATGTCGATCGATCTGGACCGGGTACTTAATGGGCATCGCCAGAGCATCGACGGGCAGAATTACAATGGTCGCATTCTGGCATTCATCGAAAAGCTTCAAAAGATCTCCGACATCGCGCGGTACAAGACACGAGTTACAATTCTCGCGAATGTCAAGGCTGAGCAATATGTTCTTGTCGAGCGGCTATTCCATGGAGACGAGACCAACATCGTCAACTTCGACCGCTGCTACGGCGAGTTGGTTATGCCGACCATCCGCGGCGAGCAATATTACACCTCAAGCATGCGGCTCCAGATTGATCTGAGCAACAAGTCCAACCGCTCCCGCTTGAGTGCGGAGATCATCACAGCACACGGACCTAGTGAGGTTACAGTCGTTCTTGTGCCGACGATCGAAATCGCTAGGATCATGTCACGATACAAGAACTCCATCCTGCGCTATAATCCGAGGTCTTATCTCGAATTCAGGGAGCAGCGGACGAACGAGGGAATCTACCATAGCATCGTCGACATCGATACCGGCGAGTTTGCGATTTTAAATAACGGGATTACCATTGTCTCGGATGAGACTTACGTGAACGAGCGTGTCGGATCTCAGAACCGAGCTCAAGTGGAGATCGTCAATCCTCAGATTATCAACGGCGGGCAGACCGCATATACCCTTGCGCGGATATTTGACGAAAGATCTGACATCGATCGCGAACGTCTCTTCTCTGGTAAGGAAGTGATGGTCAGGATCATAACGTTGCCGCAGATCAACGAAGAAGCAAAGAAAAACCTCATCCTGAGCATCTCGTCCGCCACGAATTCGCAGACGGCAGTGTCTTCGATCGACCGCACCGCGAGCAATGATCAAAACCGCGAGATCGCGGAAATCGTCTTCAGGAAGACCGGACTACTCTATGAACCGAAGCGCGGTGAGTATTCTGATGCTTTGAGGACTAGCACTACAGTTGCATTTTGTATTGAGTTCTGAATCTATGGGTAACCATGATTCAGGATATGATGAGTGGCGGTGCGTCAGTTGAAGAGACGCTGGATTTGTGGGCGTCCGGGCTTCGGTCCGCCAAGGAGCGGATCGCGCCGCTGTTTAGGCAGAAGCGTGTTGCGGCTTCTGCGTGCGCCTTCCTTGACGTTCTGATTGGCAATGAACCACGCAAGACGGGATGGATGCGAGCGGAAGCTGCAGGAGATCCTGGTCCATGGCGGCAGCAGGCGCTTCTGGGGCGCGGGCACTGGGATGCCGATGCCCTTCGCGATG
>NZ_BAMW01000025.1 GCF_000963945.1 Acetobacter indonesiensis | reverse complement strand
ATTAAAGCCGCAGAAAACGGCCATTTTTGCGCGTATGAAATAATGTGGTGATTTCAGTTTTTTTCAGTCATTCCGTTTCAACATTCTTCAACATTCTTCAACATTTCCCATCATTGAATTTCAGGTTTTATCAGGTTCTTGAGTAAGCAATTGGCCGCTTTGCGTTGTACCGGCAGCCTATCCCGTACTATGCTTTCAGACATGGAAACTCCTGCCCATGCCTCCCCTGTTTACCGCATCACCATCCCCGGCCTGCTCAGGGCCAAAGGACGCCCGCGTTTTGGTAATGGCCGGACCTTCACAGATGCAAAAACGGTGCAGGCCGAGAAGCATATCCAGCGTCACGCCATGGAGCAGATCGGCAAGCCATGCCTGAGTGGCCCGCTGCATGTTTCCCTGACAATAAACATTGCCCCTCCGCCGTCATGGAGCAGGAAGAAGACAGCGGATGCGCTGGCAGGCCGAATACTGCCGACCAGCAGGCCGGACATAGACAATCAGATGAAGACTGCCGCTGATGCTCTGAATGGTATCGCTTGGAAGGATGATGCCCAGATTGTGGATGCCATCCTATCGCGCCGTTACGGGCCGGAGAGCGTGACTGTGATTGAAGTGCGGCCGCTATGACTGGCAAACATGGCCGGGACGTGCCCAAACGTCTGAGCCTGCTTCATGAAGGTGCAGGTGCCACCGTAACGGTGGTGGGCAGGAATCCCCGCTCACCCTACAAGAGACGCATTCCCCGCAAGCCAAGCCCCGCCCAGATTGAGCGGTTTGAAGCCCTCCGGGCGCGGGTGATGGGGATACCGGAAAGCCGGTAGGGGCCTCGGGGAATATCCCAGTGCCGGTCGCGTTTCTGAGAACGAGACCCCCTCAAAGGCTGAATTGGCCTTACAGAATAAGCAATCTCGCCAATGATGGTTTGCGCCCGCCCAATTTGGTGAGCACACCCAGATGTGAGAAGTGCTCCGCTATCAGGGCCTATCTGCCATGCAAGTGGAACTACCCCCCCATCAAAAACGCTTCAGCCTTGGGATTATGGGAAGGCCGCGTGATGATAGATATTGTGGGTATGACGGCCATAGGTTTTTTGGTGTGTATGGCCGTAGCCAAGGCGTCTGATGCCGTCACCATTATGTGGCTTACACGGCATAAGAGGCGTTCATAGCGCAAGATATAAGCGGCTTGTCAGAAGCAGATGCCGAGTGTGCAGCCGCCGGAAGGTTCCGGGGCGAGTGCGATGGTGACTGCCACAATAAGAAACGCCGCCGCAAACAGCGCGAACGTGCATATAGCTAACGCTCTCATCCGGCCACGTCCTTCCTCAACCTAACACCAGCCCCGCCACCATTCTCTTCAATGAACTCCACCCCGGCGGCCTCTAGGGCGGCGCGGACGGAGGAAAGTGTGGACTGGCGGGGGGAAACTTCTGCCAGTTCGACGCGCGCAATGGTACGCTTAGGTAGGCCGCTTGCGGATGCTAAGTCATCCTGTGTTAAGCCCACCAAGGCACGGGCCGCTCTAATCTGGGCGGGTATAATGCCACCTCTGATGACTTTTTTTCTTGCATCCATAAAATGACAATGCCATCAATGGGGACACCTCGCAAGAGAGCTTAAGCGACCGGATGGGGAGCTACCACCTTCCCACACCCGGCCTAACCACAACCGAACAGGAGTTTCGGCAATGGCTAACCGTGCCTATAGCACGCCCATAAGCACATGGGCATTCCATACCGTATGTACAACACTTCCCGCTCTCATGGCCCCGGCCTTGGTTGCGTTGGCCCTGCTGGGACTGGCAACGCCTGATCCGGTCATATCGGGCCGGGCCGCGCATACTCAGGGGGTGGCACAATGACCCCTCTGGAACGTGCAGCCTATGCCCTGAACTGGCAGGCCGACCACCAGCGCCGCGTTGCAGTGGTCTGTGACGCCCTGACCGACTATCTCAGCAATAAGACCGGTGGCCCTAGCGATAGGGACGCGGATATGTGCGGAGGGGTCGCCTTGTTCCTGTCGGCCTATATCCGGCACGGGGCTGATGTGGCCGCAGAAGACGCCAAGCACGCGGAGGCCGTGCGATGACCGCCCTCAACCCTCCAATGACCGAGGCCGAGGAAGATCACCTTCTGACATACAGAGACCAGCGCCTTTTGTTCCGCAGGGCCGAGCAAGTTGCCTTTGCGCTTCTGGACCTGACCAATCCGAAGAATGACATATCTTATCCGCAGGCGCGGCACTGGCTGGCAGATGAATTGTGCATGACGCTGGACCGTCTAGGGGAGATTGCGGGCTTTAATGCACGGCGGGCCAGCCATGACTGACCTGTCACCCCTGACGGCTTTTGAACAGGAAAGTGTAAAGAACCTCAGAATCCCGGACGTGGTTCTGCACGATGCACGGATGATGGCTGATCTTGTCGTGGAAGTAGCCGCGAAGGGCGCTGCTGATGGGGCGGAGATTACATGCCCCGATGCCCTGCATTGGCTTGGCTGCCGCCTGCAAGACAAACTGGACCTACTGGCCGCCCTATCTGGTGACGGGAACGCTCCCGGCTGGATGCAACCGGATGAAACCCCATGAAGAAACTGATTAGCAGCGGCAAGGATGCCGAATATGCGCCCGACATTGCCGCCCGCATTGAATGGGCTTGTGTCAAAGGGCTGTTCATTCTGGACATGCAATACGCAGATGCCCCGGAGAAGTGGGACTTCTGGCCGTGTGTGGTGTTCCATGATGATACATGGCTGGAACTGTCGCATGATTGCGACATAACCGAAGCCCGCCAGCGATGCGCCTGCCTGTCTGCGCTCCATGACAAGCCCTTACGGGACTGGACCCGACCAGCACCGAGCGGCCTGACTCTGGAAACGCCGGAAGGTGATCTGGCAAACTATCTGCAAAGAATAGGACCGGACGGGAAAGAGGCAGAGCCTCTATGGGGTGCAGGATGGGAACTGACTGACCATCTATTCCAGCGCGGTGCGACTGATGCCGATTTACTGCACCAGATAGAGCAGGCCGGACGCAAGGCACCGGGAAGCCGTGCGATTATCCGCAGCGAGGCCATGCAGCGTTGGCAGATGCTGCACGCCGCCAACGCCAAGCCCGAACCAAAGCAGGAGGAACTCGCATGACCCGCTTCCTCAAAGACATGGCGCTGTTCTTCCTGCTGCCCCTGACGTGCGCCTGCTTCCGCATTACTACGGCGCTGGCCCGCTTCACATTCCATCTGGCCGGGAAGGAATGGCGGCATGGCTAGACAGGCTTTCGCGTCACAACGACGCAAAACTTGCCACCGTGGCAAAAATTCCGTGGCGACACCTGACCGGCTTCACCTGCTGCAAGAGGCAAGCTGGAACCTGAGTGCCATTTCCTACTGCATCGCCAGCGTTGGCCGTGACCTTGCCGGGAAGCCGAACAATCCTGGCACTATGGATTCCGCAGGGCAGGCTCTGGAATGGCTTGCCGGTGAAATGCAGCGCCGGTGCGTGGCGATAGATGAGGGCTTGTCATGACCGATGGCCGCAAGACGTGGGCACGAGAAGAGATCGACCTTGTGGTGTCCCTCCGTAATCAGGGCCATGCGTGGCGGGCAATCGCCCGTCACCTTGGCCGGTCGGATACAATGTGCCGCTTCCAGTATGAGCAATGCACGGGCAAGCCAGTCAAAGCCGCACCGCAGCAACAGGCCGAGCCAGTCACGCCTAAAGTGTCAGCCATTCGCGCCGAGCGGGCACCTGACAGCCAGCCTTTGCCGGTGGGGCATCCCATTGTCATGCGGGGGCTATGGCAGGGAATGGAGCGGGAGGCTGCTGGTTGAGGAATACGGGCCTCTTAAATATTACCGTTTTTGCGCTCTGAAATATTTTGTGATCGCGTGAGGGATGCTTAGCAAAAGTGAGCAAATACGCACATCTTTTCAAAGAGATAGACGAAAGGTTTTCTTACAAAAAACTACACCAGGCACCGAATTTTTTACACCAAATGTTACAAACTCACATTGAGCAAACCGCAGTTTCCCGCCGTTCTTCTGGTTGTTCTAGTCATGGGTATGATTCCCAAATGGGGATACCCCCGCAGGACAAATATGCCTCTATTTGCCCACAGGATGCCCGCAGAGTTACCTTAACCGATTTAAGGTAGTGGTCACGGCGGCCATGTGACTAAAAGTCACACAGCGCCATTTTGGACGATTTTAAGAGAATGTGCTCTTGGCTACGAGGCTGGTTTTCTGGCAATAGGGAGGAGTGAACATTGCGAAAACATCGTGTCTTGATTCCCCTCACAGGAATCGGGGCCACCAAAAGAAAAACCGCCCAAGGTGTTACCAGCACCAAGAGCGGTTTTCCGAGGTGGTAGCACCATACTGGACGGAAGCGGCGGCTAGGCCGGGCACGTACAGAAGGGCCGCTGAATTAGAGGCCAGCTTCTTTTCTGTATCCGTACTTTGTTGGATTTGCAAACAGCGCCATAGCGCCGGTTTCAATCTGGCAATGCACCTAGCGCCGCCCCGTCCAATCCTTACCGAACAGATTGGACCGGCATATAATGACAGCAGAAAACCATGATTTTTTGCCTCTTACCGAGGCGTTGGCAGAACTCAATAAAGACATTTTGGGAAAAGACAGCGGCGCTGCCTGCTATGCGGCAAGCACCGCATACGCCCGCGCTGCAATGGGGGCCATTCCCGTGCAGAAGTTTGGCCGCACCTATTTTGTGCGCCGGGCTGACATTCCCCTGATCGCGTCCCGGCTGCCCTTGGGTCGCCGCCGTCACACCCACCCAGCAGCGTAAGGGGGGGATTGATGAGCACGACATTACCGCAGCATGACGCGCCGCACTATGTATCGGTTGACGCATGGCTAAAACGCACCGGCATGTCTCGGACAGACACCTACCGCAAGCTGGGCGAAGGCGTCTTGAAGGCTAAGAAGATTGGTCGGAAAACTGTCATAGATTTTCGGGCGGGTATGGCGTGGATTGAGTCCCTGCCTAACGCCGCAATCATCACGAAATGAAACAGCCACCCGCCTGTTCTGAGGGGTGGCTGTGTTGGTTCTGTATTATGAAGACCCGCTGTCTTCTTATACAGGATTCACAAGGCATCACGCAACAGAAAGGCGGCTGGTTCCTATGCAGGACTAGCAAGCATGGCGCACAAAAGCCACTTACGCCCGGACTCTGCCCACACTGGGGCAATAGACTTCCAGACAATCAATCGCGCCGCACTGGGTGCGCTTCCCGCTTTGCTGATGCGGTGGCTGCCGGATGGGAAGAAACAGGGACACGAATGGGTTTCTCGCAATCCCAAGCGTGGCGACCGCAAGCCCGGTTCATTCAGTGTCAATCTGAACACTGGCCGCTGGGCAGACTTTGCAGAAGCAAACGCACGCGGGGGTGACCCTATCTCTCTTGCGGCTTATCTGGCGGATATCACTCAATACGAAGCAGCCCGTGAATTGGCAAAAATGCTTGGCCTGAAAGGCGGTGTTGAATGAGCACGCCTGAAACTACTCTAGCTATGGCCTGTGTGGATGATAACGGTCTGTTCAAGCCCCTGACAGATACAGACAGGGAGAAGGCCAAAGCTCTCGGTGGGGGGAATCAGAACCCTGATGCGGAGGTCTGGGAACCTGTTGTCCCTGCTCCCTCCGAACCGGAGAAGCCGAGCAACGCCACAGATATGTGGGTATATCGGGACGCGGAGGGGCGGCCTCTATTCGCTCGTTTTCGTTACAGTGGGGCAGTTGATGCGGACGGCATCCCGAAAAAGGAAGTGCGCCCGCTGACGTATGGCCGCCGCGTCTGGACCGATAAGAACGGGAAACAGCGCGATGTCACGGGCTGGCACTGGAAGCAGCCCGCAAAGCCTCTCCCTCTTTACGGACTGGACCGGCTGGCCGGGAAGCCTGATGCGCCCGTTCTTCTGGTGGAAGGTGAAAAAGCTGCCGATGCGGCCTGCACTCTTTTCCCGGATATGGCAGTTATCACCAGTGGAGGCAGCACCTCTGTGGGCTCTGCTGACTGGTCACCTCTTGCCGGTCGCAAGGTCACGATCTGGCCGGACAATGATGCACCGGGGGTGAAATACGCTGACACCGCGATTGATGCCCTCCGCAATGCCGGGGCGCAGTCGGTCCATATGGTGAAAGTGCCTGATGGCCTGCCGGACGGTTGGGATTTAGCGGATGATCTGCCGCTTGAAATGACCAACGGGGATGAGATTCCCGCTCTCGAAATCCTCCGCCTATTGGTGGATCAGGCACCGTTGGCAGAATCAAATGTGAAGATGCCCCCCGGTTACAGCATGACCAGTCGGGGCCTCTATTTTACCCCTGAAGCCACAGGTGAGCTTCCTCCTGTTCCGCTCTGGGTCTCAGCACCGTTTGAGGTGATTGCAGAAACGCGGGACGATAGCGGTTTGGGTTGGGGCCTTTTGATTAACTGGCTTGATCGTGACCGGCGCTTTCACCAGTGGGCAATTCCCAAAAAGATGGTTCATGGCGAAGGGAAGGACATTGCAGGAGAACTGGAAGATGCTGGCCTGAACTGCAACATTTCAGCAACCCGTCACCTTCGCCAGTTTATCGCCTCTGTTCATACCAAGACCCGCCTTCGGTGCGTAACCAGTTCGGGCTGGCACAAAACGGAACAGGGGCCGGTCTTCGTTCTGCCGAACGGGGTGACTCTTGGGTCTGGTCGGAGGGCAGTCGCATTTCAGACAACCCGTGCCGCTTCCGGTTCAGAATATGCGACAGCCGGAACGCTCGAAGAATGGCAAAGGAAAATTGCCGCTTATGCCCGTGGCAATAGTCGTCTGTTGTTGACACTTTCGGTTGCGTTCTGTGGCCCACTTCTGGACATTCTGGGAGAGCAGTCAGGCGGTTTTCATATTGTCGGAGCGAGCCAGACCGGTAAATCCACAGCGCTTTATGCTGCTGGCTCCGTCTGGGGCAAAGGCGACCGTGACGGCATGGTGCGCTCATGGCGAAGCACGACAAACGGAACGGAAGGCATCGCGTCCGAGACCTCAGATACGCTCCTCATTCTGGACGAAATGGGACAGGCAGATAGCCGTGAAGTGGGGGATATTACCTACATGCTTGCCAACAATACCGGCAAGCAACGGGCTGGCCGCAACGGCGAGGCGCGCACCGCCAAGACGTGGCGTTCCTCGTTTATCTCCACTGGTGAAGTGACACTTGCAACCAAAATGGGGGAGGCGGGCCGCCGTGCCATGGCGGGACAGGAGGTTCGCCTTGTTAGTGTGCAGGCTGATGCCGGGGCTGGCATGGGAATGTTTGAGGCCCTGCATTGCTTTTCTTCCGGCGGCGAACTGGCTGACCATATCCGCGTGGCAGCCCGCACCTACTTTGGCACAGCAAGCCGCGCTTATCTGGATGCGCTGGTCAAAGACCGGGACGAGGATGAAGCCGGTCTGACCCAAAGCCTGAAAACGCTGGTGGACGGGTTTGAAAAAGACTGTCTGCCGTCTGGGGCTGTGGCGGGACAGGTGCGTTCGGTCGCGCGCCGCTTCGGGCTGGTGGCCGCCGCCGGTGAACTGGCAACCGCTTATGGGGTTCTGCCATGGGGGCGCGGTGACGCAACACAGGCAGCCAAGACCTGCTTTCAGTCATGGCTTACTGAACGCGGGGGAACCGATGCCGCAGAAGACCGGGAAGCGATAGAGCAGGTCCGGGCCTTCATAGAACAGCACGGGGAAAGCCGGTTTACCCTTCTGGGTGGGGAAGATGGAGGGACGGAAAACCCGCACGCCCGCACTATCTCCCGTGCTGGCTACCGAAAGCGCGTGGACACGCCAGAAGGCAGTCAGTGGGAATATTGGGTGCTGCCTGTGGGGTGGAAAAACGATGTCTGCAAGGGGATAGACCACAAACGCGCCGCCAATGTTCTGCGTGATGCTGGCTATCTTTTGCCGGGGGATGGGAGAAACCCGACCGTTCAGAGAAAGATTCCAAACGATGGCCGCTACCGTGTGTATGTGCTTTCTGGGTCTATTTTGGACGGGGAGGCAGCATGATACGCCCTCCCGAAAGCGGGGCTTATGCTCCCGCTCCCGACAGTCCCGACAGCACACCGCAGTTGTCGGGACCGGATGTGACACTAAAAAGTGGCTGGAAACTGCCATTTTTTAGGGTGCTCCCGACAGTCCCGACAATCCCGACAGTTTTTTACAATACCCGGAGGGCCTTGGCATGGTGAGCAAGGCTTTATCGGCTTTGATGGAATGGGCCGAAGACAAACAGGCAGACGCTTCTGGTTCGCTTCCCGTACCGGACAACTCCGAACCCGCAGAAATAAATCCCGCCGCTCTGATTAAGGAGCTGGATTTCCTCGGCTGTGAGATTGTTCTGAACGATGGCACGCCAGTCATACGGGGCAATAAGGCGGCAATCACGCCCGATCTTCTGGACCTGCTGAAAGCTGGCCGTGAGCAGATTATTAAACACCTGACCGCACAAGCCAGCCAAGGACATGAGCAGGAGGCGACATCAGAACCACCGCAGCCAGAGTCATTACCTGCCAGGCATTGCGAGCAGTCAGGAATACGACGCGCCCCTGAGACCGGCAAAC
>NZ_BAMW01000026.1 GCF_000963945.1 Acetobacter indonesiensis | reverse complement strand
CACACTCTGGTGGCGGAGGGCTGGCGACACATCAGAGGGCTGGACCTGTTCAGTCTGCCACCCCGCACCACCAGACACGGCAACCATCACACCGCAGACAATGGATGGACTGGCCGCAACGGCATGACAGGCAGGAATGTCGTGGGAGACTGAGCAACAACCACAGTCAGATATCTCTGGGGTCTTCTTACAAGGAAGGCCCCTTTTTTATGCGTCTATGAAGAAGAGTGTCCCTACCTAAAAAGGAGATTTGTAGACGAACCTATTTATTCATTTTTTCTATATCAACATAGAGAAAGGGTATTTATTGACCCTTCTTCCTTCTACCTCCTGAAAGCCTAGCGTTCGTTTTAAGAGGGGGAATAAGAGGGGTAAAAGTTTTTCACAAACTTCTAAGTTATTGTTTTTATTGGCTTTTATTTTACTGATTGGCGGACCCGAGAGGATTCGAACCTCCGGCCTTCAGATTCGGAATCTGACGATCTATCCAGCTGATCTACGGGTCCACGGCCACTTACCTAGCGCAAAGCAAGCAAGCTGCCAAGCCCGTATTCCACGCGGATGCAGATTCTGGGTGCCTCAAGCGCAAAAATAGTCTGATTTGCCTGTGAGGTGCCATGAACGGGACGCCACCTCATTTGCTTTCTGTCATTGTGATATCAGACGGGTTGATCTCTGGTTCGTTGTGGGCTTGTAGCGCTGGCTGATGCCTCTCTTTGCCAGAAGCGTCGTCTTTCCGTGGTGCGGGTGGGGCGCACTCTTCATTGCCCTGTGGACGCCCTAATTGCTGTTGCCCCATTCTTTGGTGGCCGCCAAAACCACCGATCATCGAAGGGCCCATTCTCATCGATCCAGAGGACCCGTTGCCCATTTCTGGAAAGTGGCCTCTCATTCCGTCTGGGGAAGGCCCACGGTGCTGACAGTTTTGCGTCGTATCATTCTCATGAGCGCAAGCTGTCAGTCCTATGACTGTAATAAATAAAAGTAACCCAAAAATGGAAAAGGAACGTCTCATATGCGTCTCTCACGCTGTTTATCCAGCGGCTCTGTCGTGTGTGGCTACTTAAAGCATGAGCGCAAATGAAAGAGAGAAAAAAGGAATATTTTTCTAAAATTCCCTATAATTTTCTGAAATGACACTTTTGTATCGAAAAAATCTGGGGATATTATTTTTCTCAGCCACCCAAAAAGGACGACTTCATTAAGCCGTCCTTTTGATTTAGGTATAAGACTGCGTTAGGGATAGGATATTAGTTGCCGCCCTGATTGTCATTCTGCGGACCGTGCCTTTCGTTAAACTGACCGCCGTCTTGGGTATTCTGATTTCCAGACTGGTTATTTCCGTTTCTGCCATTGTAGCCACCACGGTTGTTACCAAAGCTACCGGAGTTTTCACGGTTGCTGTTCATGCGTTCCATGCCACTACGATTGCCAGAGTTTGATCCCATGCCTTGCATGTTGCCCATCTGACCATGAGAACCGCCCATATTTCCCATGCGGTTATTCATGCTTCCTCCTTGACCACCTTCACGGTTGCCATGCCGACCAAAATTTTCACTTTGAGACTGCTGGTCGTTGTCTTCCTGTGCATGCGCCAGAACCGGGACTGCGCAGAGTAATGAAGCTGTCAGAAAAAATGCTTTCTTGATCATCTGAAATCCTTTCCGCTGGTGGTTTCGTGCCAGCGATAAGAAAAAACGCTATGGCTGAATAAGAGCGCAGCCAAGAGCGATAAGAGGATGGCTGGCATGTTCAGGTCAGGAGCGTAATGGAGAAAATGCACGGATTTTTCTTAGTTAATAAAATAAGTGATTTATATAAAAGGATTTTATCTAAAAACAAAAGACGATACGCAATAGGTTGTGGTGTAAAAACCAAAAGATATAAAATATAATTTTATGAAATATGTCAGTGATGACATGAATATTTTCTAAAAACGTTTACTTAAACGGTGTTTCCCTGGAAAATAAAAAGGGCAGCCTAAGCTGCCCAAAAATAACAAACCCGAATGTCTGGTCAGTAACCACCGCCACCGCCGCCAGCATAAGGCCCTGATTGGCGGCCACCCTGCTGGTTTCCGTAGTTGCCGTAATTCTGGCCCTGACGGTCGTGGTCACCATAGCCACCATGCCTGCCGCCACCCGGGCCGTGGCCACCCATGCCGCCGGGTGGGGGTGGTGGCTCGCATGCTGCAAGAGCACACGTTGCGAGAATAGCTGCGGCAGTCGCAATATTTTTTAACATGATGCCCGTTACTCCTTTATCTTCTCGCACCATGGCGGATGAAAAAGAGGAAAATAAGGCTACTGGCTTTTTATTGTGACAAAATTGAAAAATACCACGTTTTTCAATTATAAAGGCCAAGTGGACCGGCTATAAACCATAATCCGGCTATCAGCAGAATACCCGCCAGAATGACAGGCAAGACAACAGCAACCAGAAAGCTGCGGCCATTCTGTTCTGGTTCAGGGATTCCATTTGCGCGCAGAATGGCATCCGCGCGGGCGTCAATCTCTGCGTCTTCAGGGTTCTGTTCCGTCCAGTTTTCATCAGCCATGAAAAATACCTTTCTGTTCAGGGCACTGTATCAGCAATATAGCCTAATGTGGTCATATTTGCCTTGCTTTTGTCGCAATGTGACTGCCTTTTTCATTCGAAACGTTCGTCCCATTTCGGTAGTTTCAAGCATGAAGCAAACTCTTCTTACTCTGACATTCCTATGCGTCGCTGTTACAGGGTGTGCATCCCATAAACCTGATGATGCAGACAGCGTATGCCAGCATAAAAACCCTTCAAAAGGCATGCATGGTAGTTTCACATCCAGTGTAGGGCATGCTGTTGGTGGTGCGCTGCCTATGGCGTTGGGGGCAATTCCGGGTGTGGGCAGTGCAGCGGGGTTTGCCGGTATGGGAATGCAGCAGGCCATGAATTCATGGGGCGGCGGCGGTGGAGGCCCTGGCCAGCAGGATGATGGTTTCAGACAAAGCGGTTTTGATCATTCTCATCGCGGACCGGATGAGGAAAGGGATTTTGACCAAAGTCAGAATAAGGTCCCTTCAGTTCCATGCGGCAGTGAGTCAAAAATTGTTGCACAAAGCAATGATCAGGACATCCGGATGGATGAAGCAAAATAGGTCTTCAGGAAAACCGATAGATTGTGAATGAAAAAAGGCTACCCGTTGGGGTAGCCTTTTCTGGTTTCTGATTACTTATCAGCCGGAGGAGGTGGTGGCGGAGGCGCACCGTCACCCGGCGGTGGGGGAGGAGGCGGGCAGTGAGCGTCCTCTTTCTGCTCGGCAATCTGTGCAAGCTGCTTCTTTGTCAGCACATCATGAATCTGCACTTCTTTCTGTAGATGTGCTGTTTCACGCTGTGTGTGAAGCGTTGCCAGTTGCTGTGTCAGCGTGTTGAGCTGTGCTGTATCAACCGTGCCCGGCGTGGTCAGCAGGGTGCGGATCTGTTCGTGAATGGAGTGTTCCTGTTCCATATCACCTTTAAAATCAGGGCGGTTGGCCTCCATAATCGCCTTGATTTTCTTTTTCTGCTCGGACGTCAGTTTAATGCCGTCAAGCGACAGAATGTGACCATGCGGATGGCACATGCCATGGTGTGGTGGCGGAGGAGGCGGCGTAGGCGTATCGTCTGCCCGCGCAACTGAGCCCGCCGCGGTGAAAAGTCCGAATGTAAGCGCCGTGGCTAGCAAAGCCTTTTTCATTTCAAATGCCTTTACCGTCATTCAAAGGGAAAGACCCGACTGGTGCCTTTCCATGATCGTATGATGCTTAAAAATATATGGTCATAAAATGGCGGCCAGATAGAGAATTGGACAGATAAACAGATCTTCCAAATTGTTTTCAGCGCTACGTCTCGCGTCACATTAATCATAAATACGAATAAATAGGTTATATTTAAAAATAAAATATCTTAATAAATATAAAATAAAACAAGACTAAATTGGTTCATTTACTTATAGTTCTAAATATATAATTGACTGTTAAAGAAAAAAGAGTAGCCTCCAGATTAGACGGATAGATACAGGTTTGTGATAGATCATCAGAACCTGATCTACCCATCATGTTTTGCAGGTTTAGAGGCGAACAGCCCGTGTCGTGTCACATGGCTTTGCCCCTGAATGCATTTGACGGAGGCCGGAAATGGGCATGTTTGCGATTTTGATTGTTATGGGGCTGGACATCATTCTGGTCGGTTTGAAGTTGAACGAACTTAGCTTTCCCGCTTTTGTTGTCGCCTTCGTGGTGCCGGCAGTTCTGATGGCAGGCTACGTTCTGCAGGGGATCAAGCAGGATAATCTTTCTATCCACTGATTTCCGGCCAATAGGTCAGACAATTTTACGCCTGCGTGATCCGTCACGCAGGCGTTTTTTGTTTGGATAGTTGCAAAACAAAAACGGGCACTAAACGCAATACGCACCCGAACCGGCCTGTGAGCATTTATTTTTTATTAGAAAGACAATCCGCGACAGGCGACTGGTGGAGCTGAGGGGAATCGAACCCCTGACCTCCTCATTGCGAACGAGGCGCTCTCCCAACTGAGCTACAGCCCCGCCTGTTCTATTTTCGGGTGTAAAGGGCTTATCAACGCGCTGTCAAGCTGTATTGTAGGCGCAGAAAACGGGTGATTTCGCCCGGAAAATCTTGGCCCTGAGGAGTCGCGGTTTGCTGTTTGGCCTCTTTTTTCTGTTGATGCGTCTGCTGACCATTTACTGTTGGATTTTGCTTCTTTCCTGCATTTTCATCAATTTGTGCATGTTCGGCATTCTGGACAGCCGGAATCAACTGGTCTGGAAAGTTGGCGTGTTCCTCAACCGTTTAACCGAACCGGTTCTTGAACTCGTTCGCCGTCTCTTGCCCAACCTGGGTGGTATTGATTTCAGCCCTATGGTCGTGCTGCTGGGCATCCAGTATGTGTTGCAGCCCCTTCTGGTAGAAGTCTTCAGAACACTTCTGACACGCTAAAATACGAGGCAACTGATAAGGGGCAGGGCTTACGTAGCCCTTACCCTTCAGGCAGTAGATTTAGAGCCTGTCATGACGAGTGACAGGCCATTTTACGTTTTTCAGGAAAGAAGATCGCGCCTGTCGGCAAAGAAAGTTAATTTTCTCTGTCGTGCTGATCACAAAAAAACGGCGACAGGCCATTTTTCAATAAGGCTAAAGTAGCCGGTTTTATTGAAGAATTATTTTTGTAAGAAATTGGAAAGTTTAAAGCTTTCAAGATGGTGCCCAAGACCGGGATCGAACCAGTGACACTGCGATTTTCAGTCGCATGCTCTACCAACTGAGCTACTTGGGCACCGCAACCTTGCGGTGTGAAAGGGGGTTTATCCCAGCCAGCCGATGGGATCAAGTCACCTTTCGTCGTTTCTTTCTTCTTTTTCCATATTTTCTTCATCAACCGGTGGTCCGGGGATGCGATATTGCCCGGTAAACCAGCGTCCAAGGTCAATATCGGCACAGCGCTGCGAACAGAACGGCCGTGTGGCCGGTTGGTTGGGTTTGCCACATACGGGGCAGGTTGAAGTTTTACTCATGGTCTGTAGTCCAGAAAAAATCCGGTAAGGATGGATCAAGGGTCAAGGCTAATGGCTTGCCGCGTTGGGTTATGCAGTCCGTCATAGCCTGTGGGTCTTTTTCCAGCGCAGTGATAATGCCCACACCTCCACGCAACCGACTGGCTTTGGGGTGGTCAGAAAGAATACGGCGCAGAGCGTTCAGTGCCCGCCCATGCGGAGACGACAACAATTCTGGCAAAGACGGGTGGATTCGTGCCCGCACTATTTCTATCAACCCCAGTGCCGTGACACCGAGGCAGCGTGGCCGCAGAGGATCGTCCTGAAGCATCACTTTCACGGGTTCCAGTAATGCCTGCCGCTTACGCGTAGAAAGGCCAGCGGGGTCAATCAGAATGGCACCTGATAGATTTCTGAGTTGTATCTGGCGCAGCAGGGCGGGAAGGGCATCCCGATTGGCCGCGAACTGAGCAGTCTGCTTGGTCCACCCTGTAGAGGTTGGGGGGGCATCCATATCTATGGCAATAAGGGCAGGGGTCGGGGTAATGCTGGCCTGCATACCGCCGGGAAGCGCAACAGAAGCGTCTTCCAGCGCATCACAAGCCTGCGCAATATCGGCTGGGAGGACGTGAAATCCCTGTGCTTTGCGCGCTCGCAAGGCTTGCGGTATCAGGGCTGATGCTGCGGCAGAATCGACAATAATGCGCGCCTCTGGCCAGCGGTCTGACAGACGCACCAGCGGTGTTGGTCCCCGCACTATTAACCCAACTTTATCCGGCAGAATGTCAGGTGCGGGCACCTGTTGTAGGCGTAGCCCTTTGCCTCCCTGTGCTGCGCGCGTCACACGAACGACGAGGGTTTGGCCTTCTGTCAGGGGCTCCTTACCGCTTTGAAGCGGAAGAAACCCGCTTTCTCCACCACCAAGGTCAAGAAATGCACCGCCCATACCGGGTACAAGGGTGCTGATACGGGCCAGATAGACGTCGCCCACACCGTCAGGTGCTGCGGGCCGCCACAAGGCGTAATCAAGAAGGTTCTGATGGTCTGTGACAGCAAGCCGGTATTCACCGGGGAAAGACGCGATGCGAAGAAAAAGGCTCACGACACCCAGTGATAAGGCTGACCCCGCAGTAATTGGGCTGTTTCGAACAGGGGCAACCCGATAACCGCTGATGGGCTACCTGATACAAAGCGGATAAAGCCTGCGGCATGGCCCTGCAGGGCATAGCCCCCGGCTTTGCCTTGCCAATCACCAGCGTCAAGCAGTGCTTCGATCTGCTGCTCTGTCAGGCGGGAAAAGATAACAGCGGTTTCTACAATTCGCTCACAGACACGGCCATTCGGCCAGGTAGCTGTAGGGCGGCAGTGGATCGCTGTCAGCACCGTGTGGCGGCGGCCAGAAAGCATCCGCAGGCAGGCACGCGCGGTGTCTCTGTCTTCAGCTTTTGGCAGAATGCGGCGGCCAAGGGCTACCACTGTGTCAGCGCCAAGCACCAGGGCCGGGTCTGTTATCTGGCTGGCAACCGATACGGCTTTTTCTGCTGCCATGCGACGCACGTACGGGCGTGGCTGTTCGTCACGCGCGGGTGTTTCATCAATATCGGCAGGAAAAACGCGATCAGGCGTCAGCCCCAGCTGGGCCAGAAGGTCCAGCCGGCGGGGCGATGCCGAAGCCAGCACAAAGGCAGGACGCGCCGCTTTTTCCGTGCCATTGGGCCCGGATGCGGTCATTGTCTTACTTGAAGCGGAAGGTGATGCGACCTTTTGAAAGGTCATAGGGTGTCATTTCAACATTCACGCGGTCACCGGCCAGCACACGAATGCGGTTCTTGCGCATTTTGCCGCTGGTGTGCGCCAGAATCATGTGTTCGTTGTCGAGTTTTACCCGGAACATCGCGTTGGGCAGCAGTTCAGTTACCGTGCCGCTAAATTCAATCATGTCTTCTTTAGACATGGCGTCCTTCGTTCATTTTAAAGCCTCGTTACAGTTTGGATGTGCAGATATGGGTGAGGGACCGTATCCGGTCAAGCATTAGGTGTGCCGTGCGCCAAAGCATCCAGTCGGGCGGAGATGCTCAGGGCATGGGCTTCAAGCCCTTCTGCATGCGCCAATGCCACCCCGGCGGGGCCAATACGCCGCAGCGCATCCGGCCCACCGGATAGGAAAGTGGTGCGTTTCAGGAAGTCAAAAACAGACAGGCCAGATGCAAAGCGTGCCGTACGGGATGTGGGCAGCACATGGTTGGGGCCACCGACGTAATCCCCCACGGCTTCCGGGCAGTAGCGGCCAAGGAAAACCGCGCCTGCGTGCCGTACATGCACAAACAGGCTTTCCGGGTCATCCACCATCAGCTCAAGATGCTCGGGTGCCAGACGGTTTGCCAGTTCAACCGCTTCTTCCAGTGAGCGCACAATGAGCACCGCCCCGTTTCGCTCCCAGCTTGCCCCGGCAATGGCGGAACGTGACAGGGTGCGCAGTTCGGTTTCAACGGCTGCAATAACGGTGTCGGCAAAAGCGGCATCAGGCGTAATAAGCGTGGCCTGCGCCAGTTCGTCATGTTCAGCCTGCGCCAGCAGATCAAGCGCAATCAGGCGAGGGTCCGTAGCCGAATCGGCAATCACGACCACATCAGATGGCCCCGCAATGCTATCAATGCCGACATGCCCGAACACCTGCCGTTTGGCTTCTGCCACGTAGGCATTGCCGGGGCCGACAATACGATCAACCGGGCGAATGGTCTGGGTGCCAAATGCCATGGCCCCCACGGCCTGCGCCCCCCCAACACGGTAGATTTCCGTTACCCCTGACCGATGGGCTGCTGCCAGAACCAGCGGGTTAATCACACCGTCCGGGGTGGGCACACACATAGCCAGGCGCTGAACACCCGCTACACGGGCAGGAATAGCGTTCATCAGCACAGAAGACGGATAGGCGGCTTTGCCACCCGGAACATACAGGCCAACGGCATCCAGCGGGATCCAGCGCATGCCCAGCGTCATGCCTGCATCATCTGTGTAACGAATACCCTCTGGTAACTGCGCTTTATGGAAAGATTCGATCCGTTCCGCCGCAACATCCAATGCTGCCAGTAATTCGGGGCTCACCTTTGCACGGGCTTCGGCTACTTCGTCAGCAGTGAAAGCCAGTTTTTCAGGTGTTAGCGGCAGACGGTCAAACTTTTCTGTCAACGCGCATAAGGCAGTATCACCATCGCGGCGCACTTGCCCCAGAATATCCGCAACCGGAGCATGAACTTCCTGCCCTTGCTCTTCCCGCGCCGTCAGCAGGGACGCAAAAGCGGTTTCAAAATCAGAATCGCGAATGTCTAACCGTTTCATGAAGACTGCTCTGCCTTAGCGTTCTCGGTCTGTTTGGCTGTGGCCTCAAGAGCCGTACGGAATCGGGTTATGATGGCGGCAATTTCTTCAGGCCGCGTTTTCAGTGCCGTTCTGTTAACAATCAGACGGCTGGTGACATGGGCAATCGTCTCAACCTCTCGCAGGCCATTGGCGCGCAGGGTTGATCCGGTATCGACCAGATCCACAATCAGACGAGAAAGGCCCAGCATGGGGGCCAATTCCATAGCGCCATGCAGATGCACAATATTGGCGTTAATGCCGCGTGCGGCAAAATAGCGCCGTGTTACAGCCGGATATTTTGTGGCGGCACGCACTTCTGACCATCTGGCCCATTCAGCCGGGTCATGCGGTAACTCTTTTGGCTGCGCGATGGAAATGCGGCATCCGCCAATACCCAGATCAAGCGGGGCATAAATTTCCGGGTAATCAAATTCCATCAGCACGTCCGCACCACAGATGCCAATCTGTGCGCCGCCAGACGCCACAAATGTCGCTACGTCAAACGACCTTACGCGCACAACATCCAGTTGCGGGTCTTGGGTGGGAAAGCGCAGCTTGCGGCTGTTGTCGCCCAGACAATCATCAGCTGGCGCGCAGCCAGATTGGGCCAGAAGCGGCGTAACAGCTTTCAGGATACGCCCTTTGGGCAGGGCCAGAACCAGCGGCCCCCGTGTTTCCGTGCCCGAAGAGCGTACGGTCTGAAGATCAGGCTGGGGCACGGTCATAAAAACTCCGGTCGGACAGCAGGGCAAAAGAAGCGCGACGGCGGCACTCCTAGCACAAGGCGGCCCGGTATCAAAGGCAGCAGGGCAACCTGGGGCGTGTTCAAAACACGCCCCAGGCAATTATCCCTTAACGACGCCACCACCCCGTGCGACGGCGGGTAGCCGGCTGTTCGTCATCAATGACGATCGGCTGCACGATGGACGGATCAGCAGCATCCTTGCCGTCAGCAGCAGTGTCTTCGCTTTTGCTTTCCGCAACTGTCGCTTTGGCCGCAGTGCGACGGCGACGGGGGGCAGGCTTCTGCTCTTCCGTTGCGTCATCGGCAGCAGTGTCCGCTTCAGAAGGGGCTGCTGCCGCTGTTGTGCGCGATGTGCGACGGCGGCCGCGCGGTTTGGCTTCTTCTGTCGCTTCAGCAGTGTCAGCCACTGCATCCGCTACCTTGCGCGTGGTGCGACGACGGCGTGGTTTGGGCGCGTCTTCTTCCGGCGCATCGGCCTGCTCTTCAGCAGGGGTTTCAGCGACGGGTGCGTCCGCGTCCTCACCCTCTGTTTTCCGACGGCGACGCGGCGTACGGCGGCGGGTCGGCTTGGTTTCTTCTGCTGCACCTTCGGCGTCCGTGTCCACGGCTTCTGGTGCCGTATGCGGTTCAGCTTCAGTTGGCTCTGGGGCCACAACCGGGGGTTCAACCGCTGGTGTGGTCTTGGCTGTGGGAGCAACCCGTGCAGGTTGTGCTGCGGCATCAGCATCATTCACGCTATTTTCGATCAGATCGAAAATATCGATGCTGCCACCAAACGGATTGGCTGGTGTCGGACCCTGCCACACAGGCCGCGCCGGGCGTTCCGGGCGAGGAGCCGGACCTTCTTCAATCGCTACCCGAATTTCAGGGCGATCCTCACGCTGCACACGTGAATGACGGGTGCGGCGACGCCCTGGCACCAGATTGCCGTTTTCGTCATGCTTGGCTGGTGCCTGATGCTGTGCGTTGGCTGCTGCGGCAACCGGTTCTTCACCCTGTTCATCCGTAGCATCGTTCTGCTGGGTCTGCTGTTCGTCACGCTGCCCGTTGCCCCCACCACGACGGCGACGACGGCGACGGCGACGGCGCGGTTCTTCGTCGCTGCCTGCGGCTTCGGTCACGGCTGGGACGGCGGTCTGGTTTTCTTCTCCATCCGCTTCCGCTTCGATGACCTGTGCCTGCGCTGGTGTTTCAGCGGCAACATTTTCCACTGGTGGCAACACATGCGGTGCACGGCTTACGCGCGGCGGCTGCAGGCGCTCAATCCGGATTTCCGGAATCGGCAGCGAGGAGTCAGCCGCAAACAGGATTTCCATGTGGTGGCGTTTTTCAATTTCAGCCAGCCAGTCGCGCTTGTTGTTCAGCACATACAGCGCGATTTCACCTGCAACATGAACGGTAATAACTGAAGCGCGGCGGCGTGCGCCCTCTTCTTCAACCGCACGCAACACATGCAGGGCCGAGCTTTCAATGCCACGAACCATCCCCGTGCCCTGACAGTGCGGGCAGGTGGTAAAGGCCGCTTCCGCCACAGATGGGCGTAGCCGCTGGCGTGACATTTCCAGCAGACCAAAGTGAGAAATCGAGCCCATCTGGATGCGGGCGCGGTCCTGCCGCAGGGCATCTTTCAGGCGACGTTCGATTGTGATGTTGTGGCGACGTGACTCCATATCAATGAAGTCGATCACAATCAGCCCGGCCAGATCGCGCAGGCGCAACTGACGCGCGACTTCATCAGCCGCTTCCTGATTGGTGCGGTAGGCGGTTTCTTCAATATTGCGCTGATTGGTCGCCTTGCCGGAGTTCACGTCAATCGCGACCAGCGCTTCCGTCTGGTTGATGACCAGATACCCACCTGACCGCAGCGACACGACGGGCGAGAACATGGCGTCCAGATGCCCTTCCACATGGTAGTGGGTAAAGAGCGGCTGGTTTTCCTTGTTCCACAGGCGCACTTTTTCAGCATGCTGCGGCATCAGCAGGCGCATGAAATCGCGTGCCGCTTTCCAGCCACTTTCCCCATCCACCAGAATTTCGCTAATTTCACGCGTGTAAACGTCGCGGATGGCGCGTTTTACAAGGCTCGCTTCTTCATAAATCAGTGCTGGGGCGACCGACTGCATCGTCAGCTCGCGAATGTCATCCCACAGATGAAGCAAATATTCGCAATCGCGCGTAATTTCCGGGCCAGGGCGTTGGGCACCAGCCGTACGCACAATCATGGCCATGCCACGGGGCAGGTTCAGGTCAGAAATAATATCACGCAGACGACGACGGTCAGCCACAGACGTAATTTTGCGCGATACCCCGCCACCACGCAGCGCGTTTGGCATCAATACGCAGTAACGGCCAGCCAGAGACACGTAGGTGGTCAGCGCGGCCCCCTTGTTGCCGCGTTCTTCCTTGACAACCTGAACCAGCAGAACCTGCCGGCGGCGGATAACTTCCTGAATGCGGTAGTTCCGCATGAAGCGCGCAATGCGCTTCTGAATCAGGGCTTCTTCGCCCGTGTCGGTTTCACCACCAACATAATCGGGTGCGTTTGACCGATTATTCTGGCGCGGAGCGTCTTCGCTGGCTTCTGCTGCGCCGTCAGCCTCACCAGATTCAACGCCGTCTGTTTCGGCTGTTGCGGCGTCGTTCAGGGGCACGTCAGATTCAGCGTCCGTGTCCTCGTTATCGGACTCGTCAAGAAGCTGTTCTTCTTCTGCCTGCAGGGCCAGCAGCTTTTCACGGTCGGCGACCGGAATCTGGTAATAGTCGGGGTGAATTTCGCTGAAGGCCAGAAAACCGTGACGGTTGCCGCCATATTCAACAAAGGCGGCCTGAAGGCTAGGCTCTACGCGAACAACGCGGGCAAGGTAGATGTTCCCTTTAAGCTGCTTTTTGGCAGCGGCCTCAACATCATAGTCTTCAAGTCTGTTTCCATCCATCACGACGACGCGCGTTTCTTCCGCGTGCGTCGCATCGATCAGCATACGCTTTGACATAAAAAGAAAAACTCCGGTGCGCTGGTGGCCGGCCTGTCCGGTGCATCCGCAGGGGCGGGGGGGCACAGGACGGGGGCGCTTCCAACTGGCAAGAATAGGTATTTGCGAAAATAAGAGGGGCAGAGCCCTGCCCGGACAGCGAGGTGACAGCAGAGCGACGGGAACAGAATTCTGTCTCCGCTCTGGTCATGCACTCAACACTAAGGCCCCGGGCGATGGTCATGTATCCTTCAACCAATGTTTCCTGATCCCATCCGCGCGGGGCGGCGCTGTAACGCCAGCCGCGCCCTTTGACGAAAAAAGGAGCGGAAACAGGATGCATGACGGGCAATCTGCCTTGAGCCATGCCTCCCCAACATGACGCAAAGCGGAACAAACCGCAAGCCGTTCAGAATAACTGTTTTTTAGGTCTTTCTGTTCTGACACGGTTTCGACATTATTAGGCGCAACAGTGCCACACAGTTTTCTATGAAGGTGCGAGAAAATTATGCCGCCAGAGCACCCCGCCTGCAAAGACACGCTGTCCCGTCTCTGGCTGGCAGACCATGCTCCGTCTAAAGGGCTGATACCTTCTGCCGTCACGCCGCCGCTTCTGTTGCCTGACTCTCTGACCCGCCGTGCGCTGGTTGGGGTTGGTATTGTGGCAACAGGTCTCATCGCTTCAGCCGCTCATGCCGCCGGGCGGGCGAAAGGGACTCTTGGTTCGCCCCTCTCAGCCCCGGCCATTATTGGGAAGGCGCAACCTGCTTTGCCATTGGTCATGCTTGACCCTGGGCACGGGGGCAAAGATCCGGGCGCTATCGGCTTTTCAGGTACGTATGAAAAGCATGTGGCTGAAGCTGCGGCAGATGAACTTCACCGGCAACTGCTGGCCACAGGGCGGTACCGTGTGGCCATGACCCGTACCTCGGACCGCTTTATTCCCTTAGACGGGCGCGTGGAGCTGGCACAGCAGCATGGGGCTTCGCTCTTTATTTCCATGCACGCTGATGCGCTTCACAATGCGTCTGTGCGCGGTGCAAGTGTCTATACCCATTCTCACGGCGCGTCAGATAGCCAGACGGCGGCTCTGGCCCAGACTGAAAATAGTGCAGACCGCTTTGGGGGGCCGCTGGTGCAGGGGGCATCCCCCGAAGTACAGCAGATTCTGGCTAGTCTGGTGACAGAGGAAGCACGTCGCGGGTCGGCCCATATGGCCAGTGCTGTCGTGTCCTCTTTTCAGTCCCGCATTAACCTCCTGCCGCACCCACATCGCCACGCGGCCTTTGCTGTTCTGAAATCAGCGCAGATTCCGTCTGTTCTGGTTGAGATGGGATTCATGTCAAACCGGCTTGATGAAGCAGCGCTTCGTCAGGCGGGGCACCGGGCCATGGTGGCGGGTGCCATGTGCACGGCGGTGAACCGTTATTTTTCTGCCGCTGGCGTTGGTTTGGCGGGCTAACGCGTTATTGGGCTGCGCAAGGCCCCTTGGCTGATCTGTGTGTTTGTTGATACAATGCAACATTATAACATGACGGACAGGATGCATTATGAAACAGACACAGCGGATCAAACTTGGTCTTGCAGGCGTTGTCGCAATAGGGGCGTTGCTGGGAACCACAGCACTGACTTTTTCTGCCTCCCCAGTATGGGCTGAAGATCAGAAGCCTGCTTCTGAAGCATCCAAGCAGAAAGATGCCGGGCAGGATTTTTTCACAAAACCCCAAAGTGTTACCTCCAATGGCTCCGTTACGGTGCATGGGGCGCATATTGAGTATCAGGCTGTATCAGGCACATTGATTGTTCACCCAAAAGGGTGGGATGATTCTGCCAGTGCAGATGACGAAAAAGATAAAAAGCCCGGTGCAGCAGCGTCAATTTTCTACGTTGCCTATTTCAAAAAAGGAGCCGCTGCGGAAAACCGGCCTATTACCTTTATTTATAACGGCGGCCCGGGGTCTTCCAGCGTGTGGCTGCATATGGGTGCTTTTGGCCCCAAAAAAGTTGTTACGGCGGATGATGCGCATACACCAGCAGCGCCGTATAGCATTGTGAACAACAATGACAGCCTGCTTGACGTGTCCGATCTGGTGTTTATCGACGCGCCGGGCACAGGCTATGGTCGCCTGACAGGAACCGACAAAGAAAAAGCCTTTTTCGGCACCGACGCTGATGCCAATGCGTTTACAGACTTCATTGCGCAGTTTTTGTCCCGCTATGGTCGCTATAATTCTCCCAAATATCTGTTTGGCGAAAGCTATGGCACAACCCGTTCCGCCATTGTTGCCAACCAGTTGGCGGATGACAAAGGTATTGATCTGAACGGCGTCATTCTGCTGTCCCAGATTTTGAATTATGATAACGATATTGATGCCGCACAGATGAACCCGTCTGTCGATCAGCCTTATGTGCTGTCATTGCCCAGCTATGCGGCAACGGCATGGTATCATAAACGCCTGCCCACGCAGCCGGCTGATCTGAAAACGTTCCTGCAGGAAGTCGAGCATTTTGCCCTGACAGACTATACCTCTGCGTTGCAGGACGGAAACGCCATTACGCCAGAAAAGCGCGATGCCGTTGCCCAGAAACTGCATGATTACACTGGTCTTCCGGTTGATTACATCAAGAAAGCTGATCTGCGCGTAAATGGCGGAGAGTTTGAAAAAACGCTTCTTGGTGATAAAGGTATCGACACAGGTCGTCTGGATAGCCGCTTTTCTGGCCCCACAATGGACCAGTTGGCGCAATATCCGTATTACGACCCGCAATCTTCCGCCATGTCTTCTGCCTATATTGCAGCGTTTAATGACTATGCGCGGAACAGCCTGCATTACGGCAACAGCCCCGCATTTGGTAACGGGTATCAGGAATACAAATTCTTTTCTGATGCCATCATGAAATGGGATTTCTCGCACAAGCAGCCGAATACGGATTTCCCTATCCATAATGCGGTGAATGTGCTGCCTGATCTGGCGTCTGCCATGAAGCACAACACCAGTCTGAAAGTTATGCTGAACCAGGGGTATTTTGACCTCGGTACGCCTTACTTCCAGGGTATTTACGAAATGCGCCATCTGCCGGTGTCTTATGACCTAAGCAAAAACGTGCAGATTGTACAATATGAATCCGGACACATGGTCTATGCGCATCAGGATTCTTTGGCGCAACTACATGATAACGTGGCAAAGTTTATTACCAGCACATACAAACCCACTTCAGCCGCGAAGTAACAAACGATCCTTTTTCTGCCAGAGATAGTCTTTGACAGAACAGGTCTGAAAAAACGGGGAGCTCTCTAGTGGAGAGTTCCCCGTTTTCGTTTCAGTAAGACCATCAGCAGGCTTATGCTTATACCCGCCATCGACCCCAGCCCAAACCAGTATAAGAGGCCGTAAGCAACGTCCCGGGCCAGGCACAGGAATAACCCCAGCAAAGGTCCGACAATCCGCAGACAGAACAGAGCCTTCTTTTTCTGGTTCGACGCAGGAAACAGTTTCAGTGTGCGGGGTTGCAGACTTTCATGCGCCCAGAAACTGATAGCCCACAAAAAAAATACGCAAAATGCCGTCATACGCTGCGTCGCTTGAGAATGGTCAAACTGAAAAGCGCGCTAAGGCCAAGCAGAAACACTAAAATATCTAACACATAATAGCGTGTGGCATCATGCAGCCATGAATGTGTCTGGCTGCAAATATCAAGGGCGGGAACGCCCATCGCCATGATTGCTAGTGCTGTTATCTGAAGTTGCCACCCAATAAGCGGCTTTTTCAGTATTGAAAATAAAACGCCATGAAGACAGCTAAGCGCCCACAATGCAAAGAAAACATCTGTTTCTGCACTTAACCGCTCTGGCATGTTAACGGGCAGCAGGCGATTAGCCCAGAATAGCCCCATAATGCTGATGGGCAGGCCAATAAAGGTCGCAAGTGTCAGCCCTTCAGCAAGCCTGAACATGATTCTGTTTCCAGCGTTCTTGCGCCGTTTGATCAGAAAAAGAACAAGACCGCTGGCCATAAGAACGGTGCAGGCAAAACCAGAGACAAAATAAAGCCACAGCAGAAGGCGCGTTGAAAAACGGGCATAATGCAGACCATGTATCAACTGCGTTGTTTTGGCTGCTGCGCCGTTCTGAATGTGGGTGCCAAGATAATGCCCATCCGCACGACTGAAGGAGACCATATCGCGGCTCAGAAAAAGGCTGGCTTCATCACTTCTGAAAATACGAATTTCTGTTTTAGAAAACAGGATCAGTTCGCATTTATCTGTTTGTAAACGCTCTTTTGCTTCAGCAATAAGCGGAGCCAACGGGGGCGGTAGCAGGTCTGTTTGCTGTGCAGCCGCTTTGCGTCCACCTTTTGGGCGATCATCCGCCTTTTGCGCTGTCTGTTCCGAGTGCCGGGCAACAAGCAAAGGGTGAGGCGGCAAAATACCACGCGCCCGTATGGCCGTGCCCGTGTAAGTGATCATGATAAGAAAAGGCAGAAACAGAACGCCCGTAATCAGATGGGCATCCAGCCATGCACGCGGGCGGGCACCAAAAGGGCGAAACACAATCAGGTCTGGCCACATGGCTTTGATCTGAATGGCAATGCCGGACCCGATAGCCACCAGCAGACATATCCCTAAAATAGTGACGATCGTGCAGCCTAAAACCGGCCCGCTGCGAAGCGCGAAATGGAAATCAAAAAAGAACTGCCCCCCGGCTGTCTGTCGGGCGGGAAACAGGTGCCCATCAATCGGGTCAAGCACCGGGCCGATAAATTCGTGCCCGTCATAATGCAAAACGCGGATAACCGGGTCACGCCATGATGGCAGTGTTATGAAAGCAAACCGGCCCTGTTGCTGTTCGGCCTGCATGGTTTCGGCAGCATGATGCAATGCCACTGGGGTGGCAGTAACGGAGTTGGCTTTAAGAACAACCTCTGGCTGCATCCATTGCGTTATTTCTTTGTCAAAAACGGCCAGTGTGCCTGTTGCAAAAATAGCAGTCAGCACCAAGCCGCCAAGAAAGCCGACCCAGCTATGTAGCCAGCCCATATGGGTGCGAAAGGTTTCACGCATTGTTATGGCGGCCACTTACAGAAGGCCACGGCATACGACAGCACCAATGCCGCAGCAGACCAGCGCAAGCCATAGCCCCCATTTATAGGTGCGTGCCCCATAAGCCACCAGAATCAGCAAGGGTAGCAGGGCGGTGGCAATCACTTCTCCTACATTCACGGCTATACGGTTTTCTTCACCGCCCCATTGCAAACTGGTGATCACGGCAAAATGGGCGGCTACATACGCAAGCACGC
Organism: Acetobacter indonesiensis; assembly: GCF_000963945.1. Taxonomy (GTDB): domain Bacteria; phylum Pseudomonadota; class Alphaproteobacteria; order Acetobacterales; family Acetobacteraceae; genus Acetobacter; species Acetobacter indonesiensis. The sequence goes on along the minus strand of NZ_BAMW01000026.1, from coordinate 93,464 downwards.
AGGCGCACGCCAGCCATCCAATACGGCGATAAACCGTCTTGCGTTTTTCAGCCTTTTTTGTCCGTGCTGACACGGAAGCAGGCTGCGTGCCGGGGCTGGCAGGTTTAACCATTGATACTCTGTTAGGGTTTGGATGCCACAGTGTTTAGACAGAATTGCATCAAGATGCGAATCTAATGTTGAGAATAGCTCTTAATCGCGTATATGAGGTGCGGCAATTCGAAAATGTGAGAAAGTTTTGAAGATCATGACAGGCTCTCTGGTGCTGTGGCAGTCCTCGCGGAAGCAGATGCTGCGGATTATGCTTGCTTCTGTCTGTATGGCCTCCCTTACGGCGGGAGCATACGCGCAGTCGGCAAAGCCAGCAGACAGCGCCGACAGCGCGGCTGGCCAAACCAGTCAGGCAGCCAGTCAGGACGAACAGATTGTGGTCAAGGCCAAGCGCCGTAACCAGATGGAAGTCATAAGTGGTGGTCAGCTTGGTGCGCTGGGCACAAAAAAAGGGCTGGATGTGCCCTTTAACATCCGCAGTTACACATCCAGCCTGATACTCAACCAGCAGTCTCAAACTTTGGGGCAGGTGCTGGAGAACGACCCATCAGTCCGTACCACGTATGGCTATGGCAATTTTTCGGAAATGTTCGTTATTCGCGGTTTCCCGGTTTATGGGGATGATATCGCCATTAATGGCCTATACGGCATTACACCGCGCCAGCTTGTGTCTCCCCAACTGTTTGATCAGGTACAGGTGCTGAACGGTGCCAGTGCGTTTCTGAACGGTGCTGCGCCGGGTGGTTCCGGAATTGGCGGCAACATCAACCTGATGTTCAAACATGCTGAAAACACGCCTATTACCCGTGTTACGGGCGACTATACCAGCAAAGCCATTGGTGGTGGCAGTCTGGATGTCGGGCGTCGTTTTGGGCAGGATAAAGCCTATGGCCTGCGCCTGAACGTCGCTGGTCTGTCAGGGCAGAGCGCGATTGATCATGAACGCAGGCATAGTGCCGTGCTGGGTGCGGATTTCGATTGGCACGATGATAAAACGCGTATTTCTCTTGATATGAATTTCCAGAATCAGGGCGTGAACTGGGGTAGGCCGGGTGTGTTTCTTGGCTCAGGCGTTACCAAAGTGCCGCGTGTGCCATCGGCCTCACACAATTACGGTCAGGCATGGACGTATAATGACCTGAACTACATTTTTGGTATGCTGAATGTCGAGCATGATTTTTCAAAATACCTGACAGCCTATGCTGCCTTTGGCGGTATGGGTGGCGATGAAAAGGGTGATTATTCATCACTGACGGTCACGAACGGGCAAACAGGTGCTGCCACAAACGGGGCCATGTATGTGCCGGTGGTGCAGACAAACGAAAGTACGCGTGCTGGTGTTCGGGCCCATTTCTATACCGGCCCGGTCAAGCATGAAGTCAACGCTGGTGGCTCCGGTTTGTGGGAAGAATTTGATACAGCTTACGCGATGGCTTCAGGCTCTATCGCCTCTAACCTTTATCACCCAACTTATACAAGCCGACCAGCCAATGCTTATATTGGTGGGAATGTCGATAACCCGCAGCGCAACAGCTTTACCCGGCTTTATAGCCTGTATTTTTCAGACACGATGTCTTTCTGGAAAGATCGGATCTCTCTGACAGCAGGTTTCCGCTATCAGAACATGCTGCTGAATGGCTACGCCTATAATGGGGGTGCCATGACCAGCCATTATGACCGGGATGCCATCACACCGGTTGTCGGGCTGGTTATTCGCCCCACCCGTCAGACGTCCATCTATTTCAACCGGATTGAAGGCCTTGCGCAAGGACCGCAGGCAACAGGAAATGTTGTCAATCTGGGGCAAATCTTCCCGCCCTATAAAAGTGTCCAGTATGAAATCGGTGCGAAATACGATACAGGTCGTTTCAGTACTACACTGGCATTTTACCAGACGTCCCAACCTAATTCTTACACAGAACCATTCGGGAATACAGGGCAGCTTATTTTCCGTGCTGACGGTATGCAGCGTAACCGCGGGGCTGAACTGACAGTCAACGGCCAGATTCTGCCGGGCCTACGCTTCAATGGCGGTGCCACGCTGATTGATGCCAACCTGCGGAAAACTGGTGACGGCACTAATAATGGGCATACCGCAATTGGCGTGCCAAACTATACCATTAACGGAAACCTTGAATATGATCTGCCTTTCCTGAAAGGTGGAACCGTTATCGGGCGCGTTGTAAACACCGGGAAACAGTGGGTGAATACAGCCAATACGCTCCACATTCCTGTCTGGACACGGTTTGATCTGGCTCTGCGTTATACATTTGCGGTTGAGCACAAACCGCTGACGTTGCGTTTTGGTGTCGATAACATTGCAAACACACGTTACTGGGCTTCAGCCTTTAACGGGTATCTGCTTCAAGGCCTGCCCAGAACTTTCAAATTCTCTTTCACGGCTGATTTGTAAGGCCGCGTTTCAAAGCCTGTAATACTCTTGCTGGCGCGCGTGGTCAGCGTTAATGCAGAGACAGCTTGGTAGAGGTCTTTTTTTAACTCTACCGTTTCTGAAACCACCTCTCGGGGTGGTTTTTCTGTTTCTGGACACCCAAAATGCAAGATGTACGATGCGCCACAGCCGAAGAGGTTGCGGTTCTGCGGGAGCGCGTAGCCCGTGTGGAAGGAGGGCATGACCATCTGCGTGATGGTCTGGATAGCCTGTCCCGACAATTTTCTGAATTAAGGCGAGACCTGACGCAGGCTATTGATGAAAATGCCGCCTGTACCCGGCAGGAAATCATGTCCCGCGTAGAAACTATTGGGCGCAGCACCCAACAGCGCGATGCCGAGGTATCAGACCGACTTGCGCGTATAGAAGGGGGTATCCGTCTGGCAAACTGGCTGACCGTGACAGTTATTGCAATCGCAACAACATTGTTGAGCTGGGCCAGAATGGGTGACAGCTTCTGGCATATGTGGGCGCATATTCTGGCAACCCATGCATGATGTCCGCACAGCAGATAGCCGCCCGTACCGCGTGGGGAGAGGCCAGGGGCGAAGGCGTTTCTGGCATGCAGGCGGTTCTGAATGTGATTCAGAACCGTGTCATGCACCCGGGGTGGTGGGGGCGGGATGTTGTGTCGGTCTGTCAGGCCAATCAACAGTTTTCATGCTGGAACAGGCAAGACCCGAACAGAGCAAAACTGTTATCGGTTACTGACAAAGACCCGCAGTTTTGCGTTGCCTTGCATCTGGCAGAAAAAATGAATGGATCTGCACTGCCTGATTTAACGGGGGACGCGGACCATTATTTTGATTGTCGTGGGGGCAGACCGTTCTGGGTACAGAAGAAATTTTACCGAAAAACAATAGGCCATCACGCGTTTTATCGCGTTGGTCTGCACGGAGACGGGCAATGAAGCAGGCGCTTATCACAGGCGGTAAAATTAGTGGCATTGCCGCGGCTGTGCCTCTGTTCCTTTCACAAGTTCCGGCCCCGTGGGACACAGTTGTTTGCGCCGTTATAATTGTTTGCGGTGCAGTTACAGCTGCAATCCCTGCACCAGAAGAACAATCAGCCTGGTTTCCCGCTTATAAAGTGGTTTCTATGATTGGTCTTAACTTCGGCTGGGCGGCTAATCATCTGACCATATTACACGGCGGTGCGGCACAGTCTGACGAAAGCCAGAAAAAATAAAAACAGTTTTTTAAAAAGACACAGATTTCCACACGCTGCTGCAAGGCAGCGTTTTTTATGGAGCATCTTTTCATGACACGATATTCTCGCAGACAGGTTTTGCATGCGGGCGGGGCAGGGTGCGTGCTCGGGCTGTTAACGGCGTGCACTCTCCAGTCAGACGGGCCGGTTACGTCTCTATCGTTAAATATTGCAAAAATTCAGGCCTATGCTCAGGCAGGCTACAATTTTTCGCAAATGCTACTGTCTATTCCTGTCGTTGCTCAACAACTAGGTGAGGCTGGTTGCGCCTTTGTGAAAACAGTTGGCCTGAATATTAACACTGCATTGGATGCCCTGATTGCCACAGCAGGTGGTGCCTTAACAGTTTCCTATAATAACGCATCTGTCAAAACGGCTTTTCAGTCTATCCTTTCAGATATTCAGATGCTTGTTTCACAAGCCGCGAATATTTTGAACACACAAGGTAAGTCTGATTCTATCAGCCAGAAAATCCAAATGGCCCTCACAGCGGCGCAGACTATTGTTTCGCTGATGCTGGCTATGATCAGGTCTTCAGTGGTTGCCAAAGCGGTTCGGCCTGCCATGAACGAGCACGAGGCCCTGCATTATTTTGGTGTGGACTGTCCTGCATGATCTGCAAACTACTCAGCATTCTGTGCGGCATGGTTATACAAACCATTTTTGTAATTTTCTTTGTATGGGCAAAGCGGAAACGCCAGTGGCCTGAGGGGTGAGGCGCAAAACACTTTGCTCGCTTCTCTTTGTCCCTGTTTTTGTGGCCTCATGCGCAGGGTCAACACTGCGCGCTAAAAAGGATTTGATCGGCTTGTCCCGTTCAGACCTGATTGCGTGTGCAGGCATCCCGGATGGGGCTATGACGCTGAAAGATGAAGAAGTATTAGAATGGAAGCAGGAGCAACCCACACAAGGTAGCTTTTCCCTTAAAACTCCCTTTTCTTTCGAAATCGATTTTGGTCCTAGTGGTTTGTGCCATGTCGTGGCGCGCTTGCGGCATGGCTTCGTCATACAGATTGCTTATACCGGCCCGAGCACAACTATTTTAGGGCCTTATCACGCTTGCTGGTCGCTGGTTTCTGCGTGTGTGAACTGGCGAGATGCTCTGAAGCTGGACGTTAATCGCAATCAGGGAACAATGTTTCCCCAAAGACGTTAACCGTAAAAACAGGGAGTGTTCTATGATGGAAAAACTATCTGAAGACTTTCAGAAGCGGCAAAAACCGGTCGCGCGTCTTATTGTATCGGCCAGTGTCGCGCTTGCAGTCTTTTTTATGATGATTGCGAAAGCAATACGCAAAAAATAATCTCGACCCGATCTCTTTCTGCTGGAAATAACAAAAACAGCGGGAAGAGTTTTTTATTTGCATTCTCTTGAATGAAAGCAGCCATCAGGCTGCTTTTTTAGTTCTACAGCGTCTTTTAACGCACGCTCTCTTTTCGGAATGTCATGCAAAGAAAATTAGGATGTCGCCCGGCAGAATGCCGGGTTGGGCAGCCGCGTCTGTCGTCCTTGCGGATGATGGCGCGGTCTGCCCCTGTGCGTCTGTTGCGTAACCACATCAACCCGGCCCCCCTGATGTTGGGAAATGACAAAGTAGGAAACTGTACATCCGTTGGTCTGGCCAATCATATTCGGGCAACAGCAGCCCTTGCGGGGTTTCAGGTTGATATAGTGCCTGAAAATGCAATCAGCTTTTACAGCCGCTCAACCGGATATGTACCCAGCCGCCCGGAAACTGATCAAGGGGGTGTTGAAGTCGATGTTTTGGCGTGTGCCTCTCGGATCGGGTATGATGTGCCACATCAGCGGTTCTACCCTTTATGGGGGTCATCGGAACCTGAAGATCTGAATGCCTTGCGGTTAATCGTTGCCGGTTTTGGGGCTGCTTATGTCGGTGTGCAGCTTGCACAGGCTGACCAGATGTCGGGTATTTGGGATACAATAACCCCCGGCAACCAGCAGCCCGGATCATGGGGTGGTCATTGCCTTCTGGTGTGGGAGTATACTGGCACAGCGGATGATGACCTTGTCACTGTGTTGACATGGGGCATCAGGCAGAAATGCACATGGCGGTGGTTGCGGTCCCGCCTAATGGAAGTGCATGGCGTTATCTGGCCTCAGCTTGTGCTGCCAGGCGGCCTTTACCCTACCGGAGATGACTTGGAAAAACTGCGGGCCGAGAACGCGGCTTTTCTGGGAAACTGACACAACCCCCATAGGTTGTACCCACTATCCACAGGCTTACCCACGTAAGCATCCGCAGAATCTGGGGATAACTATCGTGTGCCAGATAAGATGACGTTCTAGTGGAAACATGCTTTGATCTTGATAAGATCAGACGCTGTTAGAGCCATAATTTTTCAGAAAGATATCGTGCAAACGGGACGGGGAGAGATGACCGTCTCAGCCAGACGATAGATACAAAAAAACCACGGCGAACCGTGGTTTTTTTTTGGTGCCCAGAAGAAGACTCGAACTTCCACGACCTTGCGGCCACAGATACCTGAAACCTGCGCGTCTACCAATTCCGCCATCTGGGCTCAGACTGGCAACCCGGTGTCCCGGGCTGGTGAAGGGGGATTTACCCTGACTGTCTGGGGGCGTCAACAGGGAAAATAAAAAATTCTGACAGATTTGTGTGGTGGCCTGCTCTGGCCCTGTGCGGGTGAATGGCACACACTGAAATTCATCTGCCTGACCGGTGCACGCGCAGCGTGAAGCGGTGCCCGGAAAACGGCAGAGTGCTTTGCTGTGACCTTCAGTAAAGCATGGGCTGACCATCTGGTGCCAATGATGTGGCGTGTTCTGAAGCAGCCCGTCAGAAAACGAATGTGAGCAGGAGAGTGTGAAGTGAGCACAGCCAAGATTGCCACGGTATTGGGTGGAAACGGTTTTGTGGGGCAGTATGTCGTGCAGAATCTGGCGGCCGCTGGCTATACAGTGCGTGTTGCCAGCCGGCGGCCCGATCGCGCGGCGTTGCTGCGCCCATTAGGGCGTGTTGGGCAGATAGCCCCTTTCTATGCGTCGGTGCTGGATGATGCGTCTGTGGCGTGTGTGGTCAAAAATGCATCTATTGTCGTGAATCTGGTTGCTGTCCTCGGTTCAACATCCCGACAGGGGCTGGAAGCTGTCAACGTACAGGGGGCGGAGCGCGTGGCTCGCCTCTCCGCGCAGGCCGGGGTGGGCAGCTTTGTACAGATGTCTGCGCTGGGCGCATCGCCATCAGCGGCTTCTGCTTACGGTCGCAGTCGCGCTGCGGGGGAGGACGCTGTTCGTAAACATCTTCCCAATGCGTCTTTTGTCAGGCCTTCCGTTATTTTTGGGCCGGATGATCACTTCTTCAATCTGTTCGGCACTTTGGCTCGTTATCTTCCTATTCTGCCGGTTTATGCGCCTGCCGCGCGGTTACAGCCCGTTTTTGTTGGGGATGTCGCCCATGTGGTGTCACGTGTGGCGCTTGACCCTGCGCTGGCGGGTAAAGTCTGGTCTTTGGGTGGCCCAAATGTGCTGACCATGCGTCAGATTTATCAGTGGGTACTGAAGGAGACGCGGCGCAACCGGATTCTGTTTGCCGTGCCGCCTGCATTGGCAAAAATTCAGGCAAGTATTTTTGAGCGTTTGCCGGGTAAACTGATTACCCGTGACCAGTTGCTCATGCTTTCAGAAGATAATGTTGTGCCCCCCGGCCAGCCCGGCTTTGCGGATCTGAATATTGCGCCCCGTAGCATTCAGACCACAGTCCCCTTCTATCTTGACCGCTATCGGGCGGGGGGTGGTCGTTCTGGTGTTCTTGTTCCAGAACAGTAAGTTAGAGTAATATTGGTCCGATTTGGTATGTAAATCGTATAAGATTTAAGGGTGAAATTGGTCTGATTTCAGGAAAAACGAAGAAAGGGCAGCAATACTGTCTTTTCAAGTCGGGGGCTAAGGCGCTACCTGATGTTCGCTTGTTTTGAGGGGTGAAGTCTGTCTGGCGCGCCCTTTTTCCAGGAATTGCCTCATGACCACACCGATGCTCAAATTTATCTCTGTTGCGCAGAAGCAGCCTGAAAAACGGACCGCACAAGACCGGCGCGCCGACTTCAATGAAATTTATGAAGATTTTCAGCCTGTTGAAGCGACCGAGCAAGCCAGCCGGTGCTCGCAGTGCGGCGTGCCCTTCTGTTCCGTTCATTGTCCGTTGGGGAACAACATCCCGGACTGGTTGATGCTGACGGCTAACGGACGGCTGGAAGAAGCATATGAGATTTCTTCCGCAACCAACACCTTTCCTGAAATCTGTGGCCGCATCTGCCCGCAGGACCGCCTGTGCGAAGGCAACTGCGTTATCGAACCCGGATTTGAAAGTGTTACCATTGGTGCAGTCGAGCGCTATATTACTGATACCGCTTTTGAAAATGGCTGGGTCAAACCCACCCGTCCGGTAACTGAACGCGCAGAATCTGTCGGGATTGTCGGTGCTGGCCCTGCTGGTCTTGCTGCGGCGGAACGTCTGCGCGCCATGGGGTATCAGGTGCATGTGTATGATCGGTATGACCGCGTGGGCGGCTTGCTGGTTTACGGTATCCCTGGCTTCAAACTTGAAAAGGAAATTGTCGCGCGTCGCCACGCCCTGCTGGTTGAAAGCGGTGTCACGTTTCATCTGGGGCAGGGGATCGGCAGCGGCGCGGACGAACTGGCCTTTGCCGAACTACGCAACCGGCATCAGGCTGTTCTGATTGCAACCGGCGTTTATAAATCCCGCGAAATTGGCGGCCCGGGTGCAGGCCTTGTCGGCATTGAACGTGCGCTTGATTACCTGACGGCTTCTAACCGTCGTTCTCTGGGTGATACCCTGCCAGACGATGCCAAGGCTCTGGATGCCGCAGGCAAGAACGTGGTGGTGCTGGGTGGGGGTGATACCGCAATGGATTGCGTGCGCACCGCCATTCGTCAGGGGGCGAAGTCGGTCAAATGCCTGTATCGGCGTGACAAGGCCAATATGCCAGGCTCTGCCCGTGAAGTGAAAAATGCGGAAGAAGAGGGCGTGCAGTTTGAATGGCTGGCCGCACCTGAAGCCTTTGTGGGGGACGATCACGTCACAGGCGTGCGGGCTATTCGCATGAAGCTGGGTATGGCCGATGCGACAGGCCGTCAGTCTGTTGAAGCGCTGGAAGGCAGTTCTTTCACGCTTGAGGCTGATCTTGTCATCAAGGCGCTGGGGTTTGACCCAGAACCCCTCCCGCAACTGTGGGATGCACCAGAACTGGGCGTTTCGCGTTGGGGCACGCTGAAAGTGGGGCAGGATAGCTTCATGACCAGTCTGCCGGGTGTTTTTGCCGCAGGGGATATTGTGCGCGGGGCCAGTCTGGTTGTGTGGGCCATTCGCGATGGTCGGGATGCGGCAGAACGCATTCACACATGGATTAAAGCAAACGCACCGGCTGCCGCCGTGGCAGAGCAGGGATGAAAATGATGGACAACTTCCCGAACACCGGAACTGGTGAAAGCGCAGAAGACTTTCTGAAAGCTTGGGACAGCAACGTCTCCGCGCTGGAAGGTCTTTATGACCCGGCGGATGAACGCGATTCCTGTGGCGTTGGCCTGATTGCCGCGCTTGATGGAAAACGCCGTCGTGACGTGGTGGAAGCCGGGATTGCCGCCCTTAGCGCCATCTGGCACCGCGGTGCTGTGGATGCGGATGGCAAAACAGGTGATGGTGCCGGTATTCACGTTGAAATCCCGCAGGATTTCTTTGCCGATGCCATTACCAGCACGGGCGACCAGCCTGAAGAAGATACCATCATTGCCGTTGGGCAGGTGTTTCTGCCCAAAACGGACCTGACCGCGCAGGAACAGTGCCGCCAGATTATTGAAACCGAAATTCTGGCGTTCGGTTACGGCATTTATGGCTGGCGTCAGGTGCCGATTGATACGTCGTGCATTGGTGAAAAAGCCAACGCCACACGCCCTGAAATTGAACAGATCATGATCCGCAACCTGCCCGGTAAGGCAGAGGATGTGTTTGAGCGTGACCTGTACGTCATCCGTCGTAAAATTGAAAAAGCCGCCATTGCAGCGCAGGTTGATCTGTATATCTGCTCTCTGTCATGTCGGTCTATTATCTATAAAGGCATGTTCCTGGCGGAACATCTGACCGAGTTCTATCCAGACCTGCTGGATAAGCGCTTTGTCAGCCGCTTTGCCATTTATCATCAGCGTTATTCCACCAACACCTTCCCGACATGGAAGCTGGCGCAACCGTTCCGTCGTCTGGCGCATAATGGTGAAATCAACACCATTTCCGGCAATATCAACTGGATGAAAAGCCACGAAACCCGGCTGTCTCATCCTGATCTTGATCCGTGGATGGATGATATCAAACCGCTGGTGCAAGCTGGCGGGTCTGATACCGCAACATTGGACAACGTGTTTGAACTGCTGACCTTTGCTGGGCGTGATGCGCCTGCGGCCAAGGCACTGATGGTACCTGCCAGTGTGGGGGGAAATTCCTCCATGAAGCCGGCACATCGGGATATGTTTGCCTATTGTAACGCGGTTATGGAACCGTGGGACGGCCCGGCCGCCCTGTGCGCGACGGATGGACGCTGGGTTGTTGCAGGCCTTGACCGTTCCGGCCTGCGCCCGCTGCGCTATACCGTTACCGGGGATGATCTGCTGATTGTCGGTTCTGAAACCGGCATGGTGCGTGTGCCCGAAGCCAATGTGGTAAAGCGCGGCCGCCTTGGGCCGGGTGAAGTGATTGGCGTCGATCTGCACCGCCCGCATCTGTACGGTAACGAGGAGCTGCTGGATCTTCTGGCCTCGCGGCAGGAATTCTCATCCTGGATTGGTCGGATTCAGAAAATCGGTTCTATCGTGCGGTCTGATGTGACGGAGCCTGTCCATTACCAGCCCGAAGAACTCCGCCGTCGTCAGCTAGCGGTTGGCACCACGCTGGAAGAACTTGAAACCATCCTGCACCCGATGGTTGAAACCGCAAGCGAAGCCATCGGCTCCATGGGGGATGATACCCCGCTTGCCGTTCTGTCCCCCCGTTATCGCGGGTTGGCGCATTATTTCCGTCAGGGGTTCAGTCAGGTCACGAACCCGCCGATCGATTCCCTGCGTGAATCACGGGTCATGAGCCTTGTCACCCGTCTGGGTAATCTGGGGAACATTCTTGATCAGTCGGCTGATCAGTGTGAAATGCTCCAGCTTCCCAGCCCGGTTCTGACATCGGGTGAATATGAAGGTCTGCGCACTTTCTGCGGTACGTCCGGCTGTGTGATTGACTGCACGTTTGTTGTAAAAGACGGCGAAGCCGGCCTGCGTGAAGCCATTGCCCGTATCCGGCGTGAAGCTGAAGATGCGGTGCGCGGTGGGTGCACGCACGTCTTCCTGAGTGATGAAAACCAGTCTGCTGATCGGGCCTATATCCCGATGATTCTGGCGACTGCTGCGGTCCATACCCATCTGGTACGGAACTCCCTGCGTACGTTTACATCGCTGAACGTCCGCACCTCGACAGCGCTTGATGTGCATGCCATTGCCGTCACCATCGGGGTGGGTGCCACGACGGTTAACCCCTATCTGGCGCAGGAATGTATTGCGGACCGGCATCGCCGTGGGTTGTTTGGTAAGCTGACCCTGCGTGAATGTATGGAACGCTACCGCAAGGCCGTTGATAAGGGCCTGCTGAAAATCATGTCCAAAATGGGCATTTCGATTCTGGCGTCCTATCGCGGTGGGTGTAACTTTGAAGCTGTCGGCCTGTCCCGTGCGCTGACGGCCGAGTTCTTCCCTGGTATGCCGTCCCGTATTTCCGGTATTGGCTTGCCAGGTATCGCCCGCAATGTGCAGACGTTCCATGGTGAGGCATGGGATGCCAGCCACCTGACCCTGCCGGTTGGTGGCCTGTATAAAATGCGCCGGGGTGGAGAGCAGCACGCCTTTGATGGTGGTCTGATCCACATGCTGCAAACTGCTGTGGCGACAGACAGCTTCACCATTTACAAACGCTATGCTGATGCCGTGCGTGCACAACCTCCGGTTGCATTGCGTGACCTGCTCGACTTCCGTGAAGGCCGGACGCCTATCCCGGTGGACGAAGTAGAAAGCATCACGCTGCTGCGGAAACGGCTGATTGCCCCGGCTATTTCGCTGGGCGCGCTTAGCCCGGAAGCGCACGAAACGCTTTCCATCGCCATGAACCGGATCGGGGCAAAATCTGACTCGGGTGAAGGTGGGGAAGACCCGGCGCGTGCAAAGCCACGCCCAAATGGGGACAACGCGTCTTCTGCCATTAAACAGGTTGCGTCTGGTCGCTTCGGGGTAACAGCCCAGTACCTGAACGATTGCCGCGAACTGGAAATTAAGGTGGCACAGGGTGCGAAACCGGGTGAAGGCGGTCAGCTTCCCGGCTTTAAGGTCACGGGCCTGATTGCCAAGCTGCGTCATGCCACGCCGGGTGTGGCGCTTATTTCTCCGCCGCCGCATCACGATATTTACTCGATCGAAGATCTGGCCCAGCTCATTTATGATCTGAAGCAGATCAACCCGGATGCGACCGTGACGGTAAAGCTGGTTGCGCGCTCTGGCATTGGCACGATTGCTGCCGGTGTTGCGAAGGCGAAAGCTGATGCAATCCTGATTTCGGGCCATTCCGGCGGCACAGGTGCCAGCCCGCAGACATCCGTGAAGTATGCGGGCCTGCCGTGGGAATTGGGGCTGGCGGAAACGCATCAGGTGCTGATGCTGAACCGCCTGCGCCATCGCGTGAAGCTGCGCACGGATGGTGGCATCAAAACCGGGCGTGATGTGGTGATTGCCGCCATGCTGGGTGCTGAAGAATTTGGTATTGGCACAGCCAGCCTTGTGGCCATGGGCTGCATCATGGTGCGCCAGTGTCACTCCAACACCTGCCCGGTTGGCGTGTGCTCTCAGGATGAAGAACTGCGCAAGAAGTTTGACGGCACACCGGAGAAAGTCATCAACCTGTTCTCCTTCATTGCTGAAGACGTGCGTAACATTCTGGCCTCTCTGGGCTTCCGCACCCTGAACGAGGTCATTGGCCGTACGGATCTTCTGCGTCAGGTTTCTCGTGGTGCGGATTATCTGGATGATCTGGACCTGAACTCCCTGTTGTCGCAGGCTGATCCGGGACCATTTGCGCGCTATTGCACGCTGGATGGCCGCAACGAAGTGCCAGATACCCTCGATGCACAGATGATTGTGGATGCCAAGCCGCTGTTTGACCACGGCGAGAAAATGCAACTGCATTATAATGTGCAGAACACACAGCGTGCCATTGGCACCCGTATGTCCTCGCTTATTGTGCGTCAGTTTGGCATGAAAACGCTGGCACCGGGGCATCTGACCGTGCGTCTGCGTGGGTCTGCCGGGCAGTCTCTGGGTGCGTTTGCCGTGCAGGGCATCAAGCTGGAAGTGCTGGGTGACGCCAACGATTACGTGGGCAAGGGGCTGTCAGGGGCCACCATAACGGTGCGGCCTTCTCCGTCCTCCATGCTGGTGTGCAACCAGAATGCCATTATCGGCAACACGGTGCTGTATGGCGCGACTGCGGGTGAACTCTACGCCGCCGGGCAGGCGGGTGAGCGTTTTGCCGTGCGTAACTCTGGCGCTACGGCTGTGATTGAAGGCTGTGGGTCAAACGCCTGCGAATACATGACGGGTGGCACCGTGGTGATCCTTGGTGCGATTGGCGATAACTTTGGCGCTGGATTCACGGGCGGCATGGCCTTCGTGCTGGATGATGACAACAGCTTTGAACGCAAGGTGAATCCGGAGTCTCTGCTCTGGACCCGCGTTGCCGATGGCGAATGGGCCGATAAGCTGAAAGCCCTTGTTGAGCGTCATGTGGAAGAAACGGGTTCTCCGTATGCGACCATGCTGCTACATAAGTGGGACGAGGTTCTGCCGCGCTTCTGGCAGATTGTACCGCGGGAATACGCCCGGATTATCGGGTTCACCGCCCCGGCCGAGGCTGAAAAACAGTCGGCCTGATACGCTTTAGCGTCTGGTCGGAAAACGGGCGGGGCAGGGGGCGAAAGCTTTCTCCCCGCCCGTTGTGTTTGCAGTGTGATCGGCCTTGCATTCTACAGGCTCGCATCGCGCAAAATTGCGGGTTACAGTAACCCCATGCAACACACGACGCTCTTTCCCCGCTTTCAGCAGTTTCCGGCTCTGGCCGCTGAAACGGCTGTGTCTTCCTCTGCTTCTGATGAAGCTTCATCCCTGCCACGGTGGGACCTTTCGGCCCTGTATGCCGGGATGGATGATCCAACCCTGAAGCAGGATTTGGATAACGCTGCACAACAGGCAGAAGCATTTGCTGCCCGGTATCAGGGCAAGCTGGCCGGTCTTTCAGGTGCTGATCTGGCAAAAGCCATTTCGGAGGGGGAGGAAATTGAGGAACTGATGGGCAAGGCGGGGTCCTATGCGTCCCTGCTGTTTGCGGCCAATTCATCCGATGCGGCCATTAGTCGCTTTAGTCAGTCTATCAATGAACGACTGACAGATATTTCAGCGCACCTGCTGTTCTTCACGCTGGAACTGAATCGCATTGATGACGCAGCGCTGGAACAGAAGCTGCAAGACCCGGCACTGGCGCACTGGCAACCCTTTTTGCGGGATACGCGCCTGTTCCGCCCTCATCAGCTTTCTGATGAAGTGGAAAAGGTACTGCTGGAAAAATCTGTTACAGGTGCGCAGTCTTGGTCCCGCCTGTTTGATGAAACAATCGCCGCCCTGCGTGTCACGCTCGATGGCAAAGACGTGACGGTGGGTGAGGCGCTTAACCGTCTTTCAGATAGCGACCGTGCCGTGCGTGAACAGGCTGGCAAGGCCGTTGGTGCTGTTTTTGGCGCGAATATCCGTCTGTTTGCTTTGATTACGAATACACTGGCCAAGGATAAATCAATTTCGGACGGCCTGCGGCATTATGCGCGGCCAACTTCGTCCCGCAATCTGTCTAACATGGTGGAAGATGAGGTTGTCGATGCGCTGGTGTCTGCCGTGCGGCAGGATTATCCACGGCTGGCGCATCGCTATTACGCCCTGAAAGCCAAATGGATGGGGCTTGAAAAACTGGAGCATTGGGACCGCAACGCTCCGCTGCCCGGTTGTGAAGACCGCAAAATTCCGTGGGATGAAGCCAAGCAGATTGTTCAGACCGCTTATGATGGCTTCGACCCGCGTATGGGCGCGGTCATCAAGACATTCCTGACCAAACCTTGGATTGACGTGCCCCCTGCACCGGGTAAATCACCTGGCGCTTTTGCGCATCCAACTGTTCCGTCTGCCCATCCGTTCATTTTGCTGAACTATCATGGCCGTACCCGTGACGTCATGACATTGGCGCATGAACTTGGGCATGGCGTGCATCAGGTCCTTGCGGCCAAGCAGGGCTATTTTATGTCTAATACACCGCTGACACTGGCTGAAACGGCCAGTGTGTTTGGTGAAATGCTGACCTTTCAGTCTTTGCTGGATGCTGAAAAAGACCCGGCGCGCAAACGCACGTTGCTGGCGGGCAAAGTTGAAGACATGCTCAACACCGTAGTGCGCCAGATTGCGTTCTACGAATTTGAAACCCGTGTGCATGATGAACGGAAAACGGGTGAACTGCTGCCAGAACGGATTGGTGAAATCTGGCGGGATGTGCAGACTGAAAGCCTTGGTCCGGCCTTTAACTTCACGTCTGATTACGATGTGTTCTGGGCATATATTCCGCACTTCATTCACTCACCGTTCTATGTTTACGCCTATGCGTTTGGGGATTGTCTGGTGAACGCCCTGTATGGCGTATTCAAAGACGGCGCTTCCGGTTTTCAGGATAAATATATTGCCATGCTGGAAGCCGGTGGCACCCTGCGTCATAAGGAACTTCTGGCTCCATTCGGGCTTGATGCGTCAGACCCGACCTTCTGGCGCAAGGGGCTGGATGTTATTTCAGGCTTCATAGACCAGCTTGAACAGGTTTGATCCATGGCTGAACGTGATCTTGATAATACCGGCATGCTTGGGGAACTGCGCCGCATGGTGCAGACCACAGGTACCGTAGGCGGCATTGCCGCCCGCTTTGCCGGGCACAAAATGGGTCTGCGCTCTGGCGGTGCGTCTCACGCAGAAGATTTGAAATCGGTTCTGGGGGGGCTGAAGGGGCCGTTGATGAAGGCAGCCCAGCTTCTGTCGACCATTCCCGGTGCCTTGCCGGATGACTACGCAAAAGAACTGGCCGAACTACAGGCCAATGCGCCGCCTATGGGGTGGAACTTTGTGCGCCGCCGCATGACAGCGGAACTCGGTGCCGGGTGGGAAAAGAATTTTCGGTCCTTCGGGCGGGAGGCTGCGGCAGCGGCCAGTCTGGGCCAGGTGCATCAGGCTGTTCTGACCGATGGTCGCCGCGTGGCCTGCAAGCTGCAATATCCGGACATGAAGGCAGCCGTTGAATCTGACCTGCGTCAGTTCCGTATGGCCATAGGCGTGTATCATCGGCTCGATAACGCCATCCGTCAGGACGATGTGGTTGAGGAACTGACAGAGCGCCTGCGTGAGGAACTGGACTACCGGCGCGAGGCCGCCAATATGCGGCTTTATCGCGCTATTCTGGCGGATTGCCCGGAAGTGACGGTTCCCGCGCCGATTGATGAATTTTCTACCCAGCGGCTTCTCACCATGGAATGGGTGAGCGGTCGTGGCCTGAACGCCGCGATTGAGGCCGGATTGACCGAGGAGCAGAAACAGAAAATCGCACGCTCGCTGTTCCGGGCGTGGTATCTGCCGCTCTATCAATACGGTGTGGTGCATGGTGACCCGCATATGGGCAACTTCACCCTGCGGGATGATTACGGCCTGAACCTGCTGGATTTCGGGGCAATCCGTATTTTCAATCCGTCCTTCATCAAAGGAAATATCGACCTTTACCGTGCTTTGCAGACGGGCAACAAAGCTCTGGCAACAGAAGCCTATGCCGCGTGGGGGTTTGATGGCCTGACGTCAGAAAAAGTCGATGTTCTGAACGAATGGGCAGGCTTCCTGTTTGCCCCGCTGATGGATGACCGGGAACGCTTTATTCAGGAAGACACGACGGGCGTGTTTGGTCGGGATGTGCTGACAAAAGTGCATGAAGGCTTGCAGCGCACAGGCGGTGTCAAACTTCCACGGGAGTTTGTGCTGGTTGACCGTTCAGCCGTTGGGCTTGGGTCTGTCTTCATGCGGCTGAAAGTGAAAATGAACTGGTACCAGCTCTTTCACGAAATCATTGCCGAGTTTGATGAACAGGCTTTGGCCGCCCGCCAGAAGGCCGCAATCGAAGCGGCCCGTTTTCCGGAACCACCAGTAGTCTGATCTATCACCTGTCTTCGCTTTCTCGCCTGTTGGCAGAGAGGTGAAGACGGTTTCATCGCTTAAAGCGGGGAGCAGACCAGAAAAGTGTTGGCCGGGTTGCTCCCCGTTGGTTTGCGGGAATGTTCAGTAGGCCTGATACGCTGGCTTTTTCAGGTGGGTTTCGTTGTAGTCCAGTTGTTCCTTGGTCAACTGGAAGCCGACTTCAAAGCGGTAGTCAGACTCCGTGTTCTTCGGTGGGATGGGCAGATCAACTGTGACCACATGGGTATCGGTGGTGAAGCTGGACAGGTTCGCCGGGAACTGGAACGTGTGGTGGAACACGTGCTTGTTCACAATTTTATCGCCATGCAGCACGGCGATAAACCACGGTAGGTTAACGGTGCCATCACGGGCGGCCATGCCCCGATTTACCACAAAGCGAAGCGCGATTCGCGTTTGCAGGTCTTTACGCCCCGCAGCCAGACAGTCGCCCTGTAGTTTCAGAATACTGGCGCGGGTTACCAGATGCGGGAATGTGGGCGTTTTGCCGTCGTACACGTAGTAGTCAGCCGCTTCGGGCGGAATATGCGTCAGCGGGCAGCTTGGCGCGAAAGAGACAGAATTGCTTTCTTCATCCCCGCAGCCTGTCAGCGTGGTGAGCATGCCAAGCACCGCAAGGCCGGACAGCGCAAAGCGCGGCAGCAGGCGGTATGGACGGGAAAATTCATGCGGCATGTGCGAATCCGGGCTCATCAGTTAAAGGGGTGAACAGGCAAATCAGGACTAAAAAAGGACGCAAAGAGAGACATACATAGCACACTCGTGGCTCCGATGCCCGAAAACGGCTTGCATCGCCTTCGCGCTTTGCGTAGGCCATGCGCACGGTTACCGTGCCTTCTCCGGGTTTCGGGCATAGCCACCTTTGTAATATGCTTCGTCATATCCAGTTTCTTCTATACCGTCCGCCGCAAGTTTGGGGAACACCATGCCCGATCAAACTCAGACCGTTGCCACAGCAGAACCCGATACGGGCTCTCATGGCAAATCCCTTAAAGTTCTTCTGGCTGGCCCGCGTGGGTTCTGTGCCGGGGTAGACCGCGCCATTCGTGTGGTGGAAGAAGCAATCCGCCGGTATGGCGCACCCGTTTACGTGCGCCACGAGATTGTTCACAACCGCACAGTTGTCGAAGCGCTTGAAGCGCAGGGTGCCATTTTTGTCGAGGAACTGGATGAAGTTCCGCCTGACGGGCACGTTGTGTTCTCGGCCCATGGTGTGCCCAAGACCGTTCCGGCCGAAGCTGAACGCCGCAATCTGCTGTATCTTGATGCAACCTGCCCACTGGTGTCCAAGGTGCACCGTGAAGCAGAACGCCATTATGCCGGCGGTGGCCCGGAAAGCCGTCATATTCTGATGATTGGTCACGCTGGCCACCCGGAAGTGGTGGGCACCATGGGTCAGTTGCCGCCCGGTGCCGTAACGCTGATTAACGATGCGGAAGAAGCTCGCTCCGTTCAGCCGGCTGACCCGGCGCGTTTGGCCTTTATTACCCAGACCACGCTGTCTGTTGATGATACGGCCGAAATTGTGGACATTCTGCGCGAACGCTTTCCGCTGATTGAGGGGCCGAAGCGTGAGGATATCTGCTACGCCACCACCAACCGTCAGGAAGCAGTCAAGGCGATTGCCCCGGAATGTGATCTGGTGATTGTTATTGGCTCACCCAATTCCTCCAATTCGCAGCGTCTGCGTGAAGTTGCTGAACGGTCTGGTGCCCGCCGTGCGCTGCTGGTGCAGCGTCTGGACGCGCTTGACTGGTCCGTGCTGGATGGCGTGAACACGCTGGGCATCACGGCCGGGGCGTCTGCGCCGGAAGCACTGGTGCAGGAAATGGTGGCTGAAATGGCCAAGCGTTACACCCTGTGCATTGATGAGCGTACGGTAAAGGAAGAAAACGTGACCTTCCGCCTGCCTGCGCCTTTGGGCTAAGGGGTTCTGCTGCTTTATGGCCGTTTACACGGATGTCAGTGACGAAGCGCTTGCCGCGTTTCTTGCAGACTACGCGATAGGAGAACTTGTCTCCTTTCGCGGCATTGCCGAAGGGGTAGAAAACAGCAACTTTCAACTGCGTACCACACAGGGGGATTTCATTCTCACCCTGTATGAAAAGCGGGTGAATGTGCAGGAACTCCCCTGGTTTCTCGGCCTGATGCAGCATCTTGCGACCGAGGGGGTAACATGCCCCCAGCCGGTTGCCGATAAAACGGGCGAAACCCTGAAAATACTGGCAGGCCGTCCCGCCGCCATTACAACCTTTTTGCCCGGTGTGTGGCCGCGCAAGGTTAGGGGGAGCCATTGCCGCCCATTGGGGCAGGCGCTGGCACAACTGCATCTGGCCGGCCGAAGCTATGCGCCGGTACGCCACAACAGTCTTGGTCCGGCGGCATGGGTGCCGCTGCTGAATTCATGCCGAAGTGGGGCCAATACCGTTCTGGCCGGCTTGGAAGCAGAACTGGATGCCGCGTTTGCGCATATTCTGCCGCATTGGCCGGGGCGTGAGCAGAACCCGGAACTACCGCGCGGACAGATTCATGCCGATCTGTTCCCGGATAACGTGTTCTTTCTGCACGATACGGTCTCCGGCCTGATTGATTTCTATTTCGCCTGCACGGACTTTCTGGCGTACGACATTGCCATCTGCCTGAACGCCTGGTGCTTTGAAGAGGACGGAGCTTTCAACGTCACCTTCGCCCGGCAGCTTCTGCTCGGGTATCAGGACGTGCGGGCGTTGACGGATGCTGAACTTGCTGCTCTGCCTGTTCTGGCCCGCGGTGCCGCAATGCGCTTTCTGCTAACGCGCCTGTACGACTGGATCAACACCCCGGCCGATGCATTGGTAACCCCTAAAAACCCGCTGGATTACCTCAAGCGCCTGCGCTTCCATCTGGCAACGGAGAGTGTGGATGGATACGGCCTCTGATAACCAGTCTGCTACCGTTCAGGATGTGGTTGAAGTCTGGACGGATGGTGGATGCCGCCCCAACCCCGGCCCCGGCGGCTGGGGTGTGTTGCTGCGCTTCAAAGGCACGGAAAAGGAACTGTCTGGCGGTGAGTTGGAGACAACCAACAACCGGATGGAACTGACAGCCGCCGCCGAAGCACTGGAAGCCCTGAAGCGCCCTTGCACGGTCCGCCTGCACACCGATAGCGAATATGTAAGAAACGGCATTACCCGCTGGCATACCGGATGGGTCAGACGGAATTGGCGTAATGCCTCTGGTGACCCGGTCGCCAATATGGATTTGTGGCGTCGGCTGTTAGATGCTGCAAAACAGCATGATGTGTCCTGGCATTGGGTCAAAGGTCATTCCGGCGTGCCCGAAAACGAACGCGTGGATGAACTGGCGACAGAAGCCCGCAAACGGATAGAAGAAACGCTGTAAGCCTGTGTTGAGGCACCCAGTCAGCCAAAGCTAGGGCCGCTCATGTGCAGATTGTAGCGTCTTGCGGCAGGGGGGCAGCGTATCCTTCTGACCATGGGAAAAGCCCCATGCCTGCACAAACAAAAGCAGACAGGAAAGGCGCTTTATCATTGTTTGTAAGCTGCCTGCGTAACGGCAACAGATTATCACGCAGGCACGCTCTTTCCGTTCTCGTGACAGAGAAGGGAGCGATCGGTTCCTTTATCGGTCTGTCAGGCGGAATTCGATACGCCGGTTCCGGGCATAGGCTTCTGGTGTGTTCTGGGTATCAAGTGGCTGATAGTCAGAAAACCCTGTGGCTGCCAGCCTGCGGGGATCAATCCCCTCTGCCACCAACAGCTTGACCACAGTGATAGCACGCGCGCTTGAAAGCTCCCAGTTGCTGGGAAATGCTGTGTGGATGGGTTGTCTGTCAGCGTGCCCGTCAACACGCAGCAACCACGGAATATCCGCGGGAATATGGGTGGTTACGGTTTTAAGCGTATGCGCCAGCGTTGCGATTTCCTTTTTCCCTTCCGCAGACAGTTCCGCACTGCCTACCGGGAACAGAACTTCGCTTTGGAAAACAAACCGGTCCCCAACAACGTGAACGCCTTTCTGGTTATGCAGAATATCGCGCAGACGCCCGAAAAATTCAGACCGATAACGGCTGAGTTCAGTAACCTTGTTTGCCAGTGCCACATTCAGCTTTGCCGAAAGGTCGGCAATTTTGGCATCACGGCCTTGAATGTCTTTTTGTGACACATCCAGCGCCTGCCCCAGGGCGGCCAGGCGGGCGTTCAGATCCGTCAGTTCATCATCAAGCTGGGTAATGCGGGCCTGATCAGCCACGGTAAGCGCCGTTGCGGCGTCAGCAGTCTTGTGGGCGTCCTCAATCGTGCTGGCTTCGGCAGCCAGAGCGGCCGTGTCTTTGTCATGCTGGGTTTGGAGGCCGGTTACGGTCTCACTTAACGCGTGGCTTCGGGCGTGTTCGGTGTCGAGTTGCCGGGAGAGTTCAGCAGCCTGTCCCTGCAATTTTTCCAGCACATGCTCGCGCCGGTTCAGCGCTGCTGAAAGCAGGGTCTGCCCCATGACAAAGACCAGCAGCACAAAAATAACCACCATCAGCAGGGTGGAAAGGGCATCCACATAGCCGGGCCACGCATCAAGCCCGGCATGCAGTTTTCTACGGCGGCGGGCCATGATTATGGTGCCTTGGGTGCGTGGGGGGCCGCTTCGGCGCTGGCGGCAATGGTGCGGGCCAGCAGGCGTAGGTCATTGCGCAGGTCAGCCGTCATGCGGGTGCGGCCATCTTCCGTGTTCTGCACCAGTGTGTGCAGCAGACGTTCAATATTATGCAGTGTTTCCGTCTGCGTGGCTGTGCCTTCAAGCCGGTCAGACAGCTTGCTGAGCACCGCACTTTCCTTTTCCCTGCGCGCTTCACTGACACGCACCAGATTTTGCAGGGATTCAAGGTTTTCCGCTGTCTGTTCAAGCAGAGCCTGAATATAGGCGGGCAAAGGGGCAGATCCCTCAATCGTATGGGCCGATGGTGCCGCCGCGCCAAAGCGCGTCTGTTCGGCCAGCCATTCTTCCAGTTCATTGAAAAAGCGGTTCTGGGCCTGTCCGGCGGTCAGATCAAGGAACCCCAGCACCAGTGCGCTGGCCAACCCGAACAGCGAACCGGAAAATGCTGTGCTCATGCCATGGAGCGGTTTGGCCAACCCGGTTTTGAGCTGGCCAAACATGGCGTCCAGATCCCCCCCGCTGACGGACATATTGGCAATGACATCAGCAATGGCGGCAACAGTCAGCAGCAATCCGTAGAACGTGCCGAGCAGCCCCAGAAAAATCAGCAGGCCCGTCATGTAGCGTGAGACTTCACGCCCTTCATCCAGTCGGCCAGAAACGGAATCAAGCACAGCCTGCATGGCAGGGGTGGAAAGGGCCATGGGCTGCCCGCGATGGTCTGGCTGAGACCCAAGCGCGGTGGCCAGTGACGCCAGAAGGCGCGGGGCGGGCGTTGTTGTCAGCCCAGCCCGTGACTGCCGAATGGTTTCAACCCAATGCACTTCCGGCACCAGACGGCGTACCATCATCATGTTCCACACAACACCGACAGCCAGAATACCCAGAATAAGGCCATCAAGCAGCGGGTTGCTGAAAAAGGCATCTCTCAGGGGGCGCCAGAGCGTGGCCGCCACAGCAGCCACGGCCACAAGAAACCCGATCATTCTGAAGAGATAATGTGTAGGACGGGTCATGCTCTTGGGTTCCGTTTGTCAGGGAATGGAAACGTCAGGGGGCAGCGTCAGACTGGTAGATATCAATGTAATCCTGCCCGCCGTCAGCAACGGGGGTTTTGGGCACCCCAATGGTGCGCAGGTAAATGCGGGTGGAAGGGGTGCCGCCATTCATCAGCACGCTGCGGGCGGCCAGCCCACGGGCCAGCGCCATACGCCGCGGCAGAGACGGATCATCAGCCGCGCCAGAGCTATAGGCATCAATATGGGCTCGCACATGCGGCTTGTCAGACAAAAGCTGCCCAAAGGCCAGAATCGCCTGATGTGTTTCCGGGTTCAGCGCGGCAGAGCCCGCAGCAAATGTCAGACGCACGCCACCGGGAATAGAGCTGACCTTTCCCACAGCCTTCAGATCAACAGCAGGTTGTGGTGGGACCGGGAACGGATGAAGCTCAACATCAGGCGGTGCTGGCGTGAGCTGCGGTTCTGCGGGGGGCGCAGGCGGAATGGTGGGGGATGGCGGGGTATGACCCGGTGCCGGTTTGGTCTTGGTGGCGGCCTGTGGTTCGGTCTTTTTCTCAGTAGGGGGTGACGCAGTTTGTACTGCGGGCTTGGACACAGAAGACACGGCAGGTGCCGGGGCACGCTTCTCCGTTGTCTGCGGCTTTACAGGGGGCGATGCCTGCTGTTGCGCTGGAGCGGACGTCAGGGGTGGTTCCATCGCAGGTTTCTGCGCTGCGGCACGTTGACGCGTCGGTGTGCGCTCTGTCTCCTGTTGCGTGGTTTTAGGTGCGCTTTGTGTCTGATGGGTGGCAGAGCCGCCCAGATCATCCAGCGCTTGAGAATTGGTAACAACCTGTGCGTGCGCGGCTGTGGCGGGCAACAGAAGGAGGGCGCATAACGCACCAAGATGGCGCGATGGGGAAGGGGTGCTCTGCATCGGGGGCAAGACTAAACCAGAAAAGAGGCGGGGTGGAATAAGGGAACGCATTTTCTGCCCGCAAAGGGGCGAATATGCGGCATCAGGCTGAAAACTGTTCGGCGGTAATCCGCTCCGACAGGGTCTGGCCGGGGTCAAACAGCACCGTAACTGTCAGAGAGCGATCTTCCTGGATGTGAACCGATGTGACGTCACGGATTTCAATCGAATCTGCCACGGCGGCGACAGGCCGTTTCTCGTGCTCAAGAATGGTGAAGCTGACACGGGCGGTGGAGGGCAGAAGCGCCCCGCGCCAGCGCCGGGGACGGAAGGGGCAGATGGGGGTCAGCGGCAGCAGGTTGCCAGAAAGGGGCACAATCGGACCATGGGCGGACAGATTATACGCGGTTGACCCGGCAGGCGTGGCCAGCAAAGCGCCGTCACAGATCAGTTCGGGCATACGCACCATGCCATCGACTTCAACCATCAGTTTGGCAGCCTGTCGTGTCTGCCGGAACAGGAACACATCATTTAGGGCAAGCGCTTCAAAACATTCGCCAGAAATGCGGGTGGCTTTCATGCGCAGGGGGTGTAGTTCCGCCGCCTGTGTAGTGGCCAGCCGTTCGGGCAGATGGTCTTCTATCATCGGGTTCATCAGAAAGCCGACAGACCCACAATTCATACCGTAAACAGGCGTTTTCAACCCCATTTCCAGCACCACGCGCAGGGTTTCCAGCATGAAACCGTCTCCGCCCAGACAGACAATGACTTCGGCTTCGCCGGGGTGGATGTTGCCGTACCGCCGGGCCAGCCGGTCAAATTCGTGCCGGGCACTGTCGGTTGGTGCGGCCATGAAGGCAATGCGGGTTGGGATATCCTGCACGGAGGGCAGGGGGGGCGGAGCCGGTACCGGGCTGAACGTCATGAAAATGCCCCAGAGAAATATGTGTGGAAAACGCGATAGACGCGGAAAACAGAGACTCTTTCCCTTATCCCGCTACGGCCTGAGGATGAAAGGGGGCCTGCGTATTTTTATGATCATCAGCGGCCCACTGGTTTGCGGCCAGAACATCTGCAAAATGGGGGGCTAGAGTCGTGCCCAGCAGATCATCATAGACGGTTAGGGTGGCGTATTGCATAGCCTGCGTGGTGTAGTTCTGTAATACGGCATCCCGAGCGGCATGGCCCATGGCCTGTAGGCCTTCGGGTGGGGCCTGAAGGACTGCGGCCAGTGCCTCGGTCAAGGCTTCAGTGTCGGCCGGGGGCACACTTAAACCTGTCATGCCATGCTGCACGGTTTCAAGCGCTGCGCCGTGGCTGGTGACAATAACCGGGCGGCACATGGCCTGTGCCTCCACCACCACGCGGCCAAACGGTTCAGGTTTGAGCGAGGGGATGACGACCACGGTTGAAAGCGCCAGCGCGGCAGGCATATCCTGACAATGACCGGCAAAATAGACCTGCTCGGTCAGACTCTGCTTCTGTGCCTGTGCCATCAGTTCCTGCCCGTACTGGCTTTTGGGCGGGCAAGATCCCACAAAAACACAGCACCATCGCAGCATGGGGGCCTGTGTTTTCAGGCGCGCCAGAGCATCCAGCAAAAAGCGCTGGCCTTTCCATTCCGTTAGTCGGCCGGGCAGAAGAATGACTGGGGTATCAGGCGGCAATCCCCAGCTTTCGCTTAATTTATGCACACGCTGACCGCTGACGGCATCCGGGCTGAACTGAAGGATATCCGCCCCACGCGGTATGACACGCAGACGGTCAGCCCCGACATGATACTCCTCTGAAAGCCGCTTTCCGATATGGCGGCTGATGGCAATTACGCGGTCTCCGGCTGCCAGAACGGCGTTATACGCTTTTTTGCCGGGGAAGTTATTGGCATGCACACCATGCCATGTGGTGACAAAAGGGGTGCGCGTACGGCGGCACGCCCATTTGGCCACCCAGGCTGGCGCACGCGAACGCGCATGCACCAAGGAGACCCGATGGTCTTTTATGATCTGTGCCAGCTTTCTGGCGTTTTGCAGGATAACAAGCGGGTTTTTACGGCCACAACCGGGGAGCATGATGTGCGTGGCACCCAGTCGCTCTAACGACGGAACCAGCCGCCCCCCTGCGCTGACAACAACAGCTTTTCCCCCTGCCTGTAGAATGGCATCGGCCATTTCCAGCGTGCCCCGCTCGACACCACCCTGATTCAGGGCAGGCAGAATTTGCAGGATAACGGGCGAAGATGGCAAATTGGTCATGTTCGGCTGTTAGCATGGTTTTCAGGCCACAGACCACACTCCGTGTCTTTCCGTTGCCAAGTTGTTGCTTGACCAGTTACTTAGGCTTGTTTCCCTATGGCAGGCGTCATGTCCGATTTATCCTTTTCTGCCCGTGGTCCGGCATTGTGTGTGCCTTTTGGCATCGGTCTGCTGCTGGCCAGTCAACCGGCCAAAGCCGCAGCAGTAGTTGGTGCGGCGTCTGCGGCCCATACGGTTCAGGCGTCCGTGCATTCTGCGGTCTCTACGCCCGGCAAGGCCGAGAAGGGAACATGGTCAAGCACGGCCTGTCTGGCGATGATGGGTGAAGACCCGTTTGGCGCAAGGGATTATGCACTCGACTGGTTGCGGCATGATGGTGGCCGCCCGGCGCGCCATTGCCATGCTCTTGCTTTGATTGAACTGGGGGACGAGCAGACAGCCGCGCAGGAACTTGACGACCTGTCCCGTAAGGAACCGTTTACGGGGCCAGATAGCTCGGCCAGCGTCCGTGCCGTGATGGCGACAGAAGCGGCAGAGGCATGGCTTTCAGCCAACCAGCCTGCCAACGCACTGAGTATTATTGCGTATGGTCTTTCCATTCGCCCCGGTGATGAAACGCTGATTCTGGCCAAGGCACGCGCCTTGCTTGCCCAGAATGACATGAAGACCGTTGTGTCAGAACTGACTGCTTTGGTGGCGCGTAACCCGGCAGTTAGCCCCGCAGCGTATGTCATGCTGGCCACTGCCGAGCGCAGGCTGGGCGCGTTAGATAAAGCCCGTGCCCATATTGAGGAAGCCCTGTCTCGCACCCCAGACGATGCCGCAGCCTTATTGGAGCGCGGTATTATCCGTGAACAGACAGGGGATGCCACAGGCGCACGGGTGGATTGGCAGCGCGTGCTCGACCTTGCCCCGGATGGCCATGAAGCTGATCTGGCCCGGCAGGATCTGGCTGTTCTGGCCGCAGATCCGGATTCCCCGTGACCCGACACAAAGCGGTTGGGCGTCAGAGTGAACAAAACGCATCGCTACGCCGTATTCTGGTTATCCGGTTAGGGGCGTTGGGTGATTTTGTGCAAAGTTTTGGCCCGTTTCAGGCTATCCGGCAGGCCCACCCGGACGCGCATATTACGCTTCTGACCACCGCGCCTTTTGCTGAACTGGGCCGCCTTTCCCCGTGGTTTGATTCGGTTGGGGTCGATGCCCGCGCAAGTGGGGCGGATATCAAGGGGCTGTTGCATTTGCGGGCGCAACTGCAAGGGTACGACCGGATTTATGATCTTCAGACATCCGGTCGCACAGCACGGTATCGGTTTTTGGCTCCGGCAGCGGAATGGTGCGGGCATGTTGGCACTGGGGCGCTGGTGCATCGCAACCCGTGGCGGAACGACATGCACACCCGCGCACGTCAGCGCGACCAGTTGCGCAATGCGGGCATTACAGATGTGCCCGCCCAACCCGATGTGACATGGCTGCGCGAAAAGGGACCTGTTGTTGGCCTCCCCTATGCTGTTCTGGTGCCCGGAGCCGCCCCCCACAGACCGGGAAAGCGCTGGCCAGCGGAACGTTATGGGCAGTTGGCCCAAAAGCTGGTTGACCATGGGCTGATACCCGTTGTGGTTGGCACACAGGCCGACCAACCACTGGCGCAGAAAATCGGCCATTTCTGCCCGCAGGCGCAGGATTTGACTGGCAGTACGTCTTTACCAGACCTCGCTGGCCTACTGGGGCGTGCGGAACTGGCTGTGGGGAATGATACGGGTCCCATGCATCTGGCCGCCATCATGGGGGTTAGGTGTCTTGTTCTGTTTTCAGCCGACAGCAACCCCGCTCTGACAGCGCCGCTTGGGGCCTCACCCGGGCAGGTTTGTGTCTTTTCTGTGCGTGATCTGGCCCAACTTTCGGTTGATAGGGTTGCAGCCGCGCTCTTGGGGCGTCATTAAACGCTTTTACAACTTTCAGCTTTTCGGAGTTTTCCATGCCCGCCATCACCTTGCCTGACGGATCCGTTCGTAGTTTTGACGGGCCGGTGACGGGCACGACCATTGCCGAGGCAATCGGGCCGGGTCTGGCTAAGGCGGCGCTGGCCATGGAAGTGAACGGCGAACTGCGCGACATCAGCCGCCCGATTGAAGACGATGCCGCGCTCCGGTTCATTACCCGCAAGGACCCGGAATCGCTGGAAATGATCCGGCATGACGCCGCCCATGTGTTGGCCGAGGCCGTGCAATCCCTGTTCCCCGGAACACAGGTGACCATCGGCCCGTCTATCGAAAACGGGTTTTATTACGATTTTTACCGTAACGAGCCGTTCAGCCCGGAAGATTTCGCCGCCATTGAAGCGCGGATGAAGGAAATTGTGGCCAACGCCGAGCCATTCGTGCGTGAAGTCTGGCCCCGGAACGAGGCGATTGCGTTCTTTGAAGAAAAGGGCGAACGCTTTAAGGCCGAACTGATCCGGGATCTGCCGGAAGACGAAGATATTTCCATTTATCGTCAGGGTGAGTGGCTTGACCTCTGCCGTGGGCCGCATTTGCGGAACACCAAGGACGTGGGCACCGCCTTCAAACTGATGAAAGTGGCGGGTGCTTACTGGCGCGGTGACCACCGTAACCCCATGCTGACCCGTATTTACGGCACCGCATGGCGCGACCAGAAAGAACTCGACGCCCATCTGCACCAGCTTGAAGAAGCAGAACGGCGCGACCATCGCCGCATTGGCCGTGAGATGGACCTGTTCCATTTTCAGGAAGAAGCGGTGGGTCAGATTTTCTGGCACCATAAAGGCTGGCGTTTATATACCGCGTTGCAGGATTACATGCGCCGCGCCCAGACCCGCCACGGGTATCAGGAAGTGCGCACCCCGCAATTGGTTGACCGTGGCCTGTGGGAAGCGTCTGGCCATTGGGACAAATACCGCCACCACATGTTTGTGGCGACCATCGAGGATGAAGACAAGACACTGGCGCTCAAGCCTATGAACTGCCCGTGTCATGTGCAGATTTTCCGCCATGGCCTACGTTCATATCGTGAATTGCCGCTGCGCATGGCCGAATTTGGTGCCTGCCATCGGTATGAACCGTCTGGTGCTCTGCATGGGTTGATGCGTGTGCGTGGTTTTACGCAGGACGATGCGCATATTTTCTGCACTGAAGACCAGATAGCCGATGAAACGGTGAAGTTCGTGCACATGCTGTACGAAGTTTACAAGGATCTGGGCTTTGAGCACGTACGCGTCAAATTTGCTGACCGTCCGGAACAGCGGGCGGGCAGTGACGCGACATGGGATAAATCTGAAGCCGCGCTGAAAGAAGCATGTGAGGTCGCAGGCGTCACGTACGAATACAACCCCGGAGAAGGGGCGTTCTACGGGCCGAAACTGGAATTCGTGCTGCGTGATGCCATCGGGCGTGACTGGCAGTGCGGCACCCTTCAGGTTGATCTGGTTCTGCCAGAACGACTCGATGCCAGCTATGTAGGCGAGGATTCAGCCCGTCACCGTCCGGTTATGCTGCATCGCGCTATTCTGGGGTCTTTCGAGCGGTTCCTGGGTATTCTGATTGAACAGCATGCTGGCCGGTTCCCGCTGTGGCTGGCTCCGGTTCAGGTGGTGGTGGCGTCTATTGTCAGTGACGCGGCTCCTTATGCAGAAGAAGTCGCGGCAGCGCTGCGGGATGCAGGCCTTGCGGCCGAGGCAGACGTGCGAAACGACAAGATCAATGCCAAGGTGCGTGAGCACAGCGTGGCCCGTGTGCCGGTGATTCTGGTTGTCGGGCGGCGTGAGGCAGAACAACGCACCGTAGCCATGCGGCGTCTGGGAAGTCAGGATCAGGAGAATCTTGGTTTTGATGAGGTGGTGAGCCGTCTGGTAACAGAAGCGACTCCGCCAGATCTGCGCAAAAAGAAGTGAAAAGGCAACACAGGGCAGCTTTGCCCGTGTTTTCTGTCATGACACGCTTGATAATTGGCCCGGAATTGCGCACATAATACCGCGCAGAATGGAAGCACCCGGCGAGGTGCTTTTGTTTGTTTTTTAATCCACGACAGGAGCTGACCATAGCCAGACCCCCTATTCCCGCGCCGCCGACCCGCGAGGGACCACGTGTTAATGAAGAAATCCGTGTACCGCAGGTTCGTCTGATTGACGAAAACGGCGAGATGGCCGGTGTGCTGACCACCCGTGATGCGCTAGCACGTGCGTATGGTGTTGGGCTTGACCTTCTGGAAATTAGCCCGAACGCAGAACCGCCCGTAGCCAAGATTCTGGACTACGGTAAGTTCAAGTACGAACAGCAGAAAAAGCGGAACGAAGCCCGTAAGAAGCAGAAAGTTATCGAAATCAAGGAAGTCAAGGTTCGTCCGAATATCGACGAAAACGACTACCAGGTTAAGATGCGCGCTGCGAGAGGCTTTCTGGCTGACGGGGATAAGGTGAAGGTAACGCTTCGTTTCCGCGGCCGTGAAATGGCGCATCAGGAACTGGGCGTAAAGGTTCTTGAGCGTATCCGCACCGAAATGGAAGAACTGGCTAAAGTTGAGCAAATGCCTCGGCTTGAAAACCGCCAGATGATTATGGTGCTGGCTCCGAAGTAAGACCGGAAGCCGACGCCGTATGACTGGCTCGGTTTTCTGACTGATTGCTTGAAAAATGCCGTGTGGTTTTATACCGCACGGCATTTTTTGTATCAGGGGGCCAGCAGCACAGTTGCGTTGGCGGTAGCGTTGACGTTCTGGGTTTCAGCCGTGCTGGAAGGTGGTGTTACGCTGTCCATGCTACGGGCCGCCATGGCAGCCATAAAGACAGGCCGTGGAAAAGACGACCCAGAGACAGAAATAGTGCTGAAGCGCACCACTTTCAGGCCCAGCGTTGCGGCCAGAGTTTCGGCCTGTTTTTTTGCGTCAGTGACGGCAGCTTTTTCGGCTTCCAGAAACAACGTCTTCTGTTTGTCGGGTGAAAGAGACCATTCCAGCCCCTCCAGCAGCAGACCGTTTGCCTGTAATTGGCCGGTTAGAGGCAGAAGGGATTTTCCGTCTGTGGCCGTGAAAGTCATGGTCTGGCTGGCAGACCATGAGGGCGGTGTTTTGTCTTTCTCGCCGCGCAGTTCCGACACCGAATAATGCAGCACAGCATACGTCACCCCCTTGGCTTTTTCAGCCAAATCGGTGGCTTTGTGCACCTGCGTATTTACACTTTGTTGGGCAGCAGCAGCGCTGGTATCGCGGCTTTCTGCTCTAAACCGGGCGGTGAGCTGGTCCGGGGGAGCTTGAATGGTACCCGTGCCGGTAATATCCAGCTTGGTGTAGCGTGCTTCAGCATCGTTTTCCGCAGCAATGCTGACGGGTGAGACAGCCAGAGTGCCCAGGGCGACAAGGGGAATAATTCTGGCGGCGCGGCGAAAAGAAAAAGTCATTGTGGTGTCCTTTTCAGGCTCATAAGGGCACGGCGCAGACGAACCAGACCAGCGCGGATCATGCCCTTCTGACATAAGGCGGCTCCATCATTGCGCATCTGAAGCACAAATAAAGGCAAAGTTGCCTCTTTATAGTCATCAATTGCGTGGATCAGTGTGCCACAGAATGGGGCACTGTCGGACGTAATGATGATTGGTTTCTGAGTAACCGTCGCAGCGAATGATGATTTGTTATTTTGTTGTGTTGCCAATGGTATTTCAGAAGACTTCATTGGTTCTGCCATGGAAATACTACTAATATTTCCTAGAATCAAAGAAATGATAATGGGCAGAAGCACTCTCATAGCCTGCACATCTAAGAATTCGAAATGGCATTTTAAAGGCATCGAGAGATTTTATAACAAGGGTGTTTGATAAGAATAAAATTATTTCTTATCCATAAATTTATGTTTGTTAATTCTTATCATATATCGTGTGGGTAGAGTGGGGTTTCGATTTTAACCACCAATCCGGGAGCGTTCGATGCAAGTCGCAAGGTACCGCCGTGTAGCTGAATAATGGCCTGAACCAAGGAGAGGCCCAAGCCAGAGCCCGGTGTGTTGCGTGCTTGTTCAGCACGGAAAAAACGCTCCGTTGCGCGGGCCATGTCGGCATCGTTCATGCCGGGCCCTTGATCGGCAAGAGTGAGGTGAACCAGCGCAGGAGCGGTATCAGACGGGGCAGGGGTGACCTCAACCGTCAGGCGGATGGTGCTTTGCGGTGGCGAGAACTTGATCGCGTTATCCAGCAGATTGGCCACGGCTTGCTGATACAGAATGCAATCACCAAAAAACGGCAGTTTTTCTGGCATCTGACAGACAAAATTGACCTGATGTTCTTCCGCAACAGCTTCGTAAAGCTCCACCACCGTTTCCAGCGCTGAGACCAGATCGAACTCGGAAAAAGCGGAGCGACGCGCGCCAGCTTCAATCTGGGCAATCCGTAAAATAGCCTCGCAGATGGAGGTCACATTATCCAGATTTACAACGGCCTTATCAATGGCGCGGCGTAGTTCGTCTTCGCTTTTGGCGGTTAGAGACGCTTCTTCTAACTGGGCACGGGCACGGGTGATGGGTGTGCGCAGATCATGTGCCATACTGTTTGAGACCTGACGCACGCCGTCCATCAGGCGCACGATGCGGTCGAGCATTTCATTTATGGTAAAGGCGACTTCGTCCAGTTCCTTATCCGTCCCCTTAATGGGGATGCGACGTGTCATGTCGCCATGAGTAATGGCCTGCGTGGTGCGGCCAATGGAATGAATGATGTTGCGAAACAACCGCCGAATGAACCAGCCACCACTCACGGCCAGAACCAGCATCATGATGCATGTCCATAGCAGCATTTCAGTCAGCATATGGGCAAGCTGGGTACGACCGTTCAGGTCACGCCCGACAAGAAGCTTATAACCGTCTGGCAGTGTGTAAGCCCGCACACGGGCCGTGTTCAGCATATCCGCACGCTGAACGGGCAGACTGAACCAGTAGTGGCCGTGAATTTTTACCGGCCATTCTGCCAGATTGCCCGCGACCCATTCATTATTGGGCGTCACCAGCAAATACAGCGCGTTGTCGTCTATATCCTGCTCTAGCCGCTCATTAATGAGAGCGACCAGAGCGGGTCGGCCGCTTTCTGTAAATGTCTGGGCCAGAATTTGCGCGTCAGTGGTGATGGCGTTTTCGGTCCGCCGTTCCAGCAGCCCGACCGTGCCCCACCACACAAACGACAAAAACAGAAACCCGGAGCCGACAAACAATGCTCCGTAAATCAGGGCAAAGCGCAAGCTGACAGATTTTATCCGTAAGGACCTGCAATCAAGCCAGGCAAGCGGCATCCGCATCATTCTTGCAGCATGTATCCTGCATTTCGCACGGTATGCACCAGTGGGCGGCCAAAGGGTTTGTCAATTTTCTGGCGCAGGCGGGAAACATGCACGTCAATGACGTTTGTCTGCGGGTCAAAATGGTAATCCCACACACCTTCCAGCAACATGGTGCGGGTCACGACCTGACCGGCATGACGCATCAGAAACTCCAGCAACCGGAACTCACGTGGCTGAAGGTCAATGCGCGTATCGGCCCGCTTCACGTTGCGGGAGAGCAGGTCGATTTCCAGATCCCCGACACTCAGGCGTGTCTGAGGTTGGGCTTCATTGCGGTTGCGGCGTACCAGCGCCTCAATGCGGGCCTGAAGCTCATTGAAGGAAAAAGGCTTGGCAACATAATCATCTGCCCCGGCTTTCAGGCCTGCTACCTTTTCGTCCACATCAGAAAGGGCAGAGAGCAGAAGCACGGGGGTCAGATTATTCTGCTGACGCAGGGTAGAGAGAATATGCAGGCCATCCACACCGCCCGGAAGCATGCGGTCGAGAACAATCGCGTCAAACTTTTCGGTGGTGGCCAAGCTTAGGCCATCCTTGCCGTTATCAGCATGTTCGACCAGATGGCCGGCCTCTGTTAACCCTTTGGTTATAAAATTCTTTACCGTAGGGTCGTCTTCTATTAGAAGAATGCGCATTCTTTAAACTCAGGTTCCGGGGCGAATTACCAAATTATTACGGTGTTCCTACCGCTTTGTCACGGCAGAGTTTTTATACGCGTTCGTCATCTGACAGGGGCGGCGTTAATCCATCAAAAATTGCCAGCAGGGCTGCGGTCAGCGGAGACGCAAAAATCAGGCCCGGAAACCCCAGAATAGCGCCAAAAAGCGTCTGTGATAAAATGGTAATAGCCGGAGGCATCTGCACAGCATGGCGCTGAATAACCGGGGCCAGCACGTTCCCTTCCAGAAACTGGATAACACTATAAAGGGCGGCAACCATGATGGTTTCCCGCGTGCCCAGTGACAGCGCCAGCAAAAGCGCAGGTACCGCGCCCATAATAGCGCCGATATAAGGAATGAAGTTACACAGCCCGGCCAACACGCCCAGCGCCAGAGCCAGCGGTACCCCAATAAACCAGAGCCCAAGGCCCGACAGCACGCCGACTACCAGCATATCCAGCGACTGACCGGCGACCCATGCCCACAGGGTTTGCCCGGCGCGCAGCATCAACTCCCGCGTGCGCGGACGTTGCGCCACAGGCACAAGCCGCAGTGCCCCGTTGGCGTAGAGCGAGGGCGACATGGCAAAATACAGCCCCGCAATCAGAATCACCACAACGGTGCCTACAGCGCCAAAGGCCGAGCCCACGATACCCGTCATGGAGCCAGCAATGCGGGAGCCGATGGAGGCCAGACTGCTGTTACCGCCACCCTGATGGCCACCAAGGGAGGCTGGCAGATAATTCAGGATCATCTGTCCGGTCGGGTTGCCTTCCAGCGTGGAGCGAAGCGAGGCTTCCTGCTGGCGCAAGGCGTCTTGCAGGCGGGAGGCTTCACTGACTATGGCAGGGCCGCTTCCCCACACCAGCAGCACAACCGCCGCAATCAACCCAAAACTGACAATAGAGAGAGACCACCCATATGGCAGGCGTAAATGCTTGACCAGAATACGGGACAGACCGTGCAGGACGACGGCAAAGAGTGTTGCGGCAAAAATAACCGTCAGCACGTCACCCAGAAGCCAGACGGTTAGGGAAATAATGGCCACCGTTACGGTCAGGCGCAGAATATGCGTGATACTGCCCAGCCACGCAGGTGTGCTGGTGTCTTGCTGTGGCGGCTGCAAATCTTCAGGAGAAGAGGAAAGGTCTGACGTCATTTTAAGTAAAAATCTTTCAAGAAGGGAGCAGCCAGCTTAACGGCCGACTATACGTATTGGTGGCATAAGAACTGTATCTCTTTTTATGCCGTTGGTAATGATATGTCGTTTTAGAAACAGTTTGGGGCGGCGAAAGGCAGTTTTACTTACCATCCGGCCGAGCCGCCCCGTGAAAAATCAGTCTTCGTCTGCGGTGCTGGCTTCCAGCTCAGCTTCGGCTTCCAGCCATTTTTCTTCCAGCTCGGCCTGTTCCTTGCCGATCGCGGCCAGCCGGGTGTTCAGCTTTGTCACTTCGTTGGTTTTGCCGTCTGTATAGAGGGCCGGGTCAGCCAATGTGGTTTCTATCTTGGCGCGTTCAGTTGCCAATTTGGTGAGTTTGGCTTCGGCATCCTTGATGATTTTGCGTAGGGGAGCCTGTGCCTTGCGGGCCTCGGCGCGATCGCGACGGTCGTCCTTACGGCTTTGTGTGCCTTGCGCATCTGGTTTGGTTGCCCGGCTTGACGCCCGGTTCTGTTCAATCAGCCAGCTTCGATATTCGGCCATATCGCCTTCAAATGGCGTGACCTTGCCGTCTCCGACCAGCCACAATCTGTCGGCCACAAGTTCAACCAGATGGGGGTCATGGCTAATCAGCAGCACAGCGCCTTCAAATTCGGACAAGGCCCGCACCAGAGCGTCACGCGCATCCAGATCAAGATGGTTGGTTGGTTCGTCCAGAATCAGGAGTTGTGGG
Source organism: Acetobacter indonesiensis (assembly GCF_000963945.1). Classification (GTDB taxonomy): domain Bacteria; phylum Pseudomonadota; class Alphaproteobacteria; order Acetobacterales; family Acetobacteraceae; genus Acetobacter; species Acetobacter indonesiensis. Next base: position 57,666 of record NZ_BAMW01000026.1, on the reverse strand, counting down.
GCATCACGTGTGGCCAGAGCCAGCAGCAGGCGCGCTTTCTCACCACCCGACAGGTCGCGCACTGCGGTCTCTGCCCGTTCGGCATCCAGCCCGAACCGGGCAAGCTGTGCCCGCACTACGGGTGGCAGCGCTTTTGGCAGGGCACGGCTCATGTGGTCGATGGGCGTATCATCCAGCACCAGTTCCTCGGCCTGATGCTGGGCAAAATAGCCTATTTTCAACCGTGGGTTGCGTTCCATCGTGCCAGAGAGGGGCTCAAGCCGCCCGGCTACCAGCTTCGCGAAGGTTGATTTCCCGTTGCCGTTTGCCCCCAGCAGGGCAATGCGATCTTCCATATCCAGCCTAAGCGAGATGTTGGAGAGAACGGGTTTGCCACCATACCCCACACTGACACGGTTCATGGTGAGCATGGGCGGGGGCAGTTGCTCGGGCTCGGGGAAGGCAAAGCGTGTTGGTGTATCTTCTACCACCGCTTCAATGACCGGCAGTTTTTCAAGCGCCTTTACGCGCGCCTGTGCCTGTCTGGCCTTGGTCGCTTTGGCCCGGAAGCGGTCAACAAAAGACTGCATATGGGCGCGCTGGGCGGCAATTTTTTCTGCCTGTCTGGCTTGTTGCAGGGCGTGTTCCGTACGGATTCTAACAAAATTTTCGTAGCCGCCGGGGGTCAGGGTCAATTTGCCTTTGTCCAGATGCGCAATGGCATCCACACACGAATCAAGCAGCCCGCGATCATGACTGACAATCAGGGCGGCACCCGCGAATCGGATAAGCCACGTTTCAAGCCACAGCGTTGCTTCCAGGTCGAGATGGTTGGTCGGTTCATCCAGCAGCAGCAGGTCTGGTTCAAGAAACAACGCTGTTGCCAGTGACACACGCATGCGCCAGCCGCCGGAAAAGTCAGAAACCGGGCGAAGCTGGGCTTCTGCGCTAAAGCCAAGCCCTGCCAGAACTGACGCCGCACGGGCTGGCGCACTATCGGCCTGAATGGCACGCAGACGTTCATGGATTTCGGCAATGCGCACGGGGTCAGTCGCGGTTTCGGATTCGGTCAGAAGGGCGGTTCGCTCCACATCTCCGGCCAGAACCGTGTCGATCAGGGATGCGCCATCTGCCGGGGCTTCCTGCTTCACGCGGGCCATGCGCGCGCGGGATGACAGCCGGATATCCCCGCCATCCGGGGCGATATCGCCTGCAATGGCGGCCAGAAGTGTTGATTTTCCGGCACCGTTGCGGCCCACCAGCCCGACTTTGCGCCCCGGTTCTATGGACAGGTCAGCCTGGTTAAGCAGGGTGCGGCCCGCAATGCGAAGGGTAAGGTCTGAGATGACAAGAAGGCTCAACGGGGCTCTCGTTTCTGCTGCGTGTGTACTTTGATGGGGGAAGTACCTACCAGCCCGCGCGAATATGCTCTAGAGGAGCAGGCTGAAAGGCCGCGTTTCAGGCGGCTGAGCCAGAGAGGAGAAACCGAGATGGCAACAGAACGCACACTTTCCATCATTAAGCCCGATGCAACCCGTCGTAACCTGACCGGCAAAATCAACGCCGTGTTTGAAGATGCAGGCCTGAAAATTGTTGCGCAGAAGCGCGTGCAGCTGACCCCGGCCCAGGCTGGTGCGTTCTACGCTGTGCACAAAGAACGTCCGTTCTACAACGATCTGGTTTCTTTCATGATCTCTGGCCCGGTTGTGCTGCAGGTTCTGGAAGGCGAAAACGCCGTTGCCAAAAACCGTGACGTCATGGGCGCGACCGACCCGAAAAAGGCCGAAGCCCACACTATCCGCGCTCAGTTTGCAGAAAGCATTGAAGCAAACTCCGTGCATGGTTCTGACAGCGCAGAAAACGCTGCCAACGAAATCCGTTTCTTCTTTGCAGAGACCGAAATCCTGCCCTGAGACATTCCGTCTCGTGCCCCTGATGCTGTAAAGGCGCGGGGGTAGGCAGCAGGCCCGGTCTTACCAATGTGGAACATTTGTTTCCACATTGGTGGTCCGGGCCTGTTTCGTTTTGACGGTCAGAAAAGGAACAGAGGCCGAGGGGTGATTAAGTATCCCACACAGCGTATGCGAACACATAAAAGTTATAAAAGATCCTGCTAGATGCATAGCTGCGTTTCACGGTGCCATAAGCAGACCCAAAAGCAGCATGAAACCAAAGTTTTACACCAGTTTCAGCCGGTTTGGTATCAAGCTGGCGGCTGAGTGCATGGGAGGTGGCAGGCCAGAAGCATGTTCCACCCCATGAATACTTTATACCCTGTCATGCATTATTTTATGACCGACTGACAGGTTGCGTGCGGCGTGTCCTGTCCTGACCGAGAGGAATGGCATGAAAATTCTGGCAGTTCATCCCAGTGCGCTGATGTACACCAAAGTATTTCTCAGACTGGAACCCCTCGGTCTGGAACTGGTGGCTGGTGCAGCGCGTGATGCCGGGCATGACGTGCGGATTATTGATCTCCAGGTTGAAAAACATAAGGATTACTGGAAACTCCTGCACGATTTCAAACCCGACGCGGTTTGTTTTTCAGGCAGTTATCTGGCCAATATTCCAGAAATTATTGATCTGTGCCGTGCGACCCGCCTGCATTACCCCACTGTGTTCCAGTTTATTGGTGGCCATTCAGTCTCCTTTATTGCGCGTGATGTTCTGTCCCTTTCAGAAGGGGCGGTAAACTGCATCCTGAAAGGGGAGGGCGATGCTTCGATAGGCACGCTGCTGAAAGCGGTTGAAGACGGGACAGATATTCTTGACGTGCCCGGTGTGGTCACGATGGAGGGTGAAGGTCCCCCTCCGACATTTGTGAAATCACTGGATGATATCCGGCCCGCCCGTGACCTGCTGCGTCATAGAAATAAATATTTTATCGGAACGCTTGATCCGGCAGCCTCTATCGAATTTGCGCGTGGGTGCCCGTGGGATTGCACATTCTGTTCGGCCTGGACGTTCTATGGCCGGTCGTACCGTACCGCCAGCCCACAGGTTATTGCGGACGAACTTGAAGCCATTAAGGAACCCGGCATTTTTATTGTAGATGACGTGGCGTTTGTTCATGAAGAACACGGTATGGCCATTGCCAATGAGATCAAGAAACGAGGCATTAAAAAAGAATATTACCTTGAAACCCGCGCCGATGTTCTGCTGCGCAACAAGGAAGTGTTCAAGGTCTGGAGCGAGATTGGCCTGTCTTACATCTTCATCGGACTGGAAGCGGTGGATGAAGAAGGGTTGAAGCAGTTCCGCAAACGTGTGTCGCTGGATAAGAATTTTGAGGCGCTGGAGTATGCGCGTTCTCTGGGGCTGATTGTGGCCATCAATATTATTGCTGACCCGTCGTGGGACAGAAGCCGCTTTGAAGCCGTGCGGCAATGGTGCCTCGAAATACCGGAGATTGTGAATATCTCTGTCACCACGCCTTATCCGGGCACGGAAATCTGGCACAAGGAAGCACGTCGCCTGACAACGCGTGATTACCGGCTGTTTGATATTCAACATGCGGTGTTGCCCACCAAACTGCCGTTGCCAGAGTTTTATGAAGAACTGGTGAAAACCCAACAGGTGCTGAATACCAAGCATATGGGCTGGCAGGCGTTGAAAGACACCGCTGGCATTGCCGGGCGGTTGCTGCTGAAGGGCCAGACCAATTTTGTAAAAATGCTGTGGAAGTTCAATTCGGTGTTCAACCCCAAATTGCAGCTTGCTGACCACATGCGCAAAGCCCGTTATCTGATGCCCATTCAGCCCGATGTGGTGAAGTCGATTGACCGTAAGGATCTGTATGTGCACGGACCGGGTGGCCGCAAAACCCGTGCCTTGGATGACGATACAGAACAGTTTGTCGATAAAACCCGCATGGGCGAAGACGCCTGATTTTTCCCGGTTATTCGAGCGTTTTTCCCGCCCCTCTCTGGTGTGTCTGTTAACGCAGGTCGGGCGGGGGGAACTGGAACGCTGCGCTGGTATAGGTTTCAATAACGGCACTGAAAGGCACACCGGGCTGGGTGTGCAACACGGCCTGATGGCGCAGCGTAAGGGGCGGAAAAGTCAGCGGTGTGGCGTTGCCCGCTTCAAGCGAAGTTAGTTCCCATCCTTCTGGTAAAGGCGCCCAGAGACGTTCCGCCGTAATCAGCCTGCGGGTGAAGGAAAGCTGCGCCACAACGCGACCAAACGGGGTATCGGTTGTTTCCAGTTCGGTATTCATGGCTGGGCTTAAGCGACTGGGAATATACCAGTTTTCTGCTTCCGACAGCACCAGATCCCCACACATCAGCCGCACATGCCGATAGCGGAGGGTTTCGTTTTTTTCAGAACATGCCAAAGCAGCCAGTAATTCCGCAGGGCAAGAACGCTCGGGTGAGGCAACGCGAACTGCGCGAACAGTGGGGTCAGAAGCCAGATGATGGGCGCGGCTCCACTCTTCCAACGTGCGCGTCGCACTGGATGTAGTCAGCAGGGCGTTATCAAGCGTGTTGAGCAGGGCGGTCAGCATCAGGCGGTGTATGGCTGTGTTGTGCCAGCATGAGGCTGTTTGCGTGGTGGCGCCGGGCCGTCGGGCTGGTGAAATATCCTGCATAAGGTGGACCATACCATGTCCAGCCATTCTGCCGAGCATGTTCTTCTGTGGCTTTAGCCCTCTGACCAGAACCGTTTTTCATAAGCACGGCCGTTGCAGGTTTAACCAGAGTTTTGGCCGTGTGGCGCAAGTAAGCTATGCTGCACTCAGTTGTGATGAAACGGAGTATAAAGCCCATGGCGACGGCAAGCTTTATTGTCGAAGGAATGTCCTGTGATGGCTGTGTGTCTGCCATCAAACGCGCACTGGCCGCAGTTGATGGCGTGCAGGAAACAGACGTCAATCTGGCCAATGGCGAAGTAAAAATAGAATATGACCCCCAGCGGGCCGGTCAGTCTTCCCTACAAAACGCCATTCGCGGCGCGGGGTACGACGTAAGCTGAACCAGCGGCTGTGACGGCGTGGGCTGGTGGCTTCTGGTCACGCCCTTCTGCTTTAAGTGGGTCTTGCTGTGACATGCGGTGGGCACGGGGGCGGTGTGTAAAGCCGTTTGCTATGCCGTGTCGCGCAGATGTGGCATTGTGCCCGCCAGTAATGGCACGGGCACCTGCCCATACGCCGTAGGAAAGTGGTGAGTTTTGGGTGTGATGCGGGCAATTAAAACACAGTCACAGAAAAGGCTTGGTCTGGTAGTTATGGCGTATGCGCTGTTGCTGACGGCGGGGCTGGTGCTGTTAGGCGGATGTTCGTCAGAAATCGGGCGCGTGCCGCTGGTTGATACGGACGTGTCCTGCCTGCGCAAGCAGATGAAGGGTCCGATGTTCCTCAGCTTTCCACTGGCAGCCAATACCTGTCAGCGCATGAGCAACAACAACTTCATTCTGGGCGAAAAAAATGCCCATCCGCTGCCGCTGAACCTTAAAGACGCACCGGACCTGCAAAAGCAGGCGGACGAATACGGTTATAGCTACACGAAATAATGTATCGGGTTTTGGCGGAGGGAAAGAAACGTCCTCCGTCAGCTTTCCAGTTCCGTGTCCCAATATAAATAGTCGCGCCAGCTTTCGTGCAGGTAATTTGGCGGAAAGGCGCGTCCGTTATCCTGCAACTGCCATGATGTTGGGCGGGCTGGGCGGGCGCGGGGCAACATGCCGATAACATGGGGCAGATGCGGCCCCTTCCGCAAATTACACACACCACAGGCCGTCACCACGTTTTCCCAAGATGTGCGGCCGCCTTTGCAGCGGGGAATGACGTGGTCAAAGGTCAGATCATGGGTCGGGAATTTTTCGCCACAATACTGGCAGGAAAAATTGTCACGCAGAAAGACATTGAAGCGCGTAAAAGCTGGCTTGCGGGCAGACGGCACATAGTCTTTTAAGGCAATGACACTGGGCAGGCGAAAGGTATGGCGGGGGGAATGAACTTCAGCATCATATTCGCTCAGCACCGACACACGGTCCAGACAGACCGCCTTCATTGTGTCCTGCCAGGACCAGAGCGACAGGGGAAAGTAAGACAGCGGACGAAAATCCGCGTTAAGCACCAGAGCCGGAAAATTCAGCATACTGCCGTCAGCCAAAACGCGCCTCCCTGTTCTCGCAAGGGCGCAGCTTCAACACTGGCGTTTAAATCTCAGACCGGAACGCCGTTGGAAGTGCGTCGTCGAGGTAAATGTCGAAGTGAGTATTGCAGATTACCAGTGACGCAGCAAGAAAACGTGCAAGTATTTCATAAAACAGTATTATTTCTGCCATACTCTGTGCGGCAGATCGTTTCTGGTATGGCAAATAAAGACGGAGGCAGCGTGTGTGGGTAACCCGTTTTGCACCGAGTCCGACCGGGTTTCTGCATCTGGGGCATGTGGCGTCTGCCTTGTTCGGGTGGCAGTATGCGCAGCCCGATGGGCAGTGGCTTATCCGTATGGAGGACATAGACCCCCAACGCTGCAAACCGGCCTACGCCGAGGCCCTGCTGGCTGATCTGGCGTGGCTGGGATTGCAGTCTGACCATCCCGTTCTGTACCAGTCCAGCAGGATGGGGGCCTATGCAACTGTGCTGTCAGCGTTAGATCAGATGGGAGTGCTGTATCCATGTTTCTGCACGCGCAGTGACATTCTGCGTGAGGCCACAGCCATGTTTTCCGCCCCCCATACCGCGCCGGATGGAAGCCTGCGTTACCCCGGTACCTGCCGCGATTTATCACAGGCTGATCGCGCCCGCTTGCTGGCAGAGGGGCGGCCTCACGTTCTGCGTCTCAATATGCCCAAAGCACTGGAACTGGCTTACCGCAAGCATCTTGCTGAGACAGGAACGGCGCAGCAACGACCTGCGGAGCAGACGCACTCTTCAGGCTTCCTGACGTATCAGGATCTGCAACGCGGGCGGGTGGTGTGTCAGCCCGAGTTGTTTGGCGATGTTGTGCTGGCCCGGCGTGATGTTCCTGCGTCCTACCATTTATGTGTCACCCATGATGACGCCACACAGGGCGTGACTTTGGTAACGCGGGGCGAAGATCTGCGCCCCGCGACTGACCTGCACAGGCTGTTGCAGATGCTTATGGACTGGCCCGAACCCACTTATGCCTTTCATCCATTGTTGTGCGATGAAACCGGCCGCCGTCTTGCCAAACGCGATGGGGCAAAGGCCGTGCGCACAATGCGAGAAGCCGGCATGACCCCGGAAGACGTTCGGGCTGCTGCCGGTTTTGCTGGGCTTGCTTTGTAGGGAGTGGGGAAGCCTGCGCAGAAAAATCATGGCCGTATAGCGTTTCTCCGGTTCCGCCCGAACGCGAAGCGGATTATTGTGCCGCCCGAGTTGTGGGTGTTTCAGTCAGAGAACCCACGCTTCTGCCTGAATGGCGGTATGATGAAATTGTGTCAGGAAGTGTGGGAATTATGAGCATTGTCGCTGACCGTCTGAATAGAATCAGCCCTAGCCAGACGATTGTTATTTCGACCAAAGCACGCGCCCTTAAGGCCGAAGGTCGGAATATTATCAGCCTTTCAGCCGGAGAGCCGGATTTCCGCACGCCGGATAATATTGCCCGCGCCGCCATGAAGGCCATTGAAAACGGCCAGACCAAATATACCGACGTTGCAGGCACACCTGAACTGCGCAAAGCCGTGGCCGAACGCTTCCGTACCGATAGCGGGCTTGATTACACGCCTGAAGAAGTCATTGTATCAACCGGCGGCAAGCAGGTGATCTACAATGCCATGATGGCATCGCTAAACCCCGGTGATGAAGCCATTATTCCTGCGCCCTGCTGGGTTTCCTACCCTGATATTGTGACGCTGGCCGAAGGTGTGCCGGTTATTGTGCCGTGCAAGCGTGAAAACGGTTTCAAACTGACGGCCGAGGAACTTGAAGCCGCCATTACCCCGCGCACAAAATGGTTTTTCCTGAATTCACCGTGCAACCCGACCGGTGCTGCGTATTCAGCGGAAGATCTGCGGCCGCTATGCGACGTGCTGCTGCGTCATCCACATATCTGGATTTTCACTGACGATATCTACGCAAAGCTGGTTTATGACGGCTTCCGCCCCGCCACGTTTGTGGAAGTTGAGCCCCGTCTGCGCGCCCGCACTGTGACCATGAATGGTGTGTCAAAAGCCTATGCCATGACGGGCTGGCGAATTGGTTTTTCCGGTGCGCCGGTTGAAATGACCAAGGCCATGAACAAGTTGCAGGGGCAGTCGACCTCCAACCCATGCTCCATTGCGCAGGCAGCGGCGGTTGAGGCACTGACCGGCCCGCAGAATTTCATTAATGAAATGGTGGAAACCTATCAGGGCCGTCGTGATCTGGTGGTGTCCATGCTGAATCAGGCATCCGGCCTTCAGTGCGACAAACCGGAAGGCGCGTTCTATGTCTTCCCGTCTTTGGAAGGGTGTCTGGGAAAAACATCTGCCGGTGGCCGCAAGCTGGACACGGACGAAGATTTCGTGACCGCGTTGCTGGAAGAAGAAGGTGTTGCCGCCGTGCATGGTTCCGCCTTCATGTATCCGGGGCATCTGCGCATTTCTTATGCCACCGATACCGAAAGTCTGCGTGAAGCCTGTGAACGGATTCAGCGTTTCTGCGCTGGGCTGGTTTAAGAATGGGACGGTCTTTTGCCCGCCGCATGCAGGGGCTGCCGGCCCCTGCGACCATTGAAATGGCGCGTCGCGCACGGGCGCTGCGGGCAGAAGGCAAGCAGGTTATTTCTTTAGCGTTGGGGGAGCCTGATTTCCCCACGCCCCCAGCCGTAGTGCAGGCGGCTCATCAGGCCGCGCTAGACGGACAGACAAAATACCCGCCGGTTGATGGCACACCCGCCCTGAAGGCAGCCATCGCCCGCAAGTTTCTGCGTGAAAATGCCCTTGAGTACAGCCTGGACGAGATCATGGTCTCGAACGGTGGCAAACAGGTTATTTTTAACGCTTTCATGGCCACTCTTAACGATGGCGATGAAGTGGTTGTGCCAACACCTTACTGGGTAAGTTACCCGCTGATTGCCCGGATGTTTGGCGGGGTGCCTGTGTATGCTCCCTGCCGCGAGGAAGACGGATTTAAACTGAAAGCGGAAGCTCTGGCTGCGGCGCTGACGCCCCGTACCCGCTGGGTCGTGCTGAATTTCCCGAACAACCCGACCGGCGCTGTTTGTGAAAAGGCAGATTTGCAGGCCATAGCAGATGTGTTGCGCCAGTATCCAGACGTCTGGATCCTATCTGATGAAATCTACGAACATCTTGTTTTTGATGGTGTCAGGTCTGCGTCTCTGGCGGCGGTTGCGCCTGATCTGAAAGAGCGGACGGTGACACTCAACGGTGTGTCAAAAGCCTATGCCATGACAGGCTGGCGCGTCGGGTTTGCCGGTGGCCCGAAAGATCTGATCGCGGCAATGCGCGGCGTGCAGGGAAATGCAACGTCCGGGGTTTGCTCCATTGCGCAGGCCGCCGCGGCCTGTGCGTTAGATGGCCCCGCTGATCTGGTGCACGATATGGCTGCAACTTACAGCCGTCGCCGTAAAATGGTGGTGGACGCACTGCGCGCAATTTCCGGTCTGACATGCGCCATGCCGGAAGGGGCGTTTTATGCCTATCCGGGGGTGGCCGGGTGTCTGGGCCGCACAACAGCGGGCGGCGTAAGGCTGGAAACAGATCACGATTTTGCTTTGGCGTTACTGGAAGAAGCGCATGTCGCAACGGTGCCGGGAAGCGCATTTGGGCTGTCGCCCTATTTACGTCTGTCCTGCGCCACGCGCGATGAAGATCTACAGGAAGCGTGTAACCGCATTGCCCGCTTTGTCAGTGATCTTCATTAAGGTACTAGAAAAATCTAAAATCGACTGATTGTATCAACCCTCTTTGTTGCAGATGGAGTTGATGATCAAGGCTTCGCAAGATTAAGGTATCTTGCGCGTTCACAACAAACAATCAGTTTTCCTGCGGATTACAAAACAGTAGTCCGCAGGAATAGTGGCCTTATTTCTGGAAATCTCTGGCTGGCATCCAGCCTTTGTTGGTTAGCAGTAATTCCTCATGACCATGCTGGTGCGGGGTCAGCTTTACGGCAAAATCAGGAAATGTTTTCTGTATTGCAGGGTTTTTAGCCCAATCTGCAATCTCGCCGTCAGGACCATACGTGTAAACAACGCTGGAGAGTTTTCCCATGGGGCTATCAGACGGTGGGGTGAAGCGTTCGATGTTTTCAACTGTATAGTGGCCAGCGCAGAAAGTGTTTCCGGGCGACTGGTAAGCTTTTTTGCCTTCTTCCGTCAGGGAGTAAATGCGACCCGGTGCAGGCGTATCTTTGCTGTCAGCAAACAGACCGTCAGATTTTACCTGCCCATCCTCACCTTTTAGCAGTCCGGCACTGACCAGTGCTTCATAGGGGGCCAGTTTTTTCTCATTGGCTTCAGCCGTGCCTTCCGGGCCGCGGAACATGGTGGGTGTTTCCAGTTTTATGGAAACCGGGTAGCCGGGGTGGCTATTGGAAAAATCCATCCAGGACAGGGCAACGCAGTTTTTCTCGTAATGCGTATTCAGGGCTTTTTTGAAATTGTCTTCGTTGGCGGCTTTCGGGTCACTACACCCGGCCAGCAAAGCAACCGTACAGACCATACCAAGCGCTGTTATTTTTTTCATCGGGACACTATTCCTTTTATCGCGCAGTCTTTCTTTACGCGGTTAGGAACGCGGTTCCGTCATACAGGTTGCCGCAGCAGTCCGGTTAGAGCAATGAAGCGAGCACTTAGGTACGTGCAGAGTCCTTATGGCGCGTCAGGATGAAACCGTACGCAGGAAGCGCAACACACCCGTGCCTGTGTTCTGGTAAGCGTAGTTCTGGGCGCTGCTATAAATCGTGAAGTCGTTAGCAGTAACAGTCTGGCTTTCGGTATCAAAATCAATCTGAAGGGTGCCTTCAAGCACAAAAACCATTTCGTGCCAGCCCTCCGGGTCGGGGTCAGCCACGTAGCGTTCCCCGGCCGCCAGAGACCAGAGCCAGAGCTGGGTATCCTGCCGGGCAGGGGTGGCCCCCAGCAGAGTGGCCTGACTGACGTCATTTTTGCCGCGCCACATGACTTCTTGCAGTTTACGGCTTTCCTGCGCGGGGTTGCTGACCAGCTTCAGAAACGTGGTATTCAGGGCTTCGGCCAGACGGTCCAGACTGCCGAGGCTGATATTGGCGTTGCCGGATTCCAGATTAACAATCATGCGGCGGCTGATGCCTGACGCTGCGGCCAGAGCCTCCTGACTTAATCCGGCTTCCTTGCGCAATGTGCGCAGATTTGTCCCCACATGGGCCAGAACATCAGAACGTGGGGGTTGATTGTGCATTATAGTGCCCATATATGCTGAAACCTATGAACAGGATACAGCCTTCCACAGCCCCGTCCGTCAAGTTTGTCTCCCGGCAGGAGATGATTCTGATTGGCATTACCATGCTGTGGGGTGCGACGTTCCTGATTATTCATAACACCATGCGGTTTACCGGCCCGCTGTTTTTCGTAGGGCTCCGGTTTATCACAGCCGGGGTGATGTCTGTCATTCTGTTCCGTAAATCTCTGGGTGGATTGAACAGGCACGAACTCAAGGCGGGCTGCTGTATCGGTGTTTCCGTTTTTCTGGGGTACAGCCTGCAAACTTTGGGTTTGAAAACAATTTCAGGCACGCAGTCGGCGTTTATTACAGCGCTGTATGTACCCATGGTCCCATTTTTGCAGTGGGCTGTTTTGCGGCGCAGACCCCACGCCATGAGCTGGGTTGGCGTGGCGTGTGCTTTTGTCGGGTTGCTCTTGCTAACGGGCGCAGACGCGGTTTCGGGCGTTGGTTTTAGCGCTGGGGAAGGTGCAACCTTTTTAAGTGCAGTGGCTATAGCGGCTGAAATTATCCTTATCAGCCGGTTCGCGCTAAGTGTGGATAGCCGTCGCGTCACCATGGTTCAGCTTCTGGTTGCCGGGATTCTGGCGCTGATAGCCATGCCAATTGCTGGCGAATCCGTCCCTCCTTTTTCCTGGGTCTGGCTGGTTGCAGCCATCGGGCTTGGGGCCATGAGCGCTATCATACAGTTTGCCATGAACTGGGCACAGAAAACCGTCTCTGCCACGCGCGCCACCGTTATTTATGCGGCCGAGCCTGTGTGGGCTGGGCTGGTCGGGCGTATTGCGGGCGAACGTCTGCCGTTTTCAGCCCTGATAGGGGCGGGCATGATTCTGGTCGGGGTTCTGGCCAGCGAAATCCGCCTGCCGCGCTCACGCAAAAACGCGAAGCCGGTTCAGGAAACGACCTGACGCCGAGCAAGACGCAGCATCCGTTGTTCAAGAACGGGGGAGAAGTGCTGCTGTTGTTCTAAAGTGGTTCGTTAAAAGCAGTTTGGTTAGCCACGCAAAACATTGCGTGTGTAACGCTTTGCCAGATCAGACGCGCTTTCCGTGGCGGGCAGCAGGGATATAAGCTGAAGTTCGTCGCAATATTGTGCAATCTGTTCCCGTAACGGACGGCCTGCGACGGGCCGAATGGCAGGTTCACTTTGCAGCATCTGCAACACACTGTCGGCACTTAGTCCCGGTGTGTCATCAGCGACCAGTGTGGCGGCTTCGTCACGGTGTATATTGGTCCATTTTGCGGCGTCACGCAGCGTCAGGGCCATGGCTGTTGCGGCGTCAGGGTCCGCGTTCAGGGCGCTATTCGCCACGCCGAGCACCAGATTAACCCGGTCTGCATAATGTCCCGTATTGCTGCTGACCAATTCTGAAAACAGGCCGCCATTCTGGCTGAGCAGTTGCCATGTTAACGGGTCATGCGCCACTACGGCGTCAATCTCTTTTCGGTTGGCGGCATCCAGTAAGTCTGTGGCGGGCAGGTTTTTCCAGTTAACGCCGTCCATGGCGTTAATGCCTTTGCGCCGCATCATGATGGCAAAGAACAGTTTGTCAGCAGCGTTCTGGTCTGTCACGGCCACGGGCCGACCGACAAGCTGATCAAGCCGCGTAATACCCGAACCGCGTCTGACCAGCAAACGGAAAACGCCCGGTTGAATGCCCAGAATTAAACTGGCGTCCAGCCCCGCATGCAGGCGTGTCAGCCAGGTAAGGGCAGGGGCCACAGCAAAACCGGTTTGGCCGCTGGCAAGCAGATCAAGCGCTTCATGCCCGTTTTTGGGGTTGCCCACGGTATCAACATCAAGACTGTAGCGGCTAAAAAAATCTTTCTGATACGCCACGGCCAGAACCGGCGCGGTGGCTGCATTGGGCCATGTTATTTTAAGCTGCCGATACTGGCCATCGGGCTGTTTGCGTGGTGGGCGGTTGGCTTTGTGAATTTCATAAGCCCCCACGCCACCCGCCACGGCAAGCCCGGCAAGGCTGCTGAGGAGAATGCGGCGGGAAACAGCGGTGGAAGACGAACCGTTGGTGCTCATGCTTTCTTCCTACACTGTGTTTTTCTGGGTGTCGTCCTGCAAGGGAAACGGGAAATGAAAAAAAATGAAAAAAGGGGGTTTACGAGCAAGCGGGAACCCGGTTATACGGTGCCTCGCTGATCCCGAATAGCTCAGTTGGTAGAGCAAGCGACTGTTAATCGCTGGGTCGTAGGTTCGAGTCCTACTTCGGGAGCCAGCCAGATTTTCCCTTGAAAAATTAAAAGCATTTCGAAGCTGACAACACAGTGTGTGTTCTGCTTTTGCGAATGTACATTTGCGTGTGGCCGAACAGTGGAGGCGACGTGTGAACGGTCGCCCCCTAATTTTTGTCAGGCAGATGGTAGCGCAGCAATCCCAGTCAGTTCAACGCGCCAGGCAGGGTTGGCCAGCTTGGCTTCAACCGTTGCGCGGGCTGGTTTGTTGTTGCGGTCAAGCCATTTATCCCATGCTCGGTTCATGGCGGCCATATCGGCCATATCGGCCAGAAAAATCTGTACGGACAGAAGGCGGCTTTTGTCGGTCCCGGCTTTGGCCAGCAGGGTATCAACCTGCGCAAGAATATCAGCCATCTGGCCTTCCGCATCCAGCGATGCATCATCAGCAACCTGTCCGGCCAGATGCACAAGCCCGTTATAAATAACTGCGCCGGTCAGGCGTTCTTCGGGGTCAAGACGTGTAATGGTCATCCTGAAAATCCTTTTCAGATACAGAAAAAAGCAAGCGTGTCAGGAAAGCGGCATATTATCAATCAGCCGTACATCGCCAAGGCTGGCGGCCACAAACAGACGGGCTGCGGGGTCTGACGGCTGCGCCACCTGTAAGGATGTGCCAGAGCGAAGGTCCAGATAATGCACGGTAAAACCGGCTTCTTCCAATTCTTCGCGGCAGGTTTGCAAACAGGCGTCCGTGTTTTTTCCGGCTTTCAGTTCCGCAAGACACGTCAGCAGGCTGGCGGGCAGGTGGGCTGCACGCGCCCGTTGCGCCGCCGTTAGCCTCTTGTTGCGAGAGGACAGCGCCAGTTGATCGGCTTCGCGCACGGTTGGCACGGGCAGAATGGTTGTGGGCAGATCAAGATCCTGCACCATGCGCCGAATAATGCTGAGTTGCTGAAAATCTTTTTCACCAAATGCAGCAATGTCAGCCCGTGTTTGCATGAACAGTTTGGTGACAATGGTGGCCACACCGTCAAAGTGGCCGGGGCGGTCTGCGCCGCACAACATGGCATCCAGACCGGACACAATAACCCGTGTTGAAAAACCGGGCGGATAAATCTGCGTTTCATCCGGCGCATACAGCACATCGACCATACCGGTTTCTGTCAGTATGGCCGCATCAGCGTCCAGTCCGCGCGGATAAAGATGAAAGTCATCCGGGTTGTTGAACTGGATCGGATTGACAAAAATGGTCACAATCCGTCGGGTGGCTTTTCCGTCCAGCGCCTTTATCAGCGCAAGATGACCGTTATGCAGCGACCCCATTGTGGGAACAACACCGATTGTCTCCCCCTCACGGTGCCACTGTGTAACAATATCGGCCAGTTCCTGCCTGGTTTTAACAAGCTTCATTGCGTGTCCCGGTTACGTCAAAAAGAAGGAGAGGCGCAGGATAAGGGAAAATCCTTGTAGTGCTGCACCTCTCCACAGGGGCGCGAGTTTTACTGTGTTTTGATAAAAGGTTCCAGCAGTAGCCGGTCAGCCGCACTTAACCGGGCGGACGCCGTGTTGGCCTGATGCCAGTAGGGATACAGTAGCGGTGGTTTGCTGGCGTCATCCAGTCGTCTGATCTGGTCGGCTGACAGCGTCAGGTTTGCGGCTTTCAAATTGTCTTTTAATTGGTCATCTGTGCGGGCGCCGATCACGACCGATGTAATGGCGGGGCGATGTATGGTCCAGGCAAGGGCAACCTGTGCGGCTGATACCCCCAGTTCTTCCCCAACGTTCACTAGAACCTCGACAATATCGAACAGTTTTTCCTTATCATATACCGGGGGTTCGCCCCAGTTTTCCAACTGCCGTCCCTGTGGGGTGGGTTGGTTACGCCGATATTTGCCCGACAACAGACCGCCTGCCAGTGGGCTCCAGACCTGAACGCCAATCTGCTGATCTTTGGCTATGGGCAGAAGTTCATATTCTGCTTCCCGTGCCTGAAGCGAGTAATGAATCTGTTGTGCCACCGGTGCAATCAGACGGTCCCGTTCCGCAACGGACAGGGCCTTCATAATGTGCCAGCCGGAAAAGTTTGAAACTCCCGCATAGCGTATCTTGCCGCTGCGGGTCAGGGTGTCCAGCGCTTCAAGGGTCTCGTCTAACGGGGTGGTGCCGTCCCATTCGTGTAGATAATACAGGTCAATATAGTCGCGGCCTAGCCGCTTCAGGCTGGCTTCACAGGCTGCAATTAAATGATAACGCGATGAGCCCTCACCATTGGGACCGTCATCCGTGCGGAAGCGTGCCTTGGTTGTTACCAGCGCTTCCTTTGTCCGGCCTTTCAGGGCCTGACCCAGAATGGTTTCTGACTCACCCGAGGAATAGATATCGGCCGTGTCAAACATAGTGATCCCGGCATCAAGGCACAGATCAATCTGACGGGCCGCGCCTGCAAGGTCTGTATTGCCGGTTTTGGCAAAGGCTCCCTTGCCGCCAAATGTCATGGTGCCCAGCGTGAACGCCGAAACAAGCAGGCCTGAACGGCCTAACTGACGATAGTGCACGGTTGTGTTCTCCCTCACTTTTGCGTCAAGCGTTCAACCTTGGGGCCGACAGCTCTGTTGGCAAGGGAAAGGCTGCCCTGCGCACGGGGTTTTGACACTGCCTGACCGGGTGCCTAACAAGACACGACAGGCTGCACAGAACCACAAGGGCATCAGTCTGAAGGGGAAACGCAGCCAAAAAGGTATGGGGAGGCTGAAGCGCTATGACAGCAGCATCGCCAGTGGTCAAAGGGTGGTGTCCGGGCCTGTATGCGCCCATGCAGGCGGCGGATGGCTGGCTGGTCCGGGTGCGACCATCGCTAAACCGGATAAGCGCGGCACAGGCCAGAGTCATTGCGCAGGAAGCCGAAGGGCATGGAAACGGCATTATCACCCTGACAAACCGTGCCAATCTGCAACTGCGAGGGTTTTCGCATACAGACACACAGGACTTTCCGGGCCGTATGATTGCCGCAGGCCTTGGTTTGCCGGATGCAGGGCAGGAGAAACGTCAAAACCTTCTGGTATCGCCCTTGATGGGGGATGACCCGACCTGTGCCGAGACAACCGCCCATGTTGCTGACCGGATGCAGCAGGGCTTACGGCAAACAGAGGGTCTGTCTGCGTTGCCAGATAAATTTGGTTTTGCTGTCGATGGCGGAGGGTTTTTTTCTGTAGGGTCTTTGTCTGCTGACATCATGCTTCAGGCCGGTGCCGGTGCAGATATGTGGCGTGTCGTGTGTGGATCAGCCCGAAGCGAGGATCTGACCAGTGAGGCTGCCGTCACCCTTGCTCTGTTTCTGGCGACCCGCTTTGTGGCGCTGGGCCTAACAAAACGGCCATTGCGGGAGGCCTCCATCGGGCCTGATCTGTTCGCGGAAAGCGGGATTGTGCATCACGCCCTGTTGCCCCTGCCTTTGTGGCAGCAAAAGCCTACCGTTTCAGTCGGCCCTTTGATCGGAGCCTCAGCAGGCGCGTATGGGGTTGGTGTGCCCTTGGGGCAGATAACGCCTGCCATGTTGCAAGCCTGTGCCTGGGCTGCCGAGCAAGGAGATGGCATTCTTCGCCTGACGCCATGGCACACAATGGTGCTTGCGGGGCAGCAGGATACCGCGTGGCGGGAAACACTGGCCAACGAAGGGCTGGTGATTACGCCCAATGATGCAAGGTTGCGCGTAAAAGCCTGTAGTGGTGTGGCCGGATGTGCGCAGGCCGTGGCCGATGTTGGCGCGCAGGCGCTTGATCTGGCACGCTTTGTGCCGCCGGGGCGTGTCCTGCATGTGTCGGGGTGTCACAAGGGGTGCGCATACCCCAAGCCCGCGTGGGTGACGGTGGTATCGGGTTTGCATCACTCCGCCCTTGTCAGAAATGGCTGCGCGGGCGATGAACCGCTGTGTTATCTGCCAGACAAGACAGCAGTGAGCGCCCAGATGCAGCTATGGGCCAAAGAAGAAGGCGCGTGAGAGGAATAGAATGACTGCCTATGATTACATCCGCGACGGCGCGGCTATTTACAGGCGTTCATTCGCAACCATTCGTGCTGAAGCGGATTTAAGGGCCTTCACGCCAGAACAGGCGCAGATTGTGGTGCGTATCATCCACGCATGTGGCATGGTCGATGTTGCCCGGCATGTGGCCATGACAGACAATTTTGTTTCCTCTGCGCGGGCAGCTTTGAAAAATGGATGCGCTGTTCTGTGTGATGCGGAAATGGTGGCCAGAGGCGTTACCCGCGCGCGACTGCCTGCTGATAATGACGTTGTGTGTACCTTGCGTGATGACCGCACGCCAGAACAGGCGCGCCTGATAGGGAATACGCGTTCAGCCGCCGCACTTGATTTCTGGGGCGATAAACTGGCCGGGGCGGTGGTTGCCATAGGCAATGCGCCGACAGCACTGTTCCATCTGTTTGAACTGCTTGATGCCGGGGCACCAAAACCCGCTGCCATCATTGGGCTGCCGGTGGGTTTTGTCGGGGCAGCGGAATCCAAGGACGCGCTTACCCAGCGTCATGATGTGCCATGGCTGGTGGTCAAAGGGCGTCTGGGTGGCAGCCCCATGGCTGCGGCCACCGTCAATGCACTGGCAAGCGAGGCCGAGTAATGGCGGCGGGCACGTTCTATGTCGTAGGCGTTGGGCCGGGTGATCCTGAATTGCTGACAATGCGGGCAGTGCGCGTGATACAAAATGCGCCTGTGGTAGCCTATTTCTGTCGGCATGATAAAAAGGGTCACGCCCGGACAATTGCCGATCGCTATATTCGCCCCACAACGCGGGAACTACGGTTAGCTTACCCGTTTACAACAGAATTATCAGTTGCTGACCCGGCCTACCACACACGCATGCACGCATTTTATGATAAAAGTGCGCAGGATATTTCGAGCATTTTGACCAATGGGCAGGATGTGGTTCTGCTGTGTGAAGGCGATCCGTTTTTATACGGTTCCGCCATGTATCTTTTTGATCGGCTGTGCAGCACGTTTAAAACCGATGTGACCCCCGGCATTACCGCAATGAGCGGCTGCTGGGCGCAGGCGCGCCAACCCATGACACACGGCGATGATGTTCTGTGCGTGCTGCCCGCTACATTGCCAGAGCCTGAACTGGAAAACTGGCTTGAACGCGCTGATGCTGCTGTTGTGATGAAAATTGGCCGGAACATGCCAAAACTGCAACGGGCACTGGCACGCAGCGGCCGTCTGGATGATGCCCAGTATGTTGAACGTGGCACACAGGAAAACGGGTTTTCTCATCCCGTGACAGACTGCGCTGAAAAAGCACCGTATTTTTCCCTAGTTCTTGTGCCGGGCCGAAAGGGCGTGCGATGAGCGGACGGATCAGCATTATCGGGCTGGGGCCGGGTAATGCGTTGCAAATCACACCCCAGGCCACGCAGGCTTTGGCGAATGTAACTGATCTGGTGGGTTACGGCCCGTATGTGCAGCGGGTTAATGCCCCGGCGCATGTTGTGCGTCATGTTTCTGACAATCGCGAAGAACTGGCACGGGCGCGCCATGCGCTGGAAATGGCAGAAGCGGGCCGACATGTCGGTGTGGTCTCGGGCGGGGATGCCGGGGTGTTCGGCATGGCTAGCGCCGTGTTTGAAGCTGTGCAGAATGGCCCGGCGTCATGGCGCACGCTTGATATTCAGGTTGTGCCGGGTGTGAGTGCCGTTATGGCCGCAGCCGCACGGCTGGGTGCCCCCTTGGGTGGGGATTTTTGCGTTATATCGCTTTCAGACAACCTCAAGCCCTGGCTTGTTGTTTTGCGTCGTCTGCAACTGGCGGCAGAAGCCGGGTTTGTGATTGCGCTTTATAACCCCCGGTCACACGCGCGCCCATGGCAGTTGGCGGACGCATTGGAGCATTTGCGTCATTATCTGCCTGATTCCGTGCCGGTTGCTTTTGCGCGGGCGATTGGTCGCCCCGATGAAGCCGTCAAAATCGCGCAGTTGGCGGAAGCCGACGCGGCTTGGGCGGATATGAGCACATTGGTGCTGATAGGCTGCACAGCAAGCCACCTGATAGACCGGCCCGGTGGGCAGTTGCCGTGGTTTTATACGTCCCGCAAGGTTGAGGCTGACTGATGCCGCAGCAGCCACTGCAAAGCATTCTCTGCCGTGGCCACAACCGGAGCCGGGCTGGGGTGGGGGCGTTCTATCATGATAACGGGTATGTTCAGTATTCTGGCAGCCTGAATTTTGGGAAAAGTGGCGTCTCCGCCAGAGTTTTTGCTCACAAGAACATCGACCTCATAAGCGCGCAGCAGCCGCAGTTCATCGTCCAGACCAAAGGGGCCACGGGCGGTTATCAGGGTGGTGTGTGGCGGCAGCGCAGCCTCATCAGGCGGTTCGATCGACCGCAGAATATAATGGTGGCGCGGGGCGTCTTGAAACGGTCTGGTGTCTTTGCGGCCTGTTGTCAGAAACACCGTCGCGGGGGTTTTGTCCCAACCACCCGGGTTTGCCAGTGCCATAGCTGCTTCCGCCAGCGATGCAGCGGCGTGCCAGTTATCCTGCTCAGTTGGTTGCCATGCGGGGCGTTCCAGCCGCAGCAGGGGCAACGCCAGATCAGTGCAGGCTGTGGCAGCGTTATGGCTCATGGTGGCAGCAAAGGGGTGCGTGGCATCCACCACGGCTCTTATACCGTTTTCTTGCAGCCAGTTTTTCAAACCCTGCACACCACCAAAACCACCAATTTTAACAGGCAGATCTGGCAAATGGGGTGCCCGGGTGACACCGGCCAGAGACAATGTGGCGTTGAACCGGGCATCCTGTTCAAGGTGTCTGCACAAGGACGCAGCCTCAGTCGTGCCGCCCAGAATGACAACGGGAAACGGTTGAACGGCAGAGTGAACGACCGAGGACACGCTTTTTCCTTTCTTGAACATGCCTATAAGAATAATTGGGTTGGCGCGTTTTTTACAGTCCCAACCCTGACAAACATATTGTCTCATGCCATGGGCTGCTCTTTTCGTTTGCAGCAGAGCGCAATGTGCAAAACAGACAGCCTGCACAAGGAGGACTCATGCTGACACAGCCATGGTTAACTCTTGTTGGCGTGGGTGAGGACGGCATAGACGGATTGTCGGCTGTGGCGCGGCATCGTGTGCAAACTGCGCCATATGTTATCGGTGGTGCACGGCATCTTGAAAAATGTCGGTCTCTTTTGTCGGGTGAGGCGCATGTCTGGCCTACACCGTTTGCGGACGGTGTGCAGCAGGTTGTGGTACGACGGGGGCAACCGACGGTTGTTCTCGCTTCGGGAGATCCCTTTTTCTACGGGGTGGGGGCCAGTTTGGCACGTTTTATTCAGCCTTCTGAAATGCTGTCTATTCCCGCACCCTCATCCGTTTCTTTGGCGTGTGCCCGCTTGGGGTGGGCGCAGCAAAACTGCCGGGTATTGTCGGTATGTGGTCGGGCCAAGGAATTGCTGCTGCCATTTTTACAACCGGCAGCACGACTGCTGGTTCTCTGTGCAGATGAAACGTCGCCTGCTACGGTTCTGGCATGGCTGACAGAGCGTGGGTTTGGCACAACGCGTTGCTATATTCTGGAGGCTCTGGGCGGAGAGCATGAAAAAATAACGCTCTGTACAGCACAGGAAGGACCACCCGCACCGGTTGCGCGCCTGAATATGCTTGCGTTGGAGGTTCAGGCCGACACTTTAGCACGCACGCTGCCGCGCGTTTCGGGGTTGCCTGATTCCTGTTTTGAGCACGATGGCCAACTGACCAAACGCGAAATCCGCGCTGTCACACTTTCCTCTCTTGCGCCGCGGGCAGGCGAGCTTTTGTGGGATGTTGGTGGGGGGGCGGGCTCCATCAGCATAGAATGGATGCTGTCTGATCCCATATGTCAGGCTATAGCCATCGAACGGGTGCCAGAACGGGCAGCCCGCATTGGACGCAACGCGCTTGCCCTGGGTGTGCCGGGATTACAGATTGCGGAAGGCTCTGCCCCGGAAATATTTGAAAAACTGGTTGCACCTGACGCTATTTTTGTCGGTGGCGGTGCCAGTAAGCCAGGCGTGCTGGAGGCCGCATGGGCTGCGTTAAAGCCCGGTGGGCGCATGGTGGTGAACGCGGTTGTGGTTGAAACAGAACTGCGCCTGTTTCAGGCCATGCAGGACTGGGGCGGCACGTTAACGCGGCTGAATGTTGCGCGGTTAGAGACAGTCGGCTCGCTCCACGGTTTTCGTCCGGGTATGAGCGTGACGCAGTGGGTGGCTTGGAAGCCGTACACACAATGAGCGTGCTGGGCATGGGCTGGAATAGTCGCGCAACGGTTGAGAAAGCCGTGGCACTGGCAAAAACCGTTGTGCAAGACGGCAACACTTCTAAAATGACGCATCTTGCGGTTCCGGCATTTAAGCATGAGAGTACACTGCCCGTTGCTGTTGCGTCAGAACTTGGGCTGCAACTTGTCTGGATCAGTCAGCAGGATATGCTGGATGTTCAGGTGAAATGTCAGACATTTTCACAAAAAACATATTCAGAAACAGGTATGGCGTCAGTGGCTGAAGCCTGCGCACTTGCTGCGGCAGGTCGAGGCGCAGTGCTGCTGGTGCCTCGGCGGGCAGCAGATCATGTCACCTGCGCGCTGGCAGGGGCTTTGGCTGAAGGAGGAGCACAATGACAGTTCATTTTATCGGGGCCGGGCCGGGGGCGGCTGATCTGCTGACGCTGCGCGGGCGCGATATTCTGGCAAGCTGCCCTGTCTGCCTGTATGCGGGGTCAATCGTGCCGCCTGATATGCTGACGTTCTGCCCACCTGATGCACGGCTGGTGGATACCGCCCCGATGACGTTAGATGAAATTGAGGCAGAATATGTGCGCGCCCATCAGCAAGGGCAGGATGTCGCGCGTCTTCATTCGGGCGATCTGTCCATTTACAGTGCTGTTGCTGAACAAATCAGACGGTTGGAAAAACATGCTATTCCGTGGCGTATGGTGCCGGGTGTGCCAGCGTTTGCCGCAGCCGCGTCTGTTCTGAGGCAGGAACTGACAATACCCGGTGTGGCGCAAAGTCTGGTTTTGACGCGTGTAACAGGCCGGGCTTCTGCCATGCCAGAGCGCGAAAATCTGGCGGCCTTTGCAGCAACCGGCACAACACTTGCCATTCATCTAGCTGTGCATGTTCTTGATAAAATTGTCGAGCAACTGACACCTTTTTATGGATCAGACTGCCCGGTTGCTATTGTGGCCCGCGCAACATGGCCAGATGAGGTCGTTCTGCGTGGCACGTTGGCAACGATTGAAGAAGAGCTTGCCAAAAACCCGATTGAACGTACGGCCCTTATTCTGGTTGGTCCCGCTTTGGCCAAGAAAGATTTTCGGGAAAGCGCGCTTTATGACCCTGACTACAGGCGTCGCTTCAGAAGTTAGGCGTGTCGTTCTGGCAGAGCGGGGCCTGCGTGCCCTACGTATTGGCCTGCGCGGTCATAAACCAGAACATCAACCTGACAGGGTGTCGGGGCCAAGGTTTCTAAAACCGTTGTAAGAGCGGATTGGGCGATAAGGTTTCCCAGTGGAATTTCGGCTTGCGTTGCGACTAAAAAGGCCTCCGCAACGGTTGGGCTGGCTGCAATGGCGGCAAGAGCATCCGTGGTAGCATTACTGCTCGCCGCCAGTTGGGCGAGTGCTGCCATGTCGGCCTGACCTCGTTTGGAATGAAGGTCCAGACGGCCTTGGCCAAGTTTGGTCATTTTGGCAATGCCGCCCGCAATCGTCAGGCGTTCAATGGGGTGTTGACGCAAGTATTTCAGCATACCGCCAACAAAGTCGCCCATTTCTATCAGTGCGGTTTCTGGTAAATTATAGTGTTTTTGAACCGCTTTTTCAGACACATTCCCGGTTGATCCAGCAAGATGCGTCAGGCCTTCAGCGCGGGCAACATCAATGCCGCGATGAATACTGCTGATCCATGCCGCGCAGGAAAAGGGGACCACAATCCCGGTGGTGCCCAGAATGGAAAGCCCACCGATTATTCCCAATCGGCTGTTAAGGGTGCGCTGTGAAAGGTGCAGCCCATCTGCGACAGAAATGGTGACTTCGGCATCAGGCAGGCTGCCGTTGGCTTCGGCCAAGGCCGTGCAGATCATGGCGCGCGGGACGGGATTTATGGCGGCCTCGCCGGGCGGCAGGGGCAGGCCGGGGCGCGTAATGGTGCCAACACCATCCCCTGCGCGAAAACAGACGCCGTGGCCTGCCGGAAGAGGCCGTACTGTGGCCCGAATGGTTGCGCCGTGGGTAACGTCCGGATCATCGCCCGCGTCTTTGATAATTTCTGCAAACGGGTTGCCGTTGTCCACCCCGTATCGGCACACGGCAAAAACGACCTGCTGCCCGTTAGGGAGCGAAATAGAAACCGTTGCAGGTGGCGTGTGTCCCATCAATACCAACCACGCGGCTTTGGCTGCGGCTGTGGCGCAGCTTCCGGTGGTCCAGCCACGGCGTAAAGGAGGGGGCTGTTGCGTCATGTTCTTGGTTTTAAAGCAGATACCCGTTTGGGGAAACGGTGCTGTGCCCCCTACCGGCAATGCGGATAAGAACCGGAGAGAAGTGTCACCTATTTAGGCGCGGATAAACGCGTTGCAAGAGGTGAGATTGTGTTCAGGCTGTGGTAGGAAGACCCATGCCCTACGCTGATTTTGTCCACCTTCGTGTTCATTCCGCTTACTCCCTTAGTCAGGGGGCCATCCGCGTGCCAGAACTGGCAGGCATGGCCAAAGAAATGCATATGCCTGCGGTGGCTATTACCGATTCGGGCAATCTGTTTGGCGCGCTTGAATTCTCGCAATACTGCACAAAATCAGGCGTGCAGCCCATTATTGGCTGCCAGATTGGTCTTGCGGCCCGGAATGACAAGCCCGGAGCCCCGGCTGAGCCCATTGTTTTGCTGGCCCAGAATGAGATCGGGCTCACCAATCTGCAATTTTTGTCCTCGGCAGGGTTCAAGGAGTCTGATCCGTCTGACCCGGTTGTGGCGCTTCAGACCATTTTTGAAAAATCGGAAGGGCTGATGCTGTTGACGGGTGGCACACGGGGGCCGCTCTTTCAGATGATGGCAGAAGGCCAGAAGGACGAAGCCGAACGCTGGCTGGCACAACTGCACGAGGTTTTTGACGACCGACTGATTGTTGAACTGCACCGCCACAACCTGCCTGTGGAAAGAGCAGTCGAACCGGGCGTGCTGGGCTTGGCCGACCAGTTTGGCCTGCCTCTTGTCGCGACAAATGAGTGCTTCTTCCCCAAGCCGGAAATGTATGAAGCCCATGATGCGCTGATCTGTATTGCGCAGGGCCGCACCATGGCGGAGCGTGACCGCTGGCGCGTGACGCCCGAGCACTGGTTCAAGCCGCCTTCGGTCATGCGGGAACTGTTTGCTGATCTGCCCGATGCCTGTGACAACACGTTAGAAATTGCGCGTCGCTGTGCCGTAAAGGTTGAAACGCGCAAACCGCTCTTGCCCATGTGCCCTAAGGTGCGTGAAGGGGCAACGGAAGATGAAACCCTGCGTGCGATGGCATGGGAAGGGTTGGAAAAGCGTCTTTCGGGTATGGCGCTTGATGACGAAACCCAGAAGAAATATCAGGAACGTCTGGCGTTCGAACTCGATATTATCTCTAAAATGGGGTTCCCCGGTTACTTCATGATCGTGGCTGACTTCATCCAGTGGGGGAAGGCGCATGATATTCCCGTAGGGCCGGGGCGTGGGTCGGGCGCTGGGTCTCTGGCTGCGTGGGCGCTGACCATTACGGATATTGATCCGCTGCCCTTTAATCTTCTGTTCGAACGGTTTCTGAACCCCGAACGTGTGTCCATGCCTGACTTTGATATCGATTTCTGTCAGGACCGGCGTGATGAAGTGATTGCCTATGTGCGGCGTGAATACGGTGCAGACCGTGTGGCGCAGATTATTACCTTTGGGAAATTGCAGGCGCGTGCGGCTGTGCGTGACGTGGGGCGTGTGCTTGGTCTGCCCTATGGGATGGTCAACCGCGTTGCTGAACTGATACCCAATAACCCTGCAAAACCTGTGACGCTGAAAGAAGCAATCGCAGGTGAGCCAAAATTGCAGGAAATGCGGGAAAGCGATGAATCGCTCCGCAGGCTGCTTGAAATTGGCCAGCAGCTTGAAGGGCTGTTCCGTCACGCCAGTACGCATGCCGCAGGTGTGGTGATTGGGGACCGGCCTCTGGTCGAACTGGTGCCGCTGTATCGAGACCCGAAAAGCGATACGCTGGTTACACAATATAACATGAAGTTTGTTGAACAGGCCGGACTGGTCAAGTTCGACTTCTTGGGCCTGACAACGCTGACCATTTTGCAGCGTGGCGTTGGCTTTCTGAAGAAAATGGGCATTGAGGTTGACCTGAGCCGTATCCCGCTGAATGACCCGCTGACGTATGAAATGTTAAGCCGCGGGGACACGGCAGGCGTGTTCCAGTTTGAAGGCGCGGGCATGCGCGACGTTCTGAAACAGATGCGCCCCACACGTCTGGAAGACCTGATTGCGGCTGTGGCCCTGTACCGACCGGGGCCAATGGCGAATATTCCTGATTATTGCCGCAGAAAACATGGTGAGGCCTGGGAGCCACCGCACGAAGAAATCCGCGATATTCTTGAAGAGACCTATGGCATCATGGTCTATCAGGAACAGGTGATGCAGATTGCCCAGAAAATGGCGGGCTATAGCCTTGGCGGCGCTGATCTTTTGCGTCGTGCCATGGGTAAGAAAATTCGTGCGGAAATGGATACCCAGCGCGAAATCTTTACCGAAGGAGCCGTCAAACGCGGCATTGATCGTGACAAAGCTGTTGAGGTGTTTGACCTTATGGCAAAATTTGCTGACTACGGCTTTAATAAATCCCATGCGGCGGCGTATGCTCTGGTGTCCTACCAAACGGCGTGGATGAAGGCCAATCATCCTGTAGCGTTTCTGGCAGGCTGTATGTCTCTGGCCCGCGAACGGACGGAAAAACTGGCGGCGTTACGGCAGGAAGCCGAACGGATGGGGATCAAGGTTCTGCCCCCTGACGTGAATAAATCGGAAGCCGATTTCTCGGTTGAGACTTTGCCTGATGGCACTAATGGTATTCGCTATGCTCTTGCTGCCATCAAGAAGGTTGGCTTCAGTGCGATGGAGGCTTTGACAGCGGCGCGTGGGAGTAAGCCGTTCAAGGATCTTGCTGATTTCGCCACGCGGGTGGACCCCAAACAGATTAACCGCATGCAGATGGAAAATCTTGCCAAAGCGGGTGCGTTTGAGTGTCTGGATAAAAACCGGGCGCGTGTTTATCGCTCTGCTGAGACTATTTTGCGCCGTGCCCAAAGTCAGGCGCAGGAGGCGGCATCAGGCCAGATTGGTCTGTTTGGTGGGGGCGGCCATGTTGAGCCGCTGCGGTTGGAAGACGGGCCGGACTGGCCGGAGTTTGAGCGTCTGGCTATGGAAGCAGAAGCCATTGGCTTCCACATGACGGCGCATCCGCTTGATTCTTATGGGCCTGTGCTGCGTCGCCTGGGGGCTACTCGCTGTTCAGCCCTGATGTCTGCGGCAGAGGCCGGGGTCATGCGTGTCAGCATTGCGGGCTGCGTTGTTGATAAAAAGGAACGCCCCACACGCACAGGCAATAAAATGGCTTGGGTCAGACTGTCAGATGCCTCGGGTGGATGCGAAGTAACACTTTTTTCTGAAGTTCTCAGTCGTGTCAGGGAAAGTCTGGTTGCAGGGACAGCCGTTCTGGTAAAAGCTGACCTGAAACTTGAAGGCGAAGCCCTGCGTATTACCGCCACTGATGTGATGGAACTGGAACAGGCCGCCGCACAGGGCCAGAGCGAACTGCGCGTCTGGGTGGAGCAGGAAGCCGTGTTGGCGCAGTTAAGCCAACTTCTGAACGAACAGCGCGGCGGTGCTGGTCGCGTTGTACTGATGCCGGGGCTGGATGAGACCAGTGATGTTGAAGTGCGCCTGAAAGGCGGATATCGGGTTACGCCCATGCTAAGCCAGAAGCTAAAAACACTGGAAGGAATTTCACGTGTTGAACAGGTGTAACGAATGGTTGTGAAACTGCCCGTGTTTCGGTGCGTCCGGTAAAAGGCTCGCTGCTAGACAGGATGGTGGGTGGTTAGCCGCAGAGCCCATCATGCCTGTGTTAGATCGAACGCCATTTTGGGTCTTAACCGATTTATTGAAGAACTGTCTTCGTGGCGAAAAATAAAGGACTGAACAAAGAGTATGGGGACAGTGTGCATCTGGGCTCACGAACTGCCATGGCGTGACCCGGCTGCTGTTTTTGCTGCATGGGCTGATACCGAATGGTGTGCTTTTCTGGATAGTTCTGGCCCTTTAGAGGACCGCAGTCGATGGCAGATATTTTGCCGGACCCCGGACTGCGTTGTGAGGGTGCAAAATGGTTTCCTGCTCTGTGATGATGCACTGCCTGTGCCGTTTCACCCGGAAATACTGTTTGCGTCTCTTAAAATGCAGATGCCGCACGGCTGGTTGGGTAGCGATGAAACTGTAGCAGAACTTCCATTTTTTGGTGGCTGGGTTGGTTTTGCAGGCTATGGCTTGGGGGTGTCGCTTGAACAGATTGTTACCCGCCAGCCTGTAACGGATGAACCAGATTTTGCCGCTGCGTTTTACGACCGTGCCATTGTATGGGACAGGGTTGAAAAACGCGCTTTTCTGACAGGGTTTTCATCGACAGAGGATGTAGGAAAAACACTGTTTCTACGTCTATTGCCAGGCTGGGAAGTCCTGCCGCACTCCCCTCCAGTAATACCAGACGTGCCACGCCTGAGATTTGAAGCGGATCAGTCACAGCAGAGCTATTGTGCGGCAGTCGCGAAGGCACGAGACTATATTGCGGCGGGTGATATTTTTCAGGTGAATATAACTGGCCGCTATAAAGCCAAATTTCCTGAAAATTATTCGGATATATCGCTTTATCTGGCTTTGCGTGAGCATGCGCCAGCGCCGTTTGCGGCTTATCTGGCTTGTGGGCGAGAATATGTGCTGCACTCAACATCGCCTGAACGTTTTTTACAGGTGGACCGGAATGGAGCAATCAGATCACGCCCCATAAAAGGTACAGCGCCTCGCGGAGCCACCGCCGCAGACGATGAGGCTTTTGCTGAACGTCTTGCGAATGATGAAAAAGAACGTGCTGAAAACCTGATGATTGTTGATTTGATGCGCCATGACATTGGGCGTGTGGCCCGGGTAGGGAGCATGAGCGTGCCCGAGTTTTTGAAAGTCGAGCGTTTTGCCCATGTGCATCATCTTGTTTCAGAAGTGCAGGGTGAGTTGGCTACAGGGCGCGATGTGTTTGATCTGTTACAGGCCACATTGCCACCCGGTTCCGTGACGGGTGCGCCAAAGCATCGGGCACTGGAAATTATTGATGAGCTGGAGGCATCGCCTCGGGGCGCGTATTGTGGAAGCGTCTTCAGCATCGGTATTGACGGACGGATGGAGAGTTCCGTGATTATTCGCTCGGCTATTCATGCGGGAAAGCATCTGAAAATTGCAGCAGGTGGGGGGATTACCATTCTTTCTGATCCTGAAAAGGAGTATGAGGAAATGCGGCTGAAACTGGCTCCGTTTTTCTCTCTGTTCGGGGATGGTGCATGAGTGTCGTCTGGTTGAACGGTTGTTTGTGTGACGCCCATCTGGCCCATGTCAGCGTGACTGATCGTGGACTGACATTGGGGGATGGCCTGTTTGAAACATTCCGCGTGCACAGCGGAATGTTAATGTATCTTGATTTGCATATGGCCCGTTTGCAGGCGGGGGCAGCTATTTTGGACCTGCCGGTGCCGTCGTTGGAAGATGTGCAGCAGGCAGGGCAGGCATTGTGTCAGGCTAACGACATTCAGCAAGGGTCAGCACGGTTGACTGTGACACGGGGTGTAGGGCCGCGTGGCCTTCTGCCCCCTGAAAACCCAGTCCCCACAGTTTTCATGACGGTGACATTGGGTGTGCCCACCTGTTCTAGCGTGTCTGTCCTGACCAGTAAAAGGGTGCGTCAGGATGAAAAATCCATTTTGTGCCAGATGAAAAGCCTGAATTATTTACCTTTCATTCTGGCGCGACAGGAAGCCGCACGGGCAGGGTGTGGGGATGCGCTTATTCTGAATCTGGCCGGTCGTGTGGCGGATACCACGGTGAGTACGGTGGTCATTCAGGAAAGTGGGCGATGGTTGACCCCTGCGATAACCGAAGGCGCTTTGCCCGGTGTGGCCCGTGCGGTGCTGCTGGGGGCAGGGCTGGTTGCAGAGGCTGAAATAATCCCACAGCGCGTTTATGACGCCGAAGCGGTTTATCTGATCAACAGCCTTGGGGCGCGGTCTGTGACGTCTCTGGATGGACGCCCGCTGCCGCAGTGTCAGGCAGGGTTTAACAAATTATGTGCTGCGATGGATATTCCGTTGCCTCCATAAAAAATGGAACCGTATGAAAAATACTCCGTTTTGTCAGGAGACGTGTCTGAAAGATAAGACGGAGAGAGAATATTATGCATTCAAAAACATCTTCTTTTGTGCTGGCCGCTTCCCTGCTGGTGGCTCCGGCATTTGCGTTTGCACAGGCTGACAACACAAAAACCCCCACGGCAGACTCTGCCGCCGCACAGGTAGGGAAGGTTCCGCCAGCAGCGCAGGATGAAAACGGCAAGCGCGTGGAACCATCCAAAAAGCTGTGGAACAATCCGCGCACTGAAGCCGAGCAGCCGGGCACGCAGCCGCCGCCGAATGATAAACCAGCCGATACGACTGAAACGACCAAGCAGTCGCTGACAGCCCCCCATGCGTACCAGCCGGGTAAGCACAAGAACGGCAAGCATACGCATCAGAAAAGCACGCCCCCGCACACGGAAACCCAGCCTGAAAACTAAGAGGCTTATTTCTGGCGACAGCTAAGAAATGCACTCTGGACTAACCGAGGATTGCCCCATTGCCACGTAATGTGGTGGTGGGGCGTTTTTTTAGTGGGCGAACGCCTTCCTGCTGGGCGTAAATACGGTTCGGCTAATCTGACATGCAGTGTCAGGGCTTGTCTGATGCCCGACAAAGGCCCAGTTTTGACGGCTGTATCAGAGATGTGAGGTTCGGTTCCTTTCTGGGCATGAGCCTCGGGTCAGCAGAAAGGATATGGACGCTATGCTGGTTGAAGCCCCCCCTAAAGCAACCGCACCCCAGCAGAACATGCCGGAGTATGATCTGCGGCAAATCGATTGTGACCCTAATTTCTGGTATCCCGTCGCGTGGTCGCACAAGGTGCGCGCGGGTAAAGCTTTCCCAACCCGCTATGCTGGCCACCCTATTGCACTGATTCGCCCTGAAAAAGGGCCGGTCTATGCTCTGGAAGACCGATGTGCCCATCGGCAGGTGCCCTTAAGCAAGGGAATGGTCGAGGGCGACTGTATTAAATGCTGCTATCACGGTTGGGCGTTTGATCGGGCCGGGAGGTGCGTGACGGTGCCCTACCTGAATCGTGAGGACGTGGGTAGGCCGGTAAAAGCCTATCCTTGCCGCGAAAAGTCAGGCCTTATTTTTATTTTTCCGGGTGACCCGGCGTTGGCTGACACCGTGCCGGTGCCAGATATTGCGCAGGTGGGGAATCCGGAATTCAAGACCCGCCAGTTCGGGCCGCGCCTGAAATGCCATTATACGTTCATGCATGAAAACCTGATGGATATGAACCATCAGTTTTTGCACCGTCGGCAGATGGGCTCCATCACGGCCCGCTTCATGGGGCAAGATAAAGGCGAGAATTTTCTGGAAGCCCGCTATAGCTTTGCGCGCAAAGGCGGCAACCAGCCTCTGGCCGAAGCCCTGATTTTTGGCAAACATCGCGACCTTGAAGGCCGCGAACAGCCGGTGGAGGAAATTGTTTCTATCCGCACCACCTACCCATACCAGACACTGAAAATTCACGACAAGGATGGGGATCTGATTATGGATCTGTGGGTGTGCTACACGCCACTGGGGTCTGATCAGTTTGGCACACAGGCCTTTGGTCTGCTGTCTGTGAAAAAGCCGAAATGGGGTTTCCTGCTTGATCTGGCATGGCCAGCGCTGGGGCTGTTCACGCATCGGATATTTGAAGAAGACCGTGAAATTGTGGAACTGGAGCAGAAAGCCTGGCGTGAGCAGGGCGGCGACCACAACATAGAGGTGTTCCCTATTGTTAAGGCGTTGCGCAGTCTGCTGGCCCGGCATGGCGTGCCGAACAAGGCTGCCACGCCACGGCAGGAAGGCTGAAACAATAGTTTTGCTTGCATGAAGGCGCGAAAAACGCCATATCGGCATCGCTTGGCCCAGGCCGGGACGACGCACGCAAAGCCTTACACCTCTGGTGTCCTGTTTACGCAGGACAGTGCTTTGCGGAGGATTAACCAGAAAGGTAGGAATGACGCCAATGGCGATGCCTGATTTCACACTCCGTCAGCTTCTGGAAGCTGGCGTTCACTTCGGTCACCACACCCGTCGCTGGAACCCGCGTATGGAGCCGTATCTGTTCGGCGTGCGCAACCAGGTTCACATCATTGACCTGCAGCAGACCGTTGGTCTTCTTGACCGCGCCCTGCAGGCAATCCGCAACACGGTTGCTGGCGGTGGCCGCGTTCTGTTTGTTGGCACCAAGCGCGCCGCTGCAGAACCGATTGCTGAAGCTGCAAAGCGTTGTGGCCAGTATTACGTGAACCACCGCTGGCTGGGTGGGATGCTGACAAACTGGAAGACCATTACGGGTTCCATCAAGCGTCTGCGCCAGATTGAAGAAATGCTGGACGGCGGCACGGCCGGTCTGACCAAGAAAGAAATTCTTGAAATGACCCGCGACCGTGACAAGCTTGAACGCTCGCTCGGTGGGATCAAGGAAATGGGCGGTCTGCCCGACATCCTGTTCATCATCGACACCAACAAGGAAAAGCTGGCTGTTGAAGAAGCCAACAAACTGGGTATCCCGGTTGTTGCTATTCTGGACAGCAACTCTGACCCGAAGGGTGTAACCTTCCCAATTCCGGGTAACGATGACGCCATTCGCGCTATCTCCCTGTATTGCGATCTGGTTTCTTCTTCAGTTCTGGATGGTATTTCTGCAGAACTGGGTGCTTCTGGTCAGGATTTCGGTGCTTCTGAAGAACTGCCGATTGACCCGGCACTTGAAACAGAAGCAGCCCCTGCTGCTGAAGCCGCTGCTCCGGCTGCTGGCTGATAAAGTGACTGACAGGCGGGCCTTTTGCCCGCCTGTTTCAGATGTGATGACTGCCTGACCTCAGGCATGATGACAGTCTGGTGCGCGCCCACACGGGCGCGTTCCGGTTTTTAAGGAGACAGAACATGGCGGCCATTACCGCTGCACTGGTAAAGGAACTGCGCGAAAAGACTGGCGCAGGCATGATGGACTGCAAAAAGGCCCTGAACGAAGCCAACGGCGAAATTGAAGGCGCTATTGACTGGCTGCGTACAAAAGGTCTGGCTGCTGCTGCCAAGAAATCTGGCCGTACGGCAGCTGAAGGTCTGGTAGGCGTTGCGTCTGAAGACAAAAAAGCCGCCATGGTTGAAGTGAACGCTGAAACCGACTTCGTGGCCCGTAACGAAGCTTTCCAGAACTTTGTGGAAGCCGTTGCCAAGGTTGCCCTGAAGACGGGTGAAGATCTGGAAGCCATCAAGGCAGCTACGCTGGAATCCGGCCGTACGGTTGCTGATGAACTGACGCACCTGATTGCCACCATTGGCGAAAACATGTCCCTGCGTCGCGCCCGCGTGTTCACGGTGCCATCTGGCGTTGTGGCAACATACGTGCATGGTGCGCTGCGTCCGGGCCTGGGCAAGATTGGTGTTCTGGCTGCTATTGAAGCCCCGACCGCTGATGATGCCATTGAAAATCTGGGCCGTCAGGTTGGTATGCACGTTGCGGCAACCCGTCCGTCTTCACTGGATGTTTCCAGCCTGAACCCGGAAGAAGTTGAACGTGAACGCGCTGTTCTGATCGAACAGGCTCGTGCATCTGGCAAGCCGGAAGCCATCATTGAAAAGATGATCGAAGGCCGTATCCGCAAGTTCTATGAAGAAGTTGTTCTTCTTGAGCAGGTGTGGGTGCATGACGGTGAAACCCGCGTGAAGAGCGTTCTGGAAAAAGCTGGCGTTAAGCTGGTTGGTTTCGATCGCTTCCACCTGGGTGAAGGCATTGAAAAAGAAGCCGATGATTTTGCTGCTGAAGTGGCAAAAGTTTCCGGCGTCTGATTTCAGGCTGATTGCCGCGTAATGCTACAGGGCGGGACTTCCCATGACAGGGAGGCTCCCGCCCTTGTGCTTTCTGCTGCCCCCATGGGGGAAAATAACGCCCGCGTGCATGTGCTGACCGAAGAAAACGGGTTGGTGCATGGTGTGGCGTTTGGTGCGCGGTCGCGCACCGGGGCTGCGTTGTGGCAGCCCGGTAATGTGGTCAAAGCCCGCTTTCAAAGCCGCACAGCGGGCAGTATGCCGCGCCTGACGGGCGAAATGCTGTATGGGTGTGGGTTTCGGCTGCTGGATGCGCCGCTGGCTTTGTCCATGATGCAATCGGTCTGTGTGCTGGCAGATGCCGCTTTGCCAGAGGGCGAGCCATGCCCGACCTTGTTTGCCCACACATTAAAATTACTGACTTTTCTAGGTATGGACCCGGCCCTGACCGAGCGCGAAGGTCTGCCGCAGGTTGTGCGGTGGGAACTGGCGCTGCTGGCTGATCTGGGGTTTGGGCTTAACCTGACCCGGTGTGCTGTTACAGGGGCAACAACAGGGCTTGTTTACGTCTCGCCCCGTACCGGGTGCGCGGTGACGGAAGAGGGTGCGGGCGAATGGAAAGACCGTTTGCTACCATTACCGGCATTTCTGCTGACGGATGATGATTCCGGAACGTGGGATGACTGGCTGGCGGGCCTGCGCCTGACCGGTTTTTTTCTGGCACGGGATGCTTTTGGCCAGCGTCATAGACGAATGCCCGCGGCCCGCGAGTGGTTGGAAGACCGCGTTGCCCGTCTTGTGCAAAAAACGCAGGAGGACGCTTCCTCTGACGCGGAAAATTCTGCTGATGGTGTGGAAAACTAACCAAGCGAACACACAGAGCCACTTTTCAGCACCAATAGATCGGACAGGCGGCGGGCGTGAGATCGCATTCATGCAATGAAATGCTGCTGTTTCATCCAGTTTTCGGCAAGGTGCGGCCATGTGGCTGTGGCAGTTTCGCGGTAGCCCAGACCAAACCCATGGCCGCCAGAGGGAAAGATGTAGCGTGTCACCGGCACGGTGTTGCGTTGGCACGCAGCCTGAAGCACCGCCGTGTTTTCAGGCACGGTAATGCGGTCATCCGCAGCCTGAACCAGAAAAAATGGCGGACACCCTTTGTGAATATAGGTTTGCACAGACCATGCGGTGGCCTCGGCCGGGGTTGGGTGCGGGCCAAGCAGGGTTCTGCGTGACCGTGTGCCCAGATACGGGGCCTCAAGCGTCACCACTGGGTAGGCCAACAGCACAAGGTTAATATCAGGGCGAAGGCTGTCGGCGCTGTCTATGGCAGGGTAGGTCTGCCAGTCTGGGCGGGCGGCGCACAGGCCCATTAAGTGCCCACCGGCCGAAAACCCCAAAGCCCCGATCCGTTTACGGTCTAGTCCATACTGGTCAGCTTGGGCGTGGATCAAGCGGATGGCGCGTTGGGCATCCTGCACGGGGGCAAGCGCACCGGCATGCCAGCCTTCTTCAGGCAGACGGTAAGAAAGAACAAAAACCGTTACCCCCAGTTTTTGTAACCAGCGCGCCGCAGGCAGAGATTCGTGCCGCATGGAAATGTGCTGATACCCACCACCACCGGCCACCAGAACGGCGGCTCCATTTGGTCTGGCAGGCCGAAAGACCTGTAACTGCGGCCGGGCAATGCGGGAAATTGACCCGGCGGGGGAGACCATGGGCAGGGCCTCGTCCGGGCCACCACCACCCGGCGGTTCAGCCGGCCACAGGGGGATAACAGTTGCCACAGGCTGTGGTGACGGGGGAACAGCCGCTTCCGGTTCGGAAAACGCATCACCCGGCAGACTATTCAGACACAGCCCTGCGGCAACGGCGGAGAGGAAGACCCTTCTTGACGTCTGGGGCATTTGTTTGTTCCGAAGGCCGTTGTCAGAACAGCATATCAGCACAATTACGCGGAATGGAAAGAGGACCGGCCTTCAACTCTTTGCTCAGGGCTGGAACAAAATAGCAAGCAAGGCTATGTCTCGGGCGGGCGAGAGCCTGCACAGTGTCCGGGGAGCAGGAAATGAGCGAGACATTTGAAGGCCATGTGGAAGAAACCAAGCTGGCGGATGCGCTAAGCGAACGGTATCTGGCCTATGCGCTGTCCACTATTATGTCGCGTTCTCTGCCTGATGTGCGTGACGGGCTGAAGCCTGTGCATCGGCGTCTGGTGTACGCCATGCATCAGTTGAAGCTTGATCCTTCATCCGGGTTCAAGAAATGCGCCCGTGTGGTGGGTGACGTTATTGGTAAGTTCCACCCGCATGGGGATGCGTCAGTCTATGAAGCGCTGGTGCGTCTGGCGCAGGATTTTGCAGCCCGCTATCCGCTGGTGGAAGGGCAGGGCAATTTCGGCTCAATTGACGGTGATAACGCCGCCGCCATGCGATACACCGAATCCCGCCTGACAGAAGTCGCCCGCGCCCTGCTGGACGGTATTGAGGACGATGCCGTTGATTTCCGCCCTACCTATGATGGTGAGGAGCAGGAGCCGGTTGTGCTGCCCGCAGCCTTCCCCAATCTGCTGGCCAATGGCGCGTCTGGGATTGCGGTTGGTATGGCCACCAGCATCCCGCCGCATAATGCCGCAGAAGTCTGTGCGGCCGCAGCGCTGCTTGTGCGCAAACCCGAAAGCACCACGCAGGATTTGTTGGCCCTTATGCCGGGCCCTGACTTCCCGACAGGTGGGCTGATTGTTGAAGATTCAGACGCCATTCTGAAAGCCTACGAAACCGGGCGCGGCAGCTTTCGTATGCGGGCCCGTTGGGAAGTAGAGCAGGGCCGTTTTGGCACATGGCAGATTATTGTTACCGAAATTCCGTATCAGGTGCAGAAATCGCGCTTGATAGAACAGGTTGCTGATCTGCTTGAACTGAAAAAACTGCCTCTGCTGGGGGATATCCGGGATGAAAGTACGGACGTTATTCGTCTGGTGCTTGAACCCAAGACCCGCGGCATTGAACCTGAAGTGCTGATGGAAACCCTGTTCCGGGCAACCCTGCTAGAAAGCCGGTTTGGCCTGAACATGAATGTTCTGGGGGCTGATCGGGCACCGGGTGTGCTGGGCCTGAAAGACGTGCTTCAGGCGTGGCTGAACCATCGTCATGACGTGTTGGAGCGGCGCAGCCGCCACCGGCTGGACGCCGTGCAGCGCCGCCTTGAAATTCTGGCCGGTTTTCTGGCGGTCTATCTGAATCTGGATGAAGTGATCCGCATTATCCGTGAAGAAGATGATGCGAAAGCTAGCCTGATGAGCACCTTTTCCCTGACAGATTTGCAGGCGGAATCGGTGTTGAACATGCGCCTGCGCAGTTTGCGTCGGTTGGAGGAGCTGGAAATCCGCAAGGAGCATGACAAACTGTCTGCCGAGCGTGACGAGCTGCTTAAACTGTTGGGTGATGAAAAACTGCGCTGGAACCGCATCGGGCGTGAGCTTGATGGCATGGTGAGGCAGTTCGGGGCTGGTAAACTGGGCCAGCGTCGCAGCACATTGCAGTCAGCCCCTGCCGCCATTGATATTTCTGTGGTGGAAACGGTTGAACGTGAACCACTAACCCTGATTTTGTCGCAGAAAGGGTGGGTGCGGGCTGTTAAGGGCCACACGGTTGATGTGGAAAACCAGAAGTTCAAGGAAGGCGATGCCCTGAAACTGGCAGTGCCATGCCAGACGACCGATAAACTGTGCTTCTTTGCGACAGATGGGAAGGCATTTACGGTCAAAGGCGCTGACCTGCCGCGTGGGCGTGGGGATGGGCAGGCTGTCAGATTGCTGTTTGACCTTTCAAACGATGAAGACCTGATAACTGTGTTCCCGGTGCGGGAGGGGGCGAAGCGCCTTGTCGCATCCAGTTCCGGTCGCGGGATGCTGGTTGAAGAAGAATCGATGGTGGCGGAAAAACGCTCCGGCCGTCAGGTTCTCAACCTCAAGGAAGGCGAGTTTGCCAAAACATGCAGCCCCGCTGAGGGGAATCAGGTTGCGGTGTTGGGTGACAACCGGCGCTTCCTGATTTTCCCGGCAGACCAGTTGCCGGTTATGGCGCGAGGACTGGGCGTGGCCTTGCAGAAATATGCGGATGGCGGGCTGAAGCAGGCCATCGTGTTCTCTGCCGAAGAAGGGCTGTTATGGCCGGGTGCTGTGCGGGTGCGGCAATTTGCAGACTTGCAGGAATGGGTTGGCCGCCGGGCTGCTGTGGGCAAATCTGCCCCAGCCTGGGCTTTGAAAAAAGCCTGACCAGTCTTTTCCTAAGCTGCTTTAGGCATCGCAATATAGGGCGGACGACAGGCTGGGTTTTTCAATAAACCGGCCAGTCGTCGTTGCTTCTGCCACCTGCCATTTTTGCCAATAGTGGCTTAGTAACTTTTCATGCTTTCGTGGGCGTAATCAGGCAGGCTTTCTCAAACCGGGGAAGTAAACGGGGCTATTCAAATGTCCGCGGATCATCGGCGGGTGGGTTTGCCGTATCTAATGTATGCCACGTACCGTGGCTTAGGATTTCTGCCGGGTGATAGCGGGCCTTATACGCCATTTTGGGGCTCTGTCTGATCCAGTAGCCTAAATAAAGATAGGGTAATCCCAGCTGCTCTGTTTCTTTGATAAGGCTGAGAATGGCAAAGCTGCCCAGTGACCGCTGTGGCGCGTCAGGTTCGTAAAAACTGTAAACAGCAGAAAGACCGTCTTCAAGACGATCGACCAGACTGACGGCCATCAGTTGACGTGCGGGTGTGCGGAATTCGACCAGCATGGTCTGCACCGTGGTGTCTTCTACCATGCTGCGGTATTCGGCGGCGTTCATGTCCGCCATGTCTCCTTCCGCGTGGCGGGCATCCTGATAACGGGCAAACAGATCATACTGTTCTTGCGTCGCCGTGGGGGGGATAATGCGTGCTGCCAGATCCGCATTGTGACGCACGGTGCGCCGTTGGGTACGGTCGGGTGCAAATTGCGTAACGGGAATACGGATGGGAATACAGGCTGCGCAGGTTTCACAGACAGGGGCGTAGGCCAGCGTGTGACTACGGCGAAACCCAACGCGTGAGAGGCGACTATGCAGGGCATCGGCGTCTGGCACAGCCAGATCCGCAATGACTTTGCGCTCAAGCCTGCCGGGCAGGTAAGGGCACGGCTGCGGAGCCGTTGTGAAGAAAGACTGCGGGTGACGCAGTGTGGAAACCATGAATCCTATCCGGTCAAAAATGCTGTGGGGCGGGGCAGGCACCGTCCAGAGGCAACTCTAACAGGATGATGGGCTGCTGCGCACTCTGTTTATGGTAAGCAGAACACGCAGCAGTTTAATATCACTGTGAAGACGGTGTGCTTACACGCCGTAGGTCTGTTTGATGCGTTCGGCGGCTTCAATGGCAAAATATGTCAGCACACCATTGGCACCGGCACGGCGGAAGGCCAGCAGGCTTTCCATCACGGCGCGTTCGTGGTCCAGCCAGCCATTCTGGATGGCGGCCATCAGCATCGCGTATTCGCCAGACACTTGATACGCATAGGTGGGCACGGCAAAGGTCTCACGCACACGCCGTACAATATCCAGATACGGCATGCCGGGTTTGACCATAACCATATCGGCCCCTTCAGCGATATCCATCTCCACTTCACGGAGGGCTTCATCACTGTTGGCAGGGTCCATCTGGTAGGTTTTTTTGTCGCCCTTCAGCATACCGCCCGAACCCAGTGCATCACGGAACGGACCATAAAACGCGCTGGCATATTTGGCGGCGTAAGACATGATACGGGTGTTCACCAGCCCGTTTTGATCCAGGGCCTGACGCATCACTCCAATGCGACCGTCCATCATGTCTGACGGGGCAATGATATCGACCCCGGCCGCAGCCTGATTAACGGTCTGCTGCGTCAGGATCGTGACGGAGTCATCATTCACCACGTAGTCATCACGGATAATGCCGTCGTGGCCGTGGCTGGTGTAGGGGTCTAGCGCCACATCCCCAATCAGCCCCACATTGGGGAATTCTTTTTTCAGAAGGCGCGCGGCCCGGCACATCAGATTGTCCGGGTTCAGGGCTTCCGTGCCCTTGGCGTCCCGCACTTCCATGGGGGTGACGGGAAACAGGGCAACGGCAGGGATACCCAGCTTGGCGGCGGGTTCAACATGGGCTGCCAGCCGATCAAGCGTGACGCGTTGCACGCCCGGCATGGAGGCCACATCTGTCACGGTGTTGGTACCTTCCGTGAAGAATATCGGCCAGATCAGGTTGTTGATGCCCAGAGAGGATTCAGCAACCAGACGACGGGTGAAGTCATCAAAACGGTTGCGACGGGGGCGGGCCAGGGGGAAGCGACCGGCCTTCATGGGCGGAATCTCCTTGCGTGTCGGCGCTGGTATGGCCGGGCAGGGAGTGAGCGGCCAGAGACAGGCAGAGCCGACGGGGTGAACGGCGGGGCGGAGTATGCGCCCCCCGCCGTGTTATGCAACCCCGCAGCAGCAGATATCAGGTTCGCGCAAGGCGGCTGCGATACCGCCCGTAGCACAGGTAAATGACCATACCGATAGCCAGCCAGACCACCAGACGCACCCATGTAAGTGTGTCGAGTGAGATCATGACCGAACCACAGCACACAATGCCCAGAATGGGGATAATATCCCCGCCGGGCACCTTGAAGGCGCGCGGGGCATCGGGGGATTTGCGACGCAGCACCATGACGCCCGCACAGACAAGCACAAATGCCAGCAATGTGCCGATTGATGTCATGTGACCAAGTTCTGAAATAGGCAGAAACGCGCTGAGCAGACAGGTCAACACCATGAAAAACACGTTAGATAGCCACGGTGTCTGATAGCGGGGGTGGGTTTTGCTGAACATGCTTGGCAGCAGCCCATCGCGGGCCATGGCAAAGAAGACGCGGCTCTGGCCCAGTAGCAGGCCCATCAGCACGGAGGTAAAGCCGCAGATAATGCCGATTTTTACCGCCAGTTGCAGCCACTGATACGGGGTGCGGTTAATGGCGGTGGCAACGGGGGCGGCGTCACCCAGCATGTCCTTGTAGTTTACAAGGCCGGTCATGACGAAGGAGAAAACGATATAAGCGATTGAACACACAAGCAGGCTGCCTAGAATGCCAATGGGCATGTCACGGGCCGGGTTTTTGGTTTCCTGCGCGGTGGTGGAAACCGCATCAAACCCGACATAGGCAAAGAAGATTGTACCAGCCGCCCGCATGATGCCAGACCAGCCATAATGACCAAAAGTGCCGTCATTTGGGGGGATGAAAGGGTGGTAGTTGGATGGGTTGATGTAGGAAATGCCAAAGCCAATGAATGCGGCAATCACCAGCAGTTTGATGGTGACAATAACCGCATTGACCTGTGCTGACTGCGAAATACCCCGGATAAGAATCCACGATACCAGACAGATAATAAAAGTTGCTGGCAGGTTCATCAGCCCGGATACGGTGCTGCCATCCGCCAGATGGACCGTTTCAAACGGCGATGCTGTCAGGCGGGGGGGAAGAACAAGCCCCCACGAATCCAGCAATGACACCGCATAGCGTGACCAACTTACGGCCACGGTGGCGGCCCCGACCGCGTATTCCAGCACCAGATCCCACCCGATGATCCATGCCATCAGTTCGCCCAATGTTACGTAAGCGTAAGTATAGGCGCTGCCTGCAATGGGAATCATGCTGGCCAGTTCGCTGTAGCACAGCCCTGCGAATCCGCACGCTATGGCGGCTATCAGAAAGGAAATGACAACAGCAGGGCCTGCATTTTCTGCCGCGGCAATGCCCGTCAGTGAAAACAGGCCAGCCCCGATTGTTGCACCTACCCCCAGGGCCACCAGACTGCCGGGACCCAGAACCCGCTTGAGACCTTGGGATGATTCCAGCTTGTCGAGTGGCATGCAGCGCGTGAAAGCCGAGGCTGCGGAAGAGGCAGGCCTTTGCGTCATCAAATTTTTCTCCTGTCAGAACCCCGGCAAAAACGGTAAAGAGCGCCGGGATAGCCTTCTGCTTCTATAGAGAGGCTAGTGTGCACGTCTTAGCAAGATGTGTTTTGAACGTAATGAACTGGCGCGGTGTCCTTCCGGGCGGTATCCGTTGCTGGGCGATGTGACGACATTCAAGGGAGCTCCTGATGAGCCAGACGGATCTGGATCGTTTTTTTCACGCACCGGTTACAGAAATTGATCCGGATGTTGCGGCCGCTCTGGCCAGTGAGCTGAAACGCCAGCAGGAAGGCATTGAACTGATTGCCAGCGAAAACATGGTGTCTGAAGCCGTGTTGCAGGCGCAGGGCAGTGTGCTGACCAACAAATATGCTGAAGGCTATCCCGGCCGCCGCTACTATGGCGGGTGTTCGGAAGTGGACAAGGTTGAGGTGCTGGCAATTGAACGCGTGAAAACGCTGTTCGGGGCAGCGTATGCCAACGTGCAGCCGCATTCAGGCGCAAATGCCAACCAGGCGGCGTTCATGGCGCTGGCCAAACCGGGTGACACGGTTCTGGGCATGAGCCTTGCCGCGGGTGGCCATCTGACCCACGGTGCAGCGCCAAACTATTCAGGCAAATGGTTCAATGCTGTTCAGTACGGGGTGCGTCGTGAAGACGGCATTCTGGACTATGAAGAGATGGAACGTCTGGCCCGTGAACATAAGCCAACGCTGATTGTGGCTGGTGGGTCTGCCTACCCCCGTATTATCGACTTCCCGCGCTTCCGCCGGATTGCGGATGAAGTCGGCGCGGCCCTGATGGTTGATATGGCGCATTTTGCCGGTCTGGTTGCGGCTGGTCTGTACCCCAACCCGGTTGAATATGCTGACGTAGTGACATCCACCACGCATAAGACGCTGCGTGGCCCACGTGGTGGCGTTATTCTGACCAATGACGAAGCACTGGCCAAGAAGATCAATTCTGCGGTGTTCCCCGGTCTTCAGGGTGGTCCGCTGATGCATGTAATCGCTGGTAAGGCGGTTGCGTTTGGTGAAGCCCTGCGCCCTGAATTCAAGGAATACCAGAAAGCAGTGCAGAAGAACGCCAATGTTCTGGCTGAAGTTCTGGTTGAACGTGGGTTTGACATTGTGACAGGTGGCACGGATTCCCACCTGCTTCTGGTTGATCTGCGCCCCAAGAAAGTGACCGGTAAGGCTGCGGAACAGGCGCTGGAACGCGCTGGTATTACCGCAAACAAGAACGCCATTCCGTTTGACCCGGAAAAGCCTGCCATTACGTCTGGCGTACGTCTGGGCAGCCCCGCTGCCACGGCGCGTGGTTTCCGTGAAGCGGAATTCCGTGAAGTGGGTGAAATGATTGACGAAGTGCTGACAGCCCTTGCGGCTTCAGGCGGTGAAGGCAATGCGGCCGTTGAAAACGCCGTGCATGACCGTGTGAAAGCCCTGTGCGCCCGTTTCCCAATCTACACGCGCTGAGTTTTCTGACGGCTTTGTCTGCCAGAAGGGGCATGGACTTCGGTTCATGCCCTTTTTTTATGGGTGCTCGGCAAAGCGTGCCAGCCGCACTGCGGTATGGCCGCGCATGGGCCGTAAATTGGGCATTACCAGCACGCAGTCATCATACGGCGTGCGAATTTCTTCGGTTCCGTCAAAGGCCAGCAGGGTGCCCTGTTTGGACATGACATCCCCACTACAGAACGCTTTGACAAAAACAAAGCCTGCGGTGTGAGCCAGAACAGTATGGGTCACCACAACCTGTGCGGGTATTTCTGGTTCTTGTGCAACCTGCGCGTGTGGTTGGCGTAGTATCATCTGTTCCAGAAACAGGCGCGTGGTGGTTGCGGCAACCGCCACGCTGTCCGGGTGCCAATGTTGTCCGGCTTCAAGCAGGCAGGCAGTGGCT
This sequence comes from Acetobacter indonesiensis, assembly GCF_000963945.1. GTDB lineage: Bacteria > Pseudomonadota > Alphaproteobacteria > Acetobacterales > Acetobacteraceae > Acetobacter > Acetobacter indonesiensis. The sequence continues at coordinate 13,963 of NZ_BAMW01000026.1, read as the reverse complement.
GTCGTGCGATTGGACGCGAAGCGTTCGTAATCAATCAGGCGTGGGCCGTCTTCATGCCCGCCATCCTGCACGACCAGTGGGGCAGGGCGTTGCTGTGCGCTTAGGGAACAGGACAGAGCCCGACTGCGCTCTGTTAGGCCGCTAAGTAGAACCGGCTTGGCGGGCCAGAGCATGGAGTGAAGGTCAAGCAGGGCATCTACTGTCTCCATCAGGGGACAGATTTCCCGCACACGCTCCATTTCAAGCGATGTGTGCGTGGAGTGGATGAGGTCCGGGCTCCATAACCTGTTCATGTCCTCCTCAACAAAGCGCGACAGGGTTGGGCGTGTGGCGTCAAACCGGGCGAATGCAGCAAGGTTCAGGAAAATCAGGCTCAGACGTCCGCGCAGGGGGCGTATGTTTTGGTGCAGGAGATCTGCCAGAACATGCGCGCCTGCATATTCGTTTCCGTGCATCAGCGCCGTAACCGCAACATGCGGGCCTGGTTGACGGGCTTCAAAGTGATGCACGCCGCGTATGCCGCAATTCCCTTTCTCCCATTGGCTCAGATCAGGCGGGGGGAGGGAAATCTTGAACCGTGGCAAGGGGTGCTGTGGCGGCGGCAGCGTTTCAGAGAGTGTGCGAACACGAATAAGGCCCCGCTCCGGGTTGTGGCGGCGGGACGCACAACTCATGGTTGTGGTGTCTGCTTTAGGGAGTGATAGGCAGGCCGCTCCCCACACCCCTTGTGTTCGGCAGGGGGAAGGGGGTGAAAAGTGCGGGCTGGGCTGATCAGACAGACTGGCATGCGGCGTGCAGTATTATCTGGCTTCCCCACAGGTGCAATCCCTCAGTGTTTGGGGGTAGGCGGTCTGACATGTTTCTGACAAAATGGAACCGTGACATCAACTCTGCACCCTCTCCACCGTTTATGGCGTTTGCTGCCGGTTGAACGTCGGCGACGCGCCTTGGCTCATGTCACGAGTGTTCTGGCCCCCAAAGCATCATGGCCTGCCCCTGCCTGTGATGGCCGGGTGGTGGTGGCTGGTGAATTATCGCGGCAATCCGGGTTGGGAGAAGGGGCAAGACTTCTTCTGCGCGGGTTGCAGACGCATGGTATCAGCGCGGAAGGCGTTGAAGCAGGCTTGCTGGCCAGCCGCCCGTCAGGGCAGGAGGCAGCTTTTCTGGCTGATAGGCAGGCCGCGCTTCTATTGCACGTCAACAGCCCTCAGGTTCCCGCAGCTTTGTTGCGGTTGGGGCGGCCTGCCGTCAAAGGGCGGCGGATTGTGGGCTACTGGGTGTGGGAACTCCCCAAATTGCCGCCTGAATGGCAGGCCGGGGTCGCCGGTGTGCATGAAATATGGACGCCATCACACTTTAGTGCCCGTGCGCTGGATGGCCTAAAACCGGGCTGCGTTCGCGTTGTGCCGTATCCGCTGGCCGATGCTCAACCCCAGCCATCGGCCCTGACGCGGGCAAGCTTCGGATGGCCGGATGATGCCGTTGTGGTGCTGACATCGTTCAGTCTGGCGTCCAGTTTTGCGCGGAAAAATCCTCTGGCCGCGATTGCTGCTTTTCGGCAGGCATTTGGTGACAGACCGGACCGTATATTGGTCATGAAGGTTTCAAGCGCGCAGCATTACGAAGAAGATTTGCGGCGATTACAGGCAGCCGCAGGCGGGGCAGCCAATATCCGCTTTGAAACCCGCAATTTTCCGATGGCGGATGTGCATGCCATGACACGCAATGCCGATATTGTGCTGTCGCTGCATCGGAGCGAGGGGCTGGGTCTGGTTCCTGCCGAAGCCATGTTGCTTGAACGCCCTGTGATTGCGACGGACTGGTCCGCAACCGCCGAATTTCTGACGGAAGCCTGTGGGGTGCCTGTTCCCTACACGCTGGTGCCAGCGACAGATGATCGCGGGGTCTATCAGGTGGCCGGGGCCATGTGGGCCGATGCCGATGTTTCTTTCGCGGCGCAGGCCCTTCGTAAGCTGGCGGATGACAGTGCACTGCGTGCCGCATTGGGGCAGAAAGCGCGTCAGGCAGCCCTGCGTGCCTTCAGCCCCCAGCCATTGTTGGATGCCGTGGCGGCCCTGACATCCGCGCCAGCGGGGGGCCGGTAATGCGGGTGCTTGTCTGGCAATGGGGGCGGCGCGGGGCAGGCCCCAAAATAGCAGTTGAACTTGCAAAAGGCATCAACGTGCTGCCGGGGCAGGAGGCTTTTCTGTCTCTGTCCTCGCACGCGGAAATTGTGCGGGCAGAGACCCAGACCGTCCAGAATGATATTCCGGTCGAGACCTACACGTCTCTGCCCGGATTGGTGTGGAGAGCCGTAACGGGTTACGCGCTCGTGCGCTCGGTTGTGCGGGCCGTACGGCGTATCCGACCAACGGTTGCCATTTGTGCCATGCCCGGCCCGCTTGATCTTCTGATGGTCTTTGCCCTGCGCCGTGCCGGGGTGCCGGTTGTTGTGGTGGTGCATGATGCGCAGGCGCATCCGGGAGATGGGTTTCCGGGGCAGATGGTTTTGCAACGTCTGCTGGTCCGCAGTGCTGATTGTGTGGTGGCCCTGACGCAGCATGTTGCAAAAATTCTGGCACAGCAGACGTGTATGCGGGGGCGGTCTGCAATCGTGGCGTATCATCCGCCTTTTGCATTTGATGCAGAAGAGAGTGCCGCCTGGCAGCCGCCACTGGCGCATGAGGGGCCGATGCGTCTGCTCGTTTTCGGGCGATTGCTGCCCTACAAGGGGCTTGATCTGCTGGCTGATGCGCTGACGCAGGTTAAGGGACAGCAGGTGGCGTTTGATTGCCACGTTGTCGGCAAAGGCCCGGATGCGCCGTGGCTGGAAAAACTGGCTGCGGTGCCCGGTGTGACAGTCGAAAACCGCTGGGTGCCAGAGGGCGAAATTGCCAGATTACTGGCATGGGCCGATGTGCTGCTTCTCCCGTATCGTGAAGCCAGTCAGAGCGGTGTTGGGGCTGCGGCCCTTGCGGCTGGGCGCTGGGTGTTGGCCACCAATGTGGGTGGATTGACTGAGCAGTTTGGCCGAAACCCGCAGGCCCGCATGTGTGCGCCAACAGTTGCAGGCATCTCCGATGCCCTCACGCAGTTTATTCTGTCTCCTCCACCCCGGCCTGTTATCGACACACAGACAACGGTGGAGGATGAATGGGCGACTATGGCCGCCGCGCTGCTTTCGGATGTTTCTGCTCAGCTTGGTCGACCGGCGGTAAAGCCTGTTCCTCAGACAAAATCCTGATTTTGACGGCTGCACCGACCTCAATCTGACGCAGCTTCTGCCGGTCGCTCATAGAACAGAATGTCAGGGCCGTGCCAGTTTTTCCGTTTCGGCCAGTCCGGCCAATGCGGTGCAGGTAGGTTTCAGCCTGATCGGGTGGGTCAAAGTTAATGACGGTACGGACGTCAGGTACATCCAGTCCACGCGCCGCAATGTCCGTAGCAACCAGAACGGGCATACGCCCCTCGGCAAAGCTGGCTACGGTTGCCGTGCGTTGGGTTTGCGTCAGGTCACCATGCAAAGGGGCCGCGCCGACGCGCAGCTTTTTTAATGTGGCGGCCAGTTGGTCTGCGTCTGCTTTGGTTTTGACAAAAATGATCGTGCGGCTTTTCCGGTCACGATTGAAAAAAAGCTTCAGGAAAGGCAGACGCTGCGCGGGTTCCAGAAAAAACGCACCCTGCCGGATCAGTCCACGTTTTTCAGTGGGTTTTTCAATATGAATTTCGACCGGTTTGCGAAGCAGCTTCTGCAAAATGGGGGTAAGGGTTTTGGGAAGCGTGGCTGAAAACAGCGACGTCTGCCGCACAGGCGGCAGCCCTTCAACCACCGTGGCGCTTTCTTCAAAAAACTCGGGCGCGAACAGGCGGTCGCCTTCATCCAGCACCACGCGGGTGCAGGTGAACAGGTCAATTTCGCCGGTGTGCACAAGGTCAAGCAGACGGCCGGGGGTGGCGATCAACACCCGTGGTCCATCATGGGCCAGATTGGCAATCTGGTTCTCACGGTCCACGCCCCCATACAGTGTAATAATGCCGGGTGTGCCCGCTTTCTGGCGGTTGCTTTTCGGGTCCTGCCCAAGACAGGTGCGAAATACGCCTGCTGTCTGCAATGCCAGTTCACGCGTGGGCACAAGCACCAGCGCATCATGGGCGCGACGGGTGCTCATCAGATGTTGCAGCAATGGCAGCACGTAGGCAGCAGTTTTACCCGTGCCAGTTGGGGCGACTGCCAGTACGTCTTTATCTGCCAGACTGGCAGGAATGGCCTGCTGCTGAATGGGGGTAGGGGTTGTCAGACCGGCCTTTGCCGCATGTGTGCATAAGGATGGCAGAAGGCCCATTGCCTCGAAGCTGTTGGACATGCTGGTTTTATCCGCCTTGACCCGGTTCAAAAACATGCTTTGCATAGCGTGGTGCCGGTCTGGCCGCCGTGCATAAAGCAGGGCACCGGGCCGGGAAGCGCATGGAAAGCGGGGAAAATCGCCTAATGGCTAGTGACGTATATGCTGGAAAGGCGACGGTTTCAAATGGTGTCTCGCCCGAGGCCCAGTCGGCGGAACCGCTGGCTGCCCTCTCCGGGCAAGATGCTGGCCTTGAAAACGGCAGGACACACCGGCCGCCTCTCCCGGCTTTTGTGGTGGGGGAAGACTTCGCGGGCATGCGCTCCCAGGCGCTCGGGTTAGTAGGCCGTGCTGGCTGGGATGGGTCTTTTCATGCCATTCGGCCATCGCGTATGGCGCGGCTGGCGCTGCGCGGCCCCGGCTGGCTACAGGGGCGTTTTCTGAACGATGTGACGGGTGCTCCGCTTCTGCCTCTTGCAGCGCAGTCCCGCGTTATTGTGAGCATTGGCGGTAAAGGTGGCGCGATTGGTGCGGCGCTGCGCACACCAGAGCGCCCCGTTGTGCAGATTCAGCATCCGCGCCAGCCGCTAACACGTTTCGATCTGATTGTGGCGTGTGTTCATGATGAAATCAGCGGCCCGAACGTGCTGCTGGGTCGTACTGCCCTGCATGGGCTGACGCCCAAGGTTCTGGAACAGGCCCGGCAGAGGTGGGAGCCCCGATTTGCCCATCTGCCACGCCCTTTGATTGCCGGGTTGGTTGGTGGGTCTAACGGACGCTTTCAGTTTGGGGTGGGCGAGGCTGCGCGGTTAGGTGCGTTGCTGGCAAAAGCCGTTGTGACGCAGAAAGGCAGCCTGATTGTGACCCCGTCGCGGCGCACCGCGCCAGAAGCACGGGAAATGCTGACCGATCTGGTTGATGCAGTGGGCGGCACAGTCTGGGATGGTACGGGCGAAAACCCATATGTGGGGCTGATTGCCTGTGCGGACCATCTGGTCGTGACGATGGATAGTGTGTCCATGGTGTCAGAAGCCGTTGCAGGTGCTGCACCTGTATCTGTGTTTCCATTGCCCGGAAAATCGCGACGTATTGCACGCTTTATCAGCGAACTTGAAAAGTCAGGCCGTATTCGGGTGCTGACGGAAAATTCTCCACACACCAAAATGCAACCTTGGGTTGTAACTCCATTGGACGATACACCCGCTCTAGTTGCAGAAATGCACCAGAGATTGGGCTTCTGATACGGGGGAAGCCGCGCGTGTTCTTCTTAAATCCAGATTGTGCCAAGTAGGATCAGCGTACCGACAATCAATGCCGCGACATGCCGCATGACATGCTCTGGCGAGTCAGGCGGCAGATTGAGATAATATTCAAAACAGTACCCCATCAGGGCACAGCCCACCAACACCAGCGCAACACGGACAAACGGAAAAGATGAAATATCCCGCCTAGGGTCGAACTGCATGGTGTGGCTCCTCGCTGTCTGACGGTGTGGGCGATTATATTCAGTCGCCAGAAAAGGCTGATGCCGGATAACCCTGCGTGAACAGAGCAGTCCGCAGGGATGTATGGTTGATCTGGGCTGCAATGGCATTACGCACAATCGGCTTGGCATAAAACGCCAGACCCAGCCCGGCGTCTTTCAGCATCGGCAGGTCATTGGCCCCATCGCCGATTGCAAGCGTCTGTTCAGGGGGTAGGGCATGCTGGGTAGCAAGGTTTTTCAGTAAGGCCAGTTTGGTGTCTGGCCCCAGAATGGGGTGCCCGGTCTCGCCCGTTAGAACATCCTGATCAATCACCAATGTGTTGGCATGGTTTTCATGAAAGCCACACAGGGCGGCCACGCGGGACGTAAAGAAGGTAAAGCCACCTGATACCAGTGCGGTATGGGCACCATGTTGACGCATGGTTTGCACCAGTTCTTTTGCCCCGTCATTCAGGCGCACGTCCTTCCATGCTTTTTCAAGCAGAGAGGCGGGAAATCCTTTCAGAAGAGCAACGCGTTCACGCAGGGCTGTCGCAAAATCCAGCTCACCATTCATGGAGCGGGCGGTAATGGCGGCAATTTTTTCACCAATGCCGGCGTAGGTGGCCAGATCATCCAGTGTTTCGTTCGTGACAATGGTGCTGTCCATATCAGACACCAGCAGGTGTTTGCGTCGGGCGTCACGATGTGTCAGGACCGCATCAATCGGCCGGTCACCAAAGGCTGCCCGCAGCGCTGGCAAATGCTCGACCGCCGTGGCGGGGCAGGGGATGTCAACGGCCTCCCCGGCGGAGAGAGTCGTGATGGTCTGAGCGCCATCCACGGCATCCCGTGCCAGGGCAATGGTGGCGTCATCAAGGGGGGTGGCGTCGCGCTGCGCGACAAGTGTCAGGACCAGGCTCATCATTTTGAATGGATGTGACAGGAATGCCCGCATGAGGCAAGCGGAAGACCAGAGAGACAGCTCTGCACAGATTAGCCCTGCGGCTCTGATTATTGCGGGCCCTACCTGTTCGGGTAAATCGGCGCTGGCTCTTGCTGTGGCCAGAACACTGGGCGGCACCGTTATTAATGCGGATTCCATGCAGGTGTATCGTGATCTACATGTGCTGACGGCGCGCCCTACGGCTGCGGAGGAGGCACAGGTGCCGCATCGCCTTTATGGTGTTCTGCCCGCTGCGGAAAAAGGAAGTGTTGCATGGTGGCGGGAGCAGGCTCTGACAGCCATGCACGACGCATGGGGTGCTGGCAGGCTGCCCATTCTGTGCGGGGGCACCGGCATGTATATGCGCGCCCTGACCGATGGGCTGGCCGAAATCCCTGATTGTGGGGAAGCCGCCCGGCTTGAGGCCCGCACATTCGTGGCCGAGGAAGGGCCAGAAGCACTACATGCCCGTCTGGCGGCGGTTGACCCTGAAATGGCAAGTCGCCTGCAACCTGTCGATTCTCAGCGTGTCTCGCGTGCGTGGGAGGTCTGGCGGGGCACAGGACGCAGCCTTGCATGGTGGCAGGCGCAACCGGGGTTGCCACCAGCGCCCTGCCGGTTTGTGGCAATACGCATTCTTCCCCCGCGCCCGGATCTGCGAGCCAGAATAGCCGTGCGATTTGAACACATGATGCAGAATGGCGCGGTTGAAGAAGTCGAGGCCCTGCTTGCCCAGAATCTGGACCCAGCATTGCCAGCCATGCGGGCACACGGGGTGCCAGAACTCTGCGCCATGGTGCGGGGCGAGATCTCGCAGGAAGAAGCGGTGCGTCTGGCGGTGGTTGCGACGGGCAAATATACGCGCAGACAGGCGACGTGGTTTGCCCATCATGCTTTGTCTGCGCCGGGGCTGACATATGATCTTGATACGTGTACGCCACCTTTTGAGAAATTTTCGGAAAGAAAGTTTGGTGAAATTATTTCTTTTATTCTTTCCGGGATTGACGGTGCCGCTCAGGTTCCCTAATGATGCCGCCCAACCCGATTTTGGGAGATAGGACAAAATGACACCGAAAACCGCTTCTGCCCCGATGGCCGCACAGACAACCACCACCCTTCCGGGTGCGGAAGTCCTTATGCGCGCACTTGTGGAGCAGGGGGTGGAGGTTATTTTCGGTTACCCCGGTGGGGCCGTTCTCCCTATTTATGATGCCCTGTTTCGGCAGAACCACATCCGTCACATTCTGGTGCGGCACGAACAGGCAGCCGTGCATGCGGCAGAGGCCTACGCGCGTTCGACCGGTAAGGTCGGGGTGGTGCTGGTAACCAGTGGTCCTGGCGCGACCAATGCCGTGACCGGCCTGCTGGATGCGCTGATGGATTCTATTCCGCTGGTGTGTCTGTCTGGTCAGGTGCCTACAGCGCTGATCGGGAATGATGCGTTTCAGGAAGCGGATACGACCGGCATTACGCGGCCTGTCACCAAATACAATTATCTGGTACGTCGCCCGGAAGATCTGGCTGCAACGGTGCATGAAGCGTTTGCCATTGCGCAGGCTGGCCGTCCGGGACCGGTGCTGATTGATCTGCCCAAAAACATTACGGTTGGAAACGCGCCCTATAAAGGGGCGGATGAAGTCAAACCGCGTGTTGGCAAAGTGCAGGTTGAACCAGACCGTGACGCGATTGTCCGTGCTGTTGCGGCCATGAAAAATGGTCGTCGCCCACTGTTTTACACGGGGGGGGGTATTATCAATTCCGGGTCGGAAGCCTGTGAAGGGCTGCGCAAGCTGGCCAAGCTGACAGGGTTTCCGGTGACATCGACCCTGATGGGCTTTGGTGCCTTCCCGGGTACCGATAAGCAGTTTCTGGGTATGCTGGGTATGCACGGCACGTACGAAGCCAATCTGGCAACCCATGGGTGTGACGTGCTGATTGCACTGGGTAGCCGGTTTGATGACCGTGTGACAGGGCGTCTGGACGCGTTTTCACCTGATTCTTTCAAAATTCATGCTGATATTGACCCATCGCAGATCAACAAGATTATTCCTGTGGATCAGCCGATTGTGGGGGATGTCGGGCGCACAATCGCATTGATGATTGAAGAATGGGAAAAACAGCCAGCCTATGAGCATAAGGCTGAACTGACCGCCTGGTGGGAGCAGATTGAGGCCTGGCGCGCGCTTGATTGCCTGCGTTTCAATCAGGATCAGGCACCTGATGCGATTATCAAGCCCCAGCAGGCTATCCAGCGTATTTATGAACTGGCGCAGCAAACCGGGCGCGATACGTTTGTGTCAACAGAAGTGGGGCAGCACCAGATGTGGGCTGCGCAGTTCTTCAAGTTTGACAAACCCAACCGCTGGCTGACGTCTGGTGGTCTGGGCACCATGGGCTATGGTCTGCCTGCTGCCGTTGGGGCGCAGATTGCTCACCCTGACGCGCTGGTGCTGGATGTGGCGGGTGAGGCATCAACCCTGATGAATATTCAGGAATTGGGCACCATTGCGCAGTATCGTCTGCCGGTTAAGCTGTTCATCATCAATAACCATTACATGGGGATGGTGCGCCAGTGGCAGGAACTGCTGCATGGGTCACGTTATTCTGAAAGCTACAGTGACGCCCTGCCAGATTTTGTGAAGCTGGCAGAAAGTTTCCATGCCAAGGGGCTGCGTGCCACGCGCATGGACCAGCTTGATGATGTTATTCGCGAAGCCTTGGCGCATGATGGGCCGGTGGTGGTTGATCTGTGCGTGGCGGAGGGCGAAAACTGCTTCCCCATGATTCCGTCAGGTGCCGCCCATAACGAGATGATCCTTGGGCCGGAACAGGAAGAACGCGGTGCGAAAGTAACGCGTGAAGGCATGATGCTTGTCTGATTGTTTTCATCCTCTGTTTCGTGGCGTGATGATGCGCCTTTCTCTGGTGTGATTTCAGGAAGTTTTGCAATGCAGCAGGAAGCTCCCGGTTCGGCAGTTATCTCCCTTCTGGTGGATAACGAAAGTGGCGCATTGGGCCGTATTATTGGTCTGTTTTCAGGGCGTGGGTATAATATCCGCAGCCTGACGGTGGCCCCGGTTGATGAACACGGGCTGGTGTCCCGCGTGAATATTGTCACCACCGGCACGTTGTCTGACATTCGGCAGATCAAGGCGCAGATTGAACGTCTGGTGCCAGTGTCCCGCGTGGTTGACCTTTCTTCTGAAGGGCCGCATGTGGCGCGCGAAATGGCGCTTATCAAAGTCGTCTCTTCGGGCGAACCGCGCACGGAAGCCCTGCGTATTGCAGAAGCCTTCCGGGCCCGCGCTGTGGATACAACGGCCTCTTCCTTTGTGTTTGAACTCACGGGTTCAAGCGACAAACTCGACAGTTTCATTGAACTGATGCGTCCGCTCGGGCTGGCTGAGGTTTCTCGCACCGGAATCGCGGCCATTTGCCGCGGACCGCAGACAATTCAGAACAACTGACAATGAAAGGGCAGGGTGGTAGAGACGCCCTGCCATAATCAAGGAGCAAGTCTATATGTCTATGCGTGTGTATTACGACCGCGATGCGGATGTTAACCTGATCAAATCTAAAAAAGTTGCGGTTATCGGTTACGGCAGCCAGGGCCATGCCCATGCCAACAACCTGAAAGACAGCGGCGTTAAAGACCTGGTTATCGGTCTGCGTGAAGGCTCTTCCGCCGTGAAAAAAGCACAGGATGCTGGCTTCACTGTCATGACGCCTGACAAAGCTGCTGCATGGGCAGATGTTGTCATGGTTCTGACACCTGATGAAGGTCAGGGCGCGCTGTATAAAGACTCACTGGAAAAGAACCTGAAACAGGGTGCGGCTCTGGTTTTTGCACATGGTCTGTCCATTCATTTCCGCATCATTGAAGCACGCCCTGACCTTGACGTGTTCCTGATTGCACCGAAGGGCCCTGGCCACACCGTGCGTTCTGAATATCAGCGTGGCGGCGGTGTTCCCTGCCTAGTGGCTATTGCACAGGATAAGTCCGGTTCTGCGCTTGAAATCGCTCTGTCTTATGCCTCTGCCATTGGTGGTGGTCGTGCTGGCACGATTGAAACCAGCTTCAAGGAAGAAGTTGAAACCGATCTGTTTGGTGAACAGGCCGTTCTGTGCGGTGGTCTGGTCGAACTGATCCGCGCCGGGTTCGAAACGCTGGTTGAAGGTGGTTATGCACCGGAAATGGCATATTTCGAATGTCTGCACGAAATGAAGCTGATTGTGGATCTGATCTACGAAGGCGGCATTGCCAACATGAACTACTCCATTTCCAACACGGCGGAGTATGGTGAGTATGTGTCTGGCCCGCGTGTGATCACCCCTGACACGAAGAAAGCCATGAAGGAAATTCTGACCGACATTCAGAACGGTACCTTCGTGCGGAACTTCATTCTGGAAAACCAGTCTGGCAATGTTGGCTTCAAAGCTACTCGTGCCATTAATGACGCACACCAGATTGAAGCTGTTGGTGAAAAACTGCGTGGCATGATGCCGTGGATTGCAAAATCCCGTATGGTTGACAAAGCCAAGAACTAATCCAGTCAGCCTGCCTGATAAAACAGGCATCTGATGCAAAGCCCTGCCGTGTTCAACGGCAGGGCTTTTTTGTTGCCTTGAAAAGAGTGCGTATTCAGTACGTGACCTATGGCATAAGGGTGTCTGATTACGCATAACCTGAAGGGCAGAGCAGCCCACAGCATGACGGAGCAGCCATGACGGGCCACCCTGACATTATCCCTTCTTTTCTACGCAGGCGGGGCGACCAGCCGACCCGCGTGACGAATGAAGAACTGTTCTTTGATCTGGTGTACGTGTTTCTTGTGACCCAGATCAGCCACGGCCTGCTTCATCATCTGTCATGGCTGGGGGCGTTGCAGACGCTGGTCTTGTGGTTTGCGGCGTGGCTTGGGTGGCAATATACCGGCTGGGTTACAAACTGGTTTGACCCGCGCGTGCCTGCATTGCGGGGGGTGCTGTTTGCAACCATGGCATTGGCGCTGCTGTGTGGCGCGGCTGCCCCTGAAGCATTCGGCCCCAAAGGTGTGGAATTCGCCCTGTGTTATGTGCTGATGCAAGTTGGGCGGTCCGCTTTTATTGTTGCCCGGCTTCCAAAATCTCATGCGCTGGCACCCAATTATCGGCGCATATTGGGGTGGGGGCTGATTGCGGCCTGTTTCTGGGTGGCTGGGGCTTTCTGCCCGCCGGGGTGGCGTCTGACACTGTGGCTTATCGGCGTGCTGTGTGAATATGTGTCCCCCATGTTTGGCTTTGCGTTGCCGGGGTTGGGCCGGTCCCGCACGTCTGACTGGACGATTGACGGCGGACATCTGGTTGAGCGCTGCCAACTTTTTGTGATTGTGGCGTTGGGGGAAACAATCATGGCCTCTGGTGCATCCATGGCAGAGGCTGAAATCTGGTCTGTGCCGAAACTTGCCGGATTTGCAGCCAGTTTTCTGTGTACAGTCGCTATGTGGTGGCTGTATTTTGGCACATCAAGCCAGACGGCTGAACATGCCATTACCCATTCCCCTGACCCCGGTCGCATGGGCGCGTATTTCCATTATCTGCATGCATTGTTGATTGGCGGTATTATTGTCACGGCGGTGGGTATGGAACTGATGATGGAAAACCCGATGGAGTACGCTGAAGGCGCGCCTGTTCTCATCATGATGATAGGGCCAGTGCTTTATCTGCTGGCCAATGCAACCTATCGCTGGGTGGCTAGTTCTCGCCTGCCGCGTAGTCAGATTATCAGCGCCATAGGGCTGGCGGCGCTGATTCTGCTGCGTGCTTACATCCCCATGCTGGCTATTGGTTGCGTTGCCACACTGGTGCTGCTGGCTGTCGGCTGGAATGATAAAAGTTCTGCCAAAACCAGCTCTGTCTGAAAGAAGACGTTTCAGAGTGTGTGCAAAAGTGAGAGGGGAGGTCTCCCTCTCATCGCATCATTTTACGGATCACACCCAAGAGTTCTTCCAACGCGTCTTCACCCCCATCTTCCATAACGGCTTTTCGCACACAGCCATTGGCATGGGTGGAAAGTAACTGGATGCTGACACCATCAATCGCAGCCTTCACGGCGGAAAGCTGCATGATGATATCCACGCAATAGCGGTCCTCTTCAACCATGTTACGGATCCCGCCTATTTGTCCCTCAATCCGTTTGAGGCGGTTTAAGAGCGCGATTTTATTGGGCTGCGTCACACGTTTTTCGTTCGCGTCATCCGTCGCGCAGTGTGCGCAGCCGGGCGTGTTTGTGTCAGGGGACGTCGTTTTCAGGGGTGCTGATTTCTTTGCTGTTTTTTCAGTTTTCTTTTTTTCAGCCATTCTGAAAACCTTTTCTGAACCAGAGTGCTTTTCAATGAAGAATTTGACAACCAGGCGGCTGACAACGCCACCCGGAGTGTAAGGCTGTCAGGTAGTTAAAACCATGACCGGATACCAAATGTAAAACGCAGATCATCCGGGCCGTTGTCAGGTTGCCCCCTGTTTCGGCCTTGTTGGAGTGTGTTGCCATAATGGCCAGCGTAGGTCACGGCAATATACGGCGCAAATTTACGATAGATTTCATACCGTAGGCGCAAACCCGCATCTATATCTGAAAATCCTTTGCTGACACCGCGTTCTGTATCCGCATGCGAATAGAAGTTAAGTTCCGCCTGCGGTTGCAGAATAAGCCGGTTGGTAATCAGAAAATCGTAAGACCCTTCCAGCTTTCCGGCTACGCCATGGTTGTTGAAAAAAGCGGTTGCTGAAACGTCAAAGAAATAAAGGGCAAGCCCTTGCACCCCCAAGGCACCCCATGCACGGGTTGGGCCTGTATCGCTATCAACCCGTACCCCGGCCTGTGCATCAAAATAGGTTGAAATGGCGCGGTTATAGAACAGTTCATGGTCACCATCGCTAAAACGACCTTGACCATCAAGCGTACCTTCTGACTTCAGCCATATCTTGTTGTGGTCGGTGCCGTACCATGCCTGCCCGGAATAGCGGAACAGACTGTCCCCTTTGCTGTAACGGCCTTCAAACTGATCAAGAATACCGTGGAAATAGGTCATGTTATCCATGACGGGCATAATGTTGTTAATGTAGCGCACATGCGGTACGGGCGGTGGTCTTGTGGTTGTGCGCGCCAGTGGATACGGGTTTGGCGTGCCAGTGCCAGTGCCAGTGCCAGTGCCAGTGCCAGTGCCAGTG
>NZ_BAMW01000027.1 GCF_000963945.1 Acetobacter indonesiensis | reverse complement strand
CTATCACTACAGTTGCATATTATGTTGTGAGTGAGCGCGGATAGCAGTGGCCTGATGTATTCGCCGAAAGACGGACCATCTGAGGATGTGAGCTACGGGCAGTCTGCGTTGTGAGAGTTTTACGACGCGACGCCTTATTTTCTGTATGGACCAGCGGACAAGGACTTTCCTGTCTGGCGC
>NZ_BAMW01000028.1 GCF_000963945.1 Acetobacter indonesiensis | reverse complement strand
CTCAATCAATATTAGAGGATACGGAATCACCAACAGATACTCAAAATCAGAGATTTTTCCGAACCTTTCATGTCTTGAACCTAATTGAGTTGATGGTCATAACATATTGATATCTAAATAATTTTAAAATTCTGAGTGGGGGTTTTTGGAGGTTGTTGCTTTCTCGATTATAGACTGTAAAATTCTATGGTAGTATTATATTTAAAGACAATGATGTTTTTTGATGAAAGAAAAAAATGGACGATTTTGTAATTCGGATATGGCATGAAGGCAACCCAGGAAATATACTTCCAATGTATTTATCAGCCTTAAAAATGAAAGAAATATTAGGGTTTGGTAAAATATCGCACGTCGATATTTCTATGTTTGGCATAAATTTACCTGATGTTGATTTAAGTTTACTGAAAGGAGGATTTCACGATGAATATCATAGTAATGGAAAGAGGTATGGCTATGTACCCTTTCATGGTTTACGCAAACATATAAGAAATTCGGATGCTGATTTTTTAAGCCTAGAAGGATTATGTCAAAATATAAACAATTTTCCGAATAGACTTCATTTTGATTATGATAACCATTTTCCATTTTCTGAAAAAAATACTGAGGGAGGTGGAGAGGGTGATTTGGTTATAAATATACGAGGTGGTGAAATATTGGCGGGAATATCGCCCTTGTATCCTATGTTGCCCATTGAATTTTATAAATTTTTAGAACAGAAAACTGGGAAAAATGTTATTTTTTGTGGTCAATTAGATGATTCAGTATATATGGCAGAATTAAAAAAAGCTTTTCCTAAAGCAACTTGGAGGCCTTCTCAAGGCGCAGCATTGGATTTTGATTTTATTAGGCGTTCTAAGCACATAGTTCCATGTTTAAGCACATTCTCGTGGTTTGCTGCATGGATGTCGCATGCAACACGGATATATTTTCCAGTCGCAGGAGTGTTGAACCCAGCGCAGCATTTTTACGGTAATATGCTGCCTATAAATGATGATAGGTATGAATTCTATTTGTTTCCTATATTCGATGCTTTGTCGATCGAAAATTATAGAGAATATCTTGATCCTATAAAGAGTATGTGGTTTTATATTAGCCATAAAGATCTTGAGAAAGCAACAGAAAATAGATCAAGTAATATTGATAATTATCTTCTATCTATGAATATAGATGACGTAATCGATGTTTATTCTGAATACAAGAATGAGTATAATAACTGGGGGGTAAAAGGAGTGATTAATATGTATTTAAGAGAGGGGTTTTTTAAAAATATTCGGACTCTTAAAATAGATCGTTCTTTTTATACTAGAAAATATCCTTTGGCTGCATTAGATATAAGTAATGGAAATTTTGAAAATGAATTTGAACATTATGTCATGAAGGGGCAATTTCAAAATTACTTAAGATATAATGAATAAAATAAGTTTATTTTGTTTGGAATCATAATCTGGAAAGATTTAAGAGTCGTTGATTGGAGGACTTGCGGGCAGATTGAGGGTTTCTAGGACTTTTTAGTAATTGATCCAATCTACTTCGGCAGCTCACCACTCCTTGAGGCAAGTCCAGAGGTTGTCGACAAGATGTCGACAACCTCTGGATTGATTTTGGGGAGGCGACCGGCCCATCGTGTCGTTTCGCAGAATGGCGGGGCGGGCGTCTATATCTTTATATCCATTCAGGGATGGCATTCGACACGTAGCCCTTGCCCACGACCATCAGCAGGGGAATGGCGGGAAAGTGGAGGGTTCTATCACTACAGTTGCATATTATGTTGTGAGTGAGCGCGGATAGCAGT
>NZ_BAMW01000029.1 GCF_000963945.1 Acetobacter indonesiensis | reverse complement strand
TCTGTCAGTGCTCCCATTTTCGATAGAGCGCCGACTTTGATCTGCTTTGCTGCACCTACGCGGGGCCGTCCTTCATAGGGCCGACCTGAGCCAAAACCTCCCATGTCTGAATTACCCCTCTGGTATTTCCGAAATCATTAGGGAAATTATATCAT
>NZ_BAMW01000030.1 GCF_000963945.1 Acetobacter indonesiensis | reverse complement strand
CACAAAAATCACCAAAAAACCCAGAAAACCAACACTGAATCGGACCAAACCACCCCTCAACACCCTCAAACAACACAAAAAAAAGCAAAACAAACAAAAAACCCCCCGCTTAAAAAACGGGGGGCTCCTGCCACTCAGACTAAAACTAAAAGAAATTAACGGGCCTCGTATTGCCTGAACCATGAAACGAAGCGGCTTACGCCGTCCTCCAGCACGGTGCTGGGACGCCAACCTGTCAAAGCATGGAGGGCATCAATACAGGCCCACGTTGTTTCCACATCCGCATCCGGGCGCGGCAGAAGACGAAGTTTGGCAGAACGTCCGAGCTCCCGCTCTAGGAGTTGAACCAGATAGCGCACTGATTCCGGTCTGTGATTGCCGATATTCAGAACCCGAGCCTCACCTGGGGCTGGGGGCTTTTCAAAAACAGCCAGAACACCCGTCACAACGTCTGCGATATAGGTGAAGTCTCGCGCCAGTGCGTCGCCCTCGTACAAGGTTACGTCTTCACCGCGCGAAATAGCACGGGCAAAGCTGTAATAGGCCATGTCGGGCCGTCCCCACGGACCATAGACCGTAAAGAAACGCAAACCTGTCTGAGGGATGCCATAAAGGTGGCTGTAAGTTGAGGAGGTCAGCTCACCCGCGCGTTTGGTGACAGCGTAGAAGGAGCCTGGCTGATCGACCCGGTCTGTTTCCCTGAACGGTAGCTGCGTATTACGCCCATAAACGGATGAAGACGACGCATAGACCAGATGCTTCAAACGCGGCAGGCGTCGCGCGAACTCCAGAACCGACACATGCCCCAGCACGTTTGAATCGGCAAAGGCCGCTGGGTTCGTCATGGAATAGCGCACACCTGCCTGCGCTGCAAAATGCAGTACACCGGTAATGTCAGATTCATGGTGCGCCAGTTGCAACAGCGCTGAGGCATCAGAAAGTTCAATATGATGAAAAGTAAAGCCGGACGACTGCTTGAGCCGATCAAGACGCGCTGTTTTCAAAGCAGGGTCATAATAGGCATTCAGGTTATCAACACCGATAACCCGCTCACCCCGTTCCAGTAGCGCCTGACTGACATGGTAGCCAACAAAGCCAGCCGCCCCGGTTACTAAAATCGTCACGTTATTGCCTCGTTACATCCCTGACAGCAGGGATGCATTACCCATACACAAGTCTGTTTTATAAAGTGTGCTGAAAGAAGAAAGCGGTGCGTCAGGATTTTTTCTCCAGCGACGGCGCTTCCACTTTATCACCGACAGTAATACCCAATCGGGCCGTCGTGCCACCTGCCAGTTCAAGCGTGGCTGAAACCACCCCATGACTACTGATATGCGCCAGACTGCGCGGAACCGCATTTTCTGCAATCGCCTGAATACGATGATCAGGCGCAATAAAGACGATATCAAGCGGGATGAGGGTGTTTTCCATCCACATGTCGCTCTGTTGCGGTGCAGACCACAGGAAAAGCATGCCGTTATTAGGGGCAAGCTGTGTGCGGAACATTTCCCCCACCTGCTGCTGACGCGGCGTGCGGGCAAGTTCTACAGAAAAAATATGCTTTCCACTGCCCGAAACAATTGTCAGATCTTCCCGCGGCAAAACTGACTGAGCCTGTGTGGGTTCACTCATATCTTCCGTGCTGGCTATGGCGGTCGCACCAGACAGAACACCAGCCAGAAGGCAGGCCGCAGCCACACCAAGAATACCCTGTTTCACTCACAAACTCCTAATCAGCCGGCACGCAGAAACGGATTATTCTGACGCTCCGCACCCAGGGTGCTGAAACCGCCGTGCCCGGGCATAATGACAATATCATCCCCAAGGGGAAGTAATTTTTCTTTAATAGCCCCAATAAGACGATCACCGTCACCATAAGGGAAGTCTGTGCGCCCGATTGTGCCGCGAAAAAGGGTATCGCCTACAAATGCGACTCTGGCGTCCTGATCAACAAACACAACATGACCCGGGGTGTGGCCCGGTACGTGACGCACATGAAAAGTGCGCCCTGCGGCCTGTATTTGCTCACCATCCTGCGTGTAACGATCAACTTGTGCGTTTTCCAGCCCTTCAATACCAAAATGACGGGCCTGATTTTCTATGGAAGACAGCAGAAACGCGTCCTCCTCCTGCGGCCCGATCACGACGGGAGGCTTCGCTTGTGTTTTTGCCAGCGCCCGACACAAAGGGGCTGTGCCACCCGCATGGTCAAGATGGCCGTGGGTCAGCAAAATGGCGTCAACTGTCAGAGCGTTCTGTTGAATAAACTGGGCCAGCGCGTCAGCATCCCCACCGGGGTCTACCACCACAGCCTGACGTGTTGCTTCGTCCCACAAAATGGAACAGTTCTGGCGAATAGGCGTAACCGGAACAACGCGTAACTGCATACCGGGGTAGGCTAGGTGCAAAACTGTTTCCTTCCTGTCGTCGTTAGGTCGCGGTTTCAGAAAACGGCGGAACCGGTTTCTCATGGCCTGAAAGAACGAATGTTCTCCCCTCACTGACCTGCTTCTTGCAAAACGTCCATAAAAAAACTGCCAGATACTGGGCTCTGGCAGTTTTGTGACGTCTTGCAGCCGTATCCTGCTTAATAAAAGCAGAATTTAAGCAGGAAGCTGCCAACCTGTTTCCGGAATATCGAAATGGTCGCGCAGGTCGTGTGTCGGGATGTTGGTCAAATCCTTGGTAAAGGTTTTGATCAGTTTTGCTGTGGCCGGTTTGCTCAGATGCTCACGAATTTCATGCAGCGTTGTTGCCGGAGCTGCCAGCACGATACCGTCAATTTTGCCACCTTTGTTGATTGCAGCATTAATCCGGTCTGCCACCACGCGGGCAAAAGCATCTTTTGCATTATCTGCGGGCGTAGAGGCCGTTGGAACCTTACCCGGTGTGCCCTGATGGTCGTGGGCATCAAAATCCTGCACTTCTTTCAGCTGGCCCTGAGAATCGTGCAGAAAACGCACCTTGCCACCATCTGCCACAACATAAATGACGCGACCGTCCATTGAATTCGGCATAGTACTGCTCCTTGGCTTCTTAAATAACACCTTGTTATGACATGGGGTGCTTCTGAAGAGGTATCAAGAGGCAGATATCGCGTGAACCAGCAGAAGAAGCAGCCCTGCCCCCCCGCTCATTTCAGGTGTGGCCGCCTATAAGGTTGGTATATGATGGACACATGAGTGTTCTGCCCGCCCCCCTTTCCCCTGAGCCTTTACGTACCTCTGCCGCGCCACGGGTCATGACCCCGTTGGACCACGCGCTGGAATGGGTAAAAGCAGGCCATAAAGTAGCTTTGGCGACCGTCGTTGGCACATGGGGCAGTTCACCGCGTCCGGCTGGCAGTTTTATGGCCATCAGTGAGTCCGGCCGTGTTGAAGGTTCGGTCAGTGGTGGATGTGTGGAGACCGACGTTATCACCACCGCGCAAACCATTATGGAGGGGGCTGGTCCAGAAGTCCTCTCCTATGGGGTTAGTACAGCGCGCGCATGGGATGTCGGGCTGGCGTGCGGCGGCAAGCTGGATGTGCTGGTAGAAGCCATAAAAAGTCCTGCATGCCCAACAGGCACGTTTCCTCAGCAGATACTGGCAAACGCCTGTACACTTCAGGCTGCTCGCAAGGGCGTGGTGCTTGGCCGCACACTGGATGGACATCGACACATCTTATTAAGTGACACGCTAAGCCAGTCTTCTGCCCTGCCAAGTGACGTGACCAGATGCGTGCATGCCAGCCTGCAACATGGCCGAAGCCATAACGTGACCCTTGCCGATGGCGAAGACTGGTTTTTGCAGCCCTTAACCCCTGCCCCGCGTCTGCTGATTGTAGGGGCCGTTCACATTGCACAACATCTGGCACAAATGGCGGCCATGACCGGGCTGGCCCCTTTGGTTATAGACCCGCGCACAGCCTTGGCCACACCCGAGCGCTTTCCCGGCTTCGTACCAGGCGAAACGCTGATTACAGAATGGCCGGACGAGGCGTTGGAAGCGCTGGGCGTTGATACTATGACTGCCATTGTCACCCTGACACATGACGCCAAACTGGATGACCCCACGCTTGAAGCCGCTCTGCGGGGGCCAGCTTTTTATATCGGAGCGCTTGGTTCAAGAAAAACGCAGGCCAGCCGAATGGAGCGTTTGCGAGAATCCGGCTTTTCAGAACAGGATATCAAGCGGATTCATGGCCCAGTCGGTCTGGCGATTGGAGCCGTGGGGGCCGAAGAAATCGCGTTGTCGATTCTGGCCGAAATTGTCGCCGTCCGACGCGGTGCCCCGTTGGCAGAACGGCCCGGATGGTAACGACCACCGCACCTTTCCCTGTTGCACTCATTCTGGCGGCAGGCCGGTCATCCCGCACGGCCCCTGCGCATAAACTTTTAGCCTCAGACGCGGCCGGACGCGCCATGCTGGTGCGCACGACCCACCATGTACTAGGCAGCAATGTCGGTCAGGTGCTTGTGGTAGTGCCCCCCGATAAACCAGAACTCCAAAGCCTTTTGCAAGACGCCTTTCCACATACGGAAAAGCTTGGTTTCTGCGTTGCACAGGATGCCGCATTGGGTCTTTCTGCCTCGCTTCGCGCTGGGGTGAAGGCGGCGGAAAAACTGGGGGCATCATCGGTTCTGGTGTGTCTGGGGGATATGCCGCTGGTTTCCACAGAATTGCTCAACAGCCTGCTGGCCGAGCAGAACCGTATGAACGCTTCTGCCGTGGCCCCTGACCGAGGTGGAAGACCCGGCAATCCTGTTGTCTGGGATAAAAGCCAGTTTCCAGCCTTGAAACAGGTTGAGGGAGACAAAGGTGGCCGCGCCATTTTGCAGAAACTGGGGTGTGCTGTGCATCTGGTTCCTGCGCCGTTGCAGGAACTGGTCGATTTTGACACCCCGGAACGATTGGCCGCTTATGCACGTTTGGGATAGCAGGCCAGTTGACCGCAGCGCGTGCGCCCCTGAAAACTAGACACCGCGTCGGCACAGGATGCCGAGCGTAACAACGCCAATCATATAGAGAGCCTTATGAGCAAAATTCTGCGTACGAACCCCAATCCGATTCTCTCTGCCGCCGTTGAATATCATGGCTTTGTGTACACGCAGGGCGTTGTGGCACGGAATCTGGATCTGGATATTGAAGGTCAGACACGCGACGTGCTGGATCAGCTTGATGCGCTGCTGGAGCAACATGGCACAGACAACACCCGTCTGCTTCAGGCCCAGATCTGGCTGAAAGACATTTCTGACCGTGATGCCATGAACAAGCTGTGGACTGCTTGGCTGCCAGAAAACCACGCACCTGCCCGCGCCTGTGTGCAGGCCGTGATGGCTGACCCGCGCATTCTGGTTGAAATCATGCTGGTGACGACGAAATAAGGTGCCTGCCGGGGTGAGCTGGTTTGGAAAGACGTGGCATCCGTGCCACAGCCCTTCCGAATCCTGCTCCCCCGCTGTTTGTTTAAGCCAACCCTACAAACCGGACTGATTACAGCAAATCGGGCAACTCCGTGGCACACGGTAGGAATAAATTCCTATTTTTGTCTTTTTGTACCCACTCAAACAGCAAACCTGCAAAAGAGTGTTTTTGCCCCGCATTGAGCGCTTGCCTGACCTGCGAAGTTGCTTATACCTAGAAACACCACACCGAAGCCCGTGATGCAGGAAAGGTACGCTGAGATGCGAGATGGACGGCCAGGCACTTTTAAACTGAAGATGGCTGTTGTTTCGCTTCTGTCTTTATCAGCATTTATTTCTCCCGCTTCTGCAAAATCCCGCCATGTTGCAAGTCATGGGCATAGCCATGCGGGCACGCACCGAATGGTTCTGACTGCCGCATCGTTCCACGCTGCTGGCCGTTACGCCGGTGGCCGGTGGCACCCCGCTGCGGGGCGTCATTATCGCGGTGGGTATTCTGGTGGCCATGTTATTCAGTGTGTTGCTTACGCAAAAACAGCGTCAGATGTGATGCTGCACGGAAACGCGCGCGACTGGTGGCATAATGCTTCTGGCGTTTATGACCGCGGGTCTGCACCTGAGCCGGGTAGTGTTCTGAACTTCCGCAGCACACGCCGTATGCCGCTAGGCCACGTTGCCGTGGTGCGAAACATTGTTGATAACCGCACCATTACCATCGATCAGTCTCACTGGGCGCAGAATGGCATCAGCCGCAATGTGCAGGTTATTGACGTCTCCCCCAATAACGACTGGTCAGCCGTTCGTGTTGCGCTGAACAATCGTTCTGGTGGCTTTGGCTCCATCTACCCTACCTACGGCTTCATTTACGGCCGTCACGCTGGTTCCAGCAGTCACGCCAACGAAGTTATGACAGCATGGAACAAAAAGCTGCATCAGGGTTCTGAAACCCAGCTTGCTCAGGCTCCAGCTAATGCCCGTCCCATTACCAGCGGTGCTGAAGAAGCCGGTATTACTTTTGATAACCAGAACTAAGTTCTTACCCACACCATTTGTGGAATAGACGCATGAAAATGCCGCCCGGTTTCATCAGGGCGGCATTTTTTATTAGTTTTACGGGTTGAGCGCTTATGCTTGCCGGATAAGCCCATTTTCGGGGGAAAACGGAATCTGCGGAAAAACGCTAACCAGCGCCGCCTGAGATAACCCAAGATGGTCCCGCAACACCCCAGAGACAACGGCGCGTAAATCTGTTGTCGGGGCAAGGTCTCTGTTTTCAAACAGTTGTATCTGTTTCAAACCGGGCCACACACCCCCAACATGGCCGCCTTTGACTGCCCCACCCAGCAAAAACGCGACAGTCGCTGTGCCGTGGTCCGTGCCCCCTGTGCCGTTCATATGTACGGTACGGCCAAATTCGGTCATAACCAGTATGACTGTATTGGCCCACGTTGGTCCCAACCCCATACGCAAGGCCGTCAATCCATCATCCAGTTGCCTTAACGGCGCGTTCAGCCGGCCTTTCTGCCCGGCATGGGTGTCCCACCCGCCGATTTCCAGCGCAGCGAGGCGTGGGCCGGTGGGGACAGCCAACATTCTGCCCGCTGCATCGGCCAACACGCTGAAGGCACTTGGCTTCTGGCCGTTTTTCCCTTGTACAGGAGAAGTCCCGTCCAATGTCGCTTCAGAAAAGCCACGGGCTTTAAGGCCATTTCTGAACGCAGGCCCTGTTACGGGGTCAGCCGCATTTAACGCTGCAATCTGACTGTATAAAATCTGGTCAGGATGTTGACTGCTTGGCGGCGCGTAGCTGCCAACCCGTGCCGGGCCACGCAGCAAAAGTGGAACAGTCAGCCCCATAGCCAAACCGTTTCCGTCAGGGGCCGCATGGTTTACCGGCAGGCAAGCAGCCACGCGGTTCAGCCATCCACTATTCAGACGCCGGTCTGCCCCACTTTCCAGATAATCCTGCGCTTCAAAGTGTGACCGGCTTCGGTAATGCCCAGCAACAGCGTGAACGGGGAGCATCTGCCCATTGGCATAAAGGTCGTGCAGGCCGGAAAGAGCAGGATGCAAGCCGTAAAAACCACCTAAATCAAGTAGCCCTCCGGGTTGCGCAGGGTCAGGGAGCAAGAGGTCCCGACGAAGAGAGACCAGAGAGACATCACCATATGGCGTGACGGCTGCCAGCCCATCCAGCGCGCCGCGCAGAATAACAACGACAAAACGTGACTGCTGAACACTGGTGGCTGTTCCTGCAACAGCAAGAGCCGAGCGACCCAAGGCCCAGCTTGATGTCAGGCCCAAAAGGGCCGTGCGTCGAGAGAGCATCATTGTTCTAACGCCTCTGAAACTCGGGGGAAGTAAAAAGCAGGGTCAGAGCATCTTGCCGTGCCCCGGCATGTTTGATCGCCTCTATGGTCGGTTTGCGTAAGGTATTGCCCAAAGCATGATGCGCAATATCCAGGGGGTTTCCCGTTTTGACATGGGCAGCAATCCGCCACGCCCAGTCTGCGCGCGCCATCATATCTGCCGGGGCTGACCAGTCGGCCGCACGGTCGCTCCATCCATTTGGCAATGGGGCAGTCCATAACGGCTGCCCTAGAAAGGCAAACCCGCCAAACAGCGTGTGCGCGGCTGACCGTGGGTCGTCCGGGGCACTGGGTGTATCTGCCTGTCCTAATGACAGCGCCCGCATGACAGCAACGGCAAAATCCATTGGGGTTCTAAACTTGCTGCCCCCATTCCCTTTACTGGGAACATCCAGCAGCGCGAGGGAGGCCGTAGCCAGATCACCCTCCGTGTCATGCAGAACATTTGCGACAAAAGTAACGTCAGCCGGGTCTGGGGTATCGGCTATGAAATGTTGGACCATTTGGGTGGCAATATGCCGATAGGTAGCCGGATGTGTGCCCAGAAAATGCAATGCTTGCAGGCCACCCTCTTCTCCATCTGGGAAGGTTTTTCCCATCAGGGTTTTGGGTCCGGGTTCATGCGCTTTGGCATGAAAGGAAAATCCCGGTTGCTGCGCCTGCATATCTACGCCCCAGCCGGTTAGAATGGCGGCAAATTGCGTCACATCGTTCTGGGTATATCCCCCAGCCGGTGACAGCGTATGCAGTTCCAGACATTCGCGAGCCAGATTTTCGTTCAACCCCCGGTGGCGTTTTAAGCCTGCGGGGCTGTTGGGTCCGATGGAGGAGCTATTATCAAGATACATCAGCATGGCGGGATGCCGCATGACCGCCAGCAACAGGTCACTGAACTTGCCGGTTATATGGGGTCGAATCGCTTCCCGCATATACGCGCCCACTATGCCACGCGTGCCACCCTGCCGCAGGCTGACGGTAAAATGGTTGAACCAGAACCATGCCAGACGCTCACGAAAGGGTTGGTTTGTCAGCAAAAGGGCATCAAGCTGGGTTGCCACTTCTGCCTGAAAAAGCGGTTTGACCAGTGGGTCGCCCTGCAATTTGCCCTTACGCTGCTGACGCAAGGCGATAAGCCCATCGGCGGTGCTGCCAACCTGTGCAAAACGGGCCGCATCGGGGGCAGTTATCTGTTCACTCAATTCGCTACGGGTGGGCACGAATGGGAGAGTATCCTCACCGCGTGGTCCCCAGCCAAAACGGGTTAAAGCACCGGAAAACAGCATGGCGCGTGGTCCTCTGTCCGGTTTCAGAATTTTTTACGGGTTAGTTTACATCCCTAGGCTGCCTTCTCTCTGTGACAAAATTTAGACAATAAAAAAGGGCGAGGTCTGCTGACCCCGCCCATGCTCGCGTAACGCAAGAGCCGCGCTTATTCCATCCATTCCGAAATATCGGGGCAGGAACAAACCAAGTTGCGGTCACCATGCGCATTATCAATGCGTCCAACGGGCGGCCAATATTTGCTGGAACGACTTACCCCCGGTGGGAAGCACGCTTCCTGACGGGTATAGGCATGGCTCCATGGATCTGCCGTTACATCGCCCGCAGTATGAGGCGCGTAGCGAAGGGGAGACTGTTCAGCCGTCAGTTTACCGTCTTCAATTGCTTTCACTTCGGCCCGGATGGCCAGCATGGCGTCACAGAAACGATCAAGCTCGGCTTTGCCTTCTGATTCAGTCGGTTCAATCATGAACGTGCCTGCAACAGGGAAGCTGACAGTCGGCGCATGAAAGCCGTAATCAACCAGACGCTTGGCCATGTCATCAACCGTAACACCTGCGCTGTCTTTCAATGGGCGCAGGTCAAGAATGCATTCATGCGCCACACGCCCTTTGCCACCGCGATACAGAACCGGGTAGGCATCAACCAGACGGCTGACAATATAGTTAGCATTCAGAATAGCCACCTGCGTTGCCCGCTTCAGCCCTTCATCCCCCATCAGGCGGATATACGCCCATGAGATTGGCAGAATGGACGCAGACCCAAAAGGTGCTGCGCTAACGGCCAAAGCTGTGTCTGCCGCTGCCGGGTTTCCGGGCAGGAAGGGGGCCAGATGCGCCTTCACGCCGATAGGCCCCATACCTGGGCCACCACCGCCATGCGGAATGCAGAACGTCTTGTGTAGATTGAAATGGCTGACATCCCCACCATAATCACCGGGGCGCGCAAGACCAACCTGTGCGTTCATATTCGCGCCATCCACGTACACCTGCCCGCCAGCTTCGTGCACCAGATCACAGATTTCACGCATGCTTTCTTCAAACACGCCGTGGGTGGAGGGATAGGTAATCATCACAGCGGAAAGATCAGCCGCGTGGGCTTTTACTTTCGCCTGCATGTCGGCCAGATCGATATTGCCACCTGCATCACATTTAACCACCACAACCTTCATGCCTGCCATCTGCGCAGAGGCTGGGTTAGTGCCGTGAGCAGAGGCCGGGATCAGACAGACTGTGCGATTCGCATCACCCCGCGCCTGATGATAAGCGCTGATAGCCAGCAGACCTGCATATTCTCCCTGTGCACCAGAATTGGGCTGGAAAGACACGGCATCATACCCGCTGATAGCGCAAAGCCAGCTTTCAAGGTCCGCAAACAGGGCTTGATAGCCCCGCGTCTGATCGGCTGGGGCAAAGGGATGGATATCGCAGAAACCGGGCCACGTGATGGGAATCATCTCGACCGTAGCGTTCAGCTTCATGGTACAGGAACCAAGTGGAATCATGGTGCGATCAAGCGCCAGATCCTTGTCTGCCAGACGGCGCAGATAACGCAGCATATCCGTCTCTGATCGGCAGGAGCTAAACACCGGCTGTGTCAGAAAAGCAGAATGACGGGACAAATCAGCCGGAATGGTGGAAGCAGCAGGGGCAAGCGCCTGCGCCATTTTATCCACCCGACCTTGCTCCGCACAGAAAGCGGACCACACGGCCACCACCGTCTGTGGCGTAGACGTTTCATCCAGACTGATACCAATGCGACCGTTCCCGGCATCCCGCAGATTGAGGCCAGCAGACCGGGCCCGTGCCAGAATATCCTGTGCGCCGGCTCCTATTTGCGCGGTGATGGTATCAAAAAACTGTTCTGTTTCGACCGTAACACCCAGCGCCTTCAGACCCGCAGCCAGCGTCGCTGCCAGGCCATGTACGCGACGACCGATGGCGCGTAGCCCCTCCGGCCCATGATAGACAGCGTACATCCCAGCGATGACCGCCAGCAGCACCTGAGCAGTACAGATGTTCGACGTCGCTTTTTCGCGGCGGATATGCTGTTCACGCGTTTGCAGCGCCAACCGGTAGGCAGAGCGACCCTGACTATCGATAGAAACACCCACAAGCCGGCCCGGCATGTTGCGCTTCCACGCATCACGCGTTGCCATATAGGCTGCGTGGGGGCCACCAAAGCCCATGGGAACGCCAAAGCGTTGTGTGGTGCCGATGGCAATATCAGCCCCAAGTTCACCGGGGGATGTCAGCAGGGTAAGCGCCAGAAGATCGGCCGCCATAATGGCAATACCACCGGCCGCATGCAGGGCCTCAATCGCCTGACGTGGGTTTTTGACAGCCCCAGAAGTGCCCGGATACTGGAAGATGGCCCCAAACACGTGTTCTGCAACCAGATCAGTTTCGGGCGCGCCAACCACCAGCGTGATGCCCAAAGGCTCTGCTCGTGTTTTCAACACGGCAATGGTCTGCGGCAGACAGTCAGCATCGACAAAAAATGACGTGGCTTTTGATTTTGCAACACGGTGCGCCATCGCCATGGCCTCGGCCGCTGCCGTTGCTTCATCCAGCAGGGACGCGTTGGCAATATCCAGCCCGGTCAGTTCGGTAATCATGGTCTGGAAATTCAGCAGGGCTTCAAGCCGCCCCTGACTGATTTCAGGCTGGTACGGCGTATAAGCCGTGTACCAGGCTGGATTTTCCAGAATATTTCGCTGAATGACACCGGGCAGGATTGTGCCGTAATAGCCCTGCCCTATCAGCGATGTCATAACCTGATTCTGGCTGGCCAGCTTGCGTAGGTGCGCCAGAACAGCAACCTCGCTCCACCCTTTGCCAATCCCCATTTGGGCTGCCGCGCGGATAGCAGCAGGCAGGGTTTCCTGCATCAGGTCATCCAGAGAGGACACACCGACTGTTTTCAGCATAATGGCCAGATCATCCGCCGTGGGGCCGATATGGCGCGGCACGAATGTATCGGCCTCCGGTTGCAAGTCTGCAAACGCAGGCAGGGTATCAGCAGAACAGCCGGAGGAACGGTCAGAACCAGAAGCAAGCGAAAACATGCGGTGTATCCTGATGGAAACGGAAGAAGAAAAAATCAGGCGATGAACGCTGCGTAGGCGTCAGCATCCATCAGGGATGCAAGCTGATCCGGGTTGGTGATGCGGAACTTCAGAATCCAGCCTTCCCCTTCCGGGTCAGAGCTAACGCGGGCCGGGTCGTCCGTCAGGGTTGCGTTGCCTTCAAGCACTTCACCATCAACCGGCGCATAGATGTCTGATGCCGCCTTGACCGATTCAACAACTGCTACGGAATCACCTGCCGTCACTTCCGTTCCGGCGTCACGCACTTCAACAAAAACCAGTTCGCCCAGTTCTTCGGCGGCGTGTTTTGTAATCCCGACAACGGCGGAGTCTCCGTCAACGCGCAGCCATTCATGTTCTTTGGTGAAATAAAGTGTCATATCTGGGTATCCCTTGAAAAAACTGATGTTATGGAAACAGGAAAATAGACTTACCGCTTAAACCGCGACGACACGAACGGCAGCGCGGCCACCACAGCAGGCACCGCACGGCCACGCAGTTCAGCAAAAACCGGGCTACCGGCATCAGCATGGGCCGTGGCCACATACCCCATGGCCACTGGGCCTTCGACCGTTGGGCCAAAGGCACCGGATGTCACTTTGCCAATACCGTCTTCAAATGCGGCATCACCATATAAGGGCGCCCCCCCACGCACAGGCGCACGGCCTTCCGGCTTCAGGCCGACACGGCGACGGGTCACGCCATTTTCAAGCTGAGACAGGATAATGTCCGCCCCTGGAAACCCGCCTTCACGGGCGCCCCCTTTACGGCGCGATTTTTGAATGGACCATTCAAGGGCGGCTTCAACCGGTGTCGTGGTTTCATCAATATCCGCCCCGTACAGGCACATACCGGCTTCCAGCCGCAGGCTGTCACGCGCCCCCAGACCGATAGGCTTCACATTGGGCTGTGCCATCAATTTGCGCGCAACGCGCGAAGCATCAAGAGCAGGGACGGAAATTTCAAAACCATCCTCACCCGTATAGCCGGACCGGGAAATGACACAGCTTGCGCCGTCAACATCCAGTGCCCGGACATCCATAAAGGCCATGGTTTTAACGTCTGGCACTAAAGCAGCCAAAGCCTGCTCGGCCTCTGGCCCCTGAATGGCCAGCAAAGCGCGTTCTTCAAGCGGCTCGACAAGACATTCTGCCAGTTCATCTTGCAACAGCGCGATGTCAGCAGCCTTGCATGCTGCGTTGACAACCAGCAGCAGGGTGTCATCCAGCCGTGCCACCATCAGGTCATCCAGAATACCGCCCTGGGGGTTGGTGAACTGCGTGTAGCGCTGACGGCCATTCTTAATGGCGACGATATCAGCTGGCACCAGACGCTCAAGCGCTTTGGCAGCGACTTCAACACTCCCTGACCGGGCCCGAACCTTGACCTGCCCCATATGAGAGACATCAAACAGCCCCGCATGCGTCCGCACATGCCGATGCTCGGCCATGATGCCATCCGCGTAATTCAACGGCATGGCATAGCCAGCAAACGGCACCATTTTGCCGCCAGCGTCTTCATGCAACGTAAATAAGGGAGTGTGAAGGAGAGTATCTGTGCTCATGCACGCAGCCTTCCGTAAAAAGACTGGGGCACCTTTGCAGATTTAAAAAGCGATAACCGGCAAAAAGACAATGTTCAGGGCCCCGGACCAGAGAATATCCGTCTGCCCCTTCTGTATTTTTGCCTGAGATCGCTATCCCGTCGGCGGACGCATGAAGCGTCTCTCTCCAGAAGTTTACTGCGTAGGGTCCTTTTGCCTGAGAGTTTCCGGGGCGGTTGCTCCTTCGGCGCTGGCAGCGTGCCAGTCTCTCCCACTACGCAGTAAAAGTCGTGACATCATTGCGTTACCAAGTCAATCACGCTTGTTCTGTCTGTCTTCTTTTTCAGCTTTGCCAGCTGATATTACACATCAGCCGTGGGCAGATGCTTGGCAATATAAGGCGGCAAATTAAACGACCCCACATGGATTTCTGGCGTCCAGTACTGCGTATTTTCTAAAATACCAGCCTGCTGGGCACGCGCGCGAACTGCCTGAACATCCTGCCCGACGGGGCTTTTGCCCTTGGCTGCAATACCCAGCGTCATGAAACCACCCACATAGGTGGGAACAGCTGCCACATAGGCAGAGACATGCGGGAAGAATTTTGCACGCCGTTCGCTTGTTTCACGCAGTTCATCAGCCTGCATGAATGGCACGCCGCACTGATTCACAATCAGCCCTTCAGACGTCAGAATCCGTGCGCAATGCTGGTAGAAGGAGTCCGTAAACAGCACCTCACCCACGCCAATCGGGTCGGTGCTATCGACAATAATCACGTCAAAGGAAGCGTCAGCCGCCTTGGCAACGTAATCAATCCCGTCACCCACAATCACTTCTGCGCGCGGGTTTGTCCAAGCATCCACTGCAATAGCTGGCAGATGCTGTTTGGAAAGTTCAATGACTGCACCGTCAATTTCTACCATGACGGCTTTTTCAACACCCGGATGTTCCAGAACCCGGCGTAGCACCCCACCATCGCCCGCGCCAATAATCAGCACGTTGCGTGGTGCGCCATGCGTAAACAGCGGCACGTGCGTCAGCATTTCCTGATAAACAAATTCATCACGCTCGGTAATCTGCACGACACCATCAAGCATGAGAACACGGCCGTGAGAGTCACTTTCAAAAACAACAATATCCTGAAAGGGGCTTTTTGTCCGCGCCAGTTCCTTCGTGACACGGAAGCGCTGGCCCCAGTTGTCATAAAGGGTTTCTTCAATCCATTGATCAGTCATGATTTTTAAAATTCCGAACGAACGGCAGGGTCAGGGCATGAACCACTTCTGGTTACACCCTGACCCTGCCGGAAAATAACAGTATGAACGAAGGCAGGCCTTAGACGGCCACACGCCCACGGCGCTGCTCATCCACCTCAAGACGCTGGGCCTGAAACAGGCGCTGCATCACAGGGATGGCAAGGTTCGGATCACATGCGCCGCACATGAAAATATCCACAGCCGCGAAGTTGCGTTCTGGCCATGTGTGGATGGAGATATGGCTTTCAGCCAGCACAACCACGCCAGAAACACCCCCATTGGGTGTAAAATGGTGAAAATGGCTATGCAGGATTGTCGCCCCGGCAGCCAAAGCGGCTTCACATAATGTCCGGTCTATTTTTTCCGGATCATCCAGATTTGTGGCATCCCACAAATCAACCAGCAGGTGTGTCCCTGCAAATTTTTCGCCGTCTTTTTCGACGAAATAGTCTTTCCGATCATCATCAGATGCGATCGAAACGGAAGATGCCTGGTTATTGCTCGGGAGTTCCGAGACCATCCCCAGTTGAGCAAGTGCGTTCATTGACGTACCCCCAAACCAGTAGACAGCCTGTTGGGCGAAATCGCCCCCTTGGGCCAAGAGCGCGTGTAACTACGGCCTCTATTCCTGTATTACAAGCATTATCTTAGTGTAAAAACAGGTTTTTTTGGGCCCAAAAATTCAGGAACTGAACCAAATCAAGGTGATGCGGGTTTATGGCCCACCTGTTGTAACTGAATTGTAATCAGTTCATCCCGTTCACGGCCCAGCGTGCGCCCTCCCAGCCATGCTTTCAGCCTTTGCAACGTGCCTGCGTCATGCGCTGCGGTTACATCTCCTGCCAGACGAAACGCCAGAGCCCGCTGAGATTCGGTCAAGGCTCCCTGCTCCGGCAAAGCGCGACTGGCCAACCTGCCCACAACCAGAACGGCATCCGCCCATTTATGATCTGCTTCGTACAGCTGACCGCGCAGATCAAGCCCGGCATCTGATTCGTCATGTGCCAACAGAGCCAATGCCTTGTCTGTATCGCCTTGCGCCTGCGCAACACGCGCGGCGTCATAGGCGCGTCTGGCAGCCAGATCATCCGGCATAAGGGGGGAAGCTGCCTGATCAATCGCATGTTGAGCAACGGACAGATGATGCGCTTTCATGGCGGCCTGCGCCAGAAGTTCTGACGCTTCCGCCCGTGCAAGCGGGGCTGCCAGCATAATGTCAGCCTGTTTGAAAGCCGTTACCGCGGCATCCGGCTGCTCTGCCGTCAGAAGAAGCCGACCATACCCCACCAATACTTTCGCTTTTTCCGCTCCATCGGGCAGGCGCGGCAGTATCTGGGCTACCAGCGCCAGACGTTGCGGCACGCTTAATTCTTCTTCCCCGCCTGATTGTGCAGGCCCATTGTTATGCGGTGCACCAAAGACCAGTCTGTATGCTGCTGCACGGTATACGTCAGCCAAACTATCTTCTGGCGTTTCAGGCCCCGGCTGCAAAGACGCCAAAATAGCAAGAGCAGCCCGAGGCTCTCCATTCTGGGTTAATGCCTGTGCCAACCCCAGAAGGGTCAACGCCTTTACCCCCGCAGGCAAAGGGCCCGTTGCGCCGTCATTTTTCAGCAGCTTGCGATACGCCGCGACAGCCATATCCGGGGCAATCAGATCAGCATCACGCATCACGCGAACAATATCCGTGCGCGCATAAGCCGCTGTCTGAAGATTGTCTGCTGCTGTCATATTTTCCAGAGCAATACGGGCTGTTTCCAGTTTCCCGTCACGCACCTGAAGCAGGGCGCGTACCAGATCGTAGTCGGAACCATCAGGAAGATCACCCACCGCACGCACGGCATCCAGACTACCATAGCGTGCAATGAAGGCCGCCATTGGCGGTAAAATACGATCCCTGATTGAGGCAGGGTATTGCTTTGCCTGCACCATAGCGGACGCCAGCACAGTGGCTGTTATCTGACTGTTTTGCCCTGCATACAGACCGTACACCCCTTGCCAGAGCCGCAATTCAGGATCACGCCCCCAATCTGGTTCGTTCAAAATGCTGGCTGACTTCATATCCCCCGCCAACAAAGACGAGGCTGCATACAGAAAAGCCACCTGCTGGCGCTGGGAAACAGCAAAAAACGCTGATGTTGTTGCCTGATTCTGTTCCGAGTGAGTTGAAACAGAAATCAGGCTCCCCAGAACAGAAACGGCTTGTTGAAAGGCACCAGACGCAAACGCTGCCTGTGCCGCCTTCAGACTGGCAGCGTCTTTTTGGCGTGGCCCGGCTTTTGCCAACGCTGCAAAAGCTGCATCGCACTGTTTTTTAAGACTTTCGGCTGTGTCCTTACTCAACCCAAGCCACAACCAGTCTTTTCCCTGTGTCCAGTCAGAACCCGTAGAGGCAAATGGCAGCCCCACAGGCAGAGGATGCACGGCAACAGCCCGCAAGATGGCACCTTCTGTGCTTGCCTGAAGGTGCATCTGGTCGGAATCGGCTTCAACCACCAGACCTTCCAACGTGGCCCGCAGGGAATAGCCCACGTTGTGTTGGACAGGTGCCCACCCTCCGGTTGGAAGGCGGGATGTGGCAATTAACAGACGGGCGCCAGATGCGGGGTCAGGCAACGACACAACATGCCCGGGCTGACGAAGCGAGAAAAGCACAAAACCTGGTTCAGAACGCTGTGTAAGCTGGTTTTGCTGTACGGAACGCGATGCTGACCCAGTCCCGCCTGAAACCACGGTCAGGAGCCAGCCGTCTTTGTCGTGTCCCAACGACAAGGTTGGATGCCGGGGCAGATGCAGGCGCACCAATGTAGCGTGATCAAGCACTGTGACATCCAGCGAGGAAAACACACCATGCCCACCAAAAGCCCGCGTCAAAGCTGGAACAGGTTTATCGGCCACTATGATAAAATCTGGCCCGGACCAGAACGCAGCCACCCCAGTCTGGCTATCGAAGGGCAGAGAAAGCGCTGTCTGCGGCACGGCGGCGTCCTGCTGCGTTAGCTCATCCTGCTGCACGGCAGAAACCGGGGCACGCTGAAGCCCATCAACCCCCTGCGCTCTGGCAGCAGGCAAACTTGCAGAAATCTGGGCCAGCATAAGAAACCCTGCTGCCTGATAGATGCCGGTACGTCCCGTCACGGGGTTTCTGCCTCTCCCTGCCTGCTTACGCCATGTTCCGCAATGTGCTGCCATGCGCTGGCTGATCTGTCTTCGCACTGTTCGAAACGTCTGACAAAGGAAAACACCCGGCCTTCCTCACCCGGAACGATCAGACATCTTGGTGCGTTCACTGCCATCATACGGCCCTATAGCTGCCGTGATGCACATTATACTCCTTCTTTCACGCATGACGTTGATCTGGAGAGTTCAATGAGGAAGCGCTTTCATCTGGGTCTGATCTTGCTCACGCTGCCTCTGGCGCTGACAGGATGCTACGCTGGCCCATACCACCATCACCACCGGGACGATTATTATCGTCATGGACGGCATGACCACGGCTATTACAATGACTACCGTGGACGACCACCCGGCTGGCGATAATGTTCTAAACGAACTGCCATAAACGCCAGTCCCCTCAAAATGAGACCTGCATCAACAAATGCTCCTTACGTCATGACTGTGCTAGACTGAAATAACAGGCCCTTAAGGGCGAGTTTTCAGATAGTATGACGTGGGTTTTATGCTCGACCGCATTACAAGCATGCAGGTTTTTGTGAAAGTTGTCGCCACCGGCAGTTTTACCGCTGCCGGACGGGCGCTGTGTCTTTCACAAACGATGGTGACAAAGCACATTACTGCACTTGAAACGCGATTGGGTGTCACGCTGTTTCACCGCAGCACACGCCGGTTATCGCTAACAGAAGCAGGACGACTGTTTCTGGAAGGATGCCAAAAAATTCTGGCCGACCTTGAAGATGTAGAACAGACCGTCACGGAACAGCGGCGCGAACCACGCGGGCGGTTAAGGCTGAATGCGCCGGTTTCTTTCGCAATACGCTATGTTGCGCCTATCCTGCCCGAATTCAGCAGGCGCTATCCGCTGGTGACCGTTGAACTCGGCCTGAATGACCGAGCGGTTGATCTGATAGAGGAGGGCTGGGATCTTACCCTTCGTATCC
Source organism: Acetobacter indonesiensis (assembly GCF_000963945.1). Lineage (GTDB taxonomy): Bacteria > Pseudomonadota > Alphaproteobacteria > Acetobacterales > Acetobacteraceae > Acetobacter > Acetobacter indonesiensis. The sequence goes on along the minus strand of NZ_BAMW01000030.1, from coordinate 211,481 downwards.
GCCATATGGCCCCAAGCAGCCTGAGAAGCCGCAAGCTGGCGTCCATTCGCTGCGTAGTCTGCGCTGCCCCTGCCTATTTACAGCAGGCCGGTGTGCCAAAAACAATTGAGGACCTAAGCCACCACCAGTGCCTTGGGTATACGCTGGGAGAACCCGGTGCGCCCAATCGCTGGCATTTCGGGTTAAAGGGAGAACGAACGGTTTCTGTTTCCGGGGCCTTATGCGCCAATAATGGCGATGCGTTACGTGAAGCCGCCGTAGCGGGTCAGGGGCTTATTTATCTGCCCGTTTTTGTTGTGGCGAATGAATTGCGGAGTGGGCTGTTACAAACTGTGCCGCTTGATGCCCCCCTGATAGAAGCACCGCCACTGCATGCTGTGTATGCACAGGGACAGACTACACCGCTAAAAGTTCGCGCTATGATTGATTATCTGGCCGAATGTTACAGCCCAGCGGCCCCGTGGGAACAGGATCTTCCATAAGCCGTCAAGGAAGATGCCGTATCTAACCCCTTTTGTTGCGAGGCGAAGAGGGATGAGATGAAGAGTCACCCGCATGTGCCGCGCCAGAAACACACCAGAGATTCGGGCGGTGGGTAACTTTGTGGATAATGGGTACAAATCCCCTTACCCGATTCGCCATCGAATCGTAAAAATCTTTGAAAAACCAAGGATTATGATGACAAGCTATTATTCCACAAAGTCTGTGGAAATAATTCTTGATTAGGGGATAAAAAGAAAAAGGATGGTGAGCCGGGAGGGACTCGAACCCTCGACCATTCGATTAAAAGTCGAATGCTCTACCGACTGAGCTACCGGCTCACGTCATCATGCAACAGGAATACGCTGTCTGTCTGAAACAGATGCGCGCTCTGTTGGGGGGTGTCTAAACGCTTCATTCCCCTTGTGTCAAGCGATGTGATGCGTTTTGCCCCAAGATGCTGTTAAAAATCATCTTTCCGGAGCTTGCAGGGTCACCTGATCCACAACGGCATAACAAAGCCGTCATTCCGTATTTATGCTGAACAATCGGCCAGAAACAAAAAACGCGGCCCTTTGCAGAGCCGCGTTCCATGATGGATTATCAAATCAGAAAAATCAGGCGTTTTCAGCAGAAGCCGGACGCATTTTTGTAATCCGGTCTGGTTCGCGCACCATGCCAGACCCACCGCTGCCGCGTTTGATCTTGTCGATGTTTTCCATGCCTTCAATGACGTCGCCCACAATTGTGTACTGACCATCAAGATGAGGAGACGGTTCGAACATGATGAAGAACTGGCTGTTTGCACTGTCTGGGTCAGACGTACGGGCCATACCCAAGGTACCACGCAGGAACTTGGCTTCACGCGTAAATTCAGCCTTCAGGTCAGGCAGCGGGCTGCCACCTGTGCCGGTGCCGGTCGGGTCACCCGCCTGCGCCATGAAACCAGAAATAACGCGATGAAACGGCACGTTATCGTAAAAACCTTCGGCAGACAGGGTGCGGATGCGTTCGGCAGCCAGCGGCGCAATATCGGGGCGCAGACGAATGACAACGCGGCCCGCAGGCACATCCATGTAAATCAGGTCGTTTTTATCTGTCTCGGTAGACATGATGGTTCTCCTTAATCCTTTCTGGCAACGGCATAGAGTATGGCCATTACCCCGCAGCCCGCGCCTTCAGCCGGGCGAGCAGACGTTCCTGTGTATATGGGGTGACGAACTCTGAAACGACACCACCATAACTGGCAATTTCTTTAACAAGACGGGAAGAAATAAATTGGGTCCGTTCAGATGCCATTAAAAACACGGTTTCGATGGAGGAATCGAGGCGACGATTAACCCCCGACATCTGAATTTCATAGTCAAAGTCAGTCAACACGCGCAGCCCTCTGAAAATCAGGGACGCACCATGCAGCTTTACCGCTTCCACCAGCAGGGAATTGAAAGAAGCCACTTTCAGTTCCCCCCCTGTTCTGGCGGCAATGGCTGGGAGTTCGTTTTCCACACATTCCACCCGCTCGGCCAGAGGCATAAGCGGGTTTTTACCTGGATTTTCTGCCACCCCGATCACCAACCTGTCCACCAGACGGGCGGCGCGTTCAATAACGTCCAGATGGCCGGTGGTGACAGGGTCAAATGTACCAGCATAAAAGCCTACACGCCGGGGTTCCCCGGCGTGTACGCCCTCACTCATGCGCTTTCACCTGACGGTTCGGCTGCACCATCCGTGCTGTCTTCATCCGTCTCATCATCCATGACCGGGAAGACACTGGTGACGTGCTCACCGTCATTCAGGCGGAACAGGGTAACACCACTGGCCTGACGGGCCATGACACGCACCTGATCAACCGGAACACGGATCAGACGGCCAGCATCTGTCACCAGCATGACATCCGTGCCGCTAAGCACGGGCAGAGTTGCTGCGACCTCGGTCCCCCGCTTGTTGGCAGAGAAGGTCATGTTGGTAATACCCTGCCCGCCACGCCCGCTAACGCGGTAATCATACGCGGAAGACCGACGACCAAACCCGCCATCACTGACTACCAGCAGAATTTCTTCTGCGGCTTCAAGTTCAGCAAAGCGTTCCGGTGTCAGCAGTTCGGAAGTAGAGGATGTTTCTTCTTCATCCGTATCCACCACAGATGTTTCTGCGTCATCTTCCCCGTTCTCGGCGGCGTTTTCTGCACGCCGTTTGGCGTTGGCCATCCGCAGATAGGTAGAACGCTCGTCCACAGTCGCCTCAACATGGTTGAGAACGGCAAGACTGATCACCTTGTCCCCATCCGCCAGACGGATACCGCGAACCCCTGAAGACCCACGGCCTGCAAACACACGCAGCGTTTCATCCGTAATCTGGAAACGAATGCAACGGGCCCCACGGGTAGCCAGAAACACATCCTGCCCTTCTCGGCAGGTTGCAACGCCAATCAGGCTATCCCCTTCATCCAGCTTCATGGCAATCAGCCCGGAAGACCGGATGTTGCGGAAGTCGCTCAGACGGTTACGCCGCACACCGCCACTTGCCGTTGCAAAGACGAGGTGGAGGGATTCCCACAGTTCCTCATCCTGCGGCAGCGGCAGAACAGCCGTAATCGTGTCCGAGCCAAGATCGGGCAGCAGATTGACCAGCGCACGCCCTTTAGCGGTCGGACTGGCTTCTGGCAGACGCCAGATTTTTTCGCGATACGCCTTCCCGCCGGAGGAGAAGAACATGACCCACTGGTGCGTATGGGCATTGAATGACCGCACCACGATATCATCCCCACGCGTACCGGCGCCGGTGCGGCCACGGCCGCCACGGTTCTGGGCCCGGAATACGTCAAGAGGTGTGCGTTTGATAAAGCCTTCACGCGTGATGGTGACAACCATCTGCCCGGGTTCAATCAGGCTTTCATCATCCTGATCGCCGGCGTAGTCGGCAATTTCGGTCGCGCGGGGTGTCGCGATTTCTGCACGGGCAAGAACCAGCTCATCCCGCAGCACTTCCATGCGGCGGATATGGCTGCCGATAATTTCAAGCAGTTCATTAATCCGAATGGCAACTTCGGACAGCTCCTGCTGAATTTTTTCGCGTTCAAGACCCGTCAGGCGTTGCAGGCGCAGTTCTAGAATACCGCGTGCCTGTGCTTCTGTCAGACGGACCTTGCCATCAACAATCTGGTTACCCTGATCATGAATCAGTTCCAGCAAGGGCGCGACTTCATCGGCATCCCAGCTTGCTGCCATCAGGGATTCACGGGCCGTTGCAGCATCCGGAGCCGCGCGAATCAGGGCAATAACCGCATCGATATTGGCAACGGCAATAACCAGACCGACCAGAATATGACCGCGGTCACGCGCCTTATTCAGTTCAAAGCGGGCACGACGCAGAATAACTTCTTCACGGAAGGTGATGAAGGCTGACAGAACATCCTTCAGGCCCATCAGACGGGGCTTGCCACCATCCAGCGCCAGCATGTTCACCCCGAACGAGGTCTGAAGCTGCGTGTAGCGATAAAGATGATTCAGCACGACTTCTGGCGTTGCGTCACGCTTGATTTCAATGACCACCCGCATACCGGATCGGTCAGACTCATCGCGGATGTCCGAAATACCTTCAATCTGCTTGTTCCGCACCAGTTCAGCGATGCGTTCCTGCAGGGTGGCTTTGTTGACCTGATACGGAATTTCCGTGATCACAATTGCCTTGCGATCTTTGCGGATTTCCTCAACTTCGGCACGCGCCCGGATAATGACGGCCCCACGCCCAGTCGCGAACGCGCTACGGATACCGGAGCGGCCCAGAATAATGCCGCCTGTCGGGAAATCTGGCCCCGGTACGTGTTCCAGCAGCTCATCAAGGTCCATATCCGGCTTTTCGATCAGCGCCAGCGTGGCATCAATCACTTCACCGGGGTTATGCGGCGGAATGTTGGTGGCCATACCCACGGCAATACCCGTGGCACCGTTAATCAGCAGGTTAGGGAACGCTGCGGGCAGAACCGTTGGTTCCTGCTCGCTTTCGTCATAGTTGGGCTGGAAATCAACCGTATCACGGTCAATGTCGTTCAACAGAAAGGTTGAGGCCTTGGCCAGACGGGCTTCCGTATAACGCATAGCCGCCGGGCTATCGCCATCCACGGATCCGAAGTTCCCCTGCCCGTCAATCAGCTTGACGCGCATGGACCAAGACTGCGCCATACGGACCATGGCATCATAAATCGATGCGTCACCGTGCGGATGGTATTTACCCATCACGTCACCGACTGCACGGGCCGATTTACGATAGGGTTTATCGTGTGTGAAACCACTTTCATGCATGGCGTACAGAATACGCCGATGCACCGGCTTCAACCCGTCACGCACATCTGGCAGCGCACGGCTGACAATCACCGACATCGCGTAAGCGAGGTAGGAGGAGCGCATCTCCTCCTCAATGGTGACAGGCAGAAGGGCTGAAGGTTCCGGCGATCCCGGCTGGTCAGAAATCTCGGTCAAGGTCCATCCGTCTTGTCATGCCGCGCACCTGAAAATGAAACAGGTGCGCCTGAAAACTTAGTATGCGCCAGAATAGCAAAGACAGACCGGATTCCGGCCTGCACAGCCACTGGCGGCGGCTTGTGATCTTCTAGCACACAAAGCCGTATGGACCTAGGGCCACGCATCACCGGCACCACCGCAACCGCCGTCTAACCGGCTGTTTTGCCTTTCTTCCAGCCCCACAGTGCGGCAAGAAAGACCAAAACCGTGTTTGAAAGGATTTTTCCATGCGTCTTCTTCTGGCCCTGCTGCTGCCCTGGCTTCAGTTTTTCACAATCGGACGGCCCTTTGCCGGCATTATTTGTCTGGTGTTGCAGGTCACGGTTATTGGCTGGATTCCCGCAGCCATCTGGTCCGTCTATGCCTTGAGCCAGTATAAAACTGATCAGAAAATTGCCCGGATGGGAAAATAATCATCGGGCATGAAAAAAGGCGCCCAAGGCGCCTTTTTTACATCTTTGGCAAAGACGCTGATAAACAGCGTCTGCCTTTAAACGCCAGAACGCAGGCTCAACGCCCGGTCATGATGCGGTCAACCAACTGACGCACTGTTGGCACAAACCCGTTTGAGTAAAACGGATCAGACCCAAAGCGCCATGCGTTGGTGCCACCAAACATCAGATTGTTGTCCACAACCTCATCGGCTTCCGGGCCGCTGGTGTGCGCAACCGTCTGAAGGGTTTTCTGAATGCAGAAAGACCGCGGGTCAGCCTTATGACCGTTGGTGTAGCTGGGGCCACGCTGGCTCCAGTTAGAGAATTTGCACTCAGACAGGCACCCCATACAGGCCACCTGATCTGCCGTGATTTCACGCGCACGATCGGGTGTGACGAAAATCAGCGTGGAATCAGGGGTGCGCATGGCTTCAGTATAGCCCTGCGCTTCCCAACCACGGATATGCGCCAGATCATCAGCCGTCACAAAGACTTCGCGTTTGCGGGCCCCTACGCCATAGGCGACATCATGCGCACCCAAAGGTTCAGGGGAAAATGCAACTTGCCGTTCTGAACGGCCACGCAGTTCCTGCAAAAAGCTGTTGTTCACGGCCGAGGAGTAGAACCCGGTTGGTGAAAAGCGGTTCAGATACACATCCCCTTTTTTCAGCGTCAGCAGACGCTGCTTCCAGGCATCCGGTACCGGGCTTTCCTTGGTCAGAAGCGGACGCGTGCCGAACTGAAAGACAATTGGACCCAGTTCAGGGTTATCAATCCAGTCTTCCCATTCTTCCAGCCACCAGACACCGCCTGCCATAATGATAGGCGTTTCATCCAGCCCGAAAGACCGCATCAGTTTCCGAAGCGCTGCAACCCGTGGGTATGGATCTTCCGGCTTAAGAGGATCTTCAGTGTTGGAAAGGCCGTTATGCCCCCCAGCCCGCCAAGGATCTTCATACACAACGCCGCCCAGCAGGTCTGATGTCTTGCTGTAGGCACGCTTCCACAACGCATTAAACGCGCGGGCAGAAGACACGATGGGGTAATAGTAAACCCCATATGTTGCCGCAATTTCAGACAGGCGATACGGCATCCCCGCACCACAGGTCAGACCGTGAATAAGGCCTTTGGCCCCTTCAAGCACGCCCGTGATAACCCGTTCAGCCGAGCCCATTTCCCACAGGATGTTGGCATGGATACGTCCCTGCCCACCTGCGGTTTCATGAGCAATCTGTGCCTGGGCAATGCCGCCACGAATGGCGTAATCAACCAGTTCTTCATGCCGTTCCCGCCGGGTACGACCATGATAGATCTGAGGCACGGGATGTCCGGCCTCATCATAACTGTCCGCATTGACAATCGAGACCGTACCGGCCCCGCCTGCTGCGGCCCAAGCTCCCGCTGAAGCGCCCGTGGATACGGAAACACCCTTGCCACCTTCAACCAGTGGCAGGACGTCTACGCCCCCCATGCGAACTGCGTTGATCGCCTTCATTGCTGTCCTATCGTTCTGCTGAATAAGCGCTGATGACAAGCACCCCGTAAGGGATGCTTATTCAGCATCCCGACGTGGTGCGCGCGCAGGCTTGGCACCAACGGTTTCCGTGATGTCTGCCCCGGTTGCCTGATCAACAACGCGCATGGATAGCTTCACTTTACCACGGTCATCAAAACCGATGACCTTGACCTTCACGGCATCGCCCTGCTTCACAACGTCAGTGGTTTTACCCACACGACCCTGAGACAGTTCAGAAATGTGAACCAGACCATCACGCGCACCCAGGAAGTTTACAAACGCGCCGAAATCAGCGGTTTTAACAACCTTACCATCGTAAACGCGGCCAATTTCAGGTTCAGCCACGATCCCGTTGATGCGTTCGATGGCTTTTTGGGCCTGATCGTCAGACATAGCGGCGATGGTGATGGTGCCATCATCCCCGATATCGACCTTCGCACCTGAATATTCAACGATTTCACGAATAACTTTACCGCCTGAACCAATCACATCGCGGATTTTTTCGCGAGGCACCTTCATGGTGGTGATTTTCGGTGCTGTGGAGGACACATCGGTGCGGCCTTCCGTCAGAGCCTTGCTCATTTCACCCAGAATGTGCATGCGGCCATCGCGTGCCTGACCCAGAGCAATCTTCATGATTTCTGGCGTAATGGACGTAATCTTGATGTCCATCTGAAGGGCGGTCACGCCCTGTTCGGTACCAGCAACCTTGAAGTCCATGTCGCCCAGATGATCTTCATCACCCAGAATATCGGACAGAACGGCAAAATCCTTGCCTTCCTTGATCAGACCCATGGCAATACCAGCCACAGGGCGTTTCAGGGGCACACCAGCATCCATCAGCGCCAGTGAACTGCCGCATACGGTTGCCATGGAAGAAGACCCGTTACTTTCCGTAATTTCGGAAACGACACGCAGCGTGTACGGGAAGTCCTTACGGGTAGGCAGCAGCGGATGAATAGCGCGCCATGCCAGCTTGCCATGCCCGATTTCACGACGCCCCGGAGACCCGATGCGACCACATTCCCCAACCGAGAAGGGAGGGAAGTTGTAATGCAGCAGGAAGTTGGTGCGGTATTCGCCTTCAAGCGCGTCAATCACCTGTTCATCCTGTGCGGTGCCCAGCGTGGTCACAACCAGCGCCTGCGTTTCCCCACGGGTAAACAGAGAAGACCCATGCGCGCGTGGCAGGATACCAACTTCAGACACGATGGGACGAACCGTTACCAGATCACGACCGTCAATCCGCAGGCCGGTTTTCAGCACGGCTGAACGCACAACATCGGCTTCAAGGTCTTTCAGCATCGGCTTTGCAGCGTCAACGTCCAGTTCTTCAGCAGCCAGCTTTTCAAGGATGACTTCCTTGGCAGCGCCCACTTTTTCGTAACGGGCCTGCTTGACCTTTTCCTTGTACGCATCAGCAATCAGCTTGCGGCCCACTTTATCAACGCGGGTGCGCAGCTTCTGAGCTTCCTTGGATTCTTCAGGCAGATCCCACGGAGCCTTGGCAGCATGTTCAGCCAGAGAAATAATGGCTTCGATGACAGGCTGGAAGGCATTGTGACCAAAGGTCACAGCTTCAAGCATGATTTCTTCAGACAGTTCAGACGCTTCTGATTCAACCATCAGAACGCCTTCTTCCGTGCCGGCCACGACCAGATCAAGGTCGGTGTCCTTCATCTGCTCAAGCGTTGGGTTCAGAACGAATGCACCGTCCTTATACCCTACGCGAGCAGCAGCAACCGGACCGAAGAACGGAATACCAGACAGCGTCAGCGCAGCCGAGCAACCAATCAGGGCTGCGATGGAAGGGTCATTTTCCATATCGTGCGTCAGCACGGTGGCAATAACCTGCACTTCGTTGCGGAACCCTTCAGGGAACAGCGGACGAATGGGGCGGTCAATCAGACGGGAAACCAGCGTTTCGTTTTCAGACGGACGGCCTTCGCGCTTGAAGAAACCACCCGGGATTTTGCCAGCAGCGTAGGCTTTTTCCTGATAATTGACGGTCAGCGGGAAGAAATCCTGACCAGCCTTGACGTTTTTTGCGCCAACAGCGGTACACAGCACAACGGTTTCACCATAGGTGACAACCACAGCGCCATCAGCCTGACGGGCAATCTTGCCGGTTTCAAGAACCAGCGGGCGGCCAGCCCATTCAATTTCCTTGCGGTAGTAGTTGAATTTAATACTCATACTGTTCTGCTTTCATGACAGAGTGAAAGCCACAGAACAGGCGGGAAGAAACCGAAGGGAGCGGACAGCGCCTCGGACGGCATGGAGACTGGCGGCAACACCACCCGACACCATGTGGTCGGAAACGCCGTGGCCCGCCGGGAATCAGGCTCCCGCGCTCATAGCCTGTGGCGATGATTTTTAGCATCCAGCCTATCTGGCTGACATGCAAGGGTCACCCGGCAACGGGTTTTCCCTGAAAAGACAAAAGGGTGCAGCACCGCTTACGCTCGCCGCACCCTTTTACCGCGTCTTAGCGACGAAGGCCCAGACGGGCGATCAGCGCATCATAGCGGGAAACGCTCTTGCCGCGTAGGTAGTCAAGCAGGCTACGACGACGGCCAACCAGGATCAGCAGACCACGGCGAGAATGGAAATCCTTCGCGTGGGTTTTCAGATGCTCGGTCAGGTTGTTGATACGCTCGGTCAGAATCGCAACCTGAACTTCCGGTGAACCGGTATCGGTGGGGGAAGTCTGGTATTCGCTAATCAGCGCCGTGCGGCGTTCAGCAGTAATCGACATCACATGTCTCCATAAAACAAATCAGGTTCAGAGAATCCGCACAGGGCGCAGCCACCCGTCTTCCAGACGACAGAGCCCCAATACGCGCCCCCCTTCCATGGCCCGGATTGTCTCGCCTTCTTCGGTCTGTGGAATACGTCCCATCAGATCGACAAGGCTCAAAGACTGCCCGTGCAACAAGGAAGCAGCTTCATCAGCGGTCAGGGCCAGCGCCGGGATGTCGGCCAGCGCGGTCGCGACCGGACGCAGCAGCTCCGGTGAGGCATGGGCGTTTTCCTCGTTTGGGGTGATTTTGTCCAGTGTTATTGCATCGGCTTCCGTAAAAGGGCCGACGCGCAGGCGTCTAAGGGCCGTTATATGGCCCACCGTGCCACAGGCCAGCGCAACATCACGCGCCAGCGCCCGCATATAAACGCCCTTGCCGGATTCGACCTCAAAAATGGCCGTGTCTTCATCCACCCGCTCAATCAGCTCAAACCGGTCAACACGGGCGGGGCGTGGGGGCAATTCCGGGGGGCGGCCTTCACGCGCCATATCATAAGACCGCTCGCCCGCAACTTTGAGTGCAGAAAACACGGGCGGCACCTGCATGATGTCACCTGTCAACGCAGGCAGGGCCGCACGCAACTGATCATCCGTGGGGCGAACATCTGAATGGCCGGTCACTTCGCCGTCCGCGTCATCACTGTCCCGCGCTTCGCCCATTTTCAGGGTAAAGCGGTACACCTTGGTGCCATCCATAATATAAGGCACCGTTTTTGTGCCGGTGCCGAAAGCCAACGGCAGAAGACCTGTTGCCAGCGGATCAAGCGTGCCGCCATGCCCCACCTTCTGGGCATCAAACAGCCGTTTGGCACGACCAACAACCTGCGTGGATGTCATGCCCGAAGGTTTGTCGATAACCAGCCAGCCATTCAGCGGCCTGCCACGTCTGCGTCGCATGGGAACTCCCGTTTCAACAGGCGCTCTCCGGCCTTGCGGCTCAGAACAGGCACCATCTCATTTTTTTTTGCATCACCCCGGCTCAAAGACCGGAAAACTGGGCTGCATCTAGCCGACCACAGCGGTTGCCGCAATGCTGCGCAGGGAAGCCTTGCAGCCATCCAGCCAGAACAGCGCTGCTGCGCCATTGTCGCAAAGCGCAGGTTTTCTGCGTTCCGCAGCTTATTATACACATGAGAGTTTTTTACCGCACGGGACTGGTCAGGGCGTACCACCTGCCCTAATGTCGCCACATCTTATGACAGATCATGCAGCCATACCCTCCCCCCAGACAAGCCAGACAGCGGCGCAGAAGCCCGAATGGTCGGTTGATCTGACCGCAGGCGCACCGTGTCTGCATGCGTCTGGTGTATGGACCGTGCAAAATGGCGGGATGCTCACGTTTCCACCTGATGGGCTTTCAAAAGCGCACTCAGGAGCGACGCTGAACATTGACACTGACCAGCTAGAACGCTGGGATTCCGCATTCATTACCTTTCTATGGGATGTCAAACAGGCGGCGGGAAAAGCTGGTGTCATTTTTGAACCCGATCATCTGCCAGAGGCAGCCCAGCGCCTGCTGGCGTTGCTTCCAGACAAACCTGCTGGAAATTCCAATGCCAAAAAGCCGCCCGCCCCGTTTCTGGAGCGTGTCGGAGACCGCACCCTCAATGCCCTGACAGAAACAGGCACCGTCACAGAACTGGCGCTTGAAACCACAAAAGGGGCAGCGCAGACCGTTACCGGCAAAGGCGGTATGCGGCTGAAAGATCTGGCTAGCGATATCTGGAATGCTGGCCCCTCTGCCCTGTTGATTGTCGGGATTGTCAATTTTCTGGTAGGGGCCATTCTGGCCTTTGTGGGGCTGGTGGAACTACGCCGGTTTGCTGCTGAAATTTACGTTGCCAATCTGGTTGGTATTGCCTGTGCGCGTGAAATTTCCGCCATCATGACCGCCATTATCATGGCGGGGCGCACGGGTGGCGCATATGCCGCCCGTATTTCAACCATGCTGGGTAACGAGGAAATTGACGCCCTTCAGGTCTTTGGCATCCCGGTTTCCAGCTACATTCTTCTGCCATCCATCCTGTCGCTCGCGCTCATGATGCCGCTTCTTTATATCTATGGTACATTGATTGCGATTTTTGGCGGCTTTGTCGTGGCTATGGGCATGATGAGTGTTTCTGCCATTGGCTACTGGACCACGACGTTTGACGGCGTTGCCCTGCATGAATTTGTGTTCGGCTTTATCAAATCGTTCTTTTTCGCCAGCTTTATTGCGCTGGCAGCGTGCCGTGTGGGCCTGAAAGCAGGGCGTAGCGCAGCCGATGTCGGCATTGCCGCCACACGCGCTGTCGTGATTGGCATTGTCGGTATTATCGCAATGGATGCGATGTTTGCCGTTATCGCAAACGCGCTGGATTTCTGATCATGACCACGTCTGACACCCTGATTTCCGTGCGTGATCTGACCATTGCGTTTGGGCCCAAGGTCATTCAGCAAAATGTCTCGTTTGATTTGAAACGGGGCTCAATCTTTGCCGTCATGGGTGGCTCTGGCTGCGGGAAAAGCACGCTGCTGAAAAGCATGGTCGGGCTTCTACGCCCCACATCCGGCCAGATTCTGGTTGGGGACGAAGATTACTGGGCACAGGACGAAAAGCGCCGCACTGAACTGAACCACCGGTTCGGGGTGCTGTTTCAGAGCGCCGCGTTGTGGAGTTCCATGACCGTGGGCGAAAATGTTGCGCTTCCCATGGAAATGTTCACGTCTCTAACGCCAGATGTCATTCGCAGGCTGGTTGAACTCAAACTGGGGTTTGTCGGTATGGAGCAGGCAATTGATCTGCTCCCATCCGAAATTTCCGGCGGCATGCGCAAACGGGCAGGATTGGCCCGCGCCATAGCGCTTGACCCTGACATTCTGTTTTTTGACGAACCCTCCGCCGGGCTGGACCCGATTACCTCTGCCCGTCTGGATGATCTGATTTTGACATTGCGTGATGGGCTGGGGGCAACAATTGTCATTGTCAGCCACGAACTGCCCAGCCTGTTCAAAATTGCGGATGACGGCATTTTTCTGGATGCCAAAACCCACACCCCCATTGCCCGTGGCGCCCCACGGGACCTGCGCGACCACAGCGCCATACCGGATGTTGTCGCTTTCATGAACCGTATGGCAGAAATCTCTCCTGCCACAGATGCAAAGGGCTGAAGCGCCATGGCTGAAAGCACAAGCCGGAAAACCCTGATTGGTGCGTTTGTGGTGGGCGGTGGCGCATTGGCTCTGGCCATTATCATGCTGTTTGGCCACATGCGTTTCTTCGCCTCATCCCGCGAGGCTGTGGTCGTGTTCCAGAACGCCATTACGGGCCTGACCGTGGGCGCACCGGTTAATTTCCGGGGGGTAAAAGTCGGGTCTGTCAAAAGCATTACACTGAGGTTCGACCCCAAGGACCATAAGGCCTACATTCCTGTTGTGCTGACCCTGGAACCCGACCAGATTCATGTTGTGCATGATGTGCCCGGCGGCACCAAAGTGCAGATGCCAGACATGATTGCCAACGGCCTACGGGCAGAATTGAATCTGCAAAGCTTTGTGACCGGTCAATCCAACATTGAGCTGGATTTTGATAAATCCAGCCCTGTTGTCCTACACCCCCGCATTACGGACATGGTTGAAATCCCTGCCCGTCTTTCCACAATGGAAAAGCTGAAAGACACGTTGGGCCAGTTACCTGTAAAGGATATGGCGCACCATGCGGATGAAACGCTTCGTTCCATCCAGTCCCTCAGCGACAAGCTGAATACTGACCTGCCGCCACTGGTTGCCAGCATGAAAGTCACCACTGACCGGTCGCAGGATACGGTTCTGGCAGCTACGCAGGCGATCCGTGATCTTCAGAACAAGCTGGATATCACGCTTTCAAAAATGGACACACTGCTTCAGACAGGCACGCAGCAGTTAAGTGGCCGCGGGGCCGACATTCACGCAACCATGGTCTCGGCCACCAAAGCGCTGGATAGCCTGCAAAGCGTTATCTCTCCCCGGTCTGTTGACCGTGCCAACCTTGATGCTGCCTTGCGGGATATTGCGTCCGCTGCGGCTTCTCTTCGCGGTTTTGCCAGTGATGTTGAACGCAACCCGCAACTTCTGCTGATGGGACGCCGTCCATGATTTTTTCCGCGCGTAAATCTGTTTTTGCTCTGCTGGCCGGGTGCTGCCTGTTATCCGGCTGTGCTTCGCCACCACTGCGGCTTTACACTTTGGGCATGCCGTCTGATCAGACAGCCAGACAGCCGCACCTGTCTTCCCGCGCCACGACAATTCAGATCAGCCGCGTTGTTATTCCCGACTACCTTGATTCGCAGGATATGATTTTGCGGAACAAGGAAGAAATTGTCCGCAGCCCGAAATCCCGCTGGGCAACGCGCCTTTCACTCGGCATGACCGATCTGATTACCAACGAAATCGCAACATCACACCCGCACGAATTGATTACCGATCAACCGTTGGTCGATGTCGCAACACTCCGGGTGCAGATCAACGTCTCCCGCTTTGATGTCGATGCGGATGGGCAGGCCGTCATGGACGCCAACTGGGCTGTTCTGCCGCAAGACCCCAACCAGCCCCTGATCCGAGATCGTGCACACCTGACGGCCACCGGCCCTGTATCCACAGACGCAGAAATTGCCGCCTTAATGCGTAATCTGGTCATCATGCTGGCAGACCGGGTGAACACGACTATCCCTGCACCATCACACCCTTAATCGTACCCTTGACCACGAAGAACTTTATTGGCGTGACGGTGGGAAGCCGTGTCAGGCTTTCCCGCGCTGACGGCGTGTGGAAACAGCCTTGGTGTTTGAACCTTTAGTCGCCGAATTAAGGCTTTTTGATATAGCCCGACTGGTTTTTGGCGCTGATTTAGCAGAGTGATGCTTTTCAGGCGCAGCCAGCTTTACCGCTTTAACAACGACCTTCTTTTTCGTCTGAACTGCTTTTGCGGCCCTCGGCTTGTCCTGCCGTAATACGCGGGGACGATCAGGCTTTTGTTCGGCTACAGTAGCCTCTGACCCTGCGTGTTTCTGCAACACGCGGTCAATCAGTGCTTCATATTCTTTCAAATAGGTCTCAAGGCACAAGGAGCGTTCTGCTTCTGCACGCGCCGCCTTACCAAGTTTTTTCGCCAAAGGCTTGTTCGTCAAAAGCTCCAGAACGGCCTCGGCAATGCGGTCTGGTTGGGTAAAGGGCACAAGCAAGCCAGTTTCCCCATCTTTGATGAATTCTTCAACCGGTGCCGTCTGGCTACCCACAATCGGGCATCCAATGGCCATGGCTTCACGCAAGGACCAAGACGCCACAAACGGATACGTCAGATAAACGTGAGCGTTTGATCTTTGCAGAAGTGCCAGAAAACTTTCGTACTGCACTTTGCCTACAAAATGCACGCGTGACAGATCAAGCTGGCCTTCAAGCTCTTTCAGCATAATTTCACGCCAGCAACCCGACGGCAACCTGGCACCATAGCTGACCCCGTCACCGCCAATCAGCACAACATGCGCATCTGGCTGTTCTGCAAGAATGCGCGGTAACGCCCTCATGAAAACATGAAAGCCCCGGTAGGGCTCAAGATCACGCGACACATACGTAATCAGCTTGTCTTTGGGTGTAATACGCACATCACCCAAAACAAGTTCATGTTTAGCTGCTTTAGCGTCTGGCCGGCAGGCAACCAGATCAACCCCTTCTGGCAGAACGGTAATATTGTCCTGTGCCCATGCAGGATACGTGCTTTTTTGAAACTGCGTGGGGGTCTGCCCATAACCCGGATTAGTCAACGCCAGCAGATTAACGGTGTTTTTGGCCCGCACCAGCGGAATAACCTGCGGAGCCATCGGAAATTCGGGGTCAAAATTCACATCGAAACCGGGCTCGGTGTGATAATAAAATTCAAAATATCCAATCACCGGCACGCCCGGGTAAACATCCTGAATATTCAGCAGTTCACCCCAGCCGTGATGGCCCAGAATAACATCCGGAACAAACCCAAGGTTTTTCAGCGTTTCGGCTGCTTTGGCTACGGCTTCAGCCCGCATCAACCCAACATCAAGATCACGCACACCAGCATGAGCCTTATCAGTCACTTCGCGCGGCAAGCGATATCTTACACGGCGCACACCGTTAATAACGTTGGGATTATCTTCACTGATAAAAACGATATCGTGCCCACCCTGTCGAACCAGATGACGCACAATATGAAGATATTGACCGGGAAAATTCTGATGGATGAAAAGATATTTCAAGAGCGTGCCCGCATTCGGTGTTCAACCCGTTAGAAAAACCAAAGCCCGGCTTGAAAAAGCCGGGCCTGTTTTCTTAACGGCGTGAGGTCGGCTTACGGCCCCTTCGGCCAGCCGCTGGCGCCGCAGCAGCGCGCGCTTTTGACGCTGCCAGTTTAGCACGTGCGCTGGGGCGGGCAGCAGGCTGCTCTACTGGAGCAGATTTTTTCTCCGCAGTTGCCTGACGGGGACGGCCCGCTTTCCGCTGTGTCACAGCTTCTTTCTCAACAGGCTTCACACTTGCTTTGGCACGACCCCGGCCTTTCCGTGGGGCAGGCTCTTCAGCCGGAGCGATGTCTTCCTCAATAAAGAGATCAAAATCATCCGGTTCAGCTTCTTCCAGTGCCTCAACTTCTTCTTCAAGAAGAGCGGCGAGGTCGGCTGCTGCTTCCGCGACAGATACGCGAGCCGACTTCCCTTTGCCCCGACCTTTGGAAGATTCAGCATTTTTTGGCACGATTTCAAGCAGGAAGGCTTCCAACGGTGCCAGTGTATCGGCTTCAATCGGTTCACCGCTTTCCACAGGACCAATCTTTGTTCCGTCCGTAAAGGTAGCCGTAACGCGGCAGGCAAATTTCTGGGCAGCCTGCCCTTTCAGACGAATGCACAAGCCCAGAATAGGCAGCGCCATGCCACGGCTACCGCAATACTGACCGCCTTCAACCCAAGGAGACAACCAGCCCTTCCCCAGCACAGCCTGATATTCAATATCAGCCGGGGAAATAATTTCAGCCGGGGAAACACCAAAGCCTTCAATCCAGGCATGGCTGCCAGGCTGGCCCATCCATTCACCCAGACGTACGGCTACATCCCCACGACGCTGAATGTGCGCACCGATTTCTGGCTTTGCATTGCTGGCAGGGGCCGCGTTTGGCTGTGCTGTCTGCGGGGCAGCCGGAGCCTGAACCTGCGGCGCCGCTGCGGCCAGCCCGGCAACGCCCGCCGGAACCGGAGCATCAGCCTGCGCGCTTAACTGCACAACCTGCAGGCGAGGCGCTTCATGCTGGGTGTTCAGTTCCTGATAAATTGTGACCATGATCTGGGCGGGGCCACGACGCACACGGATAAGGGCAGCCCCATTACGCGCACCCAACCAGCCGTCATCATCAAAGGTAGCAATATCCACATTGCCAGGATTTTTTACAGGTGGCTGAGAAATACGAACCCCCGGCAGACCGGCGGCCGTTGGTGGCTGTTCATCCGGCGCATGAAAAACACAGAACAGGCCAGTCTGAAGCGTCATCAGATGTCCTGATACTTTAAGGTCTGAAATCCGCTGTTGAGCAGATGCCTGGCTAGACTGTGACATGAACCCTCTTTCACCGTGAAACTTCGTTAGAAAAACATAAATCAAAAATTGTAAATTGGTAAGTTAAGCAACCCACTAAAAAACTATAATTCTCCGCTCTTTTTGCAGAAAAGAGCCTCCTTTATCAATACAGCATTTAACGCTTTTCCTGAAAGAGCAGGATTAATTAGACGCCCCCTGCCGGTGGCGCGGATACGCTCTGCTGGCGCACCCAAGTCAAACGCAATAACAGACAGCCCAGCCTTCCAGGCAATACCCAATGTAAAGCACCAGGTTTCAGGCCATATGGCGGGAAGAAAAACCGCATCGGCCTGCACTGAAGCGACAAGATTTACGGCATCTTCTTCCCGATACTCACCAGTCACAAATATGCGTTGCGTTTTTATTAAGGTCGCATCGTCTGGTGTGTGACCGACAACAACAAATTCAAGGGGTAAATCCCGAAGTGCGGCATCCAAGGCAGCCAACCGTAAAATATCGTAGCCTTTTTCGGTCCCAATACCGCCAATGACACAAAGCCTTATCCGCTTCTTGCCACCATCGCTTCCCAACGCACCACTGGCAGGAATAAAATTCAGTTGGTTCGACTGTGCGCTGACCTGACCATGCTTGATACGCTTCTTAGCCTCCTGAATGATGGCTTTATCTTGTTCCCAAGGAAAAACTTTACAGACAAGGTCTGGAAAATGGCGCGCCATGCGGGCTGCAGTATCGTGAGACGGCGCATACACGGTCCGGGCTGCCGCAAGCATTTTTTGTGACCGCTCAAGATACGCAGGAACATCAATAGTTTCAGCAATATGCCGACCCGCCAACGCTACGCAAGTCACACAGCCCGCAACATCCGGTTCTCCACAATAAGTGCCATAAGGACCGAGGAGAGAAATGCGTTGGCAGAACCACACGTAATCATGCACGTACACGTCATAAGCACACGTCAAATGGCCCGATAGCGTGTATAAAAAAGCATGATGATCAGCCATGTGGTGAAATTCGACCCATTGTACGGTTTCAGCCAGCAATAGGCGCGTCAACAAAGACCACTCATCCGGGAGAGAAAATACCAAAGACGGCATGGAGCCATCCTTGTCTGCTGCGTCTTGCAAAACGCATCCCGTCTTTGTTGAACGCAGAATAAGAACACGCAATCCGTCACGTTGTAGAACCGCAGCACGCTGCTGCACCACACGCTCAACGCCACCACCATGACTATGAGTAACAAAAACAACCGATTTTACGGTGTCTTTCTTGTTTTTTCTCTCACTCAGAAAGCGCACAAGATCCATGCGACGACGTGCAGAAAAAAGTCCGTCCTCTTTAACCCACTTGTCAATAAACGCGTGATAACCGGGATGAAGTTTCTCTAAAATATCTGAATTTCTCTGCAAAAGCGATGATCTGGCAGCACCAAAAGATGCAGAGCCCACATGGGCAACATAAGCACCCACCGCAGCAACATGCCGCCACCCCAGCGCACGGGCACGCATGCAGAAATCATTTTCCTCGCCATATCCCTGCGCAAAAACATCCTCTCTTAGCAAACCGGTCTGGTTCAGACAGTCGTGACGCACATACATGCAGAACCCGTTCGCTGTTGGCACATCAACAAACTGCCCCGCATTTGCCGCTTGCGCCGCGCCCATATAAACCTGCGCCTCCTCCTCCTCCGTCGGCACATCGTTTGTTTTAACTATTGAAGGATAGGAAAAAATACTTGCATCATTTGAAAAAGGCGTAACTGTACCAATATCTGTTTGAGAGTACGCAATACGCCGCAATTCTTCCAACCATCCCGTCGGAACAATGGTATCGCTGTTAAGAATCACAACATCTGACTGACCAGATGCTTTCAGACCTGTATTAACGGCAGCGGGGAAGCCCCGATTACATGAATGATTTAGAATATGAAAATTTTTATTTTCTGAACAGAAATTTTTAATATCCTGTATTAATTTTTTTTCTTGCGATGCATCATTAACAATAAAAACTTTTACCTTTTTACGTTCTATTGATTTTCTTACACTCTGCAAACATGTCATTGTAAGAGAAGCATTTTTAAAGACAGGAATGATCACTACAAGCGGTTTTTTTTCTTTTGAAACCACCGGCGTCGCTGTGATTTTTTCTGATACTAGAAGAGAAAGAAAAAAATCTTCCTTAGAAAGACAATGTTGTGTGTGTTTTCCAATATCGCTGCATTTATTCAAATCCAATGCTAGCTTTTGTGCTGAGCGCGTCTGCATCTGCACATCAAGCGGGCTACCAAGAAGATCGCGTCCATCCGGCCCAACAACATGGACTGGGCCATCTGGAATTTTGCCCCACGGAACAACAATATTCCGATAACGCGCAAGAGGCCTATCAGAACTTACTGCCGAACTAAACTCGTCCAGTGGAAGGGATAAAAAGCAGGTTTCTTTTTTATGGTCGTAAAAATTAATAACCGGAGCACGATCAGCATCATATGGAAGCCAGCACCATCCGCTCAATCCATTTACACCAACTGACACCAAACCTTCGGATGATACTATTGTTTTAGGCTGTAAAGGGCTGCCGAATAACGCGACACCGTTACTATCTTTAACCTCTATGATTTGCGCTAATTTCCATTTTTCAGGGAGAACGCATCCTTGTTTTGTTTTTTTTATTACAGATCGTTTTCCATCTATCGTAATAGAAATTTTCTCTTCTTTTTCTAGAAAATCTGTTTTTAAGAGACCGTCTCCATCTACTGCACACCAAGAGTGTACACCGTATGTTCGGAAAAAATTTCCAACCAACGACCAGTTTTCAAGCGTGATTGCGTAGCGAGATAAAATTGCGTTCCAAGCCCGCAAGACACCAGACGCATTTTTTTTCGCATGATAAAATGTCGCTAAAAGGATCCATCCTTCGCGAAAATCATATTTCTGTAAAAGCTCTTCAGTAAGGCGTATTGCCCCCTCAAGATCTCCTGCTGTTTGACGTGCCAAAGCCAAAGCAAACATGACGTGAGAGTTACCTCGGGCTTGTCGATTGGCCCTTTCCAGCCAATCCCATGCTTTTGCATATTCGCCTTTATGCCACGCTTCACTTCCAGTTCTGAACGAAATCTGAGCCTGCGCACTGGCAAGCTCCATGCGTTGCGCGACTGTTAAACTCTCATTTTGCCACGTCATTTCATGTATAACAGTTCGCAGTCATTACAGGTTTTTCCCATAATGATTGATCTCTCAAATTGATTACGCTTCTACCGAAGCAGGCGGATAGTGCTCGGCCATATTCAATGCAGAGAGTTCAGCACTCGCCTGAAAAACATTCTGTTCTTCTGCTTTACGGTACCAGAAACGCGCTTTTTCAATATCCCGTTCACCAGCCAATCCATTCGCTAGATAACGTCCCATCATAAGTTGAGCAGCTGGACTGCCTTTTTCAGCGGCTTTCTGGAACCATTGCTGCGCAGCAATACGATCTTCTGCAACATCGTGTCCGCCCCCTAACATGGCTCCTATTGAAAACATTGCTGCCACGTTACCTAATTCTGCAGCTTTTTTGTAAAGCTCTAAGGCCAAGTGATGGTTTTTTGGGCCGCCTTCACCTCGCACCAGCATATCTGCATATGTTATCTGTGCATCCACCATTCCCGCTTCAGATGCTTTCTGAATCCAGGATCTACCCTCCTCCAGATTTTCATCCGTACCACGTCCGGCCACGAGCATCTGACCATACCAGTATTGAGCATTAACAACTTTTTCAGCAGCCCGTTTTAGCCAGACAAGAGCCTGTTCTTCGTTTTTTTCAATACCAACGCCCTGAGCCAGACAAACTCCAAAATTAAATGCCGCGAGAAGATCGCCTTTTTCCGCCAACTCCCGATAAGAAGCCATAACCTGTTCACCAACGTGAGCAGGGTCACCATCTCTCAACACCAGATTGCCTAAATCGGCCGATGCATCCTTATTGCCCTGTTGCGCGGCAAGTTTGAACCAATATTCAGCGGCTTCCGGGTCTTTAGGAACGCCAACACCTGTCTGATACAACATGCCAAGTGTATGACTAGCGGAAGCATGTCCATGATCGGATGCAAAACGATACCAGGAAACAGCTTCAGCATAGTTTGGTGGCAGATCAACGCCATGACCATACAAGTCGCCCAACACGGCAGCCGCCTCTGCATCACCTGATAGAGCAGCACGACGCAGCCAAGTTTCGCCTCGAGCAAGGTTTTTCTTCACCCCAAGCCCGGCCATAAGACCTAAACCATATTTTGCCTGTGCTGCATGGACATTTTTTTCAGCAGCTTGCTCGTAATACTGCATCGCAATGGTTTGATCTTGCGGAAGGCCTAACCCGCGTTCTCGCATAACGCCTATAAGATAAAGGGCCGTACCTAACCCACCTTCCGCCGCTTGATGAAGCTCCTTGGCCGCAGCAGCATAATCATCCTGTGTTCTCGCGATATTGAGTGCCGCGAGCCCCAACCCCAAGTGCCCCTGTACACACCCAGCATCAGCTGCTTTACGGTACCAAACCAATCCCTCTTCAGGATCACGCAAATCATCCGGGCCACTACTAAGCACATAACCATACATGGCCTGCGCATCTGCATAGCCTTTATCGGCAGCAATTTTTGCCCAATACGCAGCCTTTCTATAATCAGGCTCGCGATTATCGGACGGTGGTTTAATTTCATCAAAAACAGAAGACGTACCCGAAGGTTCTTCGACTTCCGGTGGAAGGCCATGCAGATAAAGCGTAGCGAGAATAAAGGCCGCCTTTGTCCAACCCTTTTTCGCTGCACGGCGCATCCAGCGTACGCCTTCTATTAGATTTGGCGGGACACCAGTTCCGTTCAGATAACATTCACCAACAAGAAACTGGGCTTCTACATTATTCTCGCGCGCCAGAGCCGAGAGTTGAGAGAAGCCCTTTGCTGCATCATCCTGATTTTCCAGCAGCCCCTTTGCATGAGTAAGGCGTGCTTCAATTGAGGTTTCATCACGACCCAATAGCCGTTTGACAAAGCCAAAAACCATGATGCACGCCTCCTAAAAACAACTATTCCTTTAACATTTGATCGTAAATTATGGCTCTCTCATGCCATCTGTTGCCAATGGAATAAAGCTATTGAAGAAATACTGCATAATTGTCCGTTTCCCGACCCGAATATCAGCCGTAACCGCCATACCTGGTTGTGGATGGAAAAAATTGGGCACGCCATGCAGCGTATAACGGTCAACGCGCAAGCGTACACGATAGAACGCTTTCCCCGTTGCATCTGGCATAATACCACTATCTTGAGGCGATTCAGGAGTGGGAGCAAATGTGTCGGCACTAATAGTTTTTACAGTCGCGTCCGCCCCGCCATATTGCTGGTAAGGGAATGTTGCGAACTTCACCAAAGCTTTGTCGCCTAATTTGACAAAGCCGGCATCCTGACTGGACATAATCGACTCAACTTCTAGGCCCTTCCCTACTGGCACTAGCGTCATAATCCGTTGACCGGCATTCAAAACAGACCCTACCGATACTTTTGCCAAACTTAAAACAACAGAATCTTCTTCGGCTTTTAAAACTACCATACTACTATGAAGAACAGCTTTCTGATAAGCGCTCTTTGCTTCAGCCAAGTGATGTTGGGCTAGGATCAAATCTTTATAAACTTGCGACTTCCAGTTTTGGACATAACTTTCTTTTTCAAAAACCTGTGCCGCTAATTTATTACGTGTGGATCCTGCCTGCTGTTGTGCGCCAATTTGAGAACGTTCTATTTCCATTAAGGAATTTTGTGCACCCAATGTTGAAAGTTTGCTGCCCACCTGATCTTTCTGCAATTGCATACGCATTTTATGGACATCAGCAGCAACTTTTGCCTGAGCGGCATACATGGCAGCACTTGCCTGATATCCTTGTAAATCGTTCTGTAAGCTTGCTATCTGCTTATCATAATTTTGTAGTTTGGCTTCAAAGTCGCCCTTACGTCGCAAAAAGGCTTCTGCCTGCTCTACAGATGCAGGGTTTTTAGAATCTACTTTATACTCATGTTCTTGAGATTCTGCTGTCAGACGGTCAACCTCTGCCTGATACTGCTCATTCTGCATACGCATATTGTCGATATCTGCATGACTTGCAGTCGGATCCAGATGAGCTAACACATCCCCTTTATGAACAAAATCACCAACATTTACATCAATTGACTTAATAATCGATGTATCAAAAGGCTGCACTTCCAATGATGGCTCAATAGAGACAATTTTTCCCTGAGTAGAAACAACGCGATCTAAAGGAAAAACGGTCATTACAGCTACGGACGAAAGAACCAAAGCTCCGATAACCCAAGTAATGTACTGCGCAGAAGCGGTAGGAGGCAGATTAACGAGAGCAGCAGTCGGGGAATGAAACTCCAATAGAGCCGGCGGCATATCTCCCTGCGCATACGGATCATCTGCCTGGCGCAGAAAATCGACTGACTTCTCGGTATTGTTTTCTGAAGCTGGCGTGTTGTCAGATTTAATAAGGTCATTATTGCTCATGACTCACTCACCTTCTGCAATCAGAGAAGACGCGTCGCCAGAATTTCTATGACGCCCTTCAGTATGACGATTCTGCTGCATCCAAAGCGTACGATAAATATCACACCGCTCAAGCAACACATCATGAGGAGCGATGTCAGCTACAGAACCTCGCTCCATAACGCAAATCTGGTCACAATTAACAAGGGAGGAGAGGCGGTGCGAGACAATCACCATTGTTCTGCCCTGGCCAATACGTTCAAGATTGGCGTTCACCAACGCTTCACTTTCTGGATCGAGAGCAGACGTGGCTTCATCCAATATCATCAATTTAGGATCAGTAATAACCGCTCGCGCAATAGCGAGACGCTGACGCTGGCCACCTGAAATATTGGTGGAGCCTTCTTCAATAAATGTTTCATAACCAGCAGGCATACGTTCAATAAATTCTTCAGCACCCGCCAATCGCGCAGCACGCACGACATCATCAATTGTGTAACCTGGACGACCAGCTGTAATATTTTCCCGGATAGTCCCACGGAACAAAAAGTTATCTTGAAGAACAACACCGAAAGACCGCCGTAGATGAGTCAGGTTTATCTCACGAAGATCAACACCATCCAGCTTTAAATAGCCGGTGTAAGAACGACTAACCCCTTGTAAGAGACGGGTAATAGTCGATTTCCCAGAGCCGCTTCGCCCGACCAGACCCAGCATTGTACCCGCTGGAATCTCGAAATTTACATTTTTCAAAGCAAGTGTTGTTGCCGCTGGATATGTAAAGTTTACACCTTCAAATGAAAGCGCCCCTTTAATCCGTGGTCTCATACCGGTAGTCAAAGCTTTAGTCTCATTAGGCTTATTTAAAACAGAAGCAGCTTCTCCAAGAGAGGTGGTAACTTCTGTGAAATCTTCAAGTAACTTGGCTAGGCCAACCAAAGGACTTGCCACTCGACCACCTAGCATCATGAAAGCAACCAGAGCACCGACACCGACCGATCCCGGACTTGTCAATGCAAGATAAGCACCGACCAAAATAATGCCACGATTAATAAAAAGATCTAATGGCATAACCAAAGTCTGAGGCCAGTTTGTCATCCGCCCCAAAGCCAGCTTCCACCTCACAACTTTAGCTGTCACTTCATCCCACGTCTGCTTGCGGCTGTTTTCAAGGGCAAGAGTCTTAAGAGTACGGATACCAGCAACGGTTTCGTATAAAATAGCCCCTCGGTCACGTTCGGCAAGAACTTGCTTATTCATTATTTTTGAAACTGGCCTCATGAAAATTAAAACTATCAGGCCGATCAAACCAGCTGCTGCCACAGTCATCCAAGCAAGAGTCGAGCTTAAATAAAACAGGAACGGTAGAACAACAACAAGAGTAAATAAATCAAGAAAGGTCGTCATTAGACGACCTGTCAAAAAATCGCGTACCTTATAGATTGCCAACACACGACCGAGAAGGTTACCTGCCTGCTGTCGTTCGAAATATTCAAGCGGCAGCGCAACAAGTCGACTAAAAAGGTGCAATGAAAGGCGAGAATCAATGCGCGTTGTCAAAACCATCGACAACTCACGCCGTCCATAACTCAGCAAAACTTCATAAAACGAGAAGACCACTATAATTCCACTAATCGAAATAAGCGTCGACATTGAGTGATAATTTACCACTTTATCGACTACCTGCATGACAATCAGAGGTGGAAATATTTGCAGGATGCTCAGCGTCATCGACGCGATTGCGATATCCCGCAGAGATTTTTTTTCCCGCAAAACCATTTTGGCAAGCCACGCGAACCCAATTGGCGCATCAGCTTCCGACTCATCCTGACGCCGCTTGATCAGAAGAACGTCACCTGTCCAGATACGACTGAGCCTTAGTTCGTCAACTGGAACCGGGGTTGCTCCCTCTCCCTTCAGGGGATCACGCAGCCACACGACCCCTCGCTCAGGCGAGGCATTGACCATAAGGGCAGCGGAGCCGTCTCTGAACATCAGCACGATCGGGGGCGAATTGGTCATTTTGACCAAGTAACGCCACTTGATCCGCATACCCTTGGCAACAGCGCCCTGCTCTTCCAGCCAACGACATAGGGTCGCAGGTGAAGGACTATCTTCTTCGGGGTCTGCCGCGAAATCCTGAATATCCAGCACAAGACCATGATAGTGCGCCGCGGCCAGAACGGCCTTCAGACGAATCATGGTGGGGCTTATACGGGACGAGGTCTCATGATCTGAATCAGAAGAAGAGCCGGCAACCTCAGGCACATGGTCAGACTGGTTCACGAACAACCCTTTTGAAAAAACCTACTCTCTATGACCCGACACTGCTCGCAAGCCACCCGCCGGATACGTTCTTATGACAGGGAGCGCGATTGACCTCAAAGTCTTTCTTGGCTTCCTGAAGCCTAGAATGTCTTTTTTATTCAACTGTCACAGGAAAAACGGCCAGAAACTGGCTGTAATCCATAAAGTGATGTCACAACTGAATCTGACAGGATCATATCTATTACGGCGTCTTTCTGCGTAGAAGAGCACGCAATTACTGCGTTACGAAAAAAATTACACATCCCTCGCGCCCGTTCTTGAAATAAAGCGATCAAAAATCGACCTAATCCGTCCAGTCCGGAGCAACAGAGACAACCACCGCCGTGCTGGGATTTCGACGTTATTATGCCGCTCCAGTGTTTTATTTCCAGCCATTCCCCGCCACGTTCAGAAGGGCACTCATTATTCACGAAAATTGCCACAGCATCATCACGGACACAGAACTGACTTTCTGCCATTGTGACTATCCGCAGTGGAATGCGGGCATCCGTTTGCCCTTTCCAGAAGGCAGTGGTGGACAGCGGGGCTTCTGTCTGGAATAACGTCCTGCTTTCTGTCTGGCCCCTGTCTGGCAGGGTCTTCCCCCCCTTTTCTTGCTCCATGGATGCCATGTCTTCTCGTCTTCCGCTTCTTGATGCCCTGCATGAACAGGTTCTACTGTGTGATGGTGGAATGGGGTCGCGCATTCAGATGCTTGATCTGGATTTGACACGTGATTACTGGGGGCAAGAGAACTGTACCGAAATCCTGACGCTGTCACGCCCTGAACTGATCCGTGAAATTCACCGTGGCTATTATGAGGCCGGGGCGGACATGGTCGAGACCAATACCTTCGGGGGGTCTCCCATTACATTGGGTGAGTTCGGGCTGACAGACAAGACCCGTGAGATCAATCGCACCTCCGCCATTCTGGCGCGGGAAGCAGCAGACAGCTTTGCGGATGGACGTACCCGCTACGTTATTGGTTCCGTCGGGCCGGGCACCAAGCTGCCGTCGCTTGGCAACATTGATTATGACACGCTTGAAGCAGCCCTTGCCGAACAAGGGCGTGGCCTGATTGAAGGTGGCGTGGATGCCATTCTGATTGAAACCTGTCAGGACACGCTTCAGATCAAGGCGGCGGTTAACGGCATGAAAATTGCCCGCGCTGAAATGGAAACAAAGACGCCCATTTTTGTGCAGGTCACTGTTGAAACCACAGGCACTCTGCTGGTTGGACCAGATATCGCTGCGGCAACCACGGTTGTTCATAGCCTGGATGTTGATTTGATGGGCTTGAACTGCGCCACAGGCCCGCAGGAAATGGCCGAGCATGTCCGCTGGTTGAGTGAGAACTGGCCGCGTCTTATTTCAGTGCAGCCGAATGCCGGTTTACCTGAACTGGTAGACGGTCAGACTCACTACCCGCTAACTCCGGCAGAAATGGCCACTTGGGTTGAGCGTTTCATTGTTGAAGATGGACTGAACCTTATTGGCGGGTGCTGTGGCACATCCACCCCGCATATTGCAGCGCTTGATGCCATGCTCCGCCGCCGTGCAGAAGGCAGTGGCCACCATCGCCCAGCCCCTGTGCGTCGCACGTCTGTCTGGGTGCCGTCCGTTGCCAGCCTGTATAATCAGGTGCCTTTACGGCAGGAAAACGCGTATTTCTCCATTGGTGAGCGTTGCAACGCCAACGGCTCGAAAAAATGGCGCGAACTTCAGGAAGCCCATGACTGGGATGGCTGCGTTGCCCTTGGTCGTGAACAGGCCAAGGAAGGCTCAAACGCGCTGGATGTCTGCACAGCCTTTGTCGGCCGGAATGAACGGGCCGAAATGGATGAGGTGATCAAACGCTTCACGTCATCGGTCAATGCACCGCTGGTTATCGATTCAACGGAAACGCCGGTTATTGAAGCTGCGTTGAAACTACATGGCGGCAAGCCGATTATCAACTCCATCAACTTTGAAGATGGAGAAGGCCCGGCGGCTGATCGTCTGACATTGGCCCGCAAGTTTGGCGCAGCAGTGGTCGCATTGACCATTGACGAAGAAGGCATGGCGCGTCGCCCCGAAGACAAGCTGCGCATTGCCGAACGGCTGATCACGTTTGCCTGCGACACATATGGCTTGCCGCAATCTGACCTGATGATTGACCCGCTGACCTTCACCATTGCCACAGGCGCGGAAGATGACCGCAAACTGGGCGTATGGACGCTGGAAGGCATTAAAATGATCCGGGACAACTTCCCGGATGTGCAGATTGTGCTTGGTCTTTCAAACATTTCCTTCGGGTTGAACCCGGCCGCGCGTGCAGTGCTGAATTCGGTTTATCTGGACCACGCAGTGCGGGCCGGGATGACCGCCGCTATTGTGCATGTATCAAAAATCCGCCCCCTGCATATGATTGCGCCAGAAGAGGTCAAGGTTGCGGAAGACCTGATTTTTGACCGCCGCACCGCAGACTATGACCCGCTGCAAACCCTGCTGGCTATGTTCGCAGACCGTAAAGCGTCTGAAGCCGTGCAGCGTAAACGGGCTGAAACCGCAGAAGACCGTCTGAAAGACCGCATTGTTGATGGTGACCGCAAGGGACTGGAAACAGACCTTGAAGAAGCCATGACGCGCCTTTCCCCGCTCGATATCATCAATACGGTTCTGCTGGACGGTATGAAGGTTGTTGGGGAACTGTTCGGCGCAGGGAAGATGCAGCTACCGTTCGTGTTGCAATCTGCCGAAACCATGAAGGCCGCTGTCGCGTGGCTTGAGCCCCATATGGAACGGGCGGACGGTCAACAACGCGGCACCATTGTCCTCGCAACCGTTAAAGGCGATGTGCATGATATCGGTAAAAATCTGGTTGATATCATCCTGACCAACAACGGCTATAAAGTTGTTAATCTGGGTATCAAGGTCCCTGTGGCCGACATGATTGAAGCCGCTAAACGCGAGAAAGCACATGCAATTGGCATGTCAGGCCTGCTGGTGAAATCAACCGTTATCATGCGGGAAAACCTGGAAGAAATCAGCCGTGGTGGGTTGGATGTTCCCGTGCTGTTGGGTGGCGCAGCGCTGACCCGCAACTATGTGGAAGAAGACTGTGTGGCATCTTACAGCCCCACAGGCCGCGTCGCCTATGCACGCGACGCCTTCGACGGTCTGACCCTGATGGACCAGATCACGCAGAACAAGTTTGACGATTATCTGGCCGCCATCAGCAAGCGCCGTGAAGGCAAGGCGACGCGCAAAAGCGCCCGTACGCCAGAACAGGCTGAAACACGCGGCTATGCGCCTATTAACCCGGCCCTTGCCAAGGCCCGGCGTGAACGCATAACCGCTGACGAACCACGCCTTGTGCCACCTTTCTGGGGTAGCAAGGTTATTGAAGCCCCGACAGACGCCGTCATTCCTTTCCTGAACGAGCGTTCGCTTTATCAGTTTCAGTGGGGGTTCAGAAAACAGGGCCGTTCGCTGGAAGATTTCATGGTGTGGTCAAAGCAGGAACTGCGCCCCATTCTGCGCCGTATGCTTGACCTCGCCGCCAAAGAAAACATTCTGCGCCCACAGGCAGCTTACGGCTACTGGAAAGCCGCTGGTGACGGCAACGACCTGATTCTGTTTGAAGAAGATGGCATCACCGAAGCTGCCCGCTTCACTCTGCCGCGCCAGCCCCGTGAAGACGGAGAGTGTGTGGCTGACTTTGTGCGGGATATCTCCGACCCAGAGCGGGATGTTGTGGCCCTGCAGGTTGTCACGGTTGGGCAGAAAGCGTCTGACATTGCCCGCGACTGGTTTGAAGAAAACCGTTATCAGGATTATCTGTACCTACACGGTCTGTCCGTTGAAGTGGCAGAAGCCATGGCAGAATACACCCATAAGCGTATTCGTGCCGAACTGGGTTTTGCAGCGGAAGATTCCCGTGACATGGATGCTCTGTTGCAGCAGGGGTATCGGGGGTCACGTTATTCCTTCGGTTATCCGGCCTGCCCAAAGCTGGAAGATCAACACCCTATTCTGGGCCTGCTGGGCGCGGAGCGTATCGGTGTTTCCCTGACGGATGGGGACCAGCTTCACCCGGAACAGTCCACGTCTGCGCTTGTCATCATGAACAAGCGCGCCAAATATTTCACAATCTGACCCACGGGCCCGAAGCGTTCTGCGCGTTTCTTCGGGCCATGTGCCCGCTGAAACCCGAAGGACCATAGCCCTTGGAATTGCTGACCCTTGTTGATCTGGCCGGAAGTGTCGCCCTGCTGCTGTGGGGCGTGCATATGGTGCAGACAGGGGTACAGCGGGCCTGCGGCGCAAGGCTGAACAGCCTGCTGGCCCGCATGTTGGGCAATCGGTTTCAGGCCTTCCTGACCGGGCTTGGCATTACTGCTGTTCTGCAGTCCTCCACCGCCACTGGGTTGATGATTACCGGTCTGGCAGCCCGTGGGCAGCTTGACCTTGCTCCTGCGTTGGCCGTCATGCTGGGGGCTAATGTTGGCACGACGCTGATTGTACAACTGCTATCCTTTGATGTGTCCTCCATTGCGCCAGCGTTTGTGCTGACGGGTGTCATGCTGTTCCGGCGCAGTCAGGGGGCATGGCGGGATTCCGGGCGTGTGTTTATCGGGCTTGGGTTGATTCTGCTGTCCCTGCGGCAATTTCTGACACTCCTGACCCCTTATACCCAGAAGCCTGAGTTAACAGCGGTTCTGGCCTCCATGAACTCTCATGATCTGGCGGCCATTCTGCTGGGTGCTGTTCTGACATGGATCAGCCATTCCTCGGTCGCCACAGTCATGTTGGTAACAACATTTGCCACCAGTGGCACCATTCCGCTTGAAACCGCATTGGCGTTGGTGCTGGGCGCAAATATCGGCACCTCCATTAACCCCGTGATGGAAGGCAGCCGCACCGACCCAACGGCACGGCGTATTTCCATGGGGAATCTTCTGGTCCGCTGCGTGGGGGCTCTTCTGCTGGTGCCGGCTTTGCCGTTTATCAGCGCCCTTATGACCCGTCTGGAACCCGATGCAGCCCGACAGGTTGCGGACTTCCATACGCTGTTCAATATCGGGCTGGCGGTTCTGATGATGCCCGCCCTGAGCCATTATGCCCGCCTGATGATCCGGCTTATTCCAACCCCACCAGAAAACAAACAGGCTTCTCCGGGCACGCCGCGTTATCTTGACCGCCTTTTGCTTGATAAAGCGCCCCAACTGGCCATTGGCAGCGCAACCCGCGAAGCTATGCGTTTGTGTGACCTGTTAGGAGCAATGTTGGGCGCCATGCAGGATGGCCTCCGCACCACAGACCCCGCCAAGGCCGGGGCAGCACGACCGCTTGGCAACGCCATGGAGGATCTAGGGGCAGCAATACGCTCGTATCTTGCGGGGCTGGACCCGGACAATGCCAGCCAGCCGGAGATGGAGCGGGCGGAAGACATTCTGGCCTTCTGCACCCAGATGCTGCATGCGGAAGATATTGTTGACCGCAGCCTTGTACCAATGGTGCAAAAAATGGCGCGTCAGAGGATTGTGCTACCGCCTGACCTGTTGCGCCCGGTTCTGAGCATGACGCAACAACTGACGCACAACCTGAACATCTGCGCCACAATTCTGATTGGCCAGCAGAGTGTGGAAAACAACCCACTGTCTGGACAGAAAGACTTTTTCCGCGATGTGGAAATTGAGGCAACTTCTGCCTATTTTGATCGGCTCAAACGGCAGTCTACCGAGATTTCAGGCGTAATGGAGTCTTCCGAAACATCATTACAGGATGAAACAGCAACGTATCAGCTCACCCTGCTGCGGGACTTGAGGCGCGTGAACACACATATTGTAGCAGCAGCATCCTACCCTCTGGGCGCGGGAGAAGACGCCATGTTGCTAGATCCTTCCCCCACACCATCCACCTGATGTGTCAGGCTTTCGAGAGAGTAATCTGGAGAGCCGAGAGCGAATTATCCTGAGGTTGCAGAACAACGTTCATAAGCCCGCCCTGCCCATCATTTTCCGTTTGGAAATAGCTGGCAAATATATAAATTTCACCGTATTCCTGCCGGAACGTCGTATTCACGTTCCATTCCTCAAAAGGACAGTTGATAGGGAGTTGACCGGCAGCGTTTCTCCTGCCCATCATGATGGAATGCTGCATTCTGACCGTTCAAAGGCACTCCCTTCTTCTGTTTCTTCATCCGGAGCCGATTCGGAATCAGGAGCAGGCAATCGGCAGCCAACACCCCCTTATGCCCTGCAGGACATGGTACGGACCTGTAATGAAGCCGGTGTGCATGCAACGGCCTGTACCGCTGCCTTCATTGCAAAAAACAGACAGGATATTCTGACCGAAAGCGCTGCGTTTATGGAAAGTCTGGCAGATATCTGGCATCTGCACGGTCTGGATGATGTTGAAGTCTGGACGGAAATTTTGCGCCGGATTGAAGTTGGAGAATTGTTCCACCGCCTGAATCAACCGCCCCACCGCAAACGGCGGGAAGGACGGATTCCACGGCCGTGGCGTATTTCTACCAGCAAACTGCCCTGATTGTACTGTTTGGCAGTTACCACGGCAGATAACCGACGTGACACCTAACCTCTGTCTGGCGTAACCGTACCCTTATGGCAGCCATCGATCTTATTTCTCTTGTTCTTGTCGGGTTATCGACCCTGCACGGCTTCTGGCGGGGTTTTACCCGTCAGGCACTGGGGCTGGCGGGGTGGATTTTCGCGATTGCTCTGGCATGCCGGTATTATGGAACCGTCATCCCCCTGACGCGCAACTACATCAGCAATCATCTGGCGGCTGATTTTGCTGCGTTCGGGC
Organism: Acetobacter indonesiensis; assembly: GCF_000963945.1. Taxonomy (GTDB): domain Bacteria; phylum Pseudomonadota; class Alphaproteobacteria; order Acetobacterales; family Acetobacteraceae; genus Acetobacter; species Acetobacter indonesiensis. The sequence goes on along the minus strand of NZ_BAMW01000030.1, from coordinate 178,530 downwards.
TGATGCTGATTGCTCTGCTGATTGCCGCTACGCTGCTCACCAGCATTATCACCAGATTGGTGCATATTGCCGCCCTTGGCGGGCTGGACAGAACACTGGGTGCGCTGTTCGGAGTTGTTCGGGGGGTATTTTTACTGGTGCTGCTTTTTATGGCGGCTGAATGGCTTATGCTGCCGGAAGACATGCAGGCCCTTGAAGAGAACGGGAAGCTGACCCCTTATATTCGGCTTGCGACAACTTATATCCAACCTTTCCTGCCTGATTTCGGCACGAAAGGGGTTGCGCCAAAGCGCGCCACAGGTCATGACGCCACCCTATAGTCCCTATGCTGCCCTGTCCGGCTATATTGCGGAGGCCTTGCGCACCCATGCACGCCCACGATGCCACCTGTTTTTCCCCGCCCGCCGGCACCCCCTGCCATGACGATGACCATCCGCATGAAGAATGTGCGGTTTTTGGAATCTGGAATGCCAAGGATGCCGCTGCCCTGACTGCCTTGGGTCTGCACGCCCTGCAACATCGCGGTCAGGAAGCCGCAGGAATTGTGTCTTATGACACCCAGTTCCATTCCCACCGCGGGCTTGGTCTGGTTGGGGATGTCTTTAATGACCCCCGCGTCATGGCCACCCTGAAAGGCGACCGCGCCATTGGGCACAACCGGTACGCAACAACCGGGGCAACGTTGTTGCGCAACGTGCAGCCACTGTTTGCTGAATTTGCATTCGGCGGTCTGGCTGTGGCGCATAACGGCAACCTGACCAATTCAGAAACACTCCGCAAAGAACTCATCCGCCGTGGTTGTCTGTTCCAGTCCACCATGGATACGGAAGTGTTTGTGCATCTGATTGCCACATCCCTGTATGCCACGGTGGAAGACCGGCTGATTGATGCGTTAAAGCGCGTGACAGGGGCCTACTCTCTTGTCGTTCTGCACAAGGACGCCCTGATGGGGGTGCGCGACCCCATGGGTGTGCGCCCACTGGTACTCGGCCGCCTGCCGGGTGAAGAAGGGTCTGACGGCAGCTGGGTTCTGGCATCAGAAACCTGTGGGCTGGATATTATCGGCGCGGAATATGTGCGGGATGTCGAAGCCGGGGAACTGGTCATTATCGACAAAAACGGTATCCGCTCCCTGCGCCCATTTGGAGAGACCAAGCCGCATTTCTGCGTGTTTGAATATATCTACTTTGCCCGCCCCGATTCCGTGCTGGAAGGCCTGCCGGTTTACGGTGTGCGCAAACAGATTGGCCATGAACTGGCCTTGGAAAGCGGCGTGGATGCAGACGTTGTGGTGCCGGTCCCTGATTCAGGGGTGCCTTCTGCCATGGGCTATGCTGAAGCCAGTGGTATTCCGTTTGAACTGGGTATTATCCGCAACCATTATGTTGGCCGCACCTTCATTGAGCCCACGGACCAGATTCGTAATCTGGGCGTAAAAATGAAGCATTCCCCCAACCGGCCTGCGCTGGATGGCAAGCGGGTTATTCTGGTGGATGATTCTATCGTACGCGGCACAACATCGCGCAAGATTGTGGATATGGTCCGGGCGGCTGGGGCAAAGGAAGTGCATATGCGCATCTCCTCTCCTCCGACCAAACATTCCTGCTTCTACGGTATTGATACGCCTGAACGCAGCCACCTGCTGGCTGCAAACCATGATCTGGCCAAAATGGCAGAACTGATTGGCGTTGATAGTCTGGCGTTTATCTCGCTCGATGGTCTGTATCGTGCCATGGGGCATGAAAGCCGCACCGCTTACCGTGAACGCTACTGCGATGCCTGCTTCACCGGTGACTACCCCATTCCGTTGATTGACCATGACCGGGAATTTGGTGAAGGCACAGCCTGAGTTCAGCCTTTTCTAATACGATAATAAAAATGGCGGCCTCTTTCTAAGAAGCCGCCATTTTTTATGTCTTCCACCTAAAAAACAGAAGAAGCTTACCCCGTTAAGCCAACCTTCTGTCAGCGGGATTTACCATAAGATTTCGTATTTTCAGGCACTATTTGATCTGGTTGTGCCTGAATCGTTGGTGGCAACAGACGCAACTGGGCAGCAGCCGTATCGGCAATCTGCCCCAGCAACTGGCTGAGCGCTTCAACCAGGGAAATAGTGCTGGCAGTGCTTGCGCCCTGCACTGAAACCCGTTGAAGAAAAACCTTTGCGCTGCCTGAAGGCGCACCAGCCAATGCCGGCTGAACAGAAAGCGATGCCTCAATTTCAGCCTTGCCGGATGGTCCTTCAGAAAAACGGGTTACGGAAAGTTCTACATACGCGTCTGGCTGGGTGGTGACGGCATCATTTTCAGCAAAAACGGCTGTACCCGGTAAACGCTGGGCCAGGTCCCCAGCCAAAGTGCGGCTGATCTGCCCTGCCAAGGAATCGCCCCATGCCTCGCCGGAGGAAACTGTCAGTTTGTATCCGGTATCTTTGGTGACAATCCGATCACGATCCAGACCTGATGCAATGGTCGGTTGGCGTACCTCGACATAGCGCGGTCCACCCGGAACTGGCTGCCCCGGCACGACGGAAAGCGTATAAAGCGTTGGCCCGGCACCCGAGCAAGCAGTTAACGTCGTGGCCATGACCCCAAGCCCGGCAGCCCCCAGCAACACGCTACGGCGGGTAGAAAGAGCCTGTGCTGGCTGTGCGGAATAATCGTTTTTCATAGCGTTACCGTCCAGATATCAGGGCACCGGGGTGGTTTGTCAGGAAGTCTGACAGGAAGCGAAGCGAGCGCGCAGCCTGCCCCAGTTGCAGCACCATGCTTTGCAGGCTGCGATGGAAATCACTGTTTCCACCATAGCTGGCCAACAGACGGTTGGCATTCTGCAAGGTCTGATCAAGCTGGTTGGTCATTTCTGGTAGACGCTGCATCAGCGGGCCGATGCCATTGCGCATCTGGGTGCTCATGGCCTGAAGGTTCTTGAGCGACTCTTTCAGGCTGCTGAGTGACTGCTTCACGTCAGGGCTGGTTAATGTCTTGTCTGCATTCGCCAGCAGGTTATTGGCATTCACGCCAATCTGTTCAAACGGCATGGCAGCCAGACGGGATGCCACGGTGGAAAGCGAGTCCATAATCCCGTTCATGCCGCCCGGCTGGCTTGGAATAACCAGCGTCTGGCCTTCCATGCTGGTGCTGGCAGGGGGCGGATTTTTCACGAAGTTCAGGGAGATCATGGTTTCACCCGTCAACAGACTGGCACTGTCTGTTGAGGCACGCAGACCATTTTCAACCAAGGTTTTGAACATCTCGGTCAATGCGCCGTGTTTAATATCTTTCGGGTCAAGCACGCGTTCAGGCTGAATCTGCATGCCAATCCGCACACGCGGGTGACCCGCTTTCTGGTCCAGATCAAGTTTGACACTGGTGACATTGCCAATCTGAATCCCGAACATGGTCACCTGACTACCCGGTGCCAGCCCTTTGACGGATGACGTCACATACGTCGCCAGTGGTACGCGCTCATGATAGCCCGCGCTGTCAGCTTCTTCCTTGCTGTCATACAGTTTGAAGACTGTATCGGCCTGTGCTTCATCGCCCTGGGTATGATTTTCCTCACGCGGCAGGCCGAACGCCACACCACCAGAAAAAAGAGCCTGTATAGACTGCAACTGAACTTTCAGGCCGCCAGCACCAAAACCGACCGTGACACCGGACACGTTCCAGAACCGGGTATCCGTATAAAGGTAATGGTCATACGGTTCGCGCACGAACAACTGAATGAGGATAGGCCCTCGCCCACCGGGCGGCATGGTGTAGCCCAGCACTTCACCCACATCGACATCGCGGAAGAAGACAGGGGCCCCCTGCCCGATTGAGCCGATACTGGGTGCGATCAGGGTATATGTCCGCCCCGGTTGATCAGACCGCACACCGGGAGGCGCTTCAAGACCGCGAAATTCGCTGATGTGCCGCCCTTTGTCCCCGCTTTTCCCATCCGGGCCGGGGTCAAATGCTATGTATGCGCCAGACATGACTGTTTCCAGCCCGGTAATACTGGCCCCGTTAATGCGGGGCCGTACCACCCAGAATCGCGCCTTATCTGTCAGCATGGGGCTGGTGCCCGAGTTCATGCGGATACGGACAAGAACATGGCGCAGATCGTCCGTCAGGGAGATCCCCTGCACGGTACCCAGCACCACGGCCTTGTTCTTGACCTGTGTCTGACCACTGGTCAGGCCATCGGCCGTATCGAACATAACCGTAATTTCTGGCCCGTTATTGGCGAAGCTACGCCAGACCAGAAACCCGGCAATCAGGACGGAAACAAGAGGGATAATCCAGATAATGGAAAACCGGATACGCCGCACGACAGCATCAGGCATGATGCTGTCGTTATTATCCTGAGGAGACTGATGAGAATTCTGCCCGTTCACGCCCTGTCCGGCTCCATATTACCCAGATATGCCCCTGCACTCTCCTGCCGGGTGTGACCCGGCTGATCTGCCCCCACGGAAGAGCGGGGGGTATCAGAGTGTGCACCGTCTTTTTCTTCAACGGCATCCCACATCAGACGGGGGTCAAATGTGTGCACCGCAAAAATTGTCAGCACAACCACTGCGGCAAAACAGACCATGCCGCCATTGGCCGTAATGCTGGCCATGTGACTGAAACGCACAACAGCCACAAGAATAGACACCATAAACACGTCAATCATGGACCAACGACCTACGATATCAATAACACGATACAGTTTTGAGCGAAAAACCAGCCCCTTGGCCGACCGCCGATGCGTCGCGGTTACCATGACAATCAGCCCGACCACTTTCAGTACCGGTACCGTGACGCTGGCAAACAGAACCAGCAAGGACAAAGGAATCATGTCGTCCTGCCACAGTTCTATCGCCCCTTCGACAATGGTATGCCCTGACCCGTTGCCCATCTTGATAACCGTCATGACGGGGTAGAGGTTGGCTGGCACATAAAACACAATGGCTGACGCCAGCAGCGCCATGGTACGAGAAATGCTGTTTGCCCGGCGGCGTCTGACAACGTGACCACAGCGTGGGCAAAAACCGACAGGTTCCGTCTTGTGAACAGCGCGATCAAATTCAAGCACTAACCCACATGCCGGACAGGAGACCCGATTGTCAGACGGTGCCAATGCGCCTTCTTCAGCAGAAACAGCACTTAGGGCAATACGCTTGCCATTCATGGTGCGCATGAAGGGATCAATCTTGCGCTGCTGCCAGATCAGTTCTGTGTCAAGTGTGGCATCGGTTGCCGCCATGGTCACCATCAGGCCAGCCACCAGATAAACTGCGGCCCCGACCTGCACAAAAGCCAGATCAACCAGCTTGGTGTAGGCAACAAATACGCCCAGAATATAAACTTCGACCATGGACCACGGGCGCAGCAATTCATACCACTTTAGCAGATGTGGCACCCAGGAGGGCAAGGTCGGCCTGAGCGCTGCGGTCAGGATCATGCCCATCATGCCGATAACCACACCGGGGGCGAGGATGGTGGCAATGGCAACCAGCACCCCGACTTCACCCCAGCCTTCATGCAGCAGTTCTATTGGGCCGGTAATAATATCAACCGTGCGCTGACGCCCATACAGGTCAAGCATCATCAGGGTTGAAAACAGCATGGCCAGATAAAGAGCAGCCGAACTGATACAAAACGCCAAAGGTGTTGCAATCGGTGCTGTCTTGTTCCGACGGTCTAGGCTCTGGTTACAGCGTAAACACCGTGCCTGTGTGCCCGGCTCAAGCGGCGGCAGTTTCTGAAACAGCCCGCAGCACGGGCATTCCACCGCACCTTCAACATTATGAACGTGCTGACTTTCATCTACAGACGAATCCTGCACGGGCATAACGGCCTCTCGCAACAGGGCTGTAAAATGTGACGCGTTCATGAAACCGACCTTAGAACGAAAAAACGGAGTGGGTAATAGCTAACGCACCAAATTGCAGCCATGCGAGCACAACAGGAAGCCATAGAATAGCACTCTATCGCATTTTTTTGGCTGCCAGCCCGTTGCGTTTGCGTATATGCCGTGATAACCAGCGCTTCGAAAATTGGTTATGCCCGCTTAGCTCAGTTGGTAGAGCACGTCATTCGTAATGATGGGGCCGGTGGTTCGAATCCGCCAGCGGGCACCACTTTTCCTCTCCCACACAAAACAATAAAACAAGCCAGTCAGGTTAATTTACCAGACCATAGCGGCGCATCATGCTCTGTGAATGAGCAAACCAGCTTGCCGCGCTTTAGCGAAAAACGGTCAGCAATTATTATTCAGCAGATAGTCCGTAAAGACTGATGTTCAGATGGTGTCCGTTTGAATAATTCAGCCCGGATACGGTACCGTGAGACACAACTTTGCTCCGTGCGTCGCCCAGTGCTGACAGGAACTGTTCTTTGTCATGATCATCAACCAATGCGACCGCACACGCACGATTATTCAGCATCATGGTGGCGGCCTGCTGTGCGCCAACCAACTTGACCTTGCCCCCAAGTAAAAAAACCAAACTGGGTTCAGAAAAGGAGACTGACGCCACTTCTGTCTGCGAACATGGGCGATGTGTCTTCACTAAATCAGCCAAGCGGGGTGCCAGCCAGATACTATGCAGGCGCGGCACCACAACCAGAAAAAGCCCGACATAAAGAAGCGCTGCACACGCGGCACTGGTAAGGAGCGCCTTGCGGAGCTCAGACTTCCAGATCAAGGCAGAGGCAAGCACTATCAGAGGCAGACACCCGGCAGCCAGTATCAGGGCTGCGGGAGAGACAACGTGCTCCACTTTCCATAAAAGCACCGGCCCTGCCACAGAGAGCGCCAGCCCGACCAGAAGCCAGGCAACGCCATAAACCCCCAAAAGCACCCGCGCCCAGATGGCTTTTGGCCATTCATTCCAGACCGGCGCGCCACGCACCAGCATGCCTGCTGTCAGAATGGCAATGGCAGGATAGGTGGGCAGCACATAGTGCGGCAGTTTGGTTGCAATGGCTTCAAATACCAGCCAGTGCGGAAGAATCCAGCACAGCAAATATTTTACAGCCTGTGTGGTCCGGTTTTTCCATATGGCTGGCAGCGTGGCCGCCACAAAAAAAGACCCCGGCCAAAATGCAATTAGAAAAACAAGAACATGGTACCCGGGTGGCAAACCATGCGCCTGCTGGCCTGAAGAGACCTTACCCAGAAAATTTGTACCGACCGCGTTCCGGAAAAATTCACCGTGACTGACAACACCAATGGCAACACACCACGGCAGCAAAATAGCCAGCGAGATCAGCCAACCCCATGAAGGACGCAACCGCAGCCAGAGGGTGAAATTACGGTCAACCCACGCCATGGCAAGCGGCGTTGCCAGTGACGGAATAAGAATAACAGGCCCTTTGAGCATAAGCCCGCAGCCAATAGCAGCCCAGAACAGAACAGGTGTTTGCCAGACCGTGCTCTTTTGCCGTTCACAATCAAGCAGCGCACGAAGCACGGCGACCTGCGCCAGCAAAACCGTTAACAACAAGCAGGAATCAATGGTGCCCATCCGGCTTTCAGCCGTAACCAGCACAGACACCATGAACATGACCGCCGCCGCAATCCCGGCTGGGGCACCGAACAGAACCGAGCCCATCCAGGCTGTGAGCATTACGGACGCTGACATGGCCAGTAAGGACGGCACACGGTAGGGCCATACAGCCCGATCAGGCAGCGTGCCGGACGCAGCTACAGCCGCAGCTTCCAGCCAGTATATTCCTGCTGGCTGCAAATAGCGGGGCTTGTCCTGAAAGCGAACATCAACAAAATTGCCGCTTTCAAGCATTTGGGCCGTCGCTTCCATATAGCGAGGCTCGTCCCGGTCAAAGGGGGGCGTTGACGCCCGTCCAGGCAGGAACAGCAGAAAAGCGAATAACCCCAGCAGAGCGAGAACACGACCTGGCAAGGGCTGTGTGCCCGACTGAGGTTTCAGCATTCACGGACCGATTTTGGCAACCGAGTGCGGTTTCGCAACCAGATCACGCCCAGCAGGTCTCGAATGCCGACAAGCGCGCGATTGAAGTTGGTATATTTTGACTGGCCATGCAGACGAGGCCGATGTTTGACCGGGTGGCATAGAAGCGGCACGCCATACGAACCGAATAATGCCGGCAGGAAACGATGCAGACCTTCAAACTGCGGCAACCGTAAAAAAGCATCCCGCTGAAACAGTTTGATAGGCGCACCCGTATCCGGGCAATCATCACGTAAAAGGCGACGACGCAAACCATTGGCAAAGCGGGTCGCAAAGCGACGAGACCAGCCATCTTTCCTGCGCGTACGCACACCTACGACCAAAGGCGGTGTGCCGTTAGCCGAGCGAGCCAGACGCAGCAGGGCGATCAGTTCACGCGGATCATCCTGCCCATCGCCATCAATGGTAGCAATCCATTCGCCCTTTGCGGCCGTAATGCCGGTACGCAGGGCAGCGGATTTACCGCAGCAACGGTCGTGGGATAAAACCCGCAAATTGGGGAGACATTCAGCCCGCATCTGCTGAAGCACAGCAACCGTGTCATCCCGGCTGCCATCATCAACAAAAACAATTTCTGTCGGGGGAAGGCTCTGGCAGGCTTCAGCCAGCTCCTTGCAGACGAAAGGCAGGTTATCGCGTTCATCAAGAACAGCGATAACAATGCTCAGGACCGGAGTGGTGTCACTCCGGAGAGAGGTATGTTCTGTCAAACCTGATCAATCAGCACAGAGCTGAACTCAGGCAGCCTGGCGCGCCAGAGCGGCGGGCAGGTCAGCAATGGCTTTATCAACCAATGATTCAGCTTTCTGTGCGTCCAGAGACTGGCTGATCACACCGCGGGCTGCCTCAACAGCAACATCAATTGCAACCTGACGCACTTCTTTTGCAGCAGCACGTTCAACAGCGGCAATACGGTCATAAGCCATCTGCTCGTGACGTTTCACAGCTTCTTCAGCTTCAGCGCGGGCTTTTTCCGCGACTTCAGCCGCATGCTTGCGAGACTGCTCAACAACAGATTTCGCTTCAACCAGAGCCTGCTCACGCTCACGCGTGGCATCTTCCAGCATCTGCTCGGCTTCGCGGCGCAAACGAGCAGCTTCATCAAGCTCTTCGCGAATGCGGGCTGCACGGCTATCCAGCACCGCAGTGATGGGGCCCCACAGTTTGCGACCAAAGAAAACAAAGAACAGAACGAAAGAAACAGCGACCCAGAAGCCTGCTTCGTGAAAAATGTTATTCATGATGAATATTCCCCTCGAAGCAGATCAGAGCGACAGGTGCGCGGAAGCACCCTCAACCTTTTGCGCCACCAGAGAAGCATCAGCAGCCGTACCAGTCAGACGGCTTACAAGCGCCTGTGTGGTATCAGCAGCGATATCCTTCAATGCGGCAAAGGCGCGGCTTTTTTCGGCAGCAACGCGCTGTTCTGCTTCTGAAATTTCAGAAGCAAGACGGGCGTTGATTTCCTGCATTTTCTGTTCTGCAGCACGCTGTTCTTCATCCAGCGCTTTCTGCAAATTCGCTTGGGCTTCAGCCAGGGCATCCTTACGGGCCTGCTGAAGTTCTGCCACGGCTTTATCGGCATCCTGTTTGGCAGCACGGGCAACATCAAGATCATTCGAGATGCGTGTGCTACGGTCTTCCAGAACACGACCAACGCGCGGCAGCATTACCCGGCTGAGCACCAGGTAGAAACCCAGAAAGATCACCGCACCCCAGATTACCTGACCGGTAACCAGGGGATTGTGAAAATCAAGCTGAGGCATCCCTGCGGCGTAGGCACCAGGTGCCGCCATGGCCAGAAGAGACACGCCGGATACCGCAGCGAGCAAACCGGCACGAACAGTCTTCATCATGACACCCACAGGAACTTCTCCTTTACCCTACGGCTTCTTAGACGAAGAGGATCAGGAACGCGATCAGCAGAGCGAACAGAGCGATAGCTTCTGTCAGCGCAAAGCCCAGCATGCCCAGACCGAAAACGTGGGGGCGAGAAGCCGGGTTACGAGCAATGCTGCTCACCAGCGTTGAAAAGATGTTGCCGAGGCCGATACCAACGCCGGCGAGGGCGATTACGGCGATACCTGCACCGATTTCCCGGGCTGCAGCGATGTCCATATCAGTCACTTCCTTGTTTCAAGTACAGTTCAAACGAAACGGGCAAAGCAGCTCAGTGAGCCACGGCCTCCCGCAGGTAGATGCACGTCAGGATGGCAAACACATAGGCCTGCAGCACACCAACAAGCAACTCAAGAGCCACCAGCGCCATGTTAATGGCAATGGGCCCGATCGCAAACACGTCACCCACCACGCCAAAACCGGCGAGCATGACAACAAAGCTTGCGAAAATATCAAACATGACGTGCCCAGCGACCATATTGGCAAACAGTCGGATAGACAGGCTCACGGGGCGAGAGAGAAAGGACAGGATTTCAATCGGGATCAGCAGTGGCGCAAGAGCCAGACTGGCACCAGCCGGCATGAAGTGCGCGAAAAAGCGGAAGCCCTGCACCTTAAGGGAGACAATCACCGACAAAAGGAAAACCAGCAGCGCGAGTGCCAAGGTTACGGCAATGTGGCTGGTGAAGGTGAAAGAGAAAGGCAGCAGGCCGATATAGTTCCCGGCCAGAATGAAGAAGAACAGCGTAAAGATAAACGGGAAGAAAGCAGCGCCTTCTGGCCCGATGGTATCAACCGCCATGTTCCGGATAAATTCGTAGGCCACTTCTGCCGCGGCCTGAAAACGACCAGGCACCACAGCAGCAGGACGCATCCCGAAATACAGGAATGCCAGCACCAGGCAGACTGCCACAAGCATGTAAAGCGGAGACTGACTGAAGCGCAATGCTTCACCAAGCCCGCCAAGAACGGGATGAAGCTCGAACTGACCAAGTACGTCGATACTGGAACCGCCCGCCAAAACCGTTCTCCTACTCCACTGTGCCCGGCTCGTTACCGGGCTTGCAGCTTTCCATGTCAGATCTGGGGTGGTTTGACCAACCGCCAGACATTCAGCACTCCTGCACTTCCACCCAGCAGCGCGAAGATAATCAGGAAAATGGCCCGGGTATGGAACCAGTGGTCCAGACCCCAACCGACAGCAACCCCCACAACCAGAGCGGAAATCATTTCCGTCCCGGCCCGGAGCGCCAATGCTGGAAGAGATTTTTCATCTCCCTCCGCCGCGCTGGCTTTTTCATCTTTCTTTTCCAGCCCCGAACGGCGTTCTGCCGCCTCAAGACGCTTGGAGAAAGACTCGTCGCTCTCTTTACCCATTCTTCGCACCTCCAGAGGGGTGCAGGCGCTTGCTAACGGGGCTGCTATGGCCTGTCAAGGAAGCATCACCAGCACACACAGGAAAATCCTTCACTTCGCGCAAAAAAGCCACTTATTGACGTTCTTTTTTCAGGCGTCGGGCAGACCAACCAGCCCTTTTGCATAATCCTGCGCCAGAAACGGCCGTAAATCTTCCGCCTGCTCACCCACACCAACGGCATGTACGGGCAAGCCAAAGCTGTCTGCCAGTGCCACGACAATGCCCCCACGGGCAGACCCGTCAAGTTTGGTGACAACCAGCCCGGTCACATTCACCAGTTCACGGAACACGCGAACCTGCTCCATGGCATTTTGGCCCGTTGTGGCATCCAGAACAAGGAGAACGGTGTGAGGTGCTGTTTCATCAAACTTGCGCATGACACGAATAACTTTTGCAAGTTCTTCCATCAGGGCACTTTTGTTGTGCAGACGGCCTGCCGTATCAATAAACAGAAGATCCGCGCCTTCTGCCTTGCCACGCTTCAGGGCTTCAAAGGCCAGACCGGCGGCATCACAGTTTGGCGGGCCGGCAATAACCGGACACCCTGTGCGCTCGCCCCATATCTGAAGTTGCTCAACAGCGGCGGCACGGAAGGTGTCTCCGGCTACCATCATCACTTTTTTACCTTCATCGGTAAAAAAGCGCGCCATTTTGCCAATGGTGGTCGTTTTTCCGGTACCGTTGACGCCCACAACCAACACGACATGCGGTTTGTGGGCAGGGTCTGGCACAAACGGCACCGCAACAGGTTCGAGTATCTGCGCGATTTCATCGGCCAGAGCGGTGCGAATCTCCTCATCCGTCACCTCCGTGCCGAAGCGGGAACGACGGAAGGACTCGATAATGCGTTCAGCAACATTCGGGCCAAGATCTGCCGTAATCAGCAGGTCTTCCAGTTCTTCCAGCGCTTCATCATCAAGTTTACGCTTGGTGAAAACCGAGGTCAGGCCGCCGCCCAGTTTCTGCGTGGAGCGGGAAAGCCCCTGCTTGAGGCGTGAAAAAAAGCCTAGCGCCATCCTTAAACCCTTTCTGCCAGCAGGCCGGTTTCATCCACCGTCACGGCCCGCAGGCTGATAATCTCACCAATATCTGCTGCACCCTGCGCCAGACGCACAGGGGCAAACTGTTCACTGTGGCCGGATGTGGACGTTTCCATCAGAACCCGCAATTCCTGCCCTACCAGCCCTTCAAAATAACGGCGGGCAGACGCTGCCCCTACGTCACGCAACTGCGCAGCGCGAGCCTTACGTTCTGGCACGGGAACGGCGCGCATACGGGCCGCCGGGGTACCGGGGCGTTCGCTATAGGGGAAGACATGCAGGTAAGGCACGCCCTGCTGTTCAAGAAACGAACGGGTTTCTTCAAACAGACTTGCATCCTCTGTCGGGAAGCCTGCGATTACGTCTGCGCCGATGCCAATGTCTGGCCGCAGGGCGCGGGCGCGGGCAATGACGTCTGCTGCATCCTGCGCCAGATGCCGCCGCTTCATGCGTTTGAGGATCAGGTCAGACCCGGCCTGCAACGACAGATGCAGATACGGCATAAAGCGCGGTTCATGCTCAAGCAGACGCCAGATGTCCTCATCAATTTCAACAGGATCAACTGATGACAGGCGCAGCCGCTCAAGCTGCGGCACCAGCGCCAACACGCGGCGGCATAACTGCCCCAGTGATGGCGTTCCCGGCAGGTCTCCGCCCCAGCTTGTCATGTCCACGCCGGTCAGCACCACTTCCCGGTAGCCCGATTCGACCAAGGCGCGCACCTGTTCAACCACCACCCCGACGGGAGCTGACCGAGACGGCCCACGCCCGAAGGGGATGATGCAGAACGTGCACCGATGGTCACACCCTTGCTGCACCTGCACAAAGGCACGCGTACGCCCGGCAAACTCCGTAACCAGATGCGCTGCTGTTTCCTTGGCAGCCATAATGTCGGAGACAGCCCGGGCCTCGTTCATGGCGGAAGGAGACCAGCTTTCCGCCTTCAGCTTTTCCTCATTGCCCAGCACACGAGTAACACCGGGCAAAGCCGCCCAACGGTCTGGGTCAATCTGGGCGGCGCACCCGGTCACCACAATACGGGCTGTGGGTTTATCACGGTGCGCCCGACGAATGGCCTGCCGGGCCTGGCGTTCTGCCTCGCCCGTGACAGCACAGGTATTGACGATAATCACATCATCCAGCGCGGCAGCATGCTCACGCATGACTTCGCTTTCCCATGTGTTCAGGCGACAGCCAAACGTCAGGATTTCAGGCTGCGTCATGATGCATAGGCGGCAAGATCGACCGTCCCTTCAAACGCCATGGTGGCACTGCCCGTCATCAACACATGGTTGTTGGCTGCCCATTCAATGCGCAACACACCCCCATCAAGTTCGACCTCGCAAATACGCTCCACCAGCCCACGCCGGACGGCATTGACCACTGCTGCACAGGCACCAGAGCCACAGGCCTCTGTCACCCCTGCCCCCCGTTCATGCACTTTCAGGCGCATACGCGTCGGGTTTTCAACAAGCGCGAAGCCGATATTGGCGCGATCAGGAAAGAGCGGGTCATGCTCAAGCGCGGAACCCTGGCTGAGCATCGAAAAATCATCCACAAAAAACGTTGCATGCGGGTTGCCCATGGACACCGCCGCAGGGCTGCCAACCAAAGGCAGGCTGAGGGTATCAAGCGGGTCAGACAAAGGGATCTGCTGCCACTGGGTCTGGGGTTCGCCCATATCAACAGTAACAAGACCATCGGGCGCAATGTTTGCAGGTAGACACCCGGCGCGCGTCTGAAGAACGGGGGTTCGGTTCCCTGTCTGCCGCCAGATCAGATCTGCAACACAGCGGGACGCATTGCCACACGCTCCGGCTTCAGACCCGTCCGGATTGAAAAAGCGCACGAATACATCCGCCCCCTCGGCACAGGCGGGCCGCAGCGTCACCAACTGGTCGCACCCGATGCCCCGCCGCCGATGGGCAAGCGCTGCGATGCGCACCGGGGTAAGCGGCAGGTGGCCCGTGCGCTCGTCGAAAATGACAAAATCATTCCCGAGCCCGTGCATCTTGTAAAAGGAGGTCAACATCGTGCGCCTTATAAGCGAGATTGGCCTCCAAAGCCATTCCGATCAGGAACTGCCGTTTTCAGCCGCAATAAATTAGAGAAAACGCCCCGGTGCACCACGCTGGAGCACTTCAATCTTATAACCATCGGGGTCTGTCAGGAAGAAAAACATCCCGACAACCTGCCCATTATTTTCCAGCGTCTTGATGGGCGTAAGGGTTAGTCCCGCATCATCCAAGCGTCCATGTTCAGAAGCCAGATCATCCACCGAGACGGCAAGATGTCCATATCCATCCCCTAACGCATAGGGTTCGGTGCGGCCATGATTGACAGTCAGTTCCAGTTCAAACGTCTGCTCGTCATTTGCCAGATAGATCAGGGTGAAACTGTCAAAGGCCACACGCTGGGCCACTTTCAGGCCAAGTGCTGTTTCATAAAACGCAAGCGAACGTGCTTCATCCAGAACGCGGATCATGGAATGAATCATCTTTGCCATTGGTATCAGCCTTTCACCGTAAATTTTGTAGATGTCATAATGCACGTTCGCGTCTTCATGAAATTATTTTTTAAATACATTGGCCTTTACGGAAGGGGCAAAGAAATGGTTCACAATAAATAAATCACCCTTGCCCGGATTATCTAAAAAATCATGCGTTCTTCCCGTTTTATATCGGCCGCAACTTTGCGACACGCACGCAACTGGCTTTTTGTCGGAACTGTTCTGGCATCTGGCGCGGTGTTTGGTCCGGCATGCGGTGTTGCGCACGCAGCAGAAGACGAAAGTGCATCACTGGATGTGCTTGAACAGCAGATGGCCCGCATTCAGGCTGAACAGCGTGAACTGGCCAAAACAATGCTGAGCATGCAGAAGCAGATTGCCGCGCACAGAGCGGCCCTGATGCACGGCAGCAAACCCGGCACACCCGGCAGCCACCATACCCTGACGGCCCATAACACAGCGCATACTACCGCCCCAGAAGACAGCCGGGGCTGGAGCGAGCACGGTGGCGACGGGGATATGGGTACAGGCACAACCACAACGGCCATGAACACGCACACCGGGCATGGTCTGCATCATGTTACCGGGCCGGACGCGCAACCTGTCTTTTCTGGCACCACAGACCGGGAAGTTGATTCTGTCATTGGCCACAGGGCAGAAGATATTATCTCCCGCATTGCAGAAAACGGTGTTGGCCCCCACGCCCGTGAAACCGTTGGCGCGCAGGCCGCAGGGGCGCTGGGTGACCATGGTATATTCCACATGGGGCCTGTCACGCTGATACTGGGTGGCTTTCTTGATGCCTCAACCGTACTGGCCAACCGGCATGTCGCATCGGGCACGTTCAACTACTGGCAAGACATGCCCTACCCCAACGAATCCCGGTATCACACCAACAATTTTGAAGGCAGCGCCCGCTACAGCCGTATTTCTTTGATGGCACGCGGCAATGTTGATGCGCACTCCACCATTTCCGGATTTTATGAAATGGATTTCGGTGCCGGGGCTGCCACGACCGATGCCTATGAAAGTAACAGCTACGCCTTCCGTATGCGGCAGCTTTACATGGCGTACGATAACAGTGACTGGAACTTCCACTTCTTGGCAGGGCAAGCATGGAGCATGCTGACCCCAGGGCGGATCGGGATTATCCCGCGTCAGGAAAGCCTGCCTGAAACCATTGAATCGTCCATGCTGGCCGGACAGACATGGGCACGTCAGCTTCAGTTCCGGTTTGTGAAAGACTTCCTTCAGCATCGACTCTGGCTGGGGCTTTCCATCGAAAACTCGGCTACGTTGTATGACACCACAGGCTTCACCAACAACGACGGCACAGTCACGCTGCCCACCGGTAGAACAGCCACCATCAGCAGCAACGGGACGGGTCTGACTAATGATGCCCCGTTCTCGAACGAAATTGCGCCAGATGTCATTGCAAAAGTGGCGTGGGACCCATCATGGGGGCATTATGAAGCGGAAGGTATTCTTCACTTCCCGCATGACCGCGTAGCATCCGTCGGGACTGGCCGGAATAACACCGCCATTGCGGGCGGCGGCGGCGGATCCATGGTGCTGCCAATCATTCCGCACAAGCTTGAAATGCGTCTGGCTGGTCTGGCTGGTGTTGGTATCGGGCGTTATGGCTCGGTGCTGCTACCCGATGCCACGCTGAAATCAACCGGCGAACCTGTGCCCATCCCGTCTGTGCAGACAACAGGGGGCATCATTGCGCACCCCACCCCGCTGGTCGATGTGTATGGTTATTTTGGCTATCAGGCCGCAGGCCGACGGTATTCAAACTATGAAGGTGGGTCATACGGCTACGGCAATCCGAACTATTCCAACGCCGGGTGTGAGGTCGAACTATCTACGTTGGGCTGCACTGCCAACACCCGCAGCGTGATGGAAGCAACAGTCGGCGCATGGTATCGGTTCCTGAAGGGAAAATACGGAACAGTTGAAGCCGGAGCCCAGTTGGCCTATTCTCGCCGTGATGCCTGGAAGGGGCAGGGTGGTGGTCCTGATACCAGTATGAGTCAGATATTTCTGGACTTCCGCTATCTCCCGTTCCAGTAACAGCACACGCTTGCAAAAAAGCGCCTTGGGCAAAAAGTTCTCCGACCAGGCTCTGGTCTTTCATGCGGGGAACCTTTATCCCCCCATCATTCTTGTTGCCTGGACCTAAAGACTTATGCCTTTTCAGAATGCCCCCGCCTCTCTTGCGAGCGCCCTTGCCGCTCGCGGGTACGAATCCGCAACCCCTGTTCAGGCCGCCGTTCTGGCCCCTGAAGCTGAAGGGCGGGACCTTCTCGTTTCAGCACGCACCGGATCTGGTAAAACCGTCGCTTTCGGTCTGGCCATGGCCAACACGCTGCTGGACGACAACGGACGCTGCCCCCCGCCGGGTGCGCCGCTAGCGCTTGTTATTGCCCCAACCCGTGAACTTGCCCTGCAGGTACGTAACGAACTGGAATGGCTGTACGGCCAGACCGGTGCCCGTATCGTTTCCTGTGTTGGCGGCATGGAACCGCGCAAGGAAGCCCGCTCTCTGTCAGCCGGGTGCCATATTGTTGTGGGTACGCCGGGCCGTCTGTGTGACCATCTGTCACGCGGGCAGCTTGTCCTGTCAAACCTGCGCGCCGTTGTGCTGGATGAAGCTGACGAAATGCTTGATCTGGGCTTCCGGGATGAACTGGAAACCCTGCTGAAAGCAATGCCGGATACGCGCCGCACGTTGCTGTTTTCTGCCACCATTGCCCGCGACATTGCTGCTCTGGCCCGTCGTTATCAGAACGATGCCCTGCGCATTGATACGCAATCTGGCAGCGCACCGCACACCGACATTTCCTACCGTGCCATCCTGACTGACCAGTCTGACATGGCCGGAGCAATTGTGAACGTGCTGCGTCTGATTGAATCGCCGACAGCTATTGTGTTCTGCCACACACGTGAAGCAGTACGGCAGTTGCAGGGTATTCTGACCGAACGGGGATTCTCTTCCGTCGCCATTTCAGGGGATCTGGGGCAGAACGAACGGAGTCGCGCCATTGAAAGCCTGCGTCATGGTCAGGCACGCGTCTGCGTGGCTACAGACGTTGCAGCCCGTGGCATTGATATCCCTGATCTGGGTCTGGTGATTCACGCCAGCCTGCCATCCAACCCTGCAACCCTGCTGCACCGTTCAGGCCGCACGGGCCGCGCAGGCCGCAAGGGCACCTGCGTTCTGCTGGTGCCGCCAAGCCGCCGCCGTCTGGCAGAGCGTCTGCTTGAAGGAGCCAAGGTTGAAGCCGAGTGGAGTGGTGCCCCCACACCCGAAGCGATTGCCACTGCGGATGCTGAACGTCTTCTGGCGTCCCCCGCACTGAATGCGGATGTGCCTGAAGCGGGTGAAACCCGTGACCTGATTAACAAAATCACGGAAAGCCATTCAGCCGAACAGCTTGCGACGGCCCTGATTACCATGTGGCAGGACAGCCTGCCGACGCCAGCAAGCCTGCGCGTGCTTTCGCCCGGTTCCGTTAAGAAAATGCCACGTGAAAAAAGCCGGGATGGTGAAGAACGTGGTGAACGCTCACGCGCCCCGCGTGAAGCAGGGTCATGGTTCCGCCTGTCTGTTGGCCGTGAAGACCGTGCCGACCCTAAATGGCTTGTGCCCATGCTGTGCCGCTTGGGTGGTATCAAGAAGCAGGATATCGGCGCAATCCGTATTCAGCCTGACCATACGCTGGTTGAAATTGCCCAAGACAAGGCAGAACGCTTTCAGGCCTGCGCCGCCGCAACCGACCCGGATGAAATCTCGGTCGAGCCCGCAGCAGCGCCCCGTCAGCACAGCGCCTATAAGGGTAAGTCCGGCCGTGGCGGTAGCGGTGGCGAAGGTGGCCCAGGCAAGCGTGCGCCCCGCAAAGGTGGCGGCGGCGGTGGTGGTGCTCCCTTCAAAGGGGCTTCCAGCCGCAAGCGCAAAGAGTTCTGATCCGAAAGCATCATATCTCTGGGGCTATGGTCAGGCCATAGCCCATAAGAAGAGGCCCATCCTGCAAAGGAAGGGCCTTTTTTATTAGGCGCTCACCTGTATCTGCTTTAACGCAGCTTACAGTTTTGGCAGCGAGGTTGCGTCTTTCAGGTCTGCATTCAGACGCTCTTTCTGCGCCTGCCATCCCTGACGGGATTTTTCACCCGCGCTGCTCCATTTTTTTTGCGTGTCCGTCAGCTTATTCTGCCATTTCTGGCGGGTCGCTTCGTCTGCATTTTTCCATTTATTCTGCGCATTTTTCTCGGTACTGGTCAGCTTGTCCTGCCACTTTTGACGGGTCGCTTCATCAGCGTTCTTCCACTTATCCTGTGCATTTTTTTCAGTGGTATTCAGCTTGTTCTGCCATTTCTGGCGGGTTTCCTGGCTGGCATTATTCCATTTATCACGGGCGCTCTGCTCCGTGTTTTTCAGACTATCCCGCTGGGCTTCCCATTTTTTGCGGGTTGCTTCATCAGCATTGTTCCATTTGTCCTGCACGCTTTTCTGCGCATTTTTTAGACTATCGCGCTGCGCCAGCACTTTCTGGCGGCTTTCTTCACTGGCATTGTTCCAGCTATCCTGCAGGCGGTTTTTAGCTGACTGGCCAGAGTTTTTCAGGTCAGAAGAAAACTGGCTTGTATCATTCTTGACAGAGTTCCGGGTATTATCCCACCCCTGTTTAATCTGCTCCTGCGTGCAGGCGCTCAGGGATGCGCATGGGTCAGCATAAGCGGACGATGCTGAAACCAGAGCTGTCGCAAGAGGCAACCCCATAATGGCAATTTTTTGAATGAACCGCATAAATAATCCTTCCTTCTTTCCTGACACGTATCAGGAAAAGATATCCGGATTCAGACATGCAATTTTGTCAAAAAATTGCCAGTTCTGTCCTGTAAATACGGCAATGCAGCAAGGGCATGGCTGAATTCTTTGTATCTGGAGATAAATCCCGCATGTTTCCATCGGTTTTATTCAACGGTTCTTTTTTACGCCGCAAAAGCCGCGCCCCTATTGCTCTGACTGCCCTGCTTTGCCTGTCTGCAGCCCCTTGTGCATCTTACGCGGCAACGCCGTCCCCCAAAGCAACGCCAGCAGCCGAAACGCCCAAAGACGCTCAACCTGTTTTTCAGGGTACAGCGGCTTTGCTGCCGGATGATGCCGTCACACATCACACCGACACGTTTGCTGGCCGTAAAATCAGCTACACCGCCAAAGCAGGAACGCTGATACTGCGCGATGATGCCGGTAAGCCCACAGCCCGTATGTTCTATGTAGCTTACACGCAGGATGGCGCAGACCCGGCACGCAGACCTATTTCCTTTTTCTTTAATGGCGGTCCGGGCGCTGCCACGGCCTATCTGCATTTAGGGGCGGCAGGCCCAACCATGCTGTCTTTCCCGTCGGGAAACCCAACGGATGGTGCCAATGCGCATCTGGCCCCCAACCCGGATAGCTGGTTGCCTGAAACCGATATGGTCTTTCTGGATGCACCGGGAACCGGCTGGTCAATTCCGACAGACGCAAAAACGGCTGACAAAACTTTTTACGGAGTGAAGCAGGACGCCCGCGCGTTTGCCAAAACCATTCAGCTTTGGGCCAGCACCAATAAACGTCTGGCGTCCCCACGCTATCTGGTGGGCGAAAGCTATGGCGGCATACGGTCGATTGAGGTGGCAGAGGCTCTGGCCCAGCAGCAGAATCTGCTTGTAAACGGCATTGTCATGATTTCGCCCGCGCTTGATATGCAACTGCTGGCAACCGGTGACAATATTCTGGCTTCAGCCCTGATTCTACCGTCATACGAAGCCTCTCGCCTTGCAATGCAGCATAAGTTGTCACCTGACACTGTCGGCCATCAACTGGACGAAGCCTATCATTACGCGTTGGGGCCTTACCTCAGCACGTTGGCGAACACGCCCCCTACCGGCGATGCCGCGCATGATTTTTATGACGACGTTGCGACGCATAGTGGCCTACCCCTAGACGTTATCACCAAGGAACGTGGCATCCCCGCCCCCAGTGCGCACGACGTACGCAGTCGGGATGGCCGCCTCTATTCGCTGTATGACGGCACATTGTCTGTGGCAGACCCCTTCCCCGAAGGTGTTGACAATAGCGACAGCCCGGACCCTGTTCTGTCAGGCTTCGGCCGTGCCTATGGCACCGCGTTTGAGCAGTATGCCGCCACAACACTTAATTTCCATACTGATCTGTCTTACGAACTGCTCAGCATGAAAGTGAATGGCGCGTGGGATTACCGTGGTGATGGGGAACTTATTGCACGGCAGATTCCGGTGCTACGCCGCCTGCTGGCCCTGAACCCAACACTCAGGGTGTTTATTGCCAACGGTTATTATGATCTGGCTTGCCCCTTTGCCTCGTCTCGCTGGGTAGCCGAACATATTCCGGTCGGGCGTAACCGCATTGGTCTGCATCTGTATCCCGGTGGGCACATGCTCTACACGCGCCCAGAAAGCAAGGCTGCGCTGGCGCGCGACGTCAAAGCGTTTCTTTCACCGTAAGGAACAATTCATAGTTTTGCTGGGGCTATTTCCCGGCAAAACTGGCACTGGCACTGGCACTGGCACTGGCACTAATTTTGACACCAGTCCCCATTTGCATAACCCCAAATACAAAAAAGGCGGGAGAGGAAACCCTCTCCCGCCTTTCTGTGTCGCAAAAGCGAGCGTTCTTGCAGATCAGCGCTTGCTGAACTGGAAGGAACGACGGGCTTTGGCGCGACCGTATTTTTTACGTTCAACCTGACGAGAGTCACGGGTCAGGAAGCCAGCAGCTTTCAGAATGCTGCGCAGGCCGGGTTCATAGTGGGTCAGAGCACGGCTGATACCGTGACGCACTGCACCAGCCTGACCGGACAGACCACCACCAACAACCGTGCAAACAACGTCGAACTGGTTGTAACGGTCAGCCACAAGGAAAGGCTGAGTCAGCAGCATGCGCAGCACAGGGCGGGCAAAGTAGGTGCCAACCGGACGGCCGTTTACGGTGATGTCGCCTTTACCTGGCTTGATCCATACGCGGGCAACGGCGTCTTTACGACGGCCCGTAGCGTAAGAACGGCCCTGCGCATCGCGCTTTACTTCATAAACAGGAGCTTCCGGAGCTGTCGGGACAACGCCCTTCAGATCAGCCAGCGTGCCTGTACGTTCCTGAGTTTCAGACATAATGCTCAGCCTTCCTGCGCGTTAACGACGTTTTTGCGGTTCAGCGCCGCTACGTCCAGCTTCTGCGGCTGCTGACCGTCATGCGGGTGTGCGGCACCAGCATAAACATGCAGGCTGCGCATCTGCTGACGCTGCAGCGGACCACGGGTGATCATGCGCTCAACGGCCTTCACCACAACGTGGTCAGGGTTTTTCCCTTCCAGACGCTGGGAAATGGTGCGGGTCTTGATACCGCCCGGATAACCGGTGTGGTAATGGAACAGCTTCTGGCCAGCTTTGTTGCCGGTCAGTGCCACCTTTTCAGCGTTGATGACAACCACGTGGTCGCCGCAATCAACGTGCGGGGTGAACTGGGGCTTGTGCTTGCCGCGAAGGCGGTTAGCGATGATGACGGCAAGACGACCAAGAGCGAGGCCTTCGGCATCGATCAGGATCCAGTTCTTCGTCACCTCCGCAGGTTTCAGCGAGAGGGTTGTCTTCATAGAGAATGATTCCGTTAAGACTGTAAGCTTGTAGAGATGGGGCCTTATGAGCATGCAAACCCCCTTCGTCAAGAGGAATTGGCGTTCATGGCCGTTATTTCAACGGTTTTTCTTCAGGTAATATGTTACCGTACACCCGCTTGCTCTCTGCCCCCGCAGTGCATTAAAGAAGGCATGAGTTGAAGAGTTTCTGGTAAAAACAAACAGGATTTCTGCCTGGTGAAGAAAAAAGTCGTTGTCACAGTTGGTGGGGTTGCCGCTGTTGCCTGCCTGGGCTGGCTGGCTGCCCGCCATGCCGAACATGTCATGCTGGATAAGAGCATAGACAGTTTCCGGCAGAGTCTGGGGCCTGATACGTCCTTCACCTATCAGAAAGCCTGGCCTGGCCTGCTGGGCCGAAGCGTGAAGTTTTCCGGGCTTGTGTTCCGTCAGGGGCCGGAAACCATTACGGCGGATGAGGCTGAAATATCAAAACTGGCCGCAAGTGGGGAAGAACCCCACCGAATCGGCCATCTGACGTTCCACAACTTCCAGTTGGCTGACCCGGCAGGCAGCCTGCATCTGGACGCCCTGCGTATGGATGATGTGACGCTGCCATCCAAAGCGGATGAACCACAGGGCTCGCCTGCACAGGCGCTGGAAATTCGGCACGCGGAAGCTGACAAACTGCATGGGTTTGTCAGCAGTCTGCAATCTGACCTGTCAGCGCAGTCTCTTATTATAGATGATTACGGTGCAAGCAACGCATCGCGCCTTGAGGCCCATGACGCCAAGCTGTCAACGGATGTAGCCCCCCAGCGGCATATTACCGCTGCGTCTCTTATCCTTGATGGGCTTGATCTTGCGGGGCTGTATGGCAGCCTTTCTGCCGGTACACCGTACACAGCCCACAATGGCACCCGTGACATTCAGGTTGAAAAACTAAGTGTGGAAGGGACCGGCCCCCTGCTTCGCCTTGCTGCCCTGCATTCCCATGCCACACGCACGGACACCGCCGAAAAAGAAGTCTCCAGTGTGCAGAATCTGGAACTATGGCCCGAAGTGCCAAACCTGTCTATGCTGACAGCGCTGGGGTACGACCGCTTCCGTGGATCAATCGTGCTGAATGACACACATGACTTCAAGGCAGGCAAACTGCATGTGGATGAGTTCAGTCTGGACGCACCCGGCATGGGCCGCCTGAATCTGGATGGAGATTTCAGCCAGACAAGCACCACAGCCCTTCTGTCTGCCGGAGCAGGCGACATGCAGGTTATGGCGCTGAACATTACCTATACAGACCACGGGTTGGTTGAGAAGGCGTTGGATGCTGCGGCAAAAGCACGGGGCGTAAAACCGGAAGAACTGACAGCCGCTCTACAGAGCCAGTTCGCGCCACCATCCCCCACGGCCTCTGTTCCCCTGACGCAGGTTGCCACCTATCTGCGCCACCCCGGCAAAGGGCCTTTGACCATTACGCTGCGGCCTCCCCAGCCTTTGCCCATGATGGCTGTTGCAGCCGCCATCAGCATGCTTTCCACCTCGCCACAGGTCGCGCAGCAGATTGGCCTGACTATCAAGGCACCCTGAGCATCTCAAGGCTCCGCTAGGCTAGAAGGGACGAGCGCAACTATGCAGTCAGATGCATCCGTCACGCAGCACTGCGTGCATGTTATTGGGGCATCTGGTCGCTCCGGCGCAGCGCTTTGTGCTGCGTTGCAGGCTGAGGGTAGAGCCGTTATCCCGTTGGTACGAAACCCTGCTGCTGCGGCATCCCTCCCAAACGCCCGACTGATTGATCTGACAGGGCCGGAAGCCTCGCTGCGTGCAGCTTTGGCAGATGCAACCACTATTGTGTGCACAGCCCATGCCCGTAATATTCCGGCGCTGATTGCCGCCGCCCCCACCACTACCAAACTGATCTGCCTGGGAAGCACGCGGAAATTTACCCGCTGGCCTGATGCCCACGGCCAAGGGGTGCTCCGGGGGGAAAAGGCGCTGATGGAATCGGGCCGAACGGGGATCATTCTTCATCCCACCATGATCTACGGGGCGCAGGGTGAAAATAATGTTCAGCGGCTGGCATCCCTGTTGCGGTTCATGCCCGTCGTGCCGTTACCCGTTGGCGGCAAGGCGCTTGTGCAACCCATCTGGCAGGGCGATGTGACAGCCTCCATTCTGGCAGCACTGGACAAGACATGGCAGGGCCCGAAATCTCTGGTCATTGCCGGTGCGGCACCCGTGACCTACCGCCACTTTATTGAACTCGTCTGTCAGGCCGCAGGGTTACGGCGTCGGCAAGTGTTGCCCGTGCCTGTTTCGATTCTGATGCTACTGGCGCGGTTAACGCCGTTGCTCCCCGGTGTTCCACGTATTGAGCCAACCGAAATCCGCCGCCTGCTGGAAGACAAGAATTTCGATATCAAACCCATGCAGGATTTTCTGGGTGTCAGCCCGCTCTCATTAGATGTGGGGTTGAAGCGGACATTTTCTTAAAGACCTATACTTCTACACTAGGTCTTCAGGGTGTTGGCTGCTTCTGCATGTCAGGCTGCGTAAGCTGACGTTTCCGCAAGCCGTGCTCAAATGTCGGGTCCTGCATCGGCGGAGGTGATAGTCGCTGGATGTAAATCATATCATTCCGATTAGAAATCCACACCCGATTATGCCGCAGAAAATCTGCCCCCAGAAGAGCATCCCCATCCGTTTTAAGCGGAGAGACGTCTAGAAGAGGATTAGGAAAAACTTCATCGCCAATCTGCAATCGTTCAAACCGATGCAGATGACCAGAGAGACTGTGCAGATCAATCCCCCGGCTTTTTGTTGAAATATCATTTGCCAACTGTTCTTCGGACACACCAGCATGATGCGCCTGACGGGGCAGCACCACAGTGGCGGACGAACCACTGTCAAGAATAGCGTCAATTTTATAATTGTTCAGCACCAGCTTCAGACCGATATGCGTTTTCCCTTCACGGCTTGACCGAAGCTTGGAAACCGGACCATCCCACATTGGGGTTGGCGACGGGCACCCATGAAGCTGATACAGATCGATCTTGTGTGCGGGTAAATCGAACACGACGTCATAGGATGTCAGAAAGTCACCGCCAAAAAGACCGACAATCGGAATACCATTGATCTGACCGTGCGTTCGGGGCAGCCCGACCAACGCAATATCCTGCGTTGTTCCCGTGCCCAGCCCCAACTTGTCCACCTTATAAACAGACGCATCGACCAACCCTCCGACCCCGTTCACAGGGACATAGGCGGACAGACGCGTCATGTCATATTGTTTGGTAAGGGATTCGGAGACCGAGGAAAAATCGGCCCCGGTATCAACAATCATGGCGGCCTTTTTATCATTGAGTGTGACCTCAACGATAGGCGAACCATGATCATTCAGAACAGGCAGAGTGCCAAGGGTATGAACGACGCACTCATTTGGTGTTTCAGCACAGCCTGCCAGCGTCAAAAAAAGCAGAGCAGCCAGACTGTGTTTCAACCTCATTTCCTGCACCCCTTCTTTGTCTTTCAGGCAGTGCAAGGCATAGACCTTTAGCTGCTTTTTCGTGCGGCCCCACCACGGGGACGAATTGCCGGAAGCATTTCACCCGTTACCGCGTAATAGACACGTTCTGCAATATTGGTGGCATGGTCGCCAATACGTTCCAGATTTTTGGCAACGAACAGCAGATGAATACAAGGACCGATTTTACGAGGATCTTCCATCATGTATGTCACCAGTTCACGGAACATGGCGGTGTACATTTCATCTACAGCGGTATCGGCATTCCAGACTTCCATAGCCCGTTCGCTGTCGTTGTTGGCCATGGCTTCAATCGCGCGATGCAGATTTTCCTGCACCAGCCGTCCCATACCGCGCAGCGCGGTGAAGGACATGGCACCATCCAGCGGTTCGACCTTGAGCGCACGGCGCGCAATGCTGGATGCGTAATCACCCACACGTTCAAGATCGCCTGTGATTTTCAGCACAGCTACAATCAGACGCAGGTCAACCGCCATGGGGGCACGCAGGGCCAGAATGCGGATTGCCAGACTTTCGGCATCGCGCTCAAGCGCGTCAACCTCCACATCCAGTTCAGGCGGTTCAAGAGCTGCGTCTTCGTCTTGATCTACAACGGCGGCAATAGCTTGTGCGGTCTGACGTTCCACCAGACCCCCCATGCGGGCCACTATCCCGCGCAGGCGGTCAAGCTCCTGATCATAGCGGGTGACGGTATGCGCTGGTTCAGTCCCCATCGGTGTGTCCTCCCTGTTCAGCCAAAGCGGCCGGTAATGTAATCCTGCGTACGGCTTTCACGCGGGGTGGTAAACATGCGGGCTGTGCTATCAACTTCCACCAGCTCGCCAAGGTAGAAGAAGGCCACCTGATCCGCACAACGTGCAGCCTGCTGCATGTTATGCGTGACAATGGCGATGGTGAATTCGGTTTTCAGTTCATCCAGCAATTCTTCGATACGGGCGGTAGACACCGGATCAAGGGCTGATGTGGGTTCATCAAGCAGAATAACTTCGGGGCGGGTGGCAATCGTGCGGGCAATGCACAGACGCTGCTGCTGTCCACCAGACATAGCCGTGGCAGAGGCCTGCAAGCGGTCTTTCACTTCCGGCCACAGGGCAACACGCCGCAGCGCGTCTTCTACCCGCCCATCCATTTCCGATCGGCTGACCCGTTCGTGCAGGCGGATACCAAAGGCAATGTTATCATAAATGGACATGGGGAATGGGGTCGGCTTCTGGAACACCATGCCGATGCGTGAACGCAGCACATTCAGGTCAACGCCCGCCGCCAGAATGTTCTGACCATCAAACAGAACCTCACCCGTGGCTTTCTGGCCGGGATACAGATCATACATCCGGTTGAGCACACGCAGCAGGGTTGATTTACCGCAGCCTGAGGGGCCAATCATCCCAGTGACACTCCGCTCGGGGAAATCAAGGGAGATATTGTGCAACGCACGGGACTTTCCGTAGAAAAAGTCCAGATTGCGAACCTGTAACGCCAGCGGATGGGCGGTTTCGCCAACTGCATCAGCCGTCAGGTTAGACGCATCGTTCTGCATGGTGCTGCTCATGGTGTCTCCGTTCATGTCCGTCCTCCGTGGATACCCACCCGCACCACAATATTGATAATCAGCACGCCCAGCGTGACCAGAAGCGCGCCTGTCCAGGCCTGCTGCATCCAGTCCTGATAGGCAGAGCCTGCATATTGATAAATGGCGACCGGAAGGCTTGCCATGGGTCGCCCCATGTTCAGTGACCACTCCGAATTACCCAGCGAGGTAAACAGCAGTGGCGCTGTTTCACCCGCCACGCGCGCAATAGCCAGCAACACGCCGGTCATGA
This sequence comes from Acetobacter indonesiensis, assembly GCF_000963945.1. Taxonomy (GTDB): domain Bacteria; phylum Pseudomonadota; class Alphaproteobacteria; order Acetobacterales; family Acetobacteraceae; genus Acetobacter; species Acetobacter indonesiensis. The sequence continues at coordinate 150,680 of NZ_BAMW01000030.1, read as the reverse complement.
TACCGCCGCGCGCAGCCCGCACGCAGATAAACAGAATAACGCGCCATTTCGGGGCACCCAGCGCAATACCGGCTTCACGCATGGAAAGAGGCACCAGACGCAGCATGTCTTCGGTTGTGCGCACCATGATCGGCATGGCCAGAATAGCCAGTGCAACTGACCCAGCATAACCGGAAAAGTGGCCCAAAGGTGCCACCAGAACCATATAGACAAACAGGCCGATCAGGATGGAAGGCGCTGACAGAAGCATGTCAGACACAAATCGCACGGCCCGCGCCAATGCGCTCTCGCTGCCATATTCAGCCAGATAAATCCCTGTCAGCAACCCGGCAGGGGCCCCCAGCAGAATGGCAAGCCCTGTCTGAAGGATGCTGCCCATAATGGCGTTAGCCAGGCCACCGTCCTGACCCGGAGCGCCCATGGATTTGGTAAACAGGCTGGCGGTCAGCCCCGGCAGACCGTTTTTCAGGAGCGTCCAGATAATCGAGCCTAGGACAAACACCACAATCAGCATTGCGGCCCAGCTCATGCCGGTAGCCAGTCTGTCCATGATCTTGCGCTGCACCGCGCGTGAAGCAGATTTCTTGGCGCGTCCCGGACGCGTGGATGTCTGGCTGGCGCTCATGACCGTTTTCCTGCCTGTGCTTCGCCCCGCGCAAGCAGAATGCGGGAGCACCACAATGTCACGAAAGAGATTGCCATCAGAATGGCCCCCAAAGCCATCAACGACGCCAGCTTCAGGCTACCTGCCGGGCTTTCGGGGAATTCAAGCGCAATAAGGGACGCAATGGTGTTGGCTGGCGCAAAAAGGGACCACCCAATGTGGTTGCTGTCACCAATCACGAAGGTTACGGCCATGGTTTCCCCCATGGCGCGGCCCATGCCCAGAACAATACCACCCACAACACCCTGACGCGACCACGGCAGCACAACCTGACGCATGACTTCCCACCGGGTCGCCCCCAGACCGTAAGCACTCTCGCGCAGAACGGTCGGCATGGACGTGAACACATCCCGCATGACCGCGGTGATGGAGGGCATGACCATAATGGCAAGGATCAACCCCGCCGTTAGCATGCCCGTACCAAACGGCGCGCCAGAGACCAGAGCCGAAAGACCGGGAATATGGCCGAACATATGCCGGGCGAAGGGCTGTACATAATGTGCCATAGGCGGCACCAGCACAAAGAAACCCCACATCCCGAAAATGATGGAAGGCACGGCCGCCAGAAGCTGCACCGCCATACCAATAATGGCCGCGGGCACAGGCGGGGCCAACGCTGTCAGCCAGAAAGCCGTGCCAAACGCCAGCGGCACGGCAATCAGCAGCCCCAGGGCACTACTGGCCAGCGTGCCGAAAACCGGGGCAGCGGCACCAAAATGCTGGGAAACAGGATTCCAGACCGCAGAGACAAGAAAGCCGGGACCAAATGCCTTGAAGGCCGGGAACCCGCCAATGCTCATGACAGCAATGATCGCGCCAAGCACCAGCAACACGCCTATGCCTGTTGCCATGACCAGCATTTTGAACAGTGGGTCCCCTGCGAACCCTCCGCTCCTGCGATGTTTTTGGCCATCCATCTGGGCGGGCGGCTTTGCGGATACGTCCATCTGCACTCCGTTTCCGATCTGCAATCGGGCGAAGCGAGGAATACTGAACCCCCTGCCCGCCTGCAACCGCATGATGGCGCAAACACTGCCAAAAATCCTAATTTGTCATGAAACTGTAGTAATTATGGGGCACATGCACCAGATAGTCAGATGCTACCTGACAGAGAGCGCTTTGTACCGTAAGGTGCCGCCCTTGTGTCGGCCCCCTGCCGCGCATTTTTCCTGATTTTGGTCTGCTTCTGTCAGGCCGCTGTGAACCATGACCCAACCAGAGAGACCCCCAATGGCCGGCTATCGTTCCCGCACCACCACCCATGGCCGCAACATGGCAGGCGCCCGCAGCCTGTGGCGTGCCACCGGCATGAAGGATTCCGATTTCGGCAAGCCCATTATTGCCGTCGCCAATTCCTTTACCCAGTTCGTACCCGGCCACGTTCACCTGAAAGACCTCGGTCAACTAGTGTGCGACTCCATTGCGGAAGCCGGTGGTATTGGTCGTGAATTCAACACCATTGCTGTTGATGACGGGATTGCCATGGGTCATGGGGGCATGCTGTACAGCCTGCCATCGCGTGAACTGATTGCTGACGCCGTTGAATATATGGTGAATGCCCACTGTGCGGACGCATTGGTGTGCATCAGCAACTGTGACAAGATTACCCCCGGCATGCTGATGGCCGCTATGCGGCTGAACATCCCCACCATTTTTGTCTCCGGTGGCCCGATGGAAGCCGGACGCGTAACCCTGAATGATATTGAGCAGCGCGCCGACCTTGTGACGTCCATGGTGGCCGCCGCCAACCCGGATGTTAGCGAAGCTGACTCCGAAGTGATCGAACGCTCCGCCTGCCCGACCTGTGGGTCATGTTCTGGCATGTTCACCGCCAATTCCATGAACTGCCTGACCGAAGCACTGGGTCTGTCGCTGCCCGGCAATGGCAGTCTGGTGGCAACCCATGCTGCACGGCGCGGCCTGTTTGTAGAAGCAGGCAAACGCATTGTGGACATGGCCCGCCGTTGTTACGAACAGGAAGACGAAAGCGTGCTGCCCCGCAACATTGCCTCCATGCAGGCGTTTGAAAACGCCATGTCGGTTGATATCGCCATGGGTGGCTCCACCAACACGGTGCTGCATCTTCTGGCCGCAGCGCATGAAGGTCAGGTGCCTTTCACCATGAAAGACATTGACCAGCTTTCCCGTCGTGTTCCCAATCTGTGCAAAGTGTCTCCCTCTCGCCCCGATGTGCATATGGAAGATGTTCACCGCGCCGGGGGCATTCCGGCCATTATGGGTGAACTGAACCGTATGGGCCTGCTGCATAACGATATCCCGATGGTTCACGCCCCATCACTGACCGATGCGCTGGCACAATGGGATATTCGCCCGGCCAGCGGCGAAAGCCGCCCTGAAGCCGAGGCCTTCTTCCGCGCTGCCCCCGGTGGCGTTCGCACCACACAGGCTTTTTCCCAGTCAAGCACCTACAAGGAACTGGATAAAAACCAGAGCACCGGCGCCATTCGTGACGCCGCCCATGCCTATAGCAAGGATGGTGGTCTGGCCGTGCTGTACGGCAACATTGCCGAAGACGGCGCGATTGTGAAAACGGCTGGTGTTGCAGCCGGGCTTGAAACCTTCTCTGGTCCTGCCCGCATTTTTGAAAGTCAGGATGACGCGGTTTCCGCTATTCTCACCAACAAGATCAACCCGGGCGATGTTGTTCTGATCCGGTATGAAGGGCCAAAAGGTGGCCCCGGCATGCAGGAAATGCTGTACCCGACCAGCTATCTGAAATCAAAAGGGCTGGCTGAAAAATGCGCCCTGATTACAGATGGCCGTTTTTCTGGCGGTAGCTCTGGGCTGTCGATTGGCCATATTTCACCAGAAGCAGGTGAAGGCGGCACAATCGGTCTGGTTGAAGAAGGAGATATTATTGAAATTGATATCCCCAACCGCCGCCTGTCTGTTGCCGTGGCGGATAGCGAGCTTTCTGCCCGTCGTGAACGCATGGATGACAAGGGCGATCAGGCGTGGCAGCCCAACCGTGACCGCGTTGTGTCTAACGCACTGAAAGCCTATGCCGCCCTGACAACCAGCGCCGCACGCGGTGCCGTGCGTGACGTAAGCCAGCTAACGCGCCGCACGCCACGCTGATTACAGACACATAAGGCCAATAAAAAACCGGACGAATTGTCCGGTTTTTTTGTCTTTGCTCTCTGGCGCAGAAGGTCTTGGTGCTGCTTGAAAAGCGCCTTAACGCCCCCGCCACAACCAGAGAATAAACAGGGGCAGGAAAAAATAGGCGGCTACCCCTGCAATCAGGATACGCAGCACATAAGACAGATCTATGTGCAGCCCATACTGGCAGATCAGATTAGCCGCACCCAGCATAGCCAGAACGCAGACAAACGCCCCCAGATTGGCCAGCCATGACCGACCGCCATTCACCTGCTCCAGTGTTTCCAGAAAGGCTGGGCCTGTGCTGTTCTGACGGTTCACGACTTCTCTCCTGTCACATAACAATACAGGCCGTTAGCAGAGCGCAGATGTCGCCCTGTTAACGGCCTGTCATTTTACCTTACTGCGCCTGCGGAGCCGGTGTTGGTGCAGTCGGTGCAGTCGGTGCAGTTTGATCTGCCGCGGCAGCAGGGGCAACAGGAGCGTCTGGCGTGGCCGGTGCAACCGTATCATTCAGGATGATGTAGGAAATGGATTCCATACGCGTGATATCAATCACGTCACCCACTTTCAGGGTTTTCAGGAAATCCTGCATCGCCTTCGTACGCAGCACAGCAACGTGAGACGTATCATCATCCGTGGTGAAGGAGATGGTATGGGTCGGCACGTCGATGCTGTTGATCTTGGCGCGTTCACGACGGAAAGACGCAATAACGCCGCGTGGGTGGCCATGCACATAACCACGAGCCGTGGTCAGAGTTGATTCCGGCAGTGGGCTGCCCGGCTGGGCCAGGTCTGCACCCAGCGTTTCCACAAAGCTGATGCTCAGCTTGTCACCTGCGTTGACATGCGGAAGATCGCGCACGGAAGACCCGTATTCAATGGTAATCAGATGGCCATTGGCTTCGCGCAGCAGCAGTTCGCGGGCGTCATGGTCAACGGTTTCAACCACGGCCTTGGCAGATTGATGCTTAAGCAGCACGGAAGCCTGTGCATGCGCCTGTGCCGACAGGCCAGCCACACCACCCAAAGTGAGGGCGCAGACCGCAGCGGTACCAGCAGCCAAAGACGCAAGACGGGAGACGATAGGATGCAACGCCCTTATCCTTTCTGAAATCAGTCTGACAACACGGGGTCCAGACAAGCAGTTATGGAGTAGTCTGATACAACGCCAGCACCATAACACAACCCGTGCGCAACGCATTGCGTTGCCTCAACGCGCCTGATCGCAGATTTCAGGGGAGCAAAAACCACGGTTCTGCTTTTGCTCGCCCCGGCGGCTAGAGCGTAAGCCGCCCTTATTCGCCCACTATTTTCTTAAGCTGACCAATGACCTGCTGCCCGGTAATCAGTCGCGAACATTCAAACTGCCGGGGGGTATTTTCATGCCGGGGGCACCATAAAAAATTATGGTGATCAAAGCGTACACGCGGGTCATTCCAGCAGGAATTGCAGGTGTGCCAGTTGATAACACGGTATGGCGTATCAAATTCATTGGTAGGATGTGTAAAGCCAGAGACCATAACAACTCTGGCCCCTGCCCCCCACGCCAACCATGCCAGACCGGAACTGACACCAATAAAGGCTTCGGAATGCTTCAGCCAACGCGCACGTTCGGCCAAGGGACGATTGCCGGTCTGGTCTTCCACTCCATGCGGAATATGGTTCCAGACAATGCCTGTTCCATGAACGGGTTTCTGGTCAATACAGATAACCCGATAGCCCTTCTGCTTCAGAAAGGTAATGACTTCCTGCCAGCCTGTCGGGTTGTTCCAATATTTGCACTGGGTACTGGCCTGCACGGCAATACACACATAGGGTTCGGGGATAGGCCGGGTATCATCAGGCAGAACCATTCTGGGCGCTTCTTCCTGCGGGGAGACACCTAAAATATAACCTGCCGTACGATGCAGCCCGACAAACCGAAAATCGGTTGGCTGCTGGGCATTGGCTTCATCATCAAAAAACAGCCCAATGCAGTATGTGGCATAGGATTGGGCACAGATCCCTTCCTTCGCAGCGTCATCAGACGTCATGAGCCGCAAATTAGGGTAGGCATCTTTTAACAATGGCAGAATGAGACCCGACAGCAAACAGGTTACGCGTGCCCCATAGGTCTCGGCAAAGCGGGCCACATATGGGAACCATGCCAGCGTATCGCCCAGCGTTCCAACCGGAAGCTGGATGATAACGTCTTTTCCCTTTGCGTCATATTCATGCTCAAGCACGACGGTTTCAACACCTGTCGCGCTAATATCCACAACCTCGATGCCAAAACGGACATAATAGCGTTTGGCGGACGAGACAAAGGCCCCGGTATTTTCGTTCTGGAACAGGATGTTGCCTGTATCCAGATCACGCAGGGTGATGCGCCATTTCCCTTCCGTCCGTTGCGGCAAAAGAACACGCGCACCCAGATTGAAATCAAAGAAAACGCCGTTTCCACCATCCAGAACGGGTTTTTCTGCCGGCGATAAATAAGCGGGAGACCCATTTGAGGGTGCTGGCGGAGCAGGTGGAGCTGAAGAGACAGTGCTTTCTACTGGAGCTGCGGAAACCACGGGGTCTTTAATCTCAGTATCAGTCGTCAACTGCCTCTCCTGAATATAATCAGACTGTTTATAAGTTTTGCTGAACTGTTTTGAAAGAATTAATATTTAATAAACATGATTAGCTATTTTTGAAAAAGAAACGTCAGAAAAACTGCTTATCATAACTGTTTCACCCAATAAAAAACCCCCGCTCTGTTCCCAGAGCGAGGGTTGGAACCTTGGGGCATTATGCCTTCAGGTTAGCCGCAGCACTTTTTCTTACGGAAAAAATATACGACAGAGGCAATCAGCCCAACAATCAGCAGACCGCGTACACACGGAGATTTCGGGCATTTTGACAGACATTTTGCCATATCAGACTATCCTTGCATTCTTTCTGCCTTCCAGTGTTCTGGAACGCTGAAACCAAGACTACCCCATATGCTGCACGCCGTCATGCCATATGGGGCATATTCCTGCATTGTTACATGCCTGCCGCGCAAAAACCGGTGCGCAGCCGTGCGTCAGACAACCAGAATGGTGCTACCGGTTGTCTGGCGTGATTCAAGCGCCTCATGCGCTTTGGCGGCCTCTTTCAGGTTGAAACGCTGCCCGATACTGGGCTTGAGCACCCCTTGCTCCAGCAGCGCAAAAAGAGCCTTGGCCGATGTCTGTAATTCAGCCGGATTGGCAATATAGGTCATCAAAGAGGGACGTGTGAGGTACAGGCTGCCATGCGCACCCAGTGTCCCGACATCTAGCCCGGTAACAGGGCCGGAGGCATTGCCGTAACTCACCATCAACCCGCGCGGAGCCAGACAGTTCAGGCTGGCTTCAAACGTATCCCGACCAATGCTGTCATAGACAACTGGAACCATAGACCCACCAGTCAAATCCCGCACCCGGTTCGCGAGGTTGTCAGTGCCAATCAAAACATCTGATGCCCCGCAGAATTTCGCCAGTTCTGCCTTTTCTGGGGTAGAGGTCACGCCAATAACGCGAGCCCCCAGATGGCGGCCCCATTGGCACATCAACTGGCCCACACCCCCAGCAGCAGCATAGACCAGAATGGGGTCACCCCTTTTCACGTCATAAACCTGACGCAACAGCATATGAACAGATAGCCCACGCAGCATGACACCCGCTGCCGTTTCAAAGCTGATTCCCTCTGGTAAAACAACCAGTCGGTCAGCCGCAATGGTGCGATAGTGCGCATAGCCCCCCAGAACACCCGCATAGGCTACCCGCATCCCCGGCGAGAGAGAGGTCACGCCTTCCCCCACAGCTTCAACAACACCCGCCCCTTCCATACCCAGCGTGGCAGGAAACGCAGGCAATTTATAAAGTCCGGAACGAAAATAGGTATCAATGAAATTGACCCCCATGGCCTCCTGCCGCAGCAGGACTTCACCCTTGGCTGGCGTGGGTATGGGAAGTCTCTCCGGTTGCAGCACGTCGGGGCCGCCGGTTGTCTGGATTTGAATGGCGATGTTGGGTTCAGAAGCCATGATACCACTCCTTTTTCTGGCTCGGGCTTGGACACAGGAGGAGGCCAGATCCAAACTCCGATATTTCCCCCTTAACGTGGCGCAACCAGAAAAGACTGTCACCTGCCGTCTTTGTCTTACGCTCTAGGCTCTATCTGCGTCATCTTCACCCAGCAGACGAATGAGTGACGTCAGGTCTGTTTTCAGAATATGCAGGGCAAAGCTGATAATCTCATCATCAATGCCATTCTCGCTCGGCAGGCCGCTGATCACACCGGCCGCCACGCGATATTCCTCGCCCGATCGGGATACGGCCTCTGCCTCACACCGGGTGATAATCCAGTCGAAGCCGCGCATCACTCCGGCACTCAAGGCTTCAGCCTTGTCCCGCGTCAAAGTTGAACGCGTTTTAGGCGACCTGAGGATGGCCCGTGCGACCACCAAAGAATCCATCTGCAACTGGCGTAGGGCTTTGGGCAGCGCGGCCAGCATGGGGTCCCGTTGCTCCAGCGGCCGCCAGCGCTCGCGACGGGCTTCTTCCACAGCCGCCTGCACCTTGCGGAGCGAAGCCGCACATTCGTCATTCAGATCCTGAATACCCAGCCAGTCGATATCCCGATCACGCGCATGGGCCAGAATATCGACAATTTTGCGTACTGTAGTGGCAGCATTCCGAAACGCATCCCTCCGCGCCTGTTCATGCAGCACGACGTAAGACACCACCATGGATACGCTGACACCAATCAGAATCGACAACACACGTTCCACCGGCCGCAGGTACGGATCATCCTGCGTGGGGAACAGCGTCGCAATCATCAGTGTGACAACGGCCATGCGGGTATTGGGCCGCCATGATGCCAGAACCGCCAACGGCACAAAGGCAACAGTAAACGCCTGCCACAAAGGCCAGTGAAAAATCAGAAGCGTGATGGGCAGAATACTGACTGCTGCACCAATAAAGGTGCCCACCAATTGATACCGCCCGCTGGACAGGGTTTCGGTAATGCTGCTCTGGGTCACAATGACTGAAGTAATCAGAGCCCAGCCCGGTTCCTGCAGGCGGGTAATCAGCGCTACCAGCCCCGACAGCCCGACAGACACCAGTAGCCGGATAGTCTGCCTGACTGTCGCATTATTCAGCCAGCGGGCGGAGAAGGAAAAAGACGCCATAAATGAATTGGGATTATGGCGTAAAATCAGGGAGCATCATCACCCGTCAGCGGAAAGGGCACCCACCGCAGACCATCGGCGTCATGCACCAGAAGCAGAATGGATTTCTTCTTGGCTTTTTGGGCTGCTTCAATCCGCTTCTTCAAATCTGCAGGGCTGTTGACTTCTGCCTGCTGCACTTCCGTCACAACATCGCCTTCCTTCAGACCACGGTCAGAGGCAAGACCACCATCTTTGACCGCTGTAACCACAACGCCTTTCTGACTGGCTGGAAGGTTATATTTCTGACGCGCGGCGGCATCCAGCGGCCCCACAGACAACCCGAACGTGGACAGACTGATCTCTCCACCGCCCTTGGGGGCTGGGGCGGCCTTTTTTTCGGGCTCGGCAGCGGGTTCCGGCAATGCACCAATGGTAACAGGCACATCAATGGTTTTGCCATGACGCCACACGCCCAGATGGGCAACAGTTCCAACCGGCAACTGTGCCGAAAGACGGGGCAGCGCCTTCCCTTCTATGACATGCCCATCAAGCGACTGGATGACATCCCCTGTCTGAAGCTTGGCTTTGGCACCCGGCCCGTCTTTTTCCACACCGGCCACCAGCGCGCCACGCGCCGGGCTGAGGCCCAGACCATCCGCAATATCCTGCGTCACGTTCTGAATGCGCACCCCAAGCCAGCCGCGTGAGACCTTACCTGTCTTACGCAACTGTTCGATAATGCCTTGGGCTTCATTGGCCGGAATGGAAAACCCAATCCCCACTGACCCGCCGGAGGGTGAGTAGATAGCGGTATTCACGCCAATAACATTGCCATCCATATCAAACAGCGGACCGCCGGAGTTCCCTTTGTTGATGGGCGCATCCGTCTGGATGAAGTCATCATACGGGCCCTGATCAATATTACGCCCGCGTGAGGAAATAATCCCTGCTGTCACGGTGCCGGAAAGGCCGAAGGGATTACCAATCGCCAGCACCCAGTCACCCACTCGACGTTTGTCGCTATCGCCAAAATGTACGGCGGGCAGAGGCTTTTTACTTTCGACCTTCAGCAGCGCCAGATCGGTCCGGTCATCATGACCGACAGCTTTTGCCGTCAGAACCGTGTTGTCCTGCAACGTGACCGTGATTTTATCGGCATGGCGGATAACATGGTTATTGGTCACAATGTAACCTGCGGGGTCGATAATAAAGCCTGACCCCAGCGCCTGCATCCGGCGCGGTGGTGCGTCCGGGCTGTTCTGGCGGTTCATGAAATCATGGAAGAATTTTTCGAAGGGTGACCCCTGCGGGAAATTCGGCATCTGCGGAAGCTGATCTTCCCCATCGCCGTCTTCTTCGTCTTCATCATCGCCGTTTTTCACGGTCTGGGTTGTCGAAACATTGACCACAGCCGGTAGCAGGCGGTCTGCCAGATCAGCAAAGCTGTTGGGTACCCCCCGCGCCATACCACCTGCAACCACAGGTTGTGCGGCTGGGGCCGCATTTGTATCCGCAGCCCATGCCGCAACAGGTCCTGCTACCCCCGCCAGCAATACACATGAGAGAGAACCGGCACGAAGGAGACGAACGGGCAGACGCATGGGCTGAAATCACTCTCAACAGTCAGAAAACAAGGTCGTTTTTACTCTATCGCACGATCGAGCCAGAACGTCAGCCTGTTTCAGAAATACGACCACAGCAAGGCAGAACGAGTGCGATCATTACGCTTTTGCCTGTTTATCAAGGGCTGCCAGTTTCTGACGCGAACGGTATTTGTCCAGCCATGCTGCCAGCCCGAACAGGATGCTCAGCCCCGTAACATTCACAACAACCTGCAAGACCCAGCCATCCCCAAACGTGTTGAAAATCAGCCGCGCATAAAGGTCTAGCAGCGTGCCGACCACAAAAATTTCAAGCGAATGGCGGCCAACCCGCGCCAGAAGTTGCCCTGTGGGCGATTCTGCGGCCCAGCGCCGTGCGCGGGCGGAAGACTGCACCAGATAGAAAATGGCCATGACATCCAGCAAACGAAGCGGAGAAAGCCAGCTTTTTTCCGGCATGATCATACTGCCAAAAGGCCGAAGGTCAGGCAGCCCCCATTGCCCCCAAGGAAACGCCTGTAGGGCTGAAAACAGCAGATAGAGCATGCAGCAGCCCGCAAGCAGATCAAGCCGGGGAAAATCTGCGCCACGACGCTCTGTCTCGGCTGAAGCAGAAACACCCAGCGCAAACAGAAACTGCCATGCGAACGGGTTAAAATACCAGCCGTCCGGGTCAAGCCAGTTGGGAAAATTCAGGCCGGGGTCCAGATTAACCAGCATCCACAATGCCCCCGCCAACAACAGTGCCAGCGAACGATGGATGCGCATCAAAAGATAGAAAATGGGAAAACCGGCCAGCAGCACGATGTAAAGCGGCAGAATATTCAGATTGCTGGGCAGCGCGTCAAACATCATGACACGCCAGACCCAGCTCATGCCGTGCGCCAGTTCTGGTTCCAGAAAATCAACGGGCACCGGCGTATAATGCCGCCATAGACGGATGCTGAGCACGGACACCATGACCATAATGGTCTGGCCAATATAAAGCTGCACACACCGGCGGAAGATGCGTTTCAGGCACCCAAGCGTGCCGTATTTACGAAAGCCACGCCCATAGGCCAGCCAGGATGCATAGCCCGCCAGAAGCACAAAGACCTCCGCCGCATCCGCAAAACCAATATTGCGCATGGTAAAGCGGTTCAGCAGGCTTTGTGGAATATGGTCCACAAACATCATCAACAGCGCAACGCCCCGCATGGCATCAATCCGATGATCCCGGCCCGGACTGATGGCGGAACGCGGTTTTGCGGGCTGGGGTGTCTGCGCCTGTCGGGTCTGCGCTGTTGCCTGAAGGTCGGGCTGTGCAGTCATGGAACGAAATTGGCCCTTTTAACGCGTATCATGATAAAGCCATGTCAGTCCGGTGGCCTTATATCCTGCTTTCTTTACGCGCTCTGCCTTGCAGAACAAAGCACCAAAGCCACCTTTATCCCTTGACGGCCTACCCGCATTGCTGTTGCCAACACACGCGGACGCCGCATTTCGTTGCAGATCAGGACAAAACCATTGGCACAGACTTCCTCCCCCCTTCACCATGATGACATTGCGCTGGTTCTGGATTCGGTAACGGATGCCCGGACAGGCCATTCCTTGCTGGCCCTTGGCAAGCTGGAAGGGTTCCGGCTGGAAGAAGGGAAGCTGTCTGTCGCTCTGGCCGTGCCGAAAGAAAAAGCCGCGCTGCTTTCCCCATTGTGCGATGAAGCCGCCATGCGCCTGAAAGCGTTGCCGGATGTGCAGGATGCCACAATTATTCTGACCGCCCACCGGCCCGCAGCCCCGGCCCAACCCGGCGCGGCACGTCCACCCGCAGGGGGAGCTGGCCATCGGCCCTTCGGTGGCCCGCCAGCGGACCCCAACGCGCCCGTCCTGCCGGGGGTAAAAGCCGTTATTGCCGTAGCGTCTGGTAAAGGTGGCGTAGGCAAATCAACCACGGCCACCAATCTGGCCATCGGGCTTGCACAGGAAGGCCTGAAGGTGGGCCTGATGGATGCCGATATTCACGGCCCATCGCTGCACCGCATGCTTGGCACCGCAGGCAAGCCGGAAGTTCACAATGGTCGTCTTCAGCCCATTCCTGTGTGGGGTCTGCACGCTGTTTCCATCGGGATGCTGGTTGAAGAAAAACAGGCCATGATCTGGCGCGGGCCAATGGTCATGGGGGCTATTACCCAGTTTCTGACAGATGTGGACTGGGGAGAACTGGATGTTCTGGTTGTGGATATGCCCCCCGGCACCGGCGACGCCCAGCTTTCCCTGATGCAGAAAGTGCCGCTGGCAGGGGCTATCATCGTCTCAACCCCGCAGGATATTGCGCTGATTGATGCCCGGCGTGGCGTCAGCATGTTTGAGAAAATGAAAGTCCCTGTTCTGGGGCTGGTCGAAAATATGTCCTATTTCTGCTGCCCCAACTGCGGCCACAACACCGAACTGTTCGGCCATGGTGGTGCCCGCAAGGAAGCCGATGCCATGGGTGTTCCGTTTCTGGGTGAAGTGCCCCTGCTGGCCACTATCCGTGCCAGCAGCGATGAAGGTAACCCCATTGTGGCAAGCGACCCGGACAGCGAAGCGGCGCAGGCTTTCCGCCGTATTGCCCGCACCACGGCAGACGCTCTGCGCCGTCAGACGACAGCCCAGTAAAGGCTACCCGGCAAGGCAAACTGGCTAAGGCCTACAGTGTATTTGCATCTCGGCTATCGGCTCCAATAAAGCTGATAACCGGGAACGACTGGTCAGTTTTTGGAAGGTGTCTTTTTCTGCTTGCTGCCTTTGTCAAAAAAGGCGCGGCATTTGGGGCTTAGCTTCTCTTTTTTCTTTTCCATACAGGCGGTGATTTTCGCTTCGTTAGGAATATACAGGGCACAAAGCTTTACAGCGTCGCCTTTGCAGGCAGCAGTCTGTTTTTCACGCTCGGTTTCGGCATGAGCTGCAACACTTACACCCAGTAACGTTGCCACCGACAGCGCCAGACAGACCTGATGCAGTTTCTGTTTCTTTAAAATGATCATCCGCTTTAATTCCTGTTCACTATAATTGGGGTCTGAAGGGTGCTTCACATGCTGTCAGCCTGATTTGGCGGTCTGTTTCTCCGCCTGCCTGCTGCCTCACTTTGGCATTGCCTCTTAACCGTTCTGCCTTATCAGCTTTTGAAACTGATAAGATATAAAGAACAGTCACGTTTCTTCCCAAAACTCACATGGCAAATATGTGACACACGCGACCGGAAGAAGATGCACCCCTTAAATCCGTTTTGTTTTCGTATTATGGTCAGGCGTTTTTTTAATCACTCTTGACAACGTGTTTTTCTTACATTCAATCAGCCCCCTCCGTTAATATCGTGTTCTTTCAGCACAGGTGCGGTACGCCATGTCTTTTTCTGCTCTTTCTCGCCGGTCTGCTCTGGCCCTGCTTGGTAGTGCGGCCCTTGCCAGCCGTAAGGCTTTTGCCGCATCCCCTCAGACACTGCGTATTGGCATCATGTCCGGCGAGGATGAAGATGTGTGGCGTGTTGCGGCTGAAAATGCGGCCAAGGCCGGGCTGACGCTGAAAATCATCCCTTTTTCAGACTACAATGCCCCCAACGAAGCGCTGTTTGAGCATGAACTTGACGCAAATGCGTTCCAGCATGGACCATTCCTGACGGCCCAGAACACTGCCAACAATTTTCATATTGTGCCGGTTGGGAACACCTACTTCGCCCCGATCGGGCTTTATTCCGGGCGCTGGAAGTCTGTAAAAGACTTACCCCAGAATGCAACAATCGGCGTGCCCAATGACCCGAGCAATGAAGGCCGAGCCCTAAAGCTGTTGCAGACACTGGGGCTTATCAAGGTTTCAGAAAGTGCTGGCCTGACGCCAACTGCAATCGACATTACCGAAAACCCACGCAACATCACCATCAAGGAGCTCGATGCCGGTGTAGTCGGGCGTGCCCTGCCTGATCTGGATGGTGCAGTGGTCAACACAGATTGGGCCAAAAAAGCCGGGATTGATGTTGAAAAACAGCGCATTGGGCAGGAATCCCTGCAAAACAACCCCTATGTCTGCTTCATTGCTGTAAACGAAGCTGACCAGAAAGCACCGTGGGTCAGTACACTGGTCAACGCGTTCCATCAGCCCAATGTGCGGCAGTCTCTGCTGGATGTGTATCATGGGGCCATTGTGCCTGCGTGGTCATGACACTTCTTCAGGTCGAACATATCAGTCGGTCTTTCGGGCCGCACGCTGCGTTACAGGACATCAGCTTCTCTGTCTCAAAAGGGGAAAGCGTTGGGATTATCGGACGCTCCGGGGCTGGGAAATCGACCCTCCTCCGGTGCCTGAACGGGCTGGAGCGACCAGATTCCGGGCGCATCCTCCTTGAAGGAGAAGATCTTGCCACGCTGCCTGAACAGCGGCTGGTCATGCTGCGCCGTAAAATTGGTCTGGTGTTTCAGCACTTCAATCTACTCAACTCGCGCACCGTTGCTGCAAACATTGCGCTGCCGCTTGAAATTGCCGGTATCCCGAAGCCGCAACGCACCCAACGCGTTGCCGAACTGCTTGATCTTGTAGGCCTTGGTGGCCACGCCAGACACTATCCGTCCCGGTTATCTGGTGGTCAGAAGCAGCGTGTTGGGATTGCCCGTGCGCTGGCAGCCAACCCCACATTGCTGCTGTGTGATGAAGCGACATCTGCCCTTGATCCAGAAACCACAGCCTCCATTCTGGCCCTTCTGGCTGACATAAATCGCACCCTTGGCCTGACCATCGTGTTCATCACGCATGAAATGGATGTTGTGCGGCAACTGGCCAACCGTGTTCTGGTGCTTGATAAAGGGCGCATTATTGGCCGCGGCAGGCCTGAAGATGTTTTGGCCCCGTCTGCACCAAATACCGCTGATCTGCCCCTACCAGCCGGATTTTCTACCGTACCGGGCAACAGCAGCCAGACCGTGCTGAAACTTGCCTTGGCCGAACAGGATATTGTCAGCCCTTTGCTAGAACAGCTTGCCAAGCAGCATCAGGTCAACGCCACGGTTCTGGCCACACAAATGCGGCAGAACAGCACAGCGGCAGAAGTTGATGTGCTAGTGCAAATGGCTGATCCGTCGATGGATATTATCGCTTTTCTGAAAAATGCCAGTCAGTCTGTGGAGGTCTTGGGGTATGTCCCGGCTGATTCTTGATCTGCTTGTCCGTGCGACCGGACAGACACTGGAAATGGTTCTAGCCTCTGGTTTTCTGGCCGTTCTGGGCGGCCTGCCCCTGGCAGTGCTGATGGTGCTGACAGGCCCGTCAGGTCTGTGCCGTATGCCGCTTCTGGCCCGCAGTCTGGGGCTTGTTATTGATGCTGTCCGTGCAGTGCCCTTCATTATTCTGCTGGTGCTGCTGATCCCGGTTACACGCCTGATAGCGGGCACCGCACTGGGTACTACGGCAGCTATTGTGCCGTTATCCATTGCGGCCATTCCTTACTTTGCCCGTATTGCAGAAGTGTCCCTGCGTGAAGTTGATGCCGGGTTGGTGGATGCCGTGCGTGCCATGGGGGGAACACGCTGGATGGTGGTCCGCTATGTTCTGCTACCCGAAAGTCTGCCCAGTCTTATTTCCGGCTTTACCGTCACGCTTGTCACGCTTGTCGGCGCATCGGCCATGGCAGGGGCCATTGGTGCAGGTGGTTTGGGTGATCTGGCCATTCGCTATGGCTATCAGCGGTTTAACACCCCCGTTATGCTTGGGGTTGTGGCTGTTTTGATTGTTCTGGTAACAGGCCTGCAAGGGCTGGGTAATCTGCTTTCCCGCCGTCTGCGGCACGAAAGCTAAACGCTGCCGCATAATAGAGACGGATCAATAAAAACGCTTGAACGTATCCACGCTGCAAATAAAGAATGAATCTGAACTCAGGACGGTAAGAGCATCTGATTGATACAGACGTAAAATAATCTGCTTTAGAAAAAATCTTATAACTCAATGCAAACAGATGGACGTATGGGCGTCTGGGCCTTCTGTTTTGCAAAGATGAAGATGCTGCGGCCGCGGGTTTTTCGGGGCCGTCAAAAACAGCGCCAGCCAGATTGCCACAAGAACACCGGCCACCACCAGAAACGGGGTGAAGGTCGGTAATTTGAAGGCCGTTTCTGCGTCTAATTGCTCTACCCGGTTTGCGCCGGGGACCGGGGTAAAAATCTCGTCCCGATTGACGGGGAGAGGCGCAGATGCCTCATGATCATGATCCATCTGCGCGTCCTTTTCAGCCTTTCAGGCTGGCCATCATTTCATCCCACTCACGCTTGCTCAGGCCCGAATCGGCACGCTCAACCGCTTCACCAGCCAGCATGCTGCGCAGAACCTTCATCATCCCGGCCGAGAATGTGACCGCACCCCGACGGTAGTCTTCAAAGGCCGAGGCTGTCTGCGGCACCCACGCATGCAGAATCTTCAGCATGACTTCCGCATATGCCCGGATCTCGTACTGGGCATGCGGGTCAAGGCGCAGGGCCAGAAAGTGCATCAGATTATGCAGATCAATCTTCCAGTACCACTGGGTGTAGGTATTCAGGGTCAGATTGATGCGGGCCAGTTCGCGGGCCAGACCGTAGCCTTCGTCCGTATCCAGCATGGTTTCATAGTTGCGATAGGTGCGCATGGCATCATCACGCAGAATATCCAGCACGGCGGCAGCATCTGCGCCTTCCAGCACGGCACCGCGACCCTGACGGTTAATTTCACTCTGGGCGGCCATATGTTCTGGCGCGGGCAGATAGAACTCACTGTCCAGAATCGAATAGCGTGCAGAATATTCGTTCACGCTGGCCATGCGATGACGAATCCATTGCCGGGCAATGAAAATCGGTAGTTTGACGTGAAATTTGATCTCGCACATTTCAAACGGCGAGGAATGACGATGCCGCATCAGATAGCGGATAAGCCCCGCATCTTCTGACACTTTGCGGGTACCGCGTCCATAGGAAACACGCGCCGCCTGCACAATGGCGGAATCATCCCCCATATAGTCGATAACGCGCAGAAAGCCGTGGTCAAGCACCTCCTGCGGGTCATACAGCATGGCCTCCAGCGCAGGCACCGTTGGCCGACGGGTGGAGCTTGTTTCTTGGGCGTGTGCGGCAATTTCAGCGCGCTGGGCATCGGTAAGTGACATGCCCTTTCCCTAGCGCAAAATACCCCCTGCGGGAAAGACACATATCACCGCGATTGGCTGGTTATCACCTGCGGGTGCTGCCCTCTGATGCGTCCCGTGAAAAATGCGTCATGAGTTATAAGCAGAACTTATCACGTAATAAAAACCTTTCATTGGACAGTGATGAAAGGAAATGGCAGCAGAAAATGTAAAACCATTAAGTTGTTTTGCATTCGTTATTAAATCAAGAGCCCTGTAAAACGCCTGACGGATGCGTCCCTATGTATAAATTCTTTTCAAAACTGCCGCCATTACTGGCCCGTGGTAACAGCAGAATACTGTTTCTTCTGGCCGGCCTTGGCGCTTTATGTGGTATTATCACCAGTATGGTGCTGACAGGCATTGTCGTTCCAGCAGCGCTCCCCGCCATCGTCGCGCCGATCGGGGCTTCTTCGGTGCTGGTATTTGCCCTCCCTGCCAGCCCACTGGCTGGGCCGCGTGCTGTCATTCTGGGAAATGTCATTTCGGCCGCCATTGGTGTTGCCGTCAGCGTGGTCATTGAGAATCAGATGCTGGGCGCGGGCATTGCCGTAGGGCTTGCCATTATGGGCATGAGCGCCACACGCTCACTCCACCCACCCGGTGGCGCAGCAGCCCTTACAGCGGTCTTGCTTCATCCGTCTTCTGCCGGGGTTGGGGCCGCTGTCCTGTTTCCTTTTGTGCCAGTTGGTCTGAACTCGCTTCTGCTGGTCTGTGTTGGGATTGCCTTTCACCGGCTTGATGGCCGCAGCTACCCCCACAAAGCCGTTCCTGCCACCCAGCAGGCAGAACAGGCCGCAGGGCTTCATCGTGACGATGTGCTGGCCGCGCTGCATAAAACCAATGAAACGTTTGATATCGAACTAGAAGATCTGGAACGCCTGCTGGTTCTAGCCGAACTGCATGCCCAGGAACGTCAGACGATTGTTCAGAAACCGGCTTTTCCCAGCAAGCCAGCGTCCCGTGCCCTAAGACCAGCCACCCCACGCCCCAGCGCTGCGTAATCCCCCGTCCGCTGACGCAACAGCGTTAAGAACTAAGCGGACACTACAGGCCTCTTGCAAAGCAACCCCATGCTCCTTATGTTCACAGGTGCAGGAGGGGCTTGCCCCTTGGCTATGGCGATAAACGGAACGTGGAATAAGCGTAGTGGACCCGGGGGCAGTACCCGGCGTCTCCACCATAAAAATCCGGCCCTTGTGGCATTGGATAGATGGGGACGAAACAGGCTCGACACGCGTGGTAAAGACCTTCTTTTTGCCCGGCATTGTACCGCCGTTATCGGGCTAAACTTACAAGTGCCAACGATAACTCAGAGGTGCTCGCTGTCGCTGCATAAGCGATAAGCGCGGTTCGGGAGGGCACCGGGCAACAGAAGCCCTCCCACTTTTTAGCCTTCATCCCTGTTTATTTTTACGCTTTCAGGCGTTTTGCATTTTGCATGGCAGCCTGACGGAGTAGAGAATCATGCAGTGTCGACTTGCACTTGCCCACCCTTTGCCCCATGGCTGACGTCAGAGTGATCAAGATGATGCCGGAGCCCCCATACCGGCACAGAACAGGAGAGCCGCCATGACTGATGACCACGATAACACACCGGAAAACGGCGCTTTTCCCCCTGAAAGCCTGCTACCTTATGAACGCTGGCTTGAAGACGCCTATCGCGGCGTCATGTTAAGTGCGCTCGAATATGTGAGCCGCGAAGGGCTTGCAGGCGAACATCATTTCTATCTGACTTTCCGCACTGACTTCCCCGGCGTGGAAATACCGGCCCGTCTCCGCGCCCAATATCCGCATGAGATGACCATAGTGCTGCAACACCAGTTCTGGGACCTGAAGGTAGACCACGCGGAAGATACCGTGTCTGTCGGCCTGTCTTTTGGCGGTGTGGGCAGCATTCTGGTTATCCCTGTGCGGGCCTTTACCGGCTTTGCAGACCCATCCATTCAGCTCAGCCTCCATTTCATGGCGGAAGAACCTGATGAGGCCGATGCACCTGTGGCTGAACAGCCCAGTGACGCCGCAACTGGGCAGGAAGACAGTGGAACAGCAGAAAGTGATGGCTCCTCACAGGTGGTGAGCCTTGACGCTTTTCGCAAGAAAGGGCCATCACCCGCCTGATGCCCCCAGCAGCGGGGCAAGGCAACGGAGATCACGCACATCATGAACAGCCAGCCCCCCCGCCCGCCTGTGCCCGCCTTCACCTACTCCCCCATTTTTCCGTTGGGGGAAGACACCACAACCTACCGCAAGGTTGATATTGCGGGTGTCAGCACATCGCACTGCGGTGGCAAAACCATTCTGCACATCACACCTGAAGCCCTGACAGAATTCACGGCGCAGGCTTTTCATGAAGTGGCCCATTATCTGCGCCCCAAACATCTGGAGCAGTTGGCCAGCATCCTCAAAGACCCTGAAGCATCAGACAATGATCGCTTTGTTGCCCTCGATCTGCTGAAAAACGCCTGTATTGCTGCCGGTGGCGTGCTGCCCATGTGTCAGGATACCGGCACCGCCATTGTGTTTGGCAAAAAAGGCCAGCGCGTCTGGGTGGAAGGGGACGAGGAAGTCGCGTTCTCCAAAGGGGTGTATGAAACCTATACCCGCACCAATCTGCGCTATTCGCAGATGGCGGCCCTTTCCATGTTTGAAGAAAAAAACACGGGCACCAATCTGCCGGTGCAGTGCGATATTTTTGCCAGTCCTGCCACGCATCATGATGAACAGTTTGATCTGATGTTTGTGGCCAAGGGTGGCGGGTCAGCCAACAAGACCTTCCTGTTTCAGGAAACACGCGCCCTTCTGGGGTCCGAGCAGAAGCTGCTTGACTGGCTTGATACCAAGATCAAGACATTGGGCACATCTGCCTGCCCGCCGTACCATCTGGCCATTGTCATCGGCGGTATGTCGGCAGAACAGACGCTGAAAACGGTCAAACTGGCCTCGACCCACTGGTATGACAGCCTGCCAACCAGCGGCAGCCCCACCGGCCACGCCTTCCGCGATGTGGATATGGAGCAGAAAATTCTGGGCCTGACCCGCAAGCTGGGTATTGGGGCACAGTTTGGGGGCAAATATTTCTGCCATGACGTGCGCGTTATCCGCCTGCCACGTCACGGTGCTTCCCTGCCGGTGGGAATGGGTGTTTCGTGCTCGGCTGACCGTCAGATCAAGGCTCGCATTACAGCCGACGGCTTCTTTCTGGAACAGTTGGAGCATGACCCAGCCCGCTTCCTGCCAGAAACAACAGACGACCATCTGGGTGGGGATGCAATCAAAATTGACCTCAACCGGCCGATGGATGAAATCCGGAAAGAACTGTCACAATACCCGGTCAAGACCCGTCTTGCCCTGACAGGCACCGTGGTGGTGGCCCGCGACATTGCCCACGCCAAGTTCAAGGAACGGCTGGATCGTGGTGAAGGCTTGCCCCAGTATCTGAAAGATCACCCCGTCTACTATGCAGGCCCGGCCAAAACGCCAGAAGGTATGCCAACAGGCTCCTTCGGCCCGACAACGGCAGGGCGCATGGATTCGTATGTGGCCGAGCTTCAGGCCAATGGCGGGTCATTCATTATGCTGGCCAAAGGCAATCGCTCCAAAGCCGTGAAAGACGCCTGCCAGAAATATGGTGGCTTCTATCTTGGGTCTGTCGGTGGCCCGGCAGCACGGTTGGCACAGGATTGCATCCGCAAGGTTGAGGTTCTGGAATATCCTGAATTAGGCATGGAAGCCGTGTGGAAAATTGAAGTTGAGGACTTCCCGGCCTTTATTGTTATCGACGACAAGGGCAATGACTTCTACGCTGAACTGAGTTGATCTGGGCTGAACAGTTCAGAAAGGCCGCCTTGCAGGAAGGCGGCCCAGCCAGAGGGAGCCGGGTTGTTTCATGCGCTTTACCGTTGACCGGATGGACCATGCGGTCCTGACTGTAAGAGACCTCGAAATTTCAGCCTCCTGGTACCAGCGTGTTCTGGGTATGGACCGTGAGGAATACGGGCGCAACAACCGCACCGCCTTATGTTTTGGTGGCCAGAAACTGAACCTGCGCCCCCATGACGCCACCGGCTGGGACACAGCAGTGCATGCCCTGCCCGGTGGGAACGACCTGTGCTTTGTTACCGCCGTAACCAGCGATGATGTTGTCGAGCATCTGGAAAAATGCGGCGTAACCATTGTTGAAGGGCCAGTGGCCCGCCTTGGCGCGCTTGGCCCGATCACATCTGTGTACTGCCACGACCCAGACCAGAACCTGATCGAGATCGCGTCCTATCAAGGATGATCAAAAAGGCCGTTCAGAAAAAAATCTGAACGGCCTTTTTTGTGTCTGGTGATTTCAGAAAAGCCCTAGGCTGGCTCCTCTTTTCACACTCTGCCCGACAAATCAGCCAGCCTGATTATTACGCACCACACCCTTATTGTCGTCCGTGCTGGCTTCCGTATTGCCAAGCCAGCCACCGCGGAACCCGGCGCGTTCCAACCCCTGCCGAATAGCCGGATTTTTCTTCATGACGTTCCAGACAAAACCACTGCGCCGGTTTTCCAGCATGAGCAGAATTGGACCCTGATCGATGCCGAGATAGGCCGTGTCTGACCAGAATGGCAGAGTCGTCTTGTTATGAAAACTGGGGTTGAAAGCATCAACAAACCCATAACGCCCATAAATGTGGCTTCCGTAGCGATGCTTCATTTCACGCAATGCAGGCACAGCAATTTCTGGCGCAAAGGCAACAGACCCCCCTGCGGCCGTCGGCGCAATCGTACCATCGTCCTGCGTGTAATCACGCCCTGCCCCGCGTGCGGAATAAGAAAAGAAGCGACGCACCTGCCCGTTTTCGGTTTCCGTTACTTCTCCCGGCCCGTCACTGGCCGTCAGGCCCCACACATCTGGCCCGTAATCCTGCCATTTGCCGGGGTTGGCAATCGCGTAAGACCGCTGCGCATAGGCAGCGCGTCGGCTGTTTTCAAAATAGTCGATGCCTTTCTCACGGTTCCAGTCATCTTGGATGCCGCGAAAATCAATCCAGGAGTGAGTGTATTGGTGGCCAAACAAGGGGGCAAAATTCAGCAATGTCTGCCCGCTATATTCCCCCCAACGCTTGTCATTCGTCGCCAGCCATGCCTGCCATGACGCAGGCTGAAGCGGATGAGTGGAAGCGCCAAGGCCAAGCACATACGCCATCATGCCCTCGCTATAACCCTCCCAATAGTTAGGGAGAAACTGGTGTTCGGGCGACCACCCCATACTCAACCGCTGATCGGGCCTGCGCATCCAGGCCCAGTCCACGCCTTGATACAAGGCGTTGGCCAAAGTCCGGATTTCGCGTTCCTGCGGTGTGTTGGCGGTATAATAGCTTTCAGTAAACAGCACGCCCTGCATCAGCAAAGCTGTATCAATACTGGAGAGTTCAATGTCCTTGTTGAACCGCAAACCAGTTTTATGATCAAGAAAATGATAGAAAAACCCGTGATAACCAGACGCTTTATCCGCACTGGCGTTTTGCGGCAGTCGGGACAGATAACGCAAGGTTGTCAGCGTACGTTCAACCGCCTGTGCGTGTGTAATATACCCACGGTCAGCACCAATACCATACGCGGTCAGCCCGAACCCGATGGAGGCCACGCTCGCCTGTGTCTGATCAGATGGATAACGGTCAGGCACCAGACCGGTTTTAGGATCGCCAGCCTCCCAGAACCAGAGAAACGTGCGGTGTTCCAGATCTTCCAGTAACGCCTTATCCGATGCCGTTACGACGTAGGGTCCTGCTGCACTATGGGCAGCCCGCGTGACAGTGGGGGTATTGGGTACACCGCCATCGGCCGCATAGGCGGCAGAACACCCGACACCGCCGCCAATTGACGACACACCCACCGCACTGACTGATAATACTGCGCCAAGAGTGGGAATTGGACGCGAAACATACCGCACCATCTGACGCAGACAGGACTGAACCGAAAACCGCTTATCCATCATATCGAGTGTCGCCACCTCTTGTTGCCACTTGCCGGAGCACCGCTTTATCCGACTACCGCACACAGGAAACCATTCAAAACAGGCATATCCATGTCACAGCCATGACAGTAACAGGACACAATTTTGAAAAAACACACTATGAGGATAAGAAACTTTAAAGTTTTATTACAGAAATGACAGAAACCTACTGTGCGTAACGGAAGACATTCAGATCCTCATACGCAATATCTGGCTTCTTGCCTGACATTATGTCCGCCAGAACTCGGCCCGACCCACAGGCCATTGTCCACCCCAATGTGCCGTGGCCGGTATTAAGGAACAGATTATCAAACCCGGTGCGGCCAATAATCGGTGTACCATCGGGTGTCATGGGGCGCAGGCCGGTCCAGAACTGTGCTCCGGGCACGTCACAGCAGTTTGCAAACAGATCTGTCACTGAATGTTCCAGTGTTTCACGCCGTGGTTTACGCAACCGGCGGCTGAAGCCTGCCAGCTCTGCCGTGCCACCAACGCGAACCCTATCCCCCAGACGGGTAATGCCAATCTTGAATGTTTCATCCATAATGGTGGAAACAGGCGCTTTTGCCGCATCGGTAATGTTGGCTGTCAGCGAATAGCCTTTCACCGGATAAATAGGCAGATCGAGCCCCAGAGGCCGCACCAACGCCGGAGAAAAACTTCCCAAAGACAGCACATAGGAATCTGCCATCAGAACGCCACGGCTGGTTTCGACGGCGGTAATACGTCCACCATCCGCCAGAATCTGTTTGATCTTGGTATTATAAAGGAATTTCACACCCGCTTTTTCTGCCATAGCCGCAAGGGTCTGTGTGAACTTGAAGGCATCCCCTGTTTCATCACCCGGCAGACGCAGGCCACCCACTATTTTCTGCGCCGCGTCAGCAAGCCCGGGCTCTGCCTTTACGCAGGCTTCACGATCCAAAACTTCGTAAGGTACCTGATATTGTTTCAGAACAGCAATATCGAGTGCTGCGCCATCAAGCTGCTTCTGGGTACGAAAAACCTGCAATGTACCTTGCTGCCGGTCATCATAAGTAATCCCCGTTTCTTTCCGCAGATCACACATCACATCACGGCTATATTCTGCCAGACGCACCATACGGCCTTTGTTCCGGTCATAGGCATCGGTTGTGCAGTTTTCCAGCATCTGCCACAGCCATTTCCACAAATGCGGGTCTGGCATTGGCCAGAACACAAAGGGACGATGCGCCATCATCAGCCAGCGGATAGATTTCAGTGGCACCCCCGGGCCGGCCCACGGAGCGGAATAACCCGGCGAAACCTGTCCCGCATTGGCAAAACTGGTTTCCATACCGGCTTCTGGCTGCCGGTCTATAACCGTAACGTCATGCCCGGCCTGTGCAAGATACCAAGCCGAAGTGACACCAACAACGCCACCACCAAGAACAAGAACTTTCATAAAATACTGTCCTTATTTGAAAACGATCAGATTGCTTCAGACGTATTCTGGTAAACACGGTGGTACCGTCGGCCCAGAGACGTCAAAATTTCGTAGCCTATCGTGCCTTCTGCCTTGGCAACATCATCCACTCCATAGTCAGCATTCAGAAGATCAACTAACGCATCTGGGCCAAGTTCATGTTCTGGAATGGATGAGACATCGACGGTCATGGAATCCATAGAAATCCGACCGAGAATTGGCAGTTTCCTTCCATTGAACCACACACAGCCTGTGCTTGCCCCTGCGCGGGCAAAGCCGTCTGCATATCCAGTAGCAATGGTTGCAACGCGACATGGCCTCTCGGCCTGCCACGTCAATCCGTACCCAACCCGATCTCCCTTTGACAAAGAACGAGTTTGCAGAACATGCGCTTGCAGACGCACAACCTGCTTCAACGGATTGGGTGCCGTCGCATTCGGGGCGACGCCATATAATGCCGCACCCGGACGTACCAAGTTGAAATGATACTCAGGCCCCAAAAATACACCTGATGAGGCCGCCAGACTTAGCGGGGCAGCAGGTAGTAAGGCCGCATAAGCTTTCAGATTATCACGTTGCCATTCATTAGCCGGATTTTCTGGACTATCGGCACACGCGAGATGGCTCATAATCAGGCTGACAGAAATTCCTTTTAAAAGAGATGGGTTTTCAGAAATTTCTTTTACATCAGCCTCTGACAGACCAAACCGGGACATACCCGTATCAAGCTGTAACACCGCATCAAACGGTCTGTCGGTTTTCTCAGCCAGCGCCCGCAACTGTGCAATTTGTTCCAGACTATTCAGAACAGGGCGCAAACCGCTTTGCACACAATCCTGCAGTGCTTGCGGTCGTGCGCCATGGAGCACCGTGATTCGCGCCCGGTCAGACACATATGGTTTTAGCGCCAGACCTTCATCCACATGCGCGACAAAGAATTCCTGCGCCCCGGCTTGCTCAAGAACAGGCGCAACTTGTGCAGCCCCCAACCCGTAAGCATCGGCTTTCACAACCGCCGCACACACGGCACCCGCCGTACGCTGTGTCAGTTGACGATAATTATCCGCTATAGCCGCCAGATCAACTGTCAAAACAGCACCTGCCCTGTAGGCAGCCCAGTCAGCGCATGGAAAGGAACTGGAAGACATCAGGACAGATACTCATTCTGTTTCGATATAACAATTTTAGCAAAGAGCATCTGGCATTTCTTGCTATTTTGACGCATAAAATTGCACTTAATCGCATTTTTGTCGCATATTATGCGTCATTAGGCAGGAAATAGACACATGATCTTCGACAAAGTGACAGATGCTATTCTTCGCCATCTGCAACATGATGGACGGCTTAGTAATGCGGAACTGGCACAGCGGGTGGGTCTATCGCCATCGGCATGCCTCAGACGCGTCAAGCTTTTAGAAAAAAACGGAATTATTCAGGGCTACCGCGCCATTATCGACCGCAATGCAACCCGCAGCATGGCGACGGTTATTGTGCAGATTACCCTGGAACGCCAAACAGAAGATTGCCTGCGCCGCTTCGAAAGCCGTGTACGGGAATGCCCCGATGTCAAAGAATGTTACCTGATGACCGGAGACGCAGACTACCTGCTAAGGGTGGAGGCGCAGGATATGTCAGACTATGAACGGATTCATAAAGAGGAGCTTTCCCGTATGCCCGGGGTGGTCCGTATTCAAAGCAATTTTGCTATCAGACCAGTTGTTCAAGCCTGGAAAAGCTAAGCCATATTTCACACAGCAAAGTCACACCCAGCAGATTCTGCGGCCAACCCTTCCCTAATGGCTTGCACCACCATTTGGGCACTTTTGCCCGGATAAGGCAGCAGCAGTTTCAAAACATCATCACGATAGACGCTTGCGGGGTCATTCTCGCCACCCCGGATACGCTCAATGAATTGCCGAGCCTGTGCAACGTCGGCAACGCTGTTCGCGCCCTTGACCACCTGTTGCCCGACAGGATTGAACGGCACATGTTCACCACTATCAATAAAAACCAGTGGTTTTTCAAAAAGCTGATATTCTGCCAGAAAAGACACACCATCCGTAATCATGGCGTCAGACGCGGCAAGAAGCGCACTATAGTTTCCGCCGTCCTGCACGGTTGTATTAGGGAGCGAATCCCATGTTTCGCGAAAAAAGCGATACTCTTCCGGCGATAGCATCTGATCGCCCTCTATTTTACTAAACAGCGCAGGATGCGGTTTCAACACAATCTGTATGGTTTGGTCTTCCTGCGCCCACGCCAACATTTCGCGCCATGTCTGAAGAAACATACCGAATGATAACCAGCGCCGATCGATACTATGATGGGGAGCCCATACAATTCGGAAAGGACGAGAGTTTTCAGGTTTTTCTTCTGTTTGATCACCCGCTTCTGTGTCCAACGGCCCATCTGGAAGAGCGTCGTCAAACGAAGGGTTATTCTCACAATGCTCTGTGTTTTGCACTGACGCACTCCCAACCACTTCCGGATCTGGAAGTGGCCAACACGGATTATCCTGCATACGCCGCAGCCGATCCAGCTTAGGGTTGCCGGTCACAACAATATTAGCGCCACATAATGTAGAGTCTGTCAGTGCCTGCTGTTTGACCGTTTCGTTTTCAGCAAAAATTCGCCAGCAATGTTTATGGAATGGTTGATCAATATGCTGGTTTAGATGATCTTCCGGTTTATCGGCCTTAAAATGATCATCAACCAACATGAAAGCATAATAGGGCACATAACATATACGAGCAAAATTGATCGCTTCTGCTCCAAAAGCCTCAGGCACATCATATTCCCAAGGGCTTTGCCTAAAAATAACGTCTGGTTGAAGGTTTTTTATAAGATCAAGGTCATCCAGACGTTCTGGATTACTCGTCAGTCTGAAGTGAGGAACCCCAGAGTTGCGTAATCCTTCATGCACCATATCCTCATGGCTGAAATGATTTTCTCCAGGATAACGACGTGGAATACTGACCACTATCGGGTCGAAGTCTTCGGCATGTTGCATTTCTTTATAAACATCATGCAGAGAATCCCACGTCTCTATTGCATGCACAATAAAAACACAGCGTATTTTACGGCGTACGAATTGAGAAATAACGCGCCTTGAAACCAGATTACTCGTCTGGTCAATCCGTTGCATCTGCTTGCTGAGACCTGAAAACGCAGAGTGCATTTCAGATCGCAATTGATTCAGAAGATCATTCGGATTTTCTTGTTCTACAGGCTTAAGTGTTTTCTGCTGTAGAATATAAAAAGGAGACGGTAGCGTTTCCTCCGCTCCCTCTTGTTTCAAACATCGGGCTATCAGCACAAATGAACCGGGCGCCCCGACACAATTCTGGAATATCAGACGTGTATTATCATTTAAAAAGCAAAGAGAATCATTTTCTATTACCCATTGGGTAAAAGAGAGGCCCTGCTGAAGTCCGTGTAATTCGCCATTGCGCTGACATTCAAGACAATCAGAAAGAACTGCACCATCAGATGAAAAAAGCTGAAATTGCGTGCCTACTACATCATCTTCGTTCAACACGCGCATCAATGAGTGCTCCTTCTTTGCAGACAGTGTAACAATTCTGCAAAGAAAGGTGTTTCACAAAAAAGGCACTTTTATGCCAGAATTTTATACTTCTGGTTCATCTTCGCTCTCATCGCCCTGGTGTTGGGCGTCGAGATCCCGCTTCACATCGGGTGATTTCAGAAGACTGTCCATATGCATGGCATAATCCAGCGTTGTGTCAGGCTGAAAATGGAGTTCTGGCGCAACACGCAACCGCAGCTTGTGAGACATCTGTGTCCGCAGCCATGGGGCAACCCGCTTCAAACCTGGGAGCAGGGCGTCAATATCACTGCGTCCTAACCGTGCGATAAAAACTGTCGCGTGCTTGAAGTCAGGTGAAAGACGCACCTCGGTGACCGTAACGTCAGCATCCGCCAAGTCTGGGTCACGAAAGGTAGTGCGCGCAAAAAGTTCGGCCAGTACACGGCGAACTTCTTCACCAACTCGTAACTGACGTTGGGACGGCCCTAAAGGAGAAAGACCGGCGAGATACCCCGCCGGTCCTTTCATTCCTGGCCTGTCTGATCCGTTTCGACGGCTCATGCAGGAACCAACTCACTTTCAAAACATTCGACCACGTCGCCTTCACGCAGGTCATTATACCCAGCAAAGGACAGACCGCACTCATAACCACGAGCCACTTCTTTGACATCGTCTTTGAAGCGCTTGAGCTGGCTGAGGTCACCTTCGTGGATAACCACACCGTCACGCAGCAGACGCACGCCACAGCCGCGTTTGACAACGCCTTCCGTAACGTAACACCCGGCCACTTTGCCAACCTTGGTAATATTGAAAACCTGACGGATTTCTGCGTAACCAAGGAATTTTTCACGGTGCTTCGGCGCAATCTTGCCACGGACAAGCTGCTCTACATCGTCCGTTACCTGATAGATAATGGAATAGTAGCGAATTTCCACACCTTCGCGCTGAGCAAGGGTACGGGCCTGAGCTGTTGCACGCACGTTAAAGGCAATGATGAGAGCATCAGACGCTTTGGCAAACTGCACATCACTTTCCGTGATCTGGCCTACCGTTGCGTTGAGCACGCGCACTGCAACTTCTTCATGTGCCAGCTTGAGAACCGTGGTCTGAATTGCTTCAGCAGAACCCTGAACGTCAGCCTTGATAAGGACGGCAACTTCCTTCTGCTCACCCGCCTGAATACGGGCCAGCATCTGGTCAAGAGTACCACGGGCAGCAACCTGCCCCGCTACCTGATGTTCCTTCAGCTTACGCTGACGGAATTCAGAGATTTCACGGGCACGATTTTCATTTTCGACCACAACAAACGGGGCACCTGCGGAAGGCACACCTGTCAGGCCAAGGATTTCAACCGGCATGGATGGTGTTGCGTCCGTTACCTGACGACCGCGGTCATCAACCAGTGCACGCACACGGCCCCATTCAGCCCCGGCCACAACAATGTCACCCTTATGCAGGGTGCCCTTCTGCACCAGAACAGACGCCACGGAACCGCGACCCCGATCCAGACGGCTTTCAATCACGGCACCTTCAGCAGACCGGTCCGGGTTTGCTTTCAGATCCAGAATTTCTGCCTGCAGAAGAATGGCTTCTTCAAGCTGATCAAGACCCTGACGCTTCAATGCAGAGACTTCAATGTCCTGCACGTCACCGCTCATGGATTCGACAACAATTTCGTGGTTCAGCAGTTCCTGCCTTACCCGATCCGGATTAGCACCCGGTTTGTCGATCTTGTTGATCGCAACAATGATCGGCGCATTTGCAGCCTTGGCGTGTTTGATCGCTTCAATCGTCTGCGGCATGACGCCGTCATCGGCAGCAACAACCAGAACAACAACGTCTGTAATCGAAGCACCACGGGCACGCATGGCCGTGAACGCTTCGTGGCCTGGCGTATCAAGGAACGTGATCTTGGCACCAGACGCCAATGTTACCTGATAGGCACCAATATGCTGCGTGATACCCCCTGCTTCACCAGCGGCAACGTCTGTTGTACGCAGGGCATCAAGCAGAGACGTTTTACCGTGGTCAACGTGACCCATGATGGTCACAACAGGCGGACGGACTTTCAGTTCATCTGGCTGATCTTCAATGCCTTCGATCCCCAGTTCCACGTCGCTTTCTGAAACGCGGCGCACACGGTGACCGAATTCTTCAACGATCAGTTCGGCTGTATCAGCATCGATAGTCTGGGTAACAGTAGCCATGACGCCATTTTTCATCAGCGCCTTGATCACTTCACCCTGACGGGCTGCCATACGGTTTGCCAGCTCCTGAACCGTGATGGTTTCAGGCAGCACGACATCACGCACAACGCGCACCTGATCCGCACGCAGACGTTCAAGTTCAGCCTGACGGCGTTCACGTTCACGCTGGCGACGGACAGAAGCGAGCGAACGCGTCTTGTCGTCATCACCTTCGATAGCGGCCTGAATATCAATACGACCTGCACGACGGCCTGAGTCACCCTTACGGGCCCCGCTTGGAGCTTTACGGACAGGTGCACCACCGCCACCGGGGCGACGGGCCGGACCACCACGACGAGGTTCGTCATCGCTATCTGCATTGCGGCCCCGCAGACGCAGGGTCTGTGCAGCAGCGCCTTCAGAAGCAGACGGTGTCGCGGCCGGTTGAGACTGCGGACGCGCAACAGGCTTCAGCGGCTTGGCAGGCATGATTGCCCGTTCAGCCAGAGGCTTCAGACGGCTGACAGGCGGAGCAAGCGTGACTTCACCCGGAATCGGCACAGCAGAAACAACCGGGCCCTTCGCTTCAATCGGCTTGATGGCGTCAATGCGGGCCTTGCGCTCTGCTTCTTCAGCCGCTGCTTTTTCAGCAATAGCTTCTTCAGCAGCCCGTTTTTCGTCTTCTTCACGACGACGCGCTTCTTCGGCAGCAGAAAGGATCTGAATCTTTTCCTGCTCGCGGCGTTCAGCTTCACGCCGTTCGGCTTCTTCAGCCGCAACCTTTTGTTCCTGCAGCACGCGCTGGCGTATCGCCAGTTCAGCGGCAGTCAGGGTACGACCTGCCCCTGCACGACCACCTGCGCCACGACCACCTGCTCCAGAGGCAGATCCGGGGCCGCGCTTCTTGCGCACCTCTACCTGCACAACCTTGGAGCGGCCATGGCTGAAACTCTGCCGCACGGACCCGGCATCAACCGTCCGTCCGACTTCCGAACGACCCGCCGGCCGAAGGGACAGACGTCCCTTACCCTGATCCTGATCCTTGCCTTCGCTCATTGACCCGCCTGTTCACACCCATCCGCCGGAAAGGTCCGGCGAACCCGGGAGCCGCCTTCAGCAACCCCCGAAAAACGCTCATTCTCGCAGCAGAGACGAGAGGCAAGCCCCCCGGCTGACAACGCTACGTTTACCACTCGCTCCCGCCCGAAAACCTTTGCCAGATCTTCCGCCGAAAGCGCCTCAATCACGGGGAGAGACCGTGCGCCTGATAACAGACGCCCCAGTTCATCCCCGCTTCCATCAGATGCATGGACAATGACTGCGGCATTCCGCTGCGCCACCCATTCCCGCACCTTCATAAAACCACTGACAGATTGCCCGGCACGCCG
Source organism: Acetobacter indonesiensis (assembly GCF_000963945.1). Taxonomy (GTDB): domain Bacteria; phylum Pseudomonadota; class Alphaproteobacteria; order Acetobacterales; family Acetobacteraceae; genus Acetobacter; species Acetobacter indonesiensis. Next base: position 118,409 of record NZ_BAMW01000030.1, on the reverse strand, counting down.
GGCCAACCCCAGAAGTTCTATCATCCGCCGACGCAGGCCAGCCTCTATCTGGAAGACCAGATCGTCCGGGACAGTGACCTGACACCGGGCGGCCCGCGCGAACACCCCGCGTTTGCGGGCCTGTTCTATCACATCCCGCTGTGCGCTCAACCATATTCCCCTTCCGGGAAGTTTTGCGTCCAGATCGGGAACAACAACCTGTGAGGGAGATACCACAAAACGCAGCATTACGTCAGGTTTTCCCTGCTGGCGTGTTACAGCACAGCGCCGCAGGGGGCCTTTTTCGTCTTCATCCGCTTCGGGCAAAAATTCACCACTCACTGTTTATCAGGCCTTCTTGGCAGCCTGCCTGTCCTTACTCCTGCTCGGCGCTCTTGCCGTCTTCCTCGTCAAACCAATGAGCACGGGCTGCCATGATGATTTCATTGGCAGCATCTTCCTCAATGGCGTCAGAACCGAGAATTTCGACAAGCTCATCACCAGCCAGATCAGCAAGGTCGTCCAGAGTTTTTACACCCTTTTCGCCCAATGTCACAAGCATCTGGTTGGTAAACACGCCCATCTCTGCGATGTCATCAGACACACCGAGCTCGCGCCGCTTGGTATCCAGGTTTTCTTCCTGCTTCACCAGATAAGCTTCGGCGCGCTGCACCAGTTCACTTACCACTGATTCGTCAAAACCTTCAATGCCAATCAGTTCATCCGGGTCTGCATAGGCCAGTTCTTCAATTGTATTGAAGCCTTCTGTCACCAGCAGCCCTGCAATGACGTCATCAACATCAAGCGCTTCAACAAACAGATTGGTGCGACGACGGAATTCTTCCTGACGCCGTTCGGATTCTTCAGCTTCCGTCAGGATATCAATATCCCACCGGGTCAACTGGCTGGCCAGACGCACGTTCTGACCGCGACGGCCGATCGCAAGGGAAAGCTGTTCGTCAGGCACAACCACTTCAACGCGCCCAGCTTCTTCATCCATCACCACTTTGGAGACTTCTGCCGGTGCAAGTGCGTTCACCACGAACGTTGCAGCCTGCGGGCTCCACGGAATAATGTCGATCTTTTCGCCCTGCAATTCAGTAACAACAGCCTGAACACGGGAGCCACGCATACCCACGCAGGCACCGACCGGATCAATGGAAGCATCGCGGGAAACCACAGCCATTTTTGCACGGGACCCGGGATCACGTGCAACAGCCTTGATTTCGATAATACCGTCATAGATTTCAGGCACTTCCTGCGCAAACAGCTTGGCCAGAAAGGCCGGATGCGTGCGGGACAGGAAGATCTGCGGGCCACGGGGTTCGTCACGCACGTCGTAAATATAGGCACGAACACGATCAGAATTGCGGAATGTTTCACGAGCAATCAGTTCGTCACGGCGCAGAAGCGCTTCTGCCGAACCAATTTCCACCATCAGGTTACCGTATTCAGTACGCTTGACAGTGCCGTTAACAATTTCGCCTACGCGGTCCTTGAATTCATTATACTGGCGCTTGCGTTCATATTCACGCACACGCTGCACAATAACCTGCTTGGCGGTCTGCGCTGCAATACGGCCGAAATCAATTGGCGGCAGCGGATCAACCAGATATTCGCCAGCCTTGATTTCCGGCTGAAACTTGCGGGCAATGGCCAGCGGAATCTGGGTTTCCTCGTTTTCGACGTGCTCGACAACTTCCGTCCAGCGTGACAGGCGGACTTCGCCCGTGCGGCGGTCAATGGTCGCACGAATATCTTTTTCATGCCCGTATTTGGCACGTCCGGCCTTCTGGATGGCCTGTTCCATGGCCTCCAGCACTTCTTCGCGTTCGATTCCCTTCTCGCGCGAGACTGCATCTGCAACCAGCAGAAGTTCAGGACGGGAAACAGAGGTATCCATACTCTCAGCTCTCCAAAGCAGGCGGCTTGATCAGTGTAATTTGCGCCCGGTCGGCTTTTCTTCCCCGACCTTGCTCTTCTCGTTTTCGCCCTCATCAGCCGGGCGCGCCATCTGCGCGCTCGCCTCAATCAGGGCATCCGTCAATACCAGTCTTGCCCGGCGAATTTCCACCAGCGGCAAAACGGCTTCGGTTCCATCATCCAGCCGCAGGCGGCCGGTTTCACCATCCGACCCCAGCACCACGCCTGAAAAGCGACGACGACCATCAATCGGCACCAGAACCTCGGCCTTTGCCTGATGTCCGGCAAAACGGTTCCAGTCCTTGGCGCGGGTCAATGGGCGATCAATCCCGGCGGAAGACACTTCAAGCGTCCACACACCAGGAATGGGGTCTTCCACATCCAGCACAGCGCCTACCGCATGGCTGATACGCTCACAATCATCCACATTGATAAGCGTACCGTCCTTGCGATCGGCCATGATCTGCACAGTTGGGCTTTCGCGGCCCAGCACTGCCACGCGGACAATTTCATAGCCCAGATCGTCCAGCGTTGGCGCTATCAGCGCAACGAGGCGAGACTCCAGACCGGAATGAATGGGCAGATCAGCGTCCAATGCAAAAAAGGCGGCCCGTCAAGGCCACCCCCCAAAATTCTTATAAAGTGAAAGGATGATGTTCCATGTAGGGGATACCAAGCCAGACCGCAAGGGGTGAAACATCGGCGACCATGATGCTACGGGTTTAACGTGAAAAAGAAATTAAGTGCAGACATGGCTTTTCGGGTCTTTCCTGCGTTTTCTGAACTTGCGCATAGCGGCCCGGATATGTCTGAATTACCCGTATGAATGATCTGCCTGATCCTGTTTATAAAGCTCAGCCGGAAAAAGAGGAAAAATCCTCTCATTTCCGCACCATACTCGTCGCTTTGGCGACGTGTACCCTGCTGGCAGGCGCCGGTGTGCATTTCATAGGCTCCAACAACAGCACGTCGTCCCACACGCCCGCTGCGGCTGGGGCGGGAGACAACCAGGGCGCAGATGCCAGCCAGCAGCGGATGGGCATTCAGCTATCCCTGATAGCGCCGGAAAAAGCTGCGGAAGCCTTGGCCTCCTCCGGATATTCGGAAAAAGAGCAAGCTGATATTCTGGCGGGCGTGAAACGGCGTGACCTGCGGTTGGTAGCCATGCCCATTTTTGATGCAACCGGCACGGGGGGTACGGTCAATGTGGTATGCGGGACCATGCATCGCACTGTTGCCTTGCAAACCACCCCAACCGTGTTGATTCTGCCTATCAGTGTTGCGGGCAATGTTGATATTCTTCCGGTCTCTGATCCCGGCATAGTAGGAATAGGAAGCGGCGTGATAACCATGTTCGGGCCACAGGTTCTACCTGTCATGCATCAGGGTGATTCTCTTGGCCTGACGGTGATTGCGCAATGAAAGGCCTGCTGCCCGCCCTGAACCGGCTTATGCCGCTGATGATGGTCATCTTTCTGGTCCTTGCCAGTATTCAGATGGCCATCAGCCTGCACCTTTCACTGGCCTCGCTTGGTCATTTCATGGAATGGTGTGCACCGGCATGGCCTATAATTGCCGCAGTAAGCGGATTGCTGACCATAGGCGGGCTGCTATTTGAAACACGCGCCGAGCGGCTTGCACGCAAAGGCTTATTACGCCGACGGGGGTGGATGATGGACGTTCTTGCCAGACTGACAAACCGCAATGAACTGGAAGAAATGCTGGCGCGTGAACAGCGCGAAACAACCATTGATGCTGAAGAACTGGCCGCAAATCTACGGGCCCGCGTGATTGGGCAGGATCAGGTTTGTGAAGATATTGCCATGCAGTTGCGCCGACGGCTGGCGCTTCAGGTTCGTGGCAAACCTGTTGGCATCTTCCTGCTGGCCGGGCCGCCTGGCACTGGCAAAACCTATCTGGCCAAACAGATGGCGCGCCAGCTTGAGCGCCCCCTGCTGCATTTTGACATGACGCAGATGAGCAGCCCCCATGCCGCCACGCAGCTTTTCGGCTCGCCCAAAGGATATGTCGGGTCTGATACGTACGGTAAACTGACGGGTGGCTTGAAAGAAAAGCCTGATGCCGTCGTGCTGCTGGACGAGATTGAAAAAGCGCACCCTGACGTTTTCAAGAAATTCCTGACCGCATGGAACGATGGCCACGTTACCGAGGCCTCGACCGGCCAGCAGATTTCGACTGTTCGTGCGATTTTTGTGCTGACATCGAACATTGCAACCGATGCCCTGACCGAAATTGCAGACCGCCTGCATGATGACCCGGACCGGATGCGCGCCGAGTCGGTTGAAGCCTTGCGTCAGGCCGGATTTGCGCCGGAAGTTCTGAACCGTCTTGACCGTATTTTCGTCTTCCGTGCGCTGAAAGGGCTGGATATTGCCCGCGTTTCTGCGCTGGAAATCGAAACCATGATTGAAAGCTACGGTCTGAAAGTAGAAACCGGCGGTATCGACGCTGGCCTGCTGATGGACGTGATGCGCCGACAAAGCCGTATGGGCGATGCAGCGTCGGCCCGTGACCTTGTCCGCTCTATTGAAGACATGATTAGCGAGTCGCTGATTGTGGCGCGTCAGCAGGGTGCGACCATGATCCGCATCAGCCGCGATGAAGATGGGTCCGTTGTGGCTAAGATAGCAGACAATAAAAGCGATAGCAGCGAAAGCATGCACGCCCGTCTGACACCCTGAGTCTGTTACGGCCCATGCCTGTGCATCGGCCGGTGTTTTCAAGCCTGATTATTCTGAACCGAGCATTACGGCATGTCCGCTTTTACCCGTCTCTGGCAACGTGCGCCGCTCTGGCGCACGGTTCTGATTACCACTGGTGCCTGCGGCATTTTCTCCGTGGTGTTTCCCGCCCCCTGGCTGACCAACAGGCTTCCGTATTATCAGACATTGACTGATAAAGTGGGCCATATGCTCGGCCGTGCGGATGCAGGCAAACCAGCCGCCGATGCGGATGGGGAAGGCCGCCGCATGGTCTCTCAACCGCCGCTGGATGCCCAGTTTGAAGGGGTTATTCCATTTGCGGGCCGTCAGTTACCCCTGCCTGCCGGAAAATGGCACCCGGTTCTGAACTATCAGGATGATATTTCACATGGTGAGATTCTGACCTCCATTTTTGTGCGGTCAGAACAGGGCGTGGTGACAGGTTTCATTATTGCGCAGGCAACGACGCAATCCATCCCGTCCCAAGATACGCAGATGTTGCAGGATATGTGTCACAGCGGCTTCAACTTTACAGTTGGGGATCTGCCGCAGGACGGCACACAGACAGAATGCTGGCTGACATCCCCCATTCGGGTGGTTAACAACCTGTTCATTACGTCCAATCAGGCTCTACAGGGTTTGTTAAGCAGCCCGCTGTTCATTCCACCAGCTTTGCAGCGACTGGGCATGATGGGGTTTGATCTGCCCCCTATTCTGGTGGATGCCGGATGGACGCATATTGAAAAAAGCAAGTCTGGCACAGGTGTGGATTTTGCCACCATTCATACGTTGCTAAGCCCGGCGCAGGCTGGCCAGCGCGCGGTGCCGGGTGCGCCCGAAGACTGGTCCCATGCAGGCATGAACAACTCTCCCATGGTAGCGGATTTTGTAAAACGTACCGATGGATGGCTGAAAAACTGGCTGCCATATCTGCGCAAAGGATATACGAGCAGCCTGGAAGCGGGTCCTCTTCCCGCAAACGCCGCAACAGACCCCGGCTTCCACGGGTAATGCGGCGTGCCGCGAAAGGCGAACTTTTATGAATCTGGTGCATGTCAGAAGTAAAAAGCATAATGACAGGCTTTTCGCGGCTATAATTTAGCCTGCGTCTTTTACAGACGCACAATCTATTCTGAACATCGAAGCAGCCACTTTTCAGGGAAGCTACTTCTTTATCAAAAATTAAGCGTGCGTGAGAACCACCTTAGACTGACGGTGCTTCTTTCAAAACGTCTGACGATACATCAATCAGGAAATCGAGCACTGTCCGCGTCCGTAACGGCAGGGTACGGGGGCCAGTGTGTACTGCATAAAACGGCAGCGTCGGGATTTTCCAATCAGCAAACAGACGCACCAGTTTGCCTTCCTTCACCGAGTCCCGCACCAGAAATTCGGGCAACAAGCCAATCCCGATATCTGAGGAAACCGCATAAAAAACCGCCTCGCTGCTATTGGCACGAAAAACGGTTGAAGGCGCGATAACGCTTTCTTCTTCCTCACGGTAGAAGTTCCAGTCGTGCCGACCGCCACCATAGTTGTAAACAATGGCAGGGTATTCGGGCAGATCACGCGGGTGTTCTGGTGTCCCACATCGCTTCAGGCATTCTGGGGAGGCCACCAGCCATTTGCGCACTACGCCCAACTTCCGGGCAATAAGCGACCCTTCGGCAATTTCTCCCACACGTACAGCCAGATCGAGCCCTTCTTCCACCAGATCCCCAAAGGAGTCGCGCATGACGACTTCGACTGAAAGATCAGGGTGGCGTTCAAGCAGTTCACCCAGACGCTTTGTCAGATACAGACCAAATGCGGTGGTAACGCCAAGCCGCACCAGACCCGATACGGAAGCACGCCGACGCCCCAGAACGGTTTCTGCCGTTTCAAGAATTTCCAGCACTTCATAGGCATGCGGCAGAAGGCTGCGGCCATCTTCCGTCATCATCAGGCTGCGGGTGGTGCGGGCAAACAGCGTGGTGCCGTAATGCGCTTCCAGCAGGGCGATATGCCGCGAAATTGTGGGTTGGCTGACACCTGTCTCACGCGAGACAGCAGAGAAAGAGCCTGTGGCCGCCACGCGGACAAAGCTGTGTAGAGCAGAAAGAAGGTCCATCAGGTTCCGGAACGAATGTGCTTGAAGCCGCCGCCACCTGCCCAACCTGCGGGGTATGTCTGGTTAAAATGCAGCCTGACGTGCCACACCTTCACAAACACCCATCAGACCAGGCAGATCTCTGGAATAGCAACGCGAACGCTACCGTATTTATATGTGACGCATGGCCATTTTCTGCACAATTGACAGTAACACTCCTCCGCCATGTCATTTGTGCATTGAGCCATGACATAGCGGAAGCCAACGTTACCGCCGCCGGGTGTGGGGCTGGGCCAGTTTCTTTTCCGCCATTCGGGCCAGACGCACAAAAGGCAGCCCCAGAAGCAGGTATGCTGCGCCAACCATCAGGCCGGTACCGAAATAGTCAAAATAGGTTGAAGAAAGACGAATATACGTCTGCGTCAGTTCTGTCAGGGTAATGACACTGACCAGAGAAGAGTCTTTCAGAAGAGAAATAAAATCATTGGTCATGACTGGCATCACCAGACGAAATGCCTGCGGCACCACCACAAAGCGCAAGGCCTGAATGTGAGTCATGTTCAGCGCAAGGGCGGCTTCCATCTGCCCTCGCGCAACTGATTGCAGTCCTGCCCGGTAATTTTCGGCCTCATAAGCCGCGTAGTTCAGACCGAGCCCTATAACCCCGGCCAGAAACGGCCCCAAATTGATGCCAAATTCTGGCAACCCGTAAAAAATAAACAGGATTTGAATCAGCAGCGGCGTGCCGCGCACGACTTCCACATATAAAGCAGCCAGAGACGCCAATGGGGCGGGCCCATATATACGCAACAGCGCCAGTGTCAGCCCCAGACCAACCGCCAGCACCATGGACAGCAGAGAAACAACCAGCGTCAGCACCGCCCCTTTGCCCAGCAGAGGCAAAAAGCCGACATAGCGTTTCACACGGGCTGACCACCCAGCATTCCCCTGCTGGGCATCCACGTAGGCCTGCCATTCTGTCGGGGCGATATCCAGCGTTGACGAGTCTTCAGCATAGTGCGCCATTTCTGGCGTCCACAGGTTCCAACGCGCCAGAATCCGATGCAGGCTGCCATCTTTCATCATGGCGGCCAGCGCGGTATTCACCTGCTCACGCAAGGCTGCGTTCCGGCCTTTGCCAAAGGCAATGCCATAGGCAACTTTGCCAATCGGTTCGCCCACAATCTGTAAAGCCGGATTGGTCGCCCCATAATATTGTGCAATGGGCCCATCAATCAGGATGGCGTCGGTACGGCCATTCACCAGATCCATGAACACATTGGTTTCTTCTTCATAGGTGCGGACCTGCACCTGAGGATGATCAGCCAGAATCCGTTCAGCCTGTGTGGCTTTAATAGTTCCGACAACATGCCCGTCCAGGTCTTCCAGCCGGGTCAGTTGCGGACCGTTGCGCCGCACGACAATCCGTTCAGACGTCATGTAATAAGGGGCGCTGAAATCAATCCCCTCCGCGTGTTCGGGGGTTATTTCGATACCGCAGATTACCATGGCGTAAAGGCCACGCTGCAAACCGGGAATCAGGCCATCCCAGTCATTCTGCACAAATTCAAGACTGGCACCCATATGACGGCCCAGTTCCTGCATCAGATCATATTCATACCCGGTCAGGCGGGATTGATCTTTCAGGTCATGAAATGTGTAGGGCACATCGGCCGAGGCGTCTGCCGCCCAGCGTATGGGGTCAGCGGCCTGCGCAGTGTGGGAGGGTACGGAACTTAAGCCAGCCACGCCTACCAGAATGGCCAAAGCCCACACGCGCACCATGACAAAGCGCGCCAGAAAATACCGCAGGCCGTGCTTCACAGAACTGTCCTTAAAAAACGCCGTGTCCGTTCATCAACCGGGTTCACACACAGTGTTTCCGGTGGTCCGGCCTCAATAATATGACCACCATCCATATAGACGATGATATCAGACGCGACTTCGGCAAAGCGCATGTCATGCGTCACGACAATCTGGGTCATGCCTTCATTATCAAGCGTCCGCATGACGCCCAGCACTTCCTCGGCCACCAGCGGATCAAGTGCGGATGTGGGTTCGTCATACAGCATGATTTCAGGGCGCATGGCCAAGGCACGGGCAATGGCCGCGCGCTGCTGCTGACCACCAGAAAGCGAAAGCGGGTACCGCTGTGCAACGCGACCCAATCCTACTTTTTCAAGCAGGCTCATAGCTTCATCACGTTCTTCCGTGCCTGTTTCACGCTTCACCACCCGGGGGGCAAGCAGCACGTTTTCTAGAACGGTCAGATGGGGAAACAGGTTGAAGCTCTGAAACACCATGCCAACATGCGTACGCAGCTTGTGCGCCATGGCTTCATCCGCGCGTCTCCAGGCGCCCCCCTGCCGCGCAATGGTCACGCCCATGGCCGTGACAGTGCCATGGTCTGGTATTTCCAGAAAATTCAGACACCGCAGAAAAGTCGATTTTCCGCAGCCAGACGGCCCGATAATGGAGATCAGTTCGCCTTTGCGAACCTCCAGGGAGACGCCGCTGAGAATATCCCCCTCCCCGAAGCTTTTGTGCACATTCTGCGCACTCAGAACAATGGGGTCTTCATTTACAGAAAAAGCCGACCCGGTGTGCACCGGGTCGGCAGTGTCATGTCCACTTGGAACAAAACGATTTTCAGGCAGCTTTGGTCATCCCACGCAAGACATACTGGAGGATGCCACCATGCCGGTAATACTCGACTTCGTCCAGTGTATCGACGCGGCACAGAAGGGGAACATCCTGCGTAGAACCGTCTTGACGCGTAATTGTCATAATCACATCCATACGCGGCGTAATGGTTTCCAGACCTTTGATGGTGATGGTTTCATCACCCGTCAGGTTCAGGGTCTTGCGGGTTGTGCCTTCCTTGAACAGAAGGGGCAGAACGCCCATACCCACCAGATTTGAACGGTGAATACGTTCAAAACTTTCGGCAATAACGGCCTTGATCCCCAGCAACAGGGTGCCTTTTGCAGCCCAGTCACGGGATGACCCCATGCCGTATTCCTTGCCACCAAAGACGACAAGAGGGGTGTTTTCCTTCTTGTATTCCATGGCCACATCATAGATCGACCCTTCCTTGCCATCAGGGTAGTGCTTGGACAGCCCCCCTTCTGTGCCCGGAAGCATTTCGTTCTTGATGCGGATGTTGGCAAAGGTGCCACGAACCATCACGCGGTCATTCCCACGCCGTGACCCGTAAGAGTTAAAGTCACGCGGTTCCACACCATGTTCGATCAAATAACGCCCGGCGGGGGAGTCCTTCTTGATCGCACCGGCTGGGGAGATATGGTCGGTGGTGATGTTGTCACCCAGAATGGCCAGAATACGGGCATTTTCAATACCGCCGCGGGCTGCTGGTTCTGGCGTGATGTCCTTAAAGTAAGGCGGGTCCTGCACGTAGGTAGATTTTTCATCCCACTTGTAGGTTTCAGACCCGGTAGCCACCTTCAGATCCTGCCACTCCTTCGTGCCCTTGGACACGTTCTTGTAGCGCTTGATGAATTCTTCCCGGTTAATGGAAGATCCCATCAGGTCGGCAATTTCCTTATTGGAAGGCCAGACATCCTTCAGATAAACCGGCTTGCCGTCCTTGGAGATGCCAAGCGGTTCAGTCGTGATATCTTTCCGCATGGTGCCGAGAATGGAATAGGCAACAACCAGCGGCGGGCTGGCCAGATAGTTTGCCCGCACGTTGGGAGAAATACGGCCTTCAAAGTTACGGTTGCCGGACAGCACGGACACCGCAACCAGATTGTTGTTTTCAATCGCGTCCACAATATGCGATGGCAGCGGGCCGGAGTTACCGATACAGGTTGTGCAGCCATAGCCAACTGTATTGAAGCCCAGGGCATCCAGATCTTCAGACAGTTTGGAGCGATCAAGGTAATCGGTCACGACCTGAGAGCCAGGCGCCAGAGACGTCTTGACCCAAGGCTTAGGAGTCAGACCCAGAGCACGCGCCTTACGCGCCACAAGCCCCGCTGCAATCAGCACTGCCGGGTTGGAAGTATTGGTGCAGGACGTAATCGCCGCAATAACGATATCACCCTGACCAATTTCGTAATTGGTGCCCGCAACCGGAACTTTTTTATTGGCATCGTTGGCAGGCACGCCAAGAGAAGACGTCAGTTCTTTTTCGAACTCGGTCTTGGCGGCGGTCAGCACAACACGGTCTTGCGGACGCTTGGGACCGGAAATAGACGGCACAACAGTGCTGAGATCTAGTTCAAGAACATCCGTGAAGACAGGTTCTGGTGTGTCAGATGTGCGGAACATATCCTGCGCACGCAGATAGTCTTCCGTCAGCTTGATGCGGTGTTCGTCTCGGCCGGTTTCACGCAGGAAGTCGAGCGTGAGCGTATCAACCGGGAAGAAGCCACAGGTTGCGCCATATTCCGGTGCCATGTTCGCAATGGTTGCACGGTCAGCAACCGGCAGATGGTCGAGTGCCGGGCCGAAGAATTCAACAAACTTCCCAACCACACCCTTCTTACGAAGCATCTGGGTAACGGTCAGAACCAGATCGGTCGCCGTAGCGCCTTCTGGCAGTTTGCCGGTCAGCTTGAAGCCGATCACGTCCGGGATAAGCATGGCAATCGGCTGACCCAGCATGGCGGCTTCAGCTTCAATACCTCCAACACCCCAGCCCAGAACGCCCAGACCATTGATCATGGTTGTGTGGCTGTCTGTGCCGTACAGTGAGTCAGGGTAAACATAGTCCTTACCACCAACGTTGGCGGTCCATGCGACCTGCGCAATATATTCCAGGTTCACCTGATGGCAGATACCCGTATCGGGCGGCACAACGGAGAAGTTTTCAAACGCTTCCTGACCCCAGCGCAGGAAGGCGTAACGTTCACCATTGCGTTCAAATTCAAGCGTGATGTTTTTCTGAAGCGCATCGGCAGAGCCGTAAACGTCCACCATCACGGAATGGTCGATGACCAGATTGACGGGAACCAGCGGGTTCACCTTCTGTGGGTCACCTTTCAGCTTCACAATGCCATCACGCATTGCCGCAAGATCAACCACAGCGGGAACACCCGTAAAATCCTGCATCAGAATGCGGGAAGGCTTGAACGGCACTTCCTTTGTGCTGCTGCCCTGTGGCAGCCAGCCCGCAATTGCCTTGGCATCATCAATGTTGTAGGAGCGGCCGTCTTCAAAACGGAGAATATTTTCCAGCAGTACCTTCAGCGAAACCGGCAGCCGACTGACATCGCCGATTGTTTTTGCCGCTTCGGGAATGGAAAAATAATGATAGGTCTTGCCGTCAACATCCAGCGTACGACCTGTTTTCAGTGAATCGTGCCCAACCGTCTTCATTTAACCCTATCTCCCCTATCACAGCCCATGGCTGGTGATACGTTCCGGAAGCCGATGCCCCGCACGTATGGGGGGCCTTATGCACACCCGCTCTTCCGGGTGCCCGACTTGATATCCCGTTGGCAGTAGAACATACCGGCAGACACATCAGGCACAAGCCGGAGCCCGACCACGAGAACGCGAGCACCCCGGCATTGGCTGATTTTGGTAGGTAACATTAAGGGGAAGTCCCATCTCCGAGAGCGTTTTCTGTGGGAATGGACCACATCTTGATCCACTTTCCCCCTCCGGCACACCACGGCTTGTGGCAGAGTCTCTCTCGGTTTTCCGGGGTGACCGGCTGGTGCTTGATGACGTCAGCCTGACCCTGCACGCAGGGGAAGCCATGCTGTTGACCGGGCCCAATGGTGCTGGGAAATCCACCCTGCTGCGTGTTCTGGCTGGTTTACGCCGCCCCGACAGCGGCACCCTGTTGTGGGATAACACCCCTATTCAGGAAGACCGCACGACCCATGCGGCGCGTGTGGCGTATCTGGGCCACCAGGATGCGCTTAAGCCCAGCCTGAGCGTTCTTGAAAATCTGCATCTTTTTGCCCGCGCTGGCGGTGGCTCCATCCCCGATGCGCTGACAGCCGTTGACCTACTGCCATTGGCTGACCTTCCTGCCCGTCTGCTGTCTGCTGGTCAGAAACGCCGTGCCGCCTTGGCTCGTGTCCTCCTGGCCAAAGCCCCCTTATGGTTGCTGGATGAACCAAGTCTGGGGCTGGATGCCAATGCAATTGTCTTACTGGGGCAAGCCATAGCGCATCACCGGGCACAAGGTGGCGTCGTTATTGCGACAACACATGTTCCCTTGCCGCTTGACGATGTACGACACCTCGCCCTGCCGGGTGCGCCGCCCCCTGTTGACAGATGGTGGGATGAACAAGGCGACGAGGAAACGCGTCTTCTTCAGACGGAGGCCGAAGAATGGTAAGCCTGTTCTGTGCCGTCATATTCCGTGATTTGCGGCTGGCCTTGCGGCACGGGGCAGACACTTTGGGGGCAGTGCTGTTCTTTATTCTGACAGGCACATTGTTTCCGCTGGCCCTAGGGCCATCCCCTGACCTTTTGCGCCATATGGCCCCCGGCATTATCTGGGTTTGCGCGCTATTGGCCGCCCTGCTGCCGCTTGATCGCCTGTTCGGGGCTGAACTGGAAGATGGGTCACTCGATCAGCTTTTGCTGATAGGGCTGCCACCGTCTTTGGTTGCCTTGGCCAAAATGACTGCGCATTGGCTGACAACAGGGCTCCCCCTGCTGATTGCCGCAGTGCCTTTGGCCATTATGCTGGGGCTGCCCGCTTCAACCCTGCCTATTTTGCTGGCAGGGTTACTTTTGGGGTCAATGGTGTTGTCTCTGGTTGGGGGGATGGGGGCCTCCATTGTTTTAGGGGCCCGCCGCGGGGGGGTGCTGTTACCGCTTCTGGTCTTGCCACTGATCACACCTGCATTGATTTTTGGGGCCGCCGCCATTGATGCAGCCCGAACCGGGCTACCCTGGGCACCTGACCTTGAACTGCTGGGCGCTTTTCTGGCTGGGGCCATTCCCTTATGCCCTCTGGCTGCCGGGGCAGGATTACGCGCTGCTGTAGAATAACCCCATATGATGAAGGCCGCCCTAATAGGAGCGGCCTTTTTTCTGTCAAACCAATACGCTTCGTCGCAACTTGAAACAAAGCGTCATGGTGCCGGGTTGGAATGTACCTGATGAATAGCGTTAATTTTCGCCTCTAGTTCAGGCGTTATGGTGACGTCCACCGAACCAAGGATAGTTGCCAACTGATCCGTGCTGGTGGCACCGATAATATTGGACGTGACAAACGGTCGGGACGTCACGAATGCAACTGCAAGTTGCACAGGGTCAATCCCTTCTTCGCGTGCAAGGGCCAGATAGGCTTCAATGGCCACATCGACCCCCGGCTTCTGATAACGCTGCCCGCGGTCAAACAACGTGGTACGGGCTCCCGCAGGGCGAGCACCATTAAGATATTTTCCCGTCAGATAGCCTTGCGCAAGTGGTGAATAAGCCAGCAATCCGACCTTTTCGCGCAGGGCAAATTCAGCCAGACCAATTTCAAACGTGCGGTTAATCAGGTTGTAGGCATTCTGGATTGAAGCAATACGGGGTGCCCCGGAGGAAGCAGAGGCCAGATATTTTGCCACGCCCCATGCTGTTTCGTTCGACACACCGACATGGCGAATTTTGCCTTCTGTCACCAGATCACCCAGAACACCGAGTGTTTCTTCAATAGGCACTTCATCCGCGTCAGACACGGCGGTGAAGGTATTTCCGCCTTCGCCAAAGAGCCCCAGTTTCCGATCCGGCCAATGGAGTTGGTACAAATCAATATAATCAGTGCCCAAACGCCGCAGAGATCCCTCAAGCGCGTAACGGATCTGTCTTGGCGTCAGGCGGGTTTCTTCACCACCGGGGCGAAACCACGGGAACGCACTGCGCCCCACTGCTTTGCTGGCAATAACCAGTTTGTCCCGCTGCCCGCGAGCTTTAAGCCATGTACCGATAATGGTTTCAGTTGCCCCCTGCGTTTCAGGCCGCGGAGGGATGGAGTAAAGTTCAGCCGTATCAATAAAATTGATGCCATGCTCCAGCGCCATATCCAGCTGCGCATGTCCTTCGGCTTCTGTATTCTGCTGACCGAATGTCATGGTGCCGAGGCAGATCTCACTGACCAGAATGCCAGTACGGCCCAGTTCACGCTGTTTCATGCTGAGGAAACCCAATAGGTAATAAAGACAGGAAAGGGGCTGAAAGCCTGTTTTGCCTTCAGCCCCACCACAACCAGTGTCTTCATTATCCACGCACAAAGCAAGGGTGTAAAAAATTTTACATTTTTGTGTGCTTGTTAAGTGGTGGCCAGATAGAAAAGGTTTTGCGCGCTGTTTTCTATTTCCCGTCAGATTTTCTTGGCGAGGCACCGTCTGACAGAGGGTGAGAAACCGCCTGAATATCAACAGACGCATAACGCACGGAGTTTTCGACAGCCCGTAATGCTTCGCTGGCTTTATACGGGTCATTTTTCAGAATTTTTGCCGCGCGAGCTACGTCCTGCCGCGCCTGCTCCAGCGGTACTGCGGCAATAATATAGTCAGCATCCACGCCGGAAATTTTCAGCACTTCTGACGCACGGGCCGTATTGCCTGCTTTCAGATGACGGTTTGCCGCAGCCAACGCAGCCGTTTTTTCTGATGTTGGCTCAATCGTTTCATCCAGCACCAGTTCCCCATCAATCGGCAACCATGCCACTTGCTTGCCACCCGATGGAACAGGCCGAGGCGGTTGCTGACGCACCTTGTTAGGCATCAGTTCGTCTTCCGCTTTCTGAAAAGCAGTGTTGTCTTGACCAGCCCGCTCAAGCGCATCCCGTGCGCTGGTGATAAAAAGACCGGCTGTTTTGAGATCACCATCAAAAATGGCGTGGCGCGCCAGACCGACGTCTTCAAAGGCGGTATTGCCGTCAACCGAAAGGCGCCCGAAATCCTGTGACGCCAATGCTGCCAGTTGGATCTTTTCAGGCCCCTGTGGCCCGACAGAGGAAGCGGCTGATGCTTCAGGAGTCTGAGCCATGGCCGCAGGTGTCTGGGCCAGAGCTGGCACAATAACGGCTGAACATAGGCAACCGGCCATTAGCAAAGCTGAGATTTTCATGAGTTCTCTTCCTCATCCCTCTTGCGCATTCATGCGGTAATGATGCGCTGAAACATAGCGGGACAAGGCAGCCCTGCACAAAGCAGGAATGAACAAGGGGCTGATCACATCCGCGAGCAGCTAAAAAACAAGCTGGCGCAAGAGGTTACCCCCCTTGCGCCAGAAAAACATGGCAGATCAGATATAATATTCAGTCAGCGGCTTGAAACCGTTGAAACGGGTCGAGCAATAGGTCGAAACATAGGCACCAGTGGAGAGCAGATCGATCTGATCACCCGATTCCAGACCCAGCGGCAGTTCGTAGGCGGTTTTTTCGTACATGATGTCCGCACCGTCACAGGTTGGACCAGCAATCGCTACCGGACCTGTGGGTGTGCCATCGCGATCAGTACGGATTGCGTAGCGGATGGATTCCCCCTCCGTTTCCGCCAGACCACCAAAACGCCCGATATCCAGATACACCCAGCGCGGACCGTCTTCACGACCACGGCGGCTGACCAATACCACTTCAGACCGCACAACACCGGAATCACCCACGATGAAGCGACCCGGCTCAACCAGCATTTCAGGCAGAGCATTACCGAAATGCTCCGTCATGGCGTGGCTGATGGCCGTCGCAAAATGGTCAATGCCCGGCACGTCATCCCGATAGCGGACCGGAAAACCGCCCCCCAGATTAACCATGCGCAGATCAAGCCCCGCAGCGCTTAGATCCGTGAACAATGCTGCCACACGCGAGATCGCAACTTCATACGCGTCAGCCGACAGTTGCTGGCTACCCACATGAAAGGACAGACCATATGGGTCTAGCCCCAGATCACGCGCTAGCAGCATCAGATCACGCGCAGAATCCAGCGTGGTGCCGAATTTGCGGGAAAGCGGCCATTCAGCGCCGTCATTATCCACCAACAGGCGGCAATAAACACGGGCACCGGGTGCATGCTGTGCCAGCTTTTCAAGCTCTTCACGGCAGTCAAACACGAACATCCGCACGCCAGCATCATAGGCTGCACAAATCGCGGAAACCTTCTTGACCGTATTCCCGAAAGAAATGGCGTCTGGTTCGGCCCCGGCTTCAAGGCAGAGAGAGACCTCTTCCCATGAAGCAGCGTCAAAGGATGAGCCCAGACCAACCAGCCGGTTCAGGATAGGCATGGCGGGGTTTGCTTTGACCGCATAATAAATGCGGGCCTGTGGAAGGGCGGAATTCAAAGCGCGATACCGAGCCTCAACCTGGTCAACATCGACCACGAGGCATGGCGTTGCCGGCTTTTGCTCGGCAATAAAACGGGCAATTTTGGGAGTCATCCCACCCATTCCCTATATCAATGCTCTTGCTGCGTTTTCTAGGCAGGAAGAGAAGTTGCGAAACGGTCTAACGGACCAGCGACCTTAGGCGAACCGTCCAAAAACAAGGCGGTCCCGATTGCCAGAACGCTTGACGTCGTTGCGTAACCTCAAAGGGCCAGTGGCACGTGCGTTGCTGCGTAGGGGGGTGCATATGAGGCCAAACCGCCACAAGCGCAAGACAAAAATAGCGTGATGCCAAAAAAACATGGAAAGGCTGGAATACTCCCGTTAAAACAGCGTTTCTTACGGTTTCTTCACGTTTCTTTTACCCCCCTGTTCGCCCCAGAACACCGCCGCTGCCGTGAAGCGAACCGCCCGTAATCCACAGGCTGCTTTGTGCAGCTTCTTGCGCGGTTCAGCCCTTTGGCCGGATGCCACACGACAAAAAAGGATGTTTGACGCACGATGCAGGTTCTCTGTGATCCCGCCACACCTTCGCACACCGAACTCCAGACAACGGCCGAGTCTCATCAAACCGGAACTGAAAAACAGGGACCGACTTTTGAGCGTCCCTCGGAATTAAAGCGCAGCGACTGGAAGAGCATTTTTATTCAGACAGCGAAAAGTCTGATTTCAGGCCCGACCACACTGGTCGCGGCGGGGTGCGCTTTTTATACCACGCTGTCGCTGTTTCCGGCCATCAGTTCGCTTATTTCCATCTACGGGCTGGCCTTTGACGTGCAGACCGTTACCCCGCAACTGGAAGTCTTGCGCAACCTGCTGCCCCCCAGTGCCTATGCACTGATTTATGACCGTATCCAGACACTGGTCGCCGAGCCTCATAGCTCGCTAACGCTGAATCTGGTCATTTCTCTGAGTGTCGCAATCTGGTCTGCCTCTGCCGCAACCCGCTCCATTTTGGCTGCACTGAATATTGCTTACAACACCAAGGAAAGCCGGAGCTTTCTGGTCTTTCAGGTCACGGCTTTAGGTATGACGCTGTCTGCTGTTCTGGGGGCCGCGTTGACGCTGGCCCTGATGGTGGCACTGCCTCTTTTGCTCAATTTGCCCGCGTGGCTGCACATTCCCACTCCTCCCGGCTCCATTGAGTTTGCTGCGCGCTGGAGCGGACCGGTAATCATGTTTACGTTCCAGATTCTGGCAACATCCGTGCTGTATCGCTTCGGGCCTGACCGTCATCACCCGGCCCTGTGGCGCTGGGTCATGCCCGGCGCTTTGTTCGCCACCATTTCCTGGATTCTGAGTGCTTCAGGCTTTTCTTATTATGTTGCCCATATTGCCAGCTACAATGCCACATACGGACCTTTGGGCGCGGTTATTGCCATCATGATGTGGTTTTTCGTTAGCGCCTGGGTGGTTTTGATGGGTGCAGAACTGAATGCCGAAATGGAAAGCTACGCACGCGGGGAACGCCGGAAGCCAATCGAGCTTTAGACCCCAGATTTCACTGCCTAAAAACACACTCTGTCAGCGTGCCAGTCTCTAAGAATGGCACGCTTTTTTATGTCCAAATGGTTCTCTGCCGGTCTGCGGATCTGCGCTCTTTCACCTGACCAGAGGACACAAAAAAAGCGATGAAAGCACAGCCCTCATCGCCCCGTTCGTTTCTTGAAGCTTTTAGTAATTCAGTGTTTGCCGTGTCTTACACGTGGGCGCTGAATCTGACGCACTGTGTGCCCCTTGGCAGCTTCAATCTGCATGACAGAAGAGGACTCAAGAGAGTCTGATCCATCCTGCGGTGCGGAAGCCACTTCGATGGGGGCTGGCTCAACTTTCACGTGGGCCACACCGGCACCCAGCATACCAATCTGCGCTGCGGCTGCCTGAGACAGATCGATAATCCGACCACGGCTATAGGGCCCACGGTCATTGACGGTCACAACGACAGAGCGACCGGTTTCTTCGGATGTAACCAGAAGTTTGCTGCCAAGCGGTGCGGTAGGATGCGCTGCCGTAAGGCTGGCTTTATTGAACGCGGCACCAGACGATGTCCGATGGCGGTTAAAACGGCCGCCGTACCAGCTTGCCACACCCTTCTGGGAAGCGTGATGCCCCTTACCAGCGGCAGGGTTCACAAACGTGGGGTCTTTCTGCTCACGCGCGGCCAGCGCACGCTTTACAGAATCGGCCCAGCTTGTGCCGTTCAGTCCATCATCTGCCGCACGGGCAGAGGAGGCTGATGCCATGGTGGCCATAACAAACACACTTCCAAGAAGTGCCCGGCGCAGGGCTGACATCCGCTTTTTTACTCCGTCGTTCATTAAAATTTCCTGAGTAAAGCCGTTGCACGCTCAAAAAAGCAACCTGTTTTTCTCTTTCAAAGCTTTTGGTCTTCCTGTTTCCTGCCGGGGCCTGATGGCAAAAAAAGGGCGTCTTTCGGGCCAAATTGCTCCCGACATCCCACATATGGCTAAAATGGAAAGCTGGTTTTTCCTTAATTTTCAGGTAGCAGGCGCATCTCTTCTCTTGGATGCCGCGTAGCATCGTGCTACGGCCCGAGGCACTATGGAAAGACCCCTCATTGCTGTGCTGAACGGCCCCAACCTGAATATGCTTGGCCAGCGCCAACCCGAAATCTACGGGCGCGCCACCTTGGATGATGTAGAACAGATCTGCATTCAGGCCGCTGATAAGCTCGATCTGGCCATAGATTTCCGGCAGACCAACATCGAAGGCGAGCTGATTTCTTGGGTGCAGGAATGCCGCAAGCGTGCGCGTGGCATCATTATTAACCCCGCAGGTTACAGCCACACATCCGTTGCCCTTCTGGATGCGCTGCTGGCCACAGATCTGCCGGTAATTGAGGTTCATATCTCCAACATTCACCGCCGCGAGCCATTTCGCCACATGTCGTACGTCTCCCGCGCCGCCGTTGGCGTTATCTGCGGGCTAGGCGTGACAGGGTATTCTCTGGCATTGCAGGCAATGACCGATCTTATTCTACAAGAGGATGACCAATGAGCGGATTGCTCGTAGATGCAGATGCCATTCGGGCATTGGCTGAAATTCTGACCGACACCGGGCTGACAGAAATTGAAATTGCGGAAAAAGACAGCCGCATTCGTGTTGCCCGTGCCCCGGCTTCCGTTCAGGCCGTTGCAGCACCTGTTGCTGCCCCAGCACCTGTGGCAGCGCCCGCAGCAGCCCCCGTACCGGCTGCCCCGGCTGACCTTTCACGCCATCCGGGTGCTGTAAACAGCCCGATGGTAGGGGTGGCTTACCTGACGCCTGACCCGTCCTCCCCTCCGTTCGTGAGCGAAGGCCAGATTGTCAGCGCCGGTCAGACCCTGCTGCTGATTGAAGCCATGAAAACCTTCAACCAGATCAAGGCCCCGAAGTCTGGCACGGTTAAGACCCTGCTGGTCGCTTCTGGCGATCCGGTCGAATTTGGCCAGCCGCTTGCCATTATCGAGTGATGTTTTCAAAAATCCTCATCGCCAATCGCGGCGAGATTGCCCTTCGTATCCTGCGCGCCTGCCGGGAACTCGGCATCAAAACTGTGGCGGTTCATTCCACTGCGGATGAAGACGCCATGCACGTGCGTCTGGCAGACGAAGCCGTCTGCATCGGGCCTGCTGCCTCGCGCGATTCGTATCTGAATGTGGCTGCCATTCTGTCTGCCGCAACCATCACCGGGGCTGAAGCCATTCACCCCGGTTACGGCTTTCTGTCTGAAAATGCAGATTTTGCCGAAACGGTTGAAGCCCACGGTCTGACCTTTATTGGCCCGACGGCAGACCATATCCGCATGATGGGCGACAAAATTACCGCCAAAACCACCATGGAAGCCTTGGGCGTTCCCTTGGTGCCCGGTTCTGACGGTGAACTGACAAGCCTGGACCAAGCCCGGACCGTTGCGGAACAAGTCGGCTATCCGGTGCTTATCAAAGCTACCGCTGGTGGCGGCGGGCGTGGCATGAAAGTGGCGCGTGACGCCAGCGAAATTGAAGAAGCGTGGAGCGTGGCCCGTACGGAAGCCCGCACGGCTTTTGGTAATGACGCCGTTTATCTGGAAAAATATCTGGATAAGCCCCGCCATATCGAGCTTCAGATTCTGGCCGACAATTACGGCAGCGTGGTCCATTTTGGTGAACGTGACTGTTCCCTGCAGCGGCGCCACCAGAAACTGCTGGAAGAAGCTGGCTCCCCCGTTCTGACAGCAGAAGAACGCGATGCCATTGGCCGCACCGCCACGGACGCACTTTCCAAAATGGGTTACCGGAACGCTGGCACGCTGGAGTTTCTGTATCAGGATGGGCAGTTCTGCTTTATCGAGATGAATACCCGCCTGCAGGTGGAACATCCGGTAACGGAAATGGTGTGCGATGTTGATTTGGTGCGTGAGCAGATCCGTATCGCTGCCGGTGAAAAGCTGGGTTACACGCAGGATGATGTGACGTTCTCTGGCCATGCCATTGAGTGCCGTATCAATGCCGAAGACCCGGATACGTTTGCCCCTTGCCCCGGTACTGTAGCTGTTTATCATCCGCCCGGTGGGTTGGGTGTGCGTGTCGATAGTGCGCTTTATACCGGCTACCGCGTGCCCCCTTATTACGACAGCATGATTGCCAAGGTGATTGTCCACGCGCCGACACGGGCGCAGGCCATTGCCCGTATGCACCGTGCGCTGGATGAGTTTGTGGTGGAAGGGATCAAGACCGTTATCCCGCTGCACCGACGGATTCTGGCAGACCCGGAATTCCAGAAAGGTGACTACACCATTCACTGGCTGGAACAGTTTACAAGCCGCCCGCACTGATTTTTCAGACGGACGCAAAAGCCCGGTTTCTGCATGGAAGCCGGGCTTTTTTTATGGCTATGCCTGCCTGTGTTCACCTGCTCGTGATTTCAACCTGCCGCACCATGTCGGCACGGTTGCCTTCTGCTGCCCGGCATGGTGCCGTGCACCCCTTCAGAGAAAGCAAACCTTATGTCTCTCTCAGGTAAAACCGCCATTGTAACAGGTGCTGCACAAGGCATCGGCCGCGGCATTGCCCTTCGACTGGCACAAGATGGTGCAGATATTGTTCTGACTGATCTGAAAAAAGACAAACTTGATGCCGTAGCGGCAGACATACAGGCACTAGGCCGGAAGACGCTGTGCGTAACAGCGGATGTAAGCCAGCGCGATCAGGTTTTCAGTGTGCTGCAACAGGCCAGTCAGGCGTTTGGCCCTGTCGATATTATGGTCAACAACGCTGGCATTGCGCAGGTGCGCTCACTTCTGGAAGTAACGCCCGAAGAAGTGGAAACTATTTTCCGCATTAACGTGCAGGGCACATTATGGGGCATTCAGGCAGCCGCAAAGACATTCAAGGCACAGGGTACGCCGGGCAAGATTATCAATGCATGCTCCATCGCTGGGCACGAGAGTTTTGCGTTTCTTGGTATTTATTCGGCCACCAAATTTGCTGTGCGGGCACTGACACAAGCTGCCGCCAAAGAACTGGCATCGGCTGGCATAACAGTAAACGCTTACTGCCCCGGTGTGGTCGGCACCGATATGTGGACGGAAATTGACCGCCGCATGGCTGAAGAAACCGGCGCACCAGTCGGCGAGACCTACAAGAAATACGTAGAGGGCATTGCGCTGGGCCGGGTAGAAACGCCTGAAGATGTTGCAGCTTTTGTAGCGTATCTGGCCAGTGCGGACGCCAATTACATGACAGGGCAATCTGTCATGATCGATGGTGGACTGGTGTATCGGTAATACGCGAACTGAAATAATTTTCCAGCCACACACAAAAAAGGCTCCCGAATGGGAGCCTTTTTTTCAGTCTGCGCCTGAATCTTAGGCGGCAGATGTAACCCCGGCTTCTTCGGCCTCTTCGTCATCGTAAGAGCGAATGCGTGGGTCTTCCCCCCGACGTGGCTTAAATTCACCACGGCGTAGGGCTGTCTCAATATCTTCCAGCGTTGCCCCGGCTGTTTCAGGCACAAAGAAGTAAACAAAGAGAACAGATGCCAGATTAACCCCGGCATATATCCACATGGTACCACCCAGCGTCACAAGCTGCACCAGTGTCAGCGCCGTTGCTGTCACCAGCAGATCCGCACCCCACAGCACCGCAGCATGCACGCTGGTTGCGGCTGCACGCATCGGCAGCGGGAACAGTTCCGCACCCAGCAGCCAGCCAACAACCTGAATACCGCCCGAATTGAACATCATGAACAGCAGCATGAAGGCAATGGTCACCCAGCTTCCCACACTGCCTTTATCCGGGTGGATGGCAAACATGATTCCCAGCCCTACCAGACTGATAACGGAACCCGGCCCCATGATGAGCACCAGACGACGACGCCCGATTTTATCCACAAACAGGCAGCCCAGCAGCGTCATGACCAGATACACAATGGCAATGCCAAGGCTGGCCAGCAGAGCGGCAGAATTACCGAATCCGGCATCAGACAGGAAAGTCGGGGCGTAATAAATCATCATTTCCAGCCCACCAGCCTGCGTAAAGAAGGCAATACCGAGGGCTGCAATCAGAGCCGGACGGGCAAATGGCAGCATCAGCCCTTTCCATCCGCGTTCGTCTTCATCCATGTTGGCGGTGTTTTCATGGATTTCGTGAATTTCACGTCGAATGGCTTTGCGTGAGGTTCGCACACGGCTGAGTTGCTCAACCGCTGATTCCAGCCCTTCGTTTTCGGCGGTCCAGCGTGGGCTTTTCGGCAGAAAGAACATGCAGACAAAAACAAATGCCGCAGGCAGTGCCGCGACCGAGATCATAGGCCGCCAGCCCCACGCATCCCGCATGGTGAACCCGACAAGGTTGGCCAGAAAGATACCAACCCCGATGGCCACGTTAAACAATGTGACCAAATTACCGCGCTTGCTGGCCGGTGCCAGTTCGGAAATATAGGTGGGCACAACCTGTGTTGCCCCCCCAACCGCCAGCCCCAGAAACAGGCGCGACAAAACCAGCGACGTCACATCAGGTGAGCGCGAACAGGCCACGGCCCCCAAAACAAAAACGGCCGTCACCACCATGACGGAGACCCGGCGCCCAAACCGCTCAGACAGATAGGAAACGCCGAGCGCCCCCAGCACGGCCCCGACCAGAATGGCCGATGTCACCATTTCCTGCTGGCCGGAAGTCAAATGGAAGTCTTTAGTAATAAGAAGAAGAGCACCGGAAATAATACCAGTGTCATATCCATAAAGACCACCACATATGGCTGCGACTATCGAGGCAATCCATAAGACACGATGCGCGTTTGGCGAAATCTCAACATTCGCAATTGCTTCTTGAGCACGTTTTCTTTCTGCTTTCATGCCTGCATAATGCCACAATATGACAACGGTTGCATAGAAATTACATTTTTTTATTAATTATGTTACGATGTCGGGCTGGACTCTACTTCAAACCGGTTTGCCACACGGCTATGTGCGCATCCCTGCGGCCTTGGCGTCCCGAATTCTCTTGACAGAAAAACGCGTAAAGCTATCTGATTCCCACACAACCAAGGGGGGTTCCGGCAAGGAACTGAGAGGCCACTGGTTCTGGCAACAGAACAGCGCGTGGCGACCCTGCCGCCAGCATGCATGATGCCGCTGGCGGGGAACCTGATCCGGCTAATACCGGCGGAGGGACTGGTGCGAAAGAAGAGAGCCTTTACAGGCAAAATCCCTCCGCACGGATGTGGACCCCTCTTCTGCCCTGTCCTCCTCTGGCTGAGGAGAGAGTTATGACCCAAGCCACTACACTGACAGAAACTGGTAATCCACGCCCGGCCAACACCGCCGCACCAGCCCCCGGTCATGTCACCACCGGCCCCATCCGTGGGTCACGCAAGGTATATTCAAGCCCGGATGACCATGCCGATATCCGTGTTCCTTTCCGCGAAATCGCGCTGGACCCATCAGCCAATGAGCCGCCGCTGCGCGTCTATGATACGTCCGGCCCCTATACTGATACCGCCGAACAGATTGATGTCAGCAAAGGTCTGCCCAAACCGCGTGCTGCCTGGTTGGCCAAACGCGGCTTTCAGGCAACTCAGGCACGCGCCGTCAAACCGGAAGACAACGGCAATGCATCCGGGGATCATCTGGTTGCCCCCTGCCCTGCACCGCACAGTGTTCTGAAAGGCGCAGACGGACAACTGGTGACCCAGTATGAATTCGCAAAAGCGGGCATCATTACCGAAGAAATGATCTATGTGGCGCACCGTGAAAACATTGGTCGCCAACAGGCTGCAGAAGATGCCGCTGCCCGTCTGAAAGATGGTGATTCTTTTGGGGCCGCCATTCCAGACTTTATTACCCCGGAATTCGTCCGGCAGGAAATTGCACGCGGGCGCGCCATTATTCCTGCCAATATCAACCACCCGGAACTTGAACCCGTCATTATCGGACGCAATTTTCTGGTTAAGGTAAATGCCAATATCGGGAATTCAGCCGTCACGTCATCGGCGGCTGAAGAGGTCGAGAAACTGGTCTGGTCAATCCGCTGGGGTGCGGACACCGTGATGGATCTGTCCACCGGCCGCAATATCCATAATATTCGCGACTGGATACTGCGTAACGCCCCGACCCCTATTGGCACTGTGCCGCTTTATCAGGCTCTTGAAAAAGTGGGCGGTGATGTCAGCAAACTGAGTTGGGAAGTCTTCCGCGACACGCTGATTGAACAGGCCGAACAGGGCGTGGATTACTTTACCATTCATGCCGGTGTGCGCCTTCAGCACGTGCCGCTGACTGCCAACCGGGTAACGGGTATTGTGTCTCGTGGTGGGTCCATCATGGCAAGCTGGTGCCTGAACGGACACCGCGAAAGCTTCCTGTACGAACATTTTGACGAAATCTGCGACATCATGCGTGCTTATGATGTTTCCTTCTCTCTGGGGGATGGTCTGCGCCCCGGCAGTATTGCCGATGCCAATGATGCCGCGCAGTTTGCCGAACTCGAAACACTGGGCGAGTTGACACAGATTGCATGGTCAAAAGGTTGTCAGGTTATGATCGAAGGGCCGGGGCATGTGCCCATGCACAAGATCAAGGAAAACATGGACAAGCAGCTCCGTGACTGTGGCGAGGCCCCTTTCTACACGCTTGGCCCGTTAACCACGGACATTGCACCCGGCTATGACCATATTACTTCCGCCATTGGCGCAGCCATGATCGGATGGTTTGGTACGGCCATGCTGTGCTACGTCACACCCAAGGAACATCTGGGCCTGCCAGACCGTAATGACGTAAAAACGGGTGTTATCACCTACAAAATTGCAGCCCATGCAGCAGACCTTGCCAAAGGACACCCGGCCGCAAAACGACGGGATGATGCCCTAAGCCGCGCCCGCTTTACTTTCAGATGGGACGATCAGTTTAACCTGTCCTTAGACCCCGACACGGCATGTGCTTATCACGATGAAACCATGCCGCGTGAAGCGCATAAGACAGCACATTTCTGCTCTATGTGCGGGCCGAAATTCTGTTCCATGCGCATTAGCCATGACCTGAAAGAAGATGCGATCAGGTTGGCTGGCATGGAAGAAAAAACGAAAGAATTTCGTGAAGCAGGCGGGAAAGTTTACGTTCCCGCTGAATAACATCCTTTTTCCACCCGGCGACAAACCGGGTGGAAATCTGCACCGAGATTAAAGCACATCAATATTAAGAATAATGCTTTGATAATGGGGGTTTTTTACCCCAACCTCCCTTTCTATCAACATTGTATCTTTTCCCCTGTAACCAGCAGCAGGCCGGTACTGTGCACTACTGCCATGCGTTGCTTTATTACACCGAGCCAATGGTGATGGGGCCGTATAATGGGGCGTCCCGATAATATCGGGCCAGATTGTCAATGTTCCATGAAGTGGCTGTTTGACAACACGAATTTTCGGAAGAAAATCTACCGAGCAGTCAGGCTTGAGCGAAGTGAGAAACAACGAAATATCGCCTTTCGGATCGACACGAACATGATAGACTTGAGTATCTGCGGGTAAACGACTTTTCCATAAAACTCTGTCATTATAGGCATAAAGATGGCAGCTTTTACTATGTGTTGAACATGTCTCTAAAGCATGGCGCGCTGGGTCACGCTCGCTCCATGCTGTCGCTGTTCCATTTTCACCGATAGCAAACGCTCTGGGGAACGGTTTTTTCAGAAACTCTTTATAAGCCTGTATCGCTTTATCGGATTGATCGGGAAGCGCCTGAATATCGTCAATTTTTGCAAGAGACTCTGCTTCATTCTTTTTAATGATCGGTTCTACATAGGCAGCATCTTTCAGGCCAGATGGGAGAGAAAGATGTTTCAAAAATTCGTCCGCTTTTACAGACCAATACGGAAATGCCTGCCCATAGCCAAGAAAAGTATAATACCCGGATGGCGTCGTGCTGAGGTCAACTAAGGATAAATGATCATTCTTGTGAGAATACACTCCAACCATCGCCCGCCAGACTGTTTCTGACACCGGATTGTTAGCACGTCCTTCCACCCAGAATGTTGGCAAGCTGTTTGCTTTCCCAAATTGTTCTGCACCGTTGACAAATGCTTTATCTGTTCCTACCGGGCAAATATCGGTTTTGAATATTGGTCCAAGAACCAGAATTGCCTGCACTTCAGGGATTTTCTCCTGATTAGATGCCAGGGTTTCCCAACCTCCGTGGCCTGCACCAGCCAACACAATATGTCGCATATCAAGGCTGGACTGATCAGCCAGAGTGCGGATTGCCAGACTGTTTTCTTCTGCCGTATCGGCGCGGGATGTGCCCGCGAAGTCGCAGGCCTGCGGAGACCCTACGAAAATTCGTTCGCCTCGCCGTGTCATATGAAACCGCACCACCGCATAATGACGAGATAAAAAATAGCCAGAAAGAAGAGAGACGTGCAAAAATCCTGGTTTAGTGAAACCAAAAGAACCACTTCCTGCCTCACGCACAAAGGCAACAGGAAAAGGTCCTGTACCTTCTGGAGTTAAGACTTCAAGCTCCCCAGACAAATGATCTGATGGTAACAGTTTGATAAGGGTGCTTTTCACATGCGGTCGTTCCACAGTTTGCGCCGATGGATGGGGCGAAAACCTCAAAGAAATACTGCCAGATAAAAACAGGACTGATACAAACGACAAAAAATATTTCTTACAGAATGAATGTTTGAACATTTTATAAATACCTATCGCTCATTTTTTATTCGTATCACGTTGGCAGAATTTACTTAAAAAGAAAAATACTGATACATTTTATAAATATCAGACCATCAATCTGAATATAGATGCCTAATGAAACTGTTAGCCCGCTTTTCAACTGCCATATGAACTTCTACGGTCCGTGTGACATTAAAATCAGCGGGCAGAGTTTTCATGAAGCGTTTTTTCAATAGCCGGGATACCCTTGTTACAGAATCACTGGACGGGCTGCTCCGCTCCTCTATGGGGCAGTATCTGTGCCGGTTAGATGGTTATCCGGATATTCGTGTTATCACCCGCAAAGACCGAAACCCTGACCACGTTGCCGTTATTTCAGGTGGCGGTTCAGGCCATGAACCCACCCATGCCGGGTTTGTTGGCGAAGGCATGCTTGATGCCGCCGTGTGCGGATCGCTTTTCGCTTCCCCCAGTGTTGATGCCATTCTAGCCGGTATTCTGGCTGTCACTGGTCCGGCTGGCTGTCTGCTGGTCATTAAAAGCTATACCGGAGATCGGCTGAATTTTGCCCTTGCGGCAGAACAGGCCCGCAGCATGGGCTATCAGGTGGAAACTGTTGTGGTGGGTGATGACATCGCATTGCCCCACAACCGCTTTGCCCGTGGTCTGGCAGGAACGGTGCTGGTTCATAAAATTGCAGGCTATGCAGCACATCAGGGCGAGCCTCTGGCCTCGGTTGCTGAAAAAGCACGGGCAGCAGCAGCGAGCGTATCTTCCATCGGGTTGTCCCTGACTGACTGCAACGCATATGACAGTGCCCACACAACGCGCCTGACAGCCCAGCAAGCCGAACTCGGGCTTGGTATTCATGGCGAACCGGGTGCCCAACAGATCAGTCTGGCAAAAGCTGATCATCTCATGCAGCAGGCCGCCGACACGCTGGAACAAGCTCTTACAGCCAAAACGGGTCATACCGGCGCACAGCGTTACGCTTTGTTGTTGAACATGTTGGGAGCCGTCCCACCTATTGAAATGACATTGCTGCTTGAAGCTTTTGCAAAAACAATGCTAGCAGAAAAGATAGATCTGATTATCGGCCCCGCCCCGATAATGACTGCACTGGATATGAATGGCTTTTCCCTGACAGCCATTGCCTTAAATGAAGACGTGCGCACAGCACTGGCTGCCCCCGTTCAACCCTATGCGTGGCCCGGTATTGCGTCCTTTGGTACACCAGTCATTCGCGCTATGCCAGAACTGCCTGAGACCTTTCGCTTTCCGGCCTCGCAAAATCAAGAAATTGAGGCTCTTATCCGCCACGCTGGCGCAACGCTTATCAATAATGCCGAGGCCTTGAACGCTCTTGACGCACAAATTGGCGATGGAGATGCAGGGTCAACCTTTGCTGAAGGCGCGCACGAAATCCTGAAAACAATGGATCGGTTACCTTTGGCTGATCCTTTGGCTCTTTTCTCTACGTTTGGGGCTATTCTGGCGCGTCATGCTGGTGGTTCCAGCGGTGTATTGCTGTCCATCATGTTTTCCGCCGCGGGCCGGAGCACCGGCACATGGGAGCAGGCTCTGCGGGATGGGCTGGAAAGCATGCAACATCACGGAGGAGCAAAACCGGGTGACCGCACCATGATTGATGCGCTCCACCCAGCCTTCACTACTTTGGCTGACGGCAGCACACTAAAAGAAGCCGCTATCGCCGCCCGCAAAGGTGCGGACGCAACAAAAAGCATGACCCATGCCAATGCAGGGCGTGCATCCTATGTGCCAGATGCAAAACTGGCCAACGTGCCTGACCCCGGGGCCGAAGCCATCGCGCGGCTTTTTGAAGCACTGGCGACTTTACACTGACATACAAAAAACCGCCTCGTGAAAGAGGCGGTTTTTTACTGTCTTAGTTTGCACACTTCTTAAATCTGCAAATTTTAGAACGAAATATCTCCACGGAGATAGTAGAACCCGCCATTCATACCCAGCTGCGATGTGCTCATGTAATACTGGGGGGCTCCCAGATAACGGTTGCCATCTGGCACGCGGCTTGGGCGGGCATCAAACAGATTGTTGCCACCCAGCGTGACAGCAAGCTGGGGTGTTACACGGTATGTTACTTCCAGATTAGTGACAAACTTAGGTGTATTCTGGAACTCCCGGTAATTGGTGCTGGAGAGCGAACTGGTGTTACCCGCACCACCATAATAAGTCAGCTGTGACGTAACCTGCCCATAGCGGATTTCATGCACGGCAACAGCCCACTTACCACTGGTGAACCGCCCGCCAAAAATCATCTTGCTGCGCGGGTATGCTGTTGTCAGATACGCGACACTCTGTGCGTTCAGCAGGGGGGTGCCGTTTGCATCAGCAGCCTGATGGGACAGACGTGTGCGGTTGAGGTTGATTGCAACATCCCAGTCAATACGCCCAATGTTCCCAAGTTGGGTCGGGTAATTTGCTACGATATCTAGCCCTTGTGTACGGGTGCTGGCAACGTTGGCAAACCAGTGCGTTGAAAGAGAAGACGCAGACCATGACGGATAACTGTCTGGCAGCGTAAAGCCGTTCATGACCAGAGCAGAGGCCGCCTGTGCGCCATAAACCTGCCCACCCGGCATAATCTGATCACGCAAGTTGATCTGATAGACATCGACAGTGACGTGCAGTTTTTTGAATGGCTCCATCACGATACCACCGCTGACGTTGGTAGAGCGTTCAGGCTTCAGAGCGGATGCCCCATTGGCCAGCGCACCAGCGGAATTTACCGCAATCAACCCACGGGCAGCAGTGGGGGAAATAGCCAATGCGCTATAATGTTCCTGCGCCAGAGTCGGCGCATGAAAGCCATTGGAAATAGTTGCGCGGAAAGCCAGACGGGGTGAGACATCATACCGGGTGGAAACCTTGCCGGTTTCCGTGTTCCCAACGTCTGTATAATGTTCGTATCGGCCTGCCAGATCAAGCTGCCAGTGGCGCGTCAGATGTGTAGAAACATCCAGATACCCGGCGACAACATCACGATTAAAGTTTCCTGCATTCCCCGGATTGGTGCCTGCCAGCGCATCTGACCCACTCCCATACAAGGAATCAGGAGACCCGGTGCCAATGGAATAGCTTTCGTAACGATACGACGCACCACCCGCCACGTTGATTTCGTGCGGCCAGACAGCAAGGCGGAACTTACGCGACAGGTCAAACGTGTTGCTCCATTGCGAGTTATTGAAGCCCTGCACGTCAAATTTTGTCGGCGTACGCCCGGTATCACGCTCAATCGCGGTATTGGTGGAGTTCTTCAGACCGATATCATCATAATCGCGGCCATAAACGGTCGAGAGATCCCAGTTCCAGCCCCGAAAAACGCCTTTGACGCCTGCTGTCAGTTCATAGTCATTTTCTTCAATGGTCTGGAGTGGTGAATACCCGTACGGATAAATGGCAGCGTAACCGGGATATTTGGAAAGTGAGCTTGGCAGACGATAATTCTGATACGCTTCAGCATGACGGTGCGCGTAGGTTGCTGTGCCGTAAAGCTGAATATTATCCGTAATGTCATAGCCAGCCTTAATCGCAACGCTTTCACGCGTCTGTTCAGGCTGACCCAGCACGTTATTGATCTTGGTGCCGGTGCGGGCATCAGGCGCGCTACGATAAGTATGATCAGTGTGGAAGAAATCACCACTGACATGAATAAAGCCACGCTGACCCAGCTTGGCACCGCCGTCCAGATACACCCCTTGCTGGAAGCCATCCTTGGCCGCCGTAATGCCGGAGATTGATTGGGCGTGGAAACCGTGATCCTGTTTTTTCAGAATGATGTTGACCACACCGGCAACGGCATCTGACCCATACTGGGCGGATGCGCCGTCACGCAGCACTTCCACATGGTCAATCGCCGCCATGGGG
Organism: Acetobacter indonesiensis; assembly: GCF_000963945.1. Taxonomy (GTDB): domain Bacteria; phylum Pseudomonadota; class Alphaproteobacteria; order Acetobacterales; family Acetobacteraceae; genus Acetobacter; species Acetobacter indonesiensis. The sequence goes on along the minus strand of NZ_BAMW01000030.1, from coordinate 86,336 downwards.
ATCATGTCGATATCAACCGGGGTCGAACCCTGCTGCGGGCCGGGGTCGGCATACATATTGGCGGTTGTGTGACGACGCTTTCCGTCAACCAGAACCAGCGTTTCGTTAGGATTGAGACCACGCAGACTGATTGAATCCGTCAATGCGCCCGTATCAAACCCGCCTGTTGGCATGGTCAGGGATGGAAGAAGCTGGGCCAGAGCTTCACGCAGATTTGGCTGGCCAGTCTGGCTCAACTGCTTGGCCGTGACCACATCAATAGGGGACAAACTTTGCCGGGCCTTACGCCCCGTTTCACGCGTGCCGGTGACGATCACGCTTTCCTCCCCCGCGCTTTCGACGGGAGCGGCTGTTGTGGTTCTGCGCACAGAGCGTACTGTATTATCAGCAGAACCAGATGTAACCGCGTTTGGTGTGCCATGCGGGCGGCGGGCGGAAGCCGGACGCGCTTGCACCGATTTTACCGCAGGTGCTGCGCCAGCCGTCTTGTCAGCAGAAGCAGAAGAAAGGGCAGTCTGGGCGTGTGCAGAAACCGGGCCGGAAAAAAGCGTTGCAGCCAACAGAATGGACGCAAAACTGCCCCCGCGGCACAGCATTGTGCCTTTTGTTGACCGAACACCCTGTAAGCCCTCTACAATAAAACGCTGCTGCACTGAGGCATGCTCCTGACATAAAACACAAAAAATAACGTCTTATTGAATAAGTTACTTTTTGGATCGTATCATCAGGAAAATCAGCCTGTGACGAGTATTCGCCACAGGTTGTGTCACATCTGCAACAGTTTGCGCTTACGCAAAACGGGAGTTTCCGCCCCGTTTTAACGGATAAATCGCTTTATTGTTCCAGCGACTGAAGCTCGTAAAGTTTACGGTAAAGCCCATCCGGTTTTCGCACCAGTTGGGTGTGGGCTCCGTCTTCAACAATATGTCCACGCTCAAACACCAGAATACGGTCTAGATCGACCACCGTTGCCAATCGGTGAGCGATGACAATCACCGTGCGCCCCTGCATCAGGCGTTGCATGGCCTCCTGCACCAATGCCTCTGACTGGGAATCCAGACTGGCGGTCGCTTCATCCATGACCAGAATGGCTGTATTGGCCAAAAACGCACGGGCAATCGCAACGCGTTGCCGCTCACCGCCTGACAGTTTTACCCCGCGTTCGCCCACCAATGTCTTATAGCCTTCGGGCAACCGGTCAATGAAGTCTGACGCATTGGCCAGCCGGGCGGCCTGTTCAATATCAGCCTGCGTGGCATCCGGGCAGCCATAGGCAATATTATCTGCCAGACTGCGATGAAACAGCATGGGTTCCTGCGGCACTATGGCAATTTCCGACCGCAATGCGGACTGGCTGATGGTGGCAATATCCACCCCATCAATGGTAATCCGCCCGCCACCCAGTTCATAAAGCCGTTGCAGCAATTTGGTAAATGTCGATTTACCGGAACCAGATGGGCCCACCAGCCCAACCCGGCTACCCGCCGCAATTGTCACGTTCAGATCAGAGAATATCTGTTTTTTCTGACCCGGATATTGAAAGCTGACATGGTCAAAACGGATTACCCCTTCCTGTGTTTTGAAGGGCTGAACAATGGCAGCGTCTTTTACAGATGGTTCAGTGCGCCACAGTTCAAGCAGTTCTTCCATTTCATTGACCGAGCGCTGCACAACGGAAACCTGCTGCCCAATGTCGCGCAGATAACCCTGCACAAGAAAGGTCATGGTCAGCACGTAAGCAACATCCCCCGGCCCCGCGAGGTCTTGCAACCACAGCCACACCGCTGCACCGGCAAGCGCCAGCCGCATGAGTGTTACCAGCAGGTTCTGCACGCCAGCGCTGTTTGTGCCGCGCGTCCATGTCTGGCGGGTGTGCGTGCGCCAGTTGCCAATAACCTCTTCCAGCCGCTGCTCTTCCCGCTGTTCTGCACCAAAGGCTTTCACCACGGCATTGCAGGTAATGGCGTCAGCTAAAGCTGCCCCCATCCGGCTATCCCATTGGTTTGATTCCCGCGCTGAAGGGGCCACATAACGCAGGGTCAGGATGCATGAGACCGCAATAAACAGGATGGACAGCACGCCCAGCAGAACGCCCATAAACAACCAGTGCCACGCCAGCACCAGCGTGGTGAGCACCAGCAGACACACTTCCGGGATAAGCATCAGCAGTAATGTGTCATCCAGCATATCGACTGCCCACATCCCACGGGTCAGCCGCCGCACGGTTGACCCCGCAAACGTATTGGCATGCCAGTCTGTAGAAAGACGCTGCACACGGGCAAATGCTTCTGCGCCGATTTTGTGCATGACCTGCGTTGTCAGATGCGTGATGCCCAGATAGGCCGCACGCTTGCCCAGCACGTTGCCCACGCCACAGGCCGCCATGGCAAACAGCATCCATACCGCATCACGCGCCAAAGCTGACTGTGCCGCGGGTTCCGCAACGTCAGACACCAGACGGCCAGCCAGTACCGGCATAAGCACATCTAGCACGGTGGCAACCATGACCCCGGCGACTGTAATCCACAGCGGCAATGGAAAATCGAGCCACCGGTGCATGACAAATTTCAAGACATCGACAAACAGATTTTGCCTCCGCACGGTAGAAACCGCATCGGAAGAGGAGGTATTCATAAGAAAATTCCGAAAAATAGCTCAGAAAAACTGAGAACTGAGACCTTATTGGGCCGCCTTATTTACCCTGCCTGCCCGGTTTTAGCAAACCAGAAGCGTGCTTTTACCGCCCCATGCTAATAGACGCTGCCCCCTTGAACAGGATAGACTGCCTGTATGGTTAAAGCCCCCTCCTCCGCCCCCAGAACACGTAAAGCAAGCACTGCGGCCACAGCAAAACGTGTCAGCGTCAAGCCTGAAAAAGCCCAACCGGCAGCACGCACCAAGGCTGCATCCGATAAGGCAAAAACAGGTCATAACGCCCCGACAGCCCAAGCCCCGCGTGACATGACCAAAGCTGAGATTCGGGCCTTTCTGACCGATCTGTCGCGCGCGTGGCCGGATGCCGAAACGGAACTGCACTACACTACACCTTTTACCCTGCTGGTAGCCGTCGTGCTGTCTGCTCAGGCGACGGATGCGTCGGTCAACCGCGTGACACCAGCACTTTTCGCGGCGGCCCCCACCCCCACAGCCATGGTTGAATTAGGCGAAGAAGGCGTAGGCCAGCATATTCGGACAATCGGCCTGTGGCGTAACAAAGCCAAAAATGTTGTTGAACTGTCCCGTCAGTTGCTTGAGCGCCATAAGGGGCAAGTGCCGGGCACCCGCGAAGAATTGGAGGCATTGGCCGGGGTTGGCCGCAAAACCGCCAATGTGGTGCTGAATGTTGCTTTTAATCAACCGACCGTACCCGTCGATACGCATGTTTTCCGACTAGCGAACCGGACCGGGCTGGGACGAGGCAAAACGGTTGAAGCCGTTGAAGCCGCACTGGAAAAACGGATCCCGCCTGAAATGATCCGTGAGTCTCATCACTGGATGATTTTGCAGGGCCGTTACGTGTGCAAAGCCCGCAAGCCAGAATGTTGGCGCTGTGTTGCCACAACACCGTGCCTGTTCCCTGCCAAAACAGACCGGCCTGTCAGCAAACCGCCCCGCCCCGGTGCATAAAAGCGGTTACAGCCAGCCCGATAGTTCCTGCCGGGCCAGTTGTTCCAGCACATCAATACAGTCTGAACTGTCATTCAGACACGGCAGAAGGGTAAAGTTTTCACCGCCTTTTGCCATGAATTCGTGCCGGACTTCATTGCCAATTTCATCAAGTGTTTCAATGCAATCGGCCATAAAGCCGGGCGTGATAACGGCAATATTCTTCACGCCTTTTTCTGGCAGGGCTTCAATAAACGGGGCGGTGTAGGGTTCCAGCCATTTGGTTGGACCAAAACGGGACTGAAATGTCAGGGGCAGAGTGTGCTCGTCCATTCCCAGTTCGGCCCGCAATGCTTCAACCGTGCGAATACAATCAGCCAGATAGGAATCCCCTTTATCCACATACTCCTGCGGCAGGCCGTGGAAAGAAGCCACAATCATCTGGGGTTGCGTTGCCAGATGTGCCAGCCCAGACCGAACGGAGTTAGCCAATACCTTGATATAACCTGCATGATCAGGAAACGGGGGCAATGTGCGTACCGCCGGCTGGTTACGCAGTTTCATAAGCGCGCGGAAGAGTTGGTCATTGGCTGTGGCCGTGGTTGTGGCGCTGTATTGGGGGTAAAGCGGCATGACAAGAATACGGTCACACCCGTGCTCCAACAGTTCCCGCACACCAGCCGCAACAGACGGTTTGCCATAGCGCATACCCCATGCCACCGGCACATCATCATGTGCAAAACGCTGGGCCAGCCCTTCAGCCTGCCCACGTGTGTATCCGCGTAACGGGCTTTCGTTCCGGGTTTTATCCCAGATACGGTCATAGGCCTTGCCGCTTTTGCCCGGCCGCACCGTCAACACCACACCTTGCAGAATAGGCTGCCACAACACCGGCGAGCCCTCGATCACCCGTCGGTCAGACAGAAATTCAGACAGGTAGCGCCGTACCGAGCGATACCCCGTGTCATCTGGTGTGCCCAAGTTCAGAAGCAAAATACCGGGGCGACCACCAAAAACAGCCGTGCCATCCGGGCGCTTACGTGGAGGGATATGATGAAACACCATCGTCTTTTTCCTGAACCCGAACAGCCAGCGGCCGAACGTCTTTTTTAAACAAACGGCCTTTGATAGCCCGACACACCAACGGTTTTAGACAGCAAGAGTTTTCAGACCCAACTTTATGCATTTGAGCATAAGGGACGGCAATGAAAGGGTTTCTACATCTGTGACGGGGGCCAGAAAACCGGAAGCCACCGCCTGATTGGAAAAATGGCTTACGCGGGCAGCATAAACCATGGCTTCAAGCGTGAAGTGTGTAAACACATGCTTGACCATGCCGCAGTGCTGCCATTCAGCCTGCACAGGCGCATAGGGCAATATATCAGCCTGCGCCCACGGCTCCATCCGCCAGTCCGTGCCGGGCAGTTCGGTCATCGCGGCCAGCAGTCCTTTTTCCGGGCGCTTGCGCAGAAGCACCTGCCCAGCGTTATCAATCACCAGAAAATGGATCCCATACCGCACCGGTTTGGCCACTTTTGCCGCACGACGGGGGAGGGTTGGCGCAATCCCGGCCTTATGCCCTTCACAGTGCTCGCGCCACGGGCACAACCCACAGGCGGGCGACCGCGGGGAACACAACGATGCTCCCAGATCAAACAAAGCCTGCGCGAAATCAGAAGGACGCGCTTGCGCCGCTTTGTCCTTATTCAGGCCAGCCGCAAGTGTTGCCAGCGCCTTACGCACCCCCGGCAGAGGATCTTCAACCGCAAACAAGCGGGAGGTAATGCGCTCCACATTTCCATCCACGGGGACGACGGGCACACCAAAGGCAATCGCGGCCACAGCCGCCGCCGTATAAGCCCCAATGCCCGGCAGATTGAGCAAGCCTGCAACTGTTTGAGGAAAACCACCCAGAGCCACCACCTGCTGCGCGCAGGCATGCAGGTTTCGGGCGCGGGAATAATAGCCAAGGCCGGCCCACGCTGACAGCACATCATCCCGATCAGCCGCGGCCAGCGCCTGCACGGTTGGAAATTTTTCCAGAAAACGATGATAATACGGCCCGACCGCCTTGACGGTTGTCTGCTGAAGCATGATCTCGCTTAGCCAGACACAATAGGGATCAGCCTTCTGACCCAGCCCCGAACGCCAGGGCAGAATGCGACGGTGACGGTCATACCAGTCTAGAAGGGATTGGGCGGGCGGTGTTTTCACGGAGGACGTTATGAAGAAGGAGAGTCTCTCCGACAAGGCCGCACCAAAGAAAAGCGCAGGCGTTTCAAGCCGCGCACCGCGCAAAACGGCCGCGGCTTCCAAACAGGCCAGCGATAAAAACGCCCCACCTGAGCCACCCCGGCGCGCCATGACAGCACGCAGTCTGGGGGCTCTGCTGCCCGCCATTACTGAGCCCGCTTTCCGCCGCCGCAACCCGGCCACGGTGCAAGTTTTTTCGGACTGGGCCGATATTGTAGGCCCAGCCCATGCCGCCGTGACCACCCCCAGCAAGCTAACTGCCGGAACACTGACCATAGCCTGCGCCGGACCTGTGGCGATGGAACTGCAACATCTGAGCGATGCGCTGATTGCCCGAATCAACACATGGTGCGGGCAGGCGCTGGTTGCGCGGCTGCGCTTTGTTCAGGACCCCAAAGCCGGAATACGGGTAGCCCCTAAAAAAGCACCCTCCCTGCGGCCCGCCCCGATATGCAGCCTGCCAGAAATGGAAGACAGCCCCCTTCGCTCCGCTCTGGAGTCCTTGGGCGCCCGTATTCTTCAGGAAAAGCAGAAGCGATAAATCTGCTTCCTCACGAAAATGTATGCCTGCCCAAAGGGGGCCTGTAACCGAACCTTTACGGTACGTGCTTGAAATTGACACAATTCAGGCGCGTTAGATCACCCACCAAAAACCTGAATGACCAAACAGTCACAACACCATAATCAGACTACGCACAATGTTCCTTTCTTTCCCATGTGTGAAAAACCCTGCCTTGGGCAGCATGACATCACACAGTCCGGCACCGCTTCTTACAGCAAAGGGGATGTGTCGGTTTACGGGCCTGCCTGTTTTCAGAGTGGCCCTGCCTGACCTTATGCTTTGAACCGGACACCACAATGTTAAAAAAATCCGTTACACTTTCAACCGTTCTGACCCCTGCGGCAAGGCGTGCCCTGCACCGTCATGGGCGGGATAGTCTGTCTGACCTGCGCTTTCTGGAACAATGGGCCACCAACCCGTCCTATAACGCAGCCACCATTCTGCGGGCGGGCCAGATACGGCGCACCAACCCGGACCTGATGCAGGATATCGATACCGGTATTCGGCAAGGGGGCACCCGCAAGGCGTTGCGCTGACAGGAGAACTGGCAGGAGAACTACAGCCTGCTACCGAAAAAACTGCATAGCAGCTTGTGATTGCATCTGCGCCGCAACAGGGGCACCATAAGCCAATGAACAGCGTTGCGGGCATACAGACTAAACAGGCACGAAAAAAACGGGCGGCATCAGCAGTCTTTGTTGGTGGGCTGGCCGTTCTTTCCGCCTGTGCTGGTCCGACCCCACGCACCAGTTATCGGGCACCCGGCCCTGCTGTGAACCAATGGGGGCCTTACATTCAGGAGGCCTCAACCCGGTTTTCCATCCCCCAATCGTGGATTCGGGCTGTCATGCAGCAGGAATCAGGCGGCCACCAGTATATTCACGGGCATCTAGTCCGGTCTGTCCATGGCGCTGTCGGCCTGATGCAGCTTAAACCTGCAACGTATAAAGAGCTGGCCCATCGCTACAGCCTAGGGTCAGACCCGTATGACCCGCACGACAATATCATGGCGGGCAGCGGATATATCCGCGAACTGTATGACAGATTTGGGTCTCCACAATTTCTGGCAGCCTATAATTGTGGCCCACAATGTGCGGAAAACCATCGGTCCCGCGGCACGCCCCTGCCCGATTATGCCAAGACCTATGTGGCAGCCATCAAGCCGCATCTGAATGACCCCATCCCGGCGATGTTGCAACCAACGCAAATTGCCTATGCCCCGGCCCCAACGCCGCCGGTCAAGGTTATGGCCGTCACAACGGGTAGCGCTGCCGCGCCATCGTCCGGGCAGTTGGCCATGGGCACCGCCCCGGCCTTACAGGACGACTTTACGCCTCCGCCACCTACCCCCGCCGATGATGCAATTGCTGTTTCCTCCGCATCAGCCACGGCCCCAGCTTCGATGGACGTGGCCAGCAGTGCACCGCAGGCCACATCTTATACCGCCACTCCCGCTGCGGCGGCATGGCAACAGGATTCGACTGTGGGCGGGGCCACCATTCAGATTGGCGCATTTTCAACGCAGGAACGGGCGCAGCGGGCCGCTGCGCTGGCAAAGCAGGCATCAGGCGCATTGGCCAACACGGTTAACCATATTGACCTGATCCCCGGCGGAGCGAATGGGCACCCGGTGTGGCGCACCCGGCTGGCCGGTTTGCCAGCAGAACAGACAGATGCTGCCTGTGCCGCATTGCGCCAGCAGGGTATGCCGTGCGTGCTGGTCATTGGCCAATAGCTCTATATTCGCAGCATACCCTTCCTTCTCCTGTTCCCGGCCCCAAGTGAAGGGGGTGTTGAAGAAGACTGTCTTTTTCCGCCGCTACACTTATCACGCGGGCGATCGTGTTCATTCAGCCTGTTTCAACCGGGCATCGCTTCTCACACCCTGCACATGAAAAACGGGAGAGTTACGCGCCAAGGCAAGCAGACGCTTGGCGGGATTGCCCCAACAGGATATGAAGTCAGCATAGACCCGTTTGACCACGAACCGGACCTGATCTGCCACGCGCACAGGACTGGGAACATCGACGCCCACGCGCCGAAGGAGCCGTATCGACATTATGCCACGTCGTCTCATGCCCTGCCGTCCCGCCCCCGGTTCTGCCGCACGCCGTATGCCGGGCACTTCATGGCTTTCTGCCACAGCCCTGCTTGGGCTGGTGCTGCTGCCTGCCTGCTCTGGCTCCCCCCGTTCTGCCAATGATCTGACAGCCCCGCGCAACCATCTTCTGGCTGAAGATCGTGGCGCATCGGGCGGGGAAGACAAGCTGAAAGGCGGCGTCAACGCATATCTGTGGCGTGCGACACTTGATACCATTTCCTTCATGCCCGTTGCGACGGCCGATGCCGAAGGCGGCATTATTCTGACAGATTGGTACACACCGCCAGCCGCCCATAACGAACGCTTCAAGATTACGGCTTTCATTCTTGACCGCCGCCTGCGTTCTGACGCGCTGCGCCTGTCTGTGTTCCGTCAGGTCAAGGAGGGCACTGAATGGGTCGATTCCGCCCCTGCCGCCAATACGGCGTCTGATATTACAGGCCGCATCCTGTCCCGTGCACGTAAGCTGCGCGCTGACAACGGCAACCGGGACGACTAAGTCGCCCCGGCTTTTTTCGCCGCTTTTTCTTTCCCTGTTACCCGCACGAGTTCCATGACACAGCCTGCCAACACGTCTGCCACACCGGCACCTGCCGCCGTTTCCTATGATTTCCAGTCTGTCGAACCCCGTTGGCAGAAAGCATGGGATCAGGCCAATGTGTTTGCTGTGCCTGACGTGCCCCCGGCAGACCGCCCCAAATACTACGTGCTGGAAATGTTTCCCTATCCGTCCGGGCAGTTGCACATGGGGCATGTGCGCAACTACGCGCTGGGGGATGTGATTGCCCGTTACAAACGCGCCCGTGGCTATGCGGTGCTGCACCCCATGGGGTGGGACGCGTTCGGTCTACCTGCGGAAAACGCAGCGCGTGAACGCGGCGTTCACCCTCGTGAATGGACCCTGAACAACATTGCCGCCATGCGCACCACGTTGCAGCGACTGGGGTTTTCCCTGAACTGGGACCGTGAGATTGCAACCTGTCTGCCCAATTATTATGGCAAGCAGCAGAAACTGTTCCTTGATTTTCTACAGGCTGGATTGGTTGAACGCCGCGAAAGCTGGGTCAACTGGGATCCGGTGGATCAAACTGTTCTGGCGAATGAACAGGTGGTTGACGGCTGCGGCTGGCGTTCTGGCGCACCGATTGAAAAGAAGCAGCTTTCCCAGTGGTTCCTGAAAATCACCGACTTTGCGGAAGACCTGCTTGATGGCCTGAAGACCCTCGACCGTTGGCCCGACCGTGTCCGCACTATGCAGGAACGCTGGATTGGCCGGTCAGAAGGCGCACGTATCCGGTTTTCCCTGCATCAGCCGCCGCAGGGGCTTGATACCAACCTGAATGCGGTTGAAGTCTTTACCACCCGCCCCGACACCTTGTTTGGTATGTCTTTTCTGGCCATTGCCGCGGACCATCCGCTGTCGGAATGGATTGGCAAGCAAAACCCGGAAGCAGCAGAATTTATTGCGGAATGTCGTCGCCTCGGCACATCAGTCGAAGCAGTTGAGACGGCTGAAAAGCGCGGTTTTGACACAGGCTTGCGTGTCAATCACCCCTTCCTTGACCAAAGCTTCCCCATCTGGATCGCTAATTTCGTGCTGATGGATTACGGCACGGGGGCACTGTTCGGGTGCCCGTCTGGGGATCAGCGCGATCTGGACTTCGCGCATAAATATGCCCTGCCCGTTACCCCGGTTGTGCTGCCACCGAGCAAGGATGAAGCTGATTTCACCGTCACCAACACGGCCTATACGGGCGATGGTGTCATGATCAACTCCGGCTTCCTTGATGGCCTGTCAACAGATGATGCCCGGCGCGAAGCCATTACACGCCTTGAAGGCATGGGTGTGGGCAACGGTGTAACCAACTGGCGTCTGCGTGACTGGGGCGTTTCCCGCCAGCGTTACTGGGGTTGCCCCATTCCGGTGATCCACTGCGAAAGTTGTGGTGCGGTCGCTGTGCCGGATGATCAGCTTCCGGTAGAACTCCCCGAAGATGTGACGTTTGATAAACCCGGCAACCCGCTAGACCACCACCCCACGTGGAAACATGTGGACTGCCCGAAATGCGGCAAGCCTGCCACCAGAGAAACCGATACGTTTGATACGTTTGTTGATAGCTCCTGGTATTTTGCGCGCTTTACGGCCCCACAAGCGCCCACCCCCACGGTACGTGATGCCGCTGACGGCTGGCTGGCTGTTGACCAGTATATTGGCGGGATTGAACACGCCATTCTGCACCTGCTTTATGCCCGCTTCTTCACCCGCGCCATGCAGAAAACCGGGCATCTGGATGTAAGCGAACCCTTTGCCGGTCTGTTTACACAGGGCATGGTCAGCCACGAAAGCTATAAGGATGCAGCCGGAAACTGGCTGTACCCTGAAGAAGTGGAACTGAACGGAGACGCAGCCGTCAAACGCGGCACCGATGAACCGGTGACTGTGGGCCGTGTTGAAAAAATGTCGAAATCAAAGCGGAATACCGTGGCCCCTGTAGCCATTATTGACCGCTTTGGTGCAGATACGGCCCGCTGGTTCGTGCTGTCAGACAGCCCGCCAGAACGCGATATGGAATGGACGGAAGCGGGCGTTGCCGGGGCTGCCCGTTTCTCTCAACGGTTGTTCCGTCTGGTGCGGGCCGTAGCGCAATCCGTGCCTGCGCAGCCTGCCTGCCCGGCAGAGATTGCACCACAGGCTGATGCCTTGCGCCGCGCCACGCACCGTACCATTGCGGCTGTAACAGAAGCGCTTGAAGGCTTTGCCATTAACGTGGCCGTTGCCCGTATTCACGAACTGACATCTGCCCTGTCCGATGCCGAGAAAACGGCTGACGTCACCGGCATGGACTTCGCACGACGTGAAGCCGCCCGCACGCTCTGTCTGTTGTGCGCCCCCATGATGCCGCATCTGGCGGAAGAAATGTATGCCCTGCTTGAACCGGGCAACACAATGGTTGTTGATCTGCCTTGGCCAGAAGCAGACCCCAGCCTGCTGGTTGCCACACAGGTGACCATTGCAGTGCAGATCATGGGTAAACTGCGCGGCACGATTGAAGCCGCACCGGATGAAGATAAGGATGCCGTGGTGGCCCGTGCAGAATCCGAACCCAATGTGGCCCGCCTGCTGGAAGGCAAGCGTATTGTCAAACGTGTGCATGTGCCAAACCGCATTGTGAACTTTGTAACGGCAGGCTGATGCAAAAACCCCGCTCTTTCAGAACAATTCTGGCGCTTCCTTTCACTGCGCTGCCCTTATTGGCTCTGCCCGTTGCGCTCAGCGGCTGCGGGTTTCAGCCATTATATGGCGAGCAAAAAGGACAAACCGCGCCCGAAGCCGAACTGAAGCGGGTTTACGTTGCCAACATACCAGAGCGGTCTGGCCAGCAGCTTCGTCTGGCGTTGCAAGAGAATATGGCCGGGGACGGACCGGAAAATCCTGATGGTTATACCCTGATTGTCCAGCCCTCCTTCGGGCAGGAATCCATTGATATCCATTCAGACAATACGTCTGGTCGGGTGCGCATGAATGCCCATGCGCACTGGCAACTGCTGACGGTTGAACAATATCCCAAATTGCTGGCGCAGGGAGATGCGTCTGCTCTTGATGGCTATACAAGCACATACGAACAGTATTTTGCCCAGACCCTGAATAGTGAAACTGCTACCGGGCGTGTAGCCCAGACCTTGGCCGACCAAGTGACGCAGCAGGTTGCAACATGGTTCCGCACCCATGCCAAACCCTCCCAGCGCAGGGACCAGGGACCACGGGCCTATTATCCCATCCCCAATGCAATTCCGGATTCTGAAAAAGAAACCCCGATGGAGCAGGAAGGCGCAGATGCCATTCCGGATATGGCGACTGGCCGGAATGCCCCGAATGCGGGTTCGTTATAAGTTCTGAAGGGGCGAAAGCTGGCCCATGAAAATTGATGCCCGCTCTCTCCCCCGTGTGACGCGTGATCCGGGCGCATGGCGTGTCATTCTGCTGCACGGGGACGATACAGGGCTGATCAGGGAACGAGCACAGGACGCCGTGCGTCAGATTGCCGGGACTACTGACGACCCATTTCGTGTTTCCGTGCTGGACAAGGAAACGCATGATCGGCTGGAAGAAGAAGCAACCGCCCTTTCGCTGATGGGCGGCCGACGTGTTGTGCGTGTGCGTGATGCGTCTGACACGCTGCTGAAAGCAGTAACAAATGTGCTTGAACAGCCAACCGATACATTGGTCGTGTTGGAAGCACCGGGCCTGCCATCTCGGTCCAAACTGCGTGCCCTGCTTGAAAAACGACAAGATTGCGCCAGTGTCGGCTGCTACCCGGAAGAAGGGCGCACGCTTGAGGCAACCATTACACAGATGCTGGCATCCCACACTGTGCGGATAGAACCCGATGCCCTGCATTGGTTAACTGGCAGACTGGGGGCAGACCGGGGCGCTGCCCGAAGCGAAGTTGAAAAACTCGCTCTTTATGCCGGAGATACCGGAACCCTGACGCTGGATGACGTGCATGCCTGTATTGGCGATGCCGGAAGCGTATCGATTGAGGATGCGGCCTTTGCCGCCACGGAAGGCCGACGGGCAGAGGCGGATCTCGCCATTGAACGCGCACTGGCAGAAGGGACAAGCCCTATTACCATTGCCCGTGCTTTTTTAAGCCATCTGCACCGCCTGCGTCGTGTTCGGGCCGCAATGGCGGATGGGGAAAGCCGGGGAGATGCCATAAAAGGGCTCAAGCCACCGGTCTTTTTCAAACGGACAGCCAGTTTTAACCGGGCTATCGAACTCTGGTCCCTCCCCGCCCTGACGGAGGCGCTTAAAGATACTCAAGCGCTTGAGCTTGCGTGCAAACAGACAGGCGCACCCGATCAATTGCTCTGTAAACGCTATGTGGCAACCCTGACAGCAAAGTCCGCACGCGCGGCCCGTCGATGAGGCATCAAAACACACCCCTTCATCCCAGAGCAGCATCCTTCATCATAGAAGGCCGCCAGACAGAGAGAAATGTAGGATTCGGACCGATCCCCTTTCAGTCGAACCTTCCGTGCTGCTGCTGCACTCTTGCTCCCACCAAAGCTTTCAGTATAGATGAGCGAGTGTGTCCACGTAGCTCAGTAGGATAGAGCACAGGATTCCTATATAATTGGGCGCCACAATCGGAAACGGTGTGGTGTATCCGCTCAAAGTCGGGGAACGCTCTGACCCTGTTGGGTCGTGCCAATCCCGAGCCAAGCTGATCTATGGATCAGAAGGTGTAGAGACTGGACGGGCGGTACCTAAGGGCCTTTGGCCTAAGGTAAAGGGACAGTCCAGACCACGAACATGTTAGCGGGGTTCTGCCCGGTGGCATGGCGGTGAAAACCGAAGTGGGATGAATCCTGGGGCCGTGGGTTCGAATCCCGCCGTGGACACCAACACACTCTGATTTACTCTCGACAACCGAAAAAATTACGGACGCTGATCTAATTTATTGTGTCTATATTCGTGCCCAATCACCATAAACAGTATTTACCACAATTACTTATCAAAATAATAAAGCATTTGGATAATTTCTATAGCAATATCATTTTTATTACGCCTCACACCCATTCCGATACGGACACTTAAAGTTTTCATTTGAAAAAACAAACAAAATGTGTGGCACTTGCGTTCCACACCCTGTGGCGTGATAGCCACATGCCTGCATCAAACACATCCCAGTCATGAATCTGCAATAAACTTACATGTTGTTTTGTCGTAATGACGCGCTCACGTCCATGTGAGGACTAAGCATATCCTGGCTTCCGGTCGGGTCATTGCTTCCGCCCCGCCGTCTGATTTGAACAGAGTGCATATGTCCTTCTTTACGCGTCGCCTTCTCACGACTTCTGCTTTGATTGGGTTTGCTGTTCCGACTGCTGTGATGGCAGCCCCTGCTGCCTCCTCCAGCAATAGCGGAGCCCCTGCACAGTCCGTTAAATCCGCCAAAGCTTCTGTCAGCGCCCCGTCCATGATGGGGGCAACAGCCCCGACCGATCAGGCTCCAGAAAATCTGGATGTGAAGGGGTCACGTCACCGGCAGGTTGGCGGCGGCCTGATGATCAAAGAAGACGCAGCGAAGTCCCGCTCAACCATAACGTCCGAATATATTGAAAAGCAGGGTGCGGGCCTGAACCCCATGCAGCTGATCGAAATGCTGCCGGGTGTGAACACCACATCCACTGACCCTATGGGTCTTTCAGGCGGCCATATGACCATGCGCGGCCTGACAGAAAGCCAGATCGGTTTTACGCTTGAAGGCTTCCCGATCAATGATATCGGCAGCTATGCCGTTTATCCGCAGGAAATCGTTGACCCGGAAAACCTGCGCTCCATTAACGTGGAGCAGGGCTCGGCTGATCTGGACAGCCCGCACATCAGCGCCACAGGTGGTGCGGTCAATATGTATCTGCTGAACCCGAAAGAGCGCTTGGGCGGCAAACTTGTTGGATCATACGGCAACTATAATGCACGCCGTATTTTTGGCCGTCTGGACACGGGTTACGTTGGCAACACCAATGTGCGCGGGTATGTTTCTTTTTCTGACGCTGTTCAAGAATCATGGCGTGGCCCCGGTGGCCAGAATAAAATGCACGGTGAAACCAAATGGGTCAGCGCCTGGGGCAAGGGGAACGTTGTCTCCTTCTCTCTGGTCGGAAATCAGTCCACCGGCGTGATGTTCCCGTCGACCTACATGGATACTTGGAAAAAGACGGGTATTTATAACTCCTACTCTTCAAAGTGGGACCCCAAGCACCCTGACAAAAACTATTACCAGCTACACCGCAACCCATTCACCAACATTTACGCCAGCGCTCCATCAACCTTTACGCTGACAGATAATCTGACCCTGACCGAAACACCGTATTTCTGGTACGGCAACGGTAACGGCGGCGGCGCTTACAGTGAAGATCTGACCAAGCAGCAATATGGTTCCCAGACCATGACCGGCTCTATTGGTCCGTATAATGCTTCAAGCAGCAACGCTAAATCCCTGCTGCTGTATAATCCATCAAACACACAGACGTACCGTCCGGGTGCCGTGACCAAACTAACACTGCATACTGGCATCAACCGTCTGTCTATCGGTTACTGGTTTGAATATTCAAAGCAGATTCAGACTGGCCCTTACAGCATGATTGATTATGCAACAGGCAAACCGGAAGATCTGATGGGGAGCGGCCCCAACCTGGTGTTGGCCAATGGCCAGACCGCAATGTATCGTGATTCACTCACGCAAACCCGTATCCACACCATGTTCATTGCAGACAGCCTGTCCCTGCTGCATGATCGCCTGACGCTTGAAGCAGGTCTGAAATATACCGTTGTGAACCGTCAGGGGCATAACTTCCTGCCTGATACATCGACGGGTCCGTACATCAACGGGTCATGGCAGCAGCCGCTTCCCGCTGCCTCTATCCGATTCAAAATCAACGATGAAAACCAGCTTTTTGCATCGTCCACAACAAACTTCCGTATTCCCATGAATACGTCTTTGTATGATTCCGGCGCGTATTCTGCCGGCAGTGGTTATTCCACGCATGCTAACGCCAACATGAAACCGGAAATTTCAATTTCTGAAGAATTTGGCTGGCGTTATCAGGGCCCAACGGTGATGAGCTCCATCACCTACTTCCACTATAACTTCACTAACCGGCTGTATCAGCAGACCGTCACTATGCCGAATGGTGATTACTACAGCCGCAGCATCAACGGCGGCAATTCACACGCCGATGGTGTGGATCTGGAAGTCGGCACACGCCCCATTCTCTATCACCTGCGCCCTTACTTCTCGGCTGAATACATCAATGCTCGGACGGACAGTAACGTAGCTGCTGGCAGCGGCAGTGATTACGTGTTCAGTAAAGGCAAGTTTGCACCGCAGACCCCGAAATACCAGATTGGCTTCAACCTTGATTATGATGACGGCCATCTGTTTGGCGGCTACAGCCTGAAATACGTTGCAAGGCAGTATTCTTCCTTCACCAACGACCAGCATATTCCCGGTTATCTGACCATGAACATCAATGCTGGTTACCGCTTCCGTAACTGGGGGCCGCTGAAGTCCCCTACCCTGCGCCTGAACCTGCGTAACATTACAGACCAGCACTATCTGGGCTTTGTAAACGGCACAGCAGCAAACGGCCTGGCAACCACAGGTGTTTATGGCAGCAAAATCAAGGCGGGTAGCAGCACATTTTCTATTGCAGCACCCTTTATGGTCATGGGGAGCGCAAGCGTCGAATTCTGATTTTCTCCCAATCAGGCCAAGACAGAAACGCCGGGTTTTTCGCCCGGCGTTTTTTTATGTACGACATTTAACGGCACTCTTGCGCAGGCAAACTGAATGCGGGATTTGTCAGAAACGTTCGGTCCGTTAAAAGCTGAAGAAAATCAGTAAGATTATTCGTCTCTTGCTCGGTTAAATTATGCGCCAACCCGTGCGCCGATATGGCTTCTTTCAATGTTGAGGCAGAACCATCATGAAAATAGGGTGCTGTAACCTGAATATTCCGCAAAGAAGGTGTTCTGATCTGTGTTCTATCAGCGGCTACCAGTCTATAAAATTTCTGGTCCGTAAATAACGGTGGCGCATGACAGCGACTGCAATGCGCTTTGCCGAAAAATAACGTAGCCCCCATTTTTTGTGTTTCAGACTGAAGACTTTGTCCATGGTCTGGTAAATCCCACACGGCCTGTCGGCTGACCAATGTGCGTTCA
This sequence comes from Acetobacter indonesiensis, assembly GCF_000963945.1. Lineage (GTDB taxonomy): Bacteria > Pseudomonadota > Alphaproteobacteria > Acetobacterales > Acetobacteraceae > Acetobacter > Acetobacter indonesiensis. Next base: position 69,080 of record NZ_BAMW01000030.1, on the reverse strand, counting down.
AAAGCCGCAACAGCCTGAGCAATCGTTTTTGACGAAATATGTGGTGACTGGTCAGGAAAAGCTTTGGCAAATAATGCTTTATAGCAGGCTTTACCCGCGACACGCACTACCATTTCCTGCCGATTGATCATCCCCATTTCAACTGGAGTATGGCCAAATACCGGAACAAAAAACTGCTGTTCCAAGGTAGTCAGGTGCTGGTCAATCCATGTCAGTGTGTGAAATGACCCGACATTAGCCAAAGAGGGCACATTACGTATCCCTGCATCATCCGTAACACCGGGGTGCGTTTTATTACCATCAGCAAAAGCGTGTTTCTGTTCATGGCACGTTGCGCAAGAGATACTGCCATCTTGTGAAAGGTCAGCATCATAAAACAGATACCGACCCAACTCAGTTTGCGCTGTCTGCTGGGGTGACGGAATGGTGTCTGCTCTTGCATCCACCAAAGCAACCAGTACCCCCGCCCACAAAAAGACGCACGCACGCCAACCCCGCATCAGGGCACAGAAACCAGCATCACGGTCAGTTCTTTTTTCCCACTCCCACTTAACTGCAAAACAGCCGTTCCTTCATCAAGGGTGAAATCAACCATTTTCCCTATGCCAGAACATTCCGGCCCGTGATGATGCGCTGTAGAATCCACGGCATGCCCGTTCTGCACCACATCAATCCAGGCGCGGCCACCCAGCATCACCCGGTATGTGCCTTTTTTTGCAACAGCAAAGCCCACCATTCCGGCTGAACTTACGCTGCCACCGGGTTCATTGGGGCGAAGCACAAACTGTAAATCCGGTGTCGGGGCCAATTGCAGGCGAACAGCCTTACCTGCCTCAATCTGGGATTTTGAAAGATCCTGCGGGGTGCGCGCCGCCGTCATAACGGCTGGTGTAGCCCAACCAGACAAATCGGCAGGTAGTGTGTACATGCCGGGTGTGCAGGCTTTTTTATCCGCCCATGCGGGATTGCCCGTCACAGCAAAACCCAAAACAGCCGCCCCTAATACCAGATTTATACGCTTCATGATTGTCTCTCAGGCATTTTGTCTATATTTGTTTATATACATTACAGCAACGTAGGACGTCCATGGCAATCCACCATCCGGCTCGGTTGGTGGTCTCGGCTCTTGTCGCGACCACTCTCACTTACACTGACGAGAAAAGAGCACATGCTGACAGCCTTGCGCCTGTAGCACCCGCAACAGCAGCACAGCAGACGCCTCGCACAGGTCAGAACAGTCAGCCATCCTCTGCCCCTACATCCGTCATAAAACGAGCAACAATCCCTTCAAGCACGTCTGTGGTCCAGACAAAGCCCAACAGAGGGGATACCTATACTCCCGGTGAAATCACGGTTTACGGACACCATGAACCAAGCATGCTGATTGGCAGTTCAACGCTGTCATCTGAAGCCATGTATATCTTCAATAAAACTACCCTTGATCAGGCCATCAATCTGATACCGGGTGTCAATTCCGCCAACACAGGCGGCTCCCGGAACGAACGTACTATCATGGTGCGCGGCTTCAATCGTTTTCAGGTGCCTGTATTGGTTGACGGTATTCGTATTTACCTGCCGGCTGATAACCGACTTGATTATGGACGGTTCTTGACGCCTGACATTGCTGAAATTCAGATTGCAAAAGGATATGCCTCGGTACTGGACGGACCAGATGCCATGGGCGGCATGGTCAATCTGGTAACGCGCGCGCCCCGCAAGGAACTGGAAGTAGAAGTACGGGGCGGCTCCGCCTTGGGGCATGCGGGGGAATACGGAGGATATAATGTGTTCGCACTTGTGGGTACCAAGCATGAAAAATGGTACGCACAAGCAAGCTTTGCCCGCAATGACGTTGACCATACCGATCTTTCATCAAACTTCACGCCCACTGCCACACAGGGCAAAGGCAAGCGCCTGCTGTCTGACTCACTCGACTGGCGAGTGAATGCGAAAATTGGTTTTACACCCAATGAAACTGATGAATATACCGTAAACTATACGCGGCAGGAGGGCGAAAAACGTGCGCCTTTTTCAGTTGTTGATCCCATCTCCATTCAAAGAAACTGGACTTGGCCTGCGTGGAATCTGGACAGCCTGTCTTTAACAGGTCGCACGGCACTGGGCCGCCATCTGGTCCTGAAAACAAAGCTTTACAGGAATACGTTTTATAATCTTTTGCGCAGCTTTGATGATTCAACTGAAACAACGCAGACCAAACCCAAAGCCTTTAACAGCTATTATAATGACGCAGCATGGGGCGGATCGGCTCGACTGGAGGCCGAACTTTCGGCACGGGATACATTCGGCATCGCATTTTATGGGCGGCTGGATCAGCATCATGAACTGCAACAGACTTTTCCCGGTGGCGGATGGCAACCTGAAGCATCATCTGTCGAACAAAGTTACAGCATAGCAGGCGAAAATACCTTCCATATTCTGCCAACATTATCGCTTCAAACCGGTGTCAGTTATGACTGGCGTGTTCTTGACCACGCAGAAGGCGCATCAGGAACCACACTTATTCAGTACCCTGTTAAAAACCGGGGCGCACCCAACGGGCAGGCTCGGTTAAGTTGGCAGCCAGACGCCAAATCAGAACTTCATATCAGTGTTTCTGACCGGGTACGTTTCCCCACTCTTTTTGAACGTTTCAGCACCCGCTTTGGTGGGGCCGTTTCAAACCCTGGCCTGCGCCCGGAACGAACCCAGAATTATGAAATTGGCGGGGCACACACGTTTGGGCGCGTCGAAGTTGAAGGGGCGTTGTTCTATTCACACCTGACTGACCTTATTACGTCATTCCCCATGATTTATAATGGTGTAGCAGTCACGCAAAGCAGAAACGTGAATAACGCCAATTATATGGGGGCCGAGATTTCAGTTGCCCTTCCTGTTACCAAAAAACTTTTGGTTGGCGGAAATTATACATATATCCATCAAGATATTAACGATACCGTTTCAGCCATCACGCGGCCTACCGATGTGCCAACCCATAAGGCCTTTGTCTATGCGGAATGGAAGCCAATACGGCATCTGCGCTTTGTCCCCAGTGTCGATATCGCGTCTAACCGGTGGACAACCAATACTGCGGGGACAGCCTATTTCCGTACCGGCCATAACGTCAATATCGCGGCGCGCGTTGATTATCAGATTACGCCGCGGCTACAGATAGGGGCAAACGCCAGCAACCTGCTTGACCAGAACTACCAGATGGTTTCAGGCTTTCCGGAACCGGGACGTAATTTTTACCTTAATTTACGCGTAACTTACTAATTATTGTTATTGTATCGGCTACCCATTCAGAACTGTGCGTGGGTAGCCATTTCAAGTGTCCCGCCACACTCTCTGTTATTTTAGCAGCTTTGCATTACACTCCTGATCTGTCTTTCCAAATTTCAACAAACAGCAGCTGGACAACAGACAGGAGAGAGAACGATGACAGCACCCAATTCTACCAAACCTCGCATTTCCATAAGATATTGCACCCAATGTAACTGGCTTCTTCGGGCCGGATGGATGGCGCAGGAGCTTCTCTCAACGTTTGGTCAGGATGTAGGAGAAGTCGCTTTGATACCTGATACTGGCGGCCACTTTGAAATCCAGGTGGAAAACCAGGTGGAAAACCAGACGATATGGGAAAGAAAAAACGATGGTGGCTTTCCTGACGCCAAGGAATTAAAGCGCAGAGTCCGCGCCATTATTGCCCCGGAACGCGACCTTGGTCATATTGACCGCCATACAGGGCTTGATACTTAAAATAACAAATTCATATAGCTGCATATTTTATCAATATGCAGCTTCTTGAAAAATCAGTTGGTGATGTTTTGAAGAACCTGAAACCCTTCAAAAACAGGTGGACCAACTGTCAACGGCTTCCCTTCCCCTGCATTGGCGTGCGCTGCCCGAAACTGTTCTGACTTTGTCCAGCCAATAAATGCGTCGTAGGATTCCCACACGGTATGAGACGCATACAGAACATAGTCTTCATATCGTGGGCCTTGCAAAAATTGAAAACTTTCAAAACCCGGAACTGTTTTCAAAAGAACTTCTCGGTCAAGCCAACGTTTTTTAAATGCCTCTTCATGGTCAGGATGAACACGAAAGCGGTTCATGGCAATATACATAGTTGTCTTCCTTTCAGGCTGTAAAAGATGACTGTTTCATCAGATCGTGCGGAATAATAAAAGGGCGACCTGTTTCTTCGTGCATCACATAATGTCGTGATTGCACCCCGAACACATCGGCCAGAAGCCGTGTGTTCAGTATCTCAACGGGGGAACCTTGGGCATGCAGGCGGCCCTTTGACAGAACGACGACCATATCCGCGCAGGCAGCAGCCCAGTTCAGGTCATGCAATACAACAACAACACTGCCGCCTTTTGCTGCATGCCGTAATGCACTGTCCATAATCAGTTTTTGATGGGCCAGATCCTGCGCCGCCAGTGGTTCATCCAGTAGCAGAAGACCCGGTCCATAATGGGCCTCGCTGCCCTGTAACTGGGCCAGAACACGCGCAAGATGAGCCCGCTGGCGCTCCCCACCCGATAGGGTTGTTACGTCCCGCTGGGCAAATTCAGCCAGACCAACTTGGGCAAGCACATTTTCGATAAGCTTGTTCTGCTTTGGCCGCGTCAGGTGCTTTCCGGTATAGGTCAGGCCCATAGCAACCATATCTTGCACCGGGAAGCAAGCTGTTGTCACACAATCCTGCGCCAAAACAGCCCTGTGCTGGGCCAGTTCCATGGCACTAAAATCTGCCATGTTCCGATCACCCAGCCACACCGTGCCTGTTGTCGGCATCATGCTACCACTCATCAGTTTCAGTAATGTGCTTTTTCCCGCGCCATTCGGCCCGACAATAGCCATGACTTCACCCGGTTTTATGGACAGATAAAGCGATGACAGAAGTATTTTATTCTGTTTGCTAACACCACTTTCTTCAAGACGAACTATCATAAGGATGCGTTTCCCTTATGTGACCGTACCAGCATCCAGACAAAAATAGGCGAACCTACCAGCGCCGTTATAATACCAACAGGCACTTCAGCCGGTGCAGCAACAACACGCGCTACAGCATCTGACACCACCAGCAAACATGCGCCGAGTGTCACGCTGCCGGGCAACACCCATCGATAATCAGGCCCGGTTACCAGACGCACCAGATGTGGCACCACCACACCGATAAAGCCAATAGCGCCGACCAGAGACACGGATGCCCCAACAGACGCGGCAGAGGCCAGCATGGCAAGCTGCTTTGTCCGTTCAACCGGAAACCCCATTAAAGCAGCATCAGCTTCACCAAGAAGCATGGCATTGAGTGGTTTTGTGATGGTGATGGAACTTAAAAGAGAAATACAGAAAAATGGCACAACAAGAAGCACCCGTGACCAGTTCATCCCGGCCAGACTGCCCATGGTCCAGAACGTGATATCACGCAGTGCCTGGTCATTGGCGCGAAAAACCAAAATACCGGTTAACGCACCACAGAATGCAGAAAATGCAACGCCCGCCAGCAGAATGGTACTAATGGATGTTTGCCCCTGTTTGCGTGCAAACGCGTAGAGCAGCAATGTCGCCCCAAAGCCACCTAACATCCCCCCTAATGGAAGCACCCACAATCCATACGAGACAGGAAGCGTATCGGCTACACCTAAAACAATCAGAAGCGATGTAACCAGCCCAGCACCAGAAGAAACACCGATCAGCCCTGGGTCTGCCAACGGATTACGGAACAACCCCTGCATAATGGCACCGGCTCCGCCTAATGCCGCCCCTGTCAGTGCGGCCATGAAAACGCGTGGTGCACGAATTTGCAAAATGACTTCTTTTGCAAGAAACAGATCATGACCACCTGTCATGACAGCCCACAACGGAATATGCGTCGCACCGATATTCAGTGATAAAAGAACGGATGCCACAAAACACACAAGGAGAAACAAAAGAAAAAAGATCTTCTGGCTCATCCCGTCAGACTCAGCTTACGCAGGGGGCAGACTGGCATTGATTTTTTGTGCCAGTTCAAACGCAGTTTGTGGCGTACGCGGACCAAAGCCAAGCATCCGCCCCCCTTCCATCTGCACAAACCGGGCGTTTTTTCCAGCGGGGGTTTGTTTGAACGCAGCAGATTTTAGCATTTCGGCCTGAATGTGGGCACCGCTTTGCTCCATTAACAAGACAACCTGAGGAGCCAGAGGAATTAGCGCTTCATCATTCAGTGTTTTATAACCCTGCATTGTGCCCGCGGCATTGATGCATCCTGTCAGCGCAATCATGCTGTCTGCGGCCGTGCCGGTTCCGGCCACCATAGGGCGTCCGTTTTGCATGCTCATAACAAAAATAACGCGTGTTTTCTCGGCTGGAAGTTTTGCGCGCCAGTCTGACAGAGTTTGGAAACCCTTCTCTATAGACTGGCACAAAACGCTCCCTTCCTTCTGGCATTGCACAACATCTGCCAGAAAGCGGGTTCGATCCAGTATTGTGTCAGGTGTGGGTTTGGATGCCACCATAACCACCGGCACCGGCGACGCAATAAGCTGATCAATTGCTGTCGCAGGGCCTGCATCATTCAGACTCAGAACAAGGTCAGGCTGAAGCGACAGGACACCTTCAACTGAAATGGTTCTCATATAGCCAAGGGATTTTTTAGTCTGAAGGGCTTCGGGTGGCCATGTGCTGGTTGTATCTACAGCAACAATACGGTTCTGCGCCCCGAGATCGTACAGTGTTTCGGTTATTGCGCCACCAATACAGGCAATGCGATTAGCCGCCCCAAGCGCAACACGTCGCCCCCTGCAATCTGTAATATCTTTCTTTGGAAGTGTGCTGGCTGCCGCCCCGCCAAAAGCGGCAACCAGACCCGCCCCTACCCCGGCCAACATAACACGACGCGAGATAGAGTATTCTTTGTATTTTTCCATATCCGGTAAAAATCTTTTCTCTAGACGTATAGAATATAATGTAATCAGGCTGCTTGTAAGTAAGGCTCGCAGCGGTTCAGATGCATCGTCACCCGGTCAAAGGCGGCTTCAGCATGACGCAGGCTGGTTGCGACATCCCACTCCAGTGCATCTACCGCAGCCTTGAACCCAGTCCATGACTGCGACCGGCCTTGCGCGTCTGCTGCCAGATGGCGTGCACCAAAATTGTCTGTCAGCCCAATATCCTGCACACGTTTTGCAAGAACATTTGCCCCAAGTTTTGACCCTTCAGCAACATACAGCCAGCCAATCGCCGCAGACAGTGTACCAACAACAGGCGGTGTTTTCCGCACCATAGGATAGGGCACACAGAGATCTTGCATGTCTTGCTCAATCAATTTCAGCCGATTTCTGTTCTGTATATCAGGCAGAAGGGCCGCAACATCCGCACGACTATAGATATCGGAAATATCACGATGAAACAGATACTGTACTGCTAAAAATATCTGATACCGGTCATGGCTTGAAAACAGATTCAGCGCTGTCATTCGCTTGTCTAACCGATCATGCGCGGCATGGGTTCCCTGCCGCAGCACCATGGTAAGCGCTGGTTTTAGATCAACTGTCATAGCTCTGTTTCCCCCGCCATATATGCCGGTTTTGCAGATTGTCTCTTGATAGTGTGGTGCCAGGCCCGTGAACATATGCCCCCCATACCGCACTCCGCCCGGCACCTGTCCGATTCTATATCGCAAATGATAATCATATGCAACTAGATTGACAGAGAAATCTGTTGCCTTCTATTTGATGCGAATAATTCTTATTATCGGAGTCTCTGATGCTTATTCGTACGCCGGGGTCGATCTGGCTTCATATAATGATGGCTTCGACCTTCTTCTCATTCCTTGCTGCACATGCTCAGGCGCAGACACCTGCAACATCAAGCGTACAGCCGACCAAAAACCATTCCTCCACAGCCAAGCAGGCTGTGTCTTCTTCCTCGCAGCCTGGTGAAAAAGGCACTATTAATCTTGGTCCGGTAAAAGTGCAGGGCAAGGCAGACATTCTTGACTCTATGAAAATCAACCCTGATTCAGATTATAGTAGCGTGGGGAAGCCGCGTGTGCTGACCACCACGACAACCATGAAAACCTTTCAGGAGCGAATGGTCGATAATCTGTCCGATTATGCACGTCGTGTTGATGCCGCCGTCAATTACAACACTAATAATTTCAGCATCAACATGCGGGGGCTTGATCAGAACCGCCTGCTGACCACCATTGATGGTGTCAGAACCGTATGGGCCAATGACGGGGCTCGTGGCGTAGAAGGCGGCGTTGCGGCTTTTGACTTCAACTCACTGGGGGCGATGGATATCGTCAAAAGTGCGGATTCAAGCTTCTTTGGTACTGGGTCTCTTGGCGGTGTGGTTGCGCTCCGCACGCTTGACCCGGAAGATATTCTAAAAAATGGAAAGAAATTCGGTGGTCTTTCCAAGCTGACTTATGATGGATCAAGCGAAAGCGCCTACCTGAATCAGGCACTTGCTGGACGCTACAAAAACACGGTTTTCCTGATTCAGGGTGGTTATCAGAATGGTAGTGAAATCTGGAATATGGGGAAAAGAAGTGGCGTGGGCACAACACGGTCTAAGAAAAATCCTGATTCGTACGAGCAGGGTAATTTTCTTGGAAAAATCAGGCATTATTTTGCAGGTGGCCATCGGGTTGGCCTGACGGGCGAATGGTTTGATCGTAATTCGGACGAAGATACCTTAACCAGTGTCGGGTCAACATATTCCCGTTACCGCACACGAGAGGAAAATAAACGCTCCCGTGTGTCCGCCAATTATGATTACAAGGCGACCAGCCCTACAGCCTTGTTCAGTGAAGGCCATTTTCTGGCTTACTGGCAACAAATGGATATGATTACCAACACAACGTCAAACAGACGCACCGCCCCTATTGGCGAATACGATCGTGATTCAGACCTTGCCGTGCAATCTTATGGTGTAACCGGCTCTGCCACCGCTAATCTGTTTACCGGCCCAGTGCACCACGCCATTACATTCGGCGGTGAAGCCTACATGACGGATACCAGCCAATACGCCGCAGGACGTGATAACTGTAGCGCATCCATTTATGCCTGTAGTTTTCTGCATGTTAATCAGTCAGACATGCCAAAGGTTCATGGGAATGACCTGGGGGCCATTGTGCAGGACCGCATGGGGATGGGACGGAATGAATGGTTTCATATCACACCGGGCTTCCGGTTTGACTGGTATGAACGCAACCCGCAGGCAACGGCCACTTATGCGTCAAACGCTGCTTATATGGGTCTTCCTGCCCGTTCCAGCGGCTCGCATTACTCCCCAAAAGTTCTGGCTGAAGCACGCGTGTTGCGCAATCTGACCCTGTATGGACAGTATTCAGAAGCGTTCCGCGCCCCCTCCGCAACCGAGCTTTATCTGACGTATGGCGGTAATGGCAGCTACGTGAATATTGGTAATGCGGGGTTAAAGCCAGAAACCAGCCGCGGGTGGGAGGTTGGCGCGCGGTATGGCAATTCAGAAAAAGGGGCCACCATTTCTTTTTATGACAATTACTATCGCAATTTTATTGATAACATTACCACCACGGCCGCGGCTGCCGGTATTGGCGGCTACTACCCCATGGGCGTTTTTGAATATGTAAACCGCCAGCATGTGCGCATTTATGGCGTTGAAGCCAGCGCGAACTGGACATTTGAGAAACACTGGCAGGTCTGGAGTTCCTTTGCCTATGCCAATGGCCGCGACACGGATGAAAAAGTGCATCTGAATTCGGTCGCGCCATTCCGGGGTATTATTGGCTTTGGCTATAAACAGACAAATTGGGGGGCCAGCCTTTCAAGCACCTTCGCTGCCGCGCGTGACAAGGTTCAGGACCCAACCTCCAACAAAAACAAAACACCCGGATATGTCATTTTTGACCTGACCGGCTGGTATAGCCCGTCTTTCATGAAAAAACTGCGTCTACAGGCCGGTATGTATAACGTCTTTAATAAGACCTATTACAACTCACTTGATATTCCAGACAGTTCTTCTCTCCCCAAAGCCTATTACACTCAGCCCGGAAGAACCTTCAAAGTAACAGCTCTGATTAATTTCTAACGTCGCTATAACTATACAGGCTAACCTGATGCTGCCTTTTCCATGCGGCATCAGACTCTCAAGCGGAGCCCAAAAAGGAGCAACCGCTCCAACCCCGCTGACCGGCTCGCAGCTACCATGCCCTTGTAGTTAAGGCCGTAAGTCCGCTATTTTTGGGCGCGTTACGCGGCCGCATACCTCTTGCCCGCATGTTACAACAAAACTTTGTTGCATTGTCCCAACAGGCGTGACAGAACCACGAGCCTGTTCACATTATCGTTAAATTGATGAGCTGAAACGCCCACAGCCTTAACGATGCGTTCTGCTTTTTCATCGTTCTATCGTGCCCTGCATGAGAGTTTCCGCGCGATGCGCAAACGCTGGAAAGTCTATTCTTAAACTCTGTTCCGCCTGTTCATATTGACCGCCCCCTGATGAAAACAAACCTGCCCCGCCCCCTTACCCGCAAGACCCGATTTCTCCGCTCCGTGTCAGGCAGTGTCATGCCGTCTGCACTGGCGCATTGGCTGGGTGTACGCGCTATTGCCATCGCCCCCGAACAGATTGCCGTGCGGGAAGGGCTGCGGGCTGGCGTGGCTGTTGGTACCGTCATGATCGTGGCCTTGTATCTGAATATGCCGCTTATGGCGTGGTCAGCATTTGCCGCGTTCTGGACATGCCTTGTTGACCCAGGTGGTCTGCTGCGCCCCCGGCTGGAAGCCATGCTGAAATTTGGCGCATCAGGCACGCTCATTACAGGCATTATGTCTGCTGCATCAGGGTATGGAACGCTCACTGCTTTTATCGGTCTTGGCATTTGTTCATTCCTGTGCGGACTGGCGCGTATGCGCGGGGCAGTTGCTACACAGATCAGTGTTCTGGCAGCAATCGTGGCAGTGGTGGCGGTCTGTTACCCGCAAACACCAATGGGGGCCGTGCATCTTTCGGGGTTGTTTGTGCTGGGCGCTGCATGGGCAACCTGCATCTGCGTGCTGGCGTGGCCAGTTGATCCTTATGCCCCGCAAAGACAAAGCTGCGCTGCCATTTTCCGCGAACAGGCGCGCATGACCCGCAGATTAATGAGTTACATGCAGCCGGCAGCGCCAGAAAGCCTGATGCAGCATGATGCCATCAGTGCCTACCGTCGCGATATCCGTAGCCGGATTGAGCAAGCCCGTGCCAAAGTGGAAATTCTGTCAGCGGGGGCTACAACCAGCCACACACGCGGCACCCTTCTGCCCGCGGTTGAAGCCGCAGACCGTATTTTTATTGCACTTATGGCTTTTGAACATGCCGTGCTTTCGGGCACCCCAACACCGCAGGCTCGCCGCACGGTTCGGCTTGTAGCCGCCACGTTGCAGCGTGTCGCACAACAGATAACGCATCAGCATCCTCGCCCGGAAGCACTCCAGAAATCCATCCGCTTTCTTACGCTGTTAAGCCAACGTGAGGAGGATCTGTTTACCAAAGGCGCGCGCATCTGCGCGGATGCGTTGCGTGATTTGCAAGCCGCGTGGCAAAGCCCTGCGTCTGCCAGTCGCGCTGAAGCTGGCACCCGCCCAACCCAAACAGAAAAGGCGGTAAAACCCACTATCCCGACCAGTATGTTTGTGCGGCACGCAGCCCGACTTTCTGTGGCTGTGATGGTGGCTTATGCCATCTCGCTTAAACTGAATCTACCTTATGCGTATTGGGCCATGATGGCGGTGGTGGTAGTTACCCAGCCGCGCGTCAATACCACACTGCCCCGCACGATTGAGCGTGTTGTTGGCAGCATTGCCGGTGGCCTTCTGGCCGCCGTCATGGGCGTGCTCTTGCCGATGTGGAGCATCCTGCTGCTCGTTTTCCCGCTTGCGGCTGCTACAATCGCATTGCGAAGCGTCAACTATACGTTGTGCGTCATGTTCATGACCCAGCTTTTTGTTCTGGTGACTGATCTGGTCAGCCCGGCTTTGGGATGGGATGTCGCGCTATCACGGTCTATCAATAACATTATGGGCAGTCTGGTCGGGCTGGCAGGATGCCTGCTGCTGTGGCCTGAACGGCGGGGGGCTCCGCTTTCTGCACAACTGGTTGCCGCCTTCAAAGCAAACATGCGCTACGCCGCACTGGCCACCAACCCGCAGCAGCGTGACTGGCAGCAGATTGAGCAAGCGCGTCGTGATGCCGGAACCACAACAACCCAGGCTGAAATTCTCTACCAGCAATTAAGGGTAGAAGGATTACGCCGTGCCGAGCATCTGAACATAAGCGGGGAAATTCTGTTTCTACTGCGTAAAATGGCCGGGGCGGCAAGCGTCTGGTGGCTGGAGCAGACGTCTCCGGCCTCAGCCGATGCACTACAGCGGGCCGAACTTTATGCATCGCTGGGGGAGGATTTCATGAACCCCGGTACAAACACCCCACAGGCTGACACAGAACTGAGGCTGGAGAAAATTCTTGCTCTTCTCCGATCTCTTGATCTCGATACCTTTTAAGAGAGAGCATAAAAAAACTGCGGCCCTTTCAGGCCGCAGTTACCGTTCTAAAATAATTTTTCCTGTTTAATTTACCAAGAAATTCTTAATTTTCAGGCAACGTGCGCCCTATTGCGGTGAAACTGTTGGGCTACATGACGCGCCAGAACAGCAAGGTCAGGCTCTACCGCATTGTGCAAAGCGCGGACGCTCTCGTGAGCTGCATAAAAACGCCGCCCGCCGACACCTTGCACCTGTATGGCTGTTCCCAGAAAAACACCGTCTATTTCGATTATTTTTGACTCTAACATAATGACCTACCCTCGAACACAAAGCTTTCAAGAAGCTGTATCCGCCGGCAGTTTCACTACCGGCAGTTTTTAACCGTAATTGCTACATGCATTGCATGGACACATTCGTTCCCGCCTACATCGCTGCATGACACTGATTGCTTGCACCATGAAAGAAGTCCCTTCACTCAGGTTCAGACTCTGTCCCATGCCGGAACACGCAGACCATGCGAGTAATTAGCGCCCCTGTCAACACATAAAAACGATTCTATTTCGTTGTTATTTTTTATCACATACAAATTCAAAGTTATTAATTTTATTGTTTTATTTCAATTTATTACATTCTATTTTTCATTCTAAACCGTGTCGAAAAACGTGTCTAAACCTAGAAAAAAGGATTAGTTTTCAACATGAGAATAATTTTTAACTTAATTTTTCGTTTTTTATCGTGTATTTCATTTTTAAGAACGATTTTATGCCGTGCTTAAAGCTTGTTTCGGATCTGAAGGAAGGAGTTTCGTCTGATGCCACCGTCATTACATCGCTCCCCCACTCTGCCTCTTGCATCGGATTTTCTGGCAACCCCTTCTACCAGACTATCCCCTGCGCTGATCCGTGCCCTATTGCCTTTTGATCTGTTGATTGTCCCCGGTTTGTTTGGTTCGGACGAAGACCATTGGCAATCAATCTGGGAGAATGTTTTCCGCGCCCATGGTCTTTCCGTAAAAAGGGTGGCGCAGGATAACTGGTCCACGCCTTCATTATCAGCATGGCAGGCAAAACTGGACGAAACACTGAAGGAAGCCAAACGCCCCGTTTTGCTTCTGGCCCACAGTCTGGGTGCAGTTCTGACAGTTCATCATGGAGCACGCCACCCGGCTTCTGCCGTGGCCGGTGCCCTGCTGGTTGCCCCGGCTGATGGCGAACAGCATAAAGGGCCAGATGCAGCCCGCATTGAATCCTTCATGCCGCTTCCGGCTCAAACCCTGCCTTTCCCAAGCACGGTAATCTTCAGCCGAAATGACCCGTGGTTAACGCCAGATCGGGCTCAAACCTTCGGCACACAATGGGGATCAACACTGGTTGATGGCGGGTATTCTGGCCATATGGGCAACAATGCCGGTCTGGAGCACTGGCCACTGGGGCTGAACGCGCTCCACTCCCTCGCCTTGACGTGCCACGCAGGGCAGGTACACGCACACGCCTGATTGCCCGCCCCTGTTTTATTCGCTATTGATAATCTTTCTCATAAAAAATCATGAGACTGGGTTATCCGGTGGCGAAAACTGTGTTGTCAAAACTCTTCCAAAAACGCGAAAAAACAGCACCAGTTCGCCTACCTTTGCCCGACAGCATCGAAGTCATTCGCCAAAAAGCCCGGCTTGGCTACCATCTGGAGCAAGTGCTGTGGGGTAAAACCCTACTGGACAGCATTTATATGCCTTCAGACCCGCAACAGGCCATCATATGGTTCACCATGGCGGCCAAAGCGGGCTACGGCCCAGCCCATAACATGCTTGGCCGCTGCGCCCATTTTGGCTGGGGATGCGACAAAAACCTGCAAAAAGCTGCACAGCATTATGAAATGGCCGCCACTTTGGGCGATGAGTGGGGACGTTATAATCTGGGCATCCTTACCATGCGTGGTATTGGTATGCCGCAAAACCTGGAACAGGCGCTAACTTTGTTTCAGACCGCAGCCCAGAATGGGCATGCCAAATCCATGAACATTCTTGCGCGCTTTCTGGAAGAGGGATGGGAAATTCCCCAAGACCGACAGGCTGCCCTTGGCTGGTATAAACGCTCAGCCGAAGGGGGGGATTACAGAGGCCAGCATAATTATGCCACCGCGTTGGCTGAAGCAGGTCATACAGAAGAAGCGTTGAAATGGTGGGGGCAGGCACTGCCAAACGCCACATCTGATATTCTGCTGGCCATGAACAAATCATTGACCAAACTTGGCCCTGATGCTGCCCCTGATCTGTATGCTGCGTTGCAGGAGCGCCTTAAAACCCTGCCATTACAGACAACAGAAACAGACCCGGAAACCTAGGCTGCAACGCACCTGATACGGCCCTGCCTCACCGAAGTCTCAAACACTTAAAGATCGCACCATTGCCGCATGAGGTTATGGTAGCAGTTTACCAGTTGCAAAATGGCTGGGTCATCATCGGGCAGGCGGGTCCGTAAATCCATAACCGTGCGATCAAGGTCATACAGAACGCGGCGGCGGCTTTCATCACGCACCATGGACTGGGTCCAGAAAAAGGACGCCCAGCGGCTGCCGTGCGTAACAGGTGCCACACTGTGCAACACGGTGGTCTCATAAACAATCATGTCACCCGCGGGCAGCTTGATCTCCTGTGTGCCTGCTTCATCATAAATACAAAGCTCCCCTCCGTCATATTCTTCCGGGTGACTGAGAAACAGGGTGGAGGACACATCCGTACGCACACGCATGCCGCCAGAATCGGGAATAGGCCGCACGGCGTTGTCTACATGCGCACCGAATCCCATGCCTGCATCGTACCGGTTGAAAAGCGGCGGCACGACTCTGAAGGGCATCACGGCGCTATTAAAGGTCGGGTTACGGCCTAAGGCCCGTAAAACCAGTTCTGCCAGTTCCCTATGCTGCGGGTGATTGAGCGGTAGCTGGAGGTTATGCTTGGCTTTGGCCGACTGCTGCCCCGCTGTTGCTTTTCCGTCCTGCCAGTCTGCTTCTGCCAGCACAGCGCGACAATGAGCGAGTTCCTGCGGAGTCAGGACGTTGGGAATATGCAGCATCATGGCATTATGTCCGATCCGTGGAAAAACAGAGTATCAGCCCCGCAGCATCATGCAGAAACCACCAGATTTTTAGACTTTTGACAGGGAAAGCTCAAGTTCATCAAACGCTTATGAGATCAGACGCAAACGCGTTGCAAAACCGGCTGGCCGCGCAGTTGATAATCAGTCAAAAAATGGCAGAAGCATGATGTTGATAGTAAGAATTAATTCCCGTAAAATGCTGATATATCATCATTTTTTTATTTGCATCCGGTTTTGCAGTCCGCTAGACACCATGCTGTATTCCCTCCCACACCAAAAAGAAGAGAAGCATCATGGTTAAAGACCCAAAAGTTATTGAACATCTGAACACGCAGCTTACGAATGAGCTGACCGCCATCAACCAGTACTTCCTGCATGCCCGCACCCTGCGCCACTGGGGCGTGACCCTGCTGGGCAAAAAGGAATACGAAGAATCCATCGAAGAAATGCGTCATGCTGACTGGCTGATTGAACGCATTCTGTATCTGGGTGGCCTGCCCAACGTGCAGCGCCTGAACACCATTCTGATTGGTCAGGACGTCAAGGAAATTCTTGAATGCGACCTGAAGCTGGAAGAAAAGGCCATGGCCGACCTGCGTGAAGGCATCGCCTATTGCGAAAGCGTGCGTGACTTCGTGTCCCGTGATCTTCTGCTGAAAATCCTTGAAAACGAAGAAGAACACGAAGACTTCCTTGACCGTCAGTTCGACCTTATCAAGCAGATCGGTATTGAGCGTTACATTCAGCTCAACTCTGCCGCTGCTCCTGATCAGGAATAAGTTTGCGGTTACAGCCCCAGCCTTCTGGCTGGGGCTGTATGCTTTTATAACCCCTTAGTCTTTTGAGAAAAATTTCTCATAATTTTCCGGCTTAAACCCGACCTCCATATCCGTCCCCGCTTCCAGCACTGGGCGTTTGATCATAGACGGCTGCTCGACCATTAACGTTACGGCTTTTTCTTCGGTCAGGTTGGTTTTGTCTGCATCAGGTAATTTCCTGAATGTTGTACCGGCCTTATTCAGCAGCTTTTCCCACCCCACATTTTTAATCCATTTCTGCACATGCTCGGCTGAAATGCCCTGTGTCTTATAGTCGTGAAATGTGTAAGTAATCCCATGGTCATCAAGCCATACACGGGCTTTTTTCATCGTGTCGCAGTTCTTGATCCCATAGAGCGTTATAAAGCGAGCCACCTTCTTCTCCGTTTCTGTCGTTTACAAAACAAATAGACCTGTTGCTTAGGCTTCCCTGAAACCGAGATGAATTGCTGCTGACCCATCGTCTGACACCAGCGGATAAACCATGCAGACAGCTTAGCGCAGAACCACGCTTTACATCAGCCCAAGACCAACCAGACGAAGCTGCCAACACGGCTGCCCCGAACGCTTGCCCCCTCTGTTGACAGGCTTGATAAAGTCAGACCAATTTGCCGGTATGCGTGCGCCCCTCCTCCGCCCAGTTGGCCTGTTTGTCACTGCCACCCTGTTAAACGGGTGTGCCGCGCAGGGTGCTCCATCCTTTTCTGTTTTCGGAGCTTATTTTCCCGGCTGGATGCTGTGCGGCATGATAGGCGTTGCTGTCGCGGTAGGCCTGCGCGTGCTGTTTCTGGCCTGCGGCATGGATGCGCTTCTTAGCCTACGCCTGTTTACCTATGCGTCTCTGGGCGTCGTAGCCGCCTTACTGGTCTGGCTGGTGTGGTTTGGGCCGTAAGATATGAAAAAAGTCTCGCTTTCTGCCTCACGTCCCCTCGGTATTCTCATTGCTGGCCTTTGCATTGCCGGGGCCGTTGGGTTGGGGGTCTATGTCGCCGGGCAGAACAGTAGCTATCCGTCGTCAGACAGTGCGGAACTGGATGCCGAGGTCGTGCATATGGCCTCAACAGTCGGGGGACGGCTGATCGACTTAAGGGTCCACGTCAATCAGGCCGTAAAAAAGGGGGATATTCTCTACCGGCTTGACCCTGAACCTTACCAACTGGCCGTCAGACAGGCTGAAGCCAACTTTGCCCTCGCCTCTGCTGAAGTCGAAAACCAGCAGCGGCTTGTTGCCGTCAAAACAGCCAATGCAGCCGTGGCCAAAAGCCAGACTGAACGGGCACAGACCAATCATGATCTGGCCGCCCGCACAGTAGAACGACTGAAACCGCTTGCAGGGAAAGCCTACATCCCCTGGCAGGAATATGATCAGGCCCGCGTCGCGCTGAACAATGCCTCGGTCTCTCTCTCGCAAAGCCAACAGCAGGAACAAGCTGCTCAGACCGCCATTGGGGACCTAAAAAGTTCGATCGCCGCACAGCAGGCTGCTCAGGCCGTTTTGGAACAGACGCGCTACGCCCTGAAACAGACCGTCATCATCGCCCCGACCGACGGCTACGTGACCAGCCTGCGTGTGAAAGCGGGGGAAATTCTGGCACCATCACAGGTTCTATTTACGCTGATTGCCAATGATGCCTGGTTCGCGACAGCCAATATTCGGGAAATTGCCCTTAAAGAAGTGCAGCTGGGGGCCTGTGCGACCGTTTATTCCATGATTGATAAACACACAGCACTGCGCGGGCATGTGGAAAGTATTGGCTGGGGCGTGCTGTCGGCTGATTCCGCCGGCATTGGTGCTAGCCTGCCGTTGGTGCCCCGGCAGATGGACTGGGTGCATGTCGCCCAACGCTTCCCGGTGCGGATCAAACTGGACGCCGCAAACCCAGCCCTGTTGCGTTTGGGCGCTACCGCCACTGTCGAGATCCGTCATGGCGCAGCCTGTCCCTGATACCCTGCATCTGACACTGGCCCGCTTCTGGCGGCTGGTGTGGGACGCAGCACCGGGCAGACTAGGCTACACCCTGCGCATGACGGCTGCTTGCACTATTGTCATTCTTATTTGTGAAATATGGCAGGTTCCAGAATCCGCTTTGCCCGCGCTTGTCACCATGGCGCTTTGGCAAAAAGACCGTGTTACCAACGTTCTGGCTGGTATTGCAGTCAATATTCTATTTGCTGTTGTTATTGCCCTGATGTTTGGGCTGGTGCACCTCACGCTCGATCACCCCCTTAGTCTTGTGGCCGCAATTGCTGTTCTGTCTTTAGGGTTTTTCTTTCTGGGGTCTGCCAGCAAACTGAAGCCAGTCGCCTATATGCTTGCTCTGGTTGTGGTGTACGCCATGATTGCCATAGATCAGGCCCCTATCGGCGAACTGGCAACACGCGCCCTGTTGTATGCTGATCTGTTTATTCTGGTGCCCGGCGGCGTCATGGTTGTGGTGGGGGCTGTGCTGTGCCCATCACCCAAAACTATTCTGACACAAGATATCGCAGCACGGCTGGAGTTAAGTGCCCGCCTGTTACAGCACCCAGACGCTCTGACGCACGAACAAGCGTCAGCCCTGTTGCGCGAAGGGGCTGGAGGCCTATTGAAATCTCTTAAAATGGCGAAACTGGAAAAGCTCTGGCGTTCTGAAGACCTTTCTTGCCTGCATTATGCCGCTTACAATAGTGTCGCCGTTCTGGCTCTGGCCCAAGCCGCAACATATGAGACGTCTTCAGAAAAACCGCCTGCCAGTCTGATTCAAACACTATCAGACATGGCCAAAATTTTTAGGGCCGGAGATTATCCTACAGACATTCCATGCCACCTGGTTTCTGACGCTACGCCTGCTCTGAATGAACTTGCAGTTGTCTTGTCACTGTTTACGGCATCCACATCGGAAAATGTTCTGCAAGCGGCTGAA
Source organism: Acetobacter indonesiensis (assembly GCF_000963945.1). Taxonomy (GTDB): domain Bacteria; phylum Pseudomonadota; class Alphaproteobacteria; order Acetobacterales; family Acetobacteraceae; genus Acetobacter; species Acetobacter indonesiensis. Next base: position 49,758 of record NZ_BAMW01000030.1, on the reverse strand, counting down.
AAAGCAGAAACTGGTCCGTCTGGTTTTTTCTTTTCCGATGCATTTACCAACCCCGAGCATGTCCGGTTTGCCGTTAAGGGAACAGCAGCCGTCATGCTCAGCTATTTCCTGTTTAAGGTTCTGGCTTGGCCGGGTATTCATACCTGTGTCATTACCTGCTTTATTGTTGCACTTCCCACTATGGGGGAGATGATTTCAAAGCTGAAACTGCGAATTTCCGGCGCTTTGATTGGCGGGGCCATGGGCATTGGTTCCATTATTTTCCTGATGCCCCACATACAGAATATTGCAGCTTTTCTGGCCATGATGGCAGCGGGAACGCTGTTAGCCTGCTGGGTTAAAACAGGCGATGAACGAATTGCTTATGCAGGGTTACAAATCGGGCTGGCGTTCTTTCTGTCTGACCTGAAAGGATATGGCCCTACTACAGACATGACGACTGCCCGTGACCGTATTATTGGTATCCTGATTGGCAATTTTATTACCTATGCCGTATTTACCAGCATCTGGCCAACAAGTGCCTATGATAAAATTCAGGCTCGTCTGAAAAAAGCATTTCATGCACTCAATGCTTTATGCACATCTCCCAACCGGGCGGAACAGGCTGTGCATGCCGCTGCCGCCTTTTCCGCGTTGGGTAGCGCAGAACGATTGATAGAATTCGCCACGATGGAGCCAGCGCATATGCGTGCCGCCATGCCGCATCTGCACGCATATCATGATGCCACCAAGAACGCGGCAGGCATTGCAGAAGCAGCGTTAATACCAGAACACCGACCAACCACCCAGCACCACCTGACCCAGCTTGAGCAGAGGATTGTTCCCTGATGCCGCCATCCTCTTTCCGCCGTCTGGTCTTATGTGGGCTGAGTGTTCTGCTTCTTTCTGGCTGCGCCACACAGGCACTTGAAACTGCCCCTGACCGGGCTGACACACCCTGGCAGCCCAATGTTTCAGAAAAAGGGGAGCTTTTACCGGGCAAAGCCACCGGGGCGCATGGGCTGACGCTGCCTCGCGATTTTACGTTACCGGCAAACCAGACACTCAGCCCCCGCCCTGCCGATGCCTCCATACAGGCCAGCCACAGCTATTCTTTGGCGGAACTGATTGATATTGCACAGTCCAGCAACCCCACCACACGCATTGCCTGGAACACCGCCCGAGATGCGGCGCTTGCGGTTGGCATTACCCGCACGGCCTATCTACCCCATTTAAGTGCCACTGTTGTTGGCGGTTACACGCACCAGCGCAATAACGGGAGCAACCCTAGCCTGAGTAATGCGGGGCAGATTGGGTCTGGCATCAACACCATTATCAATCAGGCTGAAGGGCTGACAGATGGTGTCAGAAACCGCAACTCCGGCTCTGGTGAGGTGCAAACATTAAGTATGGAATGGCTTCTTTTTGATTTTGGTAAACGGGAAGCCATTATCAATGCAGCCAAACAAGGGCAGCTTGCCAGCAATATCCTGTTTACCGCTGCACATCAAAAAGTCATTTATAGCGTCACACTTACCTTTTATAGGCATGCGGCTGCGGTTGCCCGGGTTGGTTTGGTGCAGCAGGCGGTTGCTAATGCTGCCAGAGTGCAGGCTGCCGCTGAAATGCGGCTGAAGCAGGGTCAGGGCACCATAGTGGATGTGACGCAGGCCCGCCAAATGACCGCGCAGGCAGAACTTCGACTTGTGCAGGCCCAGAATAGCGCTGAAAACACCTATCTTGACCTGATGACGGCTATGGGAATTTCTCCTGATACCCGCCTTCAGACAGTCGATGTTTCCAACCGTCCCTTGACGTTGGCAGACGCGCGCCTGACGGATGCCATGGTACGTCAGGCTGTTTCGCAAAGGCCGGATGTGCTGGCTGCGTATGCGTCAGCCAAAGCATCGCAAAGTCAGGTTTCTGCGGCAAAAGCTGAGTTCCTGCCCAAAGTCTTTGTGTCAGGCAACGTGGCCTACAGCACAGGCAGGCTTGCCCTTTCCTCAGTTCCAGGCATCGGGGCTGACTCTTCACCGACCCTCAATCTTTCGACAAATAATTTCAGTAGCCTGATACTGGGCGGCATTACCGTGCCTGTGTTTGATGGTGGCATGCGGGCTGCTGTTATGCGTCAGGCTAAAAATCAGGCTGACAGCGCGCAAGCTATTTTGCGCAAAACCATTGATGAATCCGTTAAACAAATTATTATTGCTGAAAATGGCGTACATGCCAGCCTAAGCGCATATTCCGCAGCCACAAAGCTGCAAACGGCATCCCAGACCGCGTTTGATGCCGCTTTTGCAGCCTATCGCAATGGTGTTGGCTCTATCACGCAGGCAACCATTGCGCAAAATGGCTTACTTGACGCACAACTTGGTAAATCAGATGCCTATTATGCATCGCTTATTGCTGCATCCAGTCTGGCATTCGCCACAGGGTCCATGCAAACGGAGGATCGTGTTCCATGATAACGCTTTATGGCAAACCTCTTTCAGGTCATGTGCATCGCGTTCGGCTGGTTCTGTCGCTGTTGAAGCTGGACTACCAATTTGAGATTGTGTCTGCTTTCACACCAGAACTGCGGATTATGAACCCACTGGCGCAAGTCCCTATTCTAAAAGATGGTAACCTTGTGCTGACAGACAGTAACGCCATTATGGTGTATCTGGTCAAACAATACGGGGCCGATTCATCTTATCTGCCAGACACGCCAAGTGACGCAGCCCATGTACAGCGCTGGCTGTCTATTGCTGCGGGAGAATTACGGCAGGGACCGGCTGCCGCCCGTATGGTCAGCCTTTTTCATAAAGCGGGTGAACCCGCCAATGCCATTGAACGGGCGCACGCATTATTCGCCATAATGGATGCGCATCTGGCACAGCAGCCTTTTCTGGCAACAGCTTTCCCTACATTGGCTGACTTTGCTTGTTACGCTTATACCGCCCGTGCGCCTGAAGGTGGGGTAGACCTTCAGCCCTATCCCAATATTCAAAGCTGGTTAAAAAGGCTTGAAGCACTGCCAAACTTTTTTCCAATGCCTTGGGCTGATGATCTGAAGAAGGGCTGACTACCCTTTCTCACATGTCTGGTAACGGAAGCAGGCGGGGTCATGGTCATCAACCATACCGATTGCCTGCATCCACGCATAAACAATCACAGGTCCCACAAATTTAAATCCGCGCTTTTTCAAGGCTTTTGATAAGGCCTGCGACTGTGGAGACTGGGCCAGAACCTGCCCCGTCGTGTTTCTGATCGGGGCATCGGGCACCATACCCCATGTAAATTCGGCAAAGTCCTCACCCTGTTCACGCATGGTCAGATACGCACGCGCATTGCCAATTGTCGCTTCAATCTTGGCCCGTGCCCGGATAATGCCGGGATCAGCCATCAAGCGTTCCACATCCGTCTGATCAAACTGCGCCACACGCTCGGGGTCAAATTCGGCGAACGCTTTTTTGAAACCATCGCGCCGACGCAATACGGTTAGCCAGGAAAGACCAGCCTGAAACCCTTCAAGCATCAGCATTTCCCACAGGGCACGGCTATCTTTTACAGGCGCGCCCCATTCTTCATCATGATAGGTGCGTAAAAGCGGGTTTGTTTGCGCCCACTTACAGCGAGTCAGCGTATCGGAATAGTCAGGGTGTGTCATAGCATCAGCATAAAACACTTGGCCTGTGTTGCGCCACCTGCCCACAGCGCCCAGAGACTTAACCCTCCTTCAGATCACGCGTCATAGTCAGGCGCGCCGTCTCAAGGAGCGTATGGGAAGCCGATTTTAATGTGCCGCCTGTTCCGCCCTGCCTTGGAACAGGCGGGTCAATATCTTCCCACCCAGACACAAGGTCAGACTGTGTATCGACATAGCTTTTCCAGGCATGATGCTGGAAAAAATGGATAAGGCCCGCCATTTCGCCCTCCTAAGCCACTTTTTTTCTTTCTTTATTATCGCCAGACCACTACGCACGCGGGGAAGTCGTCCTATGGGTTTTAAAGCCTTAGGCCTGCCTGAGTTTCAACAGCATGGCAGAAAAGTGGCATATTTATAAAAATTCCGTTTAATTTCAAAATACTACAACACTCAACCTTTAGTATCCATTTAGATTGTTCATAAGTTAGTTGACAATGATTATCATTATTATTAGTTGCAGACCACATTTCCTTCTTTTCTTTCCTGGCAGAAAGCCCCCATGAAACGACCCTCCGGCTCCACTCCTTTTCGTTCCAGCCGATTGATGCCTCTGGCTGTTTGCTGCGCCACTTTGGGAGGATACGTTCAGGCGGCGGAGCCAGATAAAACTCCAGCCAAAATGCAGGAAAAGGCTGACGAACACAGTAAAACCACCCAACGTGCACGCGAAAAGGAAGTGATTATTGTCACGGCAACCGGGCGGTCGCGGGCTACGTCCTCAACCAAAACCAATACGCCTATTATCCAGTCCCCCCAGACAATCTCCATCATCAGCCGGGAAGAAATAGATTTACGCGCCTCCCCCACCGTAGCTGATGCTTTGTCTTATACGGCGGGCGTGCAAGCTGAACCTTCTGGCATTGATAGCCGCGTGGATGAAGTCTCGGTTCGGGGGTTTGGTGCGGGTGGCTTTTCGTCAAACAATAACTTTGTTGACGGTCTGCGCCTGCCATCAGGCGGCCAATGGACCAGAACGTCGTTTGACCCGTTTGCGCTCCAGCAGATTGAAGTTTTGAAAGGCCCATCAGGCGCGCTCTATGGTCAGACGGCCCCCGGTGGTGTGGTCAATCTGGTAACAAAGCGCCCGACTGCACAATCAAAAGGGGAACTACTGTTTCAGGGGGCTGGCTTTACCGATATGGCCAACTGGCAAGGTCAGGCATCAGGTGATGTATCGGGTTCAATTTCAAAAAATGGTAAGGTTGAAGGGCGTTTTGTTGCGCTGGCCCGTTATGGCGATACGCAGGTCGATCATGTTCGGTTAGGCCGCTACTATGTCTCACCCAGCCTGACATGGCATATCACGCCCCATACCGACTGGACTATTCTGGCCCAGTATCAGCGCGATGAAGGCGGATCGACTTTCCAATTTTTACCGGCAACCGGTACGCTTTATCCATCCAAAGGGCGCTATATCAGTAACCACGCGTTTATTGGAGAACCTGACTGGAATACGTTTGACCGAAACCAGTTTCTGTTAGGCTCTTTTCTTGAACATCACTTCAACCGTCATTTTGCCATACGCAATAATACTCGTTACACACGGCTTGATACGCTTTACCGCGCCACAGTTCTTTCTGGTGACACGCTTGCACGCTGTACATCAGCCATTGCTGGCTGCGTTGCTGGGCAAACAGTCAATCGCCGCGCTGTCGAGGGGCGGGGTAACTCCCAAGGTGTGGCAACAGATACCCAACTGGAAGGCCGTTTTACCACCGGTCCGGTCAAACATATTGTTCTGATCGGTACGGATTACTTCTACACCGACTGGCAGCACGAACGTGATCTGGTAAAATCGTCTCTGGTTTTACCGGTTCTGAATATCTTTGACCCAGTCTCTCGTGGCTCATCCGGTTTCAAAAGCAATCTGTCCCCGCAGGTTTATACTGACACCATCAGTGAACAGAACGGTGTCTATTTTCAGGATCAGCTCACATTTGAAAATCTGCATATAACTTTAGGCGGCCGTCAGGACTGGGCGCGCGACAACACCTACAACCCGTTAACGCGCACACGGTATCTCACCAACTCAAACGCTTTCACATGGCGTGCGGGGGCTGTTTATCAATTCAAAAATGGTCTGGCGCCATACTTCAGTTACGCGGAATCGTTCCAGCCGCAGGTGTCTGATCCCTCGACATCTGCTGACGGTCAGCCTTTCAAACCTACAACAGGCCAACAATATGAAGCCGGGCTGCGTTACCAGCATGGGCGCGGCATGTATATTACGTTTGGGGCTTACCAGATTACCCAGCAGAACATGACCACGCCTGATCCGAACGGTACGCTGTGCGGGACATCAACCTGCCTTGTGCAAACAGGTGAAGGCCGGGTACGGGGTCTTGAACTGGAAGGACGCGCCACACTGCCGTGGGATATGGCTGTGATTTTCACAGGCACCCGAAGTGCTGCCAAAGTGACAGAGTCAAACACACAGTCACAAATTGGCAACTATCTACCGCAAGCACCAAAATGGATGGCGTCGCTGTTCCTTGACCAGCGTATTCGCCACGGTGCGCTCGCCGGTATGGGAATAGGTGGGGGTGTGCGCTATACAGGGCATAGCTATGGTGACACTGCCAACACGCTCTCCATTCCCGGTTACACGCTTTTTGATGTGTTCCTGCGCTATGATTTTGAAACAGCGCATCCGCGTTACAAGGGTCTATCTTTCTCCGTTAACGCCCGTAACATTGCAGACAAACGGTTCGTAGCAACCTGCACGGCTGTTTCTGCCTGCTATTATGGTCAGGGCCGCAGTGTAACAGCCCGCCTGCAATATAAGTGGTAAGCTGAAATTGGGTGAAGGCATCGTTCACCATGCCTTCACCTTACATTCTGTAAAATAAACCGTTTATGCTTTCTGCGGTTTCTTTTTTGAAGCAGGCTTAAAGCCGCCCGCAAACCAGAATGTCCATGTTGCCAGAAACCCGAGCAACGCCAGCGTCAGGCCAGACAGCGTCATCAGAAGTTTATAAATTATTCCACCCACCTTGCCGGTATGAAGCGGGAAGATGTCATTAAAGGCTCTGGCCTGAACCGGCATCAGGGTTGCGTCACGGGCTTCCACCAGTTGCCCGGTATCAGCCGCAAACCAGAGCATGGTGCGGCCATTAGGCAGCCACTCGGATGGTTGGCGCATCCGTATGGTAATCAGCCCGCTGCCTTTCCGCGGCAGAGCCAGACTTCTGAATTCGGCCTGCGGAAATTTTTCGCGGGCGGTTTCCATCATGGCCTGCCAGTCCAGATCATGACCGATTTTGACAGACTGAAAATGCGGGGGCCGCAGACTGTGATCAATCGCCTGTGCAGCCCCCGGCCCGAGCGCCAACCCGCCGAGCGGGCGAAACACCATCAACACACCGGTGATGAAAGACAGCAACAGAACAGGCGTCATCACAACGCCCAGATCACGATGCTGCCGGATAATGGCTGGGCGACTCATACGCTTTGGCCATAACCGGAATTCAAAGGTTTGTCGGGTACGCCACCAAGCAATGCAGCCCAATATAACCAGCGCAAGCCCGATAAAGCCGGCAATACCGACGACAGTTTCTCCGGCAGGGCGCATAAACAGATACCGGTGCAGGGTTACCAACCACAATTCTGGCCGGGCCCAGTCACTGGACCAGCTTGTCAGGAGTTGACCGGTCTGATCAAGATATGCCCCTGCCCCACCAGCATACGCCACGCGGTCAACACCAAAAGAGGGGGAGGCAAAGGCTATCATCTGCGGGTGTTTGCCCGTCTCGGTCATGACCTGCGCGACCAGCCGCCCGACATCCTGACCGCTCTGCACAACTGCGTCGCCTTTGTGGGAAACGACTGTCCATAAATCTTTATGAACCAGCAACGCCCCCGAAAGCCCGAGAACCGCCAGTAACAGACCCGCAATACCGCCCACCCAACGGTGGCACAGAACAATAAACCGCATCACTCTATAACGATCATCATGAGTAAGAGCGGCCACAGACACGCCGTGCGCCACCTGCTTCCCCTGAAGCAGGAAAAGGATGCCTGATTTTGTTAAAAATGATAATCTTTTGCAGGTAAAAAGATACGTTTGTGTCTGATTTTACGCAACCACTCTCTATCAGAACCCCATAGCGGCTAGCTACCGGGGGGCCGGATCAAGGCGAAGCGGGCGCCCCCTTCTGCCTGCCCTTTGGGTTTAGCCCCTGTATCTTTCCGCGCAGATGCCTGCTGAAGCAGCGGCAAGGTGGATTTGTCATCCCGCAACAGGCCGATCAGCGCCCGGGCGCGCAGAACTTCCTCATCATTGGCCAGACTGTAATAGATGGTGCGTGATTCCCGGCGGGGCACAATAATATCAGCGCGTCGCAACGTGCCCAACTGCTGGCTGAGTGTTGGCTGGCTGATACCCGTCTGGGTTTCAAGTTCGCTCACTGCCAGCGGCCCTTCAAGCAGGGCATCAAGAATAATCAGGCGCTGAGGCTGTGCAAACAGCTTCAGCCGTTCAACCAGCAGCCGCGCTTCTTCCAGAGACAGGCGTTTCATACGGACTTCCCTGTCTGCACGGACATGAACCATGCCGGGCCTGCGGCAGCAACGGCATCCTGCGTCTGTGCGGCAGGAGACATGACATCATCACCCGGTTGCCAGCCTTCGGGTGTCAGCACATCATCTTCAGCCACCCGTTGCAGGGCCGTCAGCAACCGCACCAGCTCCTTGACTGACCGCCCAACCGTAGGCGGATACCATGTTATGGCCTGCACCACGCCTTCCGGGTCTATGACGTACACCGCACGCACCGTCACACTGCTCTGGGCCGTGATATCAAGCATACCATACGCCCGTGCAATCGACATCGACGGGTCTTCAACAATCGGAAAAGGAATGCTGACGCCAAAACGTTCCCGAATAGCGTCCACCCACGCAAGGTGAGACGGCAGGCTATCAACAGACAATCCAACCAGCGCACAATTCATGGCCTGAAACTGCGGCGCAGCCTTGGCCAGTGCAATAAATTCACTGGTACAAACGGGCGTGAAGTCAGCCGGATGAGAAAACAACATGACCCAGTGCCCACGCAATGTGCTGAATGTCAGCTCCCCTTGCGTAGTACGGGCCACGAAATCTGGCACGGTATCGCCAATCTGAAGAATAGCCCGTGAATGGTACAAAGGGCAGGATTCTAACGTGCTGTCGGTCATAGTGTGTTCTTACGCGGATTGTTCTTCTTGACGCAAGATGGTTTCGTATTTAATGAAAATGAATATACATTTTTATATAAAACGATAAACTATGAAGGAAGCTACCGATGACGGATGCGCCCCTCGCTGCTGCCACAGCTCAGATTCTCAAGACCGAGCATTCCGCTGGCCAGCGGCCGGTCGTCAAAACCTTCTTCGATGAAGCCACCTTCACCGCAAGCCATGTCGTTCATGACCCCAACACCAAAGCTGCTGCCATTATAGACAGCGTTCTGGATTATGAAGCGTCATCCGGCCGCACATCTTATGCGTCAGCCGAAGAGATTGTCGCCTACGTGAAGTCCGAAGGACTTAAAGCAGAATGGCAGCTTGAAACCCATGCGCACGCCGACCATCTTTCCGCCGCTCCGTGGTTGCAAGAGCAGGTTGGCGGCAAACTAGGCATTGGCGGAGATATTGTACGCGTTCAGACCGTCTTTGGTAAAATTTTCAACGCAGGCACAGAATTTGCCCGCGACGGGTCACAGTTTGACCATCTGTTCCATGATGGTGATCACTTCAAGATTGGCACACTTGACGCCGTAGCTCTGCACGTACCCGGCCACACCCCCGCTGATATGGCTTTCATCATCGGAGATGCCGCTTTTATTGGCGATACCCTTTTCATGCCAGACTATGGCACTGCCCGGGCAGACTTCCCCGGCGGCGATGCACGTATGCTGTATCGCTCCATCCATCGCCTTCTAAAACTGCCAGAGCAGACTCGCCTCTTTCTGTGCCACGACTACAAAGCCCCCGGTCGCGATGTTTTTGCATGGGAAACAACGGTAGGCGCTGAACGCGCACACAACATTCATGTGCATGACGGCGTATCAGAAGAAGAATTTGTACAGATGCGCACAACGCGCGATGCCAAACTTTCCCTCCCCAACCTCATCATGCCGTCCGTACAGGTGAACATTCGGGGCGGGCACATGCCCGAAGCGGAAGATAATGGCGTCAGCTATATCAAAATCCCCATAAACAAAATGTAAGCCTTTTTTCTATCGTTTTCTTTTTCACGTGGACCTGAAACACATCATGCCAGAGACCTTTCTGCATACCGGACTGGAAATTTTTTCTGGCATGCTTGTCGGCTTTACTCTTGGGCTGATTGGCGGCGGTGGCTCTATTCTAGCTGTGCCGCTAATGGTTTATCTGGTTGGTGTTTCAAATCCGCACGTTGCTATTGGCACCAGCGCTCTGGCCGTTGCCATCAATGCGCTGGTTGGGCTGGCGCAACATGCGCGCGCCCATACCGTAAAATGGCGATGCGCCGCTATTTTTGCATCCTGCGGGGTGGTCGGCGCATTTGTTGGGGCTGCCGCAGGCAAAGCCGTTGATGGCAAACGCCTGCTTCTCTGTTTTGCCATTCTCATGATCGGCGTTGGTATTCTCATGCTGCGCGGGCGGCGCAACCAAGGCTGCCCAGGCGCAAGCTGCAACCGTGACAACGCCACCAAAGTTGCGGGCTACGGGCTGGGAACCGGGGTGCTTTCCGGCTTTTTTGGCATTGGTGGCGGGTTTTTAATTGTACCGGGGCTGATTGCGTCAACCGGCATGCCTATTCTGAATGCCGTTGGCACCTCTCTGGTTGCTGTGGCTGCCTTCGGTCTCAGCACCGCTGTCAGTTACATGATGTCCGGTTATATCGACTGGCAGTTAGCGGCGCTGTTTATTGTTGGCGGAGCCGTAGGGAGCATTGCAGGCACACGCACCGCCCGCAGCATGGCGAAGTCAACAGGCAGCCTGACCACCTTTTTTGCCGGGGTCATTTTCTGCGTTGCCATTTACATGATCTGGCAGAGTCTGCATGGCCATTAAGGCAAGCCCCAAAGATAATTAAGTAAAGTGGTTAAATAAAAAAGCGACCTTTTCGGTCGCTTTTTTATTACCCATATTTTCTTCAACCCATTGTAATTTCTAAATTTAAAACTTGCTTTAATCACCTGACCACTCATCAGGTGCATGCCTGCCCTTACGTGGTTTGCTTGACGCTTAACTCTTTCGTGAATATGTTAATCATACTTTCTTTAATTAAGAAAGTATTAGTTCTTCACCAGAGTCTCATTTCGATCAGGCACCCCGCATGCACACACAACAACACGCAGACTGGCAGACCACAGGTCTTGCCCGCCGGGCCAGAAGTTGGTTGGCTGCCGCCGTTATTCTGGGCGGGGCAGCATCCGTGCTGTTTGTGCTGCAACTGATCATCCTTGCCCAAACGGTCGATAACCTGACTTTCAAAGGCCACACACTGGCGTCAGCCCACATGGCTCTGATTGAAATTGCCTTGCTGTGCGCAGGTAGTCTTTTGGTGCAGTGGTTGGCTGATATGGCTGGCGCAGAAGCGGGGCTGCGCATCAGCACCTCGGTACAACGTGATCTTTTGCATCATTTGTTCCGGGTGGGGCCTATCGGGTGTGCCACACTACCTGCCGGACAAATTGTCACCACTTTGACTGAAGGGGTGGCTGCGCTCGAACCTTATTTTGCCCAGTATATTCCGCGCGCCGCCATGATGGTTATCTTACCGGGGCTTATTCTGGCGGTGGTTTTCCATCTGGACGGGTGGAGCTTTGCCATTCTTGCCTGCACTGGCCCCTTGATTCCGGTTTTCATGGCTCTGGTCGGTTACAGCGCGCAGAGCATCATGAACAGGCAATGGCTGCAACTTGTTGTCATGGGATCAAACTTTCTGGATTCTCTTCGTGGCCTGACAACCCTGCGTCTGTTTGGTCAAACACAGGCCAGCATTGACCGCATGCGTACCATGGCAGAAGCCCATCGGCGGGCCACATTTTCGGTCATGCAGGTGGCGTTCCTGACATCTGCAACGCTGGAGTTCTTTGCCAGCCTGTCAATCGCTCTTGTCGCCGTGGTTTTTGGGGCACGCCTTTTGCACGGCACAGCAGATTTTCGTTCCGCTTTTCTGGTTCTACTGCTGGCACCAGAATATTTCATGCCGTTACGCGCTTTTTCTGCCAGTTACCATGCCCGGCAAAATGCAACGGCAGCAGCAACACGCATTGCGGAAATCGCCTCTCTGCCAGAACTGAACATTGCTGTAGATGGCGAGAAACCTTCAGCCACGCATATTACTTCCCTCACACTCGATACTGTTTGCACCAGCTATGCTGATGAACCTGCTCTACAGGCTGTCTGTGCCCGCTTTGAACGGGGACAATTCATTGCCGTAACAGGCGAAAGTGGGGCTGGGAAAACGACTCTTCTGCGTCTTCTTCTGGGTTTTCTGGATGTACAGTCGGGCAGCATCACGGCACACGATAGTCATGGGCGCACCGTACCCTCCCCCCAAGCCCATATGGCATGGGTTCCACAACGCCCGCTGATGCTGTTTGGCACGGTTGCCGACAACATGCGCATCGCAGCCCCTCAGACTGACAGACAAAGTCTGCGTGAGGCAGCGCAAAAAGCAGATGCACTGGCTTTTATCGAGACTCTGCCTCAGGGTTTCAATACGCCCGTCGGGGAACGTGGTAGTCGTCTTTCAGGTGGGCAGATCAAACGTCTGGCTCTGGCACGGGCCCTGCTGCGCAATCCTGATGTGCTGTGCCTTGACGAACCAACAGCCAACCTTGACCCCGCCAGTGCACACGCCGTGGCTCGTGCGCTTCACCAGTGCGCATCCTATCGGATTGTAATTGCTGCCACCCACGACGACGCCCTTATCAGACAGGCTGACCAGATCCTGCATGTTGCAGATGGCAAAGTAACCGTGTGCCGCCAGAGCAAGGACGTGGCAGCATGAGCCCCCTTCGCACCATTCTCCCCCTTGCCCGCCCATTACGCGGTCGCCTGCTTCTTGGGTTGGCCTTGGCCTGTGGCGCGGCAACGGCTAATTTTTGCCTGCTGTTTCTGTCCGGGTGGCTCTTGGCTGGGGCAGCCTTTGCTGGTGCTGCCGGGTTAGCGGCCCAACAGACCTTCAACATGATGTTGCCTGCGGCTGGCGTAAGATTTTTCGCAACGGTGCGTATTCTGGCCCGCTACGCAGAACGACTTGTCACGCACGACGCAGCCCTGCGCGTAATTGGGCAGTTACGGGTCTGGACATACCGTCACCTTGCACCGCAAGCCCCCGCTGGCCTGACAGGACACCGAGGCGGAGATCTACTTTCCCGCTTTGTGTCTGATACGGATCAGATGGGACAGCACTACACGGACACGGTTCTGCCTTTTGTGCGGGCGGCAGTCTGTGGCAGCCTGTTTGTTCTCATTATGGCGATATTTCTGCCAAGTGCGGCATGGTGGCTGGGCCTTGCGCTTCTGGTGTGTGGTGTCGGTGTTCCCTTTCTGGTCGGGCTTGCATCTGATCGACTACTGGCACAACTCGCAGCACAGCGTGGCACGTTGCAGGCTGATTTGGCAGAAACCCTTCAGTCTGTCGGGGAGTATCTTTCACTGGGGGCAGCCAACCGTCAGGAAATCGCCATTGCAGAAAAGCAGCTTTCGATTGCAGCCATACAACGGAAGCTGGCAGCCATAGAAAGTGCTGCGCGCAGTATCTTGACCTTCTGCACGACGCTGACAACGCTGCTGGTTCTGGTCTGTGCAGTACAGGCTTTTCAGGCCCATCACCTGTCCCTGCCTGAAGTGCCCATGCTGGTGCTTGGCTGCCTTGCCGCTTTTGACGTCCTGATGTCTCTCCCCGCTGCGCGGCAGACTTTGGGCCGTACCCGTATGGCTGCCACACGACTGGACACCGCCTGTTCAACACCCGCTCTGGTTCCTGCGCCAACACAGACGCCAGATATCCAGCAGTCGTTCGACCTGATGCTGCATGATGTCTCTTTCCGGTATCCCAACACCACTCAGCCGGTTTTAGAACATGCCAGCCTTACCATCACGCAAGGCGAACGTGTTGCATTGATTGGCCCGTCAGGCAGCGGAAAAAGTAGTCTGATCACTCTCTTGTTTCGTTTTTACCCATATGAAACTGGCAGCATCTCTTTCGCTGGAACAGATATTCGCAGTTTTCAGGCCGAAACATTGGCACAGACAATCAGTGTCGCCGCACAGGGGTTTCACCTGTTCAATGGCACAGTGCGCGACAACCTGCTTCTGGCAAATCCCGCAGCGACAGAAGGAGACATGCAAACTGTGCTCCGTATCGCTCTGCTCGATACAGTCCTTGAACAGACCGAGTACGGGTTGGACACACTGATTGGCGATGATGGGCTTCGGCTTTCTGGCGGTCAGGCAAAACGCCTGACCATCGCACAGGCTCTTCTACGGAACACGCCGTGGCTTATTCTGGATGAGCCAACAGAAGGGCTGGATGCCGCAACAGAAAATGCTCTGATGGAAAGCCTGTTACAGGCGCGACCAGATGCCACTTTACTGTGCATTACGCATAGACGCGCCGTGCTGCCGTTTATGGACAGAGCCATTGAAATAAAAAACGGGACCTTCTGCCCCGCAGAGGAGGCCTGCCCATGACATAGCTCTTACGCTTTCTACGTTTTTCTTCATTCAAGGGCTTTGAAAATGGATATTATCAACCCTACGGTTGTTGATCTTTCGCGTTTCCAGTTTGCACTAACCGCACTGTATCACTTCATGTTTGTGCCTCTCACACTGGGGCTAACCTTCATGTTGGCGGCGATGGAGACAGTGTATGTTGTCACCGGCCGCAAGATTTACAAAGAAATGGCCCAGTTCTGGGGCAAGCTGTTTGGCATCAATTTTGCCATTGGTGTCGCCACCGGCCTGACCATGGAATTTGAATTTGGCACCAACTGGTCCATGTATTCCCGCTTCTTTGGGGATATGTTTGGCACGCCACTGGCTATTGAAGGTCTGATGGCCTTCTTTATGGAATCAACCTTTGTCGGTCTCATGTTCTTTGGCTGGGACCGTCTGAGCAAGCAGGCGCATCTTGCCATTACCTATCTGGTGGCACTGGGGTCTAACCTGTCTGCGTTGTGGATTTTGATTGCCAACGCCAGCATGAACGTGCCGGAAGGTGGTCACTTTGACCCAGAGACCATGCGCATGCAGTTTGACAGCTTCGTGCATGTTATCTTCAACCCCGATGCGCAATCTAAATTCGTGCACACGTCTGTTGCCGGATATGTCTCTGCGGCGCTCTTTGTCATGGGGATCAGCGCGTTTTATCTTCTACGCGGCCAACACAAGCAGTTTGCAGCACGCTCCTTCCGTATGGCTGCGCTGTTCGGTATTATTTCAACAGTAGCCGTCATTACACTTGGTGACGTTCTGGGCCGTATGGATTATGAAAAACAGCCAACCAAAATTGCTGCCATTGAAGGCCTGTGGCACACCAGCAAACCACCTTACGAACCATGGATTCTGGCTGCGCTACCTGATGACGCCAAACAGGAAAACCATTTCGAAATTGGTGTTCCCTTTGTTCTGACGCCGCTGATTGCACATGATTTCAATACCCCCATCACAGGGCTGCATGAACTGGAAGATGCTGCTGGCCCCCGTATTCAGTCTGGTATTGAAGCCGTTTCCGCACTTCGTCGATATGGTGAAACCCACCAACAGGCGGATCTGGATATTTTCCGCGCCCATGAAGAGGATATGGGTTACGGCTTTCTGGCGACGCGCCACGCACCGAATCAGGACGTGACCAATATCTCGGCCGAAGCACTACCTAAGGTTATTGAAGAAACAAAACCTGACATTCTTCCCAATGTTTTCGTAACATTCTGGGCATTCCGTCTGATGGTGTTTCTGGCCCTTTATTTCTTTGCGCTGTTTGCCATTTCGTCCTACGTCAGCCTGAAAAACAAGCTTGAACGCAACAAACTGTTGCTGCGTCTATGCCTGTGGTCAATTCCGCTACCCATTCTGGCAACCGAATTTGGATGGATTACCGCTGAAGCAGGCCGCCAGCCATGGACAGTGTTTAACAAGCTGCCAACCTTCCTGTCGTCTTCTACACATAGCGTTTCTTACATGGTGTTTTCGCTGGCCGGGTTTACGCTGCTTTACAGCATCTTCATCGCCGCCGAACTTTATCTGATGTTCAAATTCGCTCGGCTTGGACCAGAAGCGCACGATGCCCCGCATGATGACGCGACGCAGCATCCGCATCTGACGGCTGTTTCGTCCACTCCGTCCGCAGCCCACTAACGGTTGGTGAAAGGAAGCTCCTGTTATGGAACTTTACGCAATTCTTAAACTGATATGGGCGGCACTGCTGTGCGTGCTGTTCATTGGCCTGGGCCTGATGGTCGGGATGGATATGGGTGTTGGCACCCTGCTGCGCTTTGTTGGCCGCAATGATGGTGAGCGCCGCACCGCGCTGAACATTATCGGCCCACATTGGGATGGCAATCAAGTCTGGTTTATTCTTGGTGGCGGCGCAATTTTTGCCGCTTTCCCCACCCTGTATGCTACGTCCTTTTCTGTTTTTTATGTTGTCATGATTCTGCTGCTATTCAGCATGATCTTGCGCCCGGTGGCCTTTGAATATCGGTCAAAGGCAGACAGCAAGCTTTGGCGTGCCAGTTGGGACTGGGTGTTCCTGATTTCCGGATTTCTGCCTATGTTTATTTACGGCGCAGCATTCGGGAATATTCTGGAAGGTGTTGGTTACCATTTTGGTTGGAACGGCCAGTATTATCAGGATAGTTCTTTCTTCTCCTACCTGTTGAACCCGTTTGTTATCCTGTGCGGCCTGATGTCAGTTTCGCTGAGTGTCTATCAGGGCGGCGTTATGCTGATGATTCGGTCTGAAGACCCGATTTACGGCCGCGCCCGCACCTACGCACAGCGTGGTGGTATTCTGGCTATCATTCTGTTTGCCGTGGGCGGTCTGTTCATCAGCCGTATGAAGGGGTTTGTGCTAACAGCCCCGGTTGACCCAGCCATGCCTGCAAACCCTCTGCACGGGCAAGAGGTTGCGCAAATCGCTGGTGCGTGGCTGCATAATTACGCAGTACACCCCGCTTTGTGGTTGCTGCCTGTTCTGGGCTTTGCCTGCATGGTTCTTGGTGTTTTGGCTGTCCGTGCACACAACGGCGGTCTGGCATGGTGGGTCGGCCTTGGGTCTTGGATTGGTACTATTGGCACTGTCGGGGCAGCCATGTTCCCGTTCCTGATGCCATCGACCACAGCACCAAACCAGAGCCTGACAATCTGGAACAGCACAGCCAGCGCCTATGGTTTGTCTTGCATGCTGGTTGTCGCACTTATCTTTGTGCCGCTTATCCTGTGTTACACATCATGGTGCTATTATGTCATGCGCGGCAAAGTGCGCACTGCTGATATCATCCATGACTCCCATAGCTATTGAAGGAGCACACCATGTCTCTCTTCCGCATGGCCGGTCTGGCAATCGTTCTTGTTGTTTCTCTGCTGTTTGCCGTTTTTGTTGGTGATCAGGGCCCATGGTACTTCGCATGGGTTATCGGCACGGTGATGATTATTCTGATCTCTGGTGCCGGTGCCATTCTGCTTGATTCACAATTGGACTCTTCTCCAGATAATGAGGTGTAATCATGATGGGTGATCTTGAAGGAATCATTTTGTTTATTCCTTTTGTTTATCTTGCATTTTATTGCATTGCATATCTTTTCGGACGCAAGTTTTTCCCGTAAGATAGCAGCGTTCTGACAAAACAAGCCTCACAAGCTTCCGCCTTCATATCCTGTCCTAGCCATGGGTATGAAGGCGGGCCTCCGCCAACGCAGTGTGCAGTTGCGGAAAGATATTTTCTTCCCCTAAAATCTCAGAAATATGGTGCCGGTCCATATCTGCTTTCAGATACGAACTAACGCGGCCAAATATCACGCGGACGCCCTTTTGGTGCAATTCCGCTATACTGGTTTTCACGGCAATAGCTGCTGAATAATCAACATCTGTAATTGCACTTGCATCAACCACAATGCATTTGATGTGTGACTGTGCATCAGATGTTAACGTGCGCAAATCCTGAATAAAGTGATTACAGTTTGCATAGAAAATATCAGCACAAAATCGATAAATAACCAAACCGGTTTCAGATAAGGCATTTACCGTCACGGGTTGGGCTTCCAATGCGCCTGTCGCTGCGTCTTCTTTCAAAACCATGCTGTGCGGCATGTAGCTGTGCCGCACATGCCGAAAAAGGGACAGAGCAATGGCAATGAAAATACCTTGCTCAACCCCCAACCCCACAACAGTTGCGGCTGTAATCATAGCCAGACCAAATTCTCCCGGGCTTTCCTGTTTGATCCGCTGCAAGGCTCGTATCTGAATCATGCCGATGGCAACATTGAAAACGATAGCGCCCAGAACGCAGCGTGGTAGAAACTGCAAGGGTTTTGTAAAAAACAGCAACACACAGAACGTCACGAACGCAAACATCAGTTGGGCGCGCTGACTTGTCGCACCAGCCCGGATTGCCATAGCCGTCTGGGTTGGGCTGCCGTTAACAGCAAAAGACCCGCTAAAAGCAGCAACCGCGTTTGCTGCACTTAACCCCAGAATGTCTGAATTTTCGTCAACCGTTTCATCAAACTGGTTCGCTGCTGCACGGGCTGTTGCCGCACTTTGCGCAATCATTACAAAAACACAGGACGTTGCGACAGGCAGCAAAGCCAGAAGTTCGTCCCATCCAACCCATGGAAGGAAAAAAGCTGGCAGACCACCCGCCACAGGCCCAACAAGAGCCAGATGGTGTGCATGTCCGTCTGCCAGCCAGCTTGCGCTGATGCTTCCCACCACAGCGACCAGCGCCCAAGGGTAATGGGGCAGAAAGCGATTACCACACGCCAGCGCCACACTGACAAAAATGGAAACCAACACAGCCAAAGGCACTGCGTCTGGCAGATGCTCTAGAAGTTCCAGAGCCTGATAGAGCGGATGGTGGCTATGCGGGGTCAGGCCCAGCATATCAAACGCCATAACCACCCCAACCTGTACACCGACCCCGGCCATAAAGCCTACCAACACGGTGCGCGAAAGGAAGTCAGCCAGAAAACCGAGGCGGAACAGGCGGGCAACCAACAGAAACCCGGCACTTAGGAGGGCCACCATACTGACCAGCGCCATATAATGCGCACTGCCCGAAAGGGCCATTGTGGAAAGAGCACTGGAAAAAATAGCCGCTGTTGCGGAATCAGCCGCGACAACAAGATGGCGGGAAGATCCAAAGGCCGCAAACGCAACAAGCGGTAAAAGGACCGTATATAACCCCGTAACGGCTGGCATCCCTGCAATACGGGCATACCCCAGCACCTGTGGAATGTTCATCGACGCCAGTGAAAAACCTGCAAGCCCGTCACGCAGCCAGCCCTTCAGGCTATCCTGACTGCGAAATCGGCTACTCCATTGGCGTACTGTGCCCCACATTGCTCTCAACCACCTTCATGCTGCTACGTATCAGGATGGTTGTGGCGCTATTCTGGCTTTTCGTCACCTTTAGGGTGGGCAAACACACATCAAAAAATGACGCAATGCTCTTTGTCCTGACGTGGGATCAAAAGCGTTGCCATAACCCCCGCAGAGAGGGGATGCCCCTATTCAGCCGCAATGGGTGTCTGATAGCGAAAACGGGCTGTTGCAGCATCACACCCATATGTCGCTGCCAGACTACCTGCCTGATAGGCCAACTGATTAACGGCGTTCAGAATATAGTCTACTTTGGCATCATCCATAAGGACGCTGAAATTCAGGCGGACCCAGCCCGGTTTTTCCAGTTCCTGCCCGGCCTGAATGGCCTGATGCAATGCCTGCGACTGTTCTTCTTCTATTCCCAGCAATCTGTGGGCATATGGCCCAGCGCAGGCGCAGCCCCCACGCGCCTGAATACCATACATGTCTGACAGCATACGCGTGAAAAGCTGATGGTGAACCAATCGCCCGGTTTCGTCTTTCACCCGAAAGGAGAAAATAGGCAGATGTTGATCTGCGCCTGCATTTCCTAAAATCTGTAAATGGGGGTTGGTATGCCAGCTTGCATAGGCGCGCTGATACAATGCGGCATTACGGTTTGCCATATAGGCATTGCCTATGGCGTCTTTTACCAAAAAGCACAGGGCGGCACGAATATTCCCGACAACATCCGGCGTGCCTGCTTCCTCACGCGCCACAACACTGTGTGAGTAATCATGCCCCCAAGGAGAGACGAATTTGACTGTGCCACCACCTGGCAGCGTGGGGCATTGGGTTTCTACCGCGGCTTCGCGCACAATCAGCACACCGGACGCGCCCGGACCGCCGATGAATTTATGCGTAGAAACGACAACAGCGTCTTTTTCGTATGGAGTTCCGGCTTTCATATCAATTGGCAGATAGGGGCCGCCACCAGCATAGTCCCAGACAGATTTTGCGCCATATGTTTTCAGAATTTTTGTAACAGCATCCGCATCTGTGACAATTCCCGTGACATTGGATGCTGCTGAAAAGGCCCCGATTTTCAGACGTGTTGGATCAGCTTTGGCCAGACAGGCTTCCAGTTGCTGCAAATCCGGGCCGCCTTTTTCAGCTTCCTGAATTTCAACAATTTCTGCACCACTTTCGCGCCACGGCAGAATATTGGAATGATGTTCATATGGCCCGATCAGAACCAGCGGCTTCTGCCCTGCCTTGACCGCATCAGTCACACCCAGAAGATGCACCAGACGGTTAAGCCCTGCCGTTGCCCCATTTCCTGCAAAAATAACCGCATATCCGTGCTCGGCCCCGCACAGACGGGCAATCGTCTGCCGGGCAGACAGACGCAGGCGATTCATCACCTGCCCGCAGAAGGATGCTTCCGTATGGCTGTTGGCGTAATACGGCAGAACATCCGTCGCGATAGTTTGTTCAATAACCCCTAAGGCCCGACCAGACGCAACATAGTCTGCATACACCAGCGCCCTGACACCAAACGGGCCAGAAATTGAAACATCATCCCCAATAACATCCTTGCTCAACCGGGCAACACAGTCATCGCCACGCAGGTTTTCAGCAAAACGGGTGAAAAGAGTTTCGGGGTCAGACATCGCGCGGCTTTCAGTTCTGGGGTCAGGACAGGAACAGCGCTGAGAATAGAAAGAAACGAACGAGGAAAATTACCCTATTTCATGCTTGATGGCCTCAAATTTCGATCATATGATTGGATATGGACCAGAAACTCGATCAGATCGACCGCTCCATTTTACGAGCCCTGCAACAGGATGCCTCACTGTCCCAGCGGGATCTGGCTGAACGGGTGGGCATGTCGCAAAATGCCTGCTGGCGGCGGCTTCAGGCATTGCGGGCCACAGGTGTTTTGCAGGGTGAAACAGCGCGCATCAATCGTGCCGCGACCGAGCTTGACCTGACCGTATTTGTGCTGATCAAAACCCGCCACCATGCACAGGACTGGTTGAACAATTTCAAGAAAATCATTCTCTCCATTCCCAATATTGTCGATTTTTATCGGATTGCAGGCGAGTATGATTACATGCTGAAAATTGTAGCACGGGACATGAATGCCTTTGACGCCATTTATCGACAGATGATCGAAAAAATAGATATTGATACCGTCACGTCTTACATGGCCATGGAAGCCATTGCCGACAATCGGCCGCTTCCCTTGTAAGGTCATTATTTTTTCTGACTAAAACAGGAAATTTCTTAGTATGACTATTACCCTTTATCACAACCCTGCATGCGGCACATCCCGCAATGTTCTGGCCATGATTGAAGAAGCCGGAATAACGCCAGACATTGTGCTTTATCTGAAAACACCCCCAAGCCGCGAAAAACTTGCAGAACTAGCAAAGCTGACAGGTGGGCCGGTGCGGGACCTGTTGCGGCAGAAAGGTACTCTTTATGAAGAACTAAAACTGGCTGACGAAAGCGTAACAGATGACGCCATTCTTGATGCCATAGCCGCACACCCTGAACTGCTGAATCGTCCTGTTGTCGTCTCTCCGCTGGGGGCACGGGTATGCCGCCCTAAAGAACGTGTGCTTGATGTGCTGCCAAAAATCTAAACCCTGCGTCCAACAATAAAAAAGGGGCAATTGCCTGACGCAATCCCCCTTTTTCCATACCCATAGACAGCGTTTGGAACGGATCAGTATTCGACCACCGTACGAATACTTTCGCCCTTTGCCATCATGTCGAAGCCTTCGTTAATCTGCTCAAGCGGCAGTTTATGGGTAATCAGATCATCAATATTGATCTTATGTTCCATGTACCAATCTACAATTTTTGGCACATCGGTCCGGCCGCGCGCGCCACCAAACGCTGAGCCAATCCAGCGGCGGCCTGTCACAAGCTGAAACGGGCGCGTGCTGATTTCCTGCCCTGCACTGGCAACACCAATAATGGTGGACACACCCCAGCCACGATGAGCACTTTCCAGCGCCTGACGCATAAGAGTCGGGTTGCCCACACATTCAAAGGTATAGTCTGCACCGCCCTCGGTCAGTTCAATCAGATGGCCCACAATATCACCATTCGGGCCAAGGTCTTTTGGGTTTACAAAATCGGTCATACCAAATTTGCGGGCAATTGCTTCACGGTCCGGGTTGATATCAATCCCGATAATCCGATCAGCCCCCACCATTTTGGCACCCTGAATCACATTCAGGCCAATACCACCCAGCCCAAATACGGCCACGGTAGAGCCGGGTTCAACCTTTGCGGTAAACAGCACGGCACCAATACCGGTGGTAACACCGCAACCAATGTAACAGACTTTATCAAACGGGGCATCGGGGCGAATTTTGGCCAACGCAATTTCAGGCAGAACTGTATAGTTCGCAAAGGTTGAGCAGCCCATATAGTGATGAATAGGTTGCCCTTTGAAAGAAAAGCGCGATGTGCCGTCTGGCATCAGGCCTTTTCCCTGTGTGGCCCGGATGGAGGTACACAGGTTGGTCTTGCGTGAGAGGCAGGATTTACATTCCCGGCATTCTGGCGTGTAGAGCGGAATAACATGGTCGCCCGGTTTCAGATGGGTCACACCGGGGCCAACGTCACGCACAATACCAGCGCCTTCATGCCCCAGAATAGCCGGAAACAGGCCTTCCGGGTCTGCGCCAGAAAGAGTGTATTTGTCCGTATGGCACAAACCAGTTGCCTTGATTTCAACCAGAACCTCCCCTGCCTTCGGCCCTTCGAGTTGAACGTTTTCAATCTCCAGCGGCTTGCCGGCCTCAAATGCGACGGCTGCTTTTACATCCATACTCCACCTTCCTTTGATCTATATGCTATCAGGTCTGTCTTTGCCGTCATATCACGCTCACGTCACACTCTGGCTTTGTCTGACAGTCACAGTCTCATCTTTTCCAGTCTGATAAAATATCTTATGCGTCATATCGAACGCGCAATAATGCAGTTGCGGATAAGATCAGACCCGCTGTTTTAAGTATCTTTATTTTGGGGGAGACACCGCATGCAGTCCTACTCAGCGTCAGAAACGCGTGCCTTATTGCCTTACCCTGCTTTGCTGGATGCTCTTGCCCGCACGATGCAGGACTATGCGGCTGGTCTCATACGTTGCCCGGAGCGCCTGACTGTCGGTGCACCTGACCGATCAAGCGTGCTTATGACCATGCCTACCGCTAGCAAGGATCTGCTGGTTACCAAATTGCTGACCATCTGTCCGGACAATGCCGGGACAGAGCACCCCACCATTCAGGGAATTGTCACCTGTGCGGACGCCAGAACCGGCGTTTTGTTATTCTCACTTGATGGCCCAACGGTCACCATGCGCCGTACCTCTGCCGTCAGTCTGCTGGGCATAAAACTTCTGGCGCGCAGACCTGTAAAAAAGGTGCTGATTATCGGCACGGGGGCACAGGCTGTTGCCCATGTTGACGCCCTTTCGACCCTTTATCCTGACGCTAACGTGCATATCCGTGGTCGCACGCCAGACCGTGCCACGATGTTCTGCCAACGGCATAGCGCACCCAATTTCCCCCTTCACCCCGAACAGCCGGGTGAGCACCCTTTTGACGTTATTCTAACTGTTACAGCCAGCACGTCGCCTCTATTTGACAGCATGCCCAACCCAGACTGTCTGGTCATAGGTGTTGGGGCATACCGCCCAGACATGATTGAGGTCGGGCCACAGATTGTGCGCAACAGTCTGCTCTATGTCGATGACCCGATTGGCGCACCCACAGAAGCTGGGGACCTGATTCAGGCAGGTATTGACTGGCAGACTGTACGCCCTCTGGCTTCCGCTTTGACCACGCACCCACCTGAAAATAGCCCTGTCTTTTTCAAATCCGTTGGGTGCGCAGCGTGGGATCTGGCGGCGTGCGCTGTGGTTGCGGCCTCTGCGTCCGAAAGCTGAAACGCGTATATAGGGCACTCTTTTCAAATATCATTCAGGTCTATGCGTAAGATTTTGCTGCTTTCTCCTTGAGATAGCTCGGCTCTCGCCCTAATATGCGCGCAATCGGAAGCTCCCAGCTTCCCCTTGTTCGGTGATAAAGTGAAAAGGTGCCTGTGAATGGAGTGGACCGAGGATACAATCTCCCGGCTCAAAGAGCTCTGGGCGGAAGGCCTTTCGACAGCGGAAATAGGCCGTCGGCTCTCCATCACTAAAAATGCCGTGGTGGGCAAGGCGCATCGCCTTGGTCTGCCTGCGCGTCCATCACCCATTCGGCGTGGTGAAAAGAAAGCCGCCCCTGAGGTTGCACCGAAAGCAACGGTTGCAGCGACCACAGTACCACCATCAGCCGATGCCAAAACGGTGGAAACGGCCCCTGCTGCCTCTGCTGCCTCTGCTGCCCCGGAAAGTGTAGTAGCGGCACCTGTTCAGGCAACGCCAGCGGCAGCACCCGCCACACCACAGGCGGCTGTGCAACCTAAAGTGGCCAAGGTGGAAAAACCGGCGGCACCCCGTGCGCCCGTAAAACCCAAGCCGCTTCCCCAGCGTATTTCTGACCCCGAGCCAAAAAAACGACGTGGCCCGACCTGCTGCTGGCCGATTGGTGACCCAGGCACACCTGGATTTCATTTTTGTGGTGCGGTCCCGCTGCCGGGTAAACCTTACTGTGCCGAACATGCACAGATTGCTTACGTTAAACTGCGCGACCGGCGCGATAACGTCGCGTAACTCATGCGCTTCAGCCCCATTGTGGGGCTGACTTTCAAGCCCCTTGACTGCCTGATGTCTCCATCAGGCAGTCAAGGGCACTAAGCCCTTAAAACAATCAGGCTTCGCTTTTTTCCTGCACAGGCGCAGAAGATGGCTTGGATGCGCTATCATCGCTCAGCATTTCCAGCTGACCGGTAATCTGGCCACCATCTTCAACCTTCAGGCGACGGCAGGCTGCCTTGCCCAGCAGACGACCTGTTGCACGCAGCGTCAGGCTGCCACGGGCTGTCAGGGAACCATCAACCGTTCCGGCAATTTCTGCGTTTTCAACTTCTACGCCACCACGGAACAGACCACCCGGCATGACAACCAGTTCCTTGGCTGTAATCATGCTGGATTCAACAGTGCCTTCCACAACCAGACGTTCTGCATCCTGCACGGTGCCCTGAACGCTGATGCCCCGACCAACAACCAGCGTACGCTGTTCCGGTACGTCTTTTTTAGGCTGTGCTGCCTGCTGCTGTGGCAGGCCACGGGCGGCGGCGGCACCCGGAATAGGCGGAACAGACGCGCCAGGAGAAAGCGGGGAACCGGGAGGAAGTGGTGCACGACCCATGGAGGTCTCCTTTGTTGTGTCAGGAGTAGAAGGGGAAGCCGGAGACACGCTGCTGCCAGCAGCAGGTGGCGTTGAACCGGCCTGGGATGAGGATGGAAAAATAGTACCGTATCCACCTGCCGGACGGGCGGCGCCAGACGGGCTGGCGTTCTGACCCGGAGCGGGTGTTGCTGGTTTGGTTTCTTCAGGTTTGCGTCTTCTGAACAAGAACACCCCCGCCATGCTGGCTGTCGTGAAACGACAGCGGTTTACTGACCCTGTAACTGCCCGCGTCGATCCATCTAGCCGGCATCTCAAATTGTTATACAGCCGACAGGACTAGCGGCAAGCATCCCTTACTGCTTCCTGTTGCCCTTTTTGTGGCAGCAAGGTACCGAAAGGGCCGATACGTTCATTTTTTTCAGGAAAACTTACAAAGCCATGACTGTTTCTGAAGCGAAATACGACATTCTGGGCATTGGCAATGCGATTACAGATATTTTAGCCAATGTTGAACCTTCTTTTCTACAGCAGCAAGATCTGACACCCGGCAGCATGACGCTGATTGATGCCGCCCGCGCAGATGCACTGACGGCTGCCCTGA
This sequence comes from Acetobacter indonesiensis, assembly GCF_000963945.1. Lineage (GTDB taxonomy): Bacteria > Pseudomonadota > Alphaproteobacteria > Acetobacterales > Acetobacteraceae > Acetobacter > Acetobacter indonesiensis. The sequence continues at coordinate 23,670 of NZ_BAMW01000030.1, read as the reverse complement.
AAACAGAACGTGTGATGGGTGGCGGGTCTGTTGCCAACACCTGCGTTGTGGCCGCCCAGTTTGGCGCACGCGTTGCGTATCTGGGCAAGGTGGCCCGCGATGCGTCTGGGGAAAAATTTGCCCTGGACCTGCGTGAAAACGGCATTACCTTCCCATCTACCCCGCTGGATGGCCACACTTTTGAAAACCTGCCCACAGCCCGTTGCATTGTGATGGTGACCCCTGATGGCCAGCGTACCATGGCCACCTATCTGGGGGCCTGCACCTATTTCACGCCAGATGACGTCATTCAGGAAACGATTGCGGCTTCAAGCATTGTTTATCTGGAAGGCTATCTGTTTGACCCACCGCACGCGCAGGAAGCCTTCCGTCGCGCTGCGACACTCGCACACCAGAACGGGCGTCAGGTTGCGCTGTCTTTATCTGACCCGTTCTGCGTTGGCCGCCACCGTCAGGCGTTCCTTGATCTGGTACGAGGGCACATTGATATCCTCTTCGCAAACGAAGACGAAATCTGCGCACTTTACGAAACTGAAGATTTTGAAACAGCAGCCAGACACACACAGGAAGATACGACGCTGGCAGCCCTGACCCGTTCAGGTCTTGGCAGTGTGATTATTCACGATGGTCAGATGATCAAGGTTGACCCGGTACCGACACAGGTTGTGGACACAACCGGCGCGGGCGACGCCTATGCCGCTGGCTTCCTTGCTGGCCTGACATCTGGGCGTACGCTGCCAGAATGCGGCCGTCTGGCATCTGTCGCTGCATCTGAAATTATTTCCCATGTTGGGGCACGGCCACTGTCCAACATCTGGCAGGAAATGGGCTTCTAAGAAGCCCTTGTTCCGGTCCTCTTCCTCTCAGCTTTGAGAAGAAGGGGACTCGCTGGGCGTAAGGGTCACTCTGCCTTTTTTCACGGCCAGAGCAATTTCACCGTTACGCAGCGCTAGGGCCGAATCTCCAAAAATACGCTTGCGCCACCCAGAAAGCACCGGGTTAGGCACTGTCGGGTCAAGCGCCAGAGCTTCCAGATCATCCATCGATGCCACTAGTTTCGGGGCGACGTCATGGTCTTCGCAACAGGTTGTCAGCAGAACTTTCAACAATGCCATAAGGGCGGGGGAAGGCCGGGGGGCGTCCTTGCTGCGGCCTTTTGGCAAACGTGGCAATTCAGAATCTGGCAAAGCTTGTGCCGTCTTTACGGCCTCAAGCAACCCTAGCCCTGTACGGCCTTCAGCCAACCCTCGGGTAACACCGCGCACACGCGTCAGATCATCAACCGTTGCTGGCACAGTTGCTGCTATTTCAAGCAGGCTTTCGTCCTTCAGTAGACGCTGACGCGGCACGTTAACACGCTGGGCTTCCCGTTCACGAAATGCCGCAACAGCCCGCAGGATACCAAGCATACGGCGGTTGTTGGTTCTGGCCCGCAGACGTTCCCACTGTTTTTCAGGATCAGCCCGGAAGGTCGCCGGGTCAGCCAGTTCAGCCATTTCGGCTGAGACCCACTCCAACCGTTTTTCCTGCTCCAGTTTTTTCACAAGCCGTTCGTACACCAGACGCAGCCATGTGACGTCTCCCGCAGCATAGGTCAGCTGAGCAGGCGTCAGCGGACGCGCTGACCAATCTGTAAAACGGTGACTTTTATCTATGGAATGTCCAGTCAGGGAGCCAACCAGGCTGTCGTACCCCACCTGATCTCCATACCCGGCCACCATAGCGGCGACCTGTGTATCGAATACCGGCGTTGGAAGAGCATCAAACAGATACAGGAAAATTTCCAGATCCTGCCGCGCTGCGTGAAACACTTTCAGGACGGCGTCGTCTGCCATCAGTTCAGCCAAAGGCGTCAGGTCTAAGCCTTCCGCCAAAGCATCAATCAGCAGCACATCCTGTTCGCCGCCAATCTGCACCAGACAGAGTTCAGGCCAATATGTGCGCTCACGCATGAACTCGGTATCAATGGTCAGAAACCGCTCATGACGCAAACGGACAAGAGAGTCTGCCAGATCTTGCGTCGTTGAAACGAGACGGGGCTTGGGAAAAACGGGATCAGAGGATTTGGCCATACAACCTTCATACACAACCTGCGCGGAAAAAGAAGCGGACCGGCATCTGCCATGCCTGAAAAGCTTGACGAAATGGCTCTGACCTTCGACATGCTGACACCATCAGACCAATAACGAAAGCAATCCGCATGACCCGCCCCGATGACGGCAGTTCAGCCCTGACCCAACTTGGCCGCCACACGCCAGCCCCCAACAACCCGGAAGACGCCGTGCTGGAACGGGTACCCGCGCCCTATCCCGGCAAAAACTATCTGGTTCGTTTTACGGCCCCGGAATTTACCTCCCTGTGCCCTGTCACCGGCCAGCCAGACTTCGCGCATATTGTCATTGATTACGTGCCAGACCAGTGGATTGTTGAAAGCAAGTCGCTCAAGCTGTTCCTGACCAGCTTTCGCAACCACGGTGCCTTCCATGAAGCCTGCTCTGTGCAGATCGCTACCACCCTGGTTGATCTGCTATCCCCTGTATGGCTACGCATCGGGGCCTATTGGTACCCACGCGGCGGTATTCCGATTGATGTTTTCTGGCAGACAGGTGCCCCACCGGCCGATGTCTGGATTCCTTCCCAAGACGTTCCAACCTATCGCGGCCGAGGCTAACTTTTTCTCGACTGGTAGGGCCTCAAGAGTTTTCTTGAGGCCTTAGCTGCCTATCAAAGCCTGTCAAAGCAGAAAACTCCTATCCTTACGGAAGGCGCTTGAGTCTCGCTAAAGCCTGATTCGGGTTGCATCAGTTTTGTTGTTGAAGGGCGCATGTTTGGAGAAACCCGTTCGTCGAGAGGCAATACCCAACATGGCCACTAAAAAAAAACGGTTCTCTCTTTTTGCACCCATAAAAAAAAGCCACCCGAAGGCGGCTTTTTCCTGTTTCCTCTCTGATCTTTGCCGATAGCCAGACAGAGATTTAGTGAGAAGAACCTGCTTCGATTTCTGCCCGCACAGCAAGAATTTTATCCTGCAGGACATCCAGACGAGACATATCGCTTTTATCAGCTTTGTCCCATGCTTCTGTCAGAGCTTCGAGCTGGGCCGTCGCATTGTCAATTGAGATCTCGCTAACAGGCTCAGCCTTGTCAGCCAGAATGGTGCAACGCGTAGCCGTCATATCTGCAAAACCGCCGCCAACAAAGAAGCGATCGGTTACAGCGTCATTCTCGTACAGAGAAACAACGCCACCACGGAGCAGAAGCATCATGGGCGCATGCTCAGGCATGGCGGCGATATCGCCTTCCGCACCTGGCATAACCACCATATCGACTTCACGTGACACCAGAACCTTTTCAGGGCTGATAATCTCGACCTTGATAGGCATTGATGTGCTCCTTCCCGAAATCGGCTATTAGGCCGATGCTCTCAGTTTTTCAGCTTTGGCAACAGCTTCTTCAATGGTGCCAACCATGTAGAAGGCTGCTTCTGGCAGGTCATCATATTCACCAGCACAAATTGCCTTGAAGGAGCGAACGGTGTCTGCCACTGCAACCAGCTTACCAGGCGCACCGGTGAACACTTCTGCCACATGGAACGGCTGAGACAGGAAGCGCTGGATACGACGTGCGCGCGCCACGATCAGCTTATCGTCTTCGGACAGTTCATCCATACCCAGAATGGCGATGATGTCCTGCAGGGATTTATAGGTCTGCAGAATACGCTGCACTTCACGGGCCACGTTGTAGTGTTCTTCACCCACAATGGCGGGGTCAAGCGAACGGGATGTGGAATCCAGCGGATCAACAGCCGGGTAAATGCCCATTTCAGCGATGGAGCGGTTAAGAACCGTCGTTGCATCCAAGTGAGCAAAGGTTGCGGCAGGGGCCGGGTCGGTCAAGTCATCAGCAGGGACGTAAACGGCCTGCACGGACGTGATGGAGCCCTTCTTGGTGGACGTAATACGTTCCTGCAGCGCACCCATTTCGGTAGCCAGCGTAGGCTGATAACCCACAGCTGATGGAATACGGCCCAGCAGAGCAGATACTTCAGAACCAGCCTGCGTGAAGCGGAAGATGTTATCCACGAAGAAGAGAACGTCCTGATTTTCTTCGTCACGGAAATATTCTGCCAGCGTCAGACCAGTCAGAGCCACACGAGCGCGGGCACCCGGCGGTTCGTTCATCTGACCGAATACCAGCGCCACCTTTGAACCGTCGGTTGCGTTGTCTTCACCCAGTTTGATAACGCCAGCATCCTGCATTTCGTAATACAGGTCGTTCCCTTCACGGGTACGTTCACCAACACCAGCAAACACGGACACACCACCGTGCGCCTTGGCGATGTTGTTGATCAGTTCCTGAATAATAACGGTCTTGCCAACACCGGCACCGCCGAACAGACCAACCTTACCACCTTTAAGATAGGGGCACAGCAGGTCGACAACCTTGATCCCGGTCATCAGGATTTCAGAAGCGGCTGCCTGTTCGTCAAAAGACGGGGCATCACGATGAATCGGCGCGCGACGGGCTGTTTTGATCGGGCCTTTTTCGTCAATCGGCTCACCGGTGACGTTCAGGATACGACCAAGCGTTTCCGGGCCAACCGGCACGGAGATCTGTGAGCCAGTGTCAAGCACTTCTGCCCCACGGACCAGACCATCTGTGGTGTCCATGGCAATGCAGCGCACTTCGTGCTCACCAATTTCCTGGGCCACTTCAAGCACCAGCGTCTGATCACCCAGCTTTACGTGAAGGGCGTTGAGGATTTTCGGCAGTTCACCTTCGAACTGCACATCAACAACCGGCCCTTTGATCTCGGTAATGCGGCCAACAGCATTGGTCTTCGTGGCCGCAGGGGCCTGGGTCTGGGTTGTGGTATCCGACATGGGTCAGCTCCTGCGGGGCAAACGAGCGGGCTCAGACAGCCTGTGCGCCCGAGATGATTTCGATCAGTTCGTTAGTAATATTGGTCTGACGGGTCCGGTTATAGACCTTGCTCAGACTGTCGATAGAGCGGCCGGCGTTGCGCGTGGCGTTATCCATGGCCGTCATGCGGGCACCGTTCTCACCCGCTGCTGTTTCCAGCAACGAAGCGTAGATCTGAACCTGCAAGTTTTTCGGAAGCAGCATTGCCAGAAGCGTTGCTTCATCCGGTTCAAATTCGTACTGGGCCACATCGCCCGCAGTATCCGAAGCAGAGGATTTGACTGCGGTGTCATCCATAACCAGCGGCACGAGCTGCTGGCAGGCGGGAACCTGCGTCATGGCGTTGCGAAACCTGTTGAACACAAGTGTACAGACGTCAATTTCGCCCGCTTCCAGCAGCGCGTTGATCTTGTCACCAAGACTGCTTGCAGCAGAAAACGGAACGGTTTTCCCGCTGACACCGATAACCTTATCAATGATAAGGTTACTGTATTCGCGAGAGAAATAGTTCAGGGCACGGCGGCCAACAGGCAGCAGCTTAACGGTTTTGCCTTCAGACTGAAGCCGACGGATGGTCTGCTGCGTCAGGCGGTGCACATTGGCGTTGAAGCCACCGCACAGCCCACGATCACTGGTGATCGGAATAAGCAGATGAACCTGATCACGCCCTGTCCCGGCCAGAAGACGCGGACCGCCTTCTTCCCCCGTGGCAGCGCCTGCCAGTTCCGCAAGCATACGGCGCATGGCCTCTGCATACGGGCGGGCAGCTTCAGCACTTGCCTGGGCGCGGCGCAATTTTGCGGCCGCGACCATTTTCATCGCGCTGGTGATCTTCCGTGTCGATTTGATACTTCCGATCCGGGCGCGGAGTTCCTTGAGGGAAGCCATGACTGCTCCTGCTGCCTCAGCCGAAGTTACGGTTGAAGGTGGTCAGATATTCAGTCAGACGCGCTTCCGTTTCTTTGGAAATCTGACGATCTTTCACAATGGCGTCCAGAATGTCCTTGCCAGCGTTCCGCACATCTTTCAGCAGAGCCTGTTCCCAAGAAACAATCTTATCAACAGCGATACCGTCAATGAAGCCACGGGTCCCGGCAAACAGAACCACAACCTGCTCCGCCACTGTCAGCGGTGAAGACTGGGGCTGCTTCAGCAGTTCAACCAGACGGGCACCGCGTGCAAGCTGCTTCTGGGTAGCCGGATCAAGATCGGATGCGAACTGCGAGAACGCAGCCATTTCACGATACTGAGCCAGTTCCAGTTTGATTGAACCAGCAACCTGCTTCATGGCCTTGATCTGCGCGGCAGAACCAACGCGGGACACAGAGCCACCAACGTTAACAGCCGGACGGATACCACGGTAGAACAGATCGGTTTCCAGGAAGATCTGACCGTCTGTGATGGAGATCACGTTGGTCGGGATATAAGCGGAAACGTCACCTGCCTGCGTTTCGATTACTGGCAGAGCTGTCAGAGAGCCGGCGCCGTGGGCGTCAGACATTTTTGCAGCACGTTCCAGCAGACGGGAGTGCAGATAGAACACGTCACCTGGATAGGCTTCACGACCTGGCGGACGACGCAGCAGCAGAGACATCTGACGGTAAGCCACAGCCTGCTTTGACAGATCGTCATAGCAGATCAGGGCATGCATACCGTTGTCACGGAAATATTCGCCCATGGCGCAAGCAGCGTACGGAGCCAGATACTGCAACGGAGCCGGATCAGACGCTGTTGCGGCAACGACGATGGAATATTTCATCGCGCCTTTTTCTTCCAGCAGACGCACAAGCTGTGCAACCGTGGAACGCTTCTGACCAACTGCAACGTAGATGCAGTAAAGGGACTTCTTGTCGTCGCCTTCGTCATTAACCGTTTTCTGGGCCAGAATGGTGTCTGTCAGAATGGTGGTCTTACCCGTCTGACGGTCACCAATCACCAGTTCACGCTGGCCGCGACCAACAGGAACCAGAGCATCAATGGCTTTAATGCCAGTCTGCATTGGTTCGCTGACGGACTGACGCGGCATAATGCCGGGTGCCTTCACTTCAGCACGACGCATCACAACATCGGTGAGCGGACCCTTGCCGTCGATCGGGTTGCCCAGACCGTCAACAACGCGGCCCAGCAGACCTTTGCCGGTGGGCACTTCAACCACGGCACCGGAACGGCTGACCGTGTCACCTTCACGGATGTTGGTGTCGTCCCCGAAAATCACGATACCGACGTTATCGCTTTCCAGGTTCAGCGCCATGCCTTTCTGGCCAGCAGACGGGAACTCAACAAGTTCGCCTGCCATAACATTCTGCAGACCGAACACACGGGCAATACCGTCCCCTACGGACAGGACAGTGCCAGTTTCGACAACATCGGATTCCTTGTCGAACGAAGCAATCTGCTGCTTGAGGATATCCGAAATCTCTGCGGGACGGATTTCCATCACGCGGCTCCCTTCATGGCGTAATGCAAACGAAACAGGCGGGTCTGAAGACTGGCGTCATAAAGCTTTGCCCCCACACGCACGACGAGACCGCCGAGCAGGGAAGCGTCAACACGCTCACGAACTGTGACACGGGAATAACCGGCTTCAGCCAGACGAACCTGGAGTTGACCACGTTGTGCCGGGGTCAGCGGCTGGGCGGATGTCACCTCAGCCACGACTTCACCACGACGGCCAGCTGCCAGCGCATCCAGCGAAGCCAGAATACGGCGCAGAACAGGCAGGCGGCGATTATCAGCCACAACGCCAACAAAATTTCTAATGATCTGGCTGAACCCCTGCGCTTCCAAAGCTGTCAAAACAGCTTTGCGCGACACGAGGATATCCAGCCGGGTATCGGCAAGAACAGTGCGCAGCGGCGCGCTTTCATCAATCAGGCGACCAAGGGCCGCCGCTTCATCAAGCACTGCATCAAGCTGCTGCTGATCTGCTGCGAATTCATACAGCGCAGTTGCATAACGGCCTTCTAGACCGTTGGCAGCAAAAGCAACCGGTTGTGCTGTCGTTACGCCCGAGGCCACCACTTTTTAGGCTCTTTCCTTCTGTGCGCGCCGGCATTCCACGTCATGACTCCGCCTCTGGCTCCGTTGAAGCCACAAGCATGCGTCGGCGCGGCCTCTAGCATGCTGAAACACACCACGCAACCGGATGTATAAGGCTAATTTTAATATTGAGGATGTTTCTGCCTTCTTTCGGCAGAAAAACGTCTTATGGGCTTCCCCAAAGGCACCCATCATGATGGAGACGGCCAATGCGGAAATATGCTCACGCTGCACACCAACCAGAAGCCATTGCACGTCGTCACAAGACACAGACGCTTACGACGAATCCATGGTTGTCGCGCCTGTTTAACCACAACACCCAAAATGCTGCGTGCGCCCTGATCGACTACGGAGCATGCAAGCGTATCTAACGTGCAAAAGCGCTGTGAAGAAAAACTTATTTTTTAGGAAAAACTGGAGCGGACGGAGGGAATCGAACCCTCCTCGGTAGCTTGGAAGGCTACAGCATTACCACTATGCTACGCCCGCGCTTTCAGTTGTGGCTCTTTTAGCCCCAGACACCCGTAATTTGCAAGCCCCTGCATGGGCCGAATTTTTAGCCTTTTTTATTTAAGCTGCACGATATCGCGTTCTGCCTCTTGACTTTATGCTCACAACATATTTTGTTCCGCCTCCAGCGAAGGTCTCGCACGGCTGGTCAGGCTGACGGTTTTCCGTTATACCCGACTGACAGTGACGGCAGTCGCGTTGCAGGGGTGTAGCTCAATTGGCTAGAGTGCCGGTCTCCAAAACCGGAGGTTGTGGGTTCGAGACCCTCCACCCCTGCCAGCTAACGCTGGCTGGAAAATTCGCTGCCCAGGCAGCATTTCCTGACAGAATTGAAAAGTTTTCAGGCTGAACTGCCTGCCCGTTCCTTGTTTCGGGCCAGTCAGCGGAGAGAGGATAGTTCGTGTCGGTCAGTCCCGGTAAGTTTCTGCGTGATGTGCGTGCCGAGGCCGAACGGGTTACGTGGCCCACCCGCCGCGCCACTCTCATCACAACGGGTGCTGTTCTTGCCATGGCAGGGCTTGCATCTGTGTTTTTCTTCGTCGTTGACCAGTTGATTGGTCTTGGCGTGCGTCAATTGTTCGGACTGGGAGGCTGAGGAAACGACATGGCCAAACGTTGGTACGTGGTCCACGTCTATTCGGGCTTCGAAAAGAAAATCGCGCAGCATATTCGCGAACAGGCTGAACAAAAGGGTCTGGCTGACCATATTGATGAAATTCTGGTTCCGTCAGAAGAAGTCATTGAAGTGCGCCGTGGCCAGAAAGTTAACGCCGAGCGCAAGTTTTTCCCCGGCTATGTGCTGGTGAAAATGGAAATGACTGACGAATCCTGGCATCTGGTCAAGGATACGCCAAAGGTCACGGGCTTTCTGGGCACCAGAAACCGTCCCACCCCCATTTCCGCCGCAGAAGCTGAACGGATTATGCAGCAGACGGCTGAAGGCATTCAGCACCCACGGTCTGCCGTTACATTCGAAGTGGGCGAGCAGATTCGTGTGGCCGACGGTCCATTCACATCCTTCAATGGCGTCATTGAAGAAATTGATGAAGAAAAAGGCCGCCTGAAAGTCAGCGTTTCCATCTTTGGTCGCTCGACACCGGTTGATCTGGAATACGGTCAGGTTGAAAAGCTCTGATCTGTTTTTCTCATCTTTTACACGTTGAGCTGTTTTAAAAGGTGGCCGTTTTGGCCGCCTTTTTTATTGTCTGCTTTTCATCTGTTTTACAGGGCTGCAACTTTTCGGATCGCATTCCGTTTGCTGAAGCAGCCGTTATTTTCTGAAAAAATATTTCACACTTCCTTGTAAAGCATAGCTCCGTCTTGAAAACGTCAAACTGAGCCCTCTAGATGTTTGGTACGTTCTCTCACCATCCTGTGGCGGTCTGAGCCACTAGTTATCAGGGTTTGCAGACCGCCTGTTTCACTTTGCAAAAAGGTTTGCCATGCCAACCTCCACCCAGCCGCATGCACGGGGAATGTCCCTGCTGAATGATGCCCGACTGAACAAGGGTACTGCCTTCACAACTGAAGAACGCCGCCAGTACGGACTTGAAGGCCTTTTGCCTACGCATGTTGAAAGCCCGGAACGGCAGGTGGAGCGTGTGCAGCGGCATCTGGATGCCAAACCGAATGACCTTGAACGCTATATCTATCTAAGCGGCCTGCGCGATCAGAACGAGACACTGTTTTTCAGGGTTCTGATGTCCAACCCCGCCAAGTTTGTGCCCATTGTTTATGCACCCACTCTGGCAACGGTCTGCAAGCAGTTCAGCCACATCTACCGCCGGCCACGGGGGATGTATATCAGCCTGGAAATGAAGGGCCGTATTGAGGAAGTGCTGCGCAACTGGCCTGTAGAAGACGTGCGCGCCATTTGCGTGACAACGGGCGGCCGCATTCTGGGGCTGGGTGATATTGGTGTGAACGGTATGGGAATTCCCATCGGCAAGCTGCACCTGTACACCGCCTGCGGCGCTGTGCCGCCTGATATTCTGCTGCCCATCCAGCTTGACATCGGTACTACCAATTCGGCTTTGCGCGCTGACCCACTTTATCTTGGCCTACGGCGTGAACCACCATCCGAAGATGCGCTGGATGAGTTTGTGGAAGAATTTATTCAGGCTGTGCGGACTGTCTTCCCACGCTGCGTTATTCATTTCGAAGACTGGAAGGGCACAGATGCCATCCGGTATCTGGAAAAATATCAGGATCGCATCCGGTGCTATAATGACGATATTCAGGGCACGGCGGCCGTTACGCTGGCTGGCCTGATTACCGCGCTGAAAATCAAAGGCGAATCGCTGGCAGACCAGCGCATTCTGTTCCTTGGTGCCGGTTCATCCGGTCTGGGCACGGCCAATATGCTGGTTTCGGCCTTCAAACAGCAGGGATTGTCAGAAGAAGAAGCCATTGCACGCATTACGCTAATGGATGTGAACGGCCTTCTGGAAACATCACGCACGGATCTTTCCCCCCAGCAGGCCCGCTATGCCAAGACGCTGCCTGCCTCCAAAGATCTGCTAGCAATGGTGAAAACCATCAAACCAACTGTGCTGGTTGGTGTTTCCACCGCTGGCGGGGCCTTTACCGAAGATGTGGTGAAAGCCATGGCGGCCCTGAATGAGCGGCCCATTATTTTCGCACTGTCCCTGCCGGAGAAAAATGCCGAATGCTCAGCCGAGCAAGCCTACACATGGTCTGACGGTCGCGCATTATTTGCCGGGGGGATTCAGTTTCCGGAATTTACGCTGAACGGCAAAACCTTCTATCCAGGTCAGGCCAATAATTTCTACATCTTCCCGGCGTTGGCACTGGCGGTTTATGCTACCTGCCCGGATATTATTACCGATGAAATGGTGATTGAATCGGCCCGCGCTCTGGCTGATCAGGTTAGCCCCATTTCACAGGAACGCGGCCGCCTGTTCCCGCCGCAAAGCGACATTCTGGAGGTCTCCATCACCTCGGCGACGCGTATTGCGGAGTTCATTTTTGATCAGGGAGCCGCCACAGTAGAACGGCCGCAGGATATTCGCGCATGGATTGAAAGCCTGACGTATTCGCCACGCTACCCAAGCTGACATTCGCCCCCTTTCTTAGGGGCGTTGAATAAGACCTGAAGAACACAAAGGCCGATTCCCTGATCTGGGGAATCGGCCTTTGTGCTTCTAAACGCGGACTAACCCGCGCGATTCTGAAACGCTGCGCCCCTTACCTCATGAAGCGGAGAGCGTGCCGTTAGGATCCGCTGCGGGCTGGAAACCAAAAATACGACCGTAAAACGCCAGTTCCTCTGTGAAGGCCTGCCGGATTGTTGCCTCCTGCCTGAACCCATGCCCCTCGCCGGGAAATTCATGCAGCGTGCAGGGCGTGCCAGCTTCCTTGAGTGCATCCGCCATGGCGTAAGCCTGCCCTGGGGGGACAACTTTATCGTCCATCCCTTGCAACAGCAGCACGGGAGCGCGAATTTTCTGCGCAACTGACAAGGGGGAACGCGCCACGTAAACCGATTCGGCTTCTGGCCACGGGCCGATCAATCCATCCAGATAACGGGCCTCAAACTTATGGGTTTCGGCTGCCAACGCACGAAGGTCTGTTACCCCGTACAAACTTACCCCCGCCGCAAACAAAGGGGATGACGCCAGAGACACCAGAACCGTCATACCCCCCGCACTTGACCCACGAATCGCGATTCGCTGTGGGTCGATCCGGCCTGTGGTGACCATGTGCTGGCAAGCAGCAATGCAGTCTTGCACATCCACCACGCCCCAGTTGTTTTTCAGCCGTTCACGCCAGTCACGCCCGAAGCCGGTTGACCCCCCATAATTGACATCAAGCACGGCAAACCCGCGAGACGTCCACCATTGCACCTTGAACGACAATCCCTCCTGCGCGCGGGCGGTCGGGCCACCATGCACCAGCACAATCATGGGCGGTTGCTCGCCCTCCGGCACGCAAAACCGGCTGTTGGCGGGCGGATAGAAAAATGCGTGGCCAAGGGGTGGGCCATTTTTTTCAACCGGGAAGCGAATCGTCTCGGGCCGCGAAATATCAGCAGCATCCAACGTCAACTCGGCAGAACGGCGCACAACGGTCTCCACCCCTGTCTGCACAGAGCCCACAACAACCGTGGGAAGAGCATCTGGCGGAGCCTCCAACCACGCGAATCGTCCATCAGAAAGGGGAACCGGGCATTGGTCAGGATGGGCTGAAAAGGCCGTCGTCTGCCCCGTATTGGTTACGGACAGGCATTGCGTCACGCCTTCTCGTACCGCCAAAACAAGGGTGATGCCACCCGGTAGAGGCTGATAACTCCGCTGCCCGAAAACCCAAGCCGGTTGACCAATTTCGCCTTCGGGCATGGCACATGCAGTTAGACGACCGGACTCAGATTCGGGGTTGTTTGCATCAGCCTGCCAATTCACATGCCACACGGTCCAAACGCCACCTCGGTCGGATACCACATGAAGATGGCCTTCTTCCGTCCAGCGTGGTTCGAGAACCGATTCGGACGTCTGCTTGCCTGCTAAAATACGGTGATTCGCGAGGCCATGAATCTGCCCCTGATCATTTCTAACCACATCAGCCAGACACAGCCGCGTTGCATCCCACGGCATGTTCGGATGATCCCACTCAATCCAGGCAAGATACTGACCATCAGGAGAGAGCGCGGGCGAAGACAGAAAATCTGGCCCGGTATACAGCACATGCTCTAACGACGCAGTCTGCTGGTCACGTGGTACAGAAACCGCGACCAACGCCGCTTTTGCTTCCCGGGCCGCACGATGGTCTTCCCTGACAGCCAAGAGGGTATGAGCCGAGGAATCAAAACGCAGGTCGGCGTAACGGAGCCCCTCCGCCCCAGCCACCTGCACAGGGACGCTGGCACCTGCGGAAAGGAACCATAGGCCACCCGTTCGCTTATCAGAAAAAGCGACCTGCCCGTGTCTTACGGCGTATGCGCCTCCGCCATATTCATGCACACGGGTAGCGACATCGTACTCTGAAGGGAGGACTTCCTGCACACCCATTTTCTGACCCCACCGCATCAGGACAGTGCGTCCTTTTTCAGAGGGGCGACGCTCCAGCCAATAGACCTGATCCCCGTCCGTGCTGACTTCTGACAGGGAGAGCGTTTTGCCAGCCACCAGATCTGCCGTAACGCGAGACGGCCAACTGCCACAGGGCAACGGCTGCCGCCCAGTTTCATCTTGAACATTCTGCGTCAACGGCGGGGACATCGGGGCATCCGGCATAAAAAGCTCCATAAAGATCGTATGTGTGCATCTAACGTCTGGCAGTTATAGCATGCAGACTCCGTCGTCAGAGAAACCCTCCCTCGGCCTGCTTCTTCCTCCGCCAGATACGCGCCAGACTTGACACTCCGCAGCCAACGCGGTTCCTCCCTGAAACCCCCTGACCAGCCAGAACTGGATGCCCTGCTCTGCTACACGCTCTTGAATCCTTTTTTTCGCTTCAGCATCTGAACGTCCTGTTCTCCCAATACGGTTATGCTGTGGTGGGTGTTGTGGTCATGCTGGAAAGCATGGGGCTGCCCCTACCAGCCGAAAGTCTGATCATTACCGGGGCGTTGTTCTGTGCCACCACGCATAAGCTGCATATTGAAGGCGTGATTATCGCTGCGGTGGCAGGGGCCATCATGGGCGATAATTTCGGGTATTTGCTGGGGCGGGCGCTGGGCCTGAGGTTGCTGCAGAAATACGGCCCCAAAGTGGGCCTGACCCCTGAACGCCTGCTGCTTGGCCGGTATGTGTTTTTGAAGCATGGCGGGTCGGTTGTGTTTTTTGGCCGGTTTATTGCGGTTCTGCGTATGTTCGTCGCACTTCTGGCCGGGGCGAACCATATGCCGTGGCACACGTTTTTATGGCACAATGCGTTAGGGGGCGTGTGTTGGGCAGGCGGATATGCCTTCTGCACCTACATGCTTGGCAATGAAGTTCTGAAACTGTCTGGCCCGTTGGGAATAGGGATAGGAGTCTGCGCCACCGTTATTATTGGCGCGTCCTTCCTTTTCCTGAAACGCAATGAGAAACGCCTGACGGAGGAAGCCATGAAAGCGGCAGAAAAAGACGAACGGTTGCGGATTACACCATTATGATTGGCAAGCATGAATGGGCTGTCACAGCCCGGCAGCCCAGCCTTCAGGGCAAAGTGGCTCTGGTCACCGGTGGCAACAGTGGGCTGGGGTTTGAAGTCGCCTGTGGTCTGGCCATGCGGGGTGCCCGTCTGCTGCTGCCTGTACGCAGCAGCGCGCGAGGACTGGTTGCTGTTGAAAACATCAAGACGCGTTGCCCCAACGCGGTCATTGATCTGCTGACGCTTGACCTGACGTCTCTGGAATCTGTCGCCGCCTGTGCCGCCAGCGTGACGCACCATACCACCCGGCTGGATTTTCTGATTAACAATGCAGGCGTCATGGCCCCTGCCCGCAGGCAGGAAACCAAAGATGGGTTTGAACTTCAGTTCGGCACCAATCATCTGGGTCATTTTGCGCTGACCTACTATCTGCGCGGCCTGCTTGAAGCTGCAACGGGCGGGGGTGTGGTGGTCACTGTGGCCAGTCTGGCCGCGTGCAAGGGCAGCATCCAGTTTGATGATCTGCAATTTCGCCACCGCTACAGCCCTTTCGGCGCTTACCAGCAAAGCAAACTGGCCAATCTACTGTTCGCCCGTGAACTGGCGCGCCGGGCAGGCGAAGGCGGCTGGAACCTGCATTCACGCGCTGCACATCCCGGCTGGTCTTCAACATCCATTATCGCCAATGGCCCTGCGTCTGCATTACCCGGACCATTGAGCAAAATTGAGCAGGTTCTGGGCACCGCTGTCTTGCGGGTTATGGGGCAGTCTGCTGCACGCGGGGCAGAGCCTTTGCTGTATGCCGCACTTTCCCCCGCTGCGCGGGATGGGGATTATTATGGCCCCCAAGGGCGGGAGGAGCGCCGTGGCCAACCCGGCCCCGCCCACGTTCCGCCTGCTGCCCTGAAAGACAGCACGGCCGAGCGGTTGTGGGACGTTTCAGAACGACTGACCGGGCTAGGCTGGTAAGGCTCCCTTTACGTCCGGTCGCGTTTGGAACCACCGGTGCTGCGGGTGCGGCTTTGCTGCCGCAGCACACTTTCAATCCACTCATTCAGTTTACGAGTCGTTTCTTCGGCTTCTTCCCGGTCCGGGTAGAAATCGGGGAAACGAAGCGCAAGCCAGCGCCAGGCCACCAGTCGCTTATGGCGTTTTTCAGCACGTTCCAATTCTTCCCGGCTGGCACGCTCACTTGGCGGCAGTCGGCCTGTACCGGGGGGTAAAACCCTGCGCCCGGCAGCGTGATCTGCCGCCCAGCCCACCAGACGCCTGATTCCGTTATCACGGTCATCTACCGGGCACATGGCGTATGACCAACGCGTCGTCAGGTCGAGCCCATCGACCCCTTCAAGGGCCGAGGCAATGGCGAATGCCTGCTCCATATCCGCAAGGCGGTAATTGGGGTCATCCTTGCGCAACACCGCCCGATGAATCCGTGACAGAACGCCATACAGACTTTCCGACCCGATTTCAGAAGCAACGGCTTTCACAATGTCCGCATCGGGCTGAACAAAGGGCCGCAAATCTTCAGGCAGTTCAGCATCAGCCTCCAACTGCCGACGGATAAATGACGGGCTGCCTGCACCAGCCAACACGGCCACGGTGCCGACCTCATGCTTGCCGTACCGGCCAGCACGCCCCCCAATCTGCTTGACCTCCTGCACTGTCAGGTCACGCGTCTGCTTGCCATCAAACTTTTTAAGGGCTGCAAAAACCACGCGCTTGATGGACAGGTTGAGCCCCATGCCAATAGCATCCGTGGCGATAAGAATGTCCGCCCCGCCTGAATTGAATCGCTGGGCTTCCGCCCGCCGCACTTCAGGGCTTAGGGCTCCGTAAACAACGGCGACGCGCCGACCGTGCTGCATAAGGGCCGCCCGCAGATCAAGCACTTCCCGGCGGGAGAAAGCGATCAACGCATCCCCGGCGGTCAGATCGGTCAGTTTGACGGGCTGTGCTGCGGCACGGAGGGGGCTTTTCCGTTCGAGCGAAATTTCATCCAAAGGGTCGCCACAAAGTTCAGCAATCCGCCGCACCATGGGAATACAGTCTGGCGCGCCCAATACATACAAATGCCGGGCGGGCGCCCCCATAATAGCGGCCGTCCATGCTGCCCCGCGGTCTGTATCAAACAGCATCTGGGCTTCATCAATCACCGCTACATCGACGGGATTGTAAAACGGACACATCTCGACCGTAGCCGCCAAGTGGCGGCTGGAGGGAACAGGAATGCGTTCCTCACCCGTCGCAAGAGACGCCTCGACCCCACGTGCGGCCAAAGCCTCACGAAATTCATGTGCAAGAAGACGCAAAGGAGCCAGCGCCAGCCCGCTTTCGGCCTGCGCCAAGGCATTTAGCGCCGTATAGGATTTTCCGCTGTTGGTCGGGCCTGTCACCAGTGTGATACGCCGGTTAAGCGAACGCGCCGTGCGAAAGTGGGCCGCATAGCGGTCAAGTGCCGCAACACGGGCAATGACAGCGTTGGCAACCTTTCGCCCCATATCTGGCTGAAGTTTGGTACCGCCCGAGCCAACCGGCAGCCCACCAGCCCGCCATTCTGGCAGCTGGTCACGCAGGGCTATCAGTTCAGCCGGATCAAACTCCCACCGTTCGCGCCCACCCGATTCGCGTACCTTTCGGGCCACTGGCAGACGGTTTTCGGCAATCCACCGCAGGGCTTCCTTGTGCGAACACCGCAGAATCCGGGGAACGTCCTTGAATAAAACAAGGCTTTCTTCCCACGATTGCAGGCGTTTCTCTTCCTGCTGGCGTTTTTCCTGCGCGGTACGCTCAATGGTATGCGCAATTTTCTGCCGCTGGGCTTCTTCCTGCCGCGCTGTGTCCAGAAAGGAATCGCCTTCTGGCAGGCCAAACGCCACGGCAATCGCCATAAGCAGCAGATCAGTCTGACCGGGGGACAGCACACGCCCGGTATCCAGCAGATCTGCCTGAATGGCTTCAAAAACAGCTTTTGGCGTCTTCGCATAAGACCGCAGGCGTTCCTCGGCCACAGGGGCCAGAGCACGCTCAAGATCTGCGTCCCCCGCTTCGGGCTGGGTTATGGTGCCAACTGCCTGCTCTATTTCATCGCGCGTGACCCAGATACGGCCAGAACGGCGTGTCAGATCAACCAGACGGGAAATGCGTTTCTTGCGCCGCACAACGCACAGAATGGAGCGGAATGTCTCATCCGGAATATCCCGTGCGCCGGGTTCAAGAGCGCGGGCAACACGGCGCAGAACTTCCTGCTCTTCCTTGGGTTCGACCTCCAGCCCGGTGCGGACTGTAACATGGACAAACGCCTCACGCGCGGGCGAGGCAAAAGGTTCTGACGTCATCCTTTACTCATGCGTCATCCTGCCGCGCGGAACAATGCCTCTGATAGCAAAGCGGCCTGATTTCACGCCTGCGTCACATCGCAAACACGCGGGCCGTGCTGCACAATAGAAGATTCACGCGCAGCATTGGCATGATGCACGCGAAAACCGGAGTCTCACCCTGAACATCCCACTGATTGAAGACGTGCTTTGTTTTAACCGTAACCCATTGTTTTAAAATACAAATCCCCCAAACCACGCAGAGGAGGAAGAAGACACGTGATGAATTTGCACTGGCATCCGGCTGCGTGACCCCTTAGAAACGCCGCCACGACTAGACAACGCGCCTCGAAATACGCCCATACGCCGGTCAGGACTCCTCCCCGAACCTGCGGGCTGATAACGGGGCTTTTTCTCTTGATCTGCTGCAAGCGGAGTATAAAGCGGCCCATGTCTGAAACCATGCCAGAAACGCAGACCGGAACTTTTTCTGATATTCTGCCCAAAATGTCTGCTGATGAAGTGCCCACAGGGCTGCTGCCAGTAGAAGGGCAGGACGGTGTATGGCACCTTGCGCCGCCCACAAAAGAATATGGTCACCTGTACCCGGCAAAAGTGCTGACGGTGCATCACTGGACCGACCGTCTGTTCAGCTTCACCACCACGCGTGACCCCGGCCTGCGCTTTGAAAACGGTCAGTTTGCCATGATCGGCATTGAACTGAACGAAAAGCCGCTGCTGCGCGCCTATTCTCTGGCATCCCCGAACTATGAAGATGAACTTGAGTTCCTCTCCATTGCAGTGGCGGATGGTCCGCTGACATCCCGCCTGCGCCATGTGAAAGTGGGTGACACGGTTCTGATTGGCCGCAAGCCGACAGGCACCCTGATTCTGGACAACCTGCGTCCGGGCCGGAACCTGTATTTCCTGTCCACCGGCACTGGTCTAGCCCCGTTCATGAGCCTGATTAAAGACCCAGCCTGCTATGAAAAATATGATCGCGTCATTCTAAGCCACACCGTGCGGCTTTCTGGCGAACTGGCCTATTACAACCACATTCGCCACGAACTGCCGGAACACGAATTTCTGGGCGAGGATATTGCCGCCAAACTGCTGTATTACCCGGCCGTGACGCGCGAAAACTTTGCCGTAACGCACCGTATTACCAAGCTGATTGAAACCGGGCAGATTTTCACTGACCTCAACATCCCGGAACTCGACCCTGAACACGATCGCGTCATGATCTGTGGGTCACCGGAAATGCTGGCCGACACGGAAGCCCTGCTTCAGGCCCGCGGGTTTGACGAAGGCAACATGTCCAACCCCGGTTCTTACGTAGTAGAAAAAGCCTTCGCTGGCCGCTAAGAGGTTTTTCTACTTCACTTTTTCTGAACACCCCCGTTAAGGAGCCCGCACCATGGCGCATGAGTTTGATCTTCTAGTCATTGGTGCGGGTTCCGGCGGGGTTCGGTGCGCGCGCATTGCCGCGGGCCATGGTGCCCGTGTGGCGGTTGTTGAAAGCCGCCACTGGGGTGGCACCTGCGTTAATCTGGGCTGCGTGCCCAAGAAGCTGATGGTTCAGGCCAGCGAATATGGTGACATGGTGGAAGACAGCCACGCCTTTGGCTGGACAAGCACCCGTGGCACCCATGACTGGGCCAAGCTGATTGCCGCCAAAGACAAAGAAATTACCCGCCTGAACGGCATTTACGTCTCGATGCTGGAAAAGGCAGGCATTACACTGCTGACAGGCCATGCACGGTTTGAAGATGCCCATACCGTCCGCATCGAGCCCTCTCCCCTTGCACCCGATGAACAGCCCTTCACGGTCAAGGCCAGACATATTGTCATTGCGACAGGGTCCACCCCCGTCAAACCGGACATTCCGGGGGCAGAATTTGCCATTACGTCTGATGAAGCCTTCCATTTGCCTACCCGCCCGCAACGGGTGGTCATTGTCGGCAGTGGCTATATCGGGCTGGAATTTGCCGGTATTTTTGCAGGCCTTGGTTCAGAGGTTGATCTGGTTTACCGTCAGGATCTGCCGTTGCGTGGGTTTGATGAAGACATGCGCGCCGCCATGAAAGAGGCCATTACGGCCCGCGGTATTACACAGCATAGCCATGCTTCCCCTACCCATATCCGTAAAGAGGGGTCAGGCTATAGCGTTACGCTGGATAACGGCCAGACGCTTGAAGCCGATTGCGTTTTCTTTGCGACAGGCCGTCGTCCCAAAATCGATTCTCTGGGGCTGGAAACAACGAAGGTTGAAACGGCTGATAACGGCCGTATTAAGGTCAACAGCAAGCGTGAAACAACGCAGCCCGGTATCTATGCCATTGGTGACGTTACCGACCATCTGAACCTGACGCCTGTGGCCATTGCCGAAGGCCATAATCTGGCAGACCGCCTGTCTGGCAAGGAAACGCCACGGTCTTGGTCTTTGCGCACCACCCCGAAAGCTGTGTTTTTCTCCCCCCCTCTGGCAACCGTGGGGCTGACGGAAGAAGAGGCGACACACCACGGCGCGGTTGATGTCTACTTCACGCGCTTCACACCCATGCGCCATACACTCAGTGGCCGCACAGACCGCAAGACCGTCATGAAGCTAGTGGTCGATCAGGCCAGCCAGAAAGTGGTGGGGGCGCATGTGCTGGGGGATGACGCCGCAGAAATGATGCAAGGCATTGCTGTGGCCGTGACAGCAGGCCTGCGAAAGGTCGATTTTGATCGCACAGTCGGGATTCACCCGACATCGGCCGAGGAACTGGTCACGCTGCGCACCCGCACACGGGAAACACCGGCCATTAACTGACCCTCCGCCCTGCTCTTTTCATTCTATGGGGAGTCTTACGGGCTGCCGCCACATTATCCGTTGACGCTTCAAGCGCTGGCCGCCAGAAAAATGGCGACCAGCGCTTTTTCTACGCGTTATCCCGTCTTTTGCCCCTGCATACAGGAAATGCTTCATGCCCCAGTCCAGCAGCACCCCCGGTAGCGCAGCCGCTACGGCTCATGATTCGTACGATCTGGTTCTGAAAGGTGGCTCGGTTGTGCTGCCTGATGCCACGGTGGTGGCAGATGTGTATGTACGCAATGGCCTGATTGCCGCCATTGGGGGCAGCGGCACCGCTGCGCGCGAACTGGACTGCACGGGCCTGACCATTCTGCCAGGTGTGATTGATACCCAGGTTCATTTTCGCGAACCGGGGGCTGTTGAAAATGAAGATCTGGAATCTGGTAGCCAGGCCGCTGTGCTGGGTGGGGTAACGGGCGTTTTTGAAATGCCCAACACAAAACCTACGACCTCAACGCCTGAAGCTGTGGCCGATAAACTGGCCCGCGCCAAAAACCGTATGTGGTGTGACCACGCCTTTTACGTCGGGGCCACAATCGACAACGCAGACCAGTGTGGTGAGCTTGAGCAGCTTCCCGGCACGGCAGGCATCAAGGTGTTCATGGGCTCCTCCACCGGTAATCTGCTGGTCTCTGAAGATGATATGCTGGAGCGTGTGCTGCGTTCTGGCCGCCGTCGCGTCGCTATTCATGCGGAAGATGAAGCCCGCCTGAAAGAACGGATGGACCAGCGTATTGAAGGCGATCCGTCCTCTCACCCTGTCTGGCGCGATGATGAAACCGCCCTGCGGGCCACGACCCGCGCCCTGCGCCTTGCCCGCAAGACAGGACGCCGCGTGCATATCCTGCACATCACCACACCGCAGGAACTGGCATTGATTTCCCAGCATCGCGATATTGCGAGCGCCGAAGTCACCCCCCAGCACCTGACGCTTGCTGGCGAGGAAGCCTACGCACGGCTTGGCACATTCGCGCAGATGAACCCGCCCATCCGTTCCGGTGCGCATCGTGACGGGCTATGGCACTGGGTCAGTCAGGGCATGCCTGATATTATTGGGTCAGACCATGCGCCCCATTCTCTGGAAGCGAAGGGGAAGCCTTATCCGGCGTCTCCCTCCGGCATGCCGGGGGTGCAGACCTTGCTGCCACTGATGCTGAACCACGTTGCCAACAACCGCCTGACGCTGCGGCGGCTGGTTGACCTGACATCCGCTGGCCCGCAGCGGTTGTTCGGTCTGGTACGCAAAGGCCGTATTGCCGTTGGTTATGATGCCGATTTCTCGATTGTGGATCTGAAAGCCCGCTGGACGCTTGACCAAAGCTGGCTGGCGTCAAAATGTGGCTGGTCCCCCTTCACCGGGGAAACGTTGATGGGCCGCCCGGTTGGCACCATCATTCGGGGGCATCAGGTCATGTGGGAAGGAACTCTGGCCGACAAAGCCGTGGGCGAACCCCTGAAATTTGACGCAACAGACCGCCCCGCCACCTGAAAGCCAAGCAGTCCATTTTTCCATGACCCCGACCACATCTGCACAGCATCCGGGTGGCTCTGCCCCGGATGCCTCTTCTGCTGCCCCAGCCGACGTGCGCTCTAACCGGCTTAAGCTGGGCATTGATTTTGGCACCACCAACAGTGTTGTGGTGCTGGCCCATCCCGACGGGAAAACGGAAACCCTTCAGTTCCGCTTCCCCGATCATGCTGACTCTGACACCTGCCGCACGCTGCTCTGCTTCTGGCAGGATGAAGTTGGCTCCCGCATTGTGCAGCAGGAGGCCATCGGGGCCGCCGCCATTGATGCGTATCTGGAAGATCCAGCGGAATCCCGCATGATCATGTCCATGAAGTCCTATCTGGCGCAAAAATCATTCCGGGAAACGCAGGTTTTCAGCAAACGCCTGACACTGGAAATGCTGATTGCGCGCTTTCTGTCCAACCTGATGCGGGCTGTTGCCATTGATCCGGCCAGTGTCAGCGTCACAGTCGGTCGCCCGGTGGAGTTTGCTGGCGACTTCCCCGATGACGCATTGGGGGCACAACGCCTGCGGGACAGTTTTACCGCAGCAGGTTTCCCGTCCGTTGCGCTGGCATGGGAACCGGAAGCCGCAGGCTGGCGCTTTGCCCAACGCCTGCAAACCCCAACGACTATTCTGGTGGGTGACTTCGGCGGCGGCACAAGCGATTTCTCCGTCCTGCGCTTTGACCCGACACGCCCCGGCCACGCCGAACCGTTGGGCCATTCCGGCGTGGGCATTGCGGGCGACCAGTTTGATTACCGGATTCTGAACACCGTTGTCGCTCCGCTTCTGGGGCGGGATTGTACCTATCGCGTCATGGGTGGCGAACCCCTGCCCGTGCCGATTGAATGGTATGCCAGCCTTGGCCGGTGGCACCGTCTGGCATTAATGCGCACACCCCAGACCTTACGCGCGATGGAAGACGTGGCCCGCACGGTATCCGAGCCTGAAAAGCTGCGGGCCTTGATTGATCTGGTGCAGGATCAGCAGGGACAGGCACTTTATCGCGCTGTCGGCGCAGCAAAAAATGCACTGTCGTCTTCTGACAGCACGGTGCTGACCTTCCGCCACCGTTCCTTCAAAGTTGAGCAAACGATTACCCGTGCGGACTTTGAAAGCTGGATTGCCCCTGATCTGGCCCAGTTTGACACCGCCGTTGATCAGGCTTTGGCCAATGCCGGTCTTTCTGCCGCTGATATTGATCGTGTGTTTCTGACAGGCGGAACGTCCTTTGTCCCCGCAGTACGGAACCTGTTCCTCACCCGCTTTGGTCAGGACAAGGTGGATATGGGGGGAGAGTTTGTCTCTGTAGCTGAAGGTCTTGCGCTTATGAGCGGCAAAGCCTGAAGAGGTAGCCTGACACCGACAAGGCTTCGGGCTTCGGGCTTCGGGCTTCGGGCTTCGGGCTTCGGGCTTC
>NZ_BAMW01000031.1 GCF_000963945.1 Acetobacter indonesiensis | reverse complement strand
GGCCTGACCACCCGTATTCTCCACGGTTGCAGCAGAAATCGCAGCCCCAATCAGACCATAAAGTAACCCGGTATTTGTCAGAGTGCCTGTGCTCTTCAGGGTCAGATCACCACCAGCCTCAATCTGATAGCTGTTGATCAGAGAGCCAGCCTGAATCGAGAGCGGACTGTTGAAGGACACCAGTTTGCCAGCGTTCTCCAACGCCCCTGTCAGGATAAGATTTTGCGCACCGTTCGACAGCACAGACCCGGTTGAGGCATTGGTCAGCGATGCCGCCGTAATGGACACAGTCTGGCCAGCACCCTTGCTCTGGATCGTCCCCGCATTGCTCAGACCATTTGTGCCTGTCAGGGCAAGGGCGAGTGCCCCATCTGCCGTCCCCAGAACAGCCTCATTATCATTGGCGACAGACCCGGCAGTAACCGTCATGGCACCACCAGACACAAATTTTCCGCCATTATGAAGGGCATCCGACAGGGTCACTGAGAGAGCGCCAACTGCCTTCAGCACGCTGGAGAGGCCCTGCCCGTCATACTGGCGACCTGTCAGCCTCAGATCCCCATTGCTGGCGATCTGACCTCCTGTATTGGTGATATCGGATGAGGTCGTTCCGGCCAGCGTCATCCCTTGACCAAGGGCCAGAAGGGAGCCACCCGTATTCTCCAGCTGACTGAACGCCAGAGACACTGTTCGCTCCGCCTGCAAAACACCATTCGTATTCAGAATAGCCCCTGGAACGCCATCAGCAGACGCCACTGACAGCGCACCAGTGACTGCCTGAACCATGCCCTTGCGGTTATCTAGACCATCGGCAGTCAGCGCGACATTACTCTGCCCCTGCAAAACACCAGACATATTCTGAACAGAGGCAGCCCCAAGGGTAAGGTCCCCTGTCTGGGAGGCTACTTTGCCCCCTGTATTGTCAAACACGCCGACAGAGTTCAGAGAAACAGTTGCTCCGCCAATCTGACCACCAGCATTGCTGAACGCCCCCTTACTCTGCGCCGTCAAATCTGTCCCGGCAAAGAGCGTTCCCGTATTGCTCAGGCTCTGCGTAGCCTTGATAGACGCAGTATCAGCTGCTTCAATTAAACCAGTGTTTTCCAGTGTACCAACCGTCAGGTCAGCAGACCCTCGGCGGACAATCACTGTACCGGAAGACGTCATGTCTCCCGTCACAGCAACGCTTAAGGTAGCGCCAGCCCCTTCAGCAAGAAGACTTCCGGCATTCTGCAGAGCCTGTGTCGTGATCGTCACATTTCCGGACGTACTCCCAATAACGGCAATATCATCCTCTTTGTTCGCACCGTGCGTCGTCAGACTGCCCGCAGAGAGGGAAAGGCCTTTGCCTGCAACAATGTGACCCACATCGTCCACAGCCCCATCAAAGGCTGCATCCAGCGTGTTTGCCGCA
>NZ_BAMW01000032.1 GCF_000963945.1 Acetobacter indonesiensis | reverse complement strand
CGCCTACACTGTCACCAGATGATACAGATTTCAGTGAAACCGCTCTAGACATTAAAAAGATCAAAACCCTACTAATTTGAAACGTAGGCTTTTGATTTAGATGCTATAAAGTCTACTTTTGAATGTAATATACAGGCTCCTCTCCAGAAAAACGCCATATTCTACGCCATACCAGCAATAGATATGTTGTAAGTATGCTTAAAAAAGCTGCAAAAATAGAGATTTTAAGAAATGGTATATGAAATGTTAATTCAAGCGTTCCTGATTTAGCATTATCAGGAAGCTTTACCGAAATGAAGTAACCATTATATGGTGTTACAGGTATGGAAACCCCATTGAATTTTGCCTTATAACCAAGCCAATAAGTACGTGCAAATATTAGATCATGCACATCAGGCCCTATTGAGCCAAACTGTAATATTTCTTTGGTAGCCGTCGCTTTCTGAGGTTCCGTTACAGTATAGCCTGATAACGGCCATGATAATGATCCTGGTAATGACTGATTAGGTAATTTGTGTGTAAACTTGCTGGCATATTTAGTCCGCTTAATAAGCTGCCATTCTGTAGATTTATCATTAGAAAATCGTTCAGCATCGGATCCTGCTGCGGCAACGACCGTACTAACCCGCATAAGATCGAATATGGTAAGCCCTGTTATTGCATCACGCCAAAGACCGGTTTGCCCTGCGTTAGGAAACGTCATTCCTTGAACAGTTGGAAAAAAGTTTCTGACTAATGCTTGTTGGCCTATGGGTGAATAGCCGTTTACGCCAGCAATTCCATGAACAAGACCCATGTTACCAAACCACACATCTTCAAACCGTTCAGAGTCAGTAGAAAATGTAGGGTTAGAAATAAGACAGATGCTGTAATCTTTAGGAATAAGTGACAAATTATCTGCATGGAGATTTTTAATATATGCACCCCAGTCCGCAGTGACTGGGTTAACAAATCCTCCTGAAAGGCGGGCAAAAATAGCTATCCCAAGCGTTAAAGAATACCAGAGAGCAGGGTTAAGTTTTTTATAGGCAAAAGCATAGGATGCTGCCGCCAAAATTACTCCAGACCAAATAATAACCCTAGGCATATGAGGAAATTGTTGCAAACTTAATAGTGTTGTGAAGACAACCACACCAAGTAACACCTTAAAACGATTATGAGAAAGAGATTTCACCTGAAAGTGAGACCAGAAATATAAAAGAGTGATAATAGAAAAAATATGAAAATACGGAATAAAACGAATGGAATAGCGGATTGGACCTAACTGCTCTGGTCCTTGTGTTAGCATAAGCAACAATACACTGAAAATAGATATAGAAACAACGCGAACCGGTAATATTCGTACACTTTTCCAATTAGTAAAAATAATTATCGGAAAAATAAACCAAGATGCGTAGAAAATTGATTGTTTTATTTCATTATAACCACTATAAACAAGTATTCGTGAAGCATGAATTGGATTTGCTGCAAAAAATAAATCACTCAAAGCCGGAACAAGAAATCCATTATTATAAATTCCACCTCCGTGATTTCCGACCTTCAACATAGCAGCGGTTGGAAGAAATGAGACAAGCGCCGCAGCAGATCCTAACCCAAAAGCCGCCATTGGTATTAAGCTCGAAAATTTCCTGTTTTTGAAAAAATAGAGCATTGTATAAATAAGAACAAACAAACAAACCACAACGATAGTTTGCGGAAAACCTGCTGTTACAGTTAAATACGTGCTTATTATCGCTGCACAAAAATATAGTCTTGATTCTTGTGATAGTATTATAAACGCTATAGCCCACACCATAAATGTTATAGA
Organism: Acetobacter indonesiensis; assembly: GCF_000963945.1. Lineage (GTDB taxonomy): Bacteria > Pseudomonadota > Alphaproteobacteria > Acetobacterales > Acetobacteraceae > Acetobacter > Acetobacter indonesiensis. The sequence continues at coordinate 1,981 of NZ_BAMW01000032.1, read as the reverse complement.
TGTGAAATCAGGAAACCAACTAGATGCAAACCAATAAAATAAAAAATTGTTTGTAGAAATAGCCAACATCGCAACAAAAGAATAAACCCGAGGCACACCAATCACCCGCGCCAGGAAAAAAGATCCTGCAGAGAGAATGCCGTAATGCACGCACGCTAAAAATGCAGCTCCCATAGAAAGAGAATGGCAAAAAGGCAGGAATAAATACAAAAAATCTTCTATGGGGTTGAATATTCCATATTGGAATTCACCAATAATATTACCACCCAACCAACTGTGAGTTGTTAAAATTGGAAGAGAATGAAAATGTATTATGTTATTACCGATAGCATAATACATTGGCATAAATTGTGCTTGCATATCGTCGTGATAGTAAGCATTTCCATGCAACATTACAGTAAGGAAAGATATTAAAAGGCCAATAAAAAAGGCAACAAAAATATCTGTTTTATCTTTTTTTGTAAGTGTCATTTGGGCTTTCTGAAAACAAAATAAAAAGAAATTTGTTCTTTTTAGCAAATAATTTTTTTTTTGACTAGCCCATGCATAAAAATAGTAGAATCAGTTTTTTAGGAAAATATCCTAGCTTCGGTGATATAAATTTGAAGGATTCTAAAAACCATGCTTTTCCTTGGGTGTCCGTATTTCCATGTATCTCATCCCGGACTAGGCTCAGGACTTGTCTTATGAAATCCGGGTCGCTGTATGTGCGATAAAGGCAGCAGTCAGGAGGTGGCCACCTCCTGACTGCTGGAGAGAGCGGGTCGGGTCAGGACAGGCCATGATGGGCCGCGAATGAGTATGACCGCCTCTTCTTTTCCTCGGGCCTGAACGGATACCTGGGAGAAAATCCCGGATGACAAGCATAGGACAATGGGAAATGGCACAGACATGCGCAAAGCTGGAGAGTAATGCCGTTGTTGTTGGCATTGACGTTTCCAAGGATCATCTTGATGCCGCTCAATATCCATCTGGTGACCTGATCCAGACTTCCAACGATACGAAAGGCCTCAGAACGCTTCTACGGTGGATTGGCAGGCAACGTGCTGTACATGTTGTCTTCGAGGCGACCGGCCCTTTCCATCGTCAACTGGAGAGTCATCTGGCCAAGGCCGGCATTCCATTCTCACGGATCAATCCGCGGCACGCAAGAAAGTTTGCTGAAGCAACCGGAAAGCTTGCAAAAACGGATCGGGTAGATGCCGTGATGCTGGCCAGGATGGGGGCACTTCTCGAACCTAGGACGTCTGATATCTGCAACGAGCAACAGTCTGCGCTCCAGGAACTGGCAGTTGCACGACGAAATCTGATCCGTGACAGGACAGCCCTGCTCAATCGCCAGCAAAACCTGCAGCTCAGTCTTCTGAAACGTCTGACACGCTATAGACTTCGTCAGATAGAGGCTCAGATCGCAGCCATCGATCAGGCAATCAGCGAACTGATCTCGACAGACGGGAGCCTCTCTCGAAAACGCGCCATTCTGGTCAGCATTCCAGGGATTGGAGAGGCCACGGCTGCGATGCTGATTGCTGATATTCCCGAACTGGGAACACTGGAGAATGGACAGGTTGCTGCGCTCGCAGGTCTGGCTCCTGTCACCAGACAGTCAGGAAAGTGGCAGGGTAAAAGCTTTATTCGGGGTGGTCGGATTCATGTCAGAAACGCCCTGTACATGCCTGCTCTGGTTGCTATGCGGCATAACCCTGATCTTCAAAGCATCTATCTTAGGCTGACGGATAAGGGAAAGCATGCAAAAGTGGCTCTGACCGCTCTCATGCGGCGTCTCGTCATTCTGGCAAATGTTCTGTTACGCAATGACCGATTATGGGAACCACGCCGCACTTGACCAAGACGGATACTCATTCTTTAAGATAGAAGATGAAGGTTGCTGCGATGTGGATTGCGGACATGAAGGTATGAGCGCAGCGGTCGCATCGTGTTGCCACCCGTCGCCAGTGTTTCAGTTTCGCGAACATGTTTT
>NZ_BAMW01000033.1 GCF_000963945.1 Acetobacter indonesiensis | reverse complement strand
TTCTTTACAGCAGCAGGTTACGAACCAGATTAAAGTGGAATTGCTCTAGCTGATTTTAATCATGGTCTCTTGGGTCAGCCGTTTCTGCTCAACTGCTCGCATGTATCGCTCATCCTTTGACAGTGTTTTATGGTCTATGAAGGAGACAATTTGATGTGTTGTGCGCCCCGGCTCGGCCAGAAGTCGGGCCGCTGTTTTTCCAGGTTCATGCGAAATACAGACCTTTTGGTAGATCATCCTATCTGCTGAAATATCTCTTGCTGAAAAAAGGGTTTGCTATAATAGACGGTTCGCTTTTCAGACCATTACTGCCAGTTTTAGCTTGATGGAAGATGCAGAGCAGATCGGCAGTCGTCACGCTCATCCCGAATATGAAAGTCCAACCGGTTACTTGCAGAGAGAAGATGTTTTTTATTTAGAATAGTTAGATAAGCAGAGACTAAAGAGTCGTTTTAATTGCCATCTGCAGTAATCACATCACGCAGAAAACACTGTGCTTCGTGATCATTGATAACACCGGTGGCCTGCAACCATGCATGTACAATTACCGGACCGACAAAACTAAAACCACGATTTTTGAGTTCCTTTGAAAGACGATCTCCTGTCACTGATCGTGTGGCAGACCCTGTGCCGTCCCCCTTCAAGGGTTGATCATCAACCATCTTCCATACAAAAGTGCTGAAATCCTCCCCGTGCCTTTGCATCTCTAAATAAGCCTTAGCATTTTGTATGGCTGCCCGTATCTTTATGCGTGAGCGCACGATAGCCGCGTTGCCAAGCAGGCGCTCGATATCTGCTTCATCATATTCTGCTATATGTTCAGGAACAAAACCTTCGAAGGCTTCCCGAAAGGCATCCCGCTTTAAACAGAATTGTCCGCCAAGATAATCCGGCCTGAAAGCCATCGAGAATAAGTTTTTCCCATAAGGCCCGGCTATCGCGAACAGGCACACCCCATTCACAATCATGGTAGTTTTGCATGATGGGGTCATGCTGCGCCCATTGGCAGCGATGCAAGGCGTTCATTATTATACTACCCGAAAAGTCAGCTTCAGTCGGAGATATCCCGTCGCATAATGAGAACTGTTTCTTGGAGAAACGATTTCCTGAAAATTCATGCGAGAAGCTTCTAATTATCCTTTCCTTCACGCGACAGAAGGCTGCGTTTACGGTCAATACCCCACCGATAACCGGAAAGAGAGCCATCATTACGGATGACACGGTGGCACGGAATGGCAATAGCAATATGATTAGCGGCGCATGCTCCCGCAACGGCCCGAATTGCTGTTGGTTGACCAATTTTTTGGGCCACTTCCGCATATGTTGCAGTTTCACCAGCCGGTATCTGGCGCAGGGCTTGCCACACACGTTGTTGAAATGCTGTCCCGCGCACATCCAAAGGCAGGTCCAGTCCCCGGTTAGGGTCTTCAATAAAGCCAATAACCTTTGCGATACTCTGTTCATAATCCGCATCTGCGCCGATGAGTTCTGCTTTGGGAAAACGATCCTGCAAATCGCGCACCAAGGTATCTGGTTCATCACCAAGCAGAATGGAAGCCACTCCTTTCTCGCTTGAAGCGACAAGAACAGTGCCCAGAGAACATTCAGCTACTGCGAAATAGAGCACTTCATGAAGCCCACCCTTGCGGTAATGCTTGGGGATCATGCCCAGCATGGCCGATGACTGTGCATAGAAACGGCCATTGGACTTGAATCCGGCATCATACAGCACGTCTGTAATCTTTAAGCCGAGTGACAGCCCGTCGCGAACCCTGCGCGCCCGATGTGCGCTGGCATAAGACTTTGGTGTCAAACCTGTCTGGGCTTTGAAAAGGCGATGAAAATAGGCTGGACTAAGGTTGATGGCATTTGCCAGAGCCTCCAGAGACGGCGGGACCTCGGAGGTTTCGATTAAACGACAGGCCTGCTCTATCAGAGAAGCATTCGCAGCATCCGTTGAACATCCATCGGGATTACACCTTTTGCATGGTCGGCATCCGCTGGCTCGGGCACTTTCTAGCGTATCATGCAAGGTTACATTGCTTGGTTTGGGGGTGCGGGACGGACAGGATGGGCGACAGTATATGCCTGTCGTGATAACCGAATACCAAAATTGGCCATCAGCACTTTTGTCCCGAGCAGTGATCTTCTGCCAACGCGGATCGTTTATCGTGCCCAGGAGCTTTTTGTCTGATTCCATCATATAGCTACCATGCCGTTGAACGTTTTACGGCACACCCTGTTTCTTGCTTTCAAATTCTAAATTCAAAAATAGCCATTAGAATTCAACGCATGAATCGCGTTGATTGTAAGGGATGTGTTCAAGTGAAATCTTCTAAATTGTACCATCCGGGAAAGCCGGCTTATCAAGCGGCTGGAGGGGGCAATCTATCGCACCATGGCAACGCGCTGACACTGTGGTTGTCTGCTTCGACAGATGTCAATTATTTTGTAGATACGTTCCTGTTGTTCATGGCGCTTCGTGAGAGTCCCAACTCCGCCCCGTGACCAAAACAGGCCACGAAGCATGTGTAGAACAATCGCAAAGAATGACGATCAAGCATTCCTGGTAAAATCGACACAAGACCGGGAAATGCGCATTGTGCTCATGATCTTTAGTGTTGTCTTAGCCTAGTATGGGGTTTGATGTTCACTTTAAGCGAATAATCTGAGATCGGATTATTCGCCCTGCGGAAAAAACCGCATAAAGATGATTCTTGCAAAAAATTTCAGAGCTTTGTAAAAATATCTTTTTCAGGAAGGCGGGATTTTGGGAGTTTGGCATTAAAATCTGCATCGGAGTGATATCCGAGCGAGACAATGACAACCGGTGTCAGATCTTGTTCTTTCAGGTTTAACTCGTTTTCAAGAATGCCCGCTTCAAATCCTTCCATGGGTGTAGCATCTATCCCCAGAAGGGCAGCAGAAAGCAGAAGGAAGCCTTGCGCAATGTAAGTTTGCTTCTGTGTCCATGTTGCGACATCGCCGGCCTGTTGATGGATGCCCACAAAACCGGAGCGTGCTTTGTGTCCAGCTTCCCGGGCTTCTTCGCTGGCAAAGCGACCGTCTGCCTGTTCCTGCGTGGCGAGGGCCTCAAGATAGTCTGGGGTCAGCGTGTTGCGTGCGCATAGAACAATGACGAGTGATGCATCCATAACGCGTGGCGCATTAAAGGCAAAAATGCCACTGGTTGCTTTTGCAATCCTAGCTTTCCCCGCGTCATTGTCTGCAACAAAGAAATGCCACGGTTGAGAATTGACGGAAGATGGGCTGTAGCGCAAAGCCGCCAGCAATTGCGAAACCTGGTCTGCCGGAATTTTACGGTTTTTGTCGTAAGCCTTGGTGGTGTGGCGATGAGTCAGGACTTGCGGTAGGGACACGGGTTTTCTCCTTACGGGACAGCATGAGTTGGTATGGCAATTGTTATGAGCGTGTGCTGACAGTCATAAGGCGGTCATATTGGTGTCGGGACAGATTCCAGTGCCAGACTGACCGGGTGCTGTCTGGTGCGTAGAAGCTAAGGTTATGCACACCGTCACGTGTGGATGGCAAAATGGCCACAGCGGAGGCCGCGTTATTCCACAGAATGCGCCCGCGATTGTCCAAAACTGACAAAGCATAACCTGCCTTGCCGTAACAGGCGGAAGATCCGCTGACAAAAACGGCCGTCGCATCGGATAAACCGGAGCCAAGATTGAGCGGAACCGTGTGGATGGTGGCGGGTTCGTCGCAATCGTTCAGATAATTTTTCTCCACACGTTTTAAGCCGGCTGAGGCAAGGAGTGTCGTGTCCGCTTCGGTTGCAGGGCGTCCGTTATGCTGCGGGTCAAGAAATTTGGCCTTGGCAATTTCCGATCCGTAATCCTGCGCCTGTGCGGTCGCGAGGGGGAGGGAGGTCAGGAGAAGAGCCAGAACAGCATATTTCATAACGAAAACCTTGGAGCAGTCAGCAGAAAGACAGTCCTTAGCAGGAAGTGCGCGTGAAGGGAGCCGAAATGATGGTGAGGAGGCGTTTTGGGGTATCCTTCTGACGTATTTACCAAGATGGCTGGCATGTCTGGGCCGCCTTTCTCTTCCGGTTAGGTCAGATTAAAACCGCGCGTGAGTGATCTGGCAGAATGGAGCGAAAGCTTAGGCAATGGCGATAACATGGGGTGATTTTCAGGCCGTCGTGCAGCTTTCAGCAGGTTTGAATGTAGCGATCCTCAGTTTTGTGGATATAAGCCTACCCGCCATTAAGGAGCGGCGGAGGGGTTTTGCCAAGGCCCGGCAGGAA
>NZ_BAMW01000034.1 GCF_000963945.1 Acetobacter indonesiensis | reverse complement strand
TGGTGCTTATCGCGGGAAACGCTGCCGCGCTGGTGTGCCGCATGGCCACTGGAAAACCACGACCTTTACTGGTGGGCTGCGCCCGACAGGCATGACCGCGCCCTTCGTGCATGATGGCCCCATGAACGCCACAATCTTTCAGCTCTATGTCGAACGGGTTCTCACCCCTACACGGAAGCCGGGCGATATCGTCGTGATAGACAATCTTCCAGCGCATAAGTTGCCAGCGCCACAGAAGGCCATCGGACAGGCAGGGGCGGAACCGATGCTCCTCCCGCCATACAGCCCGGACCTCAATCCCATCGAGATGGCCTTCTCAAAATTCAAGGTTTTGCTGCGTGCCAAAGCCGAATGGATTGTCAGGGCTCTGTGGGACACCGTCGGCGCACTACTTCAGGCTTTCACTCCCAGCCAACGCGCCAGTTTCTTTACAGCAGCAGGTTACGAACCAGATTAAAG
>NZ_BAMW01000035.1 GCF_000963945.1 Acetobacter indonesiensis | reverse complement strand
GCTATCCGCGCTCACTCACAACATAATATGCAACTGTAGTGATAGGGCATGCCGTCAGTTATGTTGCGGGGTTTGAATGAGCTTACACTCCTGCCTGATCTGTGATGTTTTCTCCCTGTTTTTCGGAGAGAGTGTGAATGCGACGGTATGGTCTGAGCGATAGTCAGTGGGAGCGGATAAAGGACTTTCTCCCAGATCGCGAAAGTCATGTCGGTGGGACGGCTGCGGATAACCGTCTGTTTATCGAAGCCGTGCTGTATCGTTATCGCGCAGGCATTCCCTGGCGTGATCTGCCTGTCTGGTTCGGGGGACTGGAAGAACGTGCACCGACGGCTGCGTCGCTGGTGTGAAAGCGGTGTGATTGAACGGATTTTCCGGCATCTGGCTGCTGAGCATGACAACGCATCCATGATGACCGACAGCACGATTGTCCGTGCTCACCAGCATAGTGCGGGTGCCCGTAAAAAGAGCGTGGATCAGGCAATCGTACCGCTCCGTGGCGGACTGACCACCAACATCCACGCCATTGTGGATGTTGCGGGAAAGGCTGTGGCTCTTTCCCTGACACACCCGGGCAAAGGGCAGACATCATTGATAGCAGAGCCATTGCTCGATGAAGTCGATCCCGAGGGCTTCATCGCCGACAAAGCTTACGACGCCGCTCCCCTCATTGAAAAGTTTGAAAAGCGGGGGATCACACCGGTTATTCTCTCCAAGAAAAACCGACGCAATCCCCGGAAAATTCTATTCTTACTTTATAAGAAACGAAATACCATCGAACGCTTCTTCGCCAGACTGAAGCAGTTCAGAGGCATTGCAACGCGCTACGACAAGCTGAAATCAACTCTCCTCGCAGCTCTGCAACTTCTCTCCGTTATCATTGAAATTAACTGACGACACGCTCTAATGTATTAGAGATCCAAGCCTTGTCACATCAAATATTAAAGCATGAGATTTTTCCAAATTCTCCGATTGTTTCTTTCCACTCTTCCCATTCAAGGTTAGATCTATACAAATCGAATTCATCAAATAGTTTATTTATTACTTTTATAGACAACAAGTCCATTTGCTTCAACGATTTCATTTCCACAAAAATATCTTGAATTTCTTTTTCAAAAATAAATTTTGTAATACAAGCATTATCAATGGAATAGCTCTTTTTCACGAAACTTAATAAATTTTCATTTTCTTTAAATTTTATCTCACATTCAAAATTATTTCTAGACACAATGATTAAATATTTTTTATTTCTATTTTCTGTTTGTAATTTGAACTTAAATTCAGACTGAGCTTCAAACTGAAAAGAGTTTTCATCATCATTTATTTCCCGCAAAAACAAATGGTCAAAATTATACTCCAACATATTACAAGATAGAATTTCATAGTTTGATATTTCATTTTCACTTTTAATAATATTGTATTTATTATCAAAATTTATCTTAAAACTATTAAATAAGATTTTTTTATATTTTTCCTCTAATCCAATATTTAGTGCTTTAGCATAAAATGAAAAATCATTTATTTTGTGAATATCTAAAATTCCTTTCACCACGTAATCATCCTCCATAGAAGCTATACTTTTATACTTTTGATAAAAATTTGTGTAAAAATATTTCTCACGACCTGCCAACGGATGGATAAAGCAGCTTATATTTTGAGGTATTTGACTACTGACATAACTGGGAGCCCAATCGTACATATCAATAAAGTCACAAAATTTTTCCAAATCCATCACTTTCATGTTATGCAATATTGGTTCATGTATCATTACACATTCTCCAATAGGCCATGCAGCAATATCATTTTTTATTTTCTCTTCTGACATCTCCAATCGTCTTTTATATATTAATTTACATGCTTGACTTGAAAAAAAGCTTATGCAAAACAATCCTTTATTTATATATTTATCAACATCGTAGTATCCGACACAGCCGTTTAGATGAGACCAGTGCGTATTTGGAATTTTTTGTATTCTGCAAATCACATCTATATTTTCATTATTCATTCTTTCAAAAATTCTATCTATATTTTCATTAACATACACGTCATATTCGACGGAACATATAAAATCATAATAGCCATATTGATTTATAAATATATTCTGATGATAATCACCATTATACCAAAATCCTCCAAAACCTTGATAACCCCAAGCAAGACCAAGCTTATCAGCAGATTCAAATGTATAATTTAATATGACTGCTCTCTCGCGAACCCAACTAGGAATTATACTTGAGTCATCAGAATCTATTATTATGTAAATATCTGCCTCTGTAGAGTTTAATAGAACATTAATAAAATTTTTTTCAACGACTGAATCCCAAAAATGCGTCTTGAACAAAACAGCATTTTTTATTTTCTTCATTACATTACCCTTCATACGATATAAAATTTTCTCGATTATTAAATGTTTTTTGAGAAAAAATCAAATGGGATTGTTTCTCAAATGGGCCTTTGGTTGTTAACGTAAAATGATGAGAACTGTGCGGGGGGGGGGCGTTCTTTCTCGGCCCGGTTCTAGTCCAGAAAGAGCAGCTTGAGGGCCGCGTCATCATTGAGAAAATGCCTTCTGGCCCGGACGACCCGCCTCAGCCAAGCGTTCGGCGCCTCTATGGCATTGGTGGTGTAAATCAATTTTGGAGTTCGGCGGGAAAGGGATAGAATAGAACGGCCTCTTCCCAACCCCCCTCTCAGGACTAGACGATCTCCGCGTATTTCCGTTCTTTCCAAGTGACGAAATTCAGCGAATGGCGCAGCTGATGAACTATGCAGGTTTGCACCAAAGCCTCTAGAAAAACCCCACGAACGGCGTCGGGGAAACCTTTCAGCCCATCGATCACGGCCAGCAGAATATCCTTGAAGCCACGACGATGCAGTTCGTTGTGATAATGATACGAAGCCAGAATTTGGCACCATCGTTCTGCTCGATCCATAGGCGAGGACTTCCTTACGAACTCCTTTGCTTCCATCCAATTACGCGGTCGTTTGGATTGGTAAGGAGCAGAACCATTCGAATTCAACAATACCTATCACCCACCGCTAGAGCCTTCAGGCGGTCGTCAATATCGAAAATCTCTGGTTCTTCATTGTCAACTCTGATCGTCAGATATAACTAACGGAAGTATATAAGCGCTCTCAAACCAAGGAGCTTTTTGAACTCTCCTCTTTAATAATTTTCCACGCCGTTTCTTGAGAAGAGCATGTTCCAAGCGTTTTCTTTTTTATGTTTCTGTTGTATTGTAAGTTACGAAAATTAATGGAGTATAATTATGTCAAGAGTGGCTTTAGCTTTATATGTAAAAAATGAATATAGTGATATTGCCGGATGGTTAGCTTGGCATTTCTCGTTGGGGGTAGACACTATATTTGTATTTGATGACCATTCTATTGATGGGACTGTAAATATATTAAATGCTGCGTCAAAAAAATTTGATGTGAGATTATATAGTACACATCCCGAGAAAATAGTTGATCATGATAAAAGACATGGAGAGTGCTTAAAACTAGCCTCCGATATGGCGAAAGAAGAAGGATTTGATTGGATTGGCTTTTTAGATGGGGATGAATATTTATATTTATCTACGGTTGATAATGTAAAAGATTTTCTGGATAGATTCGAAAACTTTGATGGCGTCGCTATTAATTGGTGTATTTACGGAAGTTCAGGTCGTGTTGTAAGGCCTAGACTGCCTATAATGAAAACATTCACAGCTAGATCTCAAGAAAATTTTGGTGATAACGTTTTAGTTAAAAGTTTTATTCGTCCGGAGTGTTTTGGTAATAATTATAAAAATCCGCATAGATTTTACGATATACCAGCAGATAGATATGCTGATACATTTGGAAATCCTGTTCAATGGATAGACGCGACAAATCCGAATGTATCGTGGGACCAAGCTCGAGTAATGCATTTTGTCTGTAGAAGTATGGAACACTTTGTAACAAGAATAAAAAGACGTCTAAATATAGATCTAAGAGATTCTTCATCCTATTGGGATCACTTCAATAGAAATGATATTTCTGATAATTCTTATGAGAAATTCTACGGAAAATGTGAGAAAATATTTATGCAGATACAAAAATCTGCTTTAAAGGAGGCTGCAAATATTTTAAGTCAACAGAAAGAAGAAGAAAAAGAAAAAATCTTAACAAGTTATGATATTAAAGCCGTCCGGAAAATTAAGACTTCAAGGGGAAGCAATCTCGCGCTAAGGAAATCTGATGGAAAATTAGTCCATTTTTCCACAGATCATTTTGATGAGAGTAATTACTGCCAAGTTTATGGTTTTTTTTATGACAACTATGAAGAATACATTCATTTATTTGCAGTAGAAAACAACAAAATATTTGATGGATTTTTTTTCGTGAAAGACGATTTAAGGGTTTCTCCTCTTTTGACATATAAGGCAGAATATTATGAAGACAATTTATTTTCATTGAGATCAATTTCTCAAAATGTTTTTTTAAGTGCACCGGGTCATGATGTTGCGCCAGAACAGGAGTTGGAATGCAATCGGCGTGAGGCACTTGAATGGGAACACTTCGTTTTTGATGACATGTATGAAAAAGAAATTTTGTCGAACGCATTTGAAAAATTAATTGTCCACAACAATTTTAATATTTACGATCTTCTTCATATGTCAAAGAAAAATATTTACACAAAAAAACACATGTGGTTATTGCCGTTTATATCGATGCTATCTAACAATGAAAAAGAAGATTTAAAATACATAGTCAAAGGCCTTTTAGATATATACATATAAAGAAACCAGCACTAGAGTTGAGTTTTTTCCTGAACTCTGGTGCTTTGGGAACTCTTGCTGCAGGAGGTGAAGGGCCGCTTACGACCCTTGTTCACGCAGAAGTGTGTTGCGACAATGGCGAATGATTTTCTCGATGCGCTTTTGGGTAACGAGCCGCACAAGACGGATTGGATGCGGACTGAGGCCGCTGGTGCTCCTAGTCCGTGGCGACAGCAGGCACTTCTCGAACTAGGGCACTGGGAAGCAGATGCTCTTCGCGACACAGACCGGGAGTATGTTGCAGAACACCTGACTTCGGATGAGGTCGTGCTGGTGATTGACGAGACTGCCTTTCTTAGGAAAGGCAACTCCTCCTGCTGAGTCAGAGTGCAATACACAGGAGCAGCAGGCAAAATCACGAACTGCCAAATTGGTATCCTTGCCGCGTATGTTTCGAACAAAGGCCATGCATTTATTGATCGGGTACTCTATCTGCCGAAGGGCTGGACGTCAAAATCCCAGCGTATGCGAGCCGCAACATGTCCCCGAGGATGTTGCATTCACTACCAAGTCGGCTCTGGCCGCCCGGATGATCGAGCGCGCTGTCCTGACGGACGTTCCGTTTGCATGGGTTGCCGCCGATAGTGTTATGGTGGTGGCGGAGTAGAGCGGAGGTTACGGCACACGGGACATAGTTATGTGCTAGGTGTGAAAGGTAATCATCGGTTCAACTCATGGAGTATGAGGCCAGCGGTTGCTGGTGAAGTGAAAGATATTGCGGCCTCCTTGCCATTAGAGGCTTGGCAGCGGCTGTCAGGAGAAACCAGCACCAAAGGCGAAAGATTTTATGACTAGGCCTATCCGTCCGCTGGTAGATCTCGCTTCGGAAGAATTTAGTGGAGGGTTGGAAGAACCGTTGGTTGATGCGCCTTTGTCCTGATTTCTGAGTTTTGGCGTGCTGATTGATGGTTGCGGTGGTGGCTCCAGATCTACGTTTTGGAAGATCACCTGGTGGATTACTATGCTGCTGCGCCGATCCGCTCCAGGAGCAGTATACGGCGCATATTGTAGATGATATTAGCCAGTCCAATCCTCGTGGTAACTCTCGCTATGCCTATGGTCCGGATGAACAATCCCGTTTGTGATTTTTGATCAGCAATGACATGGTCGACACGTGATCGGATAACCGACTTTCCAGCATTCGATTTCTGGATATGCCGGGGCATAGGCTTGAGATGCGGCTTTTTCCTATGGACCTTCGAGACAAAGCCTTTCTTCGCTATGAAGTCTTCGTTGGCTTTTGAGCGATAGGCTGTGTTTGCCCACATCGTTGAGGCATCCGGCACGCGGTCCGACAGCCCCAGACAAAAGAAGCGCATGAAGGACAGGCGGTCGTTAATCGGAGAGATTGTTCAGGGTCTGGATGACCAGAATTTTGAACATCAATACCGCCTCACACGGCGGACGACTGCCTTTGCTCCCGCCTAAATACGCCAGTGCCTGCTCCAGATCAGGACGGAACACCTCAAAATCCACAGTCCGGGAAAAGGCCTCAAGCTGGTCACCAAGACCTCTCGAACGAGCAAGCCGCTCTTCAACATCAAAGAAACCGGACTGCTTCATCACCCACTCCTCATCGCAAGATAAACGATGGAATCACACAGAGAGGCCCAAAACCAGAGGGTTTTTCGAACCCTCCAAGTCCTGAAACGACGACAGGACTGGTTTGATCTCCAGCCAGACCTCGATC
>NZ_BAMW01000036.1 GCF_000963945.1 Acetobacter indonesiensis | reverse complement strand
TTTATGTGAGTGAGCGTCGTGTGGGGCGACTGATGCAAGCCAACGGTATTCGTCCCGTATGTATGCGTCAGCATAAAGCCACGACCGATAGTCGACATTCTCTTGGTTTTATCGACAATATTTTGGACTTCCACTTCATAGCCGATGCCACCAATCGGAAAGGGGCAGGCGACATTAGTTATATCTGGACCAGTGAGACTGGCTTTACCTTGCTGTCTTCATTGATCTGTTCAGTTGCCGGTTGGGCCGCCAGTGACCGGTTGAAAAAGGATCTCGCCATCAAGAGCTCTCGATATGGCGATGCGTCTACGCAACCCATCATCGGGCTGTATTCTCCATTCTGATCGCGGTAGCCAATATTGCTCCCATGAGTTTCAGAAGAGTCTGACGAAATACAAGATGAAACCGTCCATGTCCGGCAAGGCAAGCAGTTACGACACCGCCGTGGTCGAGACCTTTTTCAAGAGCCTGAAGGTCGAAATGCTTTGGAGACAAAGCTGGCTAACACGG
>NZ_BAMW01000037.1 GCF_000963945.1 Acetobacter indonesiensis | reverse complement strand
GATTTTGAGTATCTGTTGGTGATTCCGTATCCTCTAATATTGATTGAGGGAGTTTCATAAAGCAGTTTGATTTTTTTTATGTGAGTGAGCGTCGTGTGGGGCGACTGATGCAAGCCAACGGTA
>NZ_BAMW01000038.1 GCF_000963945.1 Acetobacter indonesiensis | reverse complement strand
CACACTGCCCCCCGCCATGGCCGCATGGACGGACTGGCTGCTAAGCAAAGGGGAAAGCACAGCAGCCAAAACGGCCTCTGCACTAGGCAGTCAGTCTATGGTTGGGGGGGAAATTACGCTGCCCGGCCCTGTGGGGGAGAAAAATCACTATAAACTCACACCCCGCGGCAATGTGCTGTGCATCCCGGCTACAAAATCTGGGTTGTATGATCAGATTTCTTTGTCTCTTGTCGGTGGCAATACTGCTCTTATTCTGGCGGATGCCTCTATTTCAGGGTGGTATATCGGCTTGCCCGATGCGGTGCGATCCAAAGTAAAGCTTGTTGCTAGCGCAACGGCAGAACCGTGTGCAATCATGCTCAGCGAACGTGATGATGCCGCCTTTGCTGCTGCCCGTCAGGCATTGGCTACCAGCAATCAGCCTATTGTTTCCGCATGGATTACGGGCACCACGCTTCCATCTGTTGAGTGTGTTCTTGAAGAACAGTCTTGTAGCATCAACACCACAGCAGCTGGTGGCAATGCCAGCCTGATGACGCTTGGATAGCATTTACCGCCCCTAGTCAGGGCGCGGGACAGGTCCTTTCTTCCTCTTTGATGACAGATAGGTTTAGCGGCGACGATAGTACAGCTTACATTGCGGCCAACAGGAAACACTCGAGCGACGGGTGTTTCCTGCCGCACTCTCTCTTATTGAAAATCTGCCTGAAATTTCTTTACCGCTGCCAAGGCACAGGCTTCATCCTTGTCTCCCCCCGGCGCGCCTGAGACGCCCAGACCACCCAGAACGGTTGTGCCAGACGCCGTACGCAAGGTAACCCCGCCGGGTACAAACAGAACTTCTGGTATGGTGTTCAGCGCTCCGTTGGCTGGTCCTGTTACTTTGGCCGCGATCAGTTCACTGGTCGTGTTTTTGTTGAACGCCAGACCATAAGAATAGGCCGTGTAAGCTTTCCGATACGACACAGACAAGGACTGCAACGGCACAGTATCGCCTTTGATGACAACCTGTTGATGCCCCGTGGTATCAACCACTGTCGCGGTAACGGAATATCCTTGGGCCTGACACACACGCACAGCCTCTGCCGCAAGATGTTCGGCTGTAGACCAATCAAGCTTCTGCAAGGAGACAATGTGACTTTGCGCTTTAGCAGAGCAAATACTCACACCAGCACCCAGCACTGCGATGCACAGCAGGCGCTGAACCCTTTTTATTTGCCGGTACGTCATGATTTTTTCTCCCCTACAGCAAATTCAGTAAAAACTGGGTAGCAATGACTGTCACAGCAAATCAAAAAAGAAAGAGCCATAAAACCTGTTTTTATAGAAACCGTTTTATGCGTGAAAACACTCTAACCCTAGCTGTGCGTCAGCCCCATAGGAGCCTTGAGCCTGACACCACACAAAAATGTTAAAAGATGATATGAGACGCCCCTCAGATTTAACCCCACCCACTTCAGGAGAAACCATGAACACCCGCGTAGGTCATGACCCCAGACTGGTTGCCGCCATTATTTTGGTGACCATGGCCATGGGGATGCTGGATGCAATCTCTCTGCTGCATCTGAAAATCTTCGCGGGTTACATGACTGCCACCATTCTGCTGATGGCCGTGCATATTGCCACATCTGAAACCGTGGTGCTTTCCGGCTTTGAAGCCATCGGGCTGTACTTACTGGGGGCGGTAACAGGTGGCCGCCTGACACGCCGGGACCGCACCACCCGCTACGCTGTGGGCGATATTCTGCTGCGTGTTGGTCTGCTGGTTGGGCTGACGGCACTGGTGTGGGCAGCCAACCCTCCGGGCCGCACCTACATCACACTTGGGCTTCTTGCTTTTGCCATGGGCATGCAGACCTCAGCCACCCGGCACGCCAAAGTGGCGGATATGAGCCTGCCTGCCGCAACCATGCTGTTGCATGGGTTGGCACATAACAGCAGCATTGCGGGGGGCTCAAATCCTGGCACATCCCGACGGCTGGCGGCCATTGGCAGTCTTTTTGTGGGGGCTGTTATTGGCACGCTGGTATCCAGCCATAGTGTGTCCGTTGCCATTGCCGTCGCTGGCACGACTATTCTGTCAGCCGGGACACTGCTTTACCTGCGTGAACACGGCTTACTGATGCGTCTGGACCGCCTGACCATTCATTAAGGCTAACCTATCCGCACGATGCGGCCTTTGATGCCAGAGAGAAGTGTTCATCATAGGATGTCGGCGACCCACCTTATTTGCAGGAACGGCGATTTACTCGGCCACCAACATCATAGCCTTACTTCGCTGGCTGAGCACATACGATGCCCGGAAACAAATTAGTGAATGCTGGATTTTCTAAATAAAATGGGGCCTAGCAGCCCCATTTTTTTACGCTCAAAACACTATAGCAGCCTCACCTAATAAGAGACTAAGCCCTTTTAAGACCGGCGTGCAGAGCGCACGGACGCGACTGCATACACGGCAATAGATGTGCCAATGCTGGCAATGGCGGTCATTCGCTCGCCGGGGTTTAGCACCATTGCGACAAACACCAGCACCACCGCACCCAGCGCCACATAATTGCAGATTGGGAAGAACGGCAGATTATAGCCTTTTTCTTCGGCCATACCGTCTGCTGCCTTACGGGCTTTCAGATACGCCGCAACAATCATCGAATAGACCACAAGAATAACACCGCCACTGCAACTCAGCAGAAAAGCGAAAATGGTGTCTGGTGCCAGAATGGAAGAAAACGCCACCAGCGTGCCAACAACGCTGCTGATGACAATGGCAAGCCGAGGCGCATCTGTTGTTGATTCCCGTACCAATGCGGCAGGCGCATCCCCACTGGCTGCCAGTTCTGTCAGGATGCGCGACGTAATATACATGCTGGAATTCAGGCAGGACAGAATGGCGCTCAGCACCACAATGCGCATCAGCAGCCCTGCCCCCGGAATACCCATGGCATCCATAGCCGTCACAAACGGCGAACGACCGGGCACAATGCTTGTCCATGGCACAACCATCAGAATCATGGCGACTGATGCCAGATAAAACAATGTTACCCGGGTGCCGATGCTGCGTGTCACGCGCGCAACATTCTTGCCGGGTTCAGGAGATTCCGCAGCGGCAACCGTCGCAATCTCTGATCCCATCATGGTGAACAGAATGGTGGGAATAATCGACAAAACCGCAACAAAACCGTGCGGGAAAAAGCCGCCATGCCCGATAAAGTTCTGCACTGGCGCAATACCCGGCCCGAACAGATGCACGACGTACAGCACCGCGACCATAATGAAGGCAAGAATGCTGACCACCTTAATGAGCGAAAGCCAGAACTCACATTCACCAAACACACGGGGGGCGGCAAAATTAATCAGCTTGAGCACCACAATCAGACTAATCGCCAACACCCAGACCGGCAGGCCGATCCAGTCACGCAGCAGAATGGCCCCGGCAATGGCTTCACTACCCAGCACGACCACCCAGAAAAACCAGTAAAGCCACCCGGCGGTAAAACCAGCACGGTCTCCGCAAGACGCACGGATATATTCGACAAAGGAACCTCGGCCTGGATCTGCCACCACCATTTCGCCCAGCATCCGCATGACAAGGATAACCAGTGCCCCCACGGCCAGAAACGCCAATAGCACTGCGGGGCCAGTCGCCGCTATTGCCGCACCACTGCCAACAAACAGGCCAGCACCAATGACTCCACCCAGAGCGATCATCGCGATATGACGATTACGAAGGCCCGCTGTGGGGGTGGTTGCTACGGCACTGTCTTGTTCAGCCATTTACATGGTGTCCTTCCGTGTTGTTGCTCGACCGGATTATTAACCATCCGCAAGCAGTTTGAAAGTTCCCGCAGGGTGTCCGCCCCTTAGAAATGTTTGAAAAAATACACCTCGATAATTCCGGCATGGCGGCCAATATCGGGTATCGGGTAACCACCAGGAACCCCGGAATGTGCCAAAGCACGCCCCGACGGGCCGGAAAATGCCACACCACCTGCCAGAGACGCAGAGGTTGTCGCATTCAGGGCGTATTCAGCCGTGGCGTCCAGTTCGTTCGAAATATGACGTCCGACTGATTTCAGCCCGAAGCCTGACGGATGCACCAAAGAGAGGTCATAATAATGCAACCCGAGTTTCAGGCTGTCCTCTTTGTTCAGCAAATGGACTGGGGGCGTAGCTGTCAGGTCAAGCTGATGAATTTCAAGGTCAGACAGCGGGGCCAGATACATGCCCACAATTTCACCGGGCCAGTATCCCCCATAACAATAACGCTTTCCGTCATAGAGGAAAAAATTGTCGTAGCTGCGCTTTACGGTGCCATTCGGGTTCTTGTTTCCCCCGTAGCGGGTGTAGCGATAAAAAATCTGTGGTTGCCATGGCAGCATTGTAAACCGATAACCGGGTTCAAAATACATGCCGTAGGCTTCTACAGATTTATATCCGTTCCCAGCATGACTGTTCTGTTCGGAAACAAAGCTGCCGTAAAACGTGAAGTTTTTTGAAATTCCCAGAGGCTTTACCGGAAAAAGCGTCCCACCCCAACTAACTGAAGCGACATTCATGCCATCACGATCACCCCGGTATGAGTAGTCGTAATGCGCTGAAGTATCTGCGTCACGCACATGAAAATATGTCAGCGTTATATAGGCAGACCGGTCAGCATAGGTGTTTTCACCATGACCTCCCGGGATATTGCGAAACCAGCTTATATCAAAACCGACAAATTTGGTTTTGGGCCGGTCATACCCTCGGTCCAGATCATTATCGACGTTGTTTTCAAGCATGAAAATATCCGCACGGACTGGATTTCCCTCCAGTTTGATCACCCCAGGCCCGGAAAAAGCAAAACGAGGAGCATACCACCATGCACCACGACTACCCGCACTGTAGGTGCCCTTGCCAATCAGAAAGCCATCATCAACAGCAAACGCCTGACGGCCACCCAGCACCGTCACCTGCTGACGGTTTCCTGCCAGATGCACAGGCAGCGTGATGCCGATATTAGCTTCTTCAAGATAAACAGACCGAGGTGTGCCAGATGTCTGCGAGACTTCCTGCGCGTCCCCATGCCCTAATGTAGCAGCCCCCAAAGCAGAGGCCTTGCCAATAACGGCGTATCCCTGCCCCAAATCCCACCGCCCGGACAGAATGGGTTTGCCGTAAAGTTCTCCGTAAGATGGGCTTTGCGCTCGGCTATATCGCCCATCAGAACGGGGTGCGTATGACCCTGCACCAAAATTGACGTTGGGCAGATAGAACGCTGACCCACCAATATCCAATCCACCTTCAATGGTGACATTCCTGACAGATACCAGTGTTTTTTCAGCCTGTGCGGCTGACGACAGATAGACGGAACAGCACGTCAGAAAAATGGAGCAGACAAAGCGACGCATGGCAGATCAACAGCACTCGGCACGCCGCAAAACACAGTACATGGACATCAAAAGCCCTCTCCTTCAAACAAGGGGGCCAAAGTGTCCGCAATGATGGCTACCACGCAGCCCCCAAAGGCTAGCCAAGAGATGGCGTTGGCCAACCCTCACCAAGCTTTCCATGACAGTGGCAGACCGTCAGACTTTTTGACCCTGAGCCATACGGCCCATAGCGTTCCGAGACCCAGATAATCTCGAATATGTTATAAAATTTACATTATAATATAATATTTTCAACCCTGTTTCTTTTCATAAATTATCATTCCAATTCTTTATTTGACTATATTGTTTCTGAAATCACAAAAAGAGATACTTTTCGTTTCACTTCCATAACTGTGCTTATGGAAGCGAATAAATGGCAGAAAACCGCTAATTTTTGCGTTTCCTAGTTATACTACCTTAATTACTAAAAAATAGCATGGCTGATCTGTAAAAAGCAAAAAACCAATTGTTTATTTTTATGAACACAAAAACGTGAATTCAATAAAATTTAGAGAACAACAAACTTTCCCCTCCAATTAAATCAACTTATAACAATGTACTACTATTGTTATAACGGAAGTTGGCTGAGTCAAAAATTTTGAGAGAGAGCTTAAAGGTCGTTCTTTAACCTAAACACCGCAAAAATAGTCTTCTATCGCTATATAAGTATTCCAATATCAAAATGAAATAATGCAGCACTGGCTCACGCTGTCCTGCATTTCCCCTTTCTGCCACTGTATGGCCTCCCCCTCGCAGCACGCAAAGGGGAACTTCCATGCAGCAGTGCGCTTTTGCTTCCATAGGCTCCTTCCCTGACATGAGGACAGATTACTATGGCCAAGCCAAATGTTGCAGATATCCTTGTACAAACTCTGGAAAAAGCCGGAGTTAATGCCATTTATGGCGTCGTGGGTGATAGCCTGAATGGCATTACTGACAGCCTGCTGAAGCGTAAGACCATCCGGTGGGTGCATGTGCGGCATGAAGAAGTAGCCGCCTTTGCGGCCGCGGGTGAAGCGCATGTTACCGGGAAACTTGCGGTTTGTGCAGGGTCATGCGGCCCGGGAAACATGCATCTGATTAACGGATTATATGATGCTCACCGATCCCGTGTGCCGGTGCTGGCCATTGCCGCCCAGATTCCCAGCCCGGAAATAGGATCAGGCTATTTTCAGGAAACCAGACCTGAAGCGCTGTTTCGGGAATGTAGCCACTACTGCGAAACCATATCCTCGCCCGAACAAGCGCCGCGTGTTGTTGAAGCCGCCATCCGTGCCGCTGTTGGGCAGAAAGGGGTCGCAGTCATTGCCATTCCGGGTGACGTTGCACTGAAAGCGGCTGTTAACACTGTCATTTCGGAAAAACTGGCACTTTTGCCCAAAGACCCGATTAGTGTGCCGCCGGCAGAAGAACTGGTCGAGTTGGCTGAGCTTCTGAAAAGTGGCAAGCGCATTACCATTCTGGCAGGACGCGGATGTGCCGGAGCCCACGCCCAACTGATCCAGGTTGCAGAAGCACTCAAGGCCCCGATCGTGCATGCGTTGGGTGGCAAAGAACACGTCGAATACGATAACCCTTATGACGTTGGCATGACCGGCTTAATCGGTTTTTCTTCCGGGTATCATTCATTACTGGCAGCCGATGTTGTTCTGATGCTTGGAACAGACTTCCCCTACCGTCAGTTTTACCCGGAAGACGCTAAAATTGCGCAGATCGACATCCGGCCACAGCAATTGGGGCGGCGTTGCCCGTTGGCACTTGGGCTAGTGGGAGATATTAAAAACACGCTTGTCGCCCTGCTGCCTCATCTTCCTGCTAAAACTGATAGATCGCATCTGGATAAATGTCTGGATCTTTACACTAAAGCCCGTCAGGGGCTGGATGATCTGGCAACTGGCGGCAACAAAAAGCCCATTCACCCTCAATACCTGACACGCCTTATCGACAAAGCCGCCACGGATGATGCCATTTTCACGGCAGATGTCGGCACACCAACAGTCTGGGCCGCCCGTTACCTGACAATGAACGGACGTAGACGCCTGATGGGATCATTTGTGCATGGCTCCATGGCCAATGCGTTACCGCAGGCTATCGGCGCACAAGTGGCGCAGCCTAACCGACAGGTTATAAGCCTGTCTGGGGATGGCGGGTTCACCATGTTAATGGGCGATCTTCTGACACTTGTTCAGGAAAAATTGCCCGTAAAACTTATTATTTACAACAATGGCACCCTCGGTTTCGTGGCCATGGAAATGAAAGCCGCGGGGTATCTTGAAACCGGGGTTAGCCTTCAAAACCCTGATTTCGCAGCCATGTGTCGGGCAATCGGTATCCACGCTGTACGGGCTGAAAACCCGGCGGATCTTCCCGCCGCCGTTGAGAATATCCTCAACCATCCCGGCCCCGCAGTGCTTGATGCTGTTACAAACACGCAGGAACTGGCTATCCCGCCTAAAATAGAAAAAGCACAGATTACCGGCTTTAGTCTTTACGCGTTGAAAGCCATCATGAACGGCCGAGGGGACGAAATTATAGACGTCGCCAAAACCAATATTCCGTTCCTTCGCTAAAAACACTCACACTGACTGGCTGCCGCAACATGGCACCCAGTCAGTGCTTGCATCTGCCTGACACCGTTGCGTTTAACATCGGCACGGAAAGCCTCGGATGTAGCCACACGGCACTCGCAGCTCTTTTCTTGTCTGTCGTTTTAAGAAAAATAACTGCGCTCTGTCTAAGGTCTGGCTTGGTGCCCAAAACCTTCGTTCTGTCTTCCTGACGGCATCTGGGAATAGTGAAGCGCGCAGATCATGCCGCGGCTCCTGTAGTTAAACTCCACACCGCAGCGTTCTTTATAGCACCCTCCGCGCTTTAAGCGTCATGAAAGCACGACCTCTAAACCACCAGCAGCACGACATTCGGTTGCTTTTCGCAACGCGTCATAAGCCATTATTTCATTGGGAAAATTGCAGTTGGAGCGGATGAGGGGATGAGGGGATCTCAAGCCACTCAACAGAACCCGCAGAAAACAGCCATTTATGGGCCAAATCTGTAACGTTTTTAGCTCTGCACATGTGCGACTGTAAGGTCGGTCACATCCAATAAGGGTAAAAGCTATCATCTGCTTATTTGAGGA
This sequence comes from Acetobacter indonesiensis, assembly GCF_000963945.1. Taxonomy (GTDB): domain Bacteria; phylum Pseudomonadota; class Alphaproteobacteria; order Acetobacterales; family Acetobacteraceae; genus Acetobacter; species Acetobacter indonesiensis. The sequence continues at coordinate 42,362 of NZ_BAMW01000038.1, read as the reverse complement.
ACAATCCCTTTTCATTGTTGTTTGTTTAGAGACCACAAACCAATAGGGAGTCCGTTATTTATCTTGATGGCTTATGAGAGAAAGAACCCGAGAAACACCTGCCGCTGTCCAGTCTCCACCACCGCGTGCCGTCTTGATGCCTTGCTCTTCCAGCCGTGCTGCCACCTGACGGAGTGACAATCCAGCAGCAGACAATTCCTGCACCAATGGCCCAACGTCTTCAGCAAAGGCTCTGGCGGATTTCCTGCGGGCCTCTGATGCCGCCTGTGTGCCTGCTGCATGATCGACCACAGGGCCGCCACGATAACCGCCCAGCACAACGCCACGAGCCTTTGCAGCAGCCAGTGCCGCCTTTGTGCGGGCAGAGATAGCTTCACGCTCCTGCTGGGCCACAAGGGCCATGATGCCAACTGTCAGTCTGTTTGCTTGCGGCATATCAGCGGCCACAAACTCAACACCAGCCTTTTCCAGACCAATTAGAAAATGGGCATCACGGGACAGACGGTCCAGCTTTGCTATCAGCAGCACCGAGCCAGTCAGCCTGCAACGCTTCATGGCTTGTGCCAGTTTGGGCCGGTCATTCTTCTTGCCACTTTCCACTTCCACAAACTCTGCCAGCACTTCTGCGTCTGCTGTGGTCGCATAGTCCTGCACGGCCCTCCGTTGTGCTTCCAGACCCAGCCCTGATTGTCCTTGGCGCTGTGTGCTGACTCGAAGATATGTGACAAAGCGGGTCTTCTTGTTCACGGGGCCGGTCCTGTTTCATCATCTGCAACGCTGGTTGTCTGGTGACGATACAAGGGAGCCGGAGGGAATGACCATACACAATCAGGAATCAGAGGGATTCTGAAAGCGCATAGATTCCGTCAGCTTTGTTCAGCAGCATTGAACGCCAGAAGCGCATAGCTTCGCCCAGAACAGCAGCTACCCGCAGAGACTCAAGGAAGCCCGCACAGCATACCTTCATCCTTTCCGGCACAACTGCACCAGCAGGAAAGCAGAAGCTAACCAGCGGGCTTCTGTGAGTCTCTTTTCGCGGCTGGGTCCCATTGCCGGTCCCTAGATTTCAAATTGGCTCAGGATTTCCAATTTCAGAATGAGGGTTAAAGCTGGCCCCGCTGGCGGTGTTGGACATTTTCACGAACAGCCATGTCTTTGTGTTGCCTCAGTGCCATCTTTGAGGGCTGGGGAGGTATCCGGTCTCGGCATCTGGAGGGTTGCATATAGAAGTATTGTGGCCCTGATGCGGGCGGACAAGACAATTCCGTAATCTCCCTGATATAATCAGCAAACTATCAAAATGATAGTGGTATTCACGGACCTATAGAAGAGGGCCTAAGGTATCCTGCAAGGTGCTTTCACGGCGTTAAGTCTGCTGTAAGTGTGCCTTGATTTAATTCAGCAACTCTGACCCACATAACCAAGCCATGTGATAATGTTGTCAGGTAGCGATAATGCTCATGCACGATAATGCCAGACCAGCACTGGCAGGTGCCTGCATGGCGTAAAGGCCCAGAAAGACTGCTGACCACAATAAACTGATGATTGATATTATTTGGTCTGAATAAACAAGACCAGTTTCAAGACCACCGAGCAGATACCTGTGAAGCAATCACCGTAGGTCAGTCTCACAGATGGCCTGCTCTTCTATAACTTAAGAGGATCATTTTCCTGTTTAAGTAGAATTAGGGCGTGACAGTGTCTGAGATGGCATCCGATCAAAGTCTGTGGTTGTCTGACGGTGTTTCCGGCCCGTTACCATCTGAAGAAACAACCAGACGCCTGCTGATTCATCACGGCTGGCTGGAACTGGCTCCATACGGTCGAACCCAATCACGCTCACTAGCAACTGAGAAAACGGTAAAAGGTGGCTACGGGCAGAATATCGATCCATCTGGAAAACACAGCATCCGGTTGAGCGGAGGGGCAAGGAGTTTTCCCTTCCCTGTCTTCTGGAAAGAGCGTTTGCCAGAAGTGGCGGCATCTCTCGGATGGCCGAAGATCATAAGTAGTGTGTCAGATTTTAAGTGGAAGCAGGAACGCCTGTCATGGCTTCTGAATGACTACGCTTATCTCCCAACTCCTGCCCTGTCTGAACTCTCAGGCATGGGAACAGCAACAGTAAAGCGGGCAAAGGCGGCAATGGCCCCGTCCGCATCTATCCATTGAATCGAGAAAACAACATGCCAAGACAAACAACATCAGTCATCGACAGACTGGAAAGCAAACTGAAAGAAACCCCAGCGCCCTACGGCCTGCAAAGTCCCTGCCAGACCTTTCAAGGCACAAAGCTTAATACTGGTCACGGTGCTATCTGGCACAACGGAACAATGGAGTGTGCCCACAGGGTCGCGTGGGAAGCCAAGCATGGCCCTATCCCGATTGATCAGGAAACTGGCAAGCCTTTCGTCATTCTCCACCTCTGTGACAATGCTGCTTGCTGCAATGTTGATCACATGGAGCTTGGAACCCAAAGAGAGAACATGCAAGACAGCATCGCTAAGGGCAGGCATAGAAGACCAGCCGCTACCACGAACAAGCTGAACCGGGCTGTGGAACTGTCAGATGCAGGAAAAACCGCAGCGGCTATGGCTGACGAACTGAAGATCAGCGAAGACGAAGTGGGACGCCTGCTAGCTTTCCATGCTCAAGATGCCAGCCTCTATGCAGCCGAGAAGATCACCCTTGGTCCTGATGCAGCAGAGGAAATGAGGCGCTATCGGCTAACAGGTGATTATAAAGCCATTGTCTCAGTTCTGGGCATGATGAACGAAGCACGGCACATTGATCAACTTGACCTGTGCGTCTGAGGGCCGTTAGGCGCGGCTGAGGGCCAAGATGCGGGCTTGTTCCGCTCATTCTCAGGCCGTTAGTCGATAGATTATCCGTTCTCTAAAAACTAGATCGACCAGAAGCGCCCACAAGACGCCACAAAGAAGCCCACATAGACTCTTCCAGACCTTTCCGGCCCAATCCAGAAGCCCACCCGGAGGGAGCAGGAAGGCTCTGTGTGGGCTTTCAGTTAGGCCGCTCAAGCACTCTCAGGGCTTCTTTCACTCGCTCAGGCACCCCTTTGTCCACCATGCCAAGAATGGCGTCCGAATAGAGCGACCATTCAAACTGTTTTGCCGCATATGTGTTGGCTGCAAGTCTGGTGGATGTATGTCCGATAAGACGATCATGCACTGTGGACGTGCAAGCTGCTGCGCCATTAGCCAAAGCTGTTTCCATGAACGTGGCAAAGCATCGTCTTGTGCTGTGAAAGTCAGTGCCGCTGCCCTCTTCACCCAACACGGCTTTACGATAACGCAGGAAGTGCTTGGAAAAACCCCAGCCCAACTTGCTGTCTTCCCCTCCGGGCTTCAATTCCGGGAATAAGAGAGCGTCTGGTTCACCTGTGCCCTTGGCGGCTTTCAATCTTCTCTCAATAATTGGTCTGACCAGAGGATGAAGGGGAATTGTCCTGACTGAATTGTCCGTCTTTGCCACGTCTCTGGTTATCGAAATGCCCCAAAGAATCTCTCCCGGGTTATCAGGCACAACCACACGGCCAACGGTGAGGCTGCAAAGTTCATTCTGCCTTGCCCCAGTCATCAACCCCAGCCGGAACACGTCATGGATTGTCCGGGCCATCCGTGGGTCTCGGCTGTTTGGCTCACCTGTCAGCAGGGCTATGATTTCAGCATCCGTGAATGGCCGCTTCTCGGCACCATTCTCAATCTCTTTCTTCGCCAGCTTCTTCAGCCCACCGGACATTCCCACCCAAGGATTGCTCTCTGCTTCCCCTGCGTCCACCAGCCACGTCCAGAAAGACCGCATGGAAGACAGATAAGAGTTAATGGTGTTTGCACCCTTACCCTTTTCTTCCAGCCATTCACGGAAGCGCCGAGCCAGTTTCTTATCCACATTCTGCATTGAATACGATCTGAAAACTGTATCAGGCAGGCTATTCTTGCTTCCTGATGAACTCACCAGATATTCACCCAGAACGCCCAGAACACGCTGGTGCCTGTTTATTAGCCCATTGGATAATCTCAGCCGTTTCTGACTGGAAAGCCAACGGTCAGCCAGTGGCCCAAGAGGCGTGTGGGTGCCGTCCACAACCCCCATGACTGTCTGGAAATAGCGTTGGCCTTCAGCCGGAGGGAGTTTGTCTGCTGCTTCCAGAACAAGGTCAGTCACAACCGACCGAACATGCTCCCTTTCGCTATTTGGCCCACCCTCAGCGACCGTGCCGGGAACAATACCCTCTGCTGGGTCGTAATCATCCGAAGCCTGCTCAATCTGCTGACGGTAATGCTGCCCAGTCTCAACGGCTTTCTCTGGTGTGGCCCACCAATCGGGCATTAAATCACCATGCAACGGCGCAAAGCCAATCTCTATTAGCTTGTCATTCACCTGATTACGGATAACCTCAAGCGCAGCATCACGCCGTTTCAGGGCTTCCCGGTAATCGCGGGTTTGCAGAGTGCGGACAATTTCAGTCTTCTTGCCATTCTTGGCGCGAAGCACATGCCCCACGTCTTCCACTCGGTCTTCTGGCACATTGAAGCGGACGTAATAAGTGCCGCCCCGTTTCAGCATGTTCCGCATGTCTTTCGCACCCTCGCTGGCATCGAAAGATGTAACGCTGGACCTGTAACGCACGGTCACAGAGCTTGTAAGGATGACATGCCGCAAACCATTGTTTTCATTGGGAAAATTGCAGTTGGAGCGGATGAGGGGAATCGAACCCCCGTATGCAGCTTGGGAAGCTGCCGTTCTACCATTGAACTACATCCGCGTTCTGTGGCGCGCACTATAACGAGGTGTACGCGTGCTGGCAATCCGGTTTGAAGCGTCTTTATTCAGTCAGCTTCCATATCGGCACTGATCATGTCCGAAAGGTGCCCAATTTCCCGCAGGGCTAACCCTTCTGGCGGTTTGCTTCGGGCGCTACCCCGCGCCACGCGGCGGGGCAGCACAGCGTGATCAAACCCAAGCTTGGCGGCCTCTTTCAAGCGGGCATCCGCTTGCGCGACCTGTCTGATTTCCCCCGAAAGCCCGACTTCACCAAAATACACTTCGCCTGAACTGGTAGGAACACCACTGGCGGCGGAAATAAGAGCGGCTGCTACGGCCAGATCAGCCGCAGGTTCGGCAACCTTCAGACCACCGGCCACATTCAGATACACATCCATGCCCGAAAGTTTCAGGCCGCATCGTGTCTCCAACACAGCCAGCAACATGGATAATCTGCCGCTATCCCACCCCACCACGGCGCGGCGCGGCGCACCATCCCCGCTTTTAGGGGAAAGAAGCGCCTGAACTTCCAGCAAGACCGGGCGTGTGCCCTCCAGCCCTGCAAAAACAGCAGACCCTGCAATATTCCCACGTCGTTCGGCCAGAAAAAGGGCTGATGGATTACTGACTTCCTCCAGCCCCCGGTCAGTCATGGCAAAAACGCCAATTTCATCCGTTGCGCCAAAACGATTTTTGGCCGCCCGCAAAATACGGAACTGGTGCCCGCGGTCACCTTCAAAATACATGACAGCATCAACCATGTGCTCAAGCACACGAGGGCCTGCCAAGGCACCTTCCTTGGTAACATGCCCCACCAGAATAAGGCTGAAGCCTCGCCGTTTTGCCAGACGAATCAGTTCAAACGCACAAGCCCGCACCTGCGATACCGTTCCGGGTGCGCTCTCCACCGTTTCAAGCCACATGGTCTGGATGGAATCGATAACGACGGCTTTTACGTCTGGCTCGGCCTCAAGCGTGGCCACAATATCCATGACATTGATGGACGCCGCCAGATCAAGCGCTGCCGTACCAACCCCCAGACGCAAGGCCCGCAGGCGAATCTGATCAACCGCTTCTTCGCCTGAAATATAGAGAACACGTTCGCCCTTCCCGGCCAGGCGGCAGGCGGCTTGCAACAGCAGGGTCGACTTCCCGATCCCCGGATCGCCCCCCACCAGCACAACCGAAGCCGGGACCAGACCGCCGCCTAAAACGCGGTCCAGCTCTATAATCCCCGTCTGGGTGCGGGGTGGCGGGGCCGCCATGCCTTCCAGCCCCTCCAGCTTGACGCGCCGCCCTTTGCCGGAGGCCCGAGGGGATGACGCCGCCAGAGGTTCGACAGCTTCCTCAACCAGCGTGTTCCACTCACCACACGCTTCGCACTGGCCCGCCCATTTGGGATACACCGCCCCGCAAGCCCGACAGACAAAATGACGGGACGGTTTTTTAGCCACGATGTTCTATCCTTGTTCTCATCAGAGTGATGTAAGGCTAAAACACCGCAGGCTCAAGGTCGGCCAACAGACTCGTATGTCAGGCCGGCGGCCCGCATGGCATCCGGGTCAAAAATATTCCGTAGATCCACAATCACACCATTCCGCATACGCTTGGCCAGTTCTGCGGGGGAAAGCGCACGGAAAATGTTCCATTCGGTCAGCACAACCAGAACATCCACACCTTCCGCAACATCCAGCGCATCTGCGCAATAGACAACATCCGGCGGCAACAGCGGCTTGGCGGCAGCCATGCCAACAGGATCATAAGCGCGGATGGTCGCCCCGGCCTCTGCCAGACGGTGCAGAATCGGGATGGATGCAGATTCGCGCATGTCATCGGTTTCGGGCTTGAACGTCAGGCCCAGAACGCCAACGGTTTTACCGGCAACAGACCCACCACACGCTGCCGCAATACGGCCAGCCATGCCAGCCTTACGGGCTTCGTTCACCTGCACCGTAGTTTCTACCAGACGGCAGGCACTATGGGCTTCCTGTGCAATACGGGACAAAGCCAGCGTGTCTTTAGGGAAGCATGAGCCGCCATAGCCGGGGCCGGGTTGCAGAAAATCACGGCCAATCCGCTTATCCATCCCCATACCGCGCGCCAGATCATGCACGTTGGCACCCAGTTTTTCGCACAGATCAGCCATTTCGTTGATGAACGAAATCTTCATCGCAAGGAACGAATTAGACGCATATTTGGTCAGTTCGGCCGTTTCCAGCCCGGTAAACAGCAGCGGCGCTTCAATAACAGACAGCGGACGATACACCCGGCGCAACACGCTTTCTGCACGGCTGGCCCGTTCTGGCAGACGCTGATCAAGCCCGATAATAACGCGGTCAGGACGCATGAAATCGCCAATCGCGCTGCCTTCACGCAGAAATTCGGGGTTGGAAGCCACATCAAAATCAGCATCAGGCCGCGTCTGGCGAATAATCTCTGCAATGCGGCGGCTGGTGCCAACAGGCACGGTCGATTTGGTGACAATCACAGCGTAACCCGTCAGGGCTTCTGCAATCTGCCTAGCAGCAGCGTGAACATATTGAAGGTCAGCCGCGCCATCACCATTCCGAGGTGGGGTGCCAACCGCAATGAACACAGCTTCGGCCCCGGAAACAGCCGCCGCAATATCATCCCCAAATGTCAGGCGTCCGGCCTGACTGTTAGAGGCAACAAGCGCATCAAGCCCCGGTTCATAAATAGGGATCCGGCCGTCCTTCAGGGCAGACAAACGCTCGGGGTTGGTTTCAACAACGGAAACATTGATGCCGAATTCGGCAAAGCATGCTCCAGATACAAGCCCGACATACCCGCCGCCGATCATGGCTATGCGCACTTCCTGTCCTCCTGCCCTTGTGACACGTCCCTTCCCTGCCGCTGTGCATTTTTGCAGGGAAGTCCAATTCCTTGTGCCACACCAATGCCCTTAGCAGCGGCAAGCTGCAATGGGGCATGTGCAATCAGCCTGTTTTTGGCCGCTTATCACACTGGCCAAAGGCCACAAAAGCCATTCAGGCTTTGACGGATGTACCAAACTCGGGCTACGGCAGCTAGAACGTGTTTTTGACCCCTAGCAGGAGCGGACAACCAGAGCGGATGGATATGTTGCTCAATCTTGTGGCCCGACTGGGCCGCGCCACGCTTGCTTTAATACAGGCGGCTGGGTCTTTGGCGCTGTTCGCGCTTGAGGGTCTTTCTCATATTGTGCGCCCTCCTTTTTACGGGCGTGTATTCTTTGGTACCTTCCTGGAAACCGGGTTTTTCTCGCTACCTGTTGTTGCACTGACAGCCCTGTTTTCAGGCGGCGTGATTGCACTGCAATCTTATACCGGCTTTGCCCAGTATCATGTGCAAAGCGCCATTGCTGGCATTGTGGTGCTGGCCGTAACCCGTGAACTTGGGCCTGTTCTGGCCGGGTTGATGGTTGCTGGCCGTGTGGGCGCCGCCATGGCTGCGCAGATTGGCACCATGCGTGTCACAGACCAGATTGACGCCCTAACCACGCTTTCCACCAACCCCATGAAGTATCTGGTGGCTCCGCGCCTGTTGGCTGGATTGGTGGCCCTGCCCCTGCTGGTACTGGTGGCGGATGTGCTGGGCGTAGCCGGCGGTTTTACCGTATGCGTCATGAAGCTGGGCTTTTCACCGTCAGCGTACATCACATCCACCCTCAATTCGCTGAAAGCCATTGATGTCACGGTCGGGCTGGTCAAAGCCGCATTGTTCGGCTTTCTGATCTCTCTGATGGGCTGCTATTACGGCTACAACAGCAAAGGCGGTGCCGAAGGTGTGGGCTCTGCCACAACAGCCGCTGTGGTTGTGGCCTCTATTCTGCTGCTGGCATTCGACTACCTTCTGACTGATCTGTTTTTCTCACAATGACCAGCGCCCTTCCCAAGATTCGCATTCGCGATCTGCACAAATCATTCGGCTCCAAAAAGGTGCTGGACGGTATTAATCTGGATGTTCCACAGGGAACGTCGTTCGTCATTATCGGTGGGTCAGGCAGTGGCAAGTCCGTGCTGCTGCGCTGCATTCTGGGGCTGATTATCCCCGATTCCGGCAGTATTGAAATTGACGGTGAAAACATCCTCACCGCCACAGACAAGCGTCGTGAAGCCCTGCGCGGCGAAATCGGCATGCTGTTCCAGAACGCGGCCCTGTTTGACAGCTTACCTGTATGGGAAAATGTGACGTTTGGTCTTCTGGCGCGCAAGCGCCTGAAACGACCAGAAGCACGTGACCACGCAGGCACCATTCTGGCACAGGTCGGGTTAGATCCATCGGTTGGTGATCTATACCCCTCTGAACTGTCTGGCGGCATGCAAAAGCGTGTGGGGCTGGCCCGTGCCATTGCGGCTACTCCTGACATTCTGTTTTTTGACGAACCCACGACAGGCCTTGACCCTATTATGGGTGCCGTCATTGACGGACTGATTGTTGATTGCGTGAAAAAACTGGGCTCAACCGCCATCGCCATTACGCATGATATGGCATCCGCCCAGCGCATTGGGGATGAAGCAGCCATGCTCTACAAAGGCCAGCTTATCTGGCAGGGTCCAGCCTCCTCCCTGATGAACAGCGGCAACGCGATGGTTGACCAGTTTACTCACGGCCGCCGGGAAGGCCCCATTACGATGGAGCTTCGCAAATAGATTTTGTCTGCACCAGATAGCTGGGCCAGCCCATCTAAACCGTTAACGGGTGCACCAATTTTTCTTCAGGTTTTTCACACCATAAACTTGCTCACTCATGCAGTGAATGAGATAGAAACAGAAACAGCCTTTGTTCAGGGACGAGACAATGAAACACGCGGTAATCATGCTGGTATGTGCTTTTGCGCTCTCAGCCTGTGGTATGTTCAAGCACGAACCCAAACATCTGGACACACCCGCCCAATGGGAAAAATATGGTTACCGTGACCATGTGCTGTCTAACCACAGCAAGTAAGTAAGAGGCCGCTGCGGTCAGTAAGAGAGCTTTCCCCTCTAAAAACCAAAATATGCGGCTAGTTACAGAAAGCTCATATGCTCTCCGAAGCATGTGAGCGTCTGCCAAAATCTACAGGGTGATTTTCCCTGCGTAGTCTTTCGGCTGATATTGTTTTGATGAAATCTTACCCTAATACCAGCTTCTTCTGCCGCCGCATCGCTGCCTTTTTGAAATACCAAGTTATCGCGTGCAGCTGAATAACCACCCCGAAAGGCTGGTGTTTACGTCCGTGTTGTAACGCCGTCCCACAAAACAGAAAAGCGAGACCTCATATTAGATCTCGCCTTAGTAAGCACCCGGTTTTTAGTCTTAATAATTAAAGTTTATGAACCCACCGATGGTGCGTCGTGCATCGGGTGAGGTGTAATGCAGATACCCTGCCGTTCCGTAAAGCTGATAACCCGTTGAGAAATACTGGTTGAACATATTTCGCACGTACAACCCAACCTGAAGCCGTTTATTCAGCGGCAGAAGGCTGACTCGCAAATTAACCAGACTATATGCAGGTACTTTTGAATAATTGGGCTGCCCCGTAACCGTCCAGACCGTGCCGCGGTAAGCGTAATCAAGGTGCGCCTGCAAACCAAGGTTAGGCGTCAGGTCATGGTGATAATCAATAAACGCATTTGCTGACCATACAGGCGCATTGGTCAGGCGCGTATCGGTGTAGTTCACCGTTGGTTTGGGGCGATAATCGGTAAAGTGCGCGTCTGTGAAAGAGACAGAACCAGAAAGGGTCAAATCCGGGATTGGGCGGTATGCGACGTTACCTTCAACACCCTGACTAACCAGACCACCGGCATTACCAATCGCGCTGGTCAGAATGGTTGTACCATTCCCGGCGGGCACTGGCGTTAACACCGTTGCCTGAAAATCTGTGAAGTCTTCACGAAACACATCCATGTTCAGACGCAGCTTATGATGCATCCATTCGGACTTCATGCCGGCTTCGTATGATTTCACGGTCTCCTTGTGGTACGGGTCATAGACGTTGCCCACAAAGGCAATACCGGCAGGCTTGTACCCAGTCGAGAACGTGAAATACGCCATAACATTGGGGTTAAAATGATACTCAGGTGAGATCCGGCCAGAGAAATTCTGCCCTGTCACCTGCCCCCACGGATAAACTGGCGCACTATGTGTTGGCGTGAATGTCGGATTATAACCCGTGATGGCCTGTGCATCAGAATTGATAAAACTCAAACCCTGAGAATTCTTGTCATGCGTATAACGACCACTGATCGCAATATCAAAGTGATGAGAAATATTGAATTTTAGCTGCCCAAATGCAGCCAGTGATTCATTGCGCGACTGGAAAAGCGAGGTATTGCCGCTCTGCCCAACTGCGCCAGAGTTATTGTAAAGATTCTGCGCCGGTTGGCCATCAACATACAATGGCGCACCAGCAGTACCCCACTGATATTGCGTCTGCCGTGCGTCCAGACGGTTAAAGAAACCACCGGCAAGCCATTCCACAAACTTCCCTTTTGGGGAAGAAAAGCGGATTTCGTCACTGAATTTCTGCGTGCTTAGATGCCCATAGTTGTAGGGGTAATAAGCGTAAACATCCAGCGGCACCAGATCAACCGGCGTGTTGTTACCATACGTTGAGCCACGCCATGCGCTAATAAAATTCAGGTCGTTTTCACCCAGCTTGGCATGAATTTTTAACGCGGCACCATATTCCTGAGAGACAATTGTGCCATACATGGGGTCAGCTGTATCTGCATTTTTCGAGTTCGGATAGACACCTAATGCATTCAGGGCAGATGTGACCTCGGGCGTTTGCCCACCCACCGGGGTACGCACGCTGCTATCCCAATGATGCGCGTAGTCGCCCTGTAGGGTAATATCCAGATTATCTGTCGGCTCGACATAAAACTTGCCGCGCGTACCATACTCGTTGGTGGAGCCAACCAGCTTGTTCAAGACGACGTTACGGCCAAAACCGTCCTGCGCGTTATTAAAACCAGAGATACGGAAAGCAGCTTTCTGTCCCAGTGGCACATTGAGCGTTGCATTAAGAATACGCTCATTATGCTCGCCATAACTGGCGCTGCCCCGTGCCGTCAACTTGTTCAGAACGGGCTTTCCAGTTGTGACAGAAATCACACCAGACGTTGAGTTCATCCCGAATAACGTGCCCTGAGGGCCCATCATGATATCAACGTTATTGATATCGACCATACCAATCATGCCGTTGGCACGCTGGGCATCCATCACAACGTCATCAACCACAACGCTGACAGATTTGGCGTTTGAGAAATCAAAAGACTCACTGCCTACACCACGGATCTGAAAAGCAGCCCCCTGTGTCGGGTCATACTGCACACCCGGCGCAAGATATTGCAGGTCAGTCAACGCAGTATAGCCTGCATTGGCCAATGTTTTACCATCAATGTGCTGAATGGAGATCGGTACGCTCTGGCTGTTTTCTGCGCGCCGCTGCGCCGTCACAACCACAGATTCAAGGCCGGAATGCTCAGCCCGCTTGTTTGCGGCCGCTTTCGCATCCATTTTGCTGCTACGAATTACTTTGGCTTTTTTAGTGACTTTTTTGGTTTGATGCGGTTGTTCCGCCAACGTTGCATCATTTGTCTGTGCCCAAGCCTCATAAGGCAGAGCAATGCCACAGCACAAAAAAAGTTTAAAAAACGTGTTCTTCATTAACCTGATTTTCCAACCCATGCGTGGCGTTTCCTGCCCCCACCAAGGCCGTTGTGATCACAACAAACGCTTGGTCAGATACAGGCTTTGCAAGATGGGCATGGGACTACACAAAAAAGTGTATAAACAAAAGTGTGATTTATCGGCTGTAATACAAGTTTAATATTAATACATATTATCTTTTTCTATATTTATTAAATAAATAGATATTTTTATTTTATTTCCGCATTTGCGTAAATCATTAATATATGAATTTTTTATGTATAAATGAATTTTCAGACATCCAACTATGATTATCTAAAGTAGGAAGACTTCTATGACAAAAATATGAAAAACCCTGTCTTTCATTCCATTTATCATTTTTTCTTTTATGTCTGTTTCCAATTCCCAGCTTATTAGCTTCCACTCTCTGGACCGACAGCATCATGAAAAATATACTTTACGTCCTGCCAGCGTTGACAACTCTCTGCATCGCATCAGCCACTCAAACCGCTTTCGCTGCCGATGAACCGATCAAGATGAATCAGGTGCAAATTATTGGCACCCATAACAGTTACAGACGAAGCATAGCGCCCAGCACTCTGGCTTGGCTAAAAAACAAATCCCCGCAAATGGCAGAAGCTTTAGATTATAAGCATGGCACTATTCCCGCACAGCTAGACGGCGGTGTACGGCAGCTTGAAATTGATATTTATGCAGATAGCACCGGAAAACATTATGCCTCCCCAAAGGGCATTGAGTGGCAGAAACAAGCCGGTTTAACACCGGACCCGGACCAGAGCGATGTAACGGCAGCCCAAGGCACAGACTTTAAGGTCATGCATATTGTGGATATTGACCAGCGTTCTAGCTGTGAGCCACTTAAAAATTGTCTGATGGTTATAAAAAAATGGTCAGACGCACACCCCAATCACTTACCGCTCTATATTGACCTTGAAACAAAACAGGATGTTCCCGTCAAAAACGGGACTTTTACAAAACCCGAACAGTTTACGACAGCAACCTATGACAAACTTGATGCTGAACTTCTTGCTGTTTTCGGCCGAGATCGCATTGTCACGCCAGATGATGTGCGCGGCCCCTACAAAACCCTGAACGAAGCCATTCTGACACGCGGTTGGCCTACATTGGCTTACGGTAGAGGCAAAGTCGTCTTCACTTTTGATCGGCCCCATGACACAGCCCGCTATCTGGTTGGGCACCCTGCCCTGCGCGGACGCGTTGTCTTTACAAATGGCCACCCCGGTGATGCTGACGCCGCATATACTGAAGCAAATGAAGGTTTTGTCGGCATTGCTGGCAACGGAAGTGCCGAAGTCAACAACACAACCGCCCTGCAACAAATTCAAGACCTTGTTAAAAAAGGGTATCTGGTCAGAACGCGGTCTGATGCCAATACTGTCGAGGCTCGGCAAAATGACACAACCCGCAGGGATGTCGCTTTTCAGTCTGGCGCACAGATTATCAGCACTGATTATCCATCATTCGAACCCGCCCCATGGCACAATTTCACTGTAGCATTCCCGAATGGAGCCATCGCACGGTGCAATCCGGTAACAGCACCTGCCACCTGTTCTGCCGCAGATATTTCTGAATAATATTTGCTTTTTCGGGTGGAGCTTCATGAAAGCATGGAGCTTCACTTGAAAAATATTCTTAGTTATTTTTCCAATAACCTTCATCACGCACTATACTATAGAAATATTTTTACCAAAAACACGCCTGAAATTACCACTTAGTCTCTTAAATATTCAGACCGTTAATACGATAAAATGCAGCCAATTCTCTCTGTGAGTGTATTTGTATTTTGGGTATATCTAAGCCATCAAACATGCGCTGATAGTTTTGTCGGTTTAAACGTGTTGCCCCGATAATATGCCGTATCATTGACAGTTTAACACTATCCCGCCCCCCTTCCAGTGCACCGTGGCGAACACTATTCCCCCAGCAGCGCTTTATATACCGATACAGACTAATCGTCGTTGGGACATCAATAAGAATAAACCCTGTTGCTCGCTCTAATCTTTGTGGCAAAAGGCGAGAATAGTTCCCTTCTATCACCCATTCAGAGCCTGTAATTTCCTCATCATGAAGTGCGACAAATTCCTCTGCTGGTCTTAAAATCCAGTCAGTATTCGGCAAGTGACTCAGCTGATCGAGATGTACCGCCTTTAAACCACGCGCACGACATATAGCATTAGCCAGCGTAGATTTACCGCTATTAGACGGCCCCATAATGCAGATACGCGGCCCAAGGCTATCAAGAGTTTCCATGCACATTTGCCCCCATCTACCTGAATCACATCCATAGATCAGTGAAAAAACATTCACCTAAAATACTAATTTTTGCGAGCGTTCCATTGGGCTCTAGCTTTTTATTTCCATGAGGGCGCCAGTAACCTCTAAAAACTGCCTCACCTTTCTCAATTACCCCTCGCCCGCAGAAAAACATCCTGATGCCTTAATCTGTTTGAAGACATCACTTGCGCTAAAAGCCCAGAATCCAACCGGATATGCCTGCTCTGCGCGTCGAACGCACAACGGCCACCTTTAATAGCTCTTCCCAAGTAACACATTGGCCGCCCGGCGGATGCTGATTATCGGCATTCATTTTCAACGTGATTGAAGGATATTTTTCTTTTGTAACTTTTTTATGGATTAATCTAATTGACTCACGACGCATTGGTGTTGTTATATTTTTTAAACTATCGTTTGTGGTTGTTTAAGGAGTCTGCGGTGTCTCGTTTTTTTGCCATTCCCCCCTCTCTTTTTCACCCGCATCACGCTCCAGTCTGAGCCAAACCATGAAGCAGTTACACGTAAATCTATTTGAAATGGCCTGTGTCAGCCATATTGTGCATGGCATGTGGCGAGCACCTGGCAATAATCGCCATCGCTATAGTGAAATGGAGCATTGGCTTGAAACAGCCAAACTGGCCGAGGCTGGTCTGTTTGACGCTGTTTTTCTGGCAGATGTCATTGGCACTTATGATCGGTTTGAAGAAAGTAACGATGCAGCCCTGCGGGAAGCCGTCCAAATCCCTAATCTTGATCCGCTACTCCTCGTTCCAGCCATGGCTGCCGTCACCAAAAACATCGGCTTTGGTGTCACTTTCTCTACAACTTATGAGCCCCCTTTTGCCTTCGCGCGCCGTATGGGAACGCTTGATCTGCTTACAGGCGGGCGGGTGGGCTGGAATATTGTCACATCCTATCTAAGAAGTGCCGCCCAAAATTTCGGTCTTAACGACGAAATCCCGCATGACGAACGCTATGCCATTGCGGACGAATATATGGATGTCCTGTACAAGTTGTGGGAAGGAAGTTGGGACGACAATGCCGTTCTGAAAGATGCTGCGGCAGGCATTTATACAAATCCTGCGGCTGTTCGGGCCATTAACCATACGGGCTCCCATTTTCGCGTGGCTGGGCCTCATCTTGTAGAACCATCCCGGCAGAGAACCCCTTTGCTGTTCCAAGCAACAGGATCACCCGCTGGGCTGGAATTTGCAGCCCGTCATGCCGAAGTTGTTTTTATAGGCGGCCGCACTACTGACGAAGTGCGCACTAACATTGCCAAAACACGCGAACGCGCTGTCGCGCATGGGCGCAACGCTGACGATATTCGCTTTATCGTTATGGCTGGCATCATTGTTGATGAAACAGACGCCCTTGCCGCCAAAAAGCTGAAAGACTACCGCCGTTACTACAGCGTGGAAGGGGCGCTTGTGCACGCTCAGGCTGAAATTGACCTACGCCGCTACGATGTGAATGAGCGGATAGGAGATGTGCTGCTCCGCGAAGGCCAGAGTTTTGGAAATATGGGTCGTCGCTTCCGCCCGGATCAGACCATTGGCAGCGCCCTGAAACAAATTGCTTCGTTTGATGAAGGCCGCTTCTTTGTCGCCGGTTCCCCCACGACTGTTGCTGATCGTATCGAGAACTGGCTTGATGTAGATGGTATCGATGGCATCAATCTACGGCAGTATCATTCCTTTGATACAGCGAAGGATTTTATTTCCCTCGTCGTGCCGGAACTTCAGCAGCGAGGCCGCTACCGTACGGCTTACACGCTGGGCGAAACCCTGCGCGAGCGCCTTTTCGATCCCGGAAAAGCCCGCCTGCCAGCATCCCATTTTGCCGCGCGCTACCGTGATCCACAAAATCTGACAGCCCCGGCATCTCCGCTCTTTTCTTCCTTGCCCTTTTCCAAGGCCTCCTGACATGTCTTTTTCTATTCCAGATAAAATCAATGTGCTCTGGTTTCTGCCAACCCATGGTGACAGCCGTTATCTTGGCACCCAAAAAGGCGGTCGTCCGGTAGATCTGCCCTATCTGCAACAAGTAGCAAAGGCGGCCGATACTCTTGGTTATTATGGAGTACTCATCCCGACAGGCCGTAGTTGTGAAGATAGCTGGGTCGTAGCGTCAGCCCTCGCCCCCATTACAAAACAACTGCGCTATCTTATTGCCGTAAGGCCAGGATTGCTTTCCCCTACTCTCGCTGCACGAATGACGGCGACACTCGACCGTTTTTCGGAAGGGCGATTGTTGATCAACATTGTCACCGGCGGCGATCCGGCAGAAAATGCCGGTGACGGTTTTTTTGCGGACCATGCCACACGATATGAAATTACGGACGAATTCCTTGACATCTATCGCGCTCTTTTACGGGGCGAGCATGTTAATTACGTAGGGAAACACTTCAAAATAGACGATGGCCACGTTCTGTTTCCCTCTTTTCAGAACAATGGCCCACCTCTCTATTTTGGTGGCTCGTCTGAGGCTGGCGCACATGTCGCGGCCAAGCATATTGATAAATACCTGACTTGGGGTGAACCACCCGCATCAGTCGCAGAAAAAATAAGCAAGATACGTCACCTTGCGGAAAAGCAGGGGCGTGAAGTCTCTTTCGGCATCCGTCTGCATGTTATTGTTAGAGAAACCGAGCGTGAAGCGTGGCAGGAAGCAGACAGGCTTATTAGCCACCTCAGTGATGAAACAATCTCAAAAGCACAAAAAGTTTTTGCTCGCATGGATTCCGTGGGCCAAGCCCGGATGAGCGCCCTGCATGGCGGAAAACGAGACAAGCTGGAAATCAGCCCCAATCTGTGGGCCGGCGTTGGTCTGGTGCGTGGTGGCGCAGGCACCGCTCTTGTAGGAGACCCTGACACAGTTGCCGAACGCATTGATGAATATCGCCGCCTTGGCATAGACACCTTTATTTTCTCTGGTTACCCGCATCTGGAGGAAGCCTACCAGTTTGGCGAACTGGTGCTCCCACTTCTGCCCACCGCGCACCCGATCCGGGCGACATCCAATCTGAACAACATGGGGCCTTTTGGTGAAACCATTGCTGGTGATCACCGTCCGGGTTCGCACGCAGCCTGATCATGACGACCCAGCGCCCCAATATTGTAGCAATCATCGGCGGCGGCTTTAGTGGCGCTGCGCTTGCATGGCATCTGCTCAAGACGCCCTCTGTACCGCTAAAAGTTCTGGTTTTTGAGCCACGCTCCCTTTTGGGCAGCGGTGTCGCCTACAGCGCTGAAGATCCCAATCACCGTATCAATGTGCCCGCCAGCCGCATGAGCATTGATACAAAACACCCTCTGGATTTTCTGGAGTGGCTGAATGCAACCGGAGCAAGCCAGGAGGACGAAGGAGCCCGCCAACCTGACGGCCAGATTTATCCTGCTCGTAAGGTTTTTGGTCAGTATATAGCCAGCAGGCTTGCCCCCCTACTGGAAGCGCACCTCCTGAGGCACGTCCCTAGTCTGGTCACAGATGTACGAAAATTACCTACTGGAAAATGGGCCCTGACAACTTCTGCGGGGGACATTTTTGAAGCCGATACCCTTGTCATTGCTACCAGCCACCCTGCCCCACAACTGCCCACACAGCTTGCCGCTTTTGGTGCGTCTCTGTCTGCTGACACGCATCCTGTTCTGGTCAGTGATCCTTGGAAATCTGAATCCCTCAAAAGCATCAAAGCAGAAGACAGAGTTTTGATTATTGGCACGGGCTTGAGCATGGCGGATACAGTCGCAAGTCTAATGGCACAGAAGCATAGCGCACCTATTCTCGCCATTTCCCGACGCGGTCAGAGATCAAAAAGTCATAGTTTGACACCGGTCACAGCCGCAGGAGATTTTTTGTCTCCTCCCGCCATTAGCGCCAGAAATCTTTTGCAAAAAGTACGTAAAATCATTGCTGATAACCCACATACACCTTGGCAGGCCTTTCTGGACCGTGTTCGGGAACAGGCACCTCAAATCTGGGGAGCGCTTGATCAAACCGAGCGGCGGCGACTCATTCGCCATCTCCGTCCTTTCTGGGATACTCATCGCTTCCGCATTTCGCCACCCACCGAAAACATTGTGAATACGGCCGTTCAAAAAGGTCTCCTTCAGATTAACGCTGCCCGTATTCTGTCGGTTGAGAAAGCAGGTAAAACCTTTCGGGTTATACTGCGCAATCGCAGTGGGCAGACAGAAAGTCAGGCTGTGGATGCCATCATATCCACAACAGGCCCCGCGCACACCAGTATCCTGAAATCACAACCCTTCTTAAAATCTCTTGCCATAGAGGGCCATATCGAGATGGACCCGTCTGAACTGGGGTTGCATGTTTCAGCAGAAGGAAACGCGCAGGTTGGCTCCCGGAAAGATCTGTCCCTGTTTGTTGCGGGACCTCTGGCTCGCGGGCGCTTTGGCGAACTGATGGGGCTGCCAGAAGTCACCTTATACGCTGAAAAGCTCGCCTGTACCATTCGGGCTCAGGCTGCCATAACCGCTCCAGACAGCGCCTCTCTCGTCTCCTGATTTCTATTTTTCTTACGGACATTCGATGAACAAGCTTATTGACCCTGCCACACTCCAGCCGTCTACCATCCCGTCTTCTCAGTCTTTTCGCGATGGCATGGCTCTGTTGCCTGGTGCAGTAACAATCGTGACGACAGATGGCCGCGCTGGGCAGCATGGATTTACCGCATCAGCCGTGTGCAGTGTTTCTGACGCACCGCCGACATTATTAGTGTGCGTCAATAAAAATACGGGCGCACATGATCCCATCTTGGAAAATGGTGTGCTAGCCGTGAATGTTCTGACGCACGCCCAGCATCCACTTTCCAATATTTTCAGCAGTCGCTCCAAATCGCAGCAAGAGCGCTTCGGCCAAGCAGACTGGACTTCATCTATCACAGGAGCCCCTGTTCTTCAGCATGCGCTTGTCAGTTTTGATTGTCGCATTGCGAACGTTGTTGAGGCAGGCTCTCACTCCGTCATTTTTGCTCATATTCTTCACGTTAATACGTCCGATGCAAATCACCCCGGCCTGATCTGGTTTCGGCGCACTTACGCACACACCCATATCCCCGAATAAAACTGGAAAATACTCATGAAAAAGCATGTTTCTCTAAGCAGTGCGGTCATCATGTCTACACAGGAATGCTGTTGATGCTGTCTTTTTATTTTTCTTCCCACGCGACATCCCTCCTTTTTGATAGGCCCTCCTTCTATGCTCAGATCTTCTTTCTCTCCTCCTAAACTTTCTGAACGGAGCCTTTTTTTACAAAAACATGCTGTTATAGCATATGCCTTTTTGAGCATGCTTCCCACTGCAACCCAAGCAGCAACCCAATCTTCCCCTCTTTCAACTGGTACATCCAAGCCAAGGCATCCGGTTCCGGCTTCTGCTGCTAACAAACCCGCAACCCCGACACATGCAGCTAGCCGGGAAGAAATATCCGTCTCAACGCAACGGCGTTCTGATGCGCAAATTGCCCAAAACCACCTTCGCAGCATCCCTGGTGCAGCAACCGTTATTGATGCCCAGCAGATTCTAAAAGGCCGAAATCTCACCAATGCAGATACACTTGCTTTTCAGCCGGGTGTTTTTGCGCAAGCCTCAGGTGGCGGAGACGGTCTGCGTATTTCTGTTCGTGGTTCCGGCATTCAGACGGGTGTCAACTATTTCCGTTCTGGCATGCTTATGATGTTTGACGGTCTTCCCGTCACCACACCGGCTGGCACACCGTACGAGCTTTTTGAAAGTCTTGGCCTGCAATATACAGAAGTTTTGCGGGGCGCGAATGCTTTTGATTACGGTGGAATGCAGCTGGGTGGCGCAATCAATTACGTTACCCAAACAGGTTATAATTCCCAGAAGTATCAGGCCCGTGCAGAAGCTGGTAGCTTTGGCTATGTCAAAGAACAATTAAGCTCAGGCCAGGTTCTTGGAAAATTTGACTATTATATCAGCCTTACCAACTCCTACCGTGGCGGTTATCAACATAACACTGAAGCAACCAGTTTTGGTGTGAACGCCAATTTTGGCTATAAATTTAATGATCGCGTTTCAACACGTCTTTTTTTCCGTTATCGCCAGACCCGGAACGGCTGGGCGGGATTTCTAACGCGTGATCAAATTCTAAAGAACCCAAAACAAGCCCAACAACCCTATCAGGCATGGGGATCAGACCGTATTCAGCCCGGCACCAAATATTATGCGGATATGACCACCATCAAAATTGATGATAACTCAAAAATTGAATTGGGATTTAATTATCAGGATGCTCCGATTGACATTCAATATGGTCGGTTTTCACAAGTCTGGGGGTATAAAACGGTTGCCGGTGTCCTGAATTACGACAGGCATGACGTTTTGGGAGGCCATAAAAGCGATACCCGCTTTGGCATTCTGACCTATACCGACCTTGACGCCTGGCAGACCAACCGTGTGCGTGTACAGTCTGGAAGTTTTGCCAGCTACCCTATCGGCACGTCTTTAAGGCATGTGACGTATGGCGGGACTGAAAACTATTTTCATGTTCGCAACAATACAGAACTATTTCATAATTTCTGGTTTACTACCGCCGGGGCGCTCGCGTTCATTCAGAAATCTTCTGATGTTCCGTCACCGGGTCCTAGCACCCCTTTCAAAACATCCTCCATCAATTTCATTCCCCGCGCCGGTTTTCGTTACCAGCCAGACAATCATGTCGAAATTTACGGAAACGTCAGTCGTAGCCTCCAGCCGCCCAATGACTGGAATTACAACTATGCTGGCTCATATTATCCCAGCACGTCCCCGCAGGCTGGCATGAACGCAACTGCTGGAAAACTGCGTAATCAAACGGCAACAACTTTTGAAATCGGCACAACGGGTCATTATGCCGGAAACCAGTGGGCACTAACTTATTATCATTCCTCTGTGCACAATGAGTTGCTGTCCGTTATGACCCCGGAATCAGCAGCCCAAGGCACATCTATTTATGGCAATGCTTCCCCAACCGAACACCAGGGGGTTGAGTTTTCTCTCGATAGCACATTGTACAAATGGAAAAACAATCGCCTGTCTCTGCGTAATGCTTACACATGGCAGGACTTCCATTACAAACATGATGCTGTTTTCGGACACAATCGCCTACCCGGTATTCCAGAACATTTCTATCAGGGCGGTATAAATCTGGATTTAGCAAACGGATTTTATGCGGGATTTGATGCTCAGGTATCATCCAAGGTCGGTGCTTCATATGACATGACGTATTTTGCGCCTTCATATCATCTTTTTAATGCTCATCTCGGTTATTCATGGCCCAAGAAACACAGAACAGTTTTCTTGAACTTCAATAATCTGGCCAACACACATTATGCCTCAATCGTTGTGCCCGGATACATTGCTGGTGGCTCCCAACTTTCTGTCATGCAACCCGGCGATGGCTTCGGTGTGTTTGGCGGCATCTCTCTCGGTTTCAACTAAGCAGGAAAGACGAAAATGACCGAGATACGCCTGAATGCTTTTGATATGAACTGTGTCTCCCATCAAGCCAGCGGGCTATGGCGACACCCCCGTGACCGATCCGCAGACTACCGTTCCCTCCGATATTGGACGGATCTTGCCCGCACATTGGAACGCGGATTGTTTGACGCTCTCTTTCTTGCGGATGTTCTAGGCGTTTATGATGTCTATGGCCACAGCCCGGATGCGGCTTTGCGCAACGGAGCCCAAGTGCCGGTCAATGATCCCGCCATGCTGATATCGGCCATGGCGAGCGTTACGGATCATCTTGGCTTTGGCCTTACGGCAACTCTGTCTTACGAACATCCTTTCCCATTTGCCCGCCGTATGTCCACGCTTGATCACCTGACGGAAGGACGGATTGGGTGGAACATTGTGACAGGCTATCTGAACAGTGCCGCCAAAAGCACCGGCCAACAGGCACAAACCAAACATGACCAGCGTTACGCCATAGCTGATGATTATATGGACGTGGTCTATAAACTTTGGGAAAAAAGCTGGGAAAACGACGCCGTTTTACGTGACAAAGAGCGAGGGATTTTTACCGATCCCTCAAAAGTTCACGCTATTCAGCATGATGGCCCCTTTTTCTCGTTAGATGCCATCCACCTTGCTGAACCTTCTCCTCAACGCACCCCCGTTCTTTTCCAGGCTGGTGCTTCGGCACGCGGTCAACAATTTGCTGCAACACATGCTGAATGTGTATTTGTGGCTGGCCCTTCGCAGGACACCGTGGCCAAAACCGTTCGCTCGCTTCGAACTGCGGCACAGCAGGCAGGCAGACCGAAGAATGCACCGCTGGTTTTCTCTCTCCTCACTATTGTTACGGCTCCAACGGAGGAAGAGGCTTTTGCAAAAGCCCATGACTATCAAAGTTACATCAGCGAGGAAGGCGCACTTACCCTGCTATCTGGGTGGACTGGTATCGATTTTTCCACCTACAAACTGACAGACCCAATACGTCATATCCGCAATGATGCCATCCATTCCGCCATTGATTCCCTGACAGTCATGAACCCGGACAAAATCTGGACTGTAGGCGAACTGGCACGCCATGCAGCCATTGGGGGTATGGGCGTAACATTTGTCGGCAGCCCAACGCAGATTGTCGATCAAATGGAGCAATGGATCAATCAAACGGGTGTCGATGGGTTCAATCTGGCTTATGCCGTCGCACCCGAAACATTTGAAGATATTGTCGATCTTATTGTGCCCGAACTCCAGCGACGCGGTCTTTATAAGCGTGCGTATGAACCCGGGACGCTTCGGCACAAGCTTTTTGGAGCAGGAGATCACCTCCCGACCAATCATGCTGGTCAAAAAACATACGCCGCTGCCTCTTTAGTCTCAGCCCAATAATATCAGGTGCTCCGCCATGTCTTTGTCTAATCCGTTTGTTGTCGGTTCAGGATTACCCGTTCCCCCGCCCCAGTGGCCCCGCACCACTCCAACGGCCCGCATAGAAACTGATGCTGAGGCAATTCGTATTGCGCAGGATTTGGCCAGCCACCTGAAGCAAAATGCTGCGGCACGGGAGCAATCGAATGTGTTCCCGCTTGAAGAATTGGATTTGTATTCCACATCCGGCCTTTGGGGCATTACAGTGCCGCGCTCGTATGGCGGTGCAGGCGTGTCCTACTCCACATTGGGCAAGGTTGTGCAGGCCATTGCCGCGGCAGATGGTGCTTTGGCACAGATAGCCCAAAATCACTGGGCTGCGGTTGCTGTGATTGCGTCATGCGGCACGGAAAGTCAGAAAGCAGAATTGTTTGGCCTCATTCTTGATGGAAAACGCTGTGGAAATGCTTTTTCAGAGCGTGGGAACAAGACTGTAACCGACCTAAAGACACAACTTGTCCGGGAGGGAGATCATGTCAGCATAACGAGCAAAAAATATTACTGCACCGGGGCGTTGGCAGCAGATCTGGTACCGATTGTGGCCGTTGATGATCAGGGCGTAGCCTGGCTGGCCATAGCGGACCGGAATACAGAAGGATTGACAGTTTTAAACGACTGGTCAGCCTTCGGTCAGCGTCAGACAGGCAGTGGCACGGTTCTTCTTGAAAATGTGAAAGTGCCACTCACGCGGGTACTCCCTGCATGGAAAGCCTACCTTCCTGATAATCCACGTCCCGATAGTGCAATCTCGCAGTTTATTCAGGCCAGTATTGATGGCGGAATAGCGCAGGGAGCCCTTGAAGAAACTGTCTCTTTTGTGAATACACGCACACGCGCATGGATAGACAGCCATCAGGATCATGCCCATGAAGACCCTTACACACGCCATATTCTGGGCGGCTTATTCGCGCGGTTGAGCGCGTGCCGTGCCTTGCTGTATGTCGCAGGGCAGACCATTGACGCAGCCGTTGCACATCCAACACCCGACACAGTTGCTTCAGCCCAGATTGCAACCGCAGAAGCAAAAATTTTCACAACAGAATTGGCAATAGATGCCACAAACAGATTATTTGAACTGGCAGGAACTGCCGCTACAGATACCCGCTATAATCTGGACCGCTACTGGCGCAATGCCCGGACCCACACATTGCACGACCCTGTTCGGTGGAAATATGCGATTGTAGGGGATTACTACCTGAACGGTACATTTCCACCCCTGCACGCATGGAGCTGAAGCCGTAGTTTTAGCCTTTGAAAATAAAGATTCTCAGCCTCATACCATACCTAAAGCACGATAAATTCCCTTTTAGAACATCATTTTTAAATTATTTTCCAGATATATTAGTGGAATTTTGTTGACTGAAAAATAAACACGATAGAATATCATTATATAAATATTCTTCGTGTTTTTTTTGTTATATAGCGAGTCTTACTATGAGTCAGTCCACGCTTTCCCATCCTTCTGCAGCCTCGCCTAACCGTTTTCAGGCGGTGTTTGACCAGATTGCTAACGGGGCAATAGAGCGCGAGCAAAATCGTATTCTGGCCTATGATGCAGTAGAAGCCCTGCGCCAGAGTGGTTTTACCGCTGTGCGTATCCCTCAAAAATTAGGGGGCGAGAATTTGTCTTTGCGGGAAACATTCCGCCTTCTGGTGAAACTGGCCGCAGCTGACTCAAATCTTCCCCAAATCATAAGGGCTCATTTTGCGTTTGTTGAAGGGGAACGCCAACGCCTGACAGAAACAGGCTCCGGATCTTCAGCCGGAAAATGGCTTGAAACAATTCATGCTGGTGCAATTTTTGGCGCTGCCATGGCAGAATTGGGCAAAGCAACTGAAACGACCACTACTCTGACCCCTAAAGAGGACAAGTGGTTTCTGAACGGTACCAAATATTATTCTACCGGTAGTCTGTATGCTGACTGGATTGCTGTTGTCGCTGTGCATGATGATAAACGCTACCGTGTAGCTGTCCCCACCACCGCAGCAGGTGTTACCCGCGTGGATGACTGGGACGGTTTTGGCCAGCGCCTTACGGGAAGTGGCACAACCATTTTTGAGAATGTTGAACTCTCAAAAGAGCAGATTTATCACGTCCTTCCCAAGGATGCGTCGCCTATAGATCGATTTTTCACTGCATTTTACCAGAATTTCCATCTGGCCACACTGGCTGGCATTGCGCAGGCAGCACTGCATGAGACAATAGAATTTGTCCGCCCCCGCACACGTGTCTTCGGGGTACCGGGTCAGTCTTTTCAGCGGGAAGATCCGCTTGTGCAAACAGTGATCGGACGCCTTTCCAGTCTGGCATTTGCGGCAGAAGCACTGGTTGATCGGGTTTCTACTACGCTTGAAGAGGCATCCCTGCTTCGGGAACAAGGTCTGCCAGATACCGCCTCTCAACAGGCAGAACTGGAAGCCTTCAAAGCACAACAGGTTATCATTCCACTTGTGCTGGATGCGACCACCAGTCTGTTTGAAGTGGGCGGTGCGTCAGCAAGTTCAGACAAGCGGAGACTGGACCGCTTCTGGCGCAATGCGCGGGTTCTGGCGTCCCATAATCCAGCCATTCAACGTGCCCGAGAACTGGGAGACTGGGAACTGAACGGCGTGCCCCTTGATTCCGGTTGGACCCGCAAGGCGGACGCAGAAGCAAAAAACACGCAGCATTTTACGCCTGCCTGACCACTTCTACTTACTGGTTACACACCCATGCCTGCCAGACACACGGCCACATACAAACGCAAAGCCTATTCCCTCAGCGCTCTGCTCGTAGTCCTGTGTCTGCCTCTGGCTGGCTGTCATAAGAACAAACATAAACAGAATGGCACACTCCCCGTTTCGGGCGGCACGCTGATCTATGCAACAGACCGTGAACCTGTCTGCCTTGACCCACACGTCCAAGGAGACATGCCGCAGGTTTTTGTAGCACAGCAATATCTTGATTCTCTTGTCTCAATGGACAAGGCTGGTGTTATCCATCCATGGTTGGCATCCAGTTGGGACATTTCACCTGATGGACTGACCTACACATTCCATTTGCGGCCTGACGTTACCTTTACAGATGGCACCCCTTTCACGGCAGATGCGGTAAAAGCCAACCTTGACCATATGGCTAACCCGGCTACGCAATCCAGCACGGCAGGCGGTTATATTCGTCAGTATCAATCAACCGACATTGTTGATGCGCATACCGCCGTCGTTCACCTCAGCCGTCCGTATGCCGCGTTTCTGGAGGTTCTGGCCCAGGGGTTTCTGGGTATTGAATCGCCCAAAGCTCTCGCCCGACCGCGAGATCTGAACTGTCAGGCTCCTATAGGCTCCGGGCCTTTTCGCATTGTCCACTGGGATAGACAAAACAGAATTTTGTTTGAACGAAACCCGGGTTATCACTGGGCACCTGCCCATGCTTTGCACAATGGGCCAGCCTATTTAAATCGTATCGAGTGGCGCTTTATTCCTGAACCGTCTGCCCGCTTCGCAGCCCTGCAAGCCGCCGAGGTTGATGCCATTGATAGTCTGCCCCCCGAAGCACAGACCCCTGCCCAGCATAATACGGATCTTTGGCTTTTAATGGCTGACCGACCGGGCAACCCAACCAATGGAACCCTTAACACACGCCGCGCCCCCTTTAATGACATTCGAGTAAGAGAAGCCTTCCTGCGCTCCGCAGACATAGAAGGCGCGCTCGGAAGTGTTTTTTTCCACCATTATCGCCGCGCGGGTGGTCCGCTCACCTCCACAACGCCTTTTTATTCTCCCGACTTTGAACACGCAGCAGACTATACCCCTGAAACGGCAAATACGTTACTGGATCAAGCAGGATGGACCGCCAAAGATACGGATGGCATCCGCATAAAAAATGGCCAGCGTTTAACCGTTCATATTCCCCTACGCTCCTCGCTTTCAAATTCTGAACGCACATTGTGGGAGCAAGTCCAGGCCACCGCACGAGAAACTGGCTTTGATGTGTTGCTGGAAAATGCTGACGATACCTCCGTCAACAATCGTGAAGGCCAATGGGACTATGATGTGCGGATTGGCTATTGGAACACCAATACCGCTGATGTTTTGCGTATTGTCTTTTCTTCTGAATTTCTTGGTGCTGCCGGAATTTCGGGGCACCACCAGAATGAATCCGGTTTCAGTAATCCTTATTTTGACAAAATCATCAATGACGCACTTTTAACAACCAATTCTGAACAGCGCCGTAATCTCTATTATCAGGCCCAGAAAATTGTTTCTGCCGCGTTTCTTCAGATCACGACGTTTCCGCAGACAACACGGCTGGGCATTTCAAAACGTGTGCATGATATCCGGCTGGAACCTGCGCTGAATGTCACAACATTATATGACGCATGGGTAGAACAATGATCCTCCTCCCCCATACCCAATCTATTCTTCTGAAAAAACTCATGATCCGTGTGGGAGGAGCCTGCCTAGTTCTATTTGCCGCGACAACATTGACCTTCGTTACACTCCATCTGGCACCGGGCGATCCTGTTACAGCCATTTTAGGGGGCTCCGCCAATCCAACGCCTGAAACGATACAAGAAATTCGCGCGGAATATGGATTGGACCAACCGCTTATGGTGCAATACGCGCTCCATCTCTGGCACGTACTGTCCGGCCATCTCGGGTCATCATTCTCGCAACACATGCCGGTTAAAGATGTGCTCTGGCAGCAGGCTCCGCCCACTTTAAAACTCATGCTCTCTTCTCTTGCACTGGCATGGGGTTTTGCTGTTCTTTCCGTTACCCTTTCTGCCCGAAAACCAGTCTTTGATTCCGTTTTTTCTTCTCTTGAAACGTTTTTTGCTGGTCTTCCTCAGTTCTGGATTGGCATTATTCTGCTCTGGCTATTTGCGTACCAACTCGGACTGCTTCCGCCAGCCGGCACACATGGTTTTTCATCACTGATACTCCCTTCCCTTTCCCTGGCCATTCCCTTGGGCGGCTTTCTTGCTCAAGTAATGCGGGAAACTTTCAAAACAACGCTTGATCAACCCTTTGTACTCACCGCACGCGCCAGAGGCCTCTCTGACAACGCCGTCAGGTTTCGGCATGTTTTACGTCATGCGCTGCTGCCGGGCGTCAGTTTATCGACATGGGCTATCGGCGCCCTTGTCGGAAATGCTGTTGCTGTCGAATTCATTTTTTCGCGGCAAGGGTTAGGCCGTCAACTGTTTCTGGCTGTCAGCATGCATGACATGCCTCTGGTAACGGGCATAATCCTGTTTATTTCCGTTATTTACGTCCTTGCATCCTTTCTGGCTGACACTCTCTACGTGATCATTGACCCACGCATTCAGGAGGCAAGAGCATGAGCGCAACCAACTCTCTCCCGCTGTCCTTAAAAACCTCACCGCGGCTACGGCTACCGGCTGGTCGGCATATTGGGCTTACTCTGGCATCCGTCTATCTGGCTGTCCTTATTCTTGCCGCCATTGCCCCGCATTTGCTGACACATGGCAACCCATATGGCATTGCACCGCGGGCCGCATTTACGCCACCCTGCTGGCAGCATCCGCTTGGCACAGATCAATCCGGGCGCGATATGTGGACACGCCTTATCTTCGGTGCACGTAGTTCGCTGGTTATTGGCATAGGCTCCATTCTGCTCGCCCTCTCCGTTGCCTTAAGTCTGGCAATTCCCGGAGCTTTTGGCGGACCCGTTGCAGAACAATGTGTTAAATGGATTTTTGAAATCCTTTTCTCTTTTCCAACGGTTGTTCTTGCGCTTCTGCTAACCGCCCTTTTCTCTTCCGGCACGTTTCCTCTTATCGTTGCCGTCGGTATTGGTGCTGCTCCGGGCTATGGTCGGATGCTTTTCGGGCAGTTTCTGACAATCCGCCATGCGGGTTTTATTGAAGCAGCACGCTCACTGGGTCATTCCCCATCACAAATTTTAAGACGCCATTTAATTCCCAATGCATTTCGACCATTACTGATTGCAGGCGCAATGGGGGTTGGGCAGACCATCATATGGGCATCTTCTCTCTCCTTTCTGGGGCTGGGCGCACCCCCTCCGGCCGCAGAGTGGGGTACCATGTTGGCTATGGGCCGCGATTACATTGCCGAGGCCTGGTGGATCACGTTTTTCCCCGGCGTTGCTATCGTTATGACCATGTTGGCAACAACCAGTTTGGGACGTTTTCTGAAAAATCGCTTTGAGGCCACCACGCCATGAACGCGTTTTCTGCCGCCCCTCAATCCGGGCTGAATGTAAAAAACCTGTCTGTGAAATTCGGCTTGGGTGATGTTGCCCATACAGCCGTGCATTCCCTTTCCTTTTCCCTCAAACTGGGAGAAGTCGTCGCGCTTGTTGGTGAATCTGGCTCGGGTAAAACCGTTACCGCACGCGCATTGTTGGGGCTTTTAGGTTCCAACGCTCAGATTTCAGCGGAACATCTGTCTCTTAATGGCCAATCGCTGCTGGCGAACACAGAACAGCAATGGCGCAAATTACGCGGTGCAGAAATCGGCTTTATCCTGCAAGATGCACTGGTCGCACTCGACCCTTTGCGATCAATTGGTGCAGAGATTAGCGAAGCCCTGACAGCTCATAAATGGGGCACCAAAAATGCACGCGAAGAACGTGTGTTACAGTTACTAACGCAGGCAGGTATTCCTTCGGCAAAAGATCGCGTTCACCTTCGGGCGGACCAGCTTTCAGGCGGCCTGCGTCAACGGGCCCTGATTGCCAACGCACTGGCCATGAACCCGCCTTTTTTGATTGCGGATGAGCCCACAACAGCCCTTGATCCTTCCGTTCAGGTGCAAATTCTGGAGCTACTGAAACAGCTACGCTCAGCGGGACACGGTATTCTGATCATTAGTCATGACCTTGGTTTTGTCTCCCGGCTGGCAGACCGTGTGATTGTTATGCACCACGGACACATGGTGGAAGAAGGTCGAACAGAAGACATCCTTTCCGCTCCCCAACATTCATATACCCGTAAGCTACTTGATGCTGAACCGGGAAGAAGACCACCGCGCCCAGCAACACCAGTCAGCCCAACCACGTTACCGCTGCTTGAGGCCCACAATTTGTCGTTTTCTGTCAAACAACAGGATGGCACAAGAAAACAGATTGTGCAGGATATCAGCCTTTCTCTTTTTCCCGGCAGGACGTTGGCTGTCATTGGAGAGTCCGGTTCCGGCAAAACCTCTACCGCCCGCATGATCATGGGGTTTCAGAAACCTGAAACAGGATTCATAGATTTTTTAGGAAAACCTTGGTCCCGATCAGAGAAAACGGATATTCCAGAATTCTCTCGCCGTAGCCGAAGGCCCAGATTGGCCGCTATCTATCAAGATCCGCTTAGTTCTTTTGACCCACGATGGACAGTTCAGGCTATTCTGGATGATGCCCTTTCTGTCATCCATGTTCCAAAAACGGAAAGACTGACACGTATTCGTGCGCTTCTGGATTTAGTGCGATTGCCAGCCACTCTACTGGGCAAAAATCCTCTCCATCTTTCCGGTGGGCAAAGACAACGTGTAGCCATAGCACGCGCTTTGGCCATAGAGCCCGCGGTCATTCTGTGCGATGAACCTGTCTCTGCATTAGATGTTTCGGTTCAGGCGCAAATTCTTGACCTGTTGGAGGATCTTCAAAAACGCCTTAATCTTTCCTACTTGTTCATTTCACACGATTTGAATGTGGTCCGGAATATCGCGGACGACCTCATTGTCATGCAGGCAGGGCGAATTATTGAAAGAGGCTCTGCTCACAATATCCTTACCCACCCGCGCCATCCCTTTACACAACAGTTGGTTGCCGCTGCCCATCTTATAGGCGACGCGACGGGAGACCGCGTTTCCTAGACAATATGGGATTAGACACCTAAAGCCTGCCGCCCTGCCTTAGAGCGCAAAAGTTCAGCATGAGGGGCATGAATACGCCCACATAAAGCGTCCCGATGGCAGCGCTCAAGGTCATTCCGGGCAGAAAGACCTGCATTACCCGCAATAGCCAACAAGGACTGTGTCAAACCTGCTGCACCATCAACTGTTTGTATCTTGATCAGCACAGCTTCTTTCTGAATACGGTTCTGATCTTTGAGTGCTACTGCTTCCGCAAAAGACCGTAAAAGAGTTTGGTTCAGATCAAGCGCAATGTGTATTTCACCAATCACATTCTGCATGGCTGGAAGAGTTGCGAGAGAGGCACCCAGATTGGATGGTTTACGCTCCTGAAGAAATTTTTCAGTCCAACCAACCGCTGTCCTTACAATACCATCATAAAGTGCGCCCAGAAGCCCCTGATTCCACACTGCCAGCACTTTACCAAAAGTGGATGGTTCGCCAGCTTTTTCCTTAAAAATCAGATGATCATCCGGTACGGAAACGTCTGTCAGTGTTACCTCCTGACTGGCCGAAGCCCGCATACCAACATGATCCCAGGTTGAAAGAACGGCAATACCGGAAGCCCGTTGTGGTATTAGAAAAAAAGCGATCTCCGCTTCAGGAGCATTCGTTCTGGCCTGCACCAATAACCAGGAAAGAGCCGGTATACCCGTCGCATAAGCTTTGCGACCAGTAAGGCTCCACCCCTGATCAGTTTTACGTGCCACTGTTCCGGGCAAGCCACCCCGCGATGCCGAGCCCTGATCTGGCTCAGCCAGCAACGCATTGATTAATTTACCCGCTGTCGCCCCTCTATCCAGAAGTGGAACAGGATAAGAAGGTAGTGAACGCAATTCAGCATGAACCATATAATGGTTTACCAAAACGAGAGCAACAACAGGGTCAGCCTGCGCGATAGTACCAATCAAGGCCTGCGCCGTTGCAAGATCGCATTCTGCGCCCCCTTGTGAACGCGGCAACACGAGATCAAGCGCTCCGTATTGAGCGAGAGTCTGTATTGTTTCAAAGGGAAAAATCGCGGTTCGGTCTGCTTCTCTCGCTCTTATTTTCATATCTGGAAGTATGTCAGATATTCTTTTCTGAAAATCTATACTCTGCCCGTCTATATGCTGCACCGTCATAGAATACAGTCTTTCCTCAGACTTCACTTGTTGATTTAACTATAATTTTTCGTTATTTAATATTTTATTCGAATTTAATAGATAATAAAAGGAATACCTGTTCTATCGTTGGCAACCACCCGATCGCATCCTGATTAAAAAAGAGATTTTTTATAAAATAAGAAATGGAAAGGATATTTCTGTATGTCACATTCCTCCAACCTTCCCTCCCATATCCTCTTCACATCTAAACTCTCCCGTCGATCACTCCTCACTTCGGCACTCGCTATTACAGCAGGGCCTACCCTTCTCGCGCCACAATACAGTTTGGCTCAAAGTGCTGATAAAACCCTTCGCATTGGCTATCAGCGGTATGGAACTCTCATTATTCTCAAACAGTCAGGTTTACTGGAAAAAACCCTGTCTTCTGCCGGATGGACTGTTAAATGGTCGGAGTTCATAGCGGGGCCACAGATGCTACAGGCTTTAGCGGCCAATGCCATTGATCTTGCAGAAACAGGCGATGCGCCACCCATCTTTGCACAATCAAACTGGCCGGACAGACTGGTCTATATCGGGCACAGTGGCCCTGCCCCCTTGGGTGAAGGTCTATTGGTTCAGAAAGAAGGGCAGATAAAAACGCTTAAGGATCTGAAAGGCAAAAAAGTCGCCTTTAACAGAGGTTCAAATGTCCATTACCTTCTGCTGAACGCGCTCACTCAAGCCGGATTAACCGCTTCCGATATTCATTCTGTCAATCTCACCCCCGCTGCGGCACGGGCAGCTTTTGAAACCGGTCAGATTGATGCATGGGCCATCTGGGACCCTTATCTTGCCGCAGGTGAGGCTCTTCCGTCAGCCAGACTTCTGGTCAATGCCGAAAACCTGTCCCCCAATCGGCAATTCCTGCTGTCCACCCGTGCTTTTACAGAAAAGAACCCTGATACTGTGCGACGTATTATTACAGTCCTATCTGGTCTAAAATCGTGGGCCGCACAAAATCAGCAAAATCTAGTCCATGCGCTTACTGCTAGTACCGGGCTTGAGGAAAGCGTTATCAAGACAGCACTCTCACGCCTTTCTCTGGACGTTGACTTTATGGACACGGAAACGCAGGCCGAACAGCAGAAAGCTGCCGACCTGCTAGCCCAAAGCGCCCTTATACCGCAGAAGCTTCAGATACAGGACATGATCTGGAAAGGTTAATCCTCGCGCACCGGGAAGCGCCCTTCAAACGCCAGCTCTGATAAAGACCGGCGGCCAGAAGGTGTTTCCTTGCTTTGCAAGGTTTCTGGCAGGTGGCTCTTGTCACCCTGCTGACCAATCACAAGTGCTGCATGCAACGCATAATCTTCCGGTAGTTCCAGTCCGGCACGCGCCAAAGCGTGGTCAAATCCACTGATAGGATGCGTTGCCCACCCTGCTTGAGAAGCCTCCAACTGAACCAGAACTGATGCGGCACCAGCGTCAAACGCATGAGTAGGTGCCGGAACCGGCTCCCCGGTGCTATTGGAAAATGTGACGGTTTGAGACGCAATAAAAACCAGTGCGGAAGAATGTTGCGCCCATGCCTGGTTAAACGGAATAAGCCAGGAGAGAAAGCGTTCCCAGTCTGGCGTATCCCGTCTAGCATAAAGGAAACGCCACGGTTGGCCGTTATAAGCTGATGGTGCCCAGCGGCCAGCTTCCAGAAAAGTCAGCAAATTTTCTTGAGATATCGGAGTTGGCGTAAAAGCACGAGGAGACCAGCGATCCACAATAAAAGGGCTGGCAGAGGTATCAGCGGAACGTTCAGGTGCTTTGGTCATATCGGTTTTTCCTTTCAGAAATAAAAACTATTAGGTGTCATGCACACCTAAGGCATGCAGCAGTTCGCCTCGCAACGCCTCAAACACAGGATCAGCATGCCGACGGGGACGTGGAAGAGAAACAGGGAAATCAACCTTGATCCGGCCGTGTTCAAGCACCAATACCCGATCTGCCAAAACCAGAGCCTCGTCCACATCGTGCGTTACCAGCAAGGTTGTGCACTGATGTTTTCGCCATAATGTCAGAACAAGCGCCTGCATCTGAATGCGGGTCAATGCATCCAATGCAGCAAATGGTTCATCCAACATAAGAAAAGACGGGTCACGCACAAGCGCCCGCGCCAAGGCCACTCTTTGCGCTTCTCCGCCAGAAAGAGTAAGCGGCCATGCGTCCACTCGATGCTCCAAGCCAACTTCTACCAAAACGCGCAATGCACGTTCTTTTGCTTCAGGCTCGTTTTGTCCCAACACCACATTTTGCCAGACACGTCGCCATGGCAATAAACGACTTTCCTGAAAAACAACTGAAACAGCTTTGGGTCGAACCACGTCTCCGTGCTCGACTGGGTCAAGCCCCGACAGGGTCCGCAGCAAGGTGGATTTACCAGACCCACTACGCCCCAGCAAAGCAACAAACTCCCCCGCCGGAATAGCCAAAGATAAATGATCTAGTACCGGGGAGCCGTCACCAAACTGACGGCTTAAATCGGTAATAACCACATCCGCTTTATTCCCAAGCGGCAGCTCCGTTTCCACTTCTGTCTTCGCAATGCTGTGCTTCATATGTGCTTGCTGCCCTGTGTTTGCCAGGCCAGTAGCCACAACTCTCCAGCCCTGACTAATCTGTCAGAAATTAGCCCAAGCAAACCGTAAACAATCAATCCGACCAAAATAATATCTGTTCGTAACAAATCTTCAGCATCCATCATCATGTGACCAATACCGCTTTCCGCATTCACCTGCTCGGCCACAACCAGCATCAGCCATGCAATACCGAACGCGAACCGCACACCGAGCAGTAGGTCTGGCAAAGCTCCGGGTAGAATAACATCTCTGATAGTCTGCGCACGTGAAAGACCAAGTGTCCGTGCGACCTCCAGAAGCTTCGGGTCAATATTTCGGATTCCTTTATGTAAATTAAGATAAATTGGAAAAAGAGCGCCTAAAAATACCAACAAGATCTTTGGCTCCTCCCCAATACCAAACCATAAAATGAAAAGAGGAGCCAAAGCCAAAGCAGGAAGGGTACGAAGAATCTGAAGGGGAGAATCGATAATGTCTTCACCCCATGTGGAAAGCCCTGAAATCAGCGCCAGCGTAATCCCGACTACGAGAGCGAGGCTAAAACCAAGGCTGACCCGCTCAAGAGAAACAAGGAGATTAGTGGGCAATGAGCCATTCTTGATCAATCCCCAAAGAGTATGAGCAAGCTGAACTGGCGATGGCAATATTCGTGCGGAAATCAATCCGCATGCACTTGCAATCTGCCAGACAGTCACAAGAAGCAGGGGGGAAAGAAATCGCCGCCCTTCTCTCAGATAAAATCTAGCCGTCATACCCGTAATTCCTTAGATGACCGAACGCTTAAAATGACTCTCTAACATCCGGCGGCTTCTCCTGATTATATATCTGACTGATTAACAGACTTCTAAATTTCACATATTTCGTTATTTTTATATACAACAATTTTTTATGTGATTTATTTTACTGATAATTTTCGTTATTTTTATTAAGCATTAAATTTCTAAAACTGGGCCCAAAATCTCCACGATAACGCAAAAATAAGCATGCCTATATCTTCACTACATATTTCATTAACCCACTGAAAAATATACATATTATTTTTTATGTTTTTATGTTTTTACGGCAACCAATGATCGCGCACAGCATAGCAGTGTTAAATTTGCAACATACGTTTATTTTTGTTATTTATGGATTTACCTATTGCTGAAGTTGTTATATTCCACAATTTCTATTCGCATAATTATCTTATATCTTACTCTTACGGATTGAAAATATGGATCACATCCCTGCACCCCACCCACTGCTTACGGTTCGTGCTTCGCGTGTGTGTTCCTTTTTTATGCTACGTCGTTTCAGAACTGGTTTTCTGTTGACCAGTTCTGCACTAATGACAGTCTCAACAGCGTTAGCGAGTACATCCCAGATTCCGCATAAACCTGTCTCTGGCAGCGCACATAGTATCTCAGCCGCGCACGTAAAAACGCCGCATGTTCATACACACGCGAATGCTTCAGAAGTCGCCCATATGGAAGGGATGGAGGGGATGGAGGGGATGCACCATGACCACAGATCCGCCCACGCCAGCCACACGGCCGAGCAGATTCTGGTCACACACCACCATACACCTGCTGTTATGCAAGCTGAACGTAGGTTATCCCGCATTCCGGGCGGAACCAGCGTTATTGACGCAGCCGTTATGCTACGCGGCCGAAGCGCTACAAATGCCGATTCTTTCAAATATCAAGCGGGTGTTTTCGCTCAGGCACCTTGCGGATCAGACGACCTGCGCATTTCCATTCGTGGCTCAGGTATCCAGACAGGCCTGAATGCAACACGTTCTGGCATTTTATTTCTATTTGATGGCTTACCGCTGACCACACCAATTGGAACAGTCAACGAATTACAGGAACCGCTTGGTATAAAATATACTGAAGTTTTGCGTGGCGGAAATGGGTTTGATTACGGCTCACTCATGCTCGGGGGGGCCATCAATTATGTCACCAATACTGGCTACGATGCCCAAACTTATCAAGCACGCGTAGAAGCGGGCAGCTTTGGCTACGTTAAGGAGCAGTTAAGTTCAGGCAAGGTTATTGGTAAACACGATTATTATATCAGTGTCACCAACTCTTATCGCTCTGGGTATCAGGAAAACACAAAATCAACGAACTTTGGTATCAACTTCAACTATGGCTATAAATTTAATGATCGTGTTGATAACCGATTTTTCTTTCGTTACCGCCAGACGTCAGAGGGGAATCCCTATTATCTAACCCGGTCACAGGTAGCACAAAACCCTAAGCAGGCACAGGAACCCTATCGTTACTGGGGTACAAAAACCATTGAACCGGGCACCAAATACGCGGCTGACCGTGTCAGTATACGTATAGATGATAACTCCAAACTTATGCTTGGTTTTGTTTACATGAATGCCCCTATGGACCACGAACTGGGCAATACCGCTTCTCTTTATGATATTGATTACGCGTCCGGCGTACTCAGCTACCAGCGCCATGATACCCTATTCGGTCTAAAAAGTGACACCGATGCCGGGGTTTATACAACGCATGATTTGAACGCTACGATTGATAACCGTGTGCGCCGAACAGACGCTTATCCCGGCGTCGCAATGGGTACGCTCGTTACACGCTCCCATCTGGGCGGAAGCGATAACGTTTTTCATGTCAGCAACAATACGGAAGTTTTTCATGATTTCTGGTTAACTGTGGCGGGCGCTCTGAATTATTCTCCCCGTTCAGGAAGCCAGACCTATCCAGAAAAAAGCCGTTTTAGTCAGGACAGTCTGTACTTTTCTCCGCGTGCGGGTTTCCGATATGTCATTAACCCTCATATTCAAATTTACGGAAATGTCAGCCGCAGTATTCAACCTGCACAGGATTGGCAATATCTCTCCGGCAATCTCTATACCAGTGGTATCGCAACTGGTTTAACCAAAGACTGGAGCATGCTGAAGCCTCAGACAGCAACGACGTTTGAAGTTGGCACCAGCGGAGAATATGCTGGCACACAATGGAGTTTATCATATTACCATTCGGCTGTGCGTAATGAACTACTTTCTGTCATGACACCTATCTCACAGCTCTATAATAACGCGACCTATGGTAACGCCTCCCCTACCACGCATCAGGGGGTCGAATTTGCACTTCACTCTACTCTGTACCAATGGGATGGAAACATTATTTCTCTACGGCAAGCCTATACCTATCAGGACTTCCGTTTCAATCATGACCCGGTATGGGGCCATAACCATATTCCTGGAATTCCCCAGCACTATTATCAGGGAGAGCTACATCTAGACCTGAAAAATGGGTTCTATGCCGCTGTTGATGCAGAAGTCGCATCATCTGTTCTGGCATCTTACGATAATCGGTATCGTGCTGCGCCTTATCATATCTACAACTTCAATATGGGATACCAATGGCCTAAAAAGCACCGGCAGGTTTATCTTAGTTTTCACAACCTTGCGAACAAGCATTACGCAACCGGTGTCGTTCCTGTTTACGGAAGCGGCAATACCCAACCATCTGCTTTGCTAGTGGGAGATGGCTTCGGAATTTTTGCTGGAATTTCTGTCGGGTTTGACTAAGGATTAGAATATATTTTTTAAGATAGAATAGATAGTGGTGGGAGTTAAAATGTTTCCCACCATTTCATTTGACCGAAATCCGGTAACGTACCCAATAGCAGAAGGCTCACTATCACGAGCAAAAGGGCGCTTAAATAGTCTGGCGCATGGCGAACGATAGTATTGGCAATCTTGTTAGAATAAGTCGTAAGTCGCCATTTGTATGAATCAAAAATCAACCATTAAGGGATACTAAATACCCCTACTCCACGCAGACATCATGGCCATGCTGGAATTGAGTATGCTCATCTCCCCATTTCTTCAACGCCATGATAACTGGCTCCAGAGTTTGCCCCCTTGAGGTCAGGCTGTATTCTACCTTTGGCGGGACTTCAGGGTAAACTGTTCTTAAAACAAAGCCGTCACGCTCCAACTCACGCAACTGCGTTGTCAGCATTCTCTGGGTGATATTGGGAAGGCGTTTACGGATTTCATTGAAACGAAGTGTTCCCTGAAACAGATGATACAGGATCACCCCTTTCCACTTTCCATCAATCAGTTGCAGCGTTGCCTCAACGGCGCAACCGGGGCTACATTCAAGCGATTTATGGCGTATCCGGGTCATAACAGTATCATTTCCAACACTATGGGCGTTAAAAGTGCGTTCTTGTTCAAAACCAGCATAACGCTCACCTTGTTCCTTACTCAATAGCAGGAACAAACATCATGCGTGCCGTTGGCTATCAAACATCGCTTCCCATAGAAAATCCAGCCTCTCTTCAGGACATTGATCTGCCAAAGCCCACACCGTCTGACCGAGATATTCTGGTTGAAATCAAAGCCATATCGGTGAACCCGGTTGATACCAAAATGCGCCGCAGTGCATTACCGAAGAAGGGACAATGGCGGATTCTCGGGTGGGATGCCGCCGGGACTGTTGTTGGGGTTGGCGCTGATGTGACCGACTTCTCCGTAGGTGATGAGGTGTTTTATGCAGGCGCCCTCAACCGTTCAGGCACCAATGCCGCATTTCATCTGGTTGATGAGCGTCTTGTCGGGCGCAAACCACGCTCTCTGAACTGGGCCGAAGCCGCTGCCCTTCCCCTGACCGCCCTGACGGCGTGGGAAATGCTTTTTGATCGTCTGGATATTCGACGCTCCGTTCCCGGCACAGCCCCTGCCCTTCTGATTATTGGTGGGGCTGGCGGAGTAGGCTCCATAGCTATTCAACTTGCCCGTGCTTTAACCGGTCTTACCGTTATCGCCACCGCTTCCCGCCCAGAAACACAAGATTGGGTGACCTCACTTGGTGCACATTACGTTGTAGATCACAGCCTGCCTCTGGCACCACAAATTGCAAAACTGTCCATCGGTGCGCCCGGCTTTGTTTTTTCCACCACTCAGACAGATCAGCATCTGGCAGATATCGTCGAACTGATTGCACCCCAAGGGCATTTGGGCCTGATTGATGACCCAGCCGCACTCAACGCCCTTCTCCTCAAAAAGAAGAGCCTGTCCCTGCATTGGGAATGGATGTTCACACGCTCTGCTTTTGAAACGGCAGACCTAAGCGTTCAGGGAAGCATTCTCAACGAGATCTCCCGTCTTGTGGACGAACAGCAACTTCGCAGCACACTTGGCCAAAATCTCGGCAGCATTACAGCCGCCACTCTGCGCAAAGCCCATACCTTGATTGAAAGCGGCCAAACCAAAGGAAAAATTGTGCTCGAAGGTTTCCCCGCCTGAACGGTCTGTCGCGCTCTCCCAAACAGTTTACGCTTAAAGAAGAAAAGCCATGATCGAAGAAGACCATCTGATGACCCTGAACCGCACCGGTGGCCGGTTTGATCTGAATAAAATTGTAGAGGCGTTTCCAGAAACAGCCGACACAATGCTTCTGGATACCTATCTGACAGATAAACCGGAGGCTAGTATTCGAGTGTTCCGTATTTATCGGGATGTGCCGCCACATTATCACACCCAGTGTGACGAGGTGCTGCATGTGCTGTCAGGAGAAGGCACCTTCTGGATTGATGATCCTGCCGACGAAGCGCCTTTTGCCCCGGGTCACCTTCTGGTCTTCCCCCGCCGTGCGGTACATGCCCTGCCACGTATTCTGCGCAATCCTGTCATCTTTCTAGCCATAGACACACCACGCCGGGCACCGGATGATGTAATATTCGTCAATTCTGCTGATGGAACCCCCACCAGTTTTATCGCGAGCCTCTGACATGCCTCATCACAGCAAAATCCGAAGCCATTTTCGCAAATTTGCCGCAGCCCTTATTATGGGAGCTGTCTCAGTTTACGCGCTACCCACACCCTCTCAGGCACAGACACTCAGGATTGAGGCCACCTCATCCTCCCTAGACTGGAATGCGGTCGCCTTGGCCAAAGGTCATGTCTTCGTGGCAGGACCGCGTTGGACAGGGTTTACCGGGCCTGCTGTGGGTATCCTGACCAAAAACAAAGACGTCGCACCGTTTCCAAATATCGAGTGGAACGCATGGAAACCCGGACAGGACGCAACGCAGCACTTTGTCAGTGTCAATGCGCTTCATACGGCCCCAGACGGCACCCTCTGGGTTGTAGACACCGGCACACCGTCTTTTGGGGGCACACCGGTGCCCGGTGGGGCCAAACTTGTCCGCATTGATCCCGCAACCGGTCATGTTCTGCGCCTTTACTCTCTCGGTCCAACCGTTGCGCAGACGGGCAGCTATGTTGACGATATCCGCTTTAACGGTCGCCATGCGTATCTGACGGATGCAGGCAAAGCGGCTTTGATTGTCCTTGATCTTGAAACAGGTCAGGCGCGGCGCGTGCTGGAAAACCATGCCTCAACACGCGCACAGCCTGCACGCCCTATCGTCATGGAAGACCATGTTGTCGAAAACCATCCACACCAACCCCTTTTGGTCAATGTGGATCCATTGGAAGTCAGCCCTGATGGAAAATGGCTTTATTTCGGACCGCTGGAAGGCCCGTGGTCTCGGGTACCGACAGCCTTACTTGATGACCCAAGCGTCTCGCCAGAGGCACTCGCCGCAGCCGTTAAGCCTTGGGCAGATTTACCCCCAATGGGTGGGAGCGCCATGGATGCAGATGGTACGCTGTATTTTACCAACCTGAAAGAAAACAGCCTCTATCGGCGGGATAGTTCCGGGCAGGTCAGCAAAGTGGTGTCTGACCCACGCCTGCATTGGGCTGATGCTCCGGCTTTGGCGTCCGATGGCAGGTTATGGATCCCAATCGCGCAACTGGATCGCCTACCTCAGTTTCATCAGGGGCAGTCACTTATTCGGCCACCTTTCCTGCTGATATCAATTGATCTCAAGCACGATTAAGCTATTTCATCTTATTGCAGAGGAGTGATGTTACCCGTTTGGCGCTTCATGAATATCTTATCAAATCTGATATTCCCAATCATTATATCCCAAATTTATCTGATCACTTCATCGCCAAACACTTCCAAATTCTAATTTTTTCTTCCACAGTTTCCATTCAGGGCACCTCATGCACACGCACCATCACTCAAAAAAGAAGTGTTCAATAAGCCTGAAAATACTATCACTACAGTTGCATATTATGTTGTGAGTGAGCGCGGATAGCAGT
>NZ_BAMW01000039.1 GCF_000963945.1 Acetobacter indonesiensis | reverse complement strand
GGCGAAAACAGACTTACTCCCCTTGAGCTTTGCAGCATTGACGCTTCCCAGATTGTTTAACCAACGATATAAGAAATTCAGTAACCAGAAGACAGTGCCTCGTCATTCTATTTGCTGTTTCAAGGGGTTAGAAAAGTGTCACTGCGGGTTGATGCAGGTTCGAGTCCCGCAGTTCGCACCACAGACACCTGAAATAGCACGTTTTTTCGGCTGAATGAGGGCAAAGGCTGTCTTTGCTCCATCGTCCTTCCCCACTCAGGGAAGATTTTATGCTCCGTGTCCGAGGCACTACCTATCACTTCCGCCGTATTGTTCCCCCTGCGCTGCGAGCAGCCTTAAACCGACGGGAAATCTGGGTTTCTTTAAAAACCGGCTACCAGAATGAAGCCCGCAAACGCGCTTCTTTACTTCATGCCAAAACCACAGAATTGTTCATGCAGGCACACTCTGTGCTGGCTGAACCAGATGCTTTAAGCAGGCTTGAAGGACTACGGGTTGCACTGCGGGACTTGCAGAGCGTGAACCTGCCTTCATCTGCTCAGGAAACGGCGTCCATGCCGGTTCCAGCACCGACGCCAAAACCCCGAACAGTGAAGAAAACGGCCGAAGCACCCAAAGCCCAACCCTTGATGCTTTCCGGTGCCCTGAAACGCTTTGTCTTGGATGGCCCTCATGCCAGTGCTGACACCCAAAAAGCCACACAACGGGCTGTCGACCTGTTCCTGCAAGCCTTTGGAGATGCGCCCGTGTCTATCATCGGGGGCGAAAAGGCCGGAGCATTCCGAGACCTCCTGTTCTCCCTTCCTGCATCATTGGGCAAACGCAAAAGTAGCCTTACCCTTGAAGAAGAAGCACAGAGGGCCAGAGAGGAAGGTTTACCAACTTTGAGTGGCAAGAGCGTTAAAAACCATATGATGCGTCTCTCTGCTCTGTGGAACCAGTTACACCAGAGGGAATTGGTCACACGGAACCCATGGACGGGCTGGAATTTTGAGAATGGGCAAAAGACCGTCAGAAGAAGCTGGACAGCTAAAGAATTAGCCTTCTTGGCCTCTGCGTCATGGCACAGCACGTCCGTGCCGGAGCAAACCTACGGGCTTGTGACCCTCATTGCTGCCTACTCTGGCATGAGACTGGGTGAAATCTGCACCTTACGAAAAGAAGACCTTCAGACTATTGACGGTATCCTCTGCTTCCTTATCCGTCCTCACACCGAAACCGGATGGGCTCCCAAGACGGAAGCAGGCACTCGTGTGGTGCCAGTCCATTCAAAACTCATTGAAGCGGGAGTGCTGGCTCTGAAAGACACGACAGACAGCCCCTACCTCATCCCCGGTCTGGAAACCTCGAAACAGGGTGTCAGGGGAGCGGCCCTTGGCAGAGCCTTCTCATTGCTCAAGACCCGCATCGGCCTACCCGCTGAAATCACGTTTCATTCCTTCCGGCACACCGTATCGACCCAACTCAGAAACGCAGATGCCAACATCCGGGAGGTATGGATTGACCGCCTGCTGGGTCATGAAGCGACCCATAAGAGCCAAGGGACGATGACCTACCTGACCGGCATTTCAACAGCCAATCTGCAACAAACCGTAGAGGCCATAAGCTACCTCGAAACAGCCTTCAAAAAGATCGCGTTTTAAGGGGAGCCAGCAGTGTCAAATGGCTACCCATTCGACATCTGGCAAGGGGGAGAGACCTCCCCCGTTGACCCCCTACAGCGCAAAAAAGTAAGGTCTGATCTAATGACTGTTTACGCCTACCTTTGCGAACATCTGACCTCCAATCGTCTTGCCCCGAAGCGGACGTTTATTGACATTCAATTCAAAAAAAATGCCAGCCGAAATTTGTATTTGGTTGCTGCACTGGCGGGGCAGGTTGAAGCTTGAGGCGAGTTAAACTTTATGCAATTATGTTAAATATTGGTGGGTTTTAATAGATAGTTGGGCGATATGGATTGGTTTCAGTTGGG
Organism: Acetobacter indonesiensis; assembly: GCF_000963945.1. Lineage (GTDB taxonomy): Bacteria > Pseudomonadota > Alphaproteobacteria > Acetobacterales > Acetobacteraceae > Acetobacter > Acetobacter indonesiensis. Next base: position 1,806 of record NZ_BAMW01000039.1, on the reverse strand, counting down.
TATTATAGTCATAAGCATAATAATCGGGCTGACATATTTTTTTGCGAGCGAACAAACTTCGAGTGATATCAAAAAGAACCTTAACTTTGTTGGAGGGGCAGCCGCGTTATTCAGTGCGGTGTTTTGGTATGGAAATGCGCAACTTGGACTCCTGCCAACCCAGACCGACAAGATTCTTCACCTTGCAGCATTGCAAAATGACTGGGCAGCAATATCTGCATGCGTTGCAGCTTTATGCTTTATACCCGTATTTATGCTGGACTCTATAGGTGTTAGAAACAAAAAATAGGATATAACCAAGATAAGCGCCCGAACGTCGAGTGGTTGACGACTGGTTTCACCTCACAGCGGTCGCTTTGTTGGCCCCATACCTCTTTTAAAGCAGACATGGCATATACACATCATGGCTATTCGGTGAAGCCAATAAGAGCCTACCTATCAGATGGAATATTGAAACTCGCGCTTTTTTCGCTCCGTAAGTAAGACATTCGATACTCGTCAATTGCTTATCTATGACCTATCTGCGACCACTCCAAAGTGGTCCCGGCTTTTTACTCGACATTGAGTTAGATACGTCATGATCACTTTTTTGCATATTGAGATGCATCGCCTGCCAACTGAGCATCCGTCAACGTCAACCCATTCGCGGCCTCGCTTGCCATCTTCAGATTTCTGATAATGGACTCTGCAGCCGCCAATGCCGCCAACGCCGATGCACGGTCACAGTCTTGAGCGAGCCGTCTTGCGCGACCAGCATGAATTAAATTTCGATAATTGCGCGCACGATGGGCAATATCACGAGTGCCAGTCGTAATAATTTTCAGAGCTGATGCCCTATCAATAAATGCTGCGAGTTCTAAATTTTCAGGGGCGCAACAGTTGCCTCGAGTGTCTTTGATTTCCTGTGGATCATAATCCTTCGCTTTTGGTATAGCCCACAACAGCAACGCCTCACAAACAGAACCGGCCAAGACAGTCGCAGCTTTCCATTCCCCATTGCGCAGAGCACTGGCAGCACTGGATAGATCCGCACGAATACTTTTACGCATCTCCTCATCATCGACAAATGGCAACTCAGTTGTAGTCGGTGAAGGCATAGCGTCTGGACACTTCACCAATGCAGAATGGATTAACTCAAGCACGTCCTTTCCGCTGTGAGGCTGTAACGCCATACTCTGACCTGGTCTCCAATGCTCAACGGCATTCTTAATAGATTCAACGGAAAATATTAAATTAGTATAATCACGTCCGCTTATTGCTATGTATTCATTTGGTATTTCTTGAATTAATCGCACTAATCCGGACAAATATCCGGAAGTCAGTGCATTAATTAAAACGGTTCTACCGGCCCCTGTGATGTTTCGTGGCCGATTTCCAATATTGAGATATTCAATAACTTGGGATGGCAATACGCGTGGCAAAATGATACCTTTCGATATAGAGCGCTGGTTTTAGAATACGGAGGTTAGATTAATTGGGGAACTAGCACTACCGTTGTGATTCGGTTTTCGGCATCAAAATCGGTGAATTTAGCTAAATCAAGAGGCTGTGATTCCAATTAAGTTCTGACATCGCGAGTAAATTCCAAGCGCGATTCAGAAATTATATATGTTGGATCTAAAAGACCGCAAAGTAGGCGTTTCTCAAACAGATTTGACCTCCCGCTGCATGTCCGGTTTTGTCCTTCTCGCGCCGAGAGCCGACATCCCGCTCCCCCCCAATTCTGACATCAAGAGGGGGTTCACGGGGGAGAGCACAGCTCTCCCCCTGACCAGTTTGCAAACCATCGCGACACAACGTGTCCGC
>NZ_BAMW01000040.1 GCF_000963945.1 Acetobacter indonesiensis | reverse complement strand
AGGAGCAGGAGCAGGAGCAGGAGCAGGAGCAGGAGCAGGAGCAGGAGCGATAGGCTCTGCTGGCGTGGAAACCCGGACAACAGACGGAGGGGATGCTTCTTTCTGTGCGGCCAAGATATTTGACTGTGAAGCGGGTGTTCCCTGCTGAACAGACGCGTTTGGAAGCGCCGGATTGGCCGACTGGGCAAATGCCGTCAGAGGCGTGGATGCCAGCAGCAGGGCTACCAATAAAGACCGCAGGGCGCGCGGGTGTTGGCATAAGGAAACAGAACGTCCGGTTGCCGGGTGAGGCAAAAGAATACGGGGTGCAAGGCTTGTTCTGTCCAAATATGCGCTCATGTCTCTCTTTCGGTCGGGTTGGTCTGGCCGTGGTTGCGCCATGGCCTGTCACGGTGCCGCAGAGGCAGAATGAAGCCCCCTTCTTCCTATCCAGAACGATAAAGGGGGGATCGGGTTTTGCATGGCGTCGGAACGGACTATGCTTTTCAGCCATGCTGGGCAATGGTGGCCCATACGCGTTACGTCCTGTCAGGAGTTTTGTTCATGTCGTCCACTCTTTCAAGCCCCGGGGCTCTGGCCGTTACGGATGACCTGTTTTTCAAGCGGCCCAATGCCTTACTGGCACGCGATGAAGCGGAAAACCTGACACGCACGGCCTTAACCGGCATGGATGATGGGGAACTGTTTCTTGAATATCGCGAAAGTGAAAGCATCGCGTTAGATGACGGGGTTATCCGCTCGGCCTCTTTTGATACCAGTTGCGGGTTCGGCTTGCGCTCTGTGCTGGGGGAAGAAACCGGCTTTGCCCATTCGGATGATTTAAGCCGGTCAGCATTGCAGCGGGCGGCAGATGCTGTGGGTGCGGTCAGAAATGGCCGTTCGGGCACCATGGCAGATGCCCCACGGTCCACCAACACGCGCCTTTACACAGACGCTAACCCGTTGGGTGAGAGCGATTTTGCAGCGCGTTCCGGTTTGCTGTCCCAGATTGACGCCTATGCCCGTGGCAAGGATAGCCGCGTGGTGCAGGTCATGGCGTCCTTGTCGGGGGAATGGCAGGCGGTGCAGATTATCCGGGCAGATGGTGTGCGCGTAGCAGATCTTCGGCCGTTGGTGCGGTTGAATGTCTCGGTTGTGGTTGAACAGGGCGGCAAGCGCGAAAGTGGCAGCCATGGGCTAGGCGGTCGCTATGAAATCAACCGTCTGCTTGAAGAACCAACATGGCAGGGCGCTGTGGATGAAGCCCTGCGACAGGCGCTGGTGGCGCTTGACGCCCGGCCTGCCCCGGCGGGGCAGATGGAAGTCGTGCTGGGGGCGGGGTGGCCCGGTATTTTGCTGCACGAAGCTGTTGGTCATGGTCTGGAAGGGGATTTTAACCGCAAAGGAACCTCGGCTTTTGCGGGCCTGATGGGGAAGCGCGTGGCTGCCCCCGGTGTGACGGTGATTGATGATGGCTCGCTGCCAGACCGGCGCGGTAGCCTGACTGTGGATGATGAAGGGACGCCTACAGGCCGCACCGTATTGATTGAAGACGGGATTCTGACGGGCTATTTGCAGGACCGGCTGAATGCCCGGTTGATGAACATGGCTGCGACCGGAAACGGGCGGCGACAGTCTTATGCGCATATGCCTCTGCCCCGCATGACCAATACCCTGATGCTGCCCGGTCAGGCGTCAACCGATGATATGATCCGTTCCATGAAGCGCGGTCTGTATGCGGTGCATTTTGGCGGCGGGCAGGTTGATATCACGTCCGGTAAATTCGTGTTTTCAGCATCCGAAGCGTATCTGGTTGAAGACGGTAAAATTACAGCCCCCGTCAAAGGCGCAACCTTGATAGGCAGCGGGGCTGAAGCCATGACGCAGGTCTCCATGATTGGGCAGGATATGGAGCTTGATCCCGGAATTGGCACCTGTGGCAAAGCCGGACAGGGTGTGCCTGTGGGTGTTGGGCAGCCGACCCTGAAAATGGCGGGACTAACGGTTGGCGGTACGGCCTAAACGCCAGTTGGTGCGGGTGCAAACACAGTAAAAACGCACGCTAAAACACTCTGTGGGGAAGGGGACGGTTTCTGCTGGTCTCTATCCCGTGTTAAAGGCCGATGTCGTAACATAGGGTGCGCGCTGTCAGCGCATGACACACAGGGATAAGAGAATGGTCGAAAACGGGTTTCAGAGTCCTTTCATGCAGGAAGCCGCGGCACGCGGTTTCATCTTCCAGTGCACAGATGCCCAAGCACTGGATGACGCCATGACAAAGGGGTCTGTCGCTGCGTATATCGGCTTTGACCCCACGGCAGACAGCCTGCATGTGGGCAGCCTTATTCAGATCATGATGCTCCGCCTGCTGCAAAAACACGGTCACAAGCCGGTCGCACTGATGGGGGGTGGCACCGCCCGGATTGGTGACCCCTCTTTCCGGGAAGAAGCCCGCCGTCTGATGACGGAAGAAACCATCACTACCAATCTGGCAGGGATTGAAGGCTGTCTGCGTCAGTTTCTGGCCTTTGGTGATAATGTTTCAGATGCGCGTCTGGTGAACAACGCAGACTGGCTGGATAAGCTGGCTTATATTGATCTGCTGCGTGATGTCGGGGTCCATTTTTCAATTAACCGGATGCTGGCTTTTGATTCTGTTAAAAGTCGCCTTGACCGCGAACAGGGTCTGACTTTTCTGGAATTCAATTACTCCATCCTGCAATCCTACGACTTCCGTGAACTGAATCGTCGCCACGGGGTGTCACTTCAGCTTGGTGGGTCTGACCAGTGGGGGAACATTGTTTCTGGCGTGGATCTGGTGCGTCGCACGGACCAGAAAAGTGTGATGGGGCTGACCACGCCTTTGCTGACAACTTCTTCCGGTGCGAAAATGGGCAAGACCGCCAATGGTGCTGTCTGGCTGTCTGAAGCGCGCCTGCCCGTGTTCGACTACTGGCAGTTTTGGCGCAATACGGAAGATGCGGATGTAGGCCGCTTTCTGCGTCTGTTTACAGATCTGCCGCTAGAAGAATGTGCCCGCCTTGAAGCCCTGCAAGGGGCTGACATTAACGAGGCAAAGAAAGTTCTGGCAACAGAAGCCACAGCCCTGTGCCATGGCCGTGACGCGGCGCTGGCTGCGGCAGAAGCCGCCCGTCAGACATTTGAAGAAGGCCGTGTAACGGCGGCTGATCTGCCGGTGCATGAAATGCCTCAGGCTGTTCTGGCCGAAGGTGTGCCTGTGTTCCGTCTGTTTGTGGAAGCGGGGTTGGCGAAAACTAATGGCGAAGCACGGCGTTTGATCCGTGGCGGTGGCGCACGCGTCAATAACGTGGCAGTCGCGGATGAAAATCAGGTTGTTGGGCAGACGGACGCCGTGGATGGCGCCATTCGTCTGTCGTCAGGTAAAAAACACCACGTTCTGGTTAAGGCGGTCTGACGCTGTCAGAGTCTGGTCTGGCGGGAAGGAGAGTAGAAAATGAAACGGATTCCCCTACTGTTTAGCTGTCTGGTGATGGTAGGCTCTCTTTCCGGCTGTGTTGGCCCCGGTGGTGGTGGCTATACTCCTTACCAGTATCCGGGGTATGGCCCGCGCTATGATGATTATTACGGCTACGGCCCTAGCTCCCGCTGGGGCTATGCTGACCGCCGGGTAAGACCGGGATTTGTGCGTCAGATGCCGCCAGGGGGTCGGGGCCGACCAGATGCCAGACCCGGTCGGGGTGGTCCTGGTGGACGAGATGGAGGGGGGCGTCCTTCCGGGCGAGGGCCTTCTGGTGGTCCCGGAGGGCATCAACAAGGTGGTCCCGGTGGTCGGGGCAATCAGGGCCGTCCCGGTGGCCCAGAAGGCGGCGGTCCACGCTAAACAGACCAAAGCTGCGCTTAAGGGGCGCAGCTTTTTTTATGCCCGATTATCTTCGATCAGCGATTTGACTGTCGAGGTTAAGGGTATGGTTAGTATGGGTTTGAAAAGTTGACGGGAATAAAGCCCACCATCATCCCACGCGATAGGATGAGGGGATACAGTTTCTGAACTTTAAAAGTAAGACAATAGAACTTGATACTTTTAGGGAAGAGCTGGTGCTGCTGGACAGGATTGAACTGTCGACCTCTCCCTTACCAAGGGAGTGCTCTACCACTGAGCTACAGCAGCACGCTGGCGGCGTTCTAGCGTTTCATGCGCATCGCCGCAAGCCTGTTTCCGCTTAAAAAGCGGAATTAATCGTCACGGTGGGTTTTTTCCATCCGTTCATGCTGTTCCTGCGCCTCAATGGACAGGGTCGCAATGGGGCGGGCTTCCAGCCGACGCAGGGCAATAGGTTCGCCCGTTTCTTCACAATAGCCGTAGCTGCCGTTTTCGACGCGCTGAAGGGCAAGGTTGATTTTGCCAATCAGTTTTCGGGCACGGTCACGGGTGCGTAGCTCCAATGCGCGGTCTGTTTCCACGCTGGCACGGTCCGTAATGTCGGCTTCATGAATGCCACCTTCAGACAGGCTGGCAAGAGTATCCCCTGCCTCTTTAAGCAGTTCGGCACGCCACTTGAGAAGCTTCTGCCTGAAATACTCCGTCTGAAGAGGGTTCATGAACTCTTCGTCTTCTGACGGGCGATAGTCCGGCGGTAGAGTAATCATATGTGTTATCAGCCTTTGCAATGACAGGAAGCCTGCCTTGAAAGAATGACGCGGCTTATAGCGGTGGTCGCACAGATCGCCAAGCAGATTATGCAGACCACCAGCAATAAAATCGTGACATAATCTTGTAACCGGACCACGCAGTTCAAGAATAAGTGTAATGCATAATAATGAAATGCTGATCGTTTCTAGCGCAGGTCAGACGTGGTTTGTTTAACGGAAACCCTTTTGGGTGTTATTTGCGCTTTCTGCACTGGCCATAAGCCAGCCTGCAAACAGGAAAATCCACCCTGCTGTAGGGAAGGAGAAAAACGCGCTGGTTGAGGCAATAGGCCATAAAACGGTGCAGCACATGACAAACAGCATGGCCTGCTGCGGGCGGCGTTCAGCAGAAAGATTACGCACACCAGCCCTTAACCAGAACAAACTGGTCACGACAAAAACCATCAGACCCGGCAGCCCTGCGGTGGTTGCAATTTGAAGATAGTAATTATGCGGGTGAATATTGCAGCCAGCATTTTCCGGGCTGACGAGGGCGGGTATCCCTACACTGGATAGTCCGCTGCTTTGCATGCCAAGATGGCAGAAAGTACGAAACCCATCCATCCCCAGCCCGAGCCATGGGTGGTTGAGCACCATGATTGTCGCTTTGGTAAACAGCAATCCGTAATCACTACTGGCAAAATGCTGAATCTGGTTTGAAAATTTCAGCACCAGTTTGGTATAAGTCGGGGGGGAAATAACAGGCAGGCTGGCCAAAGCGGCAACAACACAGACCAGAACGCCCAAAAATGGCAGCCGAAACCGTTTAACCAGAAGGGCGGTCAGGAAGAGGCCAAAAAGCATCAGAATGTTGCTCATGCGCTGGCCAATCAGAACCATGGTCAACGTGGCCAGCAATAACAAAAGCAGTCCTCCCGCCCACGCGGACAGTTTTTTTGTGTGCAGGGCGTGTAAAACAACCGGCATAATACCGGGGAAGAACAGCATCAGAAATGTAAAGCCTGCCCGTGGTTTGACAAACGGGCCGGTCAGGGAGCCATCGCCCCAGCGGGGATACCCCATCAGGTTTGTGCCGGTCAGATACTGCTCCCAGCATTGGCTCATCAACCAGAGCGCTAAAACCAGGAACACGCCACCTAACGCTGCACGGCGGGAGGCTTTGGGTAAAATCCAGTTTTCGGCAGCAGCCGTCAGCAAAAACAGGCGGGGCAAGCATAACGCCTGAATCCATGAAGCTCTTACGCCGCTAGAGAGTGACGCAATAAGGCACAGACAGCAGAATAAGGCGGCTGGTTTAATCCATGGTTTATGAACCCAGCGCCAGTCATGCGTCAGGCCGGAAAAAAGCAGGAAACTGATGGCAACAATAGTCGCTGCAATGTCGCTCAACGCTCTTGTGTAAAACATAAAGAGCGGTAGCAGCATTACGCAGGTTATGCCGCAGACGGTCAGGCTTTGTGCCAGCCATTTGCGCCAGCCTGATAAAGAAAGGGACATCAGGTTTTAAAAACCGGCATGATCAATGCTTTATCCCGCACAGGGGATAAAGCATTGGAAGCCGCCCTTAGAACGGAATTTCATCATCCAGATCGTTATTGCCACTCGGGGCATCCCAGCCGCCGGAGTTCGTGTTTCCACCGCGTGATGGAGTGTTCTGGCGTGGGGCAGAGCCACCGCCAAAATCATTCCCACCACTGTAGCCACCGCCATAGCTGCTGTTCCCGCCACCATAACCACCGCCGGCATCATCACTGTCACCGCCAGCACGGCTATCCAGCAGCACCAGTTCACCACGGAATCGTTCGACAATTACTTCTGTTGTGTAGCGTTCCTGGCCTGACTGATCGGTCCATTTGCGGGTTTGCAGGGCCCCTTCCAGATAAACCTTGCGGCCTTTACGCAGAAAGCGTTCTGCAACATCTGCAAGGCGTTCATTGAAAATGACAACACGGTGCCATTCCGTCCGTTCGCGACGTTCGCCAGATTGACGGTCATTCCATGTGTCGCTGGTTGCCAGCGTCAGGGACACAATTTTCATGCCGCTCTGGCTGGTGCGCACTTCCGGGTCCTTGCCCAGATTGCCGACCAGAATAACCTTGTTGACGCTGCCAGCCATCAGTGACCCCGTTTTCTCTTGCTGTCTGAAAGAATGTTCCGCTCGTTTAGCGCAGTAACCGTGACTCTGCCACCCTTGAACTCTCTCTGACGCCAGCAGGGGAACGCTCTGCGGGCGAGGACGGCGCTTAGATCAGTCGTACTATTTTACGCTATTAATTATCTGCTAGCACTCACAACCGCCAGACAGAAATCCGTGCTGCACCATGCTTACGTTCTGCCAGCAATAGTCCCGGAAAATGGACTGCCGGCTTTTGCTCAGGTGCTGCGTCCTCTGCATCGGGTAGGCCATTCTCGGTGTTCATCAGGGGCAGGGGCTCCTGCGCAGCGGTTTCAATGACAGCGATTGTCCCTTCAGCGATCCATCCCTGTGCTTTTAATGCTGCCAATGTGCGCGCAGGGAAATCCTGTCGATACGGGGGGTCAAGAAAAAGGAGCGAACAAGGTGCTGAAGCACGAGGGGGGGAGGTGACATCCCGTGCCAGAACCTTGCAGCGATCCTGCCATCCACACCCTGCAATATTGGCGCGTAAGGCAGAAAGGGCTGCTCGGTCAGTTTCAAAAAAACTGGCCTGTGCTGCGCCGCGGGAAATAGCTTCCAGACCCAGAGCACCCGTACCCGCAAAGGCATCCAGAACATGCGCGTTTGCCAGTAATTGGGGGCCACCCCAAGGGGCGTGTAACAGCATGTCAAAAAGTGCTTGCCGTACCCGGTCTGCCGTTGGGCGCGTTGTCGTGCCTGTCGGAGCTAACAGCATGCGGCCCTTACGGGCTCCGGCAATAATACGCATCGTTAGCTTGCCCGACGGCCCTTGGCAGAGGAGGCGTTGGCAGAGGCTTTTTCCGGTGCTTTAGGCATCTGTTCGCGCAGAATTTTGCCCGGCACTTCCTCCAGTTCACGGCGTTGAAGCGTGCCAAGCTGGAAAGGCCCGTAACTGGTGCGGATCAATCGGCTAACGTGCAGGTTAAGCCCGGCCATGACCTTACGGATTTCGCGATTTTTCCCTTCACGGAGGGAAACCGTCAGCCACGCATTGTCGCCCTTGCGGGAATCGAGCCCGGCTTCAATCGGTCCATAACGCACACCCTCAAACACGCTGCCGTTGGCCAGCGCAGCAAGCCGTGCTTCATCAACCACACCAAACACGCGCACACGGTACCGGCGAATCCAACCGTTGGTTGGTAGCTCTAGTCTCCGCGCCAATTCACCGTCGTTGGTCAGCAACAGCAGGCCTTCGCTGTTAAGGTCCAACCGACCAACGCTGATAACGCGCGGCATCCCGGGCGGCAGGGAGGCAAACACAGTTGGGCGACCTTCCGGGTCTTTATGTGTTGTCACCAGCCCGTCTGGCTTGTGGTAACGCCACAAACGGGTGCGTTCAGGGGCGGAAACGGCTTTGCCATCCACCTGTACCACGTCCTGTTCGGTTACAAATGTGGCGGGGTGGTCAACAGACTGACCATTCAGCTTGACGCGGCCTTCCTCAATCATCCGCTCCGCATCACGCCGACTGGCCACACCTGTGCGGCCAAGCCATTTGGCAATGCGTTCTCCACGGGGTTCCTGCGTCACTCTGTTTCTCCTGCCGCCTGAATAAAGGCGTTAAAAATCTTACGGTCGCCAGCGTCTATGCCAAATTCCGGGTGCCATTGCACCCCAAGACAGAATCGATGGGTAGGGTCTTCTATGCCTTCAATAATTCCGTCCTCAGCCACAGCATTCACCATTGCCCGGCCAGAGGACAGAACAGCCTGATGGTGCGAAGAATTAACGCCCATCTGACCACAGCCTTCAGTGATCCGGCTTAGCAAGGTGTGTGGGGTGATGCTTACGCTATGGCTGGCTTCATCGCGTGGGTTGGGTTGTTCATGCGGTAAGGCATCGGGCACGGAATCGGGGATGTGCTGAATAAGTGTGCCCCCCAAAGCAACAGCCAGTAGCTGCATACCGCCACAGATACCGAGTACGGGCATGTTTTTTTGAAGCGCAGCAGCCAGATAGGCTGCCTCGGCCTGTGTGCGTCTGGGGCGGAGGGTTACAGATTCATGGCGGTCGGCATCACCATACAGGGCGGGGTCTATGTCAAACGCGCCGCCCGTTATCAGAAGGCCGTCAATGTGGGGTAAGTACTCTGCCGCCAGTTGCGGAAACAGCGGCAGAGCAACAGGTAACCCGCCAGCCGTGCTGACTGCTGTTATATAATTTTCACGAAGCGCGTACCACGGAAAACGCGAATAACGGTCTGCTCCACCCGGTTCATGGTCAAGCGTAATGCCGATAACGGGGCGGCGTAATGTCATTTTTCAGAAATCTTAAAACAGAAAACACATGCACAGGCGCTGTGTAGTGCCACACAGGCTATCGTTTTGCACGTTCTTAATCAGTCCCGCACATTCTCTTTTATGGTGGGACTGATGTGGGGAAAGGTCTTAGCGCGGGAGAAAAGAAGCGTGATGGGTAAAATGGGCGGGGGCTGGCGCGGAGTCATTTACGGTCCGGTCAACAACGGAAAGACCAAGACCGATCGCAGCAGCGGCCAGGATGAGAGACAGACTGTGCATTGTACTAATCCTTTCCCGCATAGTCAGATTTTCAAATCTGACACATATTGTCCCGTAGAAACCCAATTCCAGAACGGATCATGGCATCTATAAGGCATGGTGACAGAGAAAGTTGCGCGTTTGCAAGAAAAACAATGCTTTTTTTTGCCATAATGTGTCTGTGCTCAAATGAGTGCGTCAGAAATGATACAACGCGTGGCACAACCACCCTGATGGCAGGCAGACCAGTTCAAGTTCGATGAAGACTTTTCCCAACAAAAAAGCCCTCTCCTCACCAAATGGTATGGAACTCGCCCTTACTCTGGCGCGTGAAGCGGCTGGTTGCGGAGAAGTGCCTGTGGGTGCGGTGCTTGTGGGGCCGGATGGGGCGATTCTGGCACAGGATCGCAACCGCGTGGAGGAACGTCATGATCCGTCCGCGCATGCAGAAATGCTGGTAATGCGTGCGGCATTACAACAGCGTGGCGGACAGAGGCTTTCTGATTGCACGCTGGTTGTCACGCTTGAACCCTGCCCGATGTGTGCCGCGGCCATTACGCATTTCCGGGTAGGGCGCGTTATTTTCGGGGCCTATGACCCCAAAGGCGGGGGGATGGAGCACGGCCCTCGGATTCCCTACCGCCCCGAAACACTGCACCGGCCGGAAGTGATTGGCGGCGTGCGGGAGCAGGAGGCATCTGCTCTGTTAAAAGCGTTTTTTCAGGCTTTACGCCCTGACGGCGTGTCAGACAAAATCACACAGCTTCCATAAAGCAAGACCTTTTGTTTTTGCCACACAGGAACCATTTTAGGGTCTTAAGCGTCTGGTGTTGGGGAAAATAGCCCGGTTATGATGGTCGGACAGGGTGCCCCAATGCCGCGCCCAGGTAGGGAATACTCTGCCGGACAATGCAAGGAACAGTCGGAATCGTGATGTCGGAAAAATCTGAATCAAAGTTTTTCGGGCGGGCTCGCCGTAAAAAATTCCTGGCCCTGCTGGCCGGGGTTTCTATTGTGGCAGAAGCTGGCGCAGGCATTGGTTCTGTCGCGCTGCTTGGCCACAATGCGGCCCATGCACAGGATGCTGCCGGAGCCATCAAACCCAGCAGCCCCAGTCAGAAGCTCCCGGATTTTGTTAATCTGGTCAAACAGGTCAAGCCTGCTGTCGTTTCCATCACGTCCATGATCAAGGCAGATGCTGCTGAGGCTGAAGGCGGTGGTATGGGCGGAATGGGTGGCGGTTCGCCTTTTCCATTCCCTTTTCCATTTCAGATGGTGCCCCAGCGTTCGCACCAGTTGATTGAAGCCCGTGGGTCAGGCTTTGTGATTTCAGCCGATGGCTACGTGGTGACCAACAACCATGTGGTGAAGGGTGCCACCAAGGTTACGGTTACCCTTGATGATGGAACAACGCTTCCTGCCAAGATCATCGGCCGTGATGGCAAGACCGACCTTGCCCTGCTGAAAGTCACATCATCCCAGAAGCTGCCCTTTATCGAACTGGGCGAATCTGATGATGTACAGCCCGGAGAATGGGTTGTGGCCGTAGGGAATCCCTATGGTTTGGGTGGGACGGTTACGGCGGGGATTGTGTCTGCCCGTGGGCGTGACATCAATGAAGGGCCATACGACAACTTCATTCAGATTGATGCCCCGATCAATCGCGGTAATTCCGGCGGCCCGCTCTTCACGCAGGATGGCAAGGTTGTTGGTGTAAACACAGCAATTCTGTCTCCATCAGGTGGGGGCTCAATTGGTATCGGTTTTGCCATTCCGTCTGATACCGTGCGCAGTGTCACAGACCAGCTTCGCAAAACCGGCCACGTTGTGCGTGGGTATCTGGGTGTGAATGCACAGGTCATTTCACCGGCCATGGCCAAGGCGCTGAATATGCCTGCGTCCCCATCTGGTGCGCCGCCGGCAGGGGCATTGGTTGCCAGCGTAACGCCTGATAGCCCTGCCGAAAAAGCAGGATTGAAGTCTGAAGATATCATTACGGACTTCAATGGTCAGAAAGTTGCCTCTCCGCATGATCTGGCCGTGCGTGTAGCGTCCATCGCACCCGGAACGGATGCGAAAATGGGCTATATTCGGGCTGGTAAGCCGCAGACCCTGACGGTCAAGATCGGTAACCTTGCTTCTGCCAACAATGACGGCGGTATCGGTGGGGCCGCAGCGTCTGGCCAGCATCTGGGCGTCTCCCTAACACCGCTGACATCTGACATCCGCCGTCAGCTTGGGCTGGGGAATGACGTGCATGGTGTGGTGGTGAACGACATTCAGCCCGGTTCGCCGGCTGATCAGGCCGGTATCCGCCCGGGGGATGTTATTCAGTCTGTTGGCGGCCAGAGTGTTGATACACCCCGTGCTGCAGTCACGGCTGTTCGGGCCGCTTTGGGGGCTAAAAAACCTGTCCTGCTACGCATTTTGCGTGATGGTCAGTCTTTGTTCATTGCGATTTCACCCGATGGAGGAAGCACAGGTGGCTCTCCTTCAGATGGTGATGGGGATGATGACGACCAGTAAGATCATTCTTACGGAATGCCAGCCTGAAAGGGCTGGCATTTTTTTGCTTGGTCGCCTTTGCCACAAATCCGTCATGAATATGCAGCATGAAGCGAGTAATCACTCGTAGGTGCCCGCCATGGCGTCTTTTATACAGTCCCTTTTTATGTGCGATGTTGTAACAAGACCGGGTTCTTTGTCCGGGTTTGTCCTTTTATTGTAAAATTTTGATTAAAAAGATGCGGTCTGGGTCAAATTCCGTATCGCTTTCGTGTAATAGCCTTTCCGAAATAATGTAAAAAACCTTTGATAACAGTCGTTTCTGGCTATTACGCTGGTCGGTCTGTTTTAAGGAATAGGCTCCTCTGGCAAAATGGCAGAGGGTTTATTAAACCTTGTGCACACAGTTCCCTGCGTTGACGTGTGTTCCGGCAGGGGGAGGCGTGTTTCGTCTTTGCGCGGAAGTGTGCTGACCGGTGCGCGCTTTTCGGTTTCTCTTGCGGTCAGTGCGGATTGTCATGATGCTTCTTCGTCCTCTCTTGTCTTTGCGGGTCTTGCGCACTTCTTTTTTTCTGGTGGCTTTTGGGGCGGGTTACGAGCTGGCAGGGTCAGCCGCGTGGGCCGTCAGTGGCATCGTGCATGAAAAAGACGGCAGCCTGAGTGTGCCAGAAGCCTCGCCTTTGCGCGGTCAGCTTGAAATCACCCCCCTGAAAATGACCGCCCCGCGTGATACCTTGTCCGTGCCCGGGTCAATTGTTGCTGAACCCAGCCGGGTTATTCCCATTTTCACGCCAGTTACCGGCCGGGTGGCCTCGGTTTCGGTGGTGCCGGGCCAGCACGTACGGCGTGGGCAGGAACTTCTGACCGTTCTGTCAGGCGATATGGCGCAGGCCAGCACGGATGAAACAAAAGCACGCGCAGGGTTGGTGCAGGCCCGTGCCGCTATGGAACGTGCGCAGGAAGTGAAGCAGGCAGGCGGTGCTGCCACAAAAGATGTGGAAGCCGCACGTGCCGCCCTGCAACAGGCCGAAGCGGAAGATCGTCGTGCGCAGGCGCGGCTGGCGTCTTTAAGTGACAAAACGCAGGCTGACGGCACACTGGTCTTTCGGGCACCCGTTGATGGAGTGGTGGGCTCAGTCACCACAGCACCCGGCGTCAACGTGACCGATATCACTGCCCCGCTTATGAGCATGGAAGATCTGGCAGAAGTCTGGGCTGTAGCTGATATCGCTGAAGCCGATGTAGATGATATCCATGTCGGGCAATCAGTTGCCATTACGTTGCCTGCGCGTGACGGGCTGGTTTTTCCCGGTCAGATTGCCACCATAGAACCAGACCTTCATCTGGAAACCCGACGTCTGCGGGCCATGATTCCGCTTCCGAACCCGGATGAAGATTTAAAGCCCAATATGTTTGCCAACGTGGCCATTCAGTTACGACAACCTGCGGGGCTTATGGTACCCCAATCGGCCTTGCTGATGAACAATGACCGCGTAACCGTATTTGTCGAAACATCCCCTTGGGTATTTCAGCGTCGGGTCGTCACAATCTCCTACGATGAAGGAGAGGATACCGAGGTTCTGTCGGGTCTGAAGGTAGGGGATCGCGTTGTAACGCGTGGCGGGGTTCTGCTGAACGATGATTGAGCAGATTATCGCGGTCTGCCTGCGGGAACGGCGGATAGTTTTTGTCGCCATGGCTATTCTGGCCCTGTGGGGTGGATGGGCGTGGAAAGATCTTCCTGTTGAAGCCTACCCAGACCTTGGGGCCGTGTCCGTTCAGGTCACTACCCAGAGTTCCGGTCTGGCGGCTGAAGAAGTCGAACAACAGATAACCATCCCGCTTGAGCGCCAGTTGGCGGCAACGCCGGGGCTGGCCAGCAGCCGGTCAAGCAGTACGTTTGGCTTGTCGCTGATTAACCTCATTTTTCGTGATGGGGTGAATGTGTATGCGGCCCGTCAGCGTGTGACGGAACAGTTGGCGCAGGTCACGCTGCCACCGGGCGTTACGCCGGGCATGGGGCCGGTCAGCAGCCCTTCGGGTGAAATTTTTCGCTACACGCTGGAATCAGACCGCCAGAATCTGATGCAGCTTTCTGAAATTCAGCATTGGGTTGTGGTTCCGGCCCTGACAAAGGTTCAGGGTGTTGCGGCTATTAACAATTTTGGCGGCTTTACCCGCGAATATCAGCTTCAGCTCGATCCCGCGGCGCTCAGCCGATACAATATTGGCGTGAATGATATCCTTGATGCCATTCGCAACAGCAGCGTCAACGCGGGCGGTGGCCGTGTCGCACGGGGGGAGCAGTCCTACATTGTGCGTGGCATGGGCATGATCCACACGCTGGATGAAATGGGGGATATTCCTGTTGCCCAGCATAATGGCGTGCCGGTGTTTCTACGTGAACTGGGCAGGATGCAGCTGGGCCATCAGGTGCGGGAAGGGATTCTGGGTAAGGATTCCAACCCTGATACCGTAGAAGGTATCGTCACCATGGTGACGGGAGAAAACGCGTCCCACGTTCTTGAATTGCTGCATGCCCGTGTCGCTGAACTGCAAAAGCAGTTGGCCCCACAGGGTGTAAGAATTGTCCCATACCTGGACCGCGACAATCTGGTGCATGCCACAACGGAAAAAGTGACCCACACGGTTCTGGAAGGCGTGGGGCTGGTTTTCGTTATTCTGATTCTGTTTCTTGGCAGCCCTCGCAGTGCCATTGTGGCCGCCGTTACCATTCCGCTGGCGCTGGCAACGGTATTCCTGATCATGAGCCTGCTGGGTATGCCAGCAAATCTGTTTTCCCTCGGCGCGATTGATTTCGGCGTGATTGTCGATGGGGCGATTGTGGTCACGGAATCCATCCTGCGTATGCGGGAGGCCAAGCCAGACCACACCATGACGCTGACCGATGTTGAAGGGCTGACCAAGCATGTCGGGCGTGCCATCGTGTTTTCCACGTTGGTCATTATTGTCGCCTACAGCCCCCTGTTTGCGTTTGTGGGGGCGGAGGGGCGTCTTTTCCGCCCCATGGCCTTTACTGTCAGCTTTGCACTGCTTGGCGCACTACTAAGCGCCATTGTGCTCACGCCGTCTCTGGCGTTTCTGGCCATGCGCAAGCCGCACAAGATTTTCCATAACAAACCGCTCGAAAAGCTGCATGATCTGTACCATCGCGGGTTGGATCACACCATGCGGCGGCCGCTTCTGGCCTATATCGGGGCGATTGTTGCCTTTGTGTTGGTGATTGTGCTGGGTGCCAACACGGGGCGTGAGTTCCTGCCGGATATGGATGAAGGCGCACTCTGGCTACAGGTGCAGTTACCCTCTGGCCTGTCGTTGGAAAAAGCGGGGGCCATGGCAGATGAAGTGCGTAAGGCAATCCGCTCTTTTCCCGAAACATCCTACGCCGTCACACAGCTTGGCCGGAATGATTCCGGCACTGACCCATGGACGCCCTCACATATCGAAGTGCCAGTTGGCCTGAAGCCGTATGACACGTGGCCCCACGGTGAAAACAAGGCCCAATTCATCACGAAACTACGCGAACGCCTGAAAAAAATTCCCGGTATTTCCTTCGGTATCAGCCAGCCGATTGCCGATGGCATGAATGATCAGGTGGGCGGGGCACACTCGGCCTTGGTGTTGCGCGTCTATGGCAACAATGCCCGTGAACTCCGTAATATTGGCAACCAGATTGTCACCGTTCTGAAAACAGTTCCCGGCACAACCGAAGCATCGATTTTTCAGGAACCGGAAATTCCGCAACTCAATATTGTTGCCAACCGTCGTGCTGCCGCCCGCTACGGCATTTCCGTTGCGGATATTATGGCAGTGGTCGGAAACGCCATTGGCGATGCGCCTATTTCCCAGATTTATATCGCTGACCGTACCTACAACATGACAATCCGGGTGCCTCCGCTGGCTGTCAGTAATCTGCGTGCATTAGGGCATCTGCCGCTAACGGCGGCTAACGGGGCTCAGATCTCGCTTGAAATGGTGGCTGACATCAGCCTGAAAACGGGTGAAGGCACCATTTCACATGAAATGACCCAGCGGCAGATCACCCTTCGGGTTGATAACGGTAAGCGGCCGCTCTCCGAATATCTGTCTGATGCACAGGCCCGCATTGCCAGTCAGGTTCATTTCAACCCAAGCCTGTATCGTCTTGAATGGGCCGGGGCTTTTGAACAGCAACAACGGGCACAGGCCCGCTTGAGCGTGGCACTGGGCATCATGCTGGCTGTCATGCTGGTGCTGCTGTTTGGCGAATTTCGTAAACTCCGCCAGGCCGTGCTGGTTCTGGCTGTTGTGCCGCTGGCCCTGCTGGGCGGCCTGGTGGCCTTGCAGTTCCGTGGAGAAACACTGAACGTTGCCACAGCCGTTGGCTTTATCGCCCTGTTCGGGGTGGCCGTGCAGAATGGCATCATCATGGTGTCAAACTTTAACCGCCACCGTCAGGACGGTGTTCCTCTGCGAGCCGCCGTGCTGGAAGGGGCTGGCGAGCGCTTTCGCCCGGTTCTGATGACGGCAACCGTTGCTAGCATGGGCATGTTGCCTGCGGCCATAGCAACAGGCATTGGCACAGACGTGCAGCGCGGGCTGGCAACCGTGGTTGTTGGTGGTTTGGGAATAGCAACGCTGCTGACGCTCTTCATCCTGCCAACATTCTATTACGAAATGGAAGCATGGTGCGAACGGCGTGCCGCGGCACGGGGGCCAGTAGAATCGTGAAACACACATTGCTGATTGGCTGCGCCCTGATTGCTCTGGGTGTCAGCGGCTGTGCCGTTGGGCCAGATTTCAAGAAACCCGGTTCACCGGGGCCAACGCAGTATGGTCAGGCAGGTCAACCACTGACGTCTCAAGCTGTTTTGGGTGGGGCAGAAAAAGCGGAAAGCGGGTTGCAGGGGGGGGCACAAACCCTGCATCCGGGTCAGGATATTCCAGCGCAATGGTGGCAGGTTTTCCACTCTCCAGCCCTCGATAAGCTGGTGCGCAAAGCGCTTGATAACAGCCCGACACTTGAATCAGCGCGGGATGCACTGGCTGCCGCGCAGGAAAACCGTCTGGCGCAGCAAAGTGCGTTTTATCCGTCTATTTCTGGCAGCTTCAACCCGACACGGAACAAGACGTCCCGTACCTATTCACCAGTGCCAAACAGCAACCAGTGGCTGTACACTGTTCATACGGCACAGTTGAATATTTCCTACGTGCCAGATTTGTGGGGTGGGGTCAGACGTGGGGTAGAGGCCGCAAAAGCGTTACGCGATGCCCAGCGTGACCAGCTTCGGGCTGTTTATCTGACGCTGACGTCCTCTGTGGTGCAGGCGGCCATTGATTATGCAGCCCTGAAAGCACAGCTTGAAACCACAGAATCGCTGATTAAAATTCAGCGCGATCTGCTGGAATCTGCCCGCAAACAGGAAAAAGCGGGCGAGTTTTCGCTGAATGATGTGGCGTTGCAGCGTACGGCTCTTGCCCAGAACGAAGCCACCCTTGCCCCCCTGCAGAAGCAGTTGGAGCAGCAGAAACATCTGATTGCTGCGCTGGTGGGTGATATGCCGGATGCTCCACAGCCTGAATTTACACTGAATGACCTGACGCTCCCGTCCGACCTTCCGTTGACAGTTCCTGCCAGACTGGTCGAACAACGGCCGGACATCCGTACAGCACAGGCCAACTGGCATGCGGCGTGTGCGCAAGTGGGGGTCGCGGTCGCAAACAGACTCCCGAACGTGCAGCTTGGGGCAACGCCGGGTTACGCGGCGGCGTCTATCGCCCAGATGGCGGCACCCGGTTATGGGCAATGGGCCGTTATGGCCATGATCACCCAACCGCTGTTTGATGGGGGATTGCTCCGCCATCAGGAAAACGCGGCACGCGCTGCGTATGATCAGGCGGCTGCTGATTATCGTAGTACATTGATAACGGCCTTGCAGGATGTGTCTGACGTCCTGACCGCGATTCGCACAGATGCGACGGCACTGGCCGACACTGCTGAAGCGGCGACAGCGTCAGGTGATAGCCTGCGCATTGCTCTGGCGCAGTATCGCTACGGTGCTGTCAGTCAGGTGGCCATGATTACGGTGCAGCAAACCCACCTTCAGACTGAACTTGCGCTCGCGCAGTCCCGTGCCGACCGTTTGTCTGACACCGTGGCTCTGTTTCAGGCGTTAGGAGGCGGATGGTGGAACAGCAAGGACTCCGAACTGCCCCGCAACCCATCATGGCACCCCGATAAAGGGCTAGCTGTGCTCTTGCCCTGATGCCAGCCCCTGCAAACGGGTGGGGGAGAGAACGCGAATACCGTGATGATCTGTCCCGGCAATGATCTTTTCTCGCCGCAGGCTGCTGATGGTGCGGCTGACGGTTTCAATGGTCAGGCCAAGATAATCTGCAATATCCACCCGCGTCATGGGGAGGGAGACAATATTTTCTTCCCCCTTAACCTGACAGGGGCGGTGCACCATGCGGGCCAGAAGAAAACTGGCCACCCGTTCACGGGCTGTTTTGCGGCCAAGCAAAAGCATCTGTTCCTGAGCTTCTGCCAGTTCGTCAGTGACCTCTGCCAGCAACCGGCGTTCAAACAACGGGTAATCGTTTAACAGAATTTCAAGCTGTGGCCGCATGAAGCGGCATACCTGCACCGTGTTTACGGTTTCCGCCCCGAATGAATAGGTACCGGCGTTTGTCAGCCCCAGAAAATGACCAACGTCAGCGAACCCGGTAATCTGTCGTCGCCCGTCTGGTAAGGATTTGAACAGTTTAACGGTGCCCGCGGTCACATTGTAAAACGCCTGCGCCGCAGACCCTTCTTCGATCAATGTTGTTGCCGGGGGAAGTGAAAGCTGTTTCGAGGCTTTGGCCAGAATCGCCAGTTCATTATCATCAATCGCGTTGCAAACGCTTTGGTCGCGAATTTCGCATACCAGACACCGATGAATGTCCTCCCCGCCATTCAGCACCAGCCTGCGGCGCATCGGCGTGGTCGAAGTCCGTGTCTGGGGGGCAGGCGGCATGGAAAATATCCGGGTATAATCAGTATGCCCAAAGCGCTAACGCCTTGAAACATCTGATTTAGAGAAGCAGAGGCGTTAATACTAAGTTATTTTTGATATAAATCAAAGACAACGCTTTTCCATCCCTTTGAGGATTTGGCTGTGCATAGGGTATGTCTGGCTTGCACAGATGGTTGTGCTTTTCAGAACACACCCTGCTCTCCATAGTGTGAATTGTTTGATCTAAATCAAGGTTCACACCCGCTGGCCGTGATTTCTGCGCTTCAGAGATCACAGTGTAGTTGGAAGAGTATAAACGCTATGGTTAAGTTTCGTTCCTTATTGACCGCCATGGTGGCGGGTGTGGCCGCTCTTTCCGGTACGGCCAAAGCGCAGACCACGCAGGCAGCCCCTGCAACGTCAAATGCTGCTTATGTCAACGCTCCGGTTGTTAGCCAGATCCCGGCAGCCCCGCGTCCTTCCAGCGGTCACTGTGGTTTGTTTGAAACCTGCGCCAACACCAAAATCGGTCTGGGCAAGGGCGACTTCCTGATCCGTCTGTCTGCTCTGGGTGTTATGCCTGAAGATCGTGACAGTAAGGTCTGGCTGAACGGAACCGCTATTCCGGGCCGTATCAAGACCACGCGTCAGGTCATGCCAGAACTGACATTTGAATACTTCTTCACCGACAACATCTCCATTGACCTGATTGCTGCCAGCACACGTCATGAAGTTGCTGCTGAAGGCACGCCTTACGGAAAAATTGACGTCGGTAGCGCATGGGTTCTGCCCCCAACGGTTACGCTGGCCTGGCATTTCCGCCCGCATAAACGCTTCAACCCCTATCTGGGTGTTGGCGGTACGCTGGCTTGGTTCCACAACGTGTCTCCCGCCGGTGGCCTTGTGCAGAAGCTGAACGTCGGTGTGACTGGTGGTCCGTCAGTAAATGCTGGTTTCGATTATCAGCTGGTTGGCAACTGGTTCTTCAACTTCGATGTGAAGCAGATGTTCATCCGTATGCATGCTTGGGCAAACGACCGTGGAACGGGTGGAGCCTTCATCAAGGCTCACGACTCTCTCGACCCCACAGTGGTCGGCGCTGGTATCGAATACCGGTTCTAGTGGCATGAGCGCGGTTTCTTCTTCAGAACTGGTTCACCGTTACGGCGGGAACCTGCCGCGCTATACCAGCTATCCGACTGCCGCCAGTTTTTCTGAGGCAGTCGGCCCGGCACAGGCCGAAGAATGGCTTCGTGCCCTACCGGCAGAAAAGCCGGTTTCCCTTTATTTTCATGTTCCTTTCTGTGACGAACTCTGCCGTTTCTGCGGGTGCAATACATCCGTGATGCGTCATGAAGATGGTCGCATGGCTTATGGTGACCTGCTGCGTGAGGAATTACGCCGTGTGGTGGCATTGGTAGGCACGCAGCGCCCGGTGCAGCATCTCCAGTTTGGTGGGGGCACGCCATCCACCCTGCCTGCGGCGGCCCTGCGTCATATTATCCGGTCGGTCCGGTCCATGTTTCAGATACAACCACAGGCTGAACTGGCCATGGAACTAGATCCGCGGCATGTACCCGAAGGGTATCCGGCTTTATTAGGGGAACTGGGTTTTACCCGTATCAGTCTGGGCGTGCAGGATCTTGATGAGCGTGTGCAGGACGCCTGCGGCCGCCATCAATCGTTTGAGCAGACAGAGGCCTGTATTTCAGCTGTCCGAAATGCCGGAGTCTCGGGCGTTAATATCGACCTGATCTATGGCCTGCCGTATCAAACGGAAGACAGCATCGCTGAAACAGCACGCAAAATTGCGTCCCTACGGCCAGACCGTCTGGCTGTGTTCGGCTATGCCCATGTTCCATGGAAGCAGAAGCGTCAGCGTCTGATCCCCGAAGATTCCCTGCCGCAACCAGCAGAACGTCTTGCCCAGCGCGCCCGTATGGATGCTGTGCTTCGGGCGGAAGGCTATTCGCCCGTTGGGCTTGACCATTATGCCCTTCCGCAGGATGCGTTGGTAAAAGCAGCTGACTCTGGCGTGTTACGTCGCAATTTTCAGGGGTACACGACAGATTCGTCTGATGTTCTGCTGGGTATGGGGGCATCCGCCATTTCCATGCTGCCAGACGGATATACGCAAAATATCACAGCCGTAGCCCCTTATGCCCGCGCTATGGCTGATAATCAGTGCCTGCCAGTGGCACGAGGTGTTGCCCGCACGGAAGACGACCGTCTGCGTGGCCGTCTGATTGAGCGCCTGATGTGTGACATGGGTGTTGATCTGGCCCAGATGGAAGCACAGCTTGATGTGTTTGAGCCAGAGTTAGCCGCCCTTCAGCCTTTGGCCGATGACGGCCTGATTGTAATAAATGGCCCGCACATCCGCGTGACAGAAAAAGGCAGACCCTTTCTGCGCAACGTGGCGGCAGTCTTTGATACACACCGTAAAAGCTTGTCTGAGCCGACGGCTGGAGCGACGCTTCAACCGCGTTTTTCTGGGGCAATCTGAACCGCTTAGAGAGTGGCGCGTATAAGCATGAGTTGATCGTGCCGCTGTTTTGGCGCATGGAAAGAGGCTGTTCACTCCACATGCAAAGCAGATTTGCGTTCAAGGGGTGGCATTCGTACCGTAACTGAAGGATAGGGCAGATGCACTCTGACGCCCAGATTTTAGGAACCGGCACCGCTCCTGCGTTTGTAAAAATGCTGGCGGGCGTACGGCCTGCAACCTACCCATACCAGCACTGGATGATGGAATCCGTGCTGGCCCCAGAAGCCTGTGACGCCCTGGTTGAGTGGGAACCGGGCGAGCAGGCGCGCGCGGGTGATGTCGGGGGTCGGCGCGAAACACGGAACAAGATGCGTGTTTTTGTGGATAAAGAGATTCGCGCCAAAGATGCCCGGCTCGACCGCATGGCCCATCTGCTTGATAGTGCCGAAATACGTCAGGCGTTCGCCGATTATTGTGGGGCACAGCTGGAAGGGGCAGCCCTACGTCTTGAACTCTGCTTGGATACAGACGGGTTCTGGCTTGAGCCGCATACCGATATCGGTGCCAAGAAACTGACACTCCTTATTTCCCTGTCTGAAAACGATCACGCAGGTGAATGGGGTACGGATTTGATGACGCCCGAAGGCGAATCGGTTGCCCGTGCGCCGGGTGCGTTCAATTCGGGTGTTCTGTTCATTCCGTCAGACAAGACGTGGCACGGCTTTGTTCCGCGTCCTATTGAAGGCACGCGCCGAACCCTGATTGTCAATTTTGTCGATCAAAGCTGGCGTGCTGTTCACGAACTGGCGTTTGGGCCTGCATCTGGCCAGCACTGAATCCGGTTTTTTAGTTTTCAATCCGGCCCGCTTGTCTCGGCGGGCTGTTTTTGCAATTCCAGCCTGAATTGGCTTTCAAAAAGCCCCGTATGACCTTCCGGGCAGAGGATAAGTATGAGCGAAACAGCGCGTGAGTCGATGGAGTTTGATGTCGTTATTGTTGGTGGCGGCCCGGCAGGGTTGGCTGCGGCCATCCGTCTGCGTCAACTCTCGCCTGAAACCAGTGTCTGCCTGATTGAAAAAGGGAGCGAAATCGGAGCGCATATTGTTTCTGGCGCTGTTATCGAACCGCGCGCCCTGTCAGAGCTTCTGCCAGACTGGAAAGAGCGTGGCGCACCGCTGAATACACCCGTTACCACAGAAGAAATGCTGTATCTGACAGAAACCGGCAGCCTTCGGGTTCCCATGCTGGACAAGCTGATGCCGCATATGGCCAATCACGGGAATTATATTGTCAGTCTGGGCGAGGTCTGTCGCTGGCTGGCGACACAGGCTGAAGAACTGGGTGTTGAAATCTATCCCGGTTTTGCCGGTGCTGAAGTCCTGATTGAAAACAACCGCGTGGTGGGTGTTGCAACGGGTGATATGGGCATTACCCGTGAAGGCACACATGGGGGAAATTATCAGCCCGGTATGGAGCTACGGGGGCGTTATACCCTGTTTGCCGAAGGGTGCCGCGGTTCTCTGACCAAACAGGTTATGGCGCATTATGACCTGCGCAAAGGCGTTGACCCGCAGACCTACGGCCTTGGTATCAAGGAAGTGTGGGAAATTCCGGCAGAAAAACATCGGCCCGGTCTGGTCCAGCATAGCTTTGGCTGGCCAATGGATGATCAGACATATGGCGGTGCGTGGCTGTATCATTTTGGAGAAAATCTGGTCTCCTATGGCTTTGTCATTGGGCTCGATTACCCAAACACATGGCTTTCTCCATTTGAAGAAATGCAGCGGGTCAAATTGCATCCTGCGTTCCGCAAACATCTGGAAGGTGGTCGCCGTGTCAGCTATGGCGCGCGTGCCCTTTCAGAAGGGGGCTTACAGGCTATCCCACGTCTGACTTTCCCCGGTGGGGCACTGATCGGGGATTCCGCAGGGTTCCTGAATGTGCCCAAAATCAAGGGCACGCACACCGCCATGAAATCTGGCATGCTGGCTGCTGAAGCCGTGGTGGAATCGCTTGCCGCCAATCAGGTGGAACCCGCGTCCTTTACCAAGCGGGTGAAAGACTCCTGGTTGTGGGAAGAACTGCGCACTGCCAGAAATATCCGCCCCGCTTTTGCCCGCTTCGGTATGAAAAAGGGTGCCCTGTACGCAGGTCTCGACGCCATGATTTTCAAAGGTCGTGCGCCGTGGACCCTGCATTTCAAGCATCAGGACAACGAGGTACTGAAACCCGCTTCGTTGTGTGAAAAGCCCAACTACCCCAAACCCGATGGGCAGTTGACGTTTGATCGCCTGTCCTCCGTTTTCCTGTCAGCGACCAACCATGAGGAAGACCAACCCGTTCACCTGCGGGTTAAGAATCTTGCCCTGTGGAAAACGGTTAACTGGGATGTGTTCCATGCACCTGAAAGCCGATATTGCCCGGCTGGCGTGTATGAAGTGGTGGATGAAGCAACTGACCCACGTCTGCAAATTAACGCCCAGAACTGCGTGCATTGCAAAACCTGCGATATTAAGGACCCTGCGCAGAATATAGACTGGGCAGTGCCAGAAGGCGGCGGTGGCCCTAATTATCCTGCCGGTATGTGATTTTTGGTTAAAATACTGTATGGCAGCGTCTGAAAGATCCTGCATCTGCAAGCGAAAGAAGCCATGAAGATTGTAGTACCTGTCAAACGGGTTGTTGATTATAACATCAAGCCACGTGTTAAGGCTGACGGCAGCGGTGTTGAAACTGCTGGCGTCAAGATGTCGATGAATCCTTTTGACGAGATTGCGGTTGAAGAAGCCATTCGTCTGAAGGAAAAGGGCGTTGCGACAGAAGTTGTCGTTGTGTCCATCGGTGTGCAGCAGGCGCAGGATACGCTGCGCACGGCTATGGCCATGGGGGCTGACCGCGCCATTCTGGTGCTGTCTGAAGAAAGCCCGGAACCTCTGGCGGTTGCCAAGGTTCTGAAAGCCATTGTTGCCAAGGAAGAACCGGGTCTGGTCATTCTGGGCAAACAGGCCATTGATGATGACATGAACGCCACCGGCCAGATGCTCGCGGGCCTGCTGGGCTGGGGGCAGGGCACTTTTGCCGGCAAGGTCGAAGTTGCTGATGGTTCGGTACGGGTCAGCCGTGAAATTGATGGTGGGACAGAAGACGTCTCCCTCACGCTTCCGGCCATCATCACCGCCGATCTGCGCCTGAACGAGCCCCGTTACGCATCCCTGCCCAACATCATGAAAGCTCGCAAGAAGCCGCTGGAAACCCTGAACGCGGCTGATCTTGGGGTGGACATGACCCCGCGCCTGACCATTGTCTCCGTCGCGGAACCGCCGCAGCGTCAGGCTGGTGTAAAGGTCGGTTCTGTCGGGGAACTGGTTGAGAAACTGCGTAACGAAGCAAAGGTAATCTGATTATGACCGCTCTTGTTCTTCTTGATCATGAAGAAGGCCGGATCAGACAGGCCGCTCTTTCCGCTGTTACAGCCGCCACCAAACTGGGCGATGTGCATGTTCTGGTTGCTGGCGCCGATGCCGTTGCGCAGGAAGCTGCGAAAATTGCCGGTGTTTCCAAAGTGCTGCACGCCGTCGATGCACGGTATGCGCATGAACTGGCAGAACCTCTGGCTGCGCTGATTGTCTCTCTTGCTGGTGGCTATGATCATATCGTGGCGGCTGCGGGGGCCGTTGGTAAAAACGTGCTGCCGCGTGCGGCTGCGTTACTTGATGTGCAGCCTATCCCCGATGTTATCAGCATTGTGGAGGCGGATACGTTCGTGCGCCCCATCTACGCTGGGAATGCTCTGGCTACAGTCAAATCTTCTGATTCCAAGAAGGTGCTGACTGTTCGGAGTTCAGCCTTTGATGCAGCAGCTGCTGAAGGTGGCTCTGCTTCGGTGGAGGTTGTCGCGCCGGTTGAAAGCCCGGAAGTCTCAAAATTTGAATCCGTGCATCTGTCAGAATCTGAACGGCCGGAACTTGAATCGGCTCGGGTGGTTGTGTCGGGTGGTCGTGGTCTTCAAAGCGAAGAGAAGTTCCACATTCTTGATCCGCTGGCTGACACGCTCGGGGCTGCCATTGGTGCCTCCCGTGCGGCTGTGGATTCCGGTTTTGTGCCGAACGACTATCAGGTCGGCCAGACCGGCAAGATCGTAGCCCCTGACCTTTATCTGGCTTTTGGTATTTCCGGCGCTATCCAGCATCTTGCTGGTATGAAAGACAGCCGCGTCATTGTGGCGGTCAACAAAGACCCGGAAGCCCCAATCTTTCAGGTAGCCGATTACGGCATTGTGGGAGATCTCTTCGAGATCGTTCCCCAGCTTACAGAAGAACTGAAGTAAGTTTCTGGTTACGCCAAAAAAGCCTGCCTAGAGGATCCTTTAGGCGGGCTTTTTTTATGTTCGGATAGAAAGACTGTCAGACTGTTCGGCTGTTTCCGTATGTGGCCAAAAACATTTTCACCGCAGCGTGTATGACTTTTTCTTTTTCAGTATCTTCATTTTCAAAAGGCATATTGAAGCGTTTTCTGTGTGCAATGCGGGTCTGGCAGAGGGTAAAAAACTGTTCGGCAGCAAACTCTGGGTCTTCAACGGTTAATGTGCCTTTTTTAACCTGCTCTTCAATCCAGAGCGATAAAGCCTCAATCCCCATACGCGGGCCATGCTGCCAGAAACTGGTGGCCAGATGCGGAAAGTGCGGCGCTTCTGAAACAATGATGCGGTACAGCATCAGACTTTCTGGCTGTGTGATCAGATGCACCATGGCCCGGGCAATAGCCGTCAGGGTTTCCTGCACCGGCTGGTTCGCTTTCATGGGGGCTAGGGCGACAGGCAGCTTTTTCTGGCAATTATATTCAACAAAAGCAGCAAACAGATCTGCCTTGTTGGTGAAGTAATTATAAAGCGTACCTTTAGACACACCAGATTCGCGGGCAATGGCTGACATGCTGGCCCCCTCGAAGCCATGCGCTGCAAAAATAGTTCTGGCACCATCCAGAATTTGCTGGCGTTTGGCTTCAGATTCACCAGTGCAATGGTTGGGCGTCACGATGGGAAGGGGTGCAGAATCAGACATGATGGATGGTTATTCCCAAGTATGATGATTGACGCAACATTGAAAAACGATAGGTTAGCATGCTGACCGAACCGATCGGTCAGCGCAAGACAGTAACGTGTATAGACAGAATTTTCGTTGGGAGCGGACGGGTGGCTAAACGGTACGCACTGGGGGCAAGCACGCTGGCGCTGGCATTTATGCTGGGCGGATGCATGGTTGGTCCGGATTTCAAGAAGCCCGCCACATGGACACCAGAGAAATGGCAGCATGCCAAACTGGAAGGCTCATCCACAAATCTGAGCGTGCCCAGCAATCAGGCTCCCGACCCGGAATGGTGGTCCGCCTTTCATGATCCTGAACTGACATCGCTTGAAAAAAGACTGGCAGCCCAGAACCTTGATGTTCAACAGGCGACAGAACAGCTTGCCGTCAGCCGCGGCCAGTTGCTGATTGCTGGTGCTGAACGCTTCCCGGACCTTGCGGCCACAGGTTCTTACAAACGAGCACAGTACAGCAGCAAGCAGCTTCAACGGGTTGTTGAGCGCATTGGCCAGAACGCGCCAGAAGGCGCAGGCGCGCTTCTTTCTTCCCAATCATCCAATATGTCCATCCCCCTTCTTAACCAGTGGCAGGATGGTTTGCAGGCAAGCTGGGAAGTTGATTTGTGGGGGCGTGTTCGTCGCCAGTATGAAGCCGCCAAGGCCTACCTTACCGCCACAATGGAAGAACGGCGGGGTATTCTCATCGCGCGTCAGGCTGAACTGGCACAGGATTATATGGCTCTGCGCGGATTGCAGGAGCAGCTACGCATTGTAAAAGCCAACCGTGATGCCGCTAATCAGATGCTGTCACTTAGCTCTGCCCGGTATAAAAGCGGCATGGTGAGCGAGCTTGATGTCGATAGCGCCCGTGCACAGGTAGAAGATACAAACGCCCGTATTCCCCAGTTCGAGCAACGTATTGCTCAGCAGATCAACGCGATTAATCTGCTGATGGGTGCCCCTCCAGGCTCGTTGAATACTGAATTGGCTCAAGCTCCCGCTATTCCGCTTGTTCCGGCTGAAGTCCCTGTTGGGTTGCCGTCTGAACTGGCGCAACGCCGTCCGGATATCCGTCAGGCCGAAGCCGAACTTCATGCTGCGACCGCCGAAGTTGGGCAGGCAGAAGCAGATTTTTATCCTAAAGTCACCATTGATGCCGGGTTTGGGTTCCAGTCTTTCTCCTTCCGCGACCTCGGGTTCTGGAGCGCGCGTACCTGGAACGTAGGACCATCCATCAGCCTGCCGATCTTTCAGGGGGGACGCCTCACCGGGCAGTTGAAGATGAAGAAGGCGTCGCAGAAAACGGCAGCGCTCCGTTATCGTAAAACCGTGCTTAAAGCGTGGAGCGAGGTTGATAACGCGCTCACTGGGTATGAAGCCGAGCAGAAACGCAATCAGTCTCTGAAAACACAAGTCGCGGCAGATGAGCGGTCACTGCATCTGGCGCAGGATCAATATAAGCACGGGTTAAATAGCTTTCTTCAGGTTCTGGATGCTGAACGGCGTCTTCTGTCGTCCCAAACTCAGTTGGCCGATAGCACCTCAACCATCTCCAACAATCTGGTGCGCCTCTATAATGCACTTGGTGGTGGGTGGGAGACTACATACCCGGACGCAGCTAAAAAGGTGTCGCAACACACCTGATCAGACTTCGCACTAAAGAAGGGCCATTCAGTTCACTGAATGGCCCTTCTTTGTAGGGGGACGGTCGTGAGGGTAGAAAGAAGTCACGCGGTCGTGAGTTTGGGCACGCTTACTTAAAGGCGTTCTTCAAGGGAGCAGGGCAAGACTCCTCAGAAGATCAAAAGCAGGCCAGCGATAGGCACACATCCTCACTCTCAAACTGAAATTCGGCAGAAAACAGCCAAAAAATAAGGACATTGCTCTTATCTGTAAGAAATTTGTCATGGTGTGTAGATTTTGTGTTGACG
>NZ_BAMW01000041.1 GCF_000963945.1 Acetobacter indonesiensis | reverse complement strand
CGCCAGCGTCAGGATGATGCTCGGCGTTCTTCTTGTTTGATGCAAAAATCAGCATCGCAGCTAAATCACCCTCAAGGAAAATCCCAAGAACACCATTCTCCAGAATAAGGCAGATCCGTGTGAGTGGGCCAATGCGCCTGCGGTAAGTAAGCTGCCTGAAAGGAAGAAAACAGGCAACTGGAGTGAGAAAACCGCGAACTGCGGCAGGCCAATGAAATCCTGCGTAAGGCATCGGCATATTTTGCGGAAGGAGAACTCGACCGCCAGTTCAGGCTATGACACGCTTCATTGATGAGTACCGGCAGACATATGGTGTCGGGTCAATCTGCAAGATCCTGCCGATTGCACCATCTGTCTATTATGCTTATCGGGCCAGACAGAAAAATCCCTGTGTATGAGACAGAAAAACAAAGAACTATGCGATGATATCCGTAGAGTGTGCCATGATAATTTCTGCGTCTGTAGGGCACGCAAGGTCTGATACCAATCAAACGCGAAGGCCTGGCTGTTGCCCGCTGCACGGTAGAGCGGCTGATACGCCTGATGGGACTGAAAGGCCTCATTCCTCAGCCTCGCCAGCGATGGCAACATTGCAGGTGGACTTGTAACGGTTTTGTTCCGGTATGTGATCTCTTTTACGGGGCTTTGGCCTCGAAAGCGAGAGGGCTGATATTCCCGAGATAGGAATGGCGCCGTCGCGGATTATAGAAACCGTTGATGTATAGAAAGAGGGTAGCGGTTGCTTGACGCCGTATTGGACAGCTTTGTCTCCAAAGCATTTCGGCCTTCAGGCTCTTGAAAAAGGTCTCGACCACGGTGTTGTCGTAGCAGTTTCCCTTGCCGGACAGGGACGGTGTCATCTTGTATTCCATCAGTTTCTTCTGAAAATCATGGAAGCAATATGGGCTGCCACGATCAGAATGGAAAATACAGCCAGGTGGTGGGTTACGTAGACGCATCGCCATATCGAGTGCTCTGATAGCGAGATCTTTTCATCTGGTCACTCGCGGCCAACCGATAACGCGGTGGCTGAACAGGTCAATGGCGACGTCAAGGTAAAGCCAGCTTTCACTGGTCCAGATATAACTGATGTCGCCAGCCTATTTCCGATCGGTGGTATCGGCCATGAAGTCGCGGTCCAGAATGGCCACAATGCCAGACTGGTGGTGGCTATCGGTCGTGACTTTGTATACCGATGCTTACATACGGGACGAATACCGTTGGCTTGCATCACTCGCCCCACACGACGCTCACCAACATCAAGTCCTGCTTCTCTGAGTTCCATGGTCATCCGCGGACGGCCATAGGTCCGGTTGCTCAGGGCATAATGCTCGCGGATATATGCCACAACCTTCAGATCGGTGCGCTGCTGCTCGCACATGGGCCGGGGAAAACCATACTCGGTAGCCACGTGTCGAGACCTGCAGAACCCGACACAGATCGGCGATGAGCCTGCGGTCACGATGTGCCCTGATAAACGCAAACCTCATGTCTTTTGGCTCGCGAAGAACTGCGTGGCTTTTTTAATATCCCCCTCTCCTCCCGCAGGACACGGTTTTCCAGGCGAAGACGCTCATTTTCCCGGACAAGGTCCATCTGCACTTCAGGCGCTGTCAGATCAGTCGACCGATACTGCGAAATCCAGTGGCTCAGCGT
>NZ_BAMW01000042.1 GCF_000963945.1 Acetobacter indonesiensis | reverse complement strand
CATCGAAAATGGAATGGCTGTAGCTGGTTCCGAAGCAGAGACCGGCCACGACGACGGCAATCGCACCGGACATCCCCAACTGATTGGCGATGCTGAAGGTTCCGGTCGCCAGAGCCAGCGAGGTCAGCAGATCAATATGCGGGTCACGCTGTCCCTTGAGCACACGAAGAGCAATCCACCCGGTTATCGCTCCAAGAAGACCACCACCGAGCGCTTCGCGGCAGAAGCTCATGGCAATCTCAGAAGCGCCCACCCCTTGACTGTCTCCAGTCGCCAGCCCGATCGTCACACCGAAAATGACGACGCCCACGCCGTCATTGAACAGGCTCTCGCCCGCAAAGACGGCCTGTAGCGGTCCTGGCAGTCCCAGACGTTTCAGCATTCCCACGACCGAAACCGGGTCTGTCGGAGCGAGGATAGCGCCGAGCACGATGCACCATGTAAAGGGAACGGCATGGCCCAGCAGCGGGAAAACACACCACGCCGCGACCGCCAGAAACGCCACGGCCAGAACGGTTCCCAGAATGGAGAGAGCGGTCACAGACATCAGCTTTGCTCGCAGATGCCCGACATCCACCTGCATGGCTCCCGCAAAAAGCAGCAGCGACAGGGCACCGTTCAGAAGTGCCGCAGGCAGATTGATCGCGCCGAGTACAGACCGTGGGAGAGCCTGAAGGTCATAGGCCGGGATCAGAGGGTTCAGGATCATGACCAGAAGCGAGGTCAGCAATGAGAAGACCAGAACGCCGATCGTGACAGGAACACGCAACGTATGGTGGTTGAGAATGCTGAAGCCTGCCGAGAGCGTCAGGAGTAGAGCAAGAAGGCTGATGGTATCCATGACCTCACCGCTGACTGCTCAGGCTCCTTACGTCAAGAAAAACCGAAAATAGTCCGCTATTCGAGAAGCTTAACCGGGCATTGAATGACAAAAATGAGGCGGGAGCTGACTTTCTACCAAGAAAGTAAATTCACTCTGTTCGCTTCGAAGCCAGTTCATAAATCTCATTATCGGCTCTCCGGCCAACGGCAATTACATAGATGACGATCCGTTCGTCGATGACCTGATAAACAAGGCGGTAACCATCTTTCAGAAGCTTGATCTTATAAAACCCTGATAGGTCGCGATGCAGTTCGTTTCCTGGAGAGTGAGGGTTCCAGATCAGCTTTTCCAGCTTCTTTTCAAATTTCTTACGCACGCTGCCGTCAAGAGCATCCCACTCTCTGAGCGCTCTGTCGTCGAATTCAAGACAATACTCTTTCATTCGCGATGACGGTTCTTAAGCTCTGCAAAAGTCATACGATGCTTTTGGGCAGGGTTTTTTAGGCGTTCGCGCACAATCTCGATAAGCTCCGCATCCTCGTCTGTGACAAGCCTCCGCTTGACGGGAGAGCGACCCGTTTCAGCAATATACGCGAGCGTATCGCGCAGTGCGTCAGAAAGTGAAATGCCTTGAGCCGACAACTTCTTAACTGCGGCTGCCTTCAGCGTTTCATCTACCCGGAATGTAACAGCAGACATACAAAGCCTCCTTGCGTGTATGCACATATGTATCACAGTTGTTGGTACAAATGAAGCGAAAGATGGTCGATGCTGATGTCTGCATTCGAGAAACCTGATCGGTTGCGGAAACGGCAGAAAAGAGGCGTAAGCCGACATTACGACGACGGAGACTGAGCTGAGATGAGCTCCACGTCACAAATCCAGATTGGCAACTCGCACCAGTCTGGTTCATTGTTTACCCGATGCGGCCATTCCATTCACCCAACGACGGCGACCTCCCCCTGTCGCATGCCCTCATACTGAAGGCCGCGCTGCTGACGATCGGCTATATCGAGGAACACGGCCCGATCGGCCTCACGCCCAGCAAGGCGCTGAAACGCTATTTTGTCGCATGAGCCGCCGAGGCATTTGACTGGCCCGGCTATACGGTTGAAGACCTCTATGCCGTCAATAAAGTCCTCAATGAACATGATTTCCCGCCGCTGGTGATCCTGCATGAGGTTCTGCTCAGTGCGAAGCTCGCAAGGCATTTCAAGGGAACCCTGCGGCTGACCGACCTGGCGAGAAAGCTCAAATCGGAGCCAGCCCGGCTCTGGATGCTGTTGACGACTCATCTTCTCTTTGTCATCGACCACAGTCCATACACCCGAAGCGAAGAGCCACTGCTCGGCAACTGGGACATCTTTCTCAACGTCATTAATATCGAAGCTCAGGTTGCCGTCACCGAAGAGCGGCTGTGTTCGGTTCTCTACGGGGGCGAGGAAGATGATATCCGTCGCCGGGATTTCAAGCTGACCGCCAGTCTTTACGTCCATGTCCTGCGACCGCTGTGCTGGGCAGGACTGCTCAACGAGCACCGAACAGGCTCCGGCTTCAGCAGACCGGATTTCTATACCAAAACGCCTTTATGGCCAGTAGCCCTCAGCCTTGAAACGGACCGTCACCTGCAACCGGTGACCCATCACTAACGACTGCCGGCTTCCACTCCGGCGCGATATCGCTCCAATACAAAAGGCGGCTCCCGGAGACCGGAAGCCGCCCATGATATTCATCGACAGATCTCACTCGGCTGCGACCGCATCATGACTATCGGTCATACGCGCCGCCCCTTCTTCCCTTTCAGTTCGCTCCGGCACGTTCGCCGTCCGCAGAGCCTCGGGCAGCCAGCCGGCGCCCTCAAGCAGCCTTTCGGCCGCCTGCGCCATGTCGTTCTTTTTCAGATGTGCAATACGCTCGGCTGCCTCACTTCCCCGCGCCTCGCGCACGGCTTCGAGAATACGGGCCTTGGTGACGCGGCCCAGATAGTTCTCCACCGTCGGCTGCCAGCCCGCTTCGACCAGATCAAGCGTAAGCGCAGTGGCGAGGCGGTCGGCTCGCGCCAGCCGTTCCCTGACGCTGCGTGCCAGAGACGGGCCATGGGACGATTCATGCAACGCGTTGATCCCGAAAGACAGGCAATGCGCCAGCAGGGCCAGACGGCTGGTGTCATCCAGTCCGTCGATCCAGCGCCACAACGCGTCCTCATCCTCCGGCAGATCGTGCTTCCAACCTTCGTTGCGCTGGCGCAGCGCATGAGCCGGCAGGCTGCCCGGCATGTCGGGGGAATGCACCGGCAGGGAGATTTCCCGAACATAGGCTTCCAGGCAGTCCGCGCCCGAGACCTGCCAGTACAGGTCGCGCATCAGCGTGTGGAGCAGTTCCGTCAGCGCGATATGCGGATTGCCGGCAAACGCATCGCGCAGGGCCAGCGTGCGCCAGGCCGTCAGTTCGGTCAGCAGGCGGTCGGAAAGCGGCTTGAGTCCGTCTTCTTCTTCGGGCTCGGTATCGAAGGTATCTTCCATCCCAATTCCTTCGACATCGTCACCCGTGCCGTGATGAACGACCGTGTCATCATATCCCTCGGACTCATCGTGACCATCCTCGGGCTCCACCGGCATATCCTCGGGCAGAACGAAGCCCCGTTCGACCAGCAACGTGCCGTCGGTATCGAGACTGACAAAGACGCCGGCTCGCTGCATGTCCACCGGATCGAAGGACACAGGGCGTTCTTCCAGCGCCTCAATGGCCTGCTCGATCTCGCCCAGGCGGATATCAACGTCTTCGGGGAATTCATCGGCCTGCGCGTATTCCGCCTCGATCGTTTCCTGCTCGCTGTGCAGCGCGGTCAGGCGGGCGGCTTCTTCTTCCAAGAGCACCACTGGCACACCGTCGATCTCCGCTAAGTGCCGTGTGTGCCCCCAGGGGAAGGATAGCGCCGTCTCGACCCATTTCCAGCCTTCGGCACGGACCTGTTCGGCCGCCTCCTGCAGCTTTTCCATCACCAACTGATCGAGCAGGGTCGGATCCTGCAGCCAGCCGCCGTCGTCTGCCTCGAACAGGTCACGCATGACGGGACCGCCGGCGGCAAGATAGACGTCCAGCCCGACAAAGCGCACCCGGCGATCTGACGCCCGCACGGTTTTCTCCGTCAGCATGCGGCGGATCAGATAGGGTTCGCGATTGTGGCTCTGGGCAATAATCTCCCAGACCTGTTCCTGACGGGTGTGGTCATCGCTGATCGAAAAGGCCATGAGCTGGTCGAGCTTCATGCCATCCTGCTCGTAGATCTCGCGCAGTTTGTCGGACACGGTCATCAGGCGCAGACGCTGTTTGACCACGGTGGGCACGACGAAGAACGCGGCCGCGATTTCTTCCTCGGACATGCCCTTCTCCAGCATGTCACGGAAAGCCCGAAACTGGTCCAGCGGATGCAGGGCCACGCGCTGGACGTTTTCGGCCAGGGAATCATCCTCGGCGAGAATGGCCGATCCTGCCTCACGCACGACACAAGGCACCGGGGCGGTTTTCGCCAGTTTCTTCTGCTTCACCAACAGTTCGAGGGCGCGGAACCGGCGCCCTCCAGCAGGCACCTCGTAGGCACCGGTTTCCGCCCCCTCACCATTCAGGACGGGACGGACGTTCAGGCTCTGCAGCAGGCCGCGGCGTTCGATGTCGCGGGCCAGTTCCTCGATCGACAGACCGGACTTCACACGCCGCACATTGGACTGCGACAGCACCAGCTTGTTGAAAGGAATATCACGGGACGCATTGAGGGCGATTTTCTGGATGGCGCTCGCCATGGCAGGACACTCCGTAACGGACGGGCGGAAGCCTCTCTCCCACCCCTGAATCCGTCACGAAAAACCCCACGTCCCTCTTCCTCTCTCCCGGCCCCACGAGAGGTCAAACCGCATCCACGGAATGGCACGGACACGACTTTACGGAAGCTACATCTGCTCCAGTCGATCTGCGAGTCGACACGCGTCACGATAAAATACGACCATTATAGTCGTTCAATCACTGATTTGTGATAGTGCCGACCATGATAGCCGCGAATGTTCGCGCGTATCCCCAAGCCCTCTCTGCACGGCGCATCTCCCTGTTTCCACGTATTTTTCTGTTCACGCCTATCCCGTCCGACCTCCACAGTGCTGTCAGAACCACTCACAGGTCCATGCAGAAAGGACGGGAAGATGGCACGCCAACGCGATACGATAGCGGGCAAGGTGCGGCTCGTTCTCGACGCCCCGGAGGCCAACGTGACACCATTACGCAATGGAGCCGATCCTCGGCTGGTCAGTCTGGTCCGGCTTCTGGCCCGTCAGGCCGCACGGGATTTCGTCAACGCTGAAGTGGAGGCCGCGAGGCGACGCGATCTCCAGGATTAAGGAGATGGGATTGTGAAAGTCGCGCTCTACGCCCGCTACTCATCCGACAACCAGCGCGATGCGTCGATCGAGGATCAGTTGCGCCTCTGCCGGCTTCATGCGGAGAAACAGGGCTGGACGATCATCGACAGCTACACCGACCGTGCCATCTCCGGTGCTTCCCTGCTCCGCCCAGGTATTCAGGAACTGATCCAGGACGCTACGCGCGGCCGCTTCACGATCATCGTGGCCGAAGCCATGGACCGGCTGTCGCGCGACCAGGAAGATATCGCCGGCCTGTTCAAACGGATGACGTTCGCTGGCGTGCGGATCATCACCCTCTCCGAGGGCGACGTTACCCACCTGCATATCGGCCTCAAGGGCACCATGAATGCCCTGTTCCTCAAGGATCTGGCCGAGAAGGTTCGGCGGGGGCTGCGCGGGCGTATTGAGGACGGCAAGTCCGGCGGCGGCAATTCCTATGGCTATGATGTCGTGCGCCAGTTCGATGCGAAAGGCGAGCGCATCCGGGGCGACCGGACCATCAACGAGGAGGAGGCCCGCACAGTCAGACGGATCTTCACCGATTACACACGGGGAAAGTCGTCCCGCACGATCGCCATGGAATTGAACCGGGACGGCGTTCCGGGTCCGCAGGGACGTGATTGGGGACCGTCCACCATTCACGGCAATCGGGAACGCGGCACCGGTATCCTCAACAACGAGATGTATGTCGGGCGCCTGGTCTGGAACCGGCTGCGTTATCTGAAGGATCCGGATAGCGGCAAGCGCGTCTCACGCCTCAATCCTGAATCCGAATGGGTGATCCAGGAGGTGCCGGAATTACGGATCGTCGAACAGGATCTGTGGGATGCCGTAAAGGCCCGCCAGGCCGAAACGACGTTCAGCCAGCCGGCACGGGGAAACGAGGCCCTCAGCGCGCAACGGCGTCCCCGCCATCTCTTTGCCGGGCTGATCCGCTGCGGCTGCTGTGGTGGTGGTTACAGCATGATCTCAAAAGATCTGCTCGGCTGCTCGACAGCACGCAACAAGGGCACCTGCGACAATCGGCTCAACATCCGTCGCGACGCCCTCGAAGCATCAGTGCTGAGCGGGCTGCGCACGCATCTGATGGAACCGGACCTGTTCAAGGAGTTCTGCAACGAGTTCACCCGCGAGGTGAACCGACTGCGCATGGAACTGGGTGCCGATCTCGCAGCAATGCGGAATGAAATTCCCCGCATCGACAGAGAACTGGATAAGCTTCTGAATCTTATCCTTGCCTCAGATGACATTGAGGCATCCAAGCGGGTCATGAAAAAAATGACGACGCTCGAAGCCCGCAAGGAGGAACTGGAACAGAAAGTCGCCAATACCGAGGAGCCGCCTCCCCTTCTCCATCCGAACATGGCGGAGATCTACCAGCAGCGGATCACGTCTCTTTATGAGAGCCTTCAGGCCGAAGAGACGAAGACCGAGGCTGCCGAGCGCCTGCGCACACTGGTCTCGCAGATCACGCTCCAGCCGACCGACGGCGAACTGACGATCATCCTGCGCGGCGACCTAGCGGCGATCCTGCAGTTCGCGGCGCACAAGAAAAACGCCACGGTCCATCCGGACAGTGGCGTTCTCGATGCGTTCGTATCGCAAGTATCGTTGGTTGCGGGGATAGGATTTGAACCTATGACCTTCAGGTTATGAGCCT
>NZ_BAMW01000043.1 GCF_000963945.1 Acetobacter indonesiensis | reverse complement strand
CCAGAATAGAAATATTCAGCAAGGCGGCAGTCGCCGGGTGCTTACGCCTTGAGTAAAGCCCTTCACCTTGCAGCCAAGACAAAGGATGTCACTGTTCACGGCCTGCGTTCCACCTTCAGGGACTGGACTTCTGACACCAATGCTTGCCCGCGTGATGTGGCGGAGATGGCTCTTGCCCATGCCATAGAGAACAAGGTTGAAGCCGCTTACCGTAGGACTGACCTTCTGGAACAGCGCCGCCCGCTCATGGAGGCGTGGTCAACGCAATGCCGGGTATGAGGCAAAATCCAATCCGGTATTGTTTTTTTCGGTCGTTCCGGTCGGACCAGTCGGACCAACCAGCAAATTCGGCACGTGTATGCTGCCGGTTTCGCCCGAAATCATTTCATTGGGGTTTTCTTATAAGGACCGGGGAGTTTGTGTCTGATAGGGTTCTCATAAGAAAATGGGGGTTAAATCAGACGGAGGGGTATAGAGGGTCAAAAGGTTGAAACCGGCTTACGTGTGGACCGAACACCTCCCCATTTTTTTTGCGTGTGCGAATTAAAATTTCTGGCTGAATTAAACCTTGGGTTGTCTCTGAAATGGCGCTTTGAATGTCAACATTTGTCAACAATTTCCAGTGGACCCAATGTCTGAAATCGCGTTCTGAATTTCAACTTTTTAAATAGATTGGAGGCGGCTTGGCCTGCGGTTTTCTCACTGTATCCAGCCCGAATGGCGGCTTGCTCAACCTTAACATTTGATAACAGGCTGACGCTTTCGATTTCATGTTTTTTCAAGAGGGCCGAAGCGCAGATGAGGTGGCGTTTCACCACCCCATTCCAGCCACTCGCGCTCGCGCGCGTATTGGTCGCGAAATTCCTCATACCGTCTAATATGTCGCAGAGAACTAGCTGTTCAGAAAATCTGCCCCACTCCAAAAAGTCCGGTTAGAAACCTGATTCCTGATCTACTGCATCAATCTGTGGCGGCAGGCGTCGATCAATCCATTTGACCAAAACTCTCAATATCGTATTGGCACTAAGAATAAAGACGGTCAGAAGTGCTGCCTCTGCAATCATGTCACACCCCGTGCAGGCACCGATGGCTGCTGAGCACCATAGTGTTGCGGCAGTGTTCAAGCCTCGTACATTTGGACCATCTTTCATGATGACGCCAGCACCGAGAAATCCGACTCCTGATACGACATACGCAATTACGCGAATGGCAGAGGTGTCTCCGCCAATGCGTTCAGCCAGATCAACGAAGGCTGATGCACCAATTGCAACTAGCGCATTAGTGCGCAGCCCGGCTGTTCGTTGGCGAAACTGGCGTTCCGCTCCGATTAACGTCCCAAATAAAAAGGCAGATAGATAGCTTCCAAACGTATCTAAAAAAGAGTGCGCATCAAAGGTTTGGGTAAAATGCATTGTTACTCTTTCTCTGTCGGCCGTCCGTGGATTGCGGATTTGATTTTTGAATAAGCTGCCCAGATTTTTCTGTGTCCTTTCATCAAGCGCCCAGATGACCAAAAGGACTTTGGAGTGACGCGTATCATAGCCGCGGAGCTGATAGAAGGCGTAACTTTCATGTTTACACACTCAGAGGTGGCAACCTCGTACACACGCGCATCTGCTTACAAAATCAGCCCCACCGGCACCCGAACCGCGCCATGCAGAAATCGTTTAGAACCTCCTCACGTCGCCACATTTCATCGAAAGCGGCCTCATGGATGCGACGATACGTAGTGCTGTGCATCCCCTTAGGCCGGGACGGGTCGCGTGAGGAAAAACTACCTCCGCAACTCCCACCAATCCGCTTCAACAGCTTTTCTTCTCTCATCCATGACCGGCCTATGGCGTCCACGTTTCTGCTTTCATAGGTCATGTTGAAGCAATGCCGGCACGCAAGATGTCTGGAATTGCTGGACAGGTGCAGGGCCGAAACCCGCCTTGCACAATATGGGCAGAGCATCCAAGGCCGCCTGCCTCCATAGTTGCAGGCTGACCATGAAACACTAATGGGCATGACAACGCGCAGGCTCTCTCGGT
>NZ_BAMW01000044.1 GCF_000963945.1 Acetobacter indonesiensis | reverse complement strand
AGGTAACCATCCGGCGAGAGACGCGGGCGTGATCAGGCAGCGATGCTATTCTGCCCTTGAGCAATGGGTTTCCAATGCCAGGGGAGGAGTTCATGGAGGCGTGGGTTGGGAGTGTCGTTGATGCGGGCGAGCACATCGGCGAGCCATGCCTGAGGATTGACCTCGTTCAGGCGGCAGGTGGCGACGAGGGAATACATGGCGGCGGCTCTTTCACCGCCACGATCGGAGCCTGCGAACAGCCAGGCTTTTCTCCCCAGTGCGATACCGCGGATTGCACGTTCCGCCGCATTATTCGTCAGACAGATCCGGCCGTCTTCAAGAAATACCGTGAATGTATCGACCCGTCTGAGAATATAGTTCATTGCCTG
This sequence comes from Acetobacter indonesiensis, assembly GCF_000963945.1. Taxonomy (GTDB): domain Bacteria; phylum Pseudomonadota; class Alphaproteobacteria; order Acetobacterales; family Acetobacteraceae; genus Acetobacter; species Acetobacter indonesiensis. Next base: position 2,229 of record NZ_BAMW01000044.1, on the reverse strand, counting down.
GGCAATGGGGTTTTTCGACGACATGCGCCGGCAGGTCTCGCGCATCCAGTCGAGCAGATCCTCGACCAGCGGGGCGATACTCTCCTTGCGGATGGCCAGCCGATGTGCGGCGGAGCTGCTGTTGATCGCGCGTTCGGCGTCGAATATGGCGTCGATCCGGCGCACGGCCTCTATGGCGAGTGGCGCCTTGTCTTTCTCGGCAATCTTGAACAGTCCCCGGCGTCCATGCGCCCAGCAGCCGACCGCGACCACAGGCGCGGGCTGACGTCCCGGCTTTGCCAGGTGAGTGTATCCGGCATAGGCGTCTGATTGCAGGATTCCGGTCCAGCCGGTGAGATGGTCGGCCGGATGTTCACCTTTACGGTCTCGGGAGTAGCGGAACCACACGGCTGGGGGCGCGAGGCCGCCAAATGGGGCATCGTCGCGCACATAATTCCACAATCGTCCGGTCACGGTGCGCCCCTTCGCCAGTACGGGCACTGTGGTGTCGTCCGCATGCAGACGCTGGGCTGCCAGCACATGTGCCCGGATCAGCGCGGTAAGGGGCGCCAGCGTCGCGGTGCAGGCACCCACCCAGTCGGCTAGCGTCGAGGTGTCGAGATCGATCCCCTCACGGGCAAATGCATCGCTCTGCCGGTTCAGCGGCAGATGCTGCAGGAACTTGTCGCACAGGATGCCCGCAAGCAGCTTTGGACCGGCCCGTCCGCGTGCGATCGGGTGGAAAGGTGCCGGTGGCTGGGTGATGCTCTCGCAGTCGCGGCAGGTGAATTTCTCGCGCACCGTCTGGATCACCTTGAACTGTCGCGGGATCACCTCCAGCGTCTCGGTGACACTCTCCCCCAGCTTACTCAGGCGCTCGCCGCCACAGCACGGGCAATGTGTCGGCACGGGGATGACGACCCGTTCGCGCGGGAGATCGGCGCGCAGCGGCTGGCGACCGTGATTGCGCCGGGGCGCTGTCGCCCGCACGGCAGGATCGGAAGCGTTTTCCGGCGCATCCTCGGCGTGCGCCGTCTCCAGATCCTCCAGTTCGAGTTCGAACTGGGCCAGCAGACGGCGCCCCCGCTCCGATGAGGCCCCGAAACGGTCCTGGCGCATCCGCGCAATGAGGTGCTTGAGATGAGCGATCTGCGCCTCGGCGCTGATCGCTCGGGTTTCAGCGGCAGTGGCCCGGGTTTCGGCAGAAGACGCCCGGAATTCGGCGACCTGAACGCGCGCCTCGACCGCGGCAAGTGCCGCGCGCAGGGCCATCATCTCGTCCGTGTCTCCCGTCATGAAGACAGTTGACCACATGGGCGCTCAAAAGAGTACCAGTATATGCTGATCTGGCGCAGTTTTTATTATCCCGCCAGTTCGGGTCTCCAGGTTTTCTGCGGGTTTCTCCAGTCGATCCCTTCCAGCAGGCAACTTAATTGTGACGGGGAAAGATGGATCACCCCGTCCCTGGCCGAGGGCCAGAGGAAATGCCCACGCTCGATCCGCTTCGCATATAATGACAGGCCTACGCCATCGTGCCAGATCAGTTTCACCAGGTCGCCGCGCTTTCCCCTGAAGGCATAAACGTCGCCGGCGAAAGGATCACGACCCAGCGTTTCCTGGACTTTCAGAGCCAGCCCGGGCATCCCGAGGCGCATATCGGTCACGCCGGCCGCCAGCCATATCCTCAGCGTGGAGGGAAGCGGAATCATGACCGCAGCGCGCCCACAATCTCACGCAGACGATCAGCGGACAGCCCCGTGTCGAATTCGAGCCGCACACCGTCCGGAAAGACCACGCTGACCGCTCGGCCAGGCGGCGTTCCCTGTTCGCTTCGACGCTCCAATGCCTGCGGCTGAGGTGCCGGAGCCACCATGACAGGCACGAACGATGTTCCGCCCTGCGCTTTGGCCCGGGCCTCTCGCCGCCAGCGAAACACCAGGCTTGGATGAACACCATACTGTGCAGCCACCTCCCTTACGGGGCGCCGGCTCTCGTAGGACGCGATGACCACGCGCGCGCGAAATTCAGGGGCGTGCCAGCGGCGGCGATCTGAAACGATCTCGATCCGCGAGGCTTCCGCCAGCCTGTCTCGCTCTCCTGCCTCCATACCGCTCCCTTGGAGCCTCTCTGCGGTACTACCTGCGACACTCGCAGGTAGTACCGCGTCTCTATCTCTTGAATCGCTCATGATTCATAGCTGAACCAGAATAGAAATATTCAGCAAGGCGGCAGTCGCCGGGTGCTTACGCC